>NZ_JBNDKD010000002.1:0-1581854 GCF_050435345.1 Paraburkholderia sp. 32
CCTGTGCCATCAGCTCCTCGAAGGCAGTGCGCAGATAGACGTCGAGCCGGTCGGACGGATCGAATTGCTCGACGATCGGCATCGAGAGCATTTCGAAGAGATTAATCGAGGCGCCGAAAGCTGCGGTGAAGTAACCGCAGATCATCACGGTCATGGGCTCAGTCGATCCGGCGCGGAACCGGTTGATGGAATCGACGACACGCTTATGCTCGCGGCCGGATACGACGACCGGTGCGATGCCCGCCTGGTTTGCGGGCACCTCGAGCTTCAGCGGATGTCGCGGTGGGACGATCAGCAGCGTGTGCGGTGTAAGGGGTACCGAATCGGCGCCTCCGATGTGTAGAAGCCCGCTGCCGGAAAGAATGTAGTGGATGCCGGGCGCGTCGTTGCCGTCGAGTTCGAGCACGAACCCCTCGCTGACGAGACACTCGGACAGGCCTAGGACGCGGATCTCGAGCAGCGCGATGAGTTCATCGAGGTGTGCTGCGGAGATGCGCGCAAACGACGACAAGGGCGTTGAGATGGACATTCGTTCGAAAGAACGCGGCAATGCCGGCCAAGCTGGAACGCGATGACGGATTGTCGCACGACTGCAGCGGGCTGCGGACTTGCCACGGCAGGCCAGGTCGCGTGTCGGCGACCTCCCTAGGGAAGACGGAGAGAACTAGCTGTAGCAGCACATACTCATCACTCTCCGTCGCTTTTGCACAGACAACGGCCGTACGGTTGAAGCACGGGCGACCGGCCGCAGTGGGTCGGGAGTGTGAGTTCGCTGATGCAGGAAGCTGCCGCCCGGCCCCTCGATACCGCCACCGTCGGCAATCCGTCCACTGCCGACGTAGAATCCAGTCCTCTCCAACGTCGGCAATGGCCGAAATGCCGCACTCGGGAAGCTGGCGCCACGGACCGGACTGCTCCGTCACCCGCCCTCCGAATCGCGAGAAACGCGATCGTCGGCAGAGAGCGGGATTGGCATAGAGCTATCGTTCAGGGAGGAATAGGTGGTTCGTCTGCGCGTCGGTCTCACGCGCAAAACCGTCACGGCCTCGATGACCGTCCTTCAGAAAAACCGGAGTGTGCTCCGCCTCAGACTGCTGACGGGCAGACGCAGATCTCCAGTCGACGCCATGCGAACGCGACGCATCGCCGCGCGTCGCTCATAGGCTCATAGGCCCCGCAAGGGACCTTTTCCCGGCAGCCTATCGTCGCAGGCGAATGGCTCAGTACAAGGCCCAGTCGCAACGTCCATCGGCTTTTCCGTTTCGGCTACGCGCCAGAGACGGCGCAGCAGCCCGCGCGTACTCACGTCCGATGCTCGTGACGCAACTAACTGTCAAGCGCTGGCGCCCTCCGGCCTGGCTTCGCCGCCACCCCGTCTGGCAGCAGTATGGGATAGCGGGCCACGACCCTGGTCCGTCCGAAAAGGGCATGCGGGTTGAGCAACCCGTGATTTCCTGGCGGACAACGATGTGGCGTCACCTGCCGTGCTCGCTTTGATCAGTGGCGCCCGAAATCGTCAGGTGTCAGTTCGACGCGTGCGCCCGGGTGCGCGAGCAGCTTGCGTTCAGCGATCGCGCGGATGCGGCTATATCCGTCGCGGAAGGTCCTGAGGATCCGCAGGTCGTCGGCCCGGTCTTCAAGCCAGAAATGAGCCTCGAGCGCTGCGGTCGTGATGACGCATTCGACGAGGGTTTGCCCTCTGACGAGGCGGAATGACACGCCTTGGCGGCTTGCCAGAATCTGCGGCTCGAATTCAGGTTTTTCCATGACGGGTTTCAGGGCGTTGTCGTTTATGCGGTTAAAGCGGTATGCGTATCGGTCTGATGAGGTTGGCGATTGCCGCCGGCATCAGGGTACAGGCTGCGGGGCATCGTGACGCGCGCAGGCGGGCATAACGGGCGGCTCCTGACATTCGCGTTCGCGAAGCGAGGTGGTACTCTCAGCTCCGGGTTGTAAAAGCCTCGCCGATCTGCCGCGCGCGCTTCACTTCGTCGCTGTGCAGGTAAATCGAGGTCGTGGAGACGGAAGCGTGCCGCAGGTTGTCGCGCACCGTGGTGAGTTCGGCGCCGTGGCCGAGCGCGCGGGTAGCGTGGGTGTGCCGCAACCAGTGGGGGCTCGCGCGGCGCAGCTTCTCCGCGAGCGGCGGGTGATCGGTCTCGATGGCATTGGCGGCAAGGACGAGAAAGCGCTCGAGCACGCTCCACAGCCGCACACTGCTGATGGCCGTGTCACTGTCTGCTTCCAGGCTGCCGATGACCGGTGTGTCCGGCCGCCAGCGCGCCGTAGTAGTTGGCAACTGGCGCCCGGCCAGATAGCGGGCGAGGGCGTCCCACGCGAGCGGCGGCAGCGCCACCCGTGCGATCTTGCCGCCTTTGCCGGTGACGCGCAGCCAGTGCTCGCCGCGTGCGTCCGTCTCGACGTGGCCGAGCGTCGCGCCGACCAGCTCACTCGCGCGCAAACCCGTCGCTAAGCCGAAATCGAGCAGGAACCGCAAGCGCTGCGCGGCCGGAACCGTCCAGCCGTGAGACCATTCCAGCCCCTCGGCCATCGTACGTACCAGCGCCCATTCCCCGTCGGTAAAGGCGCGCGACGCGTCGAGCGTCGATGCCGTCCTGCCGCCGCGCACCCTGATGCCTGCAAACGGATTGGCCAGCATGTAGCGCTGTTCGACCAGCCAGCGGAACAGGGCGCCGAGAATCGACAGCGCGTGCGCGACCGAGCGCGCCGAGAGGGTGCCGTTAAACGGCCGCCAGTCCGGTGACGTGCGGGGGCGCACCGGGCCGATCCAGCGTCCCCGCGGCGCCGGATGGCGCAGGAACGTCCGGTACGCGATCGCATCTTCGGTCGTGAGCGACGATAGCGCGCGCCCGCGCTCGACGATGGCCCAGAGGATCAGCCGCTCGGCTTCCTTGCGGTAGGTCCGCTGCGTGGCGGGCGACTCGTGCAGGGACAGCCACGTCTGCACGGCCTCGTAGTCGTTGGACGCGTCGAGCGTGCAGGTGGCGGGCGGTGCGCGGAACGTGCCGGCGGAGCCGTCGACCTCGTGCGGCAATTTGAGGGTTTCCCACGGCACGATGTCGCCGCGCTGGCTCGCGACCACCAGCCCATGCGCCCTGTCCGTGAGCGCGGGCCAGGCGGCGAAGAACGCCTCGATCGAACGGGCGCTCGCCGTGCCGAACCCCGGCACGGCCTTCCACCACTGGCGCCGGCGCGGAATAGCACGGTGAGATCGGCGAGCGTCGTGATGCCGTACGCGTGCAGTACGCGCACCGCGCGCGGGGAAAACCACTGCGCGATGTCGTCGGCGATCTGCGGTTCCGGAGAGCGCGCCGTGCGCAGCGCATCGATCGCCTGCGCCACGCCTTTCGCTTGCTGCTCGCGTCCCGCTACAGGATGAGTGAGGAGTGCGACGAGATCGTCGCGATGGGCCGCGCGCGCAACGTCCAGCAGCTTGCCGCGGATGCGCCCGAGGACGCCGCGCGCCGATTTCCCGTCACCGAGTGCGGAGGGCAGGTAACGCGCCACGGCCTGCCGCACGGACACGCCGGCGTACCACGCGCGCAGCACGGCAAGCTCGTCGGCATCGGGAAAACCGGATCCGGAAGATTCAGCGTCAGCAGCGGGCGCGGAGGGCAGGGTGAGGCGCCTTTTCATACCCCGGAGTTTAGCCTGCAAACAGGTGCCTTTAGGTCGGGTAGCAGCGGTGCATTACTGCACCGCCGCCCCCTAAGAACCGTGCATGCGAGTTTCCCAGCACACGGCTCAAGCCTTTCAAAGCCCCATTGCCGAGGCCGGTTTCACTACTGAGAGTCCGAGGGCACGCGCGGCCCGATGGCAATCCGGGTGAAGCATCGTCAGGTTGCTGATCGTGTCCTTACCGCCATCGATCTTTCGCTCCAGGTGGTACAGCCGCCAGCCACTGGATTTCGTGATCATTTGACGACAGACCGGACAGGACCTCTGCTGATCGAGCCACAACCGGATCAGCCGCATCCGGCCCTTGAGCGAGTCCATCATCGTGAAGCCCAACCGCTCTTCGAAATAACTTTCCCACTGCGGGTCGAACGGGTTTGCGGCACCCTTGATCTTGCGGTGCCGCCGGATCGACGTGCCGTCAATGTCGTACAGCGTCAGAAGTTCACGCTTTCCATTGCTGAGCACTTTGTCCGTCGCCGTACCAAAGACCCATTGGCGGGCGCCAACGGTTCGAAAGTACTTCCGACGTACCCAGTGCGAGTTCTTCTGCGGGTGTCGGCGCTTCGCCCAACGCCATAGACATTCCCAAATCGCATGAGCAACCTTGTTAAAGGTGCGCTTCGCCACGACATGCCGATAATAATCCGCCCAACCGCGAATCTTTGGGTTGAGCAGGCGGATCAGACGATCGTGTCTTAGCGTTGCATTGCCTTTCACGACGTCCCGAAGCTTCCGCATGAAGCGCTGAACGCTCGTTTTGGCCGGCTTGATCAACAACTTGCCGTCGTACTTGCGAACGTTCATGCCCAGGAAATCGAACCCATCGTTGATATGCGTGATCCGGGTCTTCTCCCGTGACAGCGATAATCCCCGCTGTGCAAGAAACTGCACGACCAGCGGCATGACTTCATCCTCCAGCACTTCTCGCGTCGCGCCAGTGATAACAAAGTCATCTGCATATCGAACGACGTTAACCTTCGACGGATTCCGGCCGCCTCTGCAGAACTTCGCAAGAAGTGTTCGTTCTAACCCATCGAGAGTCATGTTCATCAACGTGGGCGAGATAATACCGCCCTGAGGCGTACCCGCTTCCGTCGAGTGAAAGACACTGTTGTGAAGGTAGCCAGCCTTCAACCACTTTCGCAGTATCGCTTTGTCCGTTGGGATGTGGGCGACCAACCAATCATGCGAAATTTCATCAAAGCAGCTCCGGATGTCGGCCTCCAGAATCCACTGCGCGCGATTGCTGCTGGCCAGTGAGATAAAGCACTGTTCTATCGCGTCGGCCGTGGAGCGGGCGGCTCTGAACCCATAAGAGTTCGGATCCGCCATGGTTTCTGCAACAGGTTCGAGTGCAAGCAGATGAAGCGCCTGTTGCGCTCTGTCGACCATGCAGGGAATTCCAAGAGGTCTCAGCCGTTTCCCGTCGGCTTTCGGGATATATATTCGTCTCAGCGGCAGAGGGCGGTAGCCCCGCCGCTTTAGAGACTTCACTGCCTGGAGTCGGGACCTCGGCGTAGACCATGTGAGGCCGTCTACGCCGGGAGTCCGTCTACCCTGATTCTCAGTCACCCGTCTGACGGCGAGTGCCTTGCCGCTGAACGAGTGGGTCAGCAACCACTGCAAAGCCTTCACCTTGCCGTACTTGCCGTCCTGTGTCGCCTTCACGATGCGAGCCTGCAGCCTTCGAATCTCACGATAGCATCGGGCCCAATCGACATCGTTCCAATGCATTGCGCGATCGGAGGACGCACCGGTGCCGGCTTGCTGCACTGTCATTTGCTTCTCCTCCTTTGAAGGTTCGTCAGACTCTTTCGTGACGAAAGACCATGCGGAAGTCTGCCCGCTTTCGCGTAGGATGATGTTGCCTTGCGGCGCAATCCCTATCCGTCCGATTACAGGACGGCGTTCGCTTTCTCCGCACTCCTGTTCCCGCACCTCCAACAGCTTTCCTCACGGTCGGCTTGCCCGACTGGGCAGAGATACGGGGTTTCCGTGTTCCGCATCGTTCGCAGGAATGGTTTAGGCTCTGCTTCTCCACCGGTAGCACCATGTCCGCGCTGCCCCATCTTATAAAGGGCAGACCTGCTACGTTCCCGTTTTGGGTGGGGCCTATCAGTGTCTTTGGCCCGTCTAAGTTAACGATGTTTATCAGCAGTTCAAATACTTTAACCATGCCATCCAGTCTAGCGCCCCCTCCGCATTGACACTCGCAGGGGCACCGTCGTCTCACGACCACGGCTTAGCTTGCGCCGGGCTACATTGTCTCGGTGGCTTCACACGGCGCCGTTACCAGCCCCGCATGCACCAATAGACTACGAGCGACGGAACGCCCGGTTTCCTCCCGCCAGACATCGACGGTAAAACAACGAACGAAGCGACCTCACGTCGCACATAAGAAAACTTATCTTAATAGGACGAACCCGTTCCCGCTATTTGTCAGAGTCGCTTCACGGAGCCACTCAGTTTGGGCGTCCATGGTTGCATCTGTCGACTTTAGCTGCTGCGTCGCCCGAGTCTGCATGAGACAACCGGCGCGGGATGCCAAAATGAAGGGGATGATAGTTTGTGGCTATCCGCCCCTTCGTCTCTGGCCATTCATTGACTTGTCAATGAACACAGCTTGATTTTTCGGTGCCAGATAGTCCGCAGAAACCGCTCAATGGAGACAGCGCACCGTTAATGGCGGAGCAATCGTGATAGAGCCAACTCCTCGATGTAGACGTGAGGTCAGGATCTTCTGACCTTTCACACAGATCCACGCCGCACAATGCTCGCCAGGATAGGCGCGACGCAATTAAAAAGCCGTCCGGATGCCGATCTCGACGCCGGTGGTTGCTCCTCCCAAAGGCGTGTTGCCGGTATAGGAGTTGACATCCTCGACGCTAAGCGTCCCCCGTCCGGAGTTTTTCAGGTAGGCAACCGAAGCATACGCCGCCGTAGATTTGGATAGGTTATAGATGAAGCCTAGAGCAAAGGCCTGAGCGCCATACAGTCCGGCCGCCTGTGCGTCAGCATCGGTCCGGGTGAGTCCATACGAGGCCCACGCGAAATGCACGCCGACCGGAATTTGCACACCAATGCTCGCACGCCGCTCCTTCAGTCCGACGAACGATTCATCGTTCAGTGCCAGCATCAGTTTTGCGACCTTGAAGTCATAGGAGACTCCGAGATTCGCCTGGGTCCACTTCCCGGAAGATTGTGGCGCCACCGTGTTGGAGGTGATGCCGGTTTGCCCTAGTGCCCCGGCAATTTCAAATGACCCAAGGTCATAGACCAATCTCCCGCCGACGAAACTACCGATTGTGGTAGAACAAACCGGATTGCCCGCGCAACCAAGTCCGTCGCCGCGCGGTGCGACCTGGAGCGCCGCGGAAATGCCGTAGTGATTCTCCGGCGTGTAATAGGTGATCGAATTCGCGTTCCAGTCATAGTTCGGCACGATCGCATGGCTGAGCAGATTCGATAAATGAGCGAGATTGCCCACGCCGAGATTGTAGGTCGGGTCATACGTCCACATGTTCGTATAGGTCGGCGACCATTCGCGACCAAAGTGCAAGACGCCGAATGGACTTTCCAGGCCTACCCACGCGGAGCGGTCGAAGAAGGGGAAATTCCATGCGGACGGCGCTGCTTGACCCGTAGCGGGAACGAAGCCCGCATCGATCCGGAACGTCGCACGGTAGCCGTTGCCGAGATCCTCCTTGCCGAGCAGGCCGATGAACGACGGGCTGCCGCCGAACGAACCCATGCTAACTGCCGATCCATGACCTTGCGAATAGGCGATATAGCGAATGTTTGCATCGACGGCGCCGAACAGGTTGACGGACGATTGGGCATGCACACTGCCTGTCAGGGCGAGCAGACAGCCCGCTACTGCAATCTGGCGATTGGTCACGATTCTTTTGCCTATATAGGATTGCGTACTAGACGAAACATATTCGCGGGCGACATGGGACATCTCCGGAGCGGTGCCCCGGAGATGTCAATACCGCGATTTCAGGTTGGCTCTCGCGGTGGGCTACGCGGCCCGTTTCGCGTTCTGACGATCGAGAATCAGACGCGACGCCTTCTCGCCGATCACCATGCAGATCGCTGCGGTGTTGCCGGAGGTCAGGGTCGGCATGATCGACGAATCGGCGATGCGCAGGTTCTGAATGCCATGTACGCGAAGCGATGAATCGACGACGCTCATCGTGTCGCTGGCAGGTCCCATTTTTGCGGTGCCAACCGGGTGAAAGACGGTTGACCCAGTTTGCCGGGCGAAGTCTAGCCACTCGTCGTCGCTTTGCACGAAATCGCCCGGCATCATCTCGGTGTCGAAATACGCCTTCATCGCAGAGGAGGTGAGGATGGCGCGTGTTCTGCGACAGCCCGCAATCAATACCTTGCGATCGAGTTCATGATCGAGATAGTTGGGCTGAATGAGCGGCGTTTCGCTCATCTGGATCGACCGTGCTTTGACATGGCCGCGACTGAGCGGCCTATGCTGCCAGACCGCGCACGTCATGCCGGCGGCTTTGTCGAGCGTGCCTTGTTCGCCCGTCATATGACTCGCGGGCGTGAAAATGCCCTGAATGTCGGCATCGCCGTTACCAAGCCCCGATTTGAAGAAGTAATGCACGAGCGCCACCGGCAAGCTCAAAATGCCTTGCATGCCCATTGACCAGAGCAGCACCTGCCACCAAACCTGCGGTGCGCGAGCCAACTGATTGATCGAGCGGAAATTGCGGCCCCGCGCCACCAGCAATGCCATGTAGTGATCCTGGAGATTGCTACCCACTCCAGGAAGATCGTGTACGACAGGCGCTCCGATCTCCTTGAGCAAGCGCGCGTCACCGACTCCGGACACCTGAAGCAGCCGCGGCGTATTGATCGCGCCGCAGGCAATCACGACTTCGCGGGTGGCCTGAACGCGATGCAATGTCTCGCCGCGTTGATAGATAACGCCGGTCGCCCGTTTGTGATCGAACAGCACCCGCGTTGCCAGTGCCTCTGTCACGACGCGGAGATTGTGGCGGCTGCGCGCCGGTCGCAGAAAGGCGCTGGATGAACTGACACGACGATTGTTTTTGATCGTGACCTGCGAGAACGTGACGCCTTCCTGCCGTTCGCCATTGGTGTCGCTATTGCGGGGAATGCCGCATTCAACCGAGCCGTTGATGAATGCCTCGCACAGACCGTCGTTCCATTTCACGTCGGTCACGGCCACCGGACCATTGCGGCCGCGATAGTGCGGGTCGCCGCTTTCGCGCGACTCGAGGTCGCGAAACACCGGCAGAAGCTCGTCATAGCTCCAGCCAGGATTGCCCAACGCGGCCCACTCGTCGAAGTCAGCGCGTTGCCCGCGATTGAACGCCATGCCGTTGACCGACGTACCGCCGCCGAGCGTCTTTCCCTGCAGGAGTCCAATAGGACGGCCACCGGTGAGCGCGGTGGCCTCGGTGGAAAAATTCCACGTATAGCGGGCGTTCCCCGATACTTTTACGAATCCAGCCGGCATGCCGATGTAGAGGTTGTTGTCATCGGGACCGGCTTCGAGCAGGCACACCTTGGTCGACGGATTTTCGCTCAGCCGATTCGCAAGAACACAACCGGCGGCGCCGCCGCCCACAATTACGTAGTCGTAGATACCATCGTCTTTTACAAGGCGGTTTTCCAACTTCTGTCTCCTCCTGAATCGCGATTACCTTTTTTCAGTTCTTATCGCGGGGGCATCGGATTGCGCGGGTTGCGCCTTGCCGAGATTGATGATTTTCAGTTGCGTCAGTTCATGCAAACCGTCTTCCGCATATTCGACACCAATACCCGATAGCTTCGCGCCGGCGAACGGTACATCCGGCGTCACGTCGCCATGCTTGTTGATCCAGACCGTGCCGGAGTCCAGTTGACGCGCCACTTCGTGCGCGCGATCGAGATTGGGCGACCAGACGGAGTTGCCGAGTCCGAACGGTGTGTCGTTCGCGCGCGCGATTGCGTCATCGAGGTGCTGATAGCGGATGATCGGCAGCACCGGGCCGAACTGTTCTTCCTTGACCAGTGCACTGTCGTCGCCGATATCGCGTACGAGCGTGGGCTGAATGAAATAGCCGCCGTTCGGCGCCGCCTCGCCCCCGCAGATGATCTCGCCGTCGCGGCGTGCCGAGTCGATCAACGACTTCAGCCTGTCGAATTGCTGGCGATTCTGGATCGGTCCCAACTGACTGCGAGGGTCCAGACCGGGGCCGACCACCTTGCTCTGCACCACGGCTTTGAGTGCATCGCAGACGGCGTCGTAAAGAGCGTCGGGGACATAGAGACGTTTCATCGCCACGCAGATCTGGCCGTTGTTCGTAAATGCGGCCGCATACAGACCCGCGGCAGTTGCTTCGGGATCGCAGTCGTCGAGCACGATGCCGGCGTCGTTTCCACCGAGTTCGAGCGTCAGACGCTTCATGGTGGAGACGACGGCGTTCATCACCTTGAGCCCGGTTTGCGTCGAGCCGGTGAACGCGAGCTTGCGGACATTGGGGTGGGCAGTGAGCGCCGGACCGATGTCGTTTTCATCGGCGAGCAGGTTGAGAACCCCAGCAGGGATCACATCGCGGCACAGCGCGCCCAGCCGCAGCGTTGCGAGAGGCGTAGTGGGCGCGGGTTTGAGGACCAGCGTGTTGCCGGTCAACAGGGTTGGCGCGATCTTGGCCGCTGCCATGAAAAGCGGGAAGTTCCACGGCAGGATGGCCGCGACCACGCCGAGCGGTTCGCGATACGCCTCCACGCGCCGGGTTGCGTCGTCGGCAATCACCTTGACGGCGATGTTCGTTGCCGCATAGTGCCGGAAGATGTAGGCGGTGCCGTCGACTTCCCACTGCGCGTCCGCCAGCGGCTTGCCCTGTTCTTGCGTGAGCAGCCGCGCGAGTTCGTCGCGATGGGCCTCGACGATGCCGGCGATTTCGCGCAGTACGGCCTGGCGATCGGCGAGCGGCCGGCGACGCCACGTTGCGAAGGCCCTCGATGCCGCAGCCACTGCTTCGTCGACGTGACGCAGCGAGGCCTTTGCGCAATACGCGAATGGTTGACCTGTAGCGGGATCGATGACAGGAATGGTTCCTTCGCTTTTGACTAGTTTTCCGTCGATCAGAAGTTCTTGGTTCATAAATGGTAGAAAAGCCGGTGTTTGGATGTGCGTATAAATTAGGAAGTGTTAATAAGCCGGCGGGCTTTTGAGGATATTTACCGGCATCGCGACGGGGATAATCGCGGCATTATTCTTCCGGTGCTATGACGAACCTGATGCCGGAAAGCGCTTCGTCGAAAGGTATCTGGCAGGACAGTCGCGACTGGGCGGTAAAATGCATCGACCCTTCGACAATACCTTTTTCTTCCGCCGTCATCGGGTTGAGGCGGCTTGCGAATGCGTCGTCTATATAGACATGACAAGTGGCGCATGAACAGCTACCACCACACATGGCAAGCAGTTCTTCGACGCCATTATTCCGGATAGCCTCCATCAGGCTGTATCCCGGCTCACTTTCAATTTCGATTGTCTGCCCAGCGCGCGTCTCCACCCAGGCTTTTGTCATTTTTCACCTCTTGATATGAAGATTGTCCGTTAGACGCAGATTAGCAAGTATTTCGCGTGCCGATCATAAGAGACGAAAATAATATGACTTCATAATAAAACGCTATCGCTTCTCGCGGGTTTCTCCCAGGGCTCACGGGCCGGATAAGGTCATATCGTTCCACTGCGTTGAATCTCGTATTCCCCTTACTTTGAATTTATTTCAATAAACATGATTTTCGGCGACGCTATATCAAGGAGTGTAAAATGAGTGCTCTGGATTTTGTGTCGAGTAATCTCAGTGCGGAATCAATTCCGGATGAAATTGCATCAGCGGTCGTGTCGAGTCGATCCTATGCTGACGACAACGTGATTTATCCGGCGCTGAAGTGGCTTCGCAATCATCAACCGCTTGCAAAAGCCGATGTGGAAGGTTACGACCCGTTCTGGATCGTGTCGAAACATGCCGACGTGATGGCCATTTCGCGAGACAACAAAACCTTCATCAATGGCGACCAGAATCTGATTCTGCAGACTCGCGAAAGCGATGCATTCACGCGGAAGACGAATAAAGGCAAGGTGCGCTCGATGAATTCGCTGGCCTACATGGATCAGCCGGAGCATGGCCGCTATCGGGGCATCACGTCCAACTGGTTCATGCAGGGTACGGTAAAGCGCCTCGACGAAAGAATGCGGGAAATTGCCCGTGAGTCAGTCCAGCAATTTGTCGAACTCGGAGGGGAGTGCGATTTCGTCAAGGATTTCGTTCTCTACTATCCGTTACGCGTGATCATGGATATCCTGGGCGTGCCGGCATCGGACGAGCCGCGGATGCTCAAGCTGACGCAACAACTCTTTGGTGGAGACGATCCGGATGAACGCCGGGCGGAGATCCCGGAGGGGCCGGACGCGGCGGCGCGGGCGTGGCGCGCGACGCTTGAAGACTTCTACGGATATTTCCGTGAACTTAGCCACGAACGTCGCGCTCGTCCTCGCAATGACCTCATTTCCTTGATTGCGAACACGCGTTTCGACGGAGAGTTGATCGATGAGGATCGCGAGGTCGACTACTACGTCGCGATCGCTACGGCGGGCCACGACACGACCTCGGCGGCGTCCGCGGGCGGGATGCTGGGCCTGCTTACCTTCCCGGAGCAATTTGCAAAACTGCAGTCGTCGCCCGCACTCATTCCGTCATTCATCAACGAATCGATCCGCTGGTCGACGCCGATCAAGCACTTCATGCGGTGCGCGTCGCGAGATGTGGAAGTGCGGGGCCAATCGATTCGGGCAAACGACCGGCTGCTGCTGAGTTATCCGTCCGCGAATCGTGATGAGGACGTGTTCGACGACCCGGACGTATTCAGAGTCGACCGCGATCCCAATCCGCATCTGGCATTTGGTAATGGTCCGCATATGTGTATCGGGCAACATCTGGCGAAGCTTGATATGCGAATTCTGTTCGAAGAATTGTTGCCGCGATTGGCCCACGTGGAGTTGGCAGGAGAGCCAAGATTGCTGCAGTCCAATTTCATCAGCGGCTTGAAGTCACTGCCGATTCGTTACCGGCTGAAGTAATCGGGGCGCGGCAATTCGGTATTTTCAGCCGCAATAAAAATAGGCGGCTCGCCTGCGAAATGCAGAGCGCGAGCCGCCTTCGCCGCTAATCGATAGCGCTATCGTCAGCGCACAATCAGTGAGTCAATTGGGCGCCGGCCAACTCGATCTCTTCTTCGCTGGCTTGAGTATTGAAGCGTTCCAGTTCCGCGCGAGCGATCGCTTCGCTGCTGACCAGAGTCCGGCTAGCCAGAACCAGTGAGCCGATCGAAACGGGCAAAACAGCGAGTGCGCAGAGGATTGCCAGGCGCAGATTGCCCGATGCATCGCTGATCAGACCAACGCAATACGGTCCAAGCCCCAGGCCAAAGATGTTGGCTCCGAGCGAAAATGCCGCGAATGCGGTGCCGCGCAGTCGCGGAATGACCAGATCCTGCGTGGTCGCCTGAAGCGGGCCAAACCACATGGGCACGAAGAACGTCGCGACGGCGTACGCGCAATAGAACACGGTGACGTCTCGCGTCACATACTGGAGCGCGCTGGCGGCCGTGAACATCGTCGCGGTAAAGCACACGCAGTAGAGTCTGCCGAGCGGATGCTTGCGCCGCGCGAGATCCGACAGGTAGCCGCTGACGCTGATCCCGGTGCCGCCCGCAATGATCGCGATGATCCCGAGATGCAAGCCGGCCTGAGCGGTCAAGCCGAGGTCGCGGCTCGCATAGACGAACACGAACCCGTTCACCGCGTTCATCGCGAACGCGAGGAACGCACCGGCCACCGTCAACGAAAAGAAGGTCTTCGATCCCGTGATCAGGCGGTGAGCGACGGCGTCGCCGAGTCGAGTCGCCTGATACCAGTTCGAGCACACATAGACCGCAATCGCGATGGCGAGCCACTGGATCAGATTGCTCGTCACCGGCATGCCGAACAGCGTTCCGATTCGCGCGTTACGGCTGGCGGACAGCACGTGATTGGTCGCGGAAGTGGCGAACACCACGACGCAGATCGCGATAAGCAGATACACGGCGTTGCGCACGTATTCGCGGCGCGGTGCGCCGAGCGTGCGCAGGGTCAGCCAACTCCACGGCGGCACCATCGCGCCGAGATCGCGAATGGCATGCGCAAACGGATGAGGGTCTTTCCTGGGGGCGACGGCATCGAGGCGGCCGCGCGCGGGCTCGCGAATCGTCAGCAGCACGATCAGCGCGAACAGCAATCCGGGAACGCCCACGCAGATAAACGACGCCTGCCAGCCCGACAACCCGAGCGGCGCCGACACGCCGCCTGTGCCGTATGCATGCTCCCAC
The DNA here is from genome assembly GCF_050435345.1 of Paraburkholderia sp. 32. Classification (NCBI taxonomy): domain Bacteria; kingdom Pseudomonadati; phylum Pseudomonadota; class Betaproteobacteria; order Burkholderiales; family Burkholderiaceae; genus Paraburkholderia; species Paraburkholderia sp. 32. The sequence goes on from NZ_JBNDKD010000002.1 coordinate 14,101, forward strand.
GCGGCTACGATCGATCCGCCGATCGCGAGCGACGCGCCCGCGCCGACATACACGCCCACCGAATACAGCGCCAGAACGGTGCCGCGCTTCGCACGCTCGAAATAGTCGCCGAGCAGGGAGACGGCCGCGGGCGTCGCGCTGGCCTCGCCCACGCCGACCCCGATACGCGCCATGCCGAGCTGCGTGAAATTACGTGACAGGCCGGACATCGCGGTCATCAAGGACCAGAAAGACAGCCCTAGCGCGAGCGTGCGGACCCGGCTCCAGCCGTCCGCGAGACGTGCCAGCGGAATGCCGAACACGCAATAGAACAGCGCGAACGACGTGCCGTACAGCAAACCCAGCTGCGCATCGGAAATGCCCATGTCTTTCTTCAGATACGGCGCGAGGATCGTGACAATCTGGCGGTCGACGTAACTGAACGTATAGATCAAGGTCAGCATGAACAGCACGTACCACCGGTACCACGGCCTTTCATGATTCGTATGCATATTGACGTCTCCTGAGTGTTGTCTTTATCGGGCAACGGCTGCGAGGAGCCGAGGCTGGTCCAAAGGATAGTCACGCGCATACCGCGCACACCAATACGATTTTCCGATCCACTGAGACGAAGAACCTTGCGTCGGATCATAAGGAAATCCTCTTAATCCCTTCGGAAACAGTATTGGCCTTACCAAACATGCGCCGGGTACATTGACTCCACATTGCAGCACCGTGAGTTCACTTTCAAAGGGCGCGACGCACAGTCAAGCCGACACGCAAAAAGATGATGGAGCTTTCGACTATGGCGCAGAAGAGCGAAGTGGGGCGCACCCCTGTGGTGATCGTGGGAGCGGGGCCGGTTGGCCTGGCACTAGCCGGCGATCTCGGCTGGCGGGGCGTGCCGTGTGTATTGATCGAACGCGGCGACGGCCAGGTGTTCCAGCCCAAGATGGACATGGTCGGAATCCGCACGATGGAGTTTTGCCGCCGCTGGGGCATTGTCGACGATGTCGAGAATGCCGGCTACAACCGCGATTATTCGCAGGACTATGCATGGGTGTCGCAACTGCACGGCGGCTATGAGTTCGGGCGTGAGTCGTTTCCGACGGTGCGCGACGAGCCCAAACCGGAGCAGAGCCCGCAAAAACGCGAGCGTTGCCCGCAAAACTTTTTCGATCCGGTGCTGACGCGATTCGCCGCCAGAACCGGCAATGTACAGATCCGGTATAGCACCGAGTACGTATCACACGACGAGTGTAGCGACGGCGTCACGGTCACGGTTCGCAACTTGGTCACGGGTGAAGAAGAGAAGATCGAGTGCCAGTATCTGGTCGGTTGCGATGGCGGGGCGAGCCGCGTGAAGGAAGCGCTCGGCATCAAGATGACCGGCACGCCGGCGCTCACGTATACGACGAACGCGATCATCGAATGCGAGGGTCTCGAGAAGCTGCACGACAAGAAGCCAGGCTATCGCTACATCTTCATTGGGCCGGAAGGGACCTGGAGCACTGTCGTCGCAATCAACGGGCGCAACTGGTGGCGCTTTTCGATTGTCGGTGACGGGACCATGCGAACGCTCACCGAAGACGATGTCGCCGCAGCGTTCCGGCGCGCGGTGGGGCGCGACGATGTCGATTTCCGGATCATCTCCGTGATGCCGTGGATTCGCCGCCAGCTGGTTGCCGACAACTACGGCACGCAGCGCGTGAAAATCGCCGGCGATGCCGCGCATCTGACGTCGCCGACCGGTGGTTTCGGCATGAACATGGGCGTGCAGGACTCGGTGGATCTCGGCTGGAAGTTGCAGGCGATGGTGGAGGGCTGGGGCGGCGCCCACCTGCTCGATACGTACGAATTCGAGCGTCGGCCGGTCGCGATCCGCAATGTCAACGAGGCGACCAACAATCTGAAGCTGATGCTGACGCCACGCGAGACGCTGACTCCAGCCGTATTCGAAGCGGGACCGGAAGGCGATCAGGCTCGCAAGGTGTTCGGCGATGCGTACACGCAGATGATGAAACGCGAGTGGTACACGATCGGCATTCATCTTGGCTTCCGTTACGAGGGTTCGTCGATCGTCGTACCGGACGGCACGCCCGAACCGGAAGACACGGTCAGCACCTACGTACAGACGGCGCGGCCCGGACATCGGGCGCCGCATGTGTGGCTCGCGCCGGGGCAATCGACGCTCGATCTGCTGGGACGCAAGTTCGTGCTGATGCGCTTCGACCGCTCGGTTTCCGCCGACGCGATGACGGAGGCTGCCAAACGGGCCCGCATGCCGTTGACCGTCGTGGATATCGACAACGAGCAGGCCCGTGCACTGTATGAATGCGCGCTGGTGCTGGTGCGTCCTGACGGTCACGTCACCTGGCGGGCGAACAGCCAGCCGGACGACGCCGATGCACTGATCGACATTGCCCGTGGCGTGCAGCCGCTAAGCGTGACGGAGCGCGTCGCCGAAGAGGTGGCCGCGCGATGAGACTCGTAACTTTCGACAATGGCCGCATCGGCGTGGTTAAGGAAGGTCATGTGATCGACGTCAGCGACATCGCCGGCGCCGTTCCTGGCGCGTGGCCGCCGGTCGGGATGGTGCGCTTTATCGCGCACTGGGAAGATTCGCGTGCAGCGTTGCTGGATGCGGTTCGATCGCGAGCCGGCCGTGCATTGAGCGAGGTGCGTCTCGACGCACCGGTGCAATGGCCGAACAAGGTGATCGCGTTTCCGGCGAATTATCACGCGCACATCGATGAAATGAAGCAGGGCGCCGGCACTGGTGTGATTTCAACATTCAAGGCCAGCGGTCAAGGTTTCTTTCTCAAGGCGAATTCAAGCCTGAGCGGCCCGGCCGATGCAATCGTGCTGCCGCCGCTGGCGGGCCGCGAGATCCATCACGAGTGCGAGCTCGGCATCATCGTCGGCAAGCGTGGCCGGGGCGTGTCGCATGCCGATAGCCGGTCATACGTTTTCGGCTTTACGTGCCTGCTCGACATGGTGGTGCGCGGCAAGGAAGAGCGCGTGATGCGCAAGTCGTACGACACGTTCTGCCCGACCGGTCCCTGGATCACGACCGCCGACGAAATCGCCGACTTCGACAACATCGAAATGCGCCTGCGCGTGAACGGCGAGGAACGGCAATCCGCGTCCACGCGCAATCTGATCGTGAATATCCCGGAGATGATCGCGATGTCCTCGGCGGTGATGACGCTGGAGCCCGGCGACATCATTGCCAGCGGGACGCCGGCAGGCGTCGGGCCGGTCGAGGACGGTGATGTCATCGAGATCGAGATCGACGGCGTGGGGTCGATGCGTCTGCCGGTGACGCGCGGAACGGTCGGCGATCACCCGGTGTGGGACACGGAGAAAGGCGTGCTGGCCGTGTGATGTTGCAGCGCTTGAAACAAGCCGTATCGCAAGCTGTCGACTCACGACGGCACTTTCGCAGAGGACCGTGATGTCTGAATCCGCTACACCCGATCAGGTGGTACCAGAAGGCTTCTTCGATTCGCTCGAGGCCCGTGCGTTGTCACCGGGCTGGGCGAAGAAGGTGCCACAGATGTGGCCGGTGCCGCGCCCGCGCTTCGTCCCCGCGGTATGGCGCTACGCCGACGCGCGCGCCGCGCTCGATGCAGCCTGCGCCTTCGTTTCGCCGGAGCAGGCCGAGCGCCGCAACCTGATCATGGTGAATCCGATTGCCGACAACATCTATCCGACCTGTCGCAACCTGGTGGCCGCGTATCAGCTGGTGTTGCCCGGCGAGACGGCGCGCTCGCATCGTCATTCGCCGAATGCGCTGCGCCTGATTCTCGATGCGGGTGCCGACACGTTCACGATCGTCAACGGCGTGCAGGTCGATGTCGCGCCGGGCGACGTGGTGTTGACGCCTTCGTGGCATTGGCATGGACATAGCAACTTCGGTAGCGAGCCCGCCTTTTGGATCGACTTTCTCGACGTGCCGCTCGTGCAAAACCTCGAATGCATGTATTTCGAGGACCATCCGCAACGCAACGAGCCGATGGTCTCGCACGAGCCCGACTCGCCGTTACGGCACAAGGGCGTCGAACTCGAACGTGGCGCACGAGACGCAGGCACGCTGGATTTTGCGTCCGCCGGACTCAAAACAATCGGTCTTCAGGCAGTCGGGATTGAACGCGCGCAGTCGCGCTCGCACGACAAACGGATCGACAACAACCTGTACACGGTGACGCGCGGCAGTGTGCGCATGACCGTCGAAGAACTCGGCGTAGTCGATCTCGTGCGCGGCGACGTGATCGCGATTCCGTGCTGGCACGCGTTCACGATCGAAGGGCTCGATGACTGGTCGCAACTGATACGCGTGAGCGACGAACCGGTGATGACGGCGCTCGGCTTTCGTGAGCTGAAGTCCGCGTGAAGCCGCCGAATCACTTTTAAAGACCTTTGAATACACGCGACGCAAGGAGACGGTAGTGAAATTCAGCGAAGAACAGGAGATGCTGCGCGACATGGTGCGCAGGGTCGCCGAAGAACAGGTTCGGCCGCTCGTCGCGGGGATGGAAGAGACCAAGCGCTTTCCGGAAGAACTGGTCGAAGTATTCGGCGATCTCGGCTTGCTGCAGATGTGGGTGCCCGATGAATACGGTGGCCCGGGTGGCGATCTGACGTCGGTATGCATTGCGAAAGAAGAAATCGGCAAGGTGTCGCTGGCTGCATCGACCTTGTGCGCCAACAACTCGATCGGGCTAATTCTGCCGCTGCTGCATTTTGGCAGCGAAGCGCAGAAGCAGCGTTATCTGCCCGAGGCGGCCAAGGGACGCACGATTTCAGCGGTGGCGATCACCGAACCGGAAGCGGGCTCCGACGTGTCGGCGATTCGCACCACCGCGCGGCGCGACGGCGATTCGTACGTCGTCAACGGTCAGAAAAGCTGGATCACGTGGGCGGCCCAGGCGAATTACATGCTGCTGTTCGCGCGCACCGCGGATGGGCGCGGGCACGAGGGCATCAGCGTGTTTCTCGTCGATACGAAAACACCCGGTCTGAAGATTGGCCGCAAGGAAGTGAAGATGGGCCGGCATGGCTCGCCCACCTATCAGGTGTTCTTCGAAAACATGCGCATCGATGCCGATTGTCTGCTCGGAGAAGAGGGCAACGGTTTCAAGGCGTGCATGAAGATTCTCGATCTGAACCGGCCCTCGGTGGCGGCATCGTCGTTAGGTCTGGCCCAGGCCGCGATGGACGAATCGATCAACTACGCAAAAGACCGCCGTCAGTTCGGCAAACGGATCGGCGACTTTCAGGCAATCCAGTTCAAGCTCGCCGACATGGCGATGAAGATCGAAGCGGCGCGCAGGCTGCTCTATTCGAGCACCCAGGAGATCGACGCAGGCGACAGCAGCCGTCTCACGATGCTTTCTTCGATCGTCAAATGCTATGTCACCGACGTTGCGATGGAAGTCGCACTGGAAGCGGTGCAGGTCCATGGCTCGTATGGCTACTCGACGGAGTATCCGGTCGAACGCTTCATGCGCGATGCCAAGCTCAACCAGATTCTGGAAGGCACGAACGAAATTCATCGCGTGATCATCGCGAGGCAGTTGCTCGGCAAATGAAGCACGCCATCAATCCAATGACACAGGAAGGATACTGATATGACTTCGACGTTACATCCCGGACTCGGCGACGCGGCGCGCGCCTTTCTGGCGCGTACGCATCAATTGCTGATCGACGGCCGTATGGAAGAGTCCGATTCCGGCCGCCGTACCGAGATCGTCGACCCCGGCACCGGTGCAGTCATTACCACGGCCGCCGAGGCATCGGCAACCGACGTCGATCGCGCCGTGGCCGCCGCGCGCCGTGCGTTTGAAGGACCGTGGAGCAAGGTCACGCCCGCCGAGCGCACCCGGATGATGCTGCGTTTCGCCACGCTGATCGAAGATCACGCGGACGAACTCGCGGAACTCGAGTGCATCAACAGTGGCAAGCCGTTGCCTTTCTGCCGCAATGGCGATGTGGTCGGCATCGCGGAGATGCTGCGTTACATGTCCGGCTGGACCACGAAAATGGGCGGTGAAACGCCGAATGTTTCGCTGCCCGGCGAATGGCACGCGTACACGCTGCGCGACCCGGTCGGTGTGGTCGGGCAAATCATTCCGTGGAATTTTCCATTGAATATGGCGATGTGGAAAATCGCGCCCGCGCTCGCGACTGGTTGCACCATCGTGATGAAACCGTCCGAACAGACGCCGCTGACCGCGCTGCGTCTCGGTGAACTCGCGCTCGAAGCTGGTATTCCCGCCGGTGTGCTCAATATCGTCACTGGTTTCGGCAATCCCGTGGGTGCGGCGATTGCCGCGCATCCGGGTATCGATAAGGTCGCGTTCACCGGCTCCGGTGAGACGGGGCGACGTATCGTGCAGGCCGCGAGCGGCAATCTGAAACGCGTGTCGCTCGAGTTGGGCGGCAAGTCGCCGGTCATCGTGTTTCCCGATGCGAATCTGGATGCGGCGGCGGCGGGCGTGTGTTCTTCGATCTTCTTCCACGCCGGGCAGATTTGCGCGGCCGGTTCGCGTCTTTACGTGCATGAACGGGCGTTCGGCGAGGTACTGGAAGGTATCGCCAAACGCGCGAATGCGATGAAGATGGGCCACGGCATGGATGCCGGCACGCAGATGGGTCCGGTTATTTCCCGGCGTCAACTGGATCGTGTCGCGGGCTATATCGACCAGGGGCAAGAGGAAGGCGCGACCGTGTTCGCTGGCGGCGGCTCCAGCAGCGAGCACGGCTACTTCGTTCAGCCAACCATTCTCACGGGCGTGAAGCCCGGCATGCGCGTGCACGACGAGGAAATCTTCGGCCCCGTGCTGTGCGCGATGTCCTTCAACGACGACGACCTCGACGGCATCGCCGCGGCCGCCAACGCCACCACCTACGGACTGGCCGCGAGCATCTGGACCCGGGACATCGGCCGGGCGCACAAGCTGGCGCGCCGGATGCAGGCGGGAATCGTCAACGTGAATGCGTTGTCCTCGCCGGACGCAACCCTGCCGTACGGCGGTTACAAGCAATCCGGCTGGGGCCGTGAGCGAGGTTACGACGCGATCAAGCTGTACACCGAGGTCAAAGCGGTAGCGATCAACCTGAACAATTGATAACGGCGCCCGGTTCAGACCGGGTGCGGAGGAGAACGGCATGACTGGCAGCATCGATTACGTCGCGAAGGATGGGCGGGCATACATCACGATCAATCGCCCCGAGAAGAAGAATGCGATGACCAGCGCCATGCTCGATCAGCTGATGACGGGCTACGACCGCGCTGAAGCTGACGACGACGTGCGGGTCGTCGTGCTGCAAGGCGCTGGCGCCGACTTCACGACCGGGCACGACCTCGCTGAAGTCGGCACCGAGTACGGGGCGACCACTTACGACGACAAAGGCCGCCCGCGCAAGCCGAGTCAGCGCGCACGGTTGCTGCACGACAAGCGCTACATCGAACGGTTCGAGCGCATCTTCAAGTTTCTGAAGCCGACGCTTTCACTGGTCAAGGGCTATTGCCTCGGTGGAGGCCTCTACCTCGCGGAAGCGTCGGACCTCGTGATCGCCGCAGATACCGCGAAAATGGGGCATCCGGAACAGAAACTGGGCCTCTCCGGCGCGGCGTATTTCGCCGCCTGGGAAATGATGACGCTGGGTCCGCGCAAAGCGCGTGAACTGTTGCTGATGGCGGACGTGTGGGACGCGCAGACCTGTCTCGCCAATGGCCTCGTCAACAAGGTCGTGCCGCTCGACTCGCTGACGGCCGCCGGCGAGGAGTGGGCGGAGCGGATCGTGCGGCTGCCGCGCGACGGCATCGTCATGGGCAAGGCCGCGACGAACCTGGCGATGAACGCGCTAGGCATCGACGCGCAGTTCTCGTATGGACACGTGCTGCACGCACTGGCCACCAACGTTCGCTACGAAGCCGACGAATACAACTTCATGAAGCAGCGCCGCGACAAAGGTGTGCGCGCGTCGAATCACGAACGCGAAGAGTTTTACGTCGCGAAGGAAAAGGCATGAACACCGCGCTCAAAGGACTCAAAGTTCTCGACTTCACGCAGATGATGACGGGACCGTTCGCCACCATGATGCTGGGCGATTCGGGCGCTGACGTGATCAAGGTCGAGCAGCCGGACGGCGATCCGTTCCGGCGTTCGGGCGAAACCACGTTGAATGGCGACGGCGCGTTCTTTCTGGGCGTGAATCGCAACAAGCGCGGCATCGTGCTCGATCTGAAGAGCGAGGAAGGGCGCGCCCGGGCGCTCGCGCTTGCGATGGAAGCGGACGTGCTGGTCGAGAACTTCCGGCCAGGTCTGACGGACAAGGCGGGCCTCGGCTACGACGCGCTGCGCAAGCTGAATCCGCGCCTCGTCTACTGTTCGATCTCGGGGTTCGGCCGCAACGGGCCAGACCGGAACCGGCCCGCGCTCGACATGGTGATTCAGGCCGTATCCGGTGTCATGCAGGTGACCGGCACGGAAGAATCGGGGCCGCTGAAAACCGGCTTTCCGTTCTCCGACCTGATTACGGCATTGCTCGCGAACATCGGCATTCTGACCGCATTGCAGGCGCGGGAGCGAAGCGGCGAAGGACAGCGCGTCGATCTGTCGATGCTCGACGCGAGCATCTTCAGCCAGGTGCCTCGCGATGTCTATTTCGACCTGACGGGCAAGACGCCGGCCCGGATGGGCAACCAGCACTGGGACATCGTGCCGAACAATACGTACGCGACCGCCGACGGCCGCGACATCATGATCATCACGATCAACGACAAGTTCTGGCACGTGCTCTGCGACGCGATGGCCGCGAGCGAACTGAAGACCGACCCGCGTTTCGCGACCAAAGCCGCACGTCTCGAGAACCGCGCCGCGGTGGATGCGAAGCTCTCGGAGATTTTTGCGACCCGCAGTCTCGCGCAATGGGAAAGCGTGCTGTCCGCTGCCGGCGCCATTTACGGCTCGGTGCGTACATGGCCCGAAGTGTTCAGCGACCCGCATGTGGTCGATACCTTGCTCAAGACCGTGCAGCATCCTAAAGGCGGCGAGTTCAAGGTCATCAACAACCCGCTGCAATTCTCGGGTACGCCGACGCAGATCCGCAGTGCGCCGCCACTGCTTGGGCAACATAACGAAGAAGTACTTGGGCGTGGCGCTGGCGGATGGCCGTCGATCGACGGCTAGCAACAGTTAGCAACTACACCCAAGCGCAAACGCAATCACGCAACAACGCAAAGGCCGGCAAGGAGACGAGTGTGATGGAACGGACCTGCATCATTGTCGGCGCCAGCCACGCGGCGGCGCAGCTGGCGCCGAGCCTTCGGCAGGAAGGCTGGGAGGGACGCATCGTCGTGATTGGCGACGAGCCGCGTTTGCCGTATCACCGGCCGCCGCTGTCCAAGGCGTATCTGCTCGGCGATAAACAGGCGGACGATCTTCTGATTCGCGCCGCCGACGTGTACGCACGTTTCAATATCGAGTTTCGCCTCGGCGAGCGGGTCGATTCGATCGACCGGAGTGACAGGACGGTCACGCTGCGAAGCGGCGAAAAGCTGGCGTACGACAAGCTCGCGTTATGCACCGGCACTCGCGTGCGCACGGTCACTTTGCCCGGTTCGACGTTGCTGGGTGTCCATTATCTGCGCAATATCGACGATATCGATCGCATCAAGGCCGATGTGCGTGCCGGTGGCCGCGCGGTGATCGTCGGCGGCGGGTATATCGGACTCGAAACGGCGGCCGTGCTGACGAAGCTCGGCATGCACACCACGGTTCTCGAAATGGCGCCGCGCGTGCTGGCGCGCGTGACCGCTCCGCAGGTATCGGGCTTTTTCGAGCGGGTGCATCGCGAAGAGGGCGTGGACATCCGCACTGAAATCGCAGTGCGTGGTTTCGAAGGCACGTCGCGTGTCGAACAGGTCGTCTGTGAGGACGGTACGGTGTTCGCTGCCGATCTCGTGATTATCGGCGTCGGCGTGATGCCGAACGTCGAACTCGCCGCGCAGGCGAATCTCGCCACCGACAACGGCATCCTCGTCGATGCCTGCGCGCGGACCGGCGACCCCGACATCGTCGCCGCCGGCGATTGCACGATGCACCCGTCGCCGTACTACGGCTATATCCGGCTGGAATCCGTACCGAATGCCACCGAGCAGGCAAAGAGCGCGGCGGCCTCGGTGTGCGCCAAGGAGAAGCCCTACGCCGCGTTGCCCTGGTTCTGGTCGGACCAATACGACATCAAGTTGCAGATTGCCGGGCTCAACCAGGGCTATGACCAGGTCGCGGTGCGCGGCGACCTGGAAAGCGGCCGCAGCTTCTGCGCGTTCTATCTGAAGGACGGCCGTCTGATCGCGGCGGATTGCGTGAACCGTCCGCAGGAATTCATGTTCAGCAAGAAACTGATTGCCGAACAGATCGAGGTCAGCGCAGCGCAACTCGCCGACGAGGCGTTGCCGCTCAAGTCGCTGATTGAAATTGCCAAAGTTGCAGATTAATTGACTCCAGCTTTAAGAGAGGTATGCAATGCCAGTCATCAAATACGTGCAGTCGAATGGTCAGGTCGTCGAAGCCGATGTGCCGCTTGGCAGTTCGGTGATGCAGGGCGCGGTGGATCATATGGTCGAAGGTCTCGCCGCCGAGTGCGGCGGCGCGTGCAGTTGCGCGACCTGCGAGGTACACGTCGATCAGGCGTGGATGGAGATTGTCGGCGAAGCGTGCGACATCGAAAAGGACATGCTGGCCGCGTCGAGCGCGCTGCGCAGCAATAGCCGCCTGAGTTGCCAGATCGAGATCACGCCCGAGCTCGACGGCCTTGTCGTCGCGATTCCGGCTTGAGCGAGCCCTCATGGCGCTGACGGTAGGCGGGCTGATCGACTTGTTGCAGCTCAGACGGGGGACGGCTACGCGCTTTACCGGCTGGTCGCCGCTCGACGGCGCGCGACGCATCTACGGCGGTCAGATGCTCGCGCAGTCGATCATGGCGATGGGCAAAACGGTGCGGGATCCGCATCGATTGCATTCGATGCAGGGCTATTTCCTGCAACCGGGCGACGTGACCAAACCGATCACGTTCGACGTGCGGCCCATCCGCGAAGGGCGCAACTTCAGCACACGGCTTGTGCTCGCGTTGCAGGACGATCAGCCGATCTTCAGTGGTGCCGCATCGTTCCAGGCGCCCGAGGGTGACTATCAGCGGCTCGATGCGATGCCCGAGGTCGCCCCACCCGAACGGATGCAGTCCGAAGACGCGTTCTATGCGGACCAGCTTCATCTGCTGGAGAACTGCCGATCGCATGTGCCGCTGATCATGCGGCTTTTCGAACGGCGCAGCGAGCGTTGGCGCGCGTGGCTCGACCCTGGACCTTTACCGCCGGTCAATGGCATCTGGTGCAGGTTGAGGGCGCCGTGCGGCGATGATCCGCTGCTCTGCCAGGCGTTGCTGGCGTACGTGTGTGATCTCGATCTGATGAACACCGCGATGCGGCCACGCGGCCGCGGCTCGCTGGATAGAACCGTGCAGGCGGCAAGCCTCGACCACGCAATGTGGTTTCATGCGCCGGTTCGTCCGGATCGCTGGTTCTACTACGACCTGCAAGGTCCGGGCGCTACCAACAATCGCGGTCTGGGCCGCGGCGCGCTCTATCAGGACGGCTTTCTCGTCAGCACGGCGATGCAGGAGGGGCTATTGCGCGAACGTCATGAGCGACGCGAGAACCATCAGGGGAATGAAGCGTATGGGCCAGTGGGACGATAAATTCGAGCGCGCCGAACGCAAGTGGGCAAGCTGGAAAATGCAGGAATATGCGCAGACCGACCGCGTGATTGGCCGGATCATCGAAGACAAGGCACGCGGGCAACCTTACCGCGAAGTATTTCAGTTCCGCGACCGGGTCATCACGTACGAGCAGTTGAATCTGCTGGTCAATCGTGTCGCCAACGGCCTGATTGCGCTCGACATCCGCCCCGAAGACAAGGTCGCGCTGATGTTGTCGAATCGCGCGGAGTTTCTGCTTGCGTGGTTCGCGCTGAACCGGATCGGCGCGGTTTGCGTGCCAATCAATATCGCGCTCAAAGGTGCGGGCCTCGCGTATCAGATCGATCAGGCCGACTGTATTGCACTCGTTGCCGAGGAAGGCTTTTTCGAGGCGCTCGACGCGATCAGCGGCCAGTTGTCGAAGCTGCGCCATTCGATCGTGGTTGCCGATCAGCATGCGGTGCGGCTCGATGCGTGGCCGGGCGTCGAGAACTTGCGTTTCGACGATCTGCTAAGCCGCCCTGAAACCACGCCGGATATCACTGTCGACTTTAGAAGTCTCGCGACCATCTCGTATACGTCCGGCACGACGGGCTTGTCGAAAGGCGTGATGATGAGTCATCACTACTGGTACGAAATATGGTCGGAGGCGGTGCGCTATGCACGTTATACGGAAGACGATGTGCTCTACACCGGCTTGCCGTTCTTCCATACGAGCGCGCACGGCACGACGGGCCCCGCGATTCTGACCGGTGCGAAGGCGGTGCTGGTCGAGCGTTTTTCCGCGAGCCGGATGATCGATGACTGCCGGCGCTGGGGCTGCACGTCGGCGAAATATATCGGCGGGATGGTGTCGATTCTGATGAAGCAGCAGGCTTGTGCTGAAGACGGCGACAACCCGCTGCGACTGATGGTGGGCGCGGCGGCGCCAAAGCATCTCTGGCATCCATTTGAAAAGCGCTTCAATACGCGGCTGCTGGAACTCTATGGAATGACCGAGTGCAGCAGCGCGCTGGTCAATCCCTTCGACGCGCGCAAACCCGGCTCATGCGGCAAGGCGGGCACGGGCTACGACGTGCAGCTGGTCGACGATCTCGACAACGCCGTAGCACCGGGGCAGGTGGGCGAACTGGCGGTGCGTCCGCAACGTTCCTATCTGGGCACGACGGGCTACTACAAGAACCCGGAAGCCACGCTCGAACTATTCCGCAATCTATGGATTCATACGGGCGATCTCGCGACTCAGGACGAGGACGGCTATTTCTTCTTCGTCGATCGCAAGAAGCAGGCGCTCAGGCGGCGCGGCGAGAACATTTCGTCGTTCGAGGTGGAGGCTGTGATCAGCGCGCATCCAGCGGTCGTCGAAACCTGTGTGGTCGGCGTGCCTTCCGAACTCGGCGAGGACGATGTGAAGGCCGTGATCGTGCTCAAAGCGGGACACGTCGTGACGGAAGCCGAACTGATCGACTGGTGCGAGCCGCGGCTCGCTTACTTTGCGATACCACGCTATATCGCCTTTCGCGCGACGCTGCCCAAAACGCCGAGCGAGCGCGTCGAAAAATATCGGCTTCGCAATGAAGGCGTGACGGCGGATTGCTGGGATCGCGAGCAATCCGGGCGCGTCCTCAGGCGCTGATCCGTCGACTTGTCCGCGCCCGCTTCAAACCATAAGAAATCGGTCTCACGATCTCGCAAAACAGTATTGGACCCGACTGCGATTTAAGTCGAATCTTGAGTCTGAGGCTTTGCAGAACAAATGCGCAAAGCACCGACACAGAAGATCGTTCAAAACTATATCGTGAGATGAGGTGAGGCATGACGAAGAAGGTTGCAGTGGTCACGGGTTCCAATGGACTGACCGGACAGGCGATTTGCAAGGATCTGGCGGCACGGGGCTACACCGTCGTCGGGATGGATATCGCGGATTCGGGCAAGGGCGAATACGCGTACCGCAAGTGCGATGTGACCGATTACGAGCAGATCACCGCGTCGGTTGAGGCGATCGATGCCCAGTACGGCACGATTCGCGTGCTGGTGAATAACGCGGGCGTCTGGCACGGCAAGACGTTCTTCGACATCGCACCGTCCGATTATGACTTTACCTATGGCGTGAATACGCGTGCGCCGTTCTTCCTGAGCCAGGAAGTGGCGAAGCGTCTGATCAAGGCGGGCGGCGGCGGTGTGATTGTCAATCTCGCCTCGATTGTCGCGACGCTAGGCAGCGGCGTAACCGACTACGGCGGTTCGAAAGCAGCGGTGGTCAATCTCACCAAGAGTCTCGCGAAGCCGCTGGGCCCGCATGGTATCCGCGTCGCAGCCGTATCGCCGGGCACGATCAACACCGCGATGGGCGAGAAGGTGCCCAAAGAGGTGCGCGACAGACTGATCGCAAGTTCGGGGCTGCAACGCGCGGCGGAGCCGGAAGAAATTGCTTCGGCGGTGGGCTTTCTCGTCAGCGACGACGCGCGCTATGTGACGGGCGCGACGCTCGACGTCAACGGCGGATTGTGATTTTCCTCTGGAAAAAACGTTCTCACTGATCAATGTGACCGGAGGAACCATGTCTGGATGTCCTTTCAGCAAACCGGCATTTCCAATGCCACGGCAATGTCCGTTTCTGCCGCCGCAGGAGTACCGGGATTTTCAGCAGCAGCCGGGTCCCGCCAAAGTGCAGATGTGGGACGGCAAGGATGCGTGGCTGTTCACGCGTTACGACGACGTGCGGGCTGTGCTGGGCGACAACCGTTTTAGCGGTGATCCGCACGTGACCGGCTTTCCGAGCCTGTCGCCCGCAAGAAACGCGGTGCTCGATCTGGAGCCGGCCTTCATTCGCATGGACCCGCCTGAGCACGGGCGTTTCCGGCGCATGCTGACCAAGGAGTTCATGATCAAGCGCGTCAGCGCGATGCGCCCGCGTATCGAATCGATCTTCGACCGGCTACTCGACGAGCTGCTCGCGAAGGGGCCGCCCGCGAATCTGGTGGAAGATCTGTTCCTGCCGTTGACCTCTGAAGTCATCGCGGGGCTGCTCGACGTGCCCGGCAAGGATCACGGCTTCTTTCAGGAGCAGAGCCGCCTGAAGGTGCTGCTCGACGTCGACCCGGCCATTCCGAAGGCGGCCTCGGACCGCATTCTCACGTATCTCGACAAGCTCATTACCGAGCGCGCCAAAGATGCCGACAGCCGTGAAGATCTGTTGAGCCGCCTGATTGTCGAGCAGGTTCGGCCGGGGCATCTGACGCATCGCGAACTCGTGATCATGGCCGAATTGCTGCTGATGGCCGGCCACGAAACGACAGCGAACCAGATGGCCTTGGGCGTGTACAGCTTTCTGACCAACCCGGATCAGCTGGAACTATTGCGCAACGATCCTTCGCTGCTGCGTGGCGCCGTCGAGGAAATGCTGCGGTTTCACACCATCGTTCACTACAACGCGTTCCGCGTTGCGCTGGAAGATGTCGAGGTCGCGGGCCAGCTGGTCCGCAAGGGGGACGGCGTGGTCGCGCTGATTTCGGGTGCGAATCACGACGCCAGCGCGTTCGAGAATCCCGAGAAGTTCGACATTACGCGCAAGGCCGATCATCACGTGGCGTTCAGTTACGGCATCCACCAGTGTCTGGGTCAACCGATGGCGCGCGTCGAACTGCAAGTAGTGTTTGCCACGCTGTTCCAACGGATTCCGACGCTGCGATTCGCCGTGCCGCAGGATCAGATCAAGGGCAAGGGCGATCACTTCGTGCAGGGCCTCGAATCCCTGCCGGTAACCTGGTGAATTTCAATTGATCCGGTGCGTCCGGACGGAGGAGGCAGACATGTCGAAGAGCGGCTTCAAACTGCGGGTGTCCGTGAATCAGGACGTGTGCGTAGGCGCGGGATTGTGCGTGTTGTCGTCGAGCGAAGTATTCGATCAGCGCGACGAAGACGGTGTCGTCAAATTGCTGCAGACGTCGCCGGACGAGGCGCTTTACGAAAAAGTACTCGGCGCGTCGCGCAAATGTCCGTCGAAAGCGATCAAGGTCGAGAAGATCGCGGATGACGCCGTTGCGCAGGAGAGCGGGCTGTGAGTACGAGTGCGCGTTCGATCGTGATCGTCGGTGCGGGCCAGGCCGGTGTGCAGGCAGCGAGCGCGTTGCGCGCCGAAGGGTATGGCGGCGCGATTCATCTGCTTGGCGATGAACCGGGCCTTCCGTACCAGAGACCGCCGCTTTCCAAGTCTTATCTGTCGGGCAATCTCGCCGTTGAGGAGTTGCATCTGGAAACGGCGGCGTGGTTCGACGAACAGCGCGTCGAGCGATGGGGCGATACGCATGTCGAAGCAATCGAGCGGCGTTTGAAGCGCGTGAAGCTGTCCTCGGGGAAAACGCTCGATTATGACCATCTGATCCTCGCGACAGGTGCGCGCAACCGGCCACTGACCGCATTGAGCGAGCCGGTTCATGGGGTGATCTCGCTGCGCGCCGTGGCCGATGCGGCGGCACTCGCGTCGAAGTTGCGCGCGTCGCGTCGGGTCGTCGTGATCGGTGCGGGCTTTCTCGGTCTCGAGGTGGCGAGCATCGCGATTGCGCAAGGTTGCGACGTGCATGTCGTCGAGTCGGCCGACCGGCTGATGCGGCGGGCGATTTCGGTCGAGATGTCGGAGGCGAGTCTGCGGCATCATCGCGCGGCAGGCGTGGCGTTCTCGCTCAATGCGGGCGTCGATGGTTTCTGTACGGAAGATGGCGGTGTCAGGGCGGTGAAGCTCGCCGACGGCAGCCGGATCGAGGCCGACCTCGTGCTGGTCGCGATTGGTGTCGTGCCGAACAGCGAGCTTGGCCTTGCGTGCGGACTCGATATCTACAACGGCGTCATCGTCGACGAACAACTGCGCACTACTGATCACTCGATCTCCGCGATCGGCGACTGCGCGGCCTTTCCCTACGCATTCGACGGCGGCGACCAGCTGCGACTGGAGTCGGTGCAGAACGCCGTCGACCAGGCCTGCTATGTCGCGCGTCGCATCGCGGGTGCGGCCGATGCCTCACCCTACGATCAGGTGCCGGTGTTCTGGAGCGATCAGGGCGGCATGCGGCTGCAGATGGCCGGTGTCGCGCGCCGGCTCGACGCGAGCGTATTGCGCGGTGATCCTGCGAGCGGCGCGTTCTCCGTGTTCCGCTACCGCTATGACCGGCTCACCGCGGTTGAATCTTTCAACCGTCCGGCGGACCACATGGCCGCCCGGCGCCTGTTGCAGCGGCGGATCAGTCCGTCGCGGGCGCAGGCCGCGGACCTCACGTTTGATCTCAAGTCGTTGCTCGCCGCCGCGGTGACGGCCTGAGTACGCACGAACAGGCACACGGCAAACACCATGACGAAGGCTTCTCCGATACTCGACGGCATCCGCATCCTCGATATGACTTCGGTGATCTTCGGTCCTTATTGCACGGCCACGCTCGCCGAGATGGGCGCCGAGGTGATCAAGATCGAGCCGTCTTCCGGCGACGAAATCCGGCGCGTAGGACGTCCCGCGGCGACTCGCGGCATGGGGCCGGCGCATATGACGCTGAATCGCGGAAAGCGCTCGGTAGTCTGGGATCTCAAGACCCCTCGTGGGATGGCGGCGCTGGTTCGCTTATTAAAGCGCTGCGACGTATTCATTCACAACCTGCGTGGTGATGCGATCGACCGGTTGGGCCTGAACTACGAAGCCGCGAGCGCGATCCGCCCCGATCTCGTGTACGTGCATTGCTCGGGCTTCGGTGAGGGGGGACCGCTCGCCGGCAAGCCGGCGTACGACGATATCATCCAGGCCGCCTCCGGCGCGGCCAGCCTGCTGCCGCGTACCGATGGCAACCCGATGCCGCGTTTTCTGCCGATGGCGATGGCCGATAAGGTTGCCGGCCTGCATGCGACGTATGCGGTACTCGGCGCGTTGTTGCATCGGGAACGGACCGGATCGGGACAACAGGTGGAAGTGCCGATGTTCGAAAGCTTCACGCATTTCCTGCTGCAGGATCATCTGTATGGGCGCGCTTTTGTGCCGCCCAATGATCCCGCCGGCTATCCGCGACAGCTCGACCCGTTGCGTCAGCCGGTCAAATGCGCGGATGGTTATCTGTCGATTGCGCCTTATACCGACGCACGCTGGCTGCGCTTCTTCGAAATCACCGGTCACGCGGAATTCCTGCAACGTGAAGGGCTCACGACCGCGCGCGAGCGCTTCAATGGGCTGGGCAGGATGCAGACGGAACTGGCCCGGATCGTGGCCGGCAAACCGCTACGCTACTGGCTCGAACTGCTTGCGCAGCACGATATCCCCGCTGCCGAAGTCAAAAGTCTGGACGATGTATTTGACGATCCGCATCTGCGGGCGGTCGGGTTCTTCAGGCGCAAAACGCACGCGACGGAAGGCGAGTATCTGGAGATGCGCGCGCCGGTGCGCTTTCACGGCGCGGCCTCGAACGACGTGGCGGGCGCACCGTTGCTCGGCGAACACAGCGAAGCGCTCGAGCGTTGGCTTGGTGAGGAGCACTGAGTCAGGCGGCCTGCTCGATCAGCTCCGGACGCGAGGGATCGAGGAAATACTGCGGATGGCGTGCGGTCAGTTCTGCCGCGTTCGCACGCGCTGCTTCACGCCATGCGCCGAGCAAAGGCGGCACGCGATCCTTGTGCCATGCAAGCGACAACGACACGCCCGGCGTATCCGCGTTCAACGGCCGGTAGGCGACGCCGAGCGGTTGCATCAGCTGCATCACGGCCGGCACCACCGCGACGCCGACGCCCGCTGCCACGAGGCACGCGGACGTGTGCATGTCGTGGGCTTCCTTGGCGATCGTCGGCTTCAGGTTTTCGTCTTCGAAGATATCGAGAATCCGGTCGCCGTAGCCACGCTCCGTGGCCGTGCCGCGCGCTACCGCGATCAACGGCCAGTTTGCGAGTTCGCGCAGATTGACGGGGCCCGGTACGTCGTATTCGCTGCCGGCCGGCACCGCGACCACCAGCAGCTCGCGATAGAGCAGCTCGGTCACGATGTTGTGGTCATAGATATGACCACGTACCAGGCCGACTTCGATCGCGCCTTCCTTGAGTGCCGCAATCTGCTGGGAGATGGTCATCTCCTGCAAACTGACATCCGAGTCCGGTGCAAGCGATTTGAACAGGCGCAGCGTGTTCGGCAGAAAGCAGTAGATCGCGGTATAGATGGAACCGACGATCAGATGCGCGCGGGCGCCGCGTCCCGACGCGCGCACCGCCGCAATAGCAGCCGATGCCGTATTGAGCACGCGTTGCGCGTGTTCGACGAGAATCTCACCCGCCGGGGTCAACAGTACTTTGCGCTTTTCCCGCGTGAAGAGCGCGGTGCCGAGTTCGTCTTCGAGGGAAATGATTTGCGCGCTCAACGCGGGCTGCGCAATGTTCACGCGCTCGGACGCGCGAGTGAAATTCAATTCGGAAGCCACTGCCAGGAAGTATTGAAGTTGGCGCATGTTCATTTCCGCACTCCTGTATTGAGGTCGTGTCGCTAACGCCCGGCAGAGCGAGCGCGCGGCCTACCGGCCGCATATTCGCTCACGAGCGCGGGGTCGAATGCCGCGCGACCCGGATCTGTCATGTAAAGGGCCAGGCTGACCAGTCGCAGCCAGTAGGCGAGGTTCATCGTGATTTGGCAGTCGAGTGAGTTAGTGCACGCCGCGCCACGCCAGCGTGCCGGCGTCGACGCCGAACATGCTGCCGGTCGAGAACGAGGCCTCGTCCGACGCGAGAAAGCACACGAGACGGGCCACTTCTTCCGGCTGGCCCAGTCGCTTGAGCAGATGCGTGCCCCACAGGCGCGCCCGTGCCTTCTCCGGATCGGGCGCATGGGCGAGGCTGCGGCTGAGCATCGGGGTGTCGATCGCGCCGGGCACGTACGCATTGCAGCGAATACCCGCGTCGGCCAGATCGAGCGCGATGGCTTTCGTCAGCATCACGACGCCGCCCTTGCTGGCCGCGTACGCGGGCAATCCCGGATACGCCACCGTGCTCGCGACCGACGCGCCGTTGACGATGGCGGGGCCGCGGGTCGATTTGCGCAGATGAGGGGCGGCGAATTTCGCCGCCAGCCACATCGCCTTGAGATTGACGTTCATCACCGTGTCCCAGACTTCTTCCGGCAGATCTTCGATCGTCGGAGCGCGGCCGGTGAGGCCGTCGTCGGTGACACCCGCGTTATTCACCAGCACGTCGATGCCGCCCGCCTGGGCGGCTGTTTCTTCGATCATGTGACGGATCGAAGCACTGTTCGACAAATCGGTTTTGATGAACAGGGATTTCGCGGCGGCGTCCTTGACCGCCTCGGCTGCGGCTACGCCTTTGTCTTCCTGGAGATCGGCCAGAATGACCCACGCGGCGCCCTGACGGGCCGCTTCGATCGCGATCGCGCGGCCCATGCCTTGCGCCGCGCCCGTGACGATCACCACTCTGTTCGCGAGTTTGCTCATGCAATGTCTCCGTTTTTTAGTGCCCTTCAGCAGGCATTTTTTGTCCGATGCATCGCATGGATATCCATGCGTCGCCGGTTCGAGTTTCCACACGTTATCGAAACGTCGCGAGATGTTCCATAAGCAATCATCTCTTTAACTTTACGGATCGTCTCAATTGGACGCGGGGCATGATCGTCTGACGGATGCGATGGCATGCGGTCGGGGTGATGCGCGTCCGGCGCCGGGGTTGCCACTGACCGGGTCGGTTCAGGTCAGCTATACGCCGATGCGCTCGAATCATCGTTTTTTAGTATTTCCCCTATCACCTGACGGCACCATATCGTCTGCTCATCGTTCGGCGTTATCCGCGTCTTGCTGTCGAAGGCGTCGGGGCAAGGCCGCATCCATGAGTTGCAAGAGAGAGACCTATGCTGAAGGTGTGTATTTTCGGAGGTGGTGCGATCGGCGGATATATCGCGGGGCATCTCGCCCGGGCGGGACAGTGCGAGGTCAGCGTGGTGGCACGCGGCGAAACGCTTGAGGCGATTCGTAGCCAGGGACTGCGTGTGATCACCGCGTCGGAAGACTTCACGGTGCGTGTGAATGCCGTTGGAGATGCCCGGGAACTCGGCGTCCAGGACTATGTTTTCGTCACGCTGAAAACGCATCAGGTCGACGATGCACTCGAGCAGATCCGTTCGCTGATGGATGCGCGCACAGTCGTGCTGCCGCCGACCACCGGGATTCCTTATTATTTTTTTCCCGATCGTCAGATGCCCGTGCTCGATCCCGGCGCACGGCAATGGCAGGCCATTCCCCCGGCGCAGGTACTGGGCTGTGTGTACTGGATCGGTGCGCACGTGGTCGCGCCTGGTGTCGTCGCGCAGGACGGCGCGAAAGCCGGTTGCCCGCTCGGCGAGCTTGACGGCCGCCACTCGGAGCGAGCGGGCCGTCTCAGTGAATTGCTGGGCGCAAGCGGTATTCCGGCAAAGCTCAACGACAACATTCGCGCGGCAATCTGGGTGAAGTTCGTGAATAGCCTGTGCTGGAACCCGGTGGCGATGCTGACGCAGGGAACACTCGGCGAAATGCGCGACGCCGCGAACGTCGTGCTGCTCGTCAGGACGATGATGCGCGAGGCCGACGCGCTCGCGGTGGCCATGGGACTCGAAGTCGGCCCGGATCCCGACAGGCGCATCGCGCTGACGCTCAGTGCGCCGCATCACAAGATGTCCATGTTGCAGGACCTCGAAGCGGGACGCCCGCTCGAGTTGGAACCGCTGCAACGTTCACTGGAGGCCGTACGCGAACTTGCCGATATGCGCACGCCGACACTCGATACCGTTCTCGCGCTAGCCGGACTGCGCGAGGGCACCGCGTTAAATAATCTTCGTACCAGGGAGCTGCATTCATGACATCTGCGTCTAATTCCAGCACGGCCGGCGCGGCTTGTGATTTTCGTCGTCCCCTCGAAGGGGTCAAAGTGGTCGAGGCGTGTAGTTATATTTCCGGCCCGTTCTGCGCGCAGATGCTGTCCGATCTCGGCGCGGACGTGATCAAGGTCGAACCGCCGTCGGGCGATCCGTATCGAAATTTCGGTCACAGCTGGGAAGGTGTCGGCACCGTGTGGACGAATTCCAATCGCGGCAAGGATAGTGTTGTACTGGATCTGAAGTCACCAGAAGATCTGGCGAAGTTCAAGACGCTGCTGAAAGACGCGGACATCTACATCGAGAATTGGCGGCCGCATGTGTCGGCTTCGCTAGGCCTGAGTTTCGATCAGGTCAGCGCGTTGAATTCACGCATCGTCCAACTCTCTATCACCGGTTATGGACCGGACGGCGTGCTTGCGAAAGAACCCGCATTCGACGCGCTGATTCAGGGCCGCACGGGGTTGTTGAGCTATGAGGCCGCCGGCGGCGAACCGCGCGCGACCAACACGTTTCTCGCCGACAAGGTCGCCGCGGTATTCGCCGCGCAGATGGCGCTGTCCGGGCTGATTTCGCGCGACCGGTCGCAGCAGGCGGTGCATCTGGAAACGTCGATGCTCGACATCATCGCGTACTACAACTTTCCCGATATGTTCCACAACCAGACCTTCGTCGACGACACGGCGGCAGCGACACTGGCACCGCAGCCGGTGCTGGCGACGCGTGACGGTCATATGGTGCTGTCGCCGGTTTCGGGCAAACAGCTTAGCCGTACGCTGGATGCCATCGGCCACCCGGAGTGGAAGGATGAGCTCAAGCAGATCAAGGACCGCAAGCAGATGACTCACACGTTCTTCGAACGCGTGGCCGGTCCGCTGAAACTGAAGACCACCGCCGAGTGGATCGAGCGGTTTCGGGAGCTGGATGTGCCGGCAGGGCCCGTCAACGAACCTCATGCGCATTTCAGCGACCCGCAGGTGATTCACAACGAACTGTATTCGGAGCTGCAGACGCCGGGCGGCACCGTCCGTGCGATCCGTTATCCGGCTCGTTTCAATGGCCATCTGCTAAAGCCTGGCAAGCCGGCGCCATCCCTCGGCGCGGGCAATGGCGAACGACTCGCGAACTGCCAGTCTGGCGAATGAAGCAAGGCGCTTGAGCCAGTTTCCACGGGAGAGCAACGTGCCGATACTGTTAAGAGGTATCGAAGGGATCAAGGCTTACTCGGGCTTCCATCTCGGCAAGAGCAGCTGGGTCGAAGTAAGTCAGGACATGATCAATACCTTCGCGTCGGCGACCGACGACTGGGACTGGATTTCCGTCGACGAGGCCCGCGCGAGACGCGGGCCCTTCGGCAAACCCGTCGCGCAGAATACGCTGATCCTGAGCCTGATCGTGCCTTTGCTGCACGACGTGTTTGTCCTCGAGGATATCGGCGTGAATATCGTTCACGGCATCGACCGGCTGAGCTTTTCCGGAACGGTGCCGGTCGATTCGAGCGTGCGCCTCGACGTGGCGGTCAAAACCGCCAGCATGACGGGCGAGCGTGGCCATTGGGTGCTGGCTTGCAAGATGGAATGCGACGTGAGCGACACGCCCGTGCTCGAAGCGGAGCTGGTGTATTGCGTCGGGCCGGCCATGCACGAACCCGTCAGGATCGCGGCAGTGGGATGAGCCGGCCAGCGACACGCATCGCTATCACTAACAACAATCAACAATCGGAATACGGGAGACAACGATGATTCGATCCGAATCCATCGACGTGGAGCATTTTATCGAGGCGAATGGGCTGTCGGCGTTTCATGTCGTCGTGATGGCGCTATGTTTTCTCGTGGTTCTGATCGAGGGCGTGGATATCGGGCTGATCGCGTATATCGCGCCGGCAGTTCGTCACGAATGGGGATTTTCGCTCGTTGAATTGTCGCCCGTATTCGCGGCTGCTCTGGTCGGTACCGCCGTCGGCTCATTCGTTTTTGGTCCGCTTGCCGACAAATTCGGGCGGCGTCCAATCATCATCGTGTCGGTTCTGTTCTTCGGCCTGGCCGCGATGGCAACGCTGCTGTGCCACAACGTCCATCAACTTGCGCTTGCCCGTCTGATTGGCGGACTGGGATTCGGTGGAGCGGGACCTAGTGTCGTCGCGTTGATAGCCGAGTTTGCGCCGCCGAAATGGAAAATGCAGTTCGTCAGCGTGATGTTCACGGGACCGGCCCTGGGCTCGGCGCTAGGCGGGCTGATCGCGTCTCACCTCGTGCCCGCGTACGGCTGGCGGAGCATGCTGGTGCTGGGCGGCGGTGTACCGCTGCTTCTCACGCCGTTTCTGATCGCTTACCTTCCGGAGTCGATGTACTTTCTGGCAGTCAAACATCGAAATGGACAAGCGCGCATTCGCGCCATTGCGAAACCCATCGCGGCCGGACCCATTGCCGATCACTTCACGTTCGCCGTTCGTCAGGAAAGGAATCAGACGCACGTATCGATTCGAGAGTTGTTTGCGCCGCATCTGGCTTTGCGCACCTTGCTGCTCTGGATCACCGCGTTTGCGGGCAATTTCGCGCTGTATCTGCTCTGGAACTGGCTGCCGATCATCCTGACGGCGGCAGGTGGGTCGATCAAGGCGGCGTCGGTCGTGACCGCGATGCATTCGATTGGCGGGGTTTGCGGCACCTTGTGCCTCGGCTATCTGGCGGGAAGGGTGCGTTCGTCGTTTTTCTCGTTGCTGCTTACCGGAACCTATGTGCTCGCCGGAGTAACCATCATTGCGCTCGGGCAGTTCTATCCCGTCGTTTCATTAGCCGCTGGCATTACGTTCATGGTCGGATTTTTCCTAACCGGATCGAACTCCAGCGTCAACGGATTGGGCACCTTGCTATATCCGACCTCGATGCGCGCCACCGGATTGGGTTGCGTGCTGGCACTAGGCAGAATAGGCGCGATCTTCAGCACGCTGGCGGGAAGCTTCCTTCTATCCACGGGCTGGAGTTACGACCTCATCTTCAGGGCGATTGCGAGCCCGGCTTTTTTCGCAGCGGTTGGCATTGGCGCGATGTACGTTGGCGTGCGGTGGTTGACAGTCGCGGCGCAAGGTGTGCCGGAATGAGTCGACAGGCTTGCCCGATTGAATCGGGACAGTCCGGGTGCTGCGGCGCGGGAGGAGTGCGAGGGCGCGTCGCATCGATGATTTCAATCACGATGCGCGGCACTAGCTCGCGCTGAAGAACGTTCATAAAAAAAGCGCAGTTTCACTGCGCAATAACTTCAATGATCTCAATCTCACACTTCAAGAGGCGCCGGCTGGCGCTCTGTCTGGTCGCAGCGTCGGCAACCGGGCCGGCGTTGGCGCAAAGCAGCGTCACCTTATATGGGGTGCTGGACACTGCAATTGATATCTCGAACAACGGTTATGGCACGGTGACCCGCATGGGACCGGGTGGATCTGTGGGGTCCAGACTCGGATTCACGGGCAAAGAAGATCTGGGCGGTGGCTGGTCGGCAATCTTCACGTTCGAGAATGGCTTCGGTGTTAGTGACGGGGCGCTACAACAGGGTGGCCTTCTGTTCGGGCGCCAGGCTTTTCTCGGCGTGCAATCGGATCGCCTTGGGGCGCTCACGTTCGGCAGGCAATACTCGCCTGAGTGGTGGTCATTCACCCAGAACGACCCTCACAACCTGGGATTGGCGGCGGGTCTGCAAGCGTTGGCCGAAACGGTAACCGTCGGCGGAGTAAAGACAACCCGCGGCCTGTTGGGTGCTTATACGACTACGGTCCGCGTCAACAATTCGATCGTTTACACCTCGCCCACGGTTTCAGGATCATTGATCCGCTTGATGTACGGCGTGGGCGGTGTGCCGGGCAATGTGACCGCGGGGCAGACCACGGGTGCCATGTTTCAATACGCGATGTACAACCTCGAAACTCGCGCAGGTATCGTGCATATGGAGGATACCGACGGTGCGGGTGGGTACGAGGCGATCAACGCCGGCGCTGCCTATCGTTTATCGCAAGTCAAGTTTTCCTTCGATTACGAATTCGACAAAAACAGCAGTAGCTACGCTGCTGGAAAATTCACTGGTCAGGTTCAGCGCTACTCGCTGTATAACCTGGCGATGTCTTATTACCCAACGCCGGCATGTCGGATGGTGGGCGGCGTGACGAAGCTCGTCAATACTTCGGACAACCTGCCGGAATCACAGGACACTTTTATCTACTCTCTGGCTGCCTATTACTCGTTGTCGAAACGGACCACGTTATACGCAGACTACGCGCAATTGAAAAATAGAGGGGGCTCGGCGTTGTCTCTGGGCGGAGCGCTTTACACCGGAAGTATTGCCGCGCCAAACGCGACCAGCCGAACCTTTCAGGTGGGCGTGAAGACGTACTTCTGAGCGCGCGCGGGATCGATGGTATGGATCGGGCAGGTGACCGTATCCGCCCGATTGCAGAGTTTCTGCCCGGCGCAAATGGATGTGATTTTTCCAGAGCAGGGAGGCAGTGATGGAAGGTAAGATAGCGATGGGCGCCAGGGCGGCCGGGTCCGTCGCCGGTCGCGCAAACAGGTGGCGGGTGAGAGGCGTAGTGCTCGGTGCTGGACTCAATCTGTTCATGGGGACCGGCCAGGTATTACTGTTCAGCTTCGGCGTTTTCGTCAAGCCCATCGTCGCGGACACGGGATGGTCGCGATCCCAGATCAGTGCCGCGGTCCTCTGGGGGCAACTGCTGATCGCGCTGGGCGCGCCGCTGACGGGACTCGCTGTGGACCGCTATGGCGCGAGAAGGGTGGCGCGCTTCGCGGGGCCGTCGTTGGGACTCGGGGTGATGCTGATCGGCTTGCTAGCGGATAGTGCCGGGACCTTCGTGTTCCTGTTTGCCTTGAGCTTTCTCTTTGGTGCCGCCCAGGTGCCGGTGCCCTACGTGAAGGCCGTTTCGAACTGGTATCGGAGCCGGCTTGGACTCGCATTAGGGTCGGCGATGATTCTAAGCGGTGCAGGCGTCGCGTTGATTCCGCCGTTATCAGCGGCGTTGATCGGCGCGTTTGGCTGGCGGATGGCTTACGTTGCGCTCGCGGTCATCGTCTGGGTGATAAGCATTCCGTCCGTCGCCTTCCTGCTGCTCGAGCCGCCGCCTGAAGCCCCGACCAGCGAGCGAAGCCTGCGTCCGGAGAACGCTGTCGGCATGCACGGAACCTCGCTGCCTCACGCAATACGCACACGTTCGTTCTGGTTGATCGCGATCAGCTTCTATCTGATTTCGGTCGTGGTGGGCGCAGGTACGCATGTGCTGCCGATCATTCTGTCCGACGCCGGGTTTGAAGCGCAGCAAAGTTCACTCGTGATGACGGTTGTCGGCGTTGCGATGATGGTTGCGCGTTTTGGCTTCGGTGCGCTTCTCGACCGCTTCGATGCTTCCCGTCTCACCGCGCTCGTGTTCGGCGGCGCGACAATCGGCTTTGTTTGCCTCGCATCGGGTATTTCCGCGATTACGGTCGCGGCGGCCGCTGTGCTGATCGGACTGACGCTGGGCGCGGAGGTCGATGCGCTCGCCTATCTTGCTTCCCGCGAGTTCGGGCAACGCCATCTAGGCGCCGTATATGGCGCGCTGATGTTCTGCTTCAGCTTCGGTCTCGGATGCGGCCCGGCCTTGTTCGGGCTTGTTTTCAAACACACGGGCAGCTACCACGACGCCTTCTGGCTGGCCGTCATCGCGGCTGGCGTCGCGACCCTGACCGTTCTCGCGGTGGCGAGCCGCGACCCGGCGAGCTCGTGCGGCGGCAACGCTGAATGACGAGAAGCGATTCCATCCCGCAGCTGACTTGCCGGGCGACTTCCTGTTCGAGGACATGACATGAAAAATCGTTATCCCGCTGCGTTCATCCGTGGCGGCACCAGTAAGGCTATTGTTTTCCATTCCAAAGATCTCCCGCCCGACCGCGCGGCATGGGATGAGATCTTTCTTCGCACGATGGGCGCGCCGGATCCTTATGGACGGCAACTCAACGGCATGGGCGGCGGTGTCTCGTCATTGTCGAAGGTATGCGTGGTCGGGCCGCCCAGCGTCGCCGATGCGGATGTCGACTACACGTTCGCGCAGGTCCAGATCCACGAGGCGGTGGTGGATTACAATGGTAACTGCGGAAACATGTCGGCGGCAATCGGCCCGTTTGCAGTCGATGAAAATCTCGTGGACGCTGCTCGCGATGGGCTGGCCCGCGTGAGGATTCACAACACGAATACCGGCAAGATCATTCATTCGAGCTTTCAGGTCGCAAACGGACGCAGCGTCGAGAGCGGTGATTTGTCCATTTCGGGCGTGTCTGGAACCGGGGCGCCTATCCGTCTCGACTTCGTGAGTCCTGGTGGAGCATCCACCGGCAAGCTATTGCCGACCGGCAACGTTATCGACAGCGTGTTCATACCGGGTGAGGGAGCGTTCAAAGTTTCGATGATCGACGCGGCGAATGCGTGTGTGTTCGTCGAGGCGTCGGCGGTAGGCTTGTCAGGTACCGAGTCCGCGGAGGAACTCGCCACGCGTCGAGAGGCGATGGCGTTGCTGGGCGAGTTGAGACGGCATGCGTCGGTTGCGATGGGTATCGCGTCCGGCCTCGATGCCGCGGACCTGATCCGCACGGTTCCGTTCATCGCGATCGTCGCCGCCCCGACGGAGACAATCGCCAGCGACGGAAGCAGGATTGATGCGAGCGACGCCGACCTCGTCGTACGGATGCTGTCGAGCGGACAACCCCATAAGGCGTTGCCGCTCACGGCTTCGTTGTGCACGGCTGTTGCGATGCAGATTGGCGGCAGCATCCCCAACCGCCTTGCGGATCCGCGGCGCAACGCCAGCGCATTGCGGCTGGCGATGCCCTCGGGCGTGCTGACGGTGGCGGCCGATGTCCGTTATGGAGAGGAGGGCTGGCGTGCCGAATCAGGCGCGTTTTACCGAACCTCCCGCCGATTGTTCGATGGTTACGTGTACGCCTGAGGCACGGCCTCGGATTTTCTAGCGGGGGTTTTGTCGCATTAACGCGGTCAAGTAAAATCCGTGGACCGCAACGCATGATAAGCATCATGGCAAAGACGCAAACGCCGCGCAAGACGCTGCCCGCTGGCATTGGCAAGGTACTGAAGCGGCTGCACTACCCGTTGGACGTGATCCTGCTGTGCGTGCGGTGGTACGTGGCGTACTCACTGAGCCTACGTAACCTCGAGGAAATGATGGCCGAGCGGGGTATCGAGGTGGATCATTCGAGCGTGCACCGGTGGGTTATTAAGCTGCTGCCGGTGCTTGAAAAAGCATTCCGCAAACGCAAACGGCCTGTGGGCAAGAGCTGGCGGGTCGATGAGACCTACGTCAAGGTCAAAGGCCAATGGAAATACTTGTACCGTGCTGTCGACAAGACAGGTAATACGGTGGATTTCCTGCTGCGCGCCCATCGGGACAAGGCCGCGGCGCGCCGCTACTTCGAGAAGGCGATTGAACAGAACGGCGAGCCCGAGACAATCACCGTGGACAGGAGTGGCGCGAATCTGGCTGCGCTTGAAGCGCTCAATGCCGAGCGTTTAACACCGATCAAGGTCCGTCAAAACAAATACCTGAACAACGTCGTCGAGCAGGATCACCGTGCCATCAAACGCATCATCAAACCGATGCTGGGGTTCAAGGATTTCCGCTGTGCGCGCATCATCCTGTCTGGCATAGAAATCGCACACATGATCCGCAAGGGGCAGATGTGTGACGATGGCGTCGCCCCGACTGCAGCCGAACAATTCTACTCGTTGGTAGCGTGAGTAGTACTACCGATATCACGCTTTGCTCAAGCTGTAATCGTTAGCGCGACAGAACCACCGATCGACTCAAGGCCGCGCCCCGAGCGCCTGATAGAGCGCGGCGGTATCGGCATAACGCTGCGCGGCGGCTTTGGTGCGATCGAGTCCGGTCTGCAATTCCTGACGCTGCGTATCGAGCAGTGTCAATTGACTGATGCCGCCCGCCGCATACCGCTGGCTGGCGATCCCTGCGCTGTGCTGTGCGCTGCGCTGCGCGGCGTCGAGTGCCTGTAATGCAATCGCGTCCTGATCGAGCGCGCGCAGCGCGTCGGCGACCTGTTGCAGTCCCTGCAGCACGGTTTGCTTGTAGACGGCGAGCGCCGCTTGCCAGGCCGCCTCCGACGAGCGCTTGCGCGCCAGCAGTTCACCGCCGTGGAACAGCGGCTGCGTGAGACCCGCACCGAAATTCCACACGTTGAAGCCCGTCAGCAGATCGGACACGTTGACGCGTTCGGTCGCCGCGCTGCCCGACAGCGTGATGCGCGGATACAGGTTCGCGGTCGCGACGCCGATGTTCGCGCTCGCCTGATGCAACAGCGCCTCGGACGCGCGAATGTCGGGCCGCTGCCGCGCGAGCGTCGACGGCAAGGTCAGCGGCAGGTCCGCCGGTAGCACGAGCGTATCCAGGTCGAGCGCGGCGAGGTTGTGGGTGGTGGCCAATTCCGCCGGCGCGCGTCCCAGATAGATCGCGAGTTGATGATCGGTCTGCGCAAGCTGCGTACGCAATGGCGGTAATGTCGCGCGGGTTTGCTGCACGAGCGTGCGCTGGCTCAGCAGATCGACCTCGGAGATGCCGCCCGCGCCATAGCGGCGTTCGGCGATATCGAGTTGCTGCATCTGGTTGGCGAGCAGCGCTTCGGTGAGGGCGATCTGCCGCGCAAGCGACGCGCGCCGGATCGCCGCCGTCACGACGTTGCCCGCGACCGTCAAACGCGCGGCTTCGAGTTCGTATTGCTGATAGTCGACCTGCGCGGCCACCGCTTCGAGCGCGCGACGATTCGCACCGAACAGATCGAGCGTGTACGACACCGTGACCTGTGCGCTGTACAGCGTGAACGGCGCAAACGCGCGGCCCTGCGTCAGCTGACCGAAGCCGAGCGCCTCGGGATCGATTTTCTCGCGCGTGGTCGACAGGTTCGCATCGACTTGCGGCCATAGCGTGCCGCCCGCCTGCGCGCGATAGTCCTGCTGCGCTTCGTCGAGTTTCGCGCGGGCTTGCGCGAGAGTCGGGCTATCGTCGAGCGCCTGCTGCACGAGCGCGTCCAGCGCCGGCGAGCCGAAAGCGCGCCACCAGCCGTCGCCGGGTACGTCTGTCGGCACGAAGTGTTGCGCGGCGCCGCCGGGACCATCGGCTGCGACGGTGCTCGCCGCAAGCGGCGCGGCGGTATAGCTCGACACGCTGGTCACCTCGGGTCGATGGAAATCCGGGCCGACGCTGCACGCGCACAATGCCGCGCTTGCGCAGAAGCCGGCCAGCCGGCGCATGGCGCAACGCTGGGACCAACAAGCCGCGCGATGAAAAACCGCGTCACGAAAGCCAGGAGCGGAACACATTGCAGGCCTTCCTCAATCGAGCGTGCGCCGATAGAACTTCACGGCGATACCCATGACGACCAACAGAAAGATCAGCAGCGGCCATACATGCGGCCACATGTCGGCCCAACCGACACCCTTGAGCAGAATGCCGCGCACCAGCCGGTTGAAGTAGGTGAGCGGCAACAGGTTGCCGATGTACTGCGCCCACTTCGGCATGCCCGCGAACGGAAACATGAAACCCGACAGCAGGATGTTGGGCAGAAAATAGAACATCGTCAGTTGCATGGCCTGCAACTGGTTCTGCGCGAGCGACGACAGCGTAATGCCGATCGTCAGATTGGCCGCGACGAACAATAGAGCGGACAGATACAGCGCGATCAGACTGCCTTCGAACGGCACGTTGAACACGAAGCGCGCCGCCGCGAGAATGATGCTGACCTGCACCAGGCCGATCGCCACGTAAGGCACGATCTTGCCGGTCATCACTTCGAGCGGCAGTACCGGTGTGGCGAGCAGATTTTCCATCGTGCCGCGCTCGCGTTCACGCGTGATCGCGAGGCCCGTCATCATCACCATCGTCATCGTCAGGATCACGCCCATCAGGCCGGGCACCACGTTGTACTGGGTCAGGCTTTCGGGGTTGTAGAGCCGGTGCAATTGAACGTCGAAAGCGGCCGGGCCAACCGCGAGCGTCGACAGCGGACCCGTGAGGTCCTTCTGCAACACCGACTGCGCGATCGACGGCAGCGCGCCGAGCGCGGTGCCCACCGCGGTGGGGTCCGTCGCGTCGGCTTCGACGAGCAGCGATGGCCGCGCGCCCTTGGCCAGATCGCGCGTGAAGCCGACGGGGATATTCAGCACGAACAGCACCTTGCCCTGCGCGAGCGCGCGGCGACCGGATTCTTCGTCGGGCAGCGTCGATACGATGTCGAAGTAATCGGAGTTGCGCATTGCCATCAGGAAACTGCGCGTGAACTCGCTGTGATCGGCGGCGATGACGGCGGTCGGCAGATGCTTGGGGTCGGTATTGATCGCGAAGCCGAACAGCGCCATCTGCATGATCGGCAGCACGATCATCATCGCAAACGTGATGCGGTCGCGCTTCAGTTGCAAAAACTCCTTGCGCACGACGCTCCACCAACGCATCAGCGAAAAGCGTGGAAGTCGGCGCGCGGAATTCACGATGCTTTGCCCGAAGGGGTGGCGTAATTGTCGGTCGAGCGGTTCATCATGAAGATGAACACGTCCTCGAGGCCGGTTTCCTGTGGTTCGATCCGCAGCACTGGGTCCGAATGAGCTAGCTGGTCGATCGTGGTGTGGAGTTCGGGCGTGTCCGGACCGCTCACGTGCAGCGACGAACCGAACGCCACCGTCTGCTCGACGCCGGGCGAGCGGCGCAGCCGGTCGCCGAGCTCGACGAGATTCTGGCCGTACACGGCCCACGTCACGAGCCCTTGCGAATCGATGACCTGTTTCGACGTGCCCTGCGCGAGCAGCTTGCCGTAGGCGATATAAGCGAGCTTGTGGCAGCGTTCCGCTTCGTCCATATAGTGCGTGCTGACGAGCACCGAGATGCCGCGCGCGGCGAGGCGATGCAACTCTTCCCAGAAGTCGCGGCGCGCGCTCGGGTCGACACCCGCGGTCGGTTCGTCGAGCAGCAGCAGGGCCGGCTCATGGAGCATGCACGCGGCCAGCGCGAGACGCTGCTTCCATCCGCCCGACAGTGCGCCGGCCAACTGCTTCGCACGGCTTTGAAGGCCAAGCTGTTCGAGCGCGCGATCGACCGCCTCGCGGCGGTTCTTCATCTCGTAGATGCGCGCAACGAAGTCGAGGTTTTCGCGGATCGTCAGATCTTCCCAATAGGAGAAGCGCTGCGTCATATAACCGGTGCGCCGCTTGATCTGCGCGCTGTCCCGCACGATGTCGTAGCCGAGACACGTGCCGCTGCCGGAGTCGGGCGTCAGCAGTCCGCACATCATGCGGATGCAGGTGGTCTTGCCGCTGCCGTTGGGGCCGAGAAAGCCGAAAATCTCGCCGCGCTGCACGCGCATCGTGACATCGTTGACCACGTGCTTGGTGCCGAAATGCTTGTTCAGCCCCTGCACGTCGATCGCGTACACGGGGTCGCTGGCATTGCCGGGGGGCGCGGGCGCATTCATTGCAGCGTGACCGTGACGGGCTGGCCGGGCCGCAGCTTCGGCGCATCGGCGGTCTGGGGTCGGGCTTCGACCATGAACACGAGCTTCGCCCGGCTTTCGTTGCTGAAGATCACCGGCGGCGTGAACTCCGCCTGGTCCGAAATGAAGCTGAGCACGGCCGGCACATCGGCCGCGCAACCGTCGCAATGAATCGATACGCGACGGCCCGGCGCGAGCGAACCGACCACCCCCTGGGGCACGAAAAAGCGCACCTTGACGTTCTCCGGCGGCAGCATGCGCACGACGGGGCTGCCGGCCGGCACCCATTCACCGCTGCGATACATCGTGTCGAACACGAGGCCGGCGTGCGGCGCGTGCACGCTTTTCTGATCGAGCTTCCATTGGGCCTGGCCGAGCTGGGCCTGCGCCGCGTCGACCTGCGCCTGCTGCGCGCGGATCTGTTCGATCCGCCCAGGCAGACGCGCGACGGCCAGCTGGCTTTGCAACTCACGCACGTGCGCGGCGCTCGACAACGCGGTCGCACGCGAGTCGTCGAGCTGGCTTTGCGCGATGCCGCCCACGCCGAATTGCTGTTGGTCGCGGCGGAACTGCGTCGCGGCGCGCGCCGCATCGGCTTCGGCCTGCACGAGTTGCGCGCGCGTCACATCGACTTCCGGCGGACGCTTGCCGGTTCCAAGGTCGGCAAGCTGGGCGCGGGCCGAGCGCAGTTGCTCGGCCGCCTGCGCGACGGCGTCGGTTTCGTTCTGCGCTTCGAGCGCGAAGAGCGGCGTGTTCTGCGCGACGGTCTGCCCGCGCGAGACCGCGAGCTCGGTCAACTGTCCCGCCTGCGAAGACGCGAGGCACAGGAACTCGCCTTCCACATAGCCTTGCCACGTGTTCGCCGGTGGTCGCGAACAGCTTGCGCACGCGATGCACAGCGCGAGCAACGCGGCACGTCGGGATGAGCTGGCGAACACGATCATGACGGCTTGCCCTTCGCGCGGCGTGCGGTGGACGTCGCCCCGGTTGCGGCCTTGGCGTTGGTCTCGACCGCCGTGGTTGCGCTCATGCCCTGCGCGAGCAGCGCGACGACATGGCGTTCGAGCCTCGCGCGATCGAACGAGGTGCGCGGATTCAGGCGCTGCCAGATCCTCGCGGTTGCCTGCGGCAGCATCACCAGAGCGAGCACCGAGTTGAACAGCAGCAACGGTTCGAGCTGGGCGTTCAACTGACCCGACGCGCAGCCACGCGCGATGTTCTGACCGAACGCGGCGAGCTTTTGCACGGGGATGCGCGCAAACGCGCGCTCGCGCAGCAAACCGCCTTCGTTGACAATCTCGCGCAGCCAGAGCGAAGGCAGCCACGGCATGGTTTCGGTGACATCGAACATGCGCTTGACGATGCCTTGCGTCAGCGCGAGCGGTTCGTCGTGTTCGGGATCGACCGGGTCCCAGATCGCGCCGAACGCGGCGACGAGCCTTTCCTCGAACAACGCGTCGAGCAGCTTTTCGCGCGTCTGGAACCAGTAGTGCACCATCGCGGATGTCACGCCGCTCGCCGCCGCGATCTGCGCAACCGTCGTGTTGGCGATACCGCGCTCGGCGAACAGCGCCACCGCGACATCGAGCAGATGTTCGCGTGCGTCGAAGTCCTGCGGATGAGGACGACGACCCATTCGGGAACGGGTGGGTTGCGGCATGGACACCAGACTAATTGATGAGTTAGTTAGTTTTAACTCATTGATGCTAGGATATTTTCCGGTATGGCGAAGGAGGGGAAACCCCTGGCGGCGGGCGGCCTTTATTCTCTCGTTGATCCGCGTCAGGAAACGCGCGACGTCACTGCCTGGGTAG
The DNA here is from genome assembly GCF_050435345.1 of Paraburkholderia sp. 32. Taxonomy (NCBI): domain Bacteria; kingdom Pseudomonadati; phylum Pseudomonadota; class Betaproteobacteria; order Burkholderiales; family Burkholderiaceae; genus Paraburkholderia; species Paraburkholderia sp. 32. Next base: position 49,068 of record NZ_JBNDKD010000002.1, read on the forward strand.
CTTCGCTTTCGCCGTTTCGACTGACGTTAAGCTGACGATGGACGGCAGCTGGCATCCCCGCGCGAAGCGCACTTTCGCCGGAAATTTCTATACTTTCTCTAGCGCACACCCGGCACGATCCAGCCCGTACGACCCAAACGAATTCAAGTCAACGAAACGAAAGAATCGAAGCGAACCCGCGGCGCGGCCCTCACGGCTCACGCGCGATTCGTATGAGGAGGCAGACATGGCACATTCCGCATCCGGCGCGCCGGCGAAGGAAGGCCACGGTGAAGCGTCGCCGGCTCTGCCAGCGCTCGCGCTGGCCGCGCTCGGCGTGGTCTACGGCGACATCGGCACGAGCCCGCTCTATACGCTCGCCACCGTGTTCGATCCCAGCAACGGTCTCACGCTCAATGCTTTCAATATCGTCGGCATCGTCTCGCTGATCTTCTGGTCGCTGATGATCGTCGTTTCGCTCAAGTACGTCGTACTGATCCTGCGGGCGAATAATCATGGCGAAGGCGGCATCATGGCGCTGCTCGCGCTCGCGGCGTCGTCGATCGCGTCGCGGCCGCGTTTGCGTCGCGGCCTCCTCGTGGTGGGCGTGATGGGCGCGGCGCTGTTCTTCGGCGATAGCGTGATCACGCCGGCCATTTCCGTGCTGAGCGCCGTGGAAGGGCTCGAAGTCGTCGAGCCCGGGCTCAAGACCTATGTGATTCCAGTGACGCTCGCCGCGCTCATCATCCTGTTCGTCACGCAAAAGCACGGCACGGGCGGCATCGGCGCCGTGTTCGGGCCCGTGATGGTGCTCTGGTTCGTCGTGATCGGCGTGGCGGGCGTCGCGAACATCATGTCCGCGCCGGTCGTGCTGTATGCGCTCAATCCGCTGGAAGGGCTCGGCTTCGTCATGCATCACCGCTGGCTCGCGTTCGTCGCGCTCGGCGCGGTGGTGCTCTCGCTGACGGGCGCCGAGGCGCTCTACGCCGACATGGGCCATTTCGGCAAGCGACCCATCCGCCTTACCTGGTTCGGCGTCGTTTTTCCCGCGCTCGCGCTCAACTATCTGGGCCAGGGCGCGCTGCTGCTGGCGAACCCCGGCGCGGTGCAAAACCCGTTCTACCGCCTGTTCCCGCAGTGGGCCATCGTGCCGATGATCGTGCTGGCGACGATCGCCACCGTGATCGCCTCGCAGGCCGTTATTTCGGGCACCTATTCGATGACGATGCAGGCCATGCAGCTTTCCTTCCTGCCGCGCATGAACGTCGTGCATACGTCGGAGCGCGAGATCGGGCAAATCTACGTGCCCGGCATCAACTGGATCCTGTTGATCGCCGTGGTTGCGGCGGTGTTGGGCTTCCGCTCGTCCACGGCGCTCGGGTCCGCGTATGGCATCGCCGTGACCGGCACGATGCTCATCACCACGTTCCTGACGTTCTTCGTCGTGCGTTACGCGTGGCGCTACAACTGGCTGCTGTGCCTGCTGTCCACCGCGTTCTTCTTCGTGATCGACGCGTTGTTCTTCTCGGCTAATCTGCTCAAGATCGTCGATGGCGGCTGGTTCCCGCTCGTGATCGGCGCGATCGTGTTCACGGTCATGGCGACGTGGGGACGCGGGTGGGAAATGATGCTGGCCGAAGCGCGCGTGCGAGCGGGAAAGACGCCGCTCAAGCCGTACCTCGCTGCGCTGCTCGAAAGTTCGCCGACGCGCGTGGGCGGCACGGCGATCTTCCTGACGCCGGACGCCGAAGCGGTGCCGCACGCGCTCGTCAACAACCTGCGGCACAACCGTGTGCTGCATGAGCGCACGGTTTTCCTGAGCGTAATAACGAAGAACGTGCCGTGGGTGGCCGACAGCGAGCGCGTGCAGATCAGGCCGCTGTGCACGGGTTGCTGGCACGCAACGGTGAAGTACGGATTCAAGGACGAAGTGGACTTGCCGCGCACGCTGGCCGCCTACAAATCGCCGGAACTGGCCTTCAACCTGGACGACACATCGTGGTTCCTGAGCCGCGCGGCCGTGGTGCCCAAACGCGGCCATGGCATGGCGCTATGGCGCGAGCGGCTTTTCGCGGTGATGCTGCACAACGTGGGCAATATCGCGGCGTTCTTCAAACTACCGGCCAATCGCGTGATCGAAGTCGGCGCGCGCGTGGAGATCTAGAGCGCGCCGTTCAGCAAGCGCGGAGCAGCGGCCGGCCTGCTTCGATACTCCTCGGCCAATTCGGGCATCGAGTAGGAGTGGTCTCCTGTAAGTTCGTCAGTCTGGTTGGCGTGACCAGGCTGCGTCAGCACCGTAACCGCCGCGCCTGCGTAGTCAGCACGCGAGGCGGAGGCGAATCGCCCTTGTCCCACGCTAGCATTGAGCGCCGCTTCGCAACGGCCCTCGGATACCTCGGGTTCGAAACTTGCTGCCCACGACCAACCCGCCGCTCGAATCGGCGCGCGCGTTTTGCTTCGCGGCAGGCTGGCATGGACGGACGCCCGCGCCGCATCCAACGAGGAGACGTGTCATGGGCGACGAGACTCACCAGAATCACGGACACGACCGCCGCCGCTTTCTTGCGGGCGTGGCCGCGGTGGCCGGCAGCGTTGCGCTATCGGGTTGCGGAGGCGGCGGTGGATTGGGCGGAGACGGCCAACCGGGCGGAGGGAGCGCCAGCGAGCCCGCGTCCTCGATTACCGACATTCCATCGCCCAACGCCGCCGACCGCTACAGCCTGCCGCGCCCGGCGTTGCCCGCGCCGGCCAGTTCGGGCATCGACTTCATCGTGCTGGTCACGATGGAAAATCGTTCCTTCGACCATTTCCTCGGCTGGGTGCCGGGGGCCGAGGGCATGCCCGCGAACCAGCACTTCAAAGACGCGTTCGGCGCGACGCAAACGCCGTTTTCCCTCGCGGCGAATGCCGCGTACGGCTATCAGGCGTGCGCCTACCAGGACCCTAATCACAGCTTCTCGGGGGCGCGCACGCAACTGGCATCGGGTGCGATGAATGGCTGGCTGCTCACGCCGGGCACGAGCCTGATCCCGGGCGACCTGCTGCCTATCGGCTACTACACGTCGGTCGATCTTCAATTTTTCAACGCCGTGGCGAGCAGTTATACGATCGGCGACTTCTACTTCAGCGGCATCCTGACCAGCACCTTTCCCAATCGCCTCTATCTGCATAGCGGCGCAACGGATCGGCTCGACGACAGCACCGACACTTCGTCGCTCGCCACGATCTGGGACAAGCTGAGCGACGGCAATATCGACTGTCGCTACTACTACCACGACGTGCCGTTCACGGCGCTTTATGGCACGCGTTATCTGGGCATTTCGCGCCCGTTTGCGGATTTCCTCGTGAATGCCGCGGCCGGGACGCTGCCGCCGTTCTGCATGGTCGATCCGTCCTTCGCGGGCGAGCTGGAAGGTGTTTCCGCCGACGATCATCCGCATGCCGATATCCGCGACGGCGAGGCGTTTCTCGCGCAGGTCTACGAGGCGCTGCGCACGAGCCCGACGTGGAGCCGCACGCTGATGATCGTCGTCTACGACGAATGGGGCGGCTTTCTCGAGCACGTGGTGCCGCCCACCAGGCCGATCAGCAACAGCGAGCTCACACTCGGCAACGACGGCAAGCTCGGCTTTCGCGTGCCGCTCGCGCTGCTTGGCCCGCGCGTGCGCGCGAACTCGATCACGCGCTATCCGTTCGACCCCAGCTCGATTCACGCGCTGCTGCAATGGCGCTTCGGCTTACAGCCGCTTGGCGTGCGCGGCAGCGATCCGGCGACGTTCAATCTCGCCTACGCGCTCGATCTCGACGACGCGCCGCGCACCGACGCTCCCGCGTTCACGGTCGCCCAAGGGTCGTTCGGCGGGACCTGTCTGGGGGCGACGGCGCCTTCGCCGTCAAGCTCCGTAGCGGCGATCGATCAGTCGCAAAAGCTGGCGATCAACCCGACGGCGGACCGCTTCGCGGATCTGCGCGCGAAGGCGGCGTCACTAGGATTCCGGACCGGAGGCTAAGCTGGGTTTCCGCTTAAAATGAGCGGGCCGCAAGCCGGCGCCGGACCGGGCCGCGCTGGATTCTGAATGGCAGCGCGCACGGCGCGATGCACGGCCTGATGAAGGCTCATGCCTTGAGCGCAGTTTGGTGAGAAACGCTTGCGCGCGACATCGTTTTGCGAAGCGGGCCCCGCACTTGCTGGCGAGACCGTCTCGAAGCCCCGCGGCAGCGTGCAGCATCTCATCGGCGCGCGCGGCGGGCCGCCTACGTCGACGTCACCGCGTCGTCCTCAACGGGTCCGCCGATGCCATTTCGTTACGATCTTCCCGTTTGGTGTTCCCGCGAGCGGCCATACCGCCGCATTGTGGCCTCCGTGGCCGCCGCGCTGGCGCTCGCCGCAAGCACCAGCGTCATTGCGCAATCCGCGCCGACGGTCGGCCAGACCCCGCCGGCCGCGCCGGCCGTTACGCTGCCCGCATCGGCCGCCGCCGCGAATACCGCCAGCAGCGCCGCGGACCGGCACGTCGAAAACACGGATCACGCGCAGCCGTCGCCGGTCGTGCCGACGCCGCCGTCCGAGCTATACGGCGAGCTGTATCGCGACGTCGAACTCGCGCATCTTTACCCGGACAGCAAGACGTTTGCCGATATGTCGCCAGGCGAGCCGCCGGCCCAGGTCATCGCCGACTACGACAGCCAGCGTGCTCAGCCGCGCTTCGACCTGAAACAATTTGTCGAACAGCGCTTCACGCTGCCCCCGCGCGCGCCGAAGCGCTACGCGTCCGATCCTGACGAGAGCGTCACCGCGCACATCGATACGCTGTGGAACGTGCTGCGTCGCGAACCGGATGCGAGCGCGAGCCCGTACTCGTCGCTGTTGCCGCTGCCGTCGCCGTACATCGTGCCGGGCGACCGCTTCGACGAGATCTACTACTGGGATTCGTACTTCATCCTGCTGGGGCTCGACGCGAGCGGCCAGCACGCGCTCGTCGACGACGAGCTGAACAATTTCTCGACGTTGATCGACCGCTATGGCCACATCCCCAACGGCAATCGCACGTATTACCTGAGCCGTTCGCAGCCGCCGTTCTTCGCGCAGATGGTGCAGCTCGTCGCGCGCAAGGAGGGCGATCAGGTCTACGCCCGCTATCTGCCCGAGTTGCGCCGTGAATACGCGTACTGGATGGCCGGCAGCGACCATCTCGCGCCGGGCAACGCGGCCCACCATCTCGTGCGCCTCGCCGACGGCACGCTGCTCAATCGCTACTGGGACGAGCGCGCGGCGCCGCGCGACGAGTCGTACCGCGAGGATGTGATGACGGCGCAGCGGATGCCGCAACGCGATGCGCGGGATTTGTGGCGCAACCTGCGCGCGGGCGGCGAAACCGGCTGGGACTTCAGCTCGCGCTGGTTCGCCGACGGCAGGACGCTCGCGAGCATCGACGTGACCTCGCTAGTGCCAGTGGACCTGAACTGCCTGATGGTGGACCTCGAACGCACGCTCGCGAAAGCCTACCGTGTGACCGGCGATGCAGGCCACGCCGAGAATCTCGAACTACGTGCCCGGGTGCGCGCCGATGCGATCCGCCGGGTGCTGTGGGATCCGCAACTGCACGCTTTCGGCGACTACGACTTCGTGCACCGCACGCTCACGCACCGGCTTACTGCCGCGACGGTGTACCCGCTTTACGCCGGCGTCGCGACACGCAACGACGCGCGCGAAGTGGCGCAGACGATCCGGCGCGATCTGCTGCGTCCGGGGGGTCTCGCGACGACGCGGACCAACACCGGCCAGCAGTGGGACGAACCGAACGGCTGGGCGCCGCTGCAGTACCTCGCGGTGATCGGGCTGCGCCGCTATAGCGAGCCGGAGCTCGCGCGCGATATCGCGACGCGCTGGATCCGCACCGACGTCGCGTACTACCAGCGCACCGGCAAGCTGGTCGAGAAGTACGACGTCGACGCGAGCGGCAAGTCGGCGGGGGGCGGCGAGTATCCGCTGCAGGACGGCTTTGGCTGGACCAATGGCGTGCTGCGCGTGCTGATGCAGCTCTATCCGGATGCGGTGAGTTCGACGAAGCCGGCCGATCTGCCGGGCGGCGCGGTGGGCGTGTCGGATGCGGCGGCATCGGCGGCGGCCGCGCCGCAGACGTCGCACAGCACGTCGCCCGCGGGCCACTAGTTGCAAAGAGGCGCGCAGCCAGGCCCGCGCGTTCCGAAGAGGTAGTAGCGATACCAGGATGATGGGTTGACTGCCTGGCGGCGGCGCAGCCCGTTACGATGCTTTGGATAGCTCGAACAGACCCTCGTCACCTTGGAAAGCCTCGAAGATGAATCGCAAGCTCGACGTACCATCGGCCGAACCGGTGCCGCCGCAGGCGCAGGCCACGGCGACAGCCAAGGCCGCCCCGCCGGCCGGCGATGAAGCCGCCGCGCATTGGCAGCGCAATCTGTGCGTGTGCGTGTTCGGCTCGTTCACGACCATCGTCGCGATGACGCTGCTGCTGCCGTTCCTGCCGCTCTATGTCGAGCAGCTCGGCGTAAAGGATCATGCGGCGATCGTGCAGTGGTCCGGCGCCGCGTTCGGCGCGACCTTCTTCAGCGCCGCGCTCGTCGCGCCCCTGTGGGGCAAGCTCGCGGACCTCTACGGCCGCAAGCTGATGCTGATCCGCTCGAGCCTCGGCATGGCGGTCGCGATGTCGCTGATCGGCATGGCGCACTCGGCGTGGCAGCTGGTCGCGTTGCGGCTGCTCGCCGGGTTGCTCGGCGGCTATGCGTCGGGCTCGATGATCCTCGTCGCGACGCAGACGCCGAAGGCGCGTTCGGGCTGGGCGCTCGGCGTGCTGTCGTCGGGGATCATGGCGGGCAATCTGGTCGGCCCGCTGATCGGCGGCTTCCTGCCGCCGCTGATCGGCATCCGCGCGACCTTTTGGGCCTCGGGCGCGGCGATCTTCGTCGCCTTTCTCGCGACGGCGTTCCTGATTCGCGAAATGCCGGTTCGCAAGCGCGCGGACAGCGCGCCGAAGCAGGGCGCATGGGCCTCGGTGGACGACAAGCGGCCGGCCATCGCGATGCTTGCCACGGGTCTGCTGCTGATGGTCGCGAATATGTCGATCGAGCCGATCATCACCGTCTACGTCGCCCAGCTCACGAAGCCTCAAAGCGTCACGATGGTCGCGGGCTTCGTGATGTCGGGCGCGGCGCTCGGCAGCGTGATCTCGTCGTCGCGTCTCGGCAAATTCGCCGATCGCGCCGGGCACTGGAATGTGATCGTCGGCTGCCTCGCCGTATCGGCGGTGTTGCTCGTTCCGCAGGCGTTCGTCACCGCGAGCTGGCAACTGATCGTGCTGCGTTTCCTGATGGGGATGGCACTGGGCGGCCTGTTGCCGTGCATCGCGAGCGTGATCCGCCATAACGTGCCGGCGAGCGTGACGGGCGCGATCCTTGGGTACTCGGTGTCGTCGCAATACGCGGGGCAGGTGGCTGGCCCGTTGCTGGGCGGTTTCGTCGGCGGACACATCGGCATGCGCGCGGTGTTTCTCGGCACCAGCGTGCTGATGGCGCTCGGCGCGCTCGCGAACTGGCGCGTAAAGTCGGGCAGGGCACGGGCAGCGGTGGCGCGCTGATACAAGCCTCCTCGACGGTCAACGCGTTTGCCATTGCGGCGCAAACACCTTTCCCCTGGGCGACCAGCGCCCGCGTAAACCCCAGCGCGCGTCTAGCCAGAACCCGCTTTGCTCCTTTTTTTATTCATGCTACTGTGAATCGCAGTTCGTCAGGCTATGCAAATTTACATTGCGACCAGCCGAGGCGAAGCGGGGGGTGGCCTGAGGTCGCCACTCCGGCGGACACACCCCAACGTGTAATCCCGACCAAGGAGAAAGCGCGGTGACGCAGGTTCCGATCGACGGTAGCAGCATCGTTTCCGCGCGCGCTTTGTCCCACCCACGTCTGTCCCCGGCGAAATGGTTCGTCAGGGCGGGCGTCGCGCTCATCTATCTGTTCATGCTGAGCCCGCTGATCTTCGTGATCTGGCTGAGCTTCTTCAAGGACGCGATCATCACGTTCCCGCCGTCCGGCTACACGCTGTCGTGGTACGTCAACGCATGGCGTAACGACGCGTTCGCGAATGGTTTCGTGCTGTCGCTGAAGCTCGCGGCCGGCGCCGCGATCGGCGGCGTGGTGCTCGGTGTCGCCGCCTCGCTCGCGCTTGCGCGCTACCGGTTTGCTGGGCGTCGCCTCGTCAGCAATACGCTGCTGCTGCCATTAGTCGTGCCTGGCATCGTCGCCGGCATTGCGACCTATCTGTTCTACCTGCGCGCCGAGAATGCGCTCGACACCGACATCGTCGGCACGTTCGGCGGCCTGCTGCTCGCGCATGTCTGCCTGACGATCCCATGGACGATCCGGCTCGTCACCGCGAGCCTGGGCCAGCTCGACACCACCGTCGAGGAGGCGGCGCGCAATCTCGGCGCCGGTGCGTGGCGCACGCTGTGGCGCGTCACGCTGCCGATGCTGCGGCCGGCGATCGTCGCCTCCACGCTGTTCGGCTTCATCGTCTCGTTCGAGAACCTCGAGATGACCTTGCCGCTCGTCGGCCCCGGCAAGACGACGTTGCCGATCGCAATCATGCAGTACCTCGAATTCAATCTCGACCCAACCATTGCGGCGGTATCGGCCGCGCAGATCGTGCTGCTTGGCATCGTGATGCTGATCACCGATCGTTTCGTGAAGCTCGGCAAGGTGATCTGATCATGGCTCAGGTATCCCTGCGCAATCTGCGCAAGCAGTACGGTGCGACGACCGCGGTCGCCGACGTGTCGTTCGATATCGCCGAGGGCGAGCTGGTCGCGTTCCTCGGCCCGAGCGGCTGCGGCAAGACGACGACGCTGCGCATGGTCGCGGGCTTCGTCGAGCCGAGCGACGGCGAAATCTGGATCGGCAACACCGAGGTCACGCGGCTCGCACCCGACAAGCGCAATACCGGCATGGTGTTTCAGCGCTATGCGTTGTTTCCGCACATGACCGTCGCGCAGAACGTCGCGTTCGGTCTGGAAATGCGGCGTGTACCGAAGGCGGAGCGCGACACGCGCATTCGCGAGGCGCTCGACATGGTGCGGCTGAGCTCGCTCGCCGAACGCTATCCCCGGCAGTTGTCCGGCGGCCAGCAGCAGCGCGTCGCGATTGCGCGCGCGCTCGCGATCCGGCCCGACGTATTTCTGCTCGACGAGCCGTTGTCGAACCTCGACGCGAAGCTGCGCGTCGAGGTTCGAGAAGAAATTCGCGCGCTCCAGCAGCGTCTCGGTCTCACGACGATCTTCGTCACGCACGATCAGGAGGAGGCACTTGCGATGGCGGACCGCGTGGCCGTCATGCACGACGGACGCGTGCAGCAGATCGGCAGCGCGGACGCGTTGTACGAGCGGCCCGCCAACCCGTTCGTCGCGAGCTTCCTGGGCCGCATGAATTTCCTCGCGGGCCACGTCGACAACGGCCAGTTCATCACCGCGAACGGCGAAAAGTTCACGGTCAACGCGGCCGCGCGCAATGCCAACACGCTCGGCATCCGACCCGAGCGCCTGCGTCTCGCCGCGGCGCCCGAGCACAGCGAAGTGTCGATCCCGGTCCGGCTGGCCGAGCGGATCTATCTCGGCGCGACCGTCGAATTGCGCCTCACGAGCGAGCGCGGCCAGAGCCTCGTCGCGCTCGTGCCGAACACCGCGCACGCCGGTGCCGGCGCATGGTCGCCGGGCGACACGCTGCACGCGTGCTTCAGAACCGAAGATTGCCTGCTTTTTTCCGCCTGAAGGACCATAAAATGAGCTATCCCATCACGCGCCGCACGTTTCTGAAAGCTGCTTCCGGTCTGCTCGTCGCTCCGTCGCTCGGTTTCGATCCGCGCACGGCGCTGGCGGCCGACGCTTGCCCCAACGTCGTCGTCGGCACGTGGGGCGGCGATTATCTGAACCTGCTCGAACAGAACATCGGCAAGCCGATCATCGAGGCCGCTGGCGGTCGCGTCACGTACGACTCGGCGGATCAGATCGGCCGCATGACGAAGCTGCGCGCGGAGAAGATGTCGCGTCACGGTTCGCTCGACGTCGCCTGTCTCGCCGACATCGACATGTTCGACGTCAACCGTTCCGGGGTGCTCGAACCGCTCGACACGAAACTGGTGCCGAACTCGGCGCGCACGATCGAAGCGCTGCGCCGCCCGTATTCGATTCCGCACATCTTCAGTGCGATGGTGATCGTCTACAACCCGGAGAAGTTTCAGGCGAAGCCCGATTCGCTCGCGGTCGCGCTCGATCCGAAACTGAAGGGACGGGTGGGTTTTTCCGACATTCTGTACAACTTCAACGTGCTGCAGTCTTCGCTCGCGGCGGGCCAGCACAATGGCGACACGGCGGCCGGTATCCAGTTTCTGCGCGAGGTGCGCAAGCAGCAGCCGAAGGTCTATCCGTCGAACGAAACGGTCGCGGCGGCGCTGAAAAGCGGCGAAATCTGGATGACCTGCATGTGGAAAGCGCGCGCGCTGCAGTGGAAGAAAGGCGGCGTGCCGGTCGACTACGCATTCCCGAAAGAGGGCGGCGTGCCGGTCACGTTCGAGGCCGCCGTGCCGAAAAACGCGCCGACGCGTGCGTGCGGCTTCAACTATCTGAACGCGATGCTCGATCCGCGCGCGCAGGTCGGCTTCGCCGAGACGATGGGCTATGCGCCGACCGTCACCGATGCGGCCTTGCCGCCGACGCTGCAACAGAGCGTCGGCTTCACGAATGCCGAGCTCGATCGCCTCGTGAAAGTCGACTACGCGCGTTTCACTGCGGAAAAACCGGCGCTGCTCGACTTCTGGAACAAGGAATTCAAGCCGGGACTTTGAACCATGACGACGAGCGCACTGAACGCCGCGCCGCGGCGCCGCGACTTCGCCGGGGGCCTGCTCGCAACGCCTGCCGTGCTGGTCGTGCTATTCGTGATCGTGCTGCCGGGCGTGCAACTGGTGCGCTACAGCTTCAATCATTTCGACTCGGTCCAGATGATGCAGGCGGCGTTCACGCTCGAGAACTACGTCCAGTTTCTGACCGATCCGTACTACCACGCGGTGCTGTGGACCACGATCAAGGTGGCCGCGCTGTGCACGGCGCTGTCGCTCGTACTCGGTTTTCCGGTCGCCTATGTGCTTGCTAAAACGCAGAGCCGCTTCAAGAGCCAACTGGTGATGCTGCTGGTGTTTCCGCTGCTGGTCGGCAACGTCGTGCGCGCGGCGGGTTGGATGGTCATGCTCGGCAACGCGGGTTTCGTCAATGCGATGCTGATGGCGCTCGGCCTCGTCGATCAACCGGTGCGGCTGCTGTATACGCCGTTCGCGGTGGTGGCCGGTACCACCGCCGTGGTTCTGCCGTACATGATCCTGACCTTGCAGAGCGTGCTCGAAGGCCTCGATTTCTCGATCGAGGAAGCCGCGCGCAATCTCGGCGCGAGCTTCGCTCAGACGCTCGCGCGCGTCGTGCTGCCGATCGCGGCGCCCGGCGTCGCGGCCGGCACGATGCTCGTGTTCATTCTGTGCATGAACGCGTACGCGACACCGGTTCTGCTCGGCGGCACCGGCATCACGATGATGACGCCGGCAATCTACGACCAGATCGCCAAGGCGAACAACTGGCCGTTCGGGGCCGTGCTGTCGATCGTATCGATGGTCGTCACGTTTGCGCTGGCGCTGTTGTCGCACTGGATCATCCAGCGGCGCTACGCGAAGACGATGATGACCTGAACTGGCAGGGCGCGCCGCGGGCTGGTGGGTGGGATGCGCCTCTCCTTAATTCTTCTTCCTGAAGGAACAACAGATGCCAATCCTCACCGACAAGACTCGCGCTTACCGTCACGACCTGATGCAAAAACTGATGGAACGTCAGCGAGTCGATGCGCTGATCTTCACGTCCGCCGACTTCTTCCAGTGGGCGACCAATTTCCACGTCGACGTGCAGACCTGGGAGCGGCCGATCGCCGTGTGCGTGCCGCTGTCGGGCGAGCCGTTCGCGATCATGAACGAGCTGTCGACGCATCACGTGATGATGGCGCGCGAGCGCGGACATCTGTGGCTCGACGATATCTCGTTCTACTCCGAGCATCCGCGCGTGGTCGAGCGGCAGCCGCTACTCGCGGAAGTCCCGGAGCTGATCGCCGCGCGTTTGCGTGCCGCCGGGCTTGGCGCATCGCGAATCGGCGTCGAAGCCGCCGGCGGTCCGCTCGGCCGCGCGGCGGCGCTGCTGCCAGACGCGAAGTTCCTGCCGATGCTCGCCGAGCTGCGCTCGTTGCGCTGGGTCAAGCACCGGGAGGAGATTGCCATCATGCGGGCCGCCGCAAGCCTCGCCGATTGGGTGCAGGACCGCTATCGCGAGAACATTCGCCCCGGACGGCTCGTTCAGGAACTCGACTATCAGATGGCCGCCCTGATGGTGACCGAAGGCGCGCGCCGCTTTCCTGGCGAGAACCTCGAAGTGATGCGTTGCTGGACCTTGTCGGGGCCGGCATCGGCGTCGCCGCACGGCGACGGTGCGTCGTGCGGCGCGCAGATCAAGGCGGGCGACGGTCTGGTCAATATCGTGATTCCGCGTTTGAACGGTCTCGTGATCGAGAACGAGCGCACCTGGTTCTGCGGCAAACCGAGCGCCGAGCAGGCGCGTTTTCATGAGGTCGCGCGCGCGGCCAACGAGGCGGCCGTCGCGGCGGCCGTCACGGGTCAGCCGGTTTCGGGTATCGACGCGGCCGCGCAGGCGGTGATCGAGCAGGCCGGCTGCGCGAAGCACATCCGTCATCGCACGGGGCATGGCATGGGCATCATCGGTCACGAGTATCCGGACGACATGGCGTTCAATCACCGCGCGCTGCTGGACAACGAGGTGTACTCGGCGGAGCCCGGCATCTATGTGTACGGCCTCGGCGGTTTCCGGCTCGACGATTCGGTCGTGACCGGCCCGACGCCGGAGCTGCTCACGAAGACCCCTCGCACGCTCGCGCACGCGACCATCGATTGAGTCGCGCAGCGCGCGACACCCTTCAACGTTGGAGATGACCCGGATCTTGTACCGGAAGGAGACCTGATGGAGTCGATTCTGTTCTCGCACTGCGCGCTGCTCGATCCGGCTGCCGGCGAATTGCGTGAGGACCACGCGGTGCTGGTGGAAAACGGACGCATCAAGGAGGTCTCGGACCGGCCGATCCGCAGCGGGTCCGCACGCGAAATCGACCTGCGCGGCAAGACGCTGATGCCCGGCCTGATCGATTTGCACGTGCACGTGCATGCGACGCAACTCAATCTCGCGGCACAGGTGAACTTGCCGAACGTGCTGGTCACGCTGAAGTCGTTGCCGTTGTTGCAAGGCATGCTTCGGCGTGGCTTCACGACAGTGCGCGATGCGGGCGGCGCGGGCTTCGCGCTCAAACAGGCGTTGGAACAGGGGCTCGCCGAAGGTCCGCGCCTGTTCGTCTCGGGCCGCGCGATCAGCCAGACCGGCGGACACGGCGACATGCGCGGCCGTAGCGACTACATCGGCACCGATAGCCCGTGCGCGTGTTGCGCGCGGGTCGGCGCGATATCGCGTGTCGCCGACGGCGTCGATGCCGTGCGTCGCGCAGTGCGTGAAGAGCTGCAGATGGGTGCCGACCAGATCAAGATCATGGCCTCGGGCGGCGTCGCCTCGCCCACCGATCCGGTCGGCGCATGGGGTTATTCGGAAGACGAGATCAGGGCGATCGTCCACGAGGCGCGGGCGCGCGGCACCTACGTGCTCGCACACGCGTACACGGCCGAGGCGATCGCGCGCGCGGTACGCTGCGGCGTTCGCACGATCGAGCACGGCAATCTGGTCGACGAAGCGGCTGCGCGGGTGATGGCCGAGCACGGCGCGTTCGCGGTGCCGACGCTCGTCACCTACGACGCGCTCGCGAACGAAGGCGAAGCGCTCGGCCTGCCCGCCGACAGCGTCGCGAAGATCGGGAGCGTGCGCCAGGCGGGCCTGCGTTCGCTCGAAATCTTCCGCGCGGCGGGCGTGCCGATGGGCTTCGGTAGCGATCTGCTCGGCGAATCGCAGCGTCTGCAAAGCGATGAATTCCGCTTGCGCAGCGAAGTGCTGACGCCGCTCGAAATCCTGCGCAGCGCAACGGTGGTCGGCGCGCAGGTGCTCGGCCAGGTCGGGCAGCTCGGGCAGATCACGGCAGGCGCGCACGCCGACATGCTCGTCGTCGACGGCAATCCGCTTGCGTCGCTCGACTGTCTGCTGGGGCAGGGCGAGCGCATTCCGGTCGTGATGAAGGGCGGTAGAATCCATGCCTTTGATTTGCCGGCGTGACGTGCGGAGCGCTCGCTTGCGAGCGAGGTTGACAGCGGGGAGCGCCGGCGGCCCATGCAATCCGGAGAGAACGGATGGACTTTCGGCACATCGACGCATTCAGGGCGCTGATGCTCACGCGCACGACGACCCGCGCCGCGCAGGTCATCGGCACTTCGCAGTCGGGCATCAGCCGCCTGATTACCGATCTGGAGCGCTCGACCAGTCTCACGCTGTTCGATCGCAGCCGCGGCCGGCTCGAACCGACCGTCGAAGCCCTGGCGCTGTTCGAGGAAGTCGAGCGGCGCTATGCCGGCCTGGACAACATCCGCGAGTTCGCGCTGAGCTTGCGCAATCCGTCGACCGCGGTGATCCGCGTGGGCTCGGTCGTATCGTTCGGGCTCGGCTACTTCGCGCGCGTCGTGGCGAACTTTCATCGCCGGCATCCGGCCGTGCAGATTGCGTTGACGACCGGGGCATCGTCGCTGATTCGCGATCAGGTGGTGTCGCGTCAACTCGCGCTCGGTCTCGTCACGAATACGGTCGACGTGACCGGCACCGATTCGACCGCCTTCGCGCAGCTCGACGCGATCTGCGCGTTGCCGGCCGGTCATCCGCTGGGCAAGCGCAAGGTCATCAAGGTGGCGGATCTGCGGAATCAGCCGATCGTGTCGTACGATTTGCCGGACCTCGTGCGCTGGGGCATGGATCAGGTGTTCGCGAGCGGTCAGCTGCAATCGCAGGTGGTGGCGACCGCGCCGTATTCGGTCAACATCGCGACGATGGTCAAGGAAGGCCTCGGCATTGGTTTGCTGCATCCGGTGTCGGCGTACGACTTTCTCGACTCGAATCTGATCTTGCGCCGCTTCGAGCACGCAATGCCTTTCTACACGCTGAAGATCACGCCGCATGGCGCCGCGCCGGCTCCGCATCTCGACGAATTGTCGAAGGTGATGGAGGAGACGCTCGAAGAAGTGCTGGCGGCCGTGAATACGCGCTTGACGGCAGCGAGCTGACCGATTGCCGCTTCGCGGCGGCAGCGGCGTTCCCCACCTATCCAATGAAATACCGATCGGGCCACCGAGGCCTGACGTCGTCTGTTGCGGCTTCTTTTCGAAACGCATTTCTCCTGGAGCGAGTGTATGAACCACATCAACCAGCCACGCCGCCGTTTTCTTCGATCGACGGGGACGCTCGTCGCCGCCTCCGCGCTGGGTCCGTTCGCGTTGAAAGCCAATGCGGCCGGTGCGTGTTCCGGTCAGGTGGTGGTCGGCACGTGGGGAGGCGACTATCAACGCCTGCTGCAACAGTACATCGATTCGCTGGTGACGCCTACCGGTGATGCGATCACCTATGCGGTCGGCAGTGCGCTCGCGCGGCAGACCACGATGCGTGCCGAAGCGCACGGCCGGCGCAGCACGTTGGATGTCGCGCTGCTGCGCGATAACGACATGTTCCAGATGTACTCCGAAGGCACGACCGCGAAACTCGATGACGCGCTGCTGCCGAACCTTGCCAACGTGATTCCGCAATTTCGTCGCAGCTACGCGGTCCCGCACATCTTCAGCGCGCTGGTGCTCGTCTACGATACCGACAGGGTGCGCACGCGCCCGGACGGTATCGCCGCGCTGCTGGACCCTCAATTCAAGGGCAAAATCGGCCTGGTCGATGATCAGTATGACTATCTGACGCTCGCGGGCGCGCTTGCCTCGGGTGGGCAAGCGAGCGATCTCGCGCTCGGGCAGAAGTATTTGCGCGCGCTGCGCGAGGCATCGCCGCGAGTGTATCCGTCGGTCGATGCGCTGGCGTCGGCGCTCAAGAGCGGCGAGATCGTCGTGACCGTCACGTGGAAGGCGCGCGCGCTGCAGTGGAAAAAGGCGGGCCTCGCGGTCGATTACGTGTTCCCGAAGGAGGGCGCATTACCGGCCACGTTCGAGGCCGCGGTCACCGCGGGCAGTAAATCGTCCGCCTGCGCGTTTCCCTATCTGAATGCGATGCTCGATCCGCGTTCCCAGCGCGCGTTCGCCGAATCGATGGGCTACGCGCCGACGATCGCGAATGCGAACCTGCCGCCGTCGTTGCAACAGGCGGTGGGCTTCTCGGGCAAGGAGCTGGAGCGGATCGTGCCGGTCGACTTCGCGATGCTGATGAAACACAAAACGGAAATGCTCGACTTCTGGAACAAGGATTTCCGCGCTGGACTTTGACCCTGAGGCTCCGCACATTTCTGCCTGCAAGACCCAAACACATGATTATTCTGACCAACAACGAAGGTAAATCCGGCATCGGCTTGACCGCGGAACTGCTGCGCAATGGCGGTGCCGGGCTCGACGCGGTCGAGGCAGGCATCCGGCTCGTCGAAGATGACGAAGAGGTGCGCACGGTCGGGCGTGGCGGCTGGCCGAATCTGCTCGGCGAAGTCGAGCTCGATGCGTCGGTGATGGATGGCTCGACGCTGCGGACCGGCGCGGTGGGCGGTCTGAAGGGCTTCAGGCATCCGGTGAGCGTCGCGCGTGCCGTGATGGAACGGCTGCCGCACGAGCTGCTGATCGGCGAGGGCGCCGCGCGCTATGCGGCCGAAACGGGTGCGGAGCGCTGCGAGCTGCTCGCCGAACATTCGCGCAAAGCGTACGCGCGCTGGTTCGACGGCGAAGTCAGCGCGGCCGACAGGGCCGCGTGGCCGAACGTGCCGCTCGAACGCTATTGCCACGACGCGGTCGATCCGGAGATCGGCAAGGACACGACTGTTTTTCTTGCGCTCGACAGCGCCCGCAATGTCGTGAGCGGCACGAGTACATCGGGATGGGGCTGGAAATATCCGGGCCGTCTCGGCGACAGCCCCGTGATCGGCGCGGGCTCCTATGCCGATAGCCGTTACGGCGCCTGCGCATGCACGGGCGCGGGCGAGATGACGATCCGCGCCGGCACGGCGCGCGCGGTGGTGCTCTACATGAAAATGGGCATGAGCGTCGAGCGCGCGGTCAGCGAGGCCGTCGACGATATGCGCGCGCTCAAGGGCGGCTTGATCAGCCGCGTGACGATCCATGCGATCGATGCCGCGGGCAATCACCGCGTGGTGGCGGTCAATGGCTTGCCGGGCAATCACTACTGGGTGTGGACGCCAGTCATGGCGCAGCCGGAGCGCCGTGCTTGCGAGCTGATCCAGATCTCGGCGGGTGAGCCGCAGAGCAAGCGGATTGCGATGCAGGTTTATACCGACGTTTGAGGGCGACGCGTAGTGGCGATGTGACCGTCCACGCATTGCGCGGACGGATAAGTTCGATCCGACGGTTCGTTCAGGTCGAATCAGTCGGGCAAAGACCTCGTAGCGATGCAGGCCCGGGCCTCGCGGACGATTATTCATGCATCGTGTTCAATGTTTCAACGCTACAGCGGCTAATTTCCGGCGCCCTTTGAGGCATGCTTGCACTCATCGAGCGCGCACCCATTGAGGCGCGCCGTGCAACGGAGAACGAGACATGAGCAAGACATTCAGAATCGCCGCGATTCCCGGCGACGGCATCGGCCAGGAAGTGATGCCGGAGGGCGTGCGTGTGATGGAGGCGGCAGCCGCGAAGTTCGATCTGAAGCTGGAATTTACGCATTTCGACTGGGCGAGCTGTGACTACTACCTGGAGCACGGCAAAATGATGCCGGACGACTGGTTCGCCACGCTCAAGGAGTTCGACGCGATCTATTTCGGAGCGGTGGGCTGGCCCGACAAGGTGCCCGATCACATTTCGCTGTGGGGTTCGCTGCTGAAGTTCCGCCGCGAGTTCGATCAGTACGTGAACCTTCGGCCGGTACGTCTGTTGCCCGGCGTGCCGTGCCCGCTCGCGAATCGCAAGCCCGGGGATATCGACTTTTTCGTCGTGCGCGAGAACACCGAAGGCGAGTACAGCGCCGTGGGAGGCAAGATGTTCGAAGGCACGGAGCGCGAGTTCGTGCTCCAGGAGTCGGTGTTCACGCGCCAGGGCGTGGACCGCATCCTTCAGTACGCGTTCGAGCTCGCGAACGCGCGCGGACGCAAGAAACTTACGGCGGCTACCAAGTCCAACGGCATCTCGATCAGCATGCCGTACTGGGATGAGCGCGTAGCTGCGATGGCCGAGGCGTATCCCGACGTGAAGTGGGACAAGCAGCACATCGACATCCTGTGTGCGCGTTTCGTACTGCAGCCGGATCGCTTCGACGTGGTCGTGGCGTCGAACCTCTTTGGCGACATTCTTTCGGATCTCGGCCCCGCGTGTACGGGCACGATCGGTCTCGCGGCTTCGGCCAACCTGAACCCCGAGCGCAAGTTCCCGTCGTTGTTCGAGCCGGTGCACGGTTCGGCTCCGGACATCTTTGGGAAGAAGATTGCCAATCCGATCGCGATGATCTGGTCGGGTGCGATGATGCTCGACTTCCTCGGCAACGGCGACGCGCAATACAAAGCGGCGCACGACGCGATCATGCGGGCCATCGAGAACGTGCTGGTGGAAGGACCGCGTACCCCGGACATGGGCGGCGCGGCGAACACGGCGGACGTCGGCAAGGCTGTCGCCGCCGCGCTTTGAGCGGGAAGCGCGCGGGGTGTTCCTGCGGGACACCCCGTTATCTTTGACGAATGCTCGTCACCCGGATTCAGCGAACGTTTCATCGCCCGGATTCAGCGAACGTTCATCGCCCGGATTTAGCGCGCGCCGATGCCGAACGGCGCGCTTCCCGTGGCCGCGGCTTCTTCGGCGACCGGCTGCGCACCCGTGGTCGCGGCCGCCGTCATGTCGGCGGGCTGCGCCGCGCGGCACAGTGCCGTGAGCCACACATCCTCGCCGTGCGGCGCGACACGCGCGTAGCCTTGCTCCACCACCAGCCGCCACGTATCGTCGGGCAACAACGCACGATACAGCACGCGATAGTCCGCGCGATGCGTGAGCGCGTCATTCACACTCGCTTCGCGCGCCGCGCGGTCGTCGGAATGAATGTGCTGCGAAAGTTCGACGAAATGACGCGGCGCCCCGGCCGGATCGACGCCGAACAGGCGGCACCATTCGTCCGACACGATCAGCTCGTCCTGCGCGCGCAGCCAGCGCCATGCACCGAAACCCGCGATGCGCGCAGCGTCGTTGAGCAACTGCAGGCGGCTTTCCAACGCGCGCTCCGCTTGCTTGCGCGCGCTGACGTCGATGGTGGTGCCCACCACACGCACGGGACGCCCGGCATCGTCCAGCAGCATGGCGACGCGTGACTCGATCCAGCGGATCTGCCCGTCGGGAAGAATGATGCGGAAGTCCCACACGCGCGGCGCCGTGCTCGCAACGAGTTCCTTCAAGGACCCTTCGTTCAGCCAGATCGCGTCTTCGGGGTGCAGGATCTCCCAGAATTCGGCGTTGCTGTGGATCTCGCGGCCATAAAGCTTCGCGCAATTGCTCGAATAGATGAGCTCGTCGGTGATCAGATTCCATTCCCAGGTCACGATGCCGGCCGACTCCTGAGCCTGCTTCATGCGCGCTTCGTTCGACATGATCTCGGCGGTGTAGCGGCGGCGCAGGTCGGTCATGGGCAGTTCCGTATTGCCTGCGATGCCGAGGTCCTTCACGGCTTCGTCACCGTAGCGCAGCCAGACCCAGTTGACGTCGAGGAACGCCGCGAGGCGGCGCAGGTTCGAATAGTCGATCTCGCCGCCGCGGGTCCACTTGTGCACGGCGGGTCGTGAAATGCCGACGGCGTCGGCCACTTGCTGCAAGCTCAGCTTCTTGTGCTCGAGCAGTACTTTCAGACGGAACGCGAACGTATCCTCGGACATCCATTTCCCTCTATGACGTATCGCGCGGTCGAACGGATCAGGCGAAAAGGGCGGCATAGGCCCTGGGCCCGAAAGAAGGGCTCGGGGCCTATGCCGCCGATGATGAATGGGGCGCGCGGCCGGGACAATGCGTGCGAGCGCCTATCTTTCGGTAGTTTAACGGATCGCCGCGAGGGCCGTTCCGTCAGGCGCTGCAGCGCTCACCCGGAAATCCGGCCTGTGGAGGCCGGCCTACAGGTCGATCACGAGGCGTCGCGTGCGCGAGCGTGACACGCATAGCAGAATGGTCTTCTGCGCGGCTTTTTCGTCGTCGTCGAGATACTGGTCGCGATGATCGGCCTCGCCTTCGAGGATCGCCACTTCGCAGGTGCCGCACACGCCTTCGCGGCACAGCGACTCCACCGTCACGCCCGCGCGCTCGATGGCCTTGAGGATGGTCTCGTCCTCGCCCACTTCGAGCTCGATGCCCGACTTCGCGAGTAGCACGGTGAACGCCTTGCCGCCGGTGTCGGTAGCGGCGAACTGCTCCGAGTGCAGCTGTGACTTCGGCCATCCCAGCAACGCGGCGTTCGCGTAGACGGCGTCGTTCAAGCCCTGCGGGCCGCACACGTAAACATGCGCATCGGTCGGCAGGCTCTTGAAGAGCTTGAGCAGGTCGAGACGCTGGCCCTCGCTTTCCACATAGCAGTGCACGTTGGCCGCGTGCGGGCC
This sequence comes from Paraburkholderia sp. 32, assembly GCF_050435345.1. NCBI lineage: Bacteria > Pseudomonadati > Pseudomonadota > Betaproteobacteria > Burkholderiales > Burkholderiaceae > Paraburkholderia > Paraburkholderia sp. 32. Next base: position 69,864 of record NZ_JBNDKD010000002.1, read on the forward strand.
AGCCTTCAGTTCGTCGACGAATGCGCCGTGCTCGGGACTGCGGAATGCATAGTGCAGATCGAGCTCGAGATCTTCAGGCCGATGCTCGGCGAGCTGCGCGAGAAAAGGCGTGATGCCGATGCCGCCCGCGATGAACACGTGCCGCTTCGCGCCCCTCGCAAGCTCGAACAGGTTGGCGGGCGAGCCGATAGCGAGGCGCGTGCCCGCTTCGACCTTTTCGTGCATGAAGGCGGACCCGCCGCGCGAGGCCTCTTCGCGGCGCACGGCGATCTGATACCGGCGCGTGTCGTGCGGCGAACTCAGCAGCGAGTACGCGTTGTGGCGCCACGCTTCGCCGTCCTGCATGGAGACCAGCACATGGGCGCCGCCGTTGAAGGCGGGCAGTGGCGCGCCGTCGGGCAGTGCGAGCGTGAAGCGCTTGATGAGTGGAGTGAGTTGCTCGACGGCGACGACGTCGACAGCGATCGATTCGCGGGCGTTCATGTTGACTTCCTTGACTTCCTTGACTTCTGAGTCCGGAGAAAAGAGCGGATGCGGCGCGGCCCGCATCCGCTCGAAGGTGAGCGCGTCGATTAACGCGAAACCCCTGCCATACAGAGGTACTTGATCGACAGGTAATCCTCGATGCCGTACTTCGAGCCTTCGCGGCCGATGCCCGACTGCTTGACGCCGCCGAACGGTGCGACTTCGTTGGAGATCAGGCCCGTGTTGATGCCCACGATGCCGTATTCGAGCTGATCGGCCACGCGCCAGACGCGGCCGATGTCGCGGCTGTAGAAGTACGCGGCAAGCCCGTAGATCGAATCGTTCGCGAGCTGCACGACTTCGGCGTCGCTCGAAAAACGCACGATCGGCGCGACCGGTCCGAAGATTTCCTCGGAGAGCACCGCCATGCCGGGCTTCGCGTCGGCGAGCACGGTGGGTGCGTAGAAGTTGCCGCCGCGCTCGTGCGGCGCACCGCCCGTGACCGCGCGCGCGCCTTGCGCCACGGCGTCGCGCACGAGGCTGTCGACCTTGTTGCGCGCCGCTTCGGTGATGAGCGGTCCGATGTTCACGCCCTCGGCGAAACCGTCGTCCACCTTGAAGGCGGCCACCCGCGCGGCAAAGCGCCGGCAGAACTCGTCGTACACCGAATCGTGTACATAGAAGCGGTTCGCGCAGACGCAGGTTTGCCCCGCGTTGCGATACTTCGAAAGCAGTGCGCCTTCGATCGCGGCGTCGAGGTCCGCGTCGTCGAACACGATGAACGGTGCGTTGCCGCCGAGTTCGAGCGACACTTTCTTGACGGTATCCGAGCACTGACGCATCAGCAGACGGCCTACTTCGGTCGAGCCTGTGAACGTGAGCTTCTTGACGAGCGGGCTCGAAGTCATCTCGAGGCCGATCTCGCGCGACTTGCCCGTGACGATGTTGATCACGCCGGCGGGAATGCCGGCCTCCTCGGCCAGCGCCGCAAGCGCGAACGCGGAGAGCGGTGTCTCGTTGGCGGGCTTGATGACGATCGTGCAGCCGGCGGCCAGCGCGGGAGCGGCTTTGCGCGTAATCATCGCGGCCGGAAAATTCCACGGGGTGATCGCGGCGCACACACCCACCGGCTCCTTCGTCACGACCAGACGCTGGTCCGGGTTCGGGCTCGGGATCACATCGCCGTCGATGCGCTTGGCCTGCTCGCCGAACCACTCGATGAACGAGGCCGCGTAGCCGATCTCGCCACGTGCCTCCGCGAGCGGCTTGCCTTGCTCGCGGGTCATGATCTCGGCCAGCGCCTGCTGGTTCGCCATGATGAGCTCGAACCAGTTGCGCAGAAGGCGCGCGCGCTCCTTCGCCGTAGTGGCGCGCCACGCAGGGAAGGCGCGGTGCGCGGCCGCGATGGCCGCGCGCGCTTCGGCGGCGCCCATGTTCGGCACGTTCGCGATCAGCTCGCCCGTGGAGGGGTTGTAGACGTCGAGCGTGGCGCCGTCGTCGGCGTTGCGCCACTGGCCGTCGATATAGGCCTGCTCACGCAGCAGGCCGGGATGTTGCAGTGAATTCATGCGTGGCCCCTTAGTCCTGGTACTGCTGGGCAAGCAGGTTGTGGAAGTGCGCAATGCCGTGCTCGCTGACGCCGCTGCGCTGACTGTCGACCATGATGCGTCCCTGGCCGCGATAGCCGCGCGACTTCAGGCCCTTCTGCACGCTCTCCACGAGGCGCAGGTCTTCCGGGCGGAACACGGTGCGATACCACTCGATCAGCTTCTTCTGCTCTTCGGTCGGCTCGTCGTTCAGGAAGTAGATGTCATAGTGCTGCAGCGTGACTTCGGCGCTCATCGGAAATTCGTAGATGACCGTCATGAAGTCGCCGCCCGGCGGCACGTTGAACATCGTGCAGGGCCACGCCCAGTAACCGCTGAAGCTCGGGTCCTTCACGGACGGATCGAGCTTGAACGAACGCTCCGACGATTGCGCGTGACCGAACTGCAGCGTCCAGTTGCCGTGCAGCGTGTGCGTGTACTGGTCGATCTTCACGGAATCCGAGAAGCCGGGGTGCGCCGGGCCGCAGTGGTAGCACTCGAGGTAGTTATCTACGATCGACTTCCAGTTGGCCGGCGTCTCGGTCACGAAGCGAGCGGCGAGCTTGAGGTCGTCGATCACGGGGCAGGCCTTGCGAAGGCTGGCTTCGAGGCCCGGCAGTTGCGCTTCCACGCCCTCGGCGTCCGGGTTCAGGTTGATGAACACGAAGCCCGCGTACTCCTCTACGCGTACCGGCACGAGCGTCGAGTTTTCCTTGTCGAACGACTCCACGTGATCGCAGTTGTTGGCGTGCGCGAGCGCGCCGTCGAGCTTGAACGCCCAGGCGTGGTACGGGCAGGTGATAACGTTCTTCGCCTTGCCGCTGCCTTCGAGCAGCTGGTGGCCACGGTGCGGACAGACGTTATAGAAGGCGCGCAGCACCTTGTCTTTGCCGCGCACGAGCAGGATGCTCTCGCCCACCACTTCACGGGTCACGTAGGCATTCGCTTCGGCCAGTTCGCTGCGGTGCGCGACGCAGATCCAGGTGTTCTCGAAGATCCTTCTTTCTTCGGCCTTGTACACCGATTCAGAGGTGTAGTAGCTCGCCGGGATGGTCCAGGCGAGTTCGGGGTTGGCGCAGAAGTCGGCCGGCAACTTGGGGAGGTCGGGTTTTTTGTGGAATTCGATCGGGAGGTAGGTCATGGGGTCCGCCGTACTGGGAGTTAATTAACTGACAGTTACTATAAAACTATTGGTTAACTGAAATATAGGAGAAAACGGTCCGGCGGAGGATCGGGGTTATCCCGCACTGACCGCCCGGGTGGCGTGCGGGTTCGATGCAAGACGCCCATTCTTTCTGTTAAGAATCAATGGAAATTGACATTCGACGAACCAAATCGATTTCCGCATAGACGTCAATAGGAGGATGCGATAGTGCGACGAAACACTCCAGGGTGGGTACCATCGTTAACTGATGGTTTGTAGTTAACTGAAAGATAACCGTGTCGTGTCAGGAAACTGGAACTCCAGGTATCGGGACCGGCGCGGAAGGCGGGACCGTGCCATTCGCGGCCGCTTTCGCCACCCACAACTGGAGGAGACATGTCCCACGAGGCAATTGCCGAAACCTTGGCCAACGAACCTTCGCGCGCAAAATCGCGAATCGAATCACGCTCGATCGACTACGTGCCGCTTGCCGAACGCAAAGGCAAGGCCTGGCATCTATGGCCCGTGTGGTTCACGGGCGACGCCAATCTCGCGACCGTCGCGGCCGGTGCGATTGGCATCAGCATGGGCGGCAACCTGCTGTGGAGTGCGATCGCCATCGTGCTCGGCAACGTGCTGGGCACCTTCTTCATGGCGTTCCATTCAAGCCAGGGGCCGCAGCTCGGGCTGCCGCAGATGATCCAGTCGCGCCCGCAGTTCGGCTACATGGGAGCGCTGCTCGTGTGGGTGGTCGCGCTCGTCACCTATATCGGCTACAACTCGTTCAACCAGCTGATGGCGGGACAGACCGCGCATCACCTGCTGGGCACCGAGCCGCATCTGAGCTACATCGTGTTCACGGTGATCGCGGTTGCGCTCGCGGTGTTCGGCTATGACCTGATCCATAAGGCACAACGTTGGCTCGCGCTTGCGCTGCTCGCCGCGCTCACGATCTTCAGCATCGGCATGTGCCTGAAGGTGCCGTTCCCCACAGGCCAGCTGAGCCTCGCGGGCTTCAAGACCACGCCGTTCCTCGTGCAGCTTTTTTCGGCAGCGGCATATCAGCTCTCGTGGTCGATCTACGTTTCCGACTACTCGCGGTATCTGCCGCCCAATACCGGCGTGCGCGCCACCTTCTGGTGGACCTTCCTTGGCGCGCTCATTGGCGGCGTCTGGATGATGCTGGTGGGCACGGCGGCCGCGGCGCTCAACTCGCAGATCGAGATCTCCGACGCCGTCCAGCGCGCGGGCGACATGATCTTCCCGGGATTCGGTACGGTTACGCTGCTGCTCTCGCTGCTCGGATTGCTCGCCATCACGGGCCTGAACTTCTACGGTGCCTCGCTCACGCTGCTGAGCATCACGGACTCGTTCAAGCCGCTCAAGTCGAACGCGACCAAGCGCATCGTGAGCCTCGTCGTGGTGGCACTCGTAGCGACCTCGCTCGCGTTTTCGGCGTCGGACAACTTCATGGGCAAGTTCGGCGACTTCCTCGGCATTCTCGGCTATCTGTTCACGCCGTGGACCGCGATCAACCTCGTCGATTTCTTCATCGTGCGCCACTCGCATTACTCGGTGCGTGAGATCTTCAACCCGCGCGGCATTTACGGACGCTGGAACTGGCGTGGCCTGACCGCATACGGGGTGGGCTTTGCCGCGATGATCCCGTTCTTCAAGACAGAGCTCTATTCCGGACCGGTCGCGAATGCGCTGGGCGGCATCGACATCGCGATGCTCGTGGGCCTGCCCGTCGCGGCACTGGTCTATCTGTGGGCCTGTCGCTCGATCGACATCGAAAAAGAACGCCAGCTCGTGCGCGAAGCCGACCGTGGCCTGAACTGAACCTGACTCAACAACGACTACAACATGAATCAGACGAAGAAATTGCGGCCCGCCGTATTCGTTACGGCGGTGCTCGCACTCGCCTTGCTCCCGGTGGCCGCGCGCGCGCAAAGCAGTGTCACGCTTTACGGCGTGCTCGACGCGGGCATCACCTACGTCTCTAACGCGGGTAGCTCGCATCTGGTCAAGTTCGACGACGGCGTGACTTACGCGAACCGCTGGGGCCTGATGGGTACCGAAGACCTGGGCGGCGGGATGAAGGCCGTGTTCAAGCTGGAGAGCGGCTTTCATCTGGGTAACGGGCAAATCTCGAATGGCGGCTCGCTTTTTGGTCGCGCCGCTTATGCGGGTTTGCAGAACGACTGGGGCACACTCATGTTCGGCAATCAGTTCGACATGACGCGGGAAATGGTCTACCAGTACAACGCGTCCGCGTGGGCAAGCGGCTACGCCATCAACCAGGGTGACTTCGACCGCATGAACGGCGACCATCTGCCGAACGCCGTAAAGTTCATGTCGAGCACGTACGGCGGGTTTCAGTTCGGCGGCATGTACTCGTTCAGCAATGCGCCTGGCGATTTTCACAAGGGCAGCGCGTGGAGCGTCGGCGCGCAGTATCAGCACGGCCAGTTCTCGATGGGCACCGCCTATACGCAGCTGAACAACCCGTCGGGCATTTACGCGTTCGACCCGTACAACATGATCGGCGTGCGCACGTTCTTCGGCAGGCCGACCGTGAGCGTCGATCCTGCCACGGGCGCCGTCACGTCGCTGTATGCGGATACGCCTTTTCCGGTCGACAGGCAAGGTGCCTTCGGCGTGGGCGCGAGCTATGTCATCAACAAGGTCACGCTGATGGGTGCTTTCACGTACACGCAGATCAAGGCGTTTGGCGAGAGCGAACACATGCTGGTGGCCGAGGGCGGTGCGAACTGGCAGATCACGCCGGCGGCAAGTTTCGCGGGCGGCTATCAATACACGCACTTCGACGGCCACCACTGGAATCAGCTGTCTGCGGGTCTGCATTACCTGCTTTCGAAGCGCACGGACGTGTACATCTCGGGCGACTGGCTGCAGGCGTCGAACGGTGTGGATGCGGTGATCGGCTACAGCTTCACGCCTTCTTCGACGACGACGCAGGCCGACGTGCGCATCGGCATGCGCCACTCGTTCTGATGAAACTTCCTGCTTCCCCTGAGCTCAACGACCTGCGGGTGTTCTGCATGGTCGCCCGCAAGTCCAGCTTTAGCGCGGCCGCCGATGCGCTCGACGCCTCGGCGGCGTATGTGAGCAAGCGCGTGGGGATACTCGAAGCGAGCCTCGGCACGCGTTTGCTGCACCGCTCGACGCGCCGCGTGGCGATGACGGCCGCGGGCGAGCGCGTGTTCGCGTGGGCCGAGAAAATCCTCGACGACATGGAACAGCTCGTCGAAGACGTCTCCAGCACGCGGCGCGTTGCGCGCGGCACGCTGCGCGTGTCGAGCAGCTTCGGCTTCGGCCGCAAGTTCGTCGCACCGGCGCTGGCAGCCTTGTCGGATCGCTACCCGCAACTGGGTGTGCGGCTCGACCTGTTCGATCGCGTCGTGGACGTGGCGGGCGAAGGCTTCGATCTGGACGTGCGCATCGGCGACGAGATCGCTGGCCACCTGATTGCAAGGCGCCTTGCAACCAACTATCGCGTGCTTTGCGCCTCGCCGGCATACCTCGCGCAGCACGGCGAGCCGCGAACCGTCGCGGATCTGGAGGCGCACGCGTGCCTCGCGATCAAGGAGCGCGATCACCCATTCGGCGTCTGGCGTCTCGATGCGGGCGGCAAGACGGTCGCGGTGAAAGTGACGGGTCCGCTCTCGACGAATCACGGCGAGGCCGCAGTGCAATGGGCGCTGGCAGGGCGCGGCATCGTGCTGCGCTCGATCTGGGACGTGCAGCCCTTGCTCGACGAAGGGAGGCTGCGGCGCGTGCTGCCCGAGCTCACGCAGCCCGCCAGCGTGTGGGCCGTATTTCCCGAACGTCTTGCGCAGTCGGCGAAGGTGAAGGTGTGCGTGGACTTTCTCGCCGAAGCGTTCGCGCAGGCTGGGGTGGGCTGCGCGGCGCAGGCGCCATCACAGGGCACTTCGAAGCCGCAGAGCAGAACAACGCCGACGCTGGTTCACAGTCACACCACCGCCTAAGGCGTCTTCTGTCCCCCCGCAATCACCCGCTCCAACGACAGCTTCAAGTGACGCTGCATCGCCGCTTGCGCCTGAATCGCATCATGCGCCTCCAGCGCTTCGAGAATCACGAGATGTTCGTCGGGCACGGCGCCCCACGTCGTCTCGTTCTCGAAGTGGCCGCGCAGCTTTTCCGACAGCGGACTATGCCGCGCATCGAATAGCGAGCTGACGGTGCGCACCAGCACCTCATTGCCGGACATTTGCGCGATCGCGAGATGGAACGCGCGATCGGCCGCGACCGGAATTCTGCCGGCCTTTACTTCGCGCGCCATCTCGTTGTAGATGGCGCGCAGCATCTTCAGATCTTTCGGTTTGCAGAACGGTGCGACGCTCGCGATGATCGAGCCTTCGATCAGGCAGCGCGCGCCGAGGATGTCGAGCAGGCTATCGCCGAGTTCGGCCTGCGACAGCGACGCATCATTCTGAGCGGACGGCGTCGCGCACAGGTAGACGCCCGAGCCCATGCGAATCTCGACGAGCCCTTCCAGTTCCAGCGCGACCAGTGCCTCGCGCACCGACGGCCGCGACACGCCGAGCGTCTCCGCCAGTGCGCGCTCGGGCGGCAGGCGGCCGTTCGGCGCGAACTCCGGCTGAGCGATCAGCTCGCGCAATTTCTCCGCGATCTGAAGATAGAGGCGGCGAGTGTCGGCAGGTCTGGTGGTCACGAAACGATTCCCGGCGATGTAGCTTGTGCAAGCCCCATAAGGCGAGCGCCGATTGTAGATCGAAGCGCCCGGCGCGCAAATCGTGCGTGCTCGGCGGCGCGGCGACAGCGTTCGGGGTTTCCCCCAACTCCGTGTAAATTGGCTTGACCAGTATCGCACGCGCCGTTATTTTTGCAAATTGGTAAGGCCGGATTGACGCCACGGAGACGCCAGCCGTGCAGCCCTGCTGGTCGCTCCGCATCCCGACACCCGATCAATTTCTCCATGACGATGAAGACTGTGCACGCACGACGGCTAACGACGCGGGCCGCAAATCCGCAGTAGATCTGTAGCAGACCCCGGCAGCACACCGGCGGCCACGAGGCCGCATGGTTCATCCAAATAGAGTAGATGCCAGCCCAGGAGGAGACGGTTTCATGAAGAAGAAGATGCGTTGGGTAGTGATTTTTCTGTGCTTTCTCGCGATCGCGGTGAACTACATCGATCGTGCGAATCTCGCGGTCGCCGCGCCGCAAATCGAAAAGGCGCTCGGCATCGGCCCCGCCGAGATGGGCTTCATCCTGAGCGGATTCTTCTGGACCTACGCGTTGATGCAGATGCCGTTCGGCTGGTTCGTCGATCGTGTCGGCGCGCGCATCGCGTTGCCGCTCGCGGTCGGGTGGTGGTCGGTGTTTACCGCGGCCACCGCGGTCACGACCAGCGTCGCGGGCATGTTCGGCTGCCGCCTGTTGCTCGGCGTCGGCGAGGCGGGCGCGTATCCGTCCTGCGCGAAGCTCGTCAGCCAATGGTTCGAGCCCAAGGAGCGCGCGATCGCGACCAGCATCTTCGATAGCGGCTCGCGGGTCGGCTCGGCGCTGTCGATTCCCGTGGTCGCGCTGATCATCGGCACGCTCGGCTGGAAGGCTGCTTTTGTCCTCACCGGCTTGCTCGGCGCGGTGTGGATCGTCGGCTGGTTCGTGATTTATCGGAATCCCGTGCAGGACGCGATGGAGACCGCGCGCAACGCTGCGCCGGCGGCTCGAGCGAGAGGCGGCCAGGACAACGTGACGTGGGCATCGCTGTTTCGCCATCGCACGCTGTGGGGCATGATGCTCGGCTTCTTCTGCCTGAACTTCGTGATCTACTTCTTCATTACGTGGTTTCCGAGCTATCTCGTGCAGACGCGCGGCTTCTCGCTGAAATCGCTCGGCACGCTCGGCATGATTCCGGCGCTGATCGCGATTCCGGGCGGCTGGCTGGGCGGCTATGTGTCCGACGCGCTGTTCCGGCGCGGCTGGAGCCTGACGGCTGCGCGCAAGACCTGCATGGTCGGCGGCATGCTGGTGTCGTCGGTGATCACGCTGTCGGCGTTCACGGAGAACACGTATCTGATGCTCGCGTTCTTCGGTATCGCCTATGGCAGCCTCGCGTTCGCCGCGGCGAGCATCTGGTCGCTGCCCTGCGATGTCGCGCCGACACCGCGCCATGTCGCGTCGATCGGCGGCATCCAGAACTTTGCGTCGAATCTGGCGGGGATCGTGATCACGACGTTCACCGGCGTGATGGTCGCGATGACGAAGGGCTCGTTCACGATCCCGCTCGTCGTCGCGGGCGGCTTCTGCTTTCTCGGCGCGTTCAGCTATCTTTTCATCGTGGGACGCATCGAGCCGCTGTCGCTGGAATCGGAAAGCCGCGATCTGCCGAAGGGCGCGCGCTCCACGATCTGACGTATTCTGTGTCAACGCATACGGATAACCCTGTTTTCGAGGCTTCTCATGTCGACTCAAGCTAGCGTCGCGTCCGCGATCATCCGCCTGCACCCCGGCGACGACGTCATCATCGCGACCCGGCAGTTGTTGCCGGGCACGCGCATCGAGGCGGAACAACTGGTCGTCGCCGGACTGATTCCACCGGGGCACAAGATCGCGACGCGCAACATCGCGCAAGGCGAGCCGGTCAAGCGCTACAACCAGATCATCGGCGTCGCGCGTGAGGCGATCGCGCGCGGCCAGCATGTTCACACGCACAATCTCGGCATGTCGGAGTTCGCGCGCGAGCACGCGTTCGGCGTCGATGCGCAGCCGACGGTCTACGTCGACGAACCCGCGCATTTCATGGGCATTCGCCGCGACGACGGCCGCATCGCGACGCGCAATTACATCGGCATTCTGACCAGTGTGAACTGCTCGGCGACGGTCGCGCGCGCGATTGCCGATCATTTCCGGCGCGACGTGCGTCCCGACGCGCTCGCCGACTATCCGAACGTCGACGGCGTGATCGCCTTGACGCACGGGCTCGGCTGCGGCATCGACATGCAAGGCGAGGGCATTGCGATCCTGCGTCGCACACTGGCCGGTTACGCGGTGCATCCGAACTTCGCGTCGGCGCTGTTCGTCGGGCTAGGCTGCGAGACGAATCAGATCGACGGCGTGCTCGCCGCGGGCGGTCTCGACGCCAGCACGACGAAGCTGCGCAGCTTCACGATCCAGGACAGCGGCGGTACGCGCAAGACGATCGAACTCGGTATCGCGATGGTGCGCGAGATGCTCGTCGACGCGAACCGCGTGCAGCGCGTGCCGGTGCCGGCTTCGCATCTATGCGTCGGTCTGCAATGCGGCGGTTCGGACGGCTACTCTGGCATCTCCGCGAATCCGGCGCTCGGCGCCGCGGTCGATCGGCTCGTGCGGCACGGCGGCACCGCGATCCTGTCGGAGACGCCGGAAATCTACGGCGCCGAGCATCTGCTGACGCGGCGTGCGGTGAGCGCCGCGGTCGGCGACAAGCTGCTCGCGCGCATCGCATGGTGGCAGGACTATTGCGCGCGCAATGGCGGCGCGATGGACAACAACCCATCGGCGGGCAACAAGGTGGGCGGCCTGACGACGATCCTCGAAAAATCGCTCGGCGCGGTCGCGAAGGGCGGCACGACGAATCTGGTCGACGTCTACGAATACGCGCAGCCGATCGCCGCGAAGGGCTTCGTGTTCATGGATTCGCCCGGCTACGATCCGGTGTCGGCGACGGGACAGGTCGCCTCGGGCGCGAACCTGATCTGCTTCACGACCGGGCGCGGCTCCGCCTATGGCTGCGCGCCGTCGCCGTCGTTGAAGCTGGCGACCAACACCGCGTTGTGGGAGCGCCAGCAGGACGACATCGATATCAATTGCGGCGGTGTGGTCGACGGCAGCGCGAGCATCGACGAACTCGGCGAAGCGATCTTTCGCATGATGCTCGACTGCGCGTCCGGCACGCGCACGAAGAGCGAGCTGCACGGCTATGGGCAAAGCGAGTTCGTGCCGTGGCAGGTCGGCGTGGTGACCTGAGCGGGTGCATTGCAGCGACACAACCGAATAGCCGAACGGATCACGCATTGGAGGATGCAATTGGAACGCCGTCTTTATTCAGGCCGCGAGGTGAAGCGCGCGCAGCGGCTCTGCCCGTCTGACGAACTGGAGATATCCGATGCAGCACGAACCGATCTCCGCGACCCGCGGTAACGAAGCCGTCGCCGCGCTGCGCGCGGCGCTCGGCGCTGACATCGTGAGCCTGCCGGCCGAATTTGGCGGGCGGCAGTTCGCGGACTGGAGCGGCACGCCATCGACCGATCCGATCGCGCTGATCCGCCCGCGCACGACCGAAGAGGTCGCCACCGCGCTCAGGATCTGCCATCAATTCCGGCAGCCGGTCGTCACGCAAGGCGGCATGACCGGGCACGCGGGCGGCGCCTGCGTGCTTGGCGGGGAGGTCGCGCTGAGCGTCGAGCGGATGAACGGCGTCATCGACATCGATCCGGTCAGCGCGACGATGACCGTGTTCGCGGGCACACCGCTGCAGGTCGTGCAGGAAGCGGCCGATCACGCCGGCTTCATGTTCGCGCTCGACCTCGGCGCGCGCGGCAGTTGCACGATCGGCGGCAACATCGCGACCAATGCGGGCGGCAATCGAGTGATCCGCTACGGGATGATGCGCGACCAGGTGCTCGACGTCGAAGCGGTGCTCGCCGACGGCAGCGTGATCGGCGGCGAGCGCAAGATGATCAAGAACAATACCGGCTACGACCTGCGCAACCTGCTGACGGGCAGCGAGGGCACGCTCGCGGTCATCACGCGCGCGGTGCTGCGCCTGCGGGCCAAGCCGCGCGCGATCTCGACCGCATGGTGCGGCATGCCGGACTACGCGGCGGTGACCACGCTGCTCGGCCGCGCGCAGGAGCGGCTGCCGGCCGGCGTGTCCGCGTTCGAGGTCATGTGGCCGAGCTATTGCGACTTCGTGCGGCAACGCCTGCCCGAACTGCGCGTGCCGCTCGCGAGCGATCACGCCTACTACGTATTGCTCGAGACTTGCGGCGCGGACCCGGAACGGCAGTCGGCGGCTTTCGAGGAATTCCTCGCCGACATGTTGAACGCCGGCGTGATCGCCGACGCCGCAATCGCGCAATCGGACGCGGACGCCGCGGCGTTCTGGGCGATTCGCGACGCGCCAGCCGAATATCCGCGCCTGATCCCGGGACGCGTCTCGTTCGACATCAGCTTCGCGGTCGCGCAGGCGGGCGACGCGGCGCAGCGCTGCGACGAGCGGTTGCGCGCGCGCTGGCCGCAAGCGACGATCCTCGTCTATGGGCATCTCGGCGACGGCAATCTGCACGTGGTGGTGCAAGAACCTGGCTGGACCGACGAGGCCATCGACGACGTCAAGCGCGTCGTCTATGAACTGACGGGGGAAATGGGCGGCTCGGTATCGGCCGAGCATGGGATCGGCGAGGAGAAGCTGGGCGTGCTCGGCCTGTCACGCTCGCCGGCCGAACTCGCCGCGATGAAGGCGATCAAGCTCGCGCTCGATCCGCACAATCTCCTGAACCCTGGCAAGGTGATCGCAATGTAGTGTGCGCGGCGCGAATCTGCGTGCGCAGCCACGGCGCTTTCAGCCGCTCGGGAACGCGCGCAGCATGTTGCGCGAGTCGCTTGCTCAGGCACTCGATCTCGCCGAGCGCGACGTGTTCGAATTCGGCGGGGCGCAGTGCGATCGCATCGTTGCGAACGTACTCACGAAAATATCCGGCGGCGCGTCATGGCATCGGCGACGCGGTACGCCGGAGCTGTGCCGATTCAGGCGTCTTCGCCGGTTGCGAATACGCCGTTTTCCGGTGCCGTCCGTTCGACGTCGATGCATTGCACGCGCCAGTGGCCGCTCGCGAGGATGCGGCCGTGTTCGGCGCACCACTGCACGCGGCCGACCTCGCCTTCGAACGGCCCGTCGAGCTGATTCAGATCGAGCCCCTCGAGCACGCAGACCGGCGCGGAGCTATGCGGCGCGCACACGAGCGTATTGCCGCAATCCATCTGCAACGCGCCCCATTCGGGCAACTCGAGCCCGAAATGACCTTCGCGCGACCATTGCCGCGTGTCCTTGTCGAGCCAGAGAATGGCGAAGGCCATCGGGTTGACACGATCGAACGTGTCGAGATGAACAGTCAAACGCATGACATGTCTCCGCAATGTATACAACTGATTCGCATTGCCGGCGCCATCGCGCGTCGGCAGCGGGCCCGCTGCGTGCGCATCGAGTCCTTATTGGCTAAGTACCCATTGCACGAGCGTGTACGCGTCCTGCGCCGATAACGGCCCACCGCGCTCGGCTCGGGCTCGCCATAGGCAACGCCGGCCGTCAGCGCGGACGCCGAGCACACGAGCAGACAGTTTCGGATTCGCGCAATCACGGCACGTACTCCCGCATCAGGAATAAGATCAGTGTACGGGCGGCGAAACCGCCCTTATTGACTTCGATCAAACGGTCTACGGCGCGGGCCGATCGCGCGACACAATGGCGCGCCTACGCTGATGAGAACGGCGCGCGCCTTGCTGTCTGCCATGACGGCAGCTTGTCGCCGCCGAAGCTTCTGGAGGAGAACCCGATGCGAGCGATGGTGTTCGACGGCAGCTCGGCGACGCTGACCGAGCGGGAAGTGCCTGATCCGCGGCCCGGTGCCGGGGAGATCCTGATCGACGTTCATGCGTGCGGCGTGTGCCGCACGGACCTGCATCTGGTCGACCGCGAGCTCGAGCATCCAAAGCGGCCGGTGATTCCCGGCCACGAAATCGTCGGCGTGGTGGCCGAATTGGGCGCGGGCGTCAGCGGTTTCACGGTGGGCGAGCGGGTCGGCGTGCCGTGGGTCGGGCGCACCTGCGGCCACTGCCGCTACTGTCTGTCCGCCCGCGAAAATCTCTGCGACGACGCTGGCTTCACCGGCTACACGATCGACGGCGGCTACGCCGAGCGCACGGTCGCCGATAGCCGCTACTGCTTCCATCTGCCGCCGCACTACAGCAATATCGAGGCCGCGCCGCTGCTGTGCGCGGGTCTGATCGGCTATCGCACGTTGAGCATGGCGGGCGATGCCGAACGGATCGGCATCTACGGTTTCGGCGCGGCCGCGCATCTCGTCGCGCAGGTGGCGCGTCACCAGCAGCGCACCGTCTATGCGTTCACGCGTCCCGGCGACCACGCGGCCCAGCAACTCGCGCTGCGCCTCGGCGCGGCATGGGCCGGCGGCAGCAACGAGGCGCCGCCCGGCGAACTCGACGCCGCGCTGCTGTTCGCGCCGGTCGGCGCACTGGTGCCGCTGGCGTTGCAGGCGGTCGCGAAAGGCGGCGTGGTGGTGTGCGGCGGCATTCATATGAGCGACATTCCGTCGTTCCCGTACGCGTTTCTGTGGGGCGAGCGGCGGGTGGTGTCGGTCGCGAATCTGACCCGCGACGATGGGCTTCAGTTCATGCGCAGCGCCGCCGAGACGCAGCTCGCGATCGAGACGACGACTTACGCGTTGCGCGACGCGAACCGCGCGCTCGACGATCTGCGCAACGGCAACCTGACCGGCGCGGCCGTGCTCGCGGTCCGCCCGTGATCCGCTAGCGAGCCGTTGGCGCTTGATACAGATCAAGCCGCGCGCCGCGTCGGCGTTCATCATGTAAGCGCGAACCGTTGGCGTCCCCGTCACGGGCCGAGGTGTGAAGCGACGCGGTCGGCGCGCCGCCTCGCGGTGCGACGATCCGAGGAGAGCCGATGAACACTGCTGCCGGGCGCAACACCTTCCACCGCGTGATGATCGCGTCCGCGGGCGGCAGCGGACTGCCGCTCGGCACGGGCGTCGCCCGGCAGTTGGTCGCGGCGGATGCGCGCTTTCGTCTCGTCGATATCGTTTGCAATCCTGCCGCGCTTTATCCGACGCTGATGCTCAGCTATCCGGACTGGTGCGAGGCGCATCGCGCGATGCTGCACGGCGCGCAGGCCGCGCTGCGCGACGCGGTGATCGCGTTGCACGGCGTCGTCGCGGCGACCGACGCCGAGATCGTCGATCTCACCGCGCTGCATCAGGGCGCGGCCGAAGCGCTCGCCCACACGGCGACGCAATGGGACGCGGATCTGGTCGCGGTGGCCGCGCATCCGCGTGAACATCGCTGGGACAGCCGTATCGATCCCGAGGAACTGGTCGCGTCGATCGGGCGTCCGGTGCTGTACATGCCGGCGAGGTCGACCGACGCGAGCGATGCCTCGGCGGTGAGCCGCGTGCTGGTCGCGATCGATGGCAGCGACACCGCGCTCGACGCGCTGCGCACCGCGCTCGCGGTAGCGCCGCCCGACGCGCGCATCAAGGTCGTCTACGCGGCCGACGACCGCTTCGCGTGGTGCGAATGGCTGCCGTTCGAAGTCGTGTCGCAGCATCGAATCGATGTCTTGCGGCGCGGCGCGGCGATGCTCGAACAAAGCCGGCGCGCGGCCGAAACCGCGTTGCTCGAGTTCGACGATGATTCCGGCGATGCGTCGAGCGCGATTCTCGACGAAGCGCAACGCTGGCACGCGGACCTGATCGTGATGGGTTCGCACGGCATGCGCGGCGCGCCGCACCCGTTGCCGGGGCACGTGACGTCGCGCACGCTGCGCGACGCGGCGTGTCCCGTGCTCGTGTGTCCGCGCGGCGCGTCGTCACTGCGGGCGGACGACGTGCCGCACGGCGAGTGGCGGGAGCCGTATCCGGGCAGTCCGGGCGGGCCCTTTTATCTGTAGCGGGAGCGCGCCACGCGCGTTGACAAATCCAACCTCAGTGGAGAATCGGCATGTACCAACATATCCTCGTCGCGCTAGACGGCAGTACTTTCTCGAAACGCGCGCTGAAAGAAGCGGTGAATCTCGCCGCGTTGACGAAGGGCGTCGTGCATCCGGTTTATGTGGTCGACAAGACGCCGCTCTTTTCCTATGCCGGCTATTACGACCCGCTCACGCTCGTCGAAGCCTTGCGCCAGGACGGCCAATTGGTGCTGGAGGAGGCCGAACAGGCCTGCGCCGCCGCCGATGTGCCTTGCCGCCCTGAAATGATCGAGTCGGAGAGCCTGTCCGACGACGTCGCCGCGATCGTGCTGCGCCACGGCGAGCAGATCCGTGCCGATCTGCTTGTGCTGGGCACGCATGGGCGACGCGGCGTGCGGCGCCTCGTGATCGGCAGCGTGGCGGAGCGGGTGCTGCGTTTCTCGACCTGTCCGGTGCTGCTCATGCGCGAGCCAAGCACCGAGGATGCGCCCGCAGAGTAACCCGCGACAGCGGGGCGCGGCAGCGCGTGAACATTACGCGAGCGCGTCGGCCGGTATCTGGATCGAGATCCTGAAGCCATGGCCCGGCGAGCTGGTGAACGACACGTTGCCGCGCAACTGCCGCACGCGTTCGCGAATGCCGAGCAAACCGAATGAATCTGTTCCCTGCGACCGATCCAGCGCGACACCCACGCCGTCATCCTCGATATCGAGCGATACGATGGGGCCCGCGCAGGTCATGTCGATGCGTACGCGGCTGGCCTTGGCGTGCCGCGCGACGTTCGTCAACGCCTCCTGAACGATGCGAAACAGCGCCGTCGCCGCGAATTCGCCGCACACCGGCTCGGCCGGTTCGAGATGCACGCTCGAGCGCACGTCGTAGCGTTTCGTGAAGTCTTCGGCCAGCCAGTCGAGCGCGGCGGCGAGCCCGAGGTCGTCGAGCAGCGGGGCCGCAGATCGGCGGCGATACGCCGCAGCGAAGCGGCCATCCAGTCGATCTGCTTTTGCAGTTCATGCGTCTGCGCGGCCAGCGGCTCGGTGTCGGCCTGGCTTTTCAGCTTCGCTTCGAGCAGCGCGACGCTCATTTTCAGCGCGGTAAGCCGTTGGCCGAGATCGTCGTGCAGTTCGCGCGCCATACGTTTTTGCTCGTTTTCGCGGGCGATCTGCACGTGCGTGGATACCTGATCCGCGCGTTCGAGTTCCGCGAGGCGCATACGCTCGGTCAGGTCGCGCGTGATCTTGGCGAAGCCGAGCAGCGCGCCCGACGCGTCGTGCACGGCGGAAACGACCACGTTGGCCCAGAAACGCGAGCCGTCGCGACGTACGCGCCAACCCTCGTCCTCGGTGCGGCCTACGGCTGCGGCGATTTCCAGTTCGCGGGCGGGCTTGCCGGCCGCGATGTCTTCCGGGGTATAGAACTTCGAGAAATGCTGGCCGATGATTTCTTCGGGCGTGTAGCCCTTGATGCGCTGTGCGCCGGGATTCCAACTGGTCACGCGGCCGGACACGTCGAGCATGAAGATCGCATAGTCCTGAACCGCATCGATCAACATGAAATAGCGATCCTCGACTGGCACGTCCGACAAGGACGCCGCACTGGTGAAGCAGGAAGACTCGCCGCTCGACAGACCCATCGCTCCTCCGGGTGGTCACGCAAGGTCGCGCACCGCAACGCACCGAGTTATATCAGTTCGGGAGCGCTTGTTCCACCCCGCATGTCCCGCGAACGAACGTGAGGCGAGCGTCGCGTCGGCGTTCAAACCCGAGCCAGTCCTTCCGCGTCTTCGATGCGGATCGTTTTGCCGTTCGCCTTGACGAGGCGCTCGCGCTGGAACTTCGAGAACATCCGGCTCACCGTTTCGAGCTTCATGCCCAGAAAGCAGCCGATTTCCTCGCGGGTCATGCGCAAATGAAACTCCGCCGCGGAGAAGCCGCGCGCCTTGAAGCGCTTCGACAGATTCAGCAGAAACGTCGCGACGCGCTGTTCGGCGGTCATCGTGCCGAGCAGCATCATCTGGCTCGATTCGCGCACGATCTCGCTGCTCATCATCTGGTAGATGTGATGCTGCATCGGCTTCATCTCGCGACAGATCGCCTCGAGCTGCGCGAACGGAATGATGCACACGACGCTGTCTTCGAGCGCGATCGCATCGCAATTCTGCTTGCCCTCGCCGATGCCGTCGAGGCCGAGCGAGTCGCCGGCGATCTGGAAGCCGGTCACGTGCTCGCGGCCGTCGCGATGCATGACCACGGTCTTGAACGATCCGGCGCGGATCGCGTAGAGGCTTTGAAACGCATCGCCCGCGCGATACAGCGCATCACCGCGTTTGATCGAGCGCGTCGAGCAGATCAACGTGTCGAGTCGGCTCAGTTCGTCGGATGTCAGCTCGGGCGGCATGCAGATCGCGCGCATCGCGCAGGTGGAGCAGCGCGGCACGGCGTAGCGTGTGGCCGCGGTGCGTGGCACGACGTGGATCGGTACGACGTGCGAAGTGCGGGGCGCGTCGTGGCGGGGTTCACAGACTGTGGCAACTTGCATGCTCGGCTCCTGGCGGTCAGACCGGATGCGCATGACGCGCATAGGCAATCGCTTCGATGGCACGGCAGGCGAGTTCGAACTCCGAGGTCTTGTCGAAGCAGAAGTCGGCGCCCGCCGCTTCGCACGCTCGGCGAAACGCCGTCGTGCAATGATTGGTCAACACGATGCTGACGATGGACGGCCGCGCCCGCGACAGCGCCGCGAGCAGCAGCAGATTGGTCTTGCCCGAGAAGGACGGGTCCAGCACCGCGACATCGGCGCGACTCGCGACGATGTCGTCGAACGTGTGCTCGACGCCCGCGGACTCGCCGACGATTTCGATGCCGGGAATCAGCGCGATCAGGCAAGCAAGCCGGCGCCGGACCTCGGTCGCATCGTCGACGAGGAAGACTCTCGATAAGGTGGCTGGCGGGGCGGTGTCCATACCGACCAGTATTGGCGACCTCATCTCAGAAATATATCGGCGGGGATTTAAGCGGCGCTAGGAGTTCGGGTAGTGTTGTAGGAATATTCCTAGTGCATGGCTGGCGATGGGGTATGTAGCCGAGTGCGAGTACACGGCTACTTTCGACGTGACGGCTTCGAAGGTCGCAGGCATGCAGTTGATTAAGTAATCACGGAACAAGCCGATAAAGACCCATTGACCTGCGTCAAGCCGCGCGGCGGCGCGCGCTTCACACTGTCGGCGCGGATACGCGACGGCACCGCTTCGGTTCATGCCAGCGCTTTCACAGGGAGTCCAACATGTATGCACGAATTCTGGTTGCGCTCGACGACAGTCCCAGCGCGCAGCGCGCCTTTGCCGAGGCGCTGAAGCTCGCGAAGCTGACGGGCGCCACACTCGAAGCCTGCTGCGTGGTAGGGCACGGCAAGTGGTCGGACAATGCCGATGTGGCTTTCGAGCCGGAACCGGCGGCCGCGGCGCAAGAATTCGCCAGCCGCGCGCTCGATGCGCCGCGCGAGTTGATGCGCGAGGCGCAGGTGCCCGGCGGCGTGCGGGTGATCGACGCGTACGCCGAAAGCGTGTCCGCGGTGCTCGCGCGCGTCGCCGACGAAATCGAAGCCGATCTGATCGTGATGGGCACGCACGGCCGCCACGGCGTGCAGCGCTTTCTGCTCGGCAGCGTCGCGGAGTCGCTCGTGCGTGCGACCGACAAGCCGGTGCTGATCGTGCGGCATGACGAACACGGGCACGCGCGGCCCTGAAGCGCCGCGTCGCGCAGCCGTGGCGCGATCGCGTGGGAGCGGCCGCGCTGCAGCCTGGTTTTCGCGGCTCAGGTGAGTTCGTGTTCGGCGCAGGCCGGGACTGACCGATCGCGCGTCGCGCCGTTCGCGTGCGCGGGAACCATCAGCACGGGGCAGCTGGCGCTGCGCAGCACGCGCTCGGCGACGCTGCCGAGCATCAGTCGTTGAACACCACGGCGGCCGTGCGTGCCCATCACGATCGCGTCGGCGTGCCATTCGAGCGCCGCCTCGACGATGCGATGCGCGACGTCTTCGCCGGTGATCGCGGCTTCGACGGTGCGGGCCGTGCCCTTGCTCCCGCGCGCGGTCATCCGGCTCTGGGCATCGGCCGCGATCCGCTTGCCTTCCTCGATGAAGGCGTCCTGGATCACGCAAGGGTCGAAGCCGGGCGCGTCGTAGGCGATGACGGGCACGTCGATCACGTACAGCGGCTGCAGCTCGGCGCCCGATTCGGCGGCAAGGGTCAGCGCGGCGTCGAACGCACGGGAGGCGGTGTCGCTGCCATCGAGCGCGACGAGTAGGCGGTGAAACATGGCGGACTCCTTAAGCGCGCACTTCAGTGCGACAACAGCACCGGCACGGTCATCGACTCGAGCATCGTGCGCGTCGCACCGCCCAGTACGACTTCGTGCAGACGCGAATGCGCGTAGGCGCCCATCGCGATCATGTCGCAGCCGAGGTCGGCCGCCTGCGACAGCAGCGCGTCGCCGACCGGCGTGCCGTCCGCGACGCTCAGTTCGCGCACGTCGATCTTGACGCCGTGACGCGCGACGGTGAGTGCGATGTCGTCGCCCGGAACCGTGTCGCGCGGCGGACGATCGCCCGACGAATGAACCGTCAGCAGCGTCACTTTGGACGCGTGCGCGAGGAACGGCAGCGCGTCGTGGATCGCGCGGGTGGCTTCGCGGCTGCCGTCCCACGCGATCAGCACGTGGCGGCCGGGCGCCGCGAAGGTGCCGCCCGACGGCACCAGCAGCACCGGCCGCCCGGCCGACAGCACGACGTGCTCGACGAACTGTTCGGCGACGAACGCCTCGGGATCGGTCGGATCGGTCTGCCCGAGCACGATCAGATCGGCGAGACGCGCATAGGGCGGCACGACGTCGTTCGCGTAGCTGTTCGCGGCGATCCAATGACCGTCGACGTTCGCGCGCGCGAGTTCGGCACGAAACAGCCGCTCGAGCGCGCTGGCGCGCTCGTGCCGCAGACGCTCGTGCTCCGCGTAGTAGTCGGCGGTGCCGGCCATCACGAAGAACGCGTGCCGCGGTGGCACGTACGTCGAAAACAGGCCGGTCAGCGTCGCATGAAAGCGGTGTGCGAGCTGCAATGCGATTTCGAGGCGCGGATGTGCACGAACGCTCGTATCGAGGTGAACGAGAATGCTTTTGTAGCTCATCGCCAAAGCTCCGTGACAGAAACGTGGGGAAACGGGCACAAGCAGGCTCGAGCCCGTCGTCAAATGGAGTCTATGAGCCCGGCGGCCGCGGCTGTTGATGCAGATCAAGCGCGGGCCGCCGCGCGCTCAGTACAGTGACGGGCACGCTCGACGGTTTGCAACCGCGCCTGGCAATCCTATGCTGTGCTCTGGAGGGCAGCGATCATGATTTCCGAATCCGATGCGCCGCTCGGGCGCCCCGCTTCACCATGGACCTCGACGGCATCCGGACCGCCTGAAGGCTGGCTCGACTACGCGGCGGCGTATCAGACCGCACAGGGCGCGGCACACGGGTACGCCGAGCGGTGCTTCGCCGACTGGAGCAAGTCGATCGCTTTCGTCGCGCAGCGCGAGGCGGACTGGTTCGGCGAGGCCAACCGCGCTTGCGCCGCCTGGTATGCGGGGTGGCAGGCGGTGTACGGCATCGCGCCAGGCGTCGCGCCGCTCGCGGGCGGCCTGAGCGCATGGTGGTGGAGCTCGCAGAACGCGCTGCCGTTCGCGGGCGTCGTTTAGCCGCGCGAGCCGGCAAGGCCGGCGCGCGCACCGTCAATGGCAGACACGGCAAGGAGGAGTTCAGATGGGAACGGATCGCGTGGCATTGGTCACAGGCGGGATGGGCGGTTTGGGCACGGCGGTCAGCCGGGCGCTTCATGACGCGGGCATGACGGTCGCGGTGACGCACTCGACGCACAACGATCACGTGTCGACATGGCTGCAGCACGAGCGCGACACGGGGCGCGACTTTCACGCGTACGAAGCCGACATCGCCGACTTCGATTCATGCGCGCGCTGCGCGCAACGCGTGCTGACCGAACTGGGCGCGGTAGACGTGCTGATCAACAACGCGGGCATCACGCACGACACGAGCTTCGCGAAGATGAGCAAGGAGCACTGGGACGCCGTGCTGCGCACCGATCTCGATGGCCTGTTCAACATGAGCAAGCCGCTGTTGCCCGGCATGCTCGAGCGGCGCCACGGCCGCATCGTCAACGTGGGGTCGGTCAACGGTTCGCGCGGCGCCTACGGGCAAACCAATTATTCAGCGGCCAAAGCGGGCGTGCACGGTTTCACGAAGGCACTTGCGCTCGAAACCGCGAAGCACGGCGTCACGGTGAACACGGTGTCGCCCGGTTATCTCGCGACCGCGATGGTCGAAGCGGTGCCGCGCGAGATCCTCGACACGAAGATCCTGCCGCAGATTCCGCTCGGCCGGCTGGGACGTCCGGACGAGGTGGCGGCGTTGATCGCGTTTCTATGCTCAGAGGAGGCGGCTTTTATCACCGGTGCGGACATTGCGATTAACGGCGGTATGCATATGCAGTGAGGGTGCTCGCCTTCACCGCGCTTGACCCACGTCAATGACCGCCTTTCTGGCAAGAACAAAATAAGCCCCGTAGCAGGCGCCTGGACCCTGAGTCTGCGCGGAACAGGTTCGATCGATACTCGCAAGGGGAGGCGAAGATGGGCATCGACATGCAGATCGTCTACCTTGGCTTTGCGGGTGCCGCTCCGCTCGAAGCGGAAGCAGGTGCGCAACTGGTGCGTCTCGCGCGGTTTGGCGCGCTCGTGTCGCACTGCCATCTCGCCATCGAGGCGTTGCGTCCGGGATCGGCGCATCCGCTGTATGACGTGAGGCTGGATCTGGTCACGCCCGCGCACGAGTTCAAGCCCGTCGCGCACTGCACTGACGACGACGCCAAAGCGGCGATCCGTCGCGCGTTCGATGTGGCGGAAATGACCCTCGAAACAGCGATCGGCACCGAGCGTGGGAACTGACGAACTTGCGTCGTGACGTGACGCTCGGCGTTCGTCAGATGCGGACTGCCGACGTTTTCCCGGTCACCTCACGCCGATTCGCGGTTTGCCGAACCCCTGGCCGCGCGGCGCGGCCGGCAAACCTTCAACGCGGCGTGCTCGACATCGCGCCAGAATTCGCAGAGCCCCGGGTGAACCGCATCGCGCCAACGCGGCCCGATGAAGAGGTCGTAGTGATTGCACTGCTCGATGGTGAGCTGCCGCGCGGCTCGCATCGGCGATGCATCGCACAGCGCATGCGCGCAATGCGTTTGCCCCGCGCCCGTGATCTCGTCGCTGTCACCCTCGATCGAGCACAGCGGGGTATCGCGCAGCGCGGCGATTCGTACCCGGCGCCCGGCGACCGACCACAGATCGCGCGGCAACAGATGTTCGTGAAACACCACACGCAGCATGTCGAAGAAGTAGCACTCCGCCATGTCGAGCACCGCGGCATATTCGTTTGCCGAGCGCAGCGCCCGCTGCGCACCGGGCATGTCGCCGGCGAGCCATCGGGACCAATAATCCGCTTCGAGTCGCAACTGCCGCTCCGGATGCGCGGCAAAAATCGCGGTCTGCTGGATGAAGCCCGGATACACGAGACGCCCCTGGCCGCAATAGGGCGGTGGAACGATATCGATCGCATGGTCGTGAAACCACTCGAGCGAATGGGAACTGGCGAAGCGGTCGGTGATGGTCGGGTTCAAACGGGTATCGATCGGGCCGCCGAGTAGCGAGAGGCTCGCGATCGGCGCCGCCTCGTCCATGGCGAGCAGCGCCGCGGCGCCGAGCGCAGGCACGCTCGCCTGACAGATCGCGATCACATGAACCGGCGAACCGAACGCGCGGGCGGCGCCGACGAAGCTTTCGAGCGCGTGCACGTAGTCGTCGAGCGATAGCGGGCCCGCTTCGCGCGGCACGTCGCGCGCGTCGGCCCAATCGGTCACGAACACGTCACGTTCCTCGAGCAGCGTTTCGACGGTCTCGCGCAGCATGACTGAGTGATGTCCGGCGAGGGGCGCGCACAACAGCACCGGCAGTTTGGCGTCGGTAGGGGGTGTAGAGGGGTTGCGCTTGAACCTGAGCAGCGCGCCGAGCGGCAAGGAGGCGACGACGCTTTCGTCGACGGTAACGCGGCTACCGTTGCCGGCAACGGAGTGGATCGCGAATGTCGGCGTTCGTTCGAAAGCGCAGGCGGATCTCAGCAGCCAGTAGCTGAACGCGTCGGCCGCCTGGTCCGGGCCGAGCCAGGCCGCTTGCGGGCGCGGCCCCGACTCCGGTTCGGACAGAACTCCCCCGACCATCGCGCGCGCGAGGCGTTGCTGTGCATCGATGAAGGCGTACCACATGATGAACTCCGACGTTCGTCGATCATGAGGGCAGCGTTGCCGCACCGGCACGAACTCGTGACGCGGATACCGTCGCAAAGCTTACCGCGAAACGTCGGGGCGAGGGGCGCGAAATCGGTGCGCGCGGCGCGCCAAGCACGCCGCGTGCAAGAGGCATTGCGCGTTTTCCCGGCAGGGTTTTCACGCGATGGCGGGCGTCTGAAACGGAGCTGAAAGTATCGGGGAAAGTGAACGACATCGAGCGTGACTCATGGTTCGTGTTGACGGTTGACGTGGATCAACGAGAGAGGCGTTGCGGGCCATTACGCTGACGATGGCAGTCGCTCGCGACAACCCCGAGGAGCATCCAATGGCCATATCAGCAAACGCGCAGGAAGGAACCTGGTCCGTGAGCGTCGAGACGCGGGAGGCGCAGGAAGGCGGGTTTCTGTCGACGATCCATGTCAAACATGTGTCGCCCGAGGGTGACTTCGAACGCACCTTTCATCAGTCGCAGGTGTTCGCCGTGGAAAGAGAAGCGGTACTCGAAGGCTTGCGCGAAGGCATGACGTGGATCGCGCTGAAGACGACGCGGACTATCGGGGCGTAACAGCGCACCGCGCCTCGCGTGCTCGCCGCAACAGGCAACGCGTGCGAGGTAGCGGTGCTCGAGCGTCGCGATGCGTGTCTTCAGATTCCGCTCGTCGGATCGACACGTGTCGCGGGATCGCTTTCGACGGTCGAGAGGATCGAGCGGGTTCATGTCGAAACTCCTGATTTCCACGGAATATCTGCGGTTCGCAAGACCCGTACCCGAGACCGGATTCGAAGACTAGAATAAAAACACGCCGTGTCGAGACGGCTGCGCTGCGCCCGGATAGGGGGAGCGATCATGCGTTGTGGAATCGTTGGTCTATGCACTGGCGTGGCGGGCGTGTGTGTGTTGTCTGGCTGCGTCTATTACGGTCCTTATTCGTACTATCCGGGAGCCGGTGGCTATTACGCCTGCACCAGCGCCACTGCCACTGGCCCCGCGCAAGCATCGTCTGGCAACGCGCCTGTGCCGGCGAGCGGTACGGCGGCCGCGAATCCGGCGCCAAACGACTTGCCGTTGTCGGGACAGAATTGCACGTACGTCGCGGTACCTGCGCCTGCTTATTACGGCTATCCCGGGTATTACGGTTATCCGGGCTATTACGGTTATCCCTATGGCTATTCATGGCCGGGCTACTACGGATGGTGGGGACCGTCAGTGGTGATCGGAGGCTACTGGGGCGGTGGCTATGGCCATGGCGGCTATTACGGCCGCTGGCACGGAGGACATGGCGGGCACTGGCATTGAGCAGCCAGCACGCCAGCCAACTACGAAAACGTCTCCGGATAAAGATCCTCGCTCATGTCGAGATTGCCAGTCTGCGCGTAGATCAGCGGGTCGCCTTCCGCGCCGGCTAGCGCGCCATCGACGACGCGCCCAACTATCAGCCGATGATCTCCCGCCTCGATGTCGCCGGTCACCCGGCAGTCGAAATGCGCGAGCGCATCGAGCAGCAGCGGCGCGCCGGTCACGTCGGTACGCCAGCTTGCGGTGAACGCATTGCGGCGCTCGCCGTCCGCTACGCCGATCACATACACACCCGCAGTCAAATGCCGGAAAAGCTGCGCGATCCAATTGCTCATAGGGCCTCCTGGATAAAATTTCGGCGCGTGTTGCATGCCTGTGCGGATGCTCCGGAAGATGCAAAACTTAAATATTGAATCGATATAAACATATCGAAATAGAATGAATCTCAGCGCGGTTGTTCGTCGCTAATGCGCTCTTCGGTCCAGACCCGCGCAAGCAGACGTGACGCGGTGCACGCCTGTGGGACGAATTCAGGCTATCACCGGGCTATGCAAACGATAAATATTATATTTAGCTAAAGACATAGAGCGTGCATGTTCGGGGCGACCAAAAGCTTTGCACCAAGCGAGTGCGGCCGGCACGAGTGCGTGCACCGATTGGCACTTTCATCGGCTCAAAATAGAGCACTCCTGTTTCTCTTATAGGGACGTAAAAAAATCTTCGCGATAATCCCGCTATTCACCTGAAGAATGAGAGCGTATTGCCGATAACCAGTTATGTCCGGTACTGCGTTTCGCGTCGGTATGGCCTTGTGTTATAGCGGGCGCCAAAGCGGTGATGTACCTGCTTATCCGTTCGGGTTCTTACATTCTCAACAAAGCGAACTATGAATTTCGGCAATATGAAACTCGGCGCCAAGCTGATCAGCGCTTTCATCCTGGTTTCGATCATCAGCGCTGTTGTCAGCGGGATCGGCCTGCACAACATGGCGGAGATCAGTGCGAACGCAGACAAGACGTATCGGCAGGACCTTGTCGGGCTCAACCTGATACAGCAGGCTAACGCCGACGTACTGAGAGTCGGCACCTATCTGCGCAACGCGGTTCTGGCCACGACGGCCGCACAGCGGGCTGGCTCGCTCGATCAAGCTGACAAGGCCTTTGCCTCGTCACGCGAGCACCTCAATCAGGCGGAGCCGCTCGTCTATACCGACAAAGGCAAGGCTACGTTCGCCGACCTCGATCAAGGTTGGCAAAACTACATCCAGGCCTTCAATGAAATGAAAGGCAAGATCAACGCGGCGGCGTTAGGGGACCGGGACAGCCTGACCGAATACATGCTGGGCGAGTACCACGACAAAGGCTTCAAGACCCTCGTGCTGATGGGCAATCTGGTTGCCCTGAAACAGGCCGACGCGCAACGGACAGCTGAAGCCAACGATGCCGTGTACGAGGAAGGTCGAACTTTGATGCTGGTCTTCGTGGCGATGTCCGTGTCGATCGGCGTGGGAATCGGCATATGGATGATGCGTAGCGTAACGCGGCAACTGGGTACGGAGCCGGCGACGGCTGCTGCTGTGGCCAGAAGCGTGGCGGCCGGCGACCTGAACATCAGTATCGCCCTGCGGCCCGGCGACACGAACAGCCTGATGGCGTCGCTCAAAGCCATGTGCGACGCCCTGGTGCGGGTCGTATCAGAGGTGCGCGAGAACGCCGAAGGTGTCGCGACTGCGAGTGCGCAGATCGCACAAGGCAATCTGGATCTGTCGAGTCGCACGGAGCAACAGGCGGCGTCGCTCGAAGAAACGGCTTCCAGCATGGAGGAACTGACTGCGGCGGTCCGCCACAACACGGACAATGCAACCCAGGCTGCCACGCTCGCGGGTACCGCCTCGAGCGTCGCGCAACATGGCGGCGAGATCGTCGGGCGCGTGGTTGAGACAATGCGTGACATCTCCACCAGCTCGGCCACGATGTCCGAGATTATCGGCGTCATCGAAGGCATCGCCTTCCAGACCAACATCCTCGCGCTGAACGCAGCGGTCGAAGCGGCCCGCGCGGGAGAACAGGGGCGGGGCTTCGCTGTCGTTGCGGGTGAAGTCCGCACGCTCGCGCAGCGCAGTGCGACTGCCGCGAAGGAAATCAAGGAGTTGATCTCCGACTCTGTCAGCCGGGTGGAGGCAGGCTCGATGCTCGTCGAAGAAGCGGGCGGTGCGATCAAGGAAATCGTGCAGTCAGTGAAGCGCGTGACCGACATCGTGGGCGAAATCTCGTCGGCATCGAGCGAGCAAAGCACCGGTATCGAACAGGTCAATCAGGCAGTCAACCAGATGGACCAGGTCACACAGCAAAACGCTGCGCTTGTCGAAGAGGCGTCGGCGGCGGCCCAGACAATGGCCCGGCAAGCGGAAAGCCTGCGCAAGACGGTCGCTTTTTTCAAGGTCGATGGCGAGAAGGCTGCTTCGTCGCGAGCGACGACGCAAGCGGCAGTACCGCAACGGACGGCCCTGAACCGCGCCCCGTCCTCTGCTGTAACACCGGCAAAGCTTGCGAGGAGACCAGTCCCCTCTTCAGAACGTCCGGTAGTCGTCGCCGCCGCGACTGAGACGGACTGGCAGAAATTCTGAGCGATTCCGACCGGTTCCGGGTGCTGGATGACGTCGATTCATACCGTCGGCGCGTGCCAGCCCCGCGGGAGTCGAGCGGGCGAAGATCCGCGATACACGTGCGCCGGATGGCTATCAATGCGGCGCGGCGACTGCCTCAGGCACGCAGGCAGCGTGGATGATCAACAGTGCAGCCAGGGCGTGTGATTGTGGACGGAGACACCCGGGCCCGCCGGTCAAGCGGGTTCGAGGAAATAGCGCGATGCGCGACTGCACTCGACGTGCAGCGCCTTGAATGTCGTCTCGCCGTCTCCGCGCACTGGCCATCGCCGATCTCGTCTCGCGCCGCTCCGACAGGCAGCGCGTGACGGGCAGATGCGCAGCGGTGAGATTCGATTAACGGTAACTCGTGAGATCGTAATCAAAACTATGGGATCAAACGCTCCGCTCAATGTCTCGACAATGGTTGTGAACTCGTTGGAGTCCGCCGGAATAGACCACGTGTTCCTGGTCCCGGGAAAACTGATCTATCCGCTGCTGGACGCAATCGACAACTCCCCTTTGATTCGCGGAATCGTAGGCGCTCATGAGACTGGCAGTGCTTTCATGGCCGATGGCTATGCCCGCGCCAGCCGGAAATTCGGCGTTTGCGCAGGGATTTCCGGCCCAGGCACGATGAATTTCGTGCCCGGCATGGCGGCCGCTCACGCAGACCGGATTCCGATGCTCTATATTGCCGGCGGGATCTCGTCGCACGCGGAAGGCAAAGGGGCGTTCCAGGATGCCACGCCCGGAGGCATTTTTGAAAGCGGCGTAGTCAGAAGTCTGGTGACGGATATCGTCGAGCTAAAGAACAAGGAAAATACTCAGGCCGAGATGCGTCGTGCGATCGAAGGGTTGAACTGGATGCGTCGAGCGCAGTCATTCATCAGTATTCCCGTAGACGTTCAAAAGCAGGATGTCCTGCCCGGTCAGGACGTGGCACGGCAACCCTACGCTCACCGCGAATTTAACGCATGCGAAGTGCCCGCAAACCGCGCCGCTCTCGATGCCCTGTGCGACCAGTATCTGTTTCAGTCGAAGAGAGTCGCGTTTCTGGTCGGAAGTCGCGGCAATGATGCGGAAACTGCAAAGCTTCTTCTCGAGGTTGCCGAAGGCTTTCACATTCCAGTCGCAACGACACTATCGGGAAAAGGTGCATTTCCTGAGCAACATGCCCTTGCACTGGGTGTCTACGGATTTTCAAGTCATTCGCGCGCTGCACGGGTGATCAACTCCGACGAACTTGATGTACTAGTCGTGTTTGGTAGCGACCTGAACCAGCGAGACAGCATGAACTGGAGCAGGAGGCTGACAGGGGGGAAGGAGCTATTCATCTTTGATGACAGCTTCGATTCACCGGCGATGGGGCACATTTCGCGTCAAGGAATCTTCTCCGGAATTTCCGCGAGCTTCCGGTTGCTGGCCCAGAAAGCCGCGGACAACCCTCCCGGGCTGCCGCAAGCACTGCAAAGAAGAAAGGGGTGGATTGCCGAGATCAACGAGACCCCCCTCTACGACCACCGGTTCGAGCAGTTAGGAGACCGAGTTTCCAGCGGTGACGAAGCGCTATATCCTGGAGACGTGGTTAAGCACTTGTGCCGGATTCTGCCGAAGGACAGCAACGTCGTGGTGGATTCCGGAGCCCACCGCATCTTCATGGCCCATTACTGGCTGTCGTCAGGTAAGGGCAACTACTTTTCGTCGAGCTCGCTCGCCCCGATGGGCTGGGCCATCGCAGCCGGAATCGGCGTCAAGCTTGCGGCCCCAGAACGCCCGTGTGTCGTGGTGACCGGCGATGGGTGCATGATGATGCACGGCATGGAGATTCAGACCGCGGCTCGATACCGAGTCAAGGTGATCTATGTGGTTCTGAACAACGCCGCACATGGCGCAATCCATATCGACGCTATCAGGAGTGGTTCGATTTCAGAGCAGTTCACCAAATTACCCTGTCATAGCTGGTCGGCTTTTGCATCATCGATCGGTGTGGCCGCGCGCGCGGTTGAGCGGATCGACGAGCTTGATGGTGTACTGAGTGAAGCTTGTCAATATGACGGCCCCTTTCTGATCGAAGTCATCACCGGAGTTTTTCCCGCGCCGAACCGGTACTATGCAGAAGCCGAAGCCTGTCCGTGAGATTCCATCCTTCAACGCGGCAAAGCCAACCGCATTGCTGAACGACGCCGCAATCAGACTGTCTGAACGCCGCGCCGCAGTTGTCAACGAAATGTCATTCGAACCGCCTAAGTTTAGACGTTCGAGCCGATGGCAAGGCTCGACGCGGCGATGGGCACGCCGGGCCTGCGGAATGCGCAAGAGAGGGATCGCGGCGCGTAGCTTGCTGCAACCATTGAACCGGTCAGTCAATCTCGTGGAGGCAAACCATGCTGTTCAAACGAGGAATTGCAGTTCTTGCCGTTGCTCTACCGCTTGCGGCCGCGCAAGCGCAAACCGTCAACATCACCGGCGCGGGCAGCACTTTTGCGGCCCCGATCTATAACAAGTGGGCTGACGCCTACCAAAAGGCGGGAGGCGGCAAGGTCAACTACCAAGGCATCGGTTCAGCGGGCGGCATCAAGCAGATCATCGCGAAGACCGTTGATTTCGCAGGTTCCGATGCGCCGATGAAGGACGACGAACTGGCGAAGACTGGCCTGTTCCAATTCCCGACCGTGGTCGGCGGCGTCGTGCCGGTCGTGAACCTGCCCGGCGTGAAGCCGGGTCAACTCATTCTGTCGGGCGCCGTGCTTGGCGACATCTATCTGAACAAGATCAAGAAATGGAACGATCCGGCGATCGCCGCGCTGAATCCGGGTATGAAGCTGCCAGATACGGACATCGCCGTGGTGCGCCGCGCCGACGGTTCGGGCACGAGCTTCATCTGGACGAACTTTCTGTCGAAGGTGAACCCGGAGTGGAAGTCGAAGATCGGCGAAGGCACGACGGTGAACTGGCCGACCGGTACGGGCGGCAAGGGCAATGACGGCGTTGCCGCGTTCGTGCAACGCCTGCCGGGCGCGGTCGGTTACGTCGAGTGGGCATATGCGAAGCAAAACAACATGATCTACACCAGCCTGAAGAATTCGGCCGGTATCGTGGTTGCGCCGAAGACCGAAACCTTCAAGGCGGCCGCCTCGGGCGCGGACTGGAAGACGACCTTCTACCAGATCCTGACGAACGAGCCCGGCAAGGACGCGTGGCCAGTCGTCGGCGCGACCTTCGTGCTGCTGCATGCGACGCAGGACAAGCCGGCACAAGGCGCGGCAACGTTGAAGTTCTTCGACTGGGCGTTCAAGAACGGCGGGCAGGCTGCCAGCGATCTCGACTACATTTCGCTGCCGGATTCGGTCGTGTCGGAAATCCGCGCGCAATGGAAGACCAAGGTCAAGGACGCGTCGGGAAAACCGGTGTTTCAGTGAAGGCCTCGAGATGCCACCCGCCTCAAACAGCTTGTAATCGATCATGGACGAAGTCAATTGACGCAGGTCAATTGACTGACGCATCGAGGCGGGTAACGTGTGTGTGACGGTCCTTTATCACCGCACGCTCGGAGCAAGCCATGGTCACGCGCAACGTCGAGGATGTCATCAGGCAGATTGCCGCCGCTACCGACACTCCTGAGGAAACGGTCTCGCAGATGTACGCGCAGACGTGGATTGAATACAGCGAAGGTGCACGAATCACGGACTACCTGACGGTGCTGGTCGCTCGTCGTGTGCGGGACGACCTGCGTAGGCGGCAAGTGCGGGATTCGCTGGTATCTCTCGGACAAGCTGACTAATATTCTGCGTGTGGGCTCACCACGGTTCACGCGACTCCGGTCGGATTGCGGGCCGATGGCGTCCAACTTCCGCGGAAGGGGGACATATGACGCCATTGTCATTAAGTCGTCCGATACTGCGCGCACTCTATCGCCGACATCCGTCTCAACACATCTCACCCTTCATCGCTGGATTGTCGTTGGCGCACGCGGCCTTTGCCGGTGGCGTGCTTCCGCAGGGCGGGCACTATGTTGCCGGGGCGGGAACCATCGCCGGTCAGGGCAACGTGATCACCGTCACGCAGCCGAACTCGACTCGCGGCGTGATCGACTGGAGCAGCTTCTCGATCGGCAAAGGCAGCGCCGTCAACTTCGACAACGGTTCGGGCGCAACGCTCAATCGCGTGACGGCCTGCGCGCCTTCCGCGATTCTCGGCAGCCTGAAGGCAACTGGCAGCGTGTATCTGATCAACCCGCAAGGCATCGTGGTGGGTCGTAGCGGGACTATCACTACCGGCGGACGATTCGTTGCTTCAACGCTCGATCTGCCGAATACACCCTTCGTGAATGGCGGGACGCTCACGCTCACGGGCACATCGAATGGCAATGTGGTGAATCTCGGCAACATCAGTTCCAGCGGAGGCGATGTTTTCCTGATTGCACGCGGTGTCGTGGTCAATGCGGGCTCGGTCAGCGCACCGAACGGCACCGCGGAATTCGTCACGGGGCAGCAAGTGGCGTTGCTCGAATCGTCGGGCAGCAGGCAGGTATTCGTGCAGATAGGCAGCACAGGGACCGTGATAGATCGCGGTGCCACGCAAGCCGCGCAGATCAATCTGGAAGCGGTCGACGGGAATATCTATGCCCTTGCAGGTGGTGGCTCGCGTATCCGCGCGACGGGCACAACGATGCGTGGCGGCCACATCTGGCTGGTCGCCGACAACGGGCACGTTACGCAGCAAGGCACGATCGCCGCAACGAATGCCGACGGCAGCGGCGGCACCGTCGATACGCTTGCCGACACACTCACGCTGGCGCATGGCGCCCGCGTGCGAGCAGGGCTTTGGAACGCGTCGACGCCAAACTTCACGATCGATCGCGGCACAGCCGACGCCTTCATGCGCAGTCTGAACGCCGGCACATCCGTCGATGCAACCGCGACCGGCACGAACGGCGCAAGCGGCGACATGACGGTTGCGTCGAATCTCAACTGGCGAGGACCGGCGTCGTTATCGCTCGCCGCTTTTGGCAACGTGACGATCGCACCTGCGACAACGCTCAGGAGCACCGGCAGTGGCAACCTGAGTTTGCGGGCCGACGTGACGGGCATCGACAACGCAGCCAGCGTGACCAACCGCGGCACGATCGACTGGTCGGTAAGTACCGGTTCGGTGAGTTCGTTCTATGACATGAACGGCAGCTACAGCCCAGGAATCATCCGCTCGAATACCGCGTGGACTGCCGCGCCCTATAGCGGTCTTCTCACGCAAGTGACCGGCTACAAGCTCGTCAATTCGCTTTCCGACCTGCAGAACATATCGCTCGATCTGACCGGCAACTATGCGCTCGGCAAGGATATTGACGCGAGTGCGACGAATCTCTCTTCCACCCCCTCCGGCGGCGTCGACTTCATCTCGCTCGGCAGCGCGGCAACACCTTTTTCAGGCCAGTTCGACGGCATGGGACATGTGATCGACCACTTCAGTCAGCAGGAGTATTACTCGCCGTCGGGTACCCGGTCGCTTGGCCTGTTCGGCGAAATCGGGAGCACGGGCGTCGTACGCAACGTCGGCATGACGAACAGCGAGCTTACGGCCTTCTTCGACATTTCGTTCAACGATCCCATCTCTGTCACGTACGGCATGCTGGCCGGCCGGAACCAGGGGTTGATCACCTACGCGTATACGACCGGCCTGCGTACGTCGCCCCACTATGGGAACGTTCCGATCGGCGGTTTGGTGGGCACCAATGATGGTCTCATCGAGCGCTCGTGGAGCAGCGCTTCAGTGAATGATGCCGGCGAGGCAGGGGGGCTCGTCGGCGTCAACACCGGCCGGATCGTTCAATCATTTACTACCGCGGATGTTAGCGGAGATGTGCGGATGGAACCGGGCGGACTCGTCGGCATCAACAGTGGCACGGTGTCACAGTCTTATGCCGCCGGCAGGGTGTTAGGGCTTTTTGCGGCTGGCGGATTGGCGTTCGCGAATAGCGGCGTGATCGAGCAGTCGTTCGCGGTTGGTCCGGTGCTAGGACCTTCCTACCAAGGCCCGGGCTACGGCACTTACGGGGGAATCGTGGCATACGGCGCCAGCGGAACGATTGCAGGCAATGTCTACTGGGACAAAGAGACGACGACACGTACGGTGAGCACTGGAGACGTGTCGCAACTGCCCGCGTCAAACGGGTTCACGACTGCTCAAATGAGCAACCCGGCGAGCTTCGACGCATCGTGGGATTTCAGTCCAACCGGCGCGTGGGTCATGCCTGCCGGCGCGACCCACCCCATCCTGCGCTGGCAACTCGGCCAGTAAGCGCTGCTGTGAGGCCGCGGCAGCAGTACCGACGCGCGCCCGTGAACGTGCCCTGATAGCTCGGCTCGTCCTTGCGTCTGACGATCAGGCGCGCAATGTGCTCGGAGATAGACCCGTTGATCGCTTTTGCGGCGAGGGCGTCGTGTGCACCGCGCCATGCGCCGCTAGGAGTGCTGTCAGCGGATCATCGGAGCGCACGGTAAATCTAGCAGCGCGGGCAACCGGCGCCATTGGCGGGAACCACAAGGAGAAATCGATGACCCTGCTCATCTATCTGGTCGGATGGATCATTTTCATTGGCGGCGTCGCGTGGGGATTGATGGCGCTGCATGTCGCGCAGCACATCATCGCAATCGTGGCCGTGATCCTGCTCGGCATTGCGGTGATTACGGGCGCCACGCGTGCGCGTAATCGCGATCGGTCGTCATAGCCTTTGGCGTTTGCCTGTCGGATCCATCAGGTGGGAACGCTCATCACACGCCACGCCACGCCACGCCACGCTCGCGATGTACCATGTCTGCGTGAAATCTCGCGCTGGATATCGTGGAGTACATCATGGGAAGCGCATGGAAACGCCGCTTCAAACTGTTTATCCAGCGTTTCTGGCAGCCAACCAGCGCGTGCATGACCTGTATGCCGGGGAGCTGGGGCAACATCATGAGCCTCACGCACTGGGCGATCGCATTCAAAACCGGGCTGCTCACCGGTGTGCTCGCCCTGCTGCTCACCTTCACGCCGGCGGCGAAGTGGTACGGGAATCGCTATAGCAACGCACTGCTCGTCGGTTGCCTGACCGCTATCGGCGATGCCTACTCTCATTTGAGCCAGTACCGCTTTCATGTTCTCGAACACGTCGCGACGGGGGTCATGTCAGGCCTGTTCGCGCTCGCTGCGTCGTACCTGTTCGAGGACCGCGCGCGCCGCATACGCGCGGCGTGGTCGCGCTTGTTCGGATAATAAGACTTCGATCTCGAACATCGTGAGACCTCACGATGAGTGTTGCGCGTGACACGTTCGCGCCCGGATACCTCGCGGTGAATTGTTCGCGTCAGTGCGGTGACGAAAGCAGTTTGAAGCGCTTCCACAGCTTCTTCAATGTCTGATGATCGGCAGCGACGCGTGACGCGAGGAAGCCGCGTGCGAAGGCCGCGCCCGAGGCTGCTTCCGGCGAGGTTTTCAACAACGACTTCAGAAGCTGATCGGCGACGACGGCATCGTTGCGCCAGCCGAGATCATCCTGAAGCGCGGTGAGCGCGTCGACATAATGGCGAACGGCCTGCTTCGGGCATAGCGACGCAAAGAACTCGGTGGCGTATCGAACTTTTTTCGCCGCGATGCGGGCGCGGTGACGACGGTGATCGTCCAGATCGGCCAAACCCTTGCCACGTTTGATCAGTTTCTTGTGCCGACGACGCAGGACATCGGCGGCGAATGACTTCACCGGGCCGCTGATT
This sequence comes from Paraburkholderia sp. 32, assembly GCF_050435345.1. Taxonomy (NCBI): domain Bacteria; kingdom Pseudomonadati; phylum Pseudomonadota; class Betaproteobacteria; order Burkholderiales; family Burkholderiaceae; genus Paraburkholderia; species Paraburkholderia sp. 32. The sequence continues at coordinate 105,917 of NZ_JBNDKD010000002.1, forward strand.
GCGTTGCGCTGTTCGTCGGACATCTCATCTCGCCAACCTTTGCGGTTCATCCAGAGCGCGAACTGGAGCGCGAGCCGCGTGTAGCGAACCGACTCGACCGCGGCCGCCGCGCGCTGCCGGTTGTTGACGGCAATCTGCTCGCACGCCTGTCTGACGGGCCGGATCTCGTCCGCATTGCCGTCGGCGCCGGCATGGTCGAGCGTCGATCCCGCAAGCACTTCCCAGTCGCGCGCGCCACCGAGTTCCGAGGCAATCCAGCGCAACTCCTCGTCGAATCCGGACGAGGCGGGGATGACCTTCGCAAACAGGTCGAGAGCCGAACGCAAGCGACGAAGTCCCACGCGCATCTGATGGACGCTCGATGGATCGTGGCCCGACACGATGCCCCGTTCATTCGCGTGGACCTGGTCCAGACAGTTGCGCACAATCACGCAGAACGCATGCTCGACCGAGTCGCGTTTGTTCAGTCGCACTGGTTGCGCTTTCACCGCCTCGCTGTGCTCGTCAATGAGCAGTGCATACCCGACATCTGCCTTGCAGCGATGATCGATACGCAGCGGCACAGTTTCGAGCATTTCCAGCGCGACACGGTACAGCACATCCGGATTGCCCTGTTTCAGTTCCAGTTCCACCGCGGCGATCTGCACTGATCCCGAATCCGCTTCGACGCTTCCTTCGTCGAGAGCAAGCTCGAGTTCGTCTCCGGACGGCTGGCGCAGCACAAACGCTGACCGGTTGATCCGCGTGACGAACACCGGCTTCAGTTGGGCCGCAACGGTCTCGTCGCGAATCAGCTTTCCGCAGTCGCTGTCGTCGGGGATCTGGTCGTACAGCAGCGTCAGATCGGGCGCGTCGCTATTCACGGGCATCTCGAACTCGTCCCGGTCGAACAACCCCGCCTTGGCCGATCCTTCGCGCTTCAGCGTCTGGATTTTCTCGTTGCCGACGGTGCGCACGCGCAGCGAAGTCCCGCACCAGTGAAATGAAAAATCGGGCGTGTCGAAATAGGTGCTCGTCAGCAGGTGAGGCGTTCCCGCTGTGGCTTCTGATTGCGCAAGCATCGACGCGTTACGCAATTTGACGAGATCTTCCGTCGCAACGCGCAGCTTCAGTTCCCGTTCCATGCTGCCTCCGAAATGAGCACCAGACTGTCAGACTACACCGGATTGGCTGGACCGCGTCACGGCCGATCGTCCCCAGTGGCCTCAGATAAAAGTTAGACACGGAAAAGTGGATGAGACGGTGGACGAGCCTGGCGCGAATGCCTGTACACGTTGGGACATCTTGATTAGGAAATGATCATTTCCTATAATCGCCGTATGACTACACGCAACCATGCTGCCAGACAGCCACGTGCTCCAGGTCGTCCACGCGAATTCGACATGGACGTCGCGCTGGACGGCGCGATCCGGATTTTTCGCGAGCGCGGTTATCAAGGGACGTCTCTTGGCGACCTTGGGTCCGCGATGGGGCTCACCGCCGGCAGTATCTACAAGGCGTTCGCCGATAAGCGAGCGGTATTCCTTGCCGCGCTCGAGCGCTACATCCACCTACGAAATGGCCAGTTGCAGAGCCTGCTCGACGCGGAGCAGACCGGCCGCGGCAAGGTACGGGCCATTCTGCGGTTTTATGCTGAGTCTGCAATTGGCGAAGAGGGCAAGCGAGGCTGTCTCGTAGTCGGAAGTGCAGTCGACCTGGTGGCGTTCGATGATGAGGTCGCGAGTCACGTGGTCGCGTCTTTGCAGCGAACGGAGCGTCTGTTGTGTCGTTTGATCCGAGTGGGCCAGACAGACGGTTCGATCGCGTCCGCCGTGGATCCGGACGCTACCGGCCGCGCACTGCTGAGTCTGACGCAAGGTTTGAGAGTCGTCGGCAAAGTCGGGCGATCCCGGGCACACATGATGGCGGCGGCGGATCAGGCCATGCGTCTGCTGGACTAAGCACAGCAAGACATGGCATCGCATGACCTCCGCGTGCCGCTCACCATATTAGGAAACGTCCATTTCCTAACATCATCCGCCAATGAGAAAAGCCGCTCAACGGTGTCATCCCCCAACCCAGAGGAGTTTCGTTCGTGAAAACACATCACTCGCCGGTGCCATCAGGGAGTTCCGGATTCGTAAGCACGTTGCCAGTAGCAAGGCCCGTTGCGGGGTTAGCAGGATTCGAGCACAAGTTCGCAACCGTAGACGGACTGAGGCTGCACTACGTCACCGGTGGAAACCCACAGGGCGACGTGGTCGTGTTGCTCGCGGGCTTTCCCGAGAGCTGGTTCGCCTGGCGCAAAGTGATGGGACTGCTTGCAAAGACCTACCGAGTCGTCGCACCGGACCTTCCCGGACAAGGTGATTCGGATCGTCCGATGGACGGCTACGACACACAAACCCTTGCGAGCCATGTTCACGGTTTGCTCCAGCAACTGGGGATGACCCGGTACTTTCTTGCTGCACACGACATTGGAGCGTGGGTGGCTTTTCCTTACGCCGTAATGTTCGGCGACGAGATCCGGCGACTCGCGCTGCTGGATGCGGGGATCCCCGGCGTGACGTTGCCTGATGCGTTGCCGAGCGCGCCCGAGCGTGCATGGCGCACCTGGCATTTCGCATTTCACGGGCTACCGGACCTGCCGGAAGTGCTGCTCGCCGGCAAGGAACGTGAATACCTCGACTGGTTTTTGCGGCGAAAGGCGGCCAATCCCGATACTTTCACTGACGCCGATATCGATGAATATCTACGCATTCTCAAGAAAGACGGCGGCTTACGCGCGGGCCTTGCGTATTACCGGGCCGCGCATGTGTCCGCCCAACAGAATGCAGAACTGAAGCAACGAGGCATGCTCGACCTGCCACTGCTGACGCTCGGTTCCGATCAAGGTTCCATCGCCGATATGGCAACACCTTTGAGAGCCTTTTTCACCGACGTCAAAGGCCGCATCATTAGTCACTGCGGGCACTTCATTCCAGAAGAACAACCGCGCGCGGTCGCCGACGAACTCACTGCGTTCTTTGGAAGCGCAGAGGGGTAACGGGGCTACGGGGGCGCAAGATGCCGCGCATGGCTCAGGCGATGCGGGCGTGATGTACGACGATCCATGCGGACCACACAAGCAACGCAATGCCGAGCGGCTTGCCGATGGAGCTGCCCCAGCTGAAATTCTTCTCGGCCGACATGATCGCGCCCAGCGCCAGCATCCAGCCGACGCTGCCAGTGCCGACCGCGAACATCAGCAGCATCAGGGCCCAACAGCAGCCGATGCAGAAAGCGCCGTGACTGATGCCGAGCGCAAAGCTCTCGCGGCGCGCGCTCCTGCCGCGCCAATGCTCGGTGATGAACATCAGCGGCGAGCGGCATTTGTCGAGACATCGGTGCTTGAGGCTGCTGAACTGATAAAGGCCCGCGAGCGCGACGATCGCGGCGCCGATCAGCCAGCCGTTTGCAAGCAAGCTCGCAGACTGGTCCGCGACCAGATGGAGCGCCGCGTCGAAGCCGTGCGCGAGCACGCCGAACAGCGCCCACATCGTCGCATAACCGACGATCAGAAGCGCCATCAGCGTGCGCCGGTTGGCGCGCGCGACGGTCATCCGCCGGAACGTGTCGAAGAGCGGAAAGGCGGTCGGCAGCATCATCGCCGCGATCATCAGCAGCCATGCGACGCTGTGCAGCAATGCCGCAATCGTGAGGCTCGCGCCGGGCACCTCACGGCATATCGCGCCGACGAGCGGCAGTTCGGCCCAACTCGCATGATGCAGAAAACGCGCATAGGGCCCCGCGTCCCATATCCATAACGCGATCCACGCGCTGCCCGTCAATGCGACGAACAGCGGCGCGAACAGCCGCGAGCGTGCGAGCATCTTCACGACGCGAAGCTGAACGATCCCTGAATGGCGTTATGTCCGGTCAAGGCGAGGTCGAGATCGAGCTTTTCGTGCCGCAGGCGGAATGCGTTCGCCTTGCCGACGAAAGCAGGGGAGCCGGGTATCGTCGAAAAGATGCTTTCGACCAGTTTGGTCGGCTCGCCGGTCGGGCCGCGATAGGGCTCCAACTCGGCCTCGATGGCTTCGCCGACTTTCATCCTGCCCTTGCCGTCGACGACCGCGTATTCGATCGGCGCGCGTTCCACGGACACGACTTCGCCGATCAACTGCACGAGATCCGCGATGGGGCCACCGCGCTCGCCACGGTACACGCTAACCAGGGCGTCGAATTGCGCGTCGCTCGCGCGCTCGTCGACGAACATCGCGACGCGCCAGCCGCCTTTGAGCACGTTGCCTGGAATGAACGCCGCGAACGCGATCGTCAGGCCCGAGACATCGACGCCGTCGATCATGCCTTGCTCGTAGTGGTATGCAAGCGCGCTGCGGCAAACGCCGTTATCGGGATCTTCTCCGATCCAGCACGGACACAGCACCTTGCATTCACACACTTCGAGGATGCTGCCCATCAGTTGATAGCTCATTCACGCCTCCGCTGCCGGTTGGATCCGGCCGGGAAGAACATCGCCGGACATCCTCTGTTGTAGCCGTTAAGCGGGCAGTAATCAAAGTGTTCGGGCGCTGCGAATGATTGAAGCGGCTTACACAGTCGGTGCTTTTGCGGTGCAGGAGGGGCGCAACTCTTATATAAGACATAAGACATTTGACCTTGCATGGGTATTGCAATTAAAATCGCGATCGAAGCAGTGCCCGGCACAGCTTGGAGTGCCTTAAAAGCCTTTCCCTGAAACGCAAATACCAGCAGGTCCCCCATGCTTGAAAATTTTCGTGCTCACGTGGCCGCGCGCGCCGCGCTCGGCATTCCTCCCCTGCCGCTGACGGCTCAGCAGACCGCCGAGCTGGTCGAACTCCTGACGAACCCGCCCGCTGGCGAAGAGCAGACGCTGCTCGACCTGATCACCAACCGCGTGCCCGCCGGTGTGGACGAAGCCGCCCGCGTGAAGGCAGGCTTCCTCGCCGCCGTGGCCAACGGCCAGACCGCCTGCGCGCTGATCTCGCGCGCCCGTGCCACCGAACTGCTCGGCACGATGCTGGGCGGCTACAACATCCAGCCGCTGATCGAACTGCTGTCCGACGCCGAAGTGGGCACCGTGGCCGCCGACGCGCTGAAGAAAACCCTGCTGATGTTCGACCAGTTCCACGACGTCAAGGAACTGGCCGACAAGGGCAACGCCAATGCGAAGGCCGTGATGCAGAGCTGGGCCGACGCCGAATGGTTCACGAGCCGTCCGGAAGTGCCGCAAAGCCTGACCATCACCGTCTTCAAGGTGACGGGCGAAACCAATACCGACGACCTGTCGCCGGCCCCGGATGCGACCACCCGTCCGGACATCCCGCTGCACGCACTGGCAATGCTGAAGAACGCGCGTCCCGGTATCACCCCGGAAGAAGACGGCAAGCGCGGCCCGGTCAAGTTCATCGAGTCGCTGAAGGAAAAGGGCCACCTGGTCGCGTACGTGGGCGACGTAGTCGGCACCGGCTCCTCGCGCAAGTCGGCCACCAACTCGGTGCTGTGGTTCACGGGCGAAGACATCCCGTTCATCCCGAACAAGCGCTTCGGCGGCGTGTGCCTCGGCGGCAAGATCGCCCCGATCTTCTACAACACGATGGAAGACGCCGGCGCTCTGCCGATCGAACTCGACGTGTCGCAGATGGAAATGGGCGACGTGGTCGAACTGCGCCCGTACGAAGGCAAAGCCCTGAAGAACGGCGCAGTGATCGCCGAGTTCCAGGTCAAGTCCGACGTGCTGTTCGATGAAGTGCGCGCCGGCGGCCGCATTCCGCTGATCATCGGCCGCGGCCTGACCGCCAAGGCACGCGAAGCGCTGGGCCTTGCCCCGTCGACGCTGTTCCGCCTGCCGCAGCAGCCCGCCAATAGCGGCAAGGGCTTCTCGCTGGCGCAGAAGATGGTCGGCCGCGCTTGCGGTCTGCCGGAAGGCCAGGGCGTCCGTCCGGGCACGTACTGCGAACCGAAGATGACCTCGGTCGGCTCGCAGGACACCACGGGCCCGATGACCCGCGACGAGCTGAAGGACCTGGCGTGCCTCGGCTTCTCGGCCGATCTCGTCATGCAGTCGTTCTGCCACACCGCCGCTTATCCGAAGCCGGTGGACGTCAAGACTCACCAGACGCTGCCGAACTTCATCAGCAACCGTGGCGGCATCGCGCTGCGCCCGGGCGACGGCGTGATCCACTCGTGGCTGAACCGCATGCTGTTGCCCGACACCGTGGGCACCGGCGGCGACTCGCACACGCGCTTCCCGATCGGCATCAGCTTCCCGGCCGGTTCGGGTCTGGTCGCCTTCGCGGCCGCCACCGGCACGATGCCGCTGGACATGCCGGAATCGGTGCTGGTCCGCTTCAAGGGCAAGATGCAGCCGGGCGTGACCCTGCGTGACCTCGTCAACGCGATTCCGCTGTACGCGATCAAGCAAGGCACGCTGACGGTCGCCAAGCAAGGCAAGAAGAACATCTTCTCCGGCCGCATTCTCGAAATCGAAGGCCTGCCCGATCTGAAGGTCGAGCAAGCGTTCGAACTGTCGGATGCTTCCGCCGAGCGCTCGGCCGCCGGTTGCACGGTGCACCTGAACAAGGAACCGATCATCGAATACCTGAACAGCAACGTCACGCTGCTGAAGTGGATGATCGCCCAGGGCTACCAGGATCCGCGCAGCCTGCAGCGCCGCATCAAGGCGATGGAGCAGTGGCTGGCCGACCCGCAACTGCTGTCGCCGGATGCCGACGCCGAATACGCAGCCGTCATCGAGATCGATCTCGCCGACATCCACGAGCCGATCGTGGCCTGCCCGAACGATCCGGACGACGTGAAGACGCTGTCCGACGTAGCCGGCGCGAAGATCGACGAAGTGTTCATCGGCTCGTGCATGACCAACATCGGTCACTTCCGCGCCGCGTCGAAGCTGCTGGAAGGTAAGCGCGACATCCCGGTCAAGCTGTGGGTGGCCCCGCCGACCAAGATGGACCAGAAGCAACTGACCGAGGAAGGCCATTACGGCGTCTTCGGCACGGCTGGTGCGCGTACCGAAATGCCGGGCTGCTCGCTGTGCATGGGCAATCAGGCACAGGTGCGCGAAGGCGCGACGGTCATGTCGACGTCGACCCGTAACTTCCCGAACCGCCTCGGCAAGAACACGAACGTGTACCTCGGCTCGGCGGAACTGGCGGCGATCTGCTCGCGCCTCGGCAAGATCCCGACCAAGGAAGAGTACATGGCCGACATGAGCGTGCTCAACGCCAACGGCGACAAGATCTATCAATACATGAACTTCGACCAGATCGAGGACTTCAAGGAAGTCGCCGACGCCGTGACGATGTAAGTGTGCTGTCGGACTACGGCGTGTGGTTCGCGTCGTAGCGCCACGAAATGGCGCCGTGGGCTGAATGCCTGCGGCGCCATTTTTTTTGCGGCGTTCGAGTCGAGGTCCGCGCGCGGCAGCCTCGCCGGGATCGCAGAGGAATCTCAGGGACTGGCGATAGCCGATCCGCATCGCAAGACAAACCCCGCGACCTGGTCCAACGCGTATCGGGCGCTTGCAAGCTCGTCGGTCGAGCGCTGGAACACGTGATGGAGTCCCTCGTAGATTTCCAACTGCACCGTGTTTCCCCGCTGCGCAGCGGCAGCCGCGTAGCGCCGGGCGTCGTCGAGCAGCAGTTCGTCCGTACCGACCTGAATGGCGATCGGCGGCAGATGTGCGGGAACGTGGTACAGCGGCGACGCCCGTCGGTCCGCGGGATCGGCTGACCCAAGGTACGCGGCCGCGGCATCGGCGAGTATGGGCCGCGTCAAGACCGGGTCGCGGGTCTCCTCACTGCGCGACGACGGGCCCGTCAACGCAAGATCGAGCCACGGCGAAAAAGTGGCCACACAAGAAACGTTCATCGACCGACCTCCATCAGCGCCCAGCGCCGCAAGCGCGAGCCCGCCGCCTGCCGAGTCGCCAACCAGCGCGATGTCGCGAATGCCTGACTGCGCCATCCACCGCAACGCTTCGATCACGGCATCGTATGCCGCGGGAAACGGATGCTCGGGCGCAAGCGGATAGTCGAGAACGAAGGTGTCGATGCCGGCACGCACGGCGATCTGACTCGCCAGGCCGCGATAACCGGTGGCAGACCCGAGTACGAACGCGCCTCCGTGCAGAAAGAGGATCGCGCGGCCGGCCACGGCCGATTCGGGCCGAATCCACCAACCTTTTACGTCCGCGCTCTCGACTCTTTCAAGATCGACGCCATCCGCTATAGGCGTTTGCGCCGTCATCGCGTCGTAGGCCTCACGCGAGGCTCCGCCGAATTCCGCAAAGAGTCGCTGAGTACGGTCGAGCACCGAGATCGCCGCCTCGCGGTCGTCGTCACTCAAGGGGTGCCGCATCTCGATCAGGTTGGTCTGCTGTACGACGCTCATCATTTGCTCCTTCGTTAGCGGTGGTCGATGGGCAGACGATATCGATTCCACGCAGCGTATAGAAGAAGGCTGAACGGAATACAATCAATTCCATTCTGGAAGTTTTGGGAGGCAAGGAGTGGACCGTCTGGATGCGCTCAAACTTTTCGTCCGCATCGTCGAGAGCGGGTAGTTTCGCTGCGGCGGCGCGCGAAATAGGCGTGGGCCAGCCCGCGGTCAGCAAGCAGATCGCGTCGCTCGAACGCCATCTTGGCGCCCAACTGGTCAGGCGCACGTCGCGCAGCATGACGCTGACCGAGACGGGACAATCGGTCTATGAAGCGGGTTTGCGCATCATTGGAGATTTCACGGAGCTCGAATCGTCCGTAGGGCGCGGTCAGGTTTCGCCGGCCGGGATGGTCCGGGTCACCGTGGCGCCGGTTTTTGGCCGGCTGTATGTGGTGCCGCGCCTGCCGGCATTTTTCGCCAGGTATCCGAACGTGTCGGTGGACCTGTCGGCCACGGAGCGAACCGTCAATCTGGTCGAGGAGGGCTTCGACCTTTCGATCAAAAGCGGGCGGCTTGCCGACTCTTCGATGATTGCAAGGCAGCTGGCATCGAGCCCAGTCGTTGTCGTCGCAACGCCGGATTACCTCGAAAAACACGGGCGCCCCGAACGGCCACAGGATCTCGCCCGACATGCCTGCGTCGTTTTCGCACCGCTGCGCGAGCCGCGGGCGTGGCGCTTCGAAAACGTCGACGGTCCCGGCTTGCACGTCCCGTCCGGCAATTTTCACACCGGCGACGCGGAACAGATTCGCGCTGCCGTGCTCGCCCATATGGGACTGGTTCAAGCGCCGGCGTGGCTCTTTGCGCCGGAGATCGCGAGCGGTGCGGTCGTCAGCCTGTTGCCGGATTTCGCGCCGGCGCCGATGCCCATCCACGCCGTTCATCCTGCCGGCCGACGATTGCCGACCAAGACCCGCGTATTTATCGATTTCGTTTCGGAAATTCTCACGTCTGATCCCGGTCCGGCCTTTGTCCCGGTCAGGACCTAGCGAGTGTTCCGCCGACACGGATCATGCCGAACAGGGATCGCGGTTCGGCCTTACCGCGCCGCAGCCAATCGCCGGTCGACAAGGCACTTGACCCGTCCGACAATGCTTGGCGAAACACGGTCGAACCGGCTGTGATCCAAGCGTCTTTTTCCAATGCAGCGGGGGTCCCAGGCGGTCGTCCGCGATTTTTTTGACGCCCCCTGTCCGCCAGCATGCGGCCCGCGCGTCATTGTGATGGCGGCCGATGCAATTCATCCGCCTCAACCCCATGACGGAGGCTCAAATGGAATACCTGTTGATGATCTACTCGGAAGAAAACGGCTGGAACAAGATGACCGAAAGCGAGCGGCAGCAAGGCGTTGCCGCCTATCACGCGTACACCGAATCGTTGAAGAAAGCGGGGGCTCTGGTGGGGGCCAACCGGCTGCAGCACACGAACACGGCCACCACGGTGCGGCTCGTCGACGGCAAGCCGCAAGTGCTCGATGGACCGTATTCCGATTCGAAGGAGCAACTCGCCGGCTACTACCTGATCGACGTGCCGAACCTCGACGCGGCGATGTCGTGGGCGTCGCGTTGTCCCGGCGCGGCGCACGGCGTCATGGAGGTGCGCCCGGTCTGGACCGCCCCTTACGAGGCACCCACTGCATGAGTGCGTCCGGCGGCGCCCTGGGCGATGACGGCGCCGCGCGTTCGATTGCCGAGGCGGTCGCTCGCCGCAGCTACGGCAAGCTCGTCGCGCTGCTGGCAATGCGCACGCGCGACGTCGCCGCAGCCGAGGACGCGCTCGCCGACGCATTCGCGGCCGCGCTCGCGGACTGGCCGGAGCACGGCTGTCCCGCGAGTCCTGAAGCGTGGCTGATGACGGTTGCGCGCCGCCGGGCGATTGACGGCGCGCGTCGCCGCCAGGTTGGCGACGACGTGGCGAACCAGTTGATGATCCTCGCCGACGAGATCGACGAGAGTGAGGCAGGCGCGTTGCCCGACCGGCGGCTTGCGCTGCTGTTCGCGTGCACGCACCCTGCGCTCGAGGCCGCGATTCGGACGCCGCTGATGCTGCAAGTGGTGTTGGGGCTGGAAGCGAAGATGATTGCGTCGGCGTTCCTGATGTCGCCCGCCGCGATGAGCAAACGTCTCGTGCGGGCGAAGACCAAGATCCGCGAAGCGGGCATTCCGTTCAGCGTGCCCGAGCGCGAGGAGCTGCCCGGCCGGCTCGACGCGGTGCTCGAAGCGGTCTATGCGGCGTATGCGGAAGGTTGGACGGACCCGGTCGGCGGCGATACCGAGCGGCGCGACCTCGCGGACGAGGCGCTGTATCTCGCGCAACTGCTCGTCGAGCTGCTTCCTGACGAACCGGAGACGTTGGGCCTGCTCGCGCTGATGCTGTTTGCACAGGCGCGACGTGATGCGCGACGCGATGCGGCTGGCGACTACGTGCCGCTGTCGGCCCAGGACCCTGCAACGTGGAACGCGCCGATGATCGACGCGGCGAACGCACTGCTGCGGCGCGCGAACGCGCTCAACGCAATCGGGCGCTTTCAGCTCGAGGCCGCGCTGCAGTCGGCGCATGTGGATCGCTGCCGGACGCGTCGCCCGAACTGGGACGAGATCGTGCAGCTCTACGATGGGCTGCTCGCCATTGCAGCGTCGCCGGTGGTCGCCGTGAACCGTGCGCTTGCCGTGGCCGAACGCGACGGCCCGCAGGCGGCGCTCGACGCGCTTGCGCCGTATGCGGACGACCCGCGGCTGGCCGACTACCAGCCCTACTGGGCCGCACGCGCCAATCTGCTCGCGCGTACCGGCGCGACTGCGCAAGCACTCGACGCGTACGATCTGGCAATCGGCCTTGAGCGTGATCCGGCCGTACGCCGGTTCCTGCAGCGCAAGCGAATGGAGCTTGCGTCGACGAGCAGTTAGCGGAGTGGGTTGCGTTTGCCTGCTTCGTCAGGTCGGGCGTGGCGGCTTTGCCCCGACAGGCCTGCGCCTGAACCTTACCGCTCCGGCTGCAACAGCCCCCAGCTCACGAGAATCGCCTGGATGCTGCGCGCGTAGGCGTCGCGCTCGTGCGGCGATTCCGAGTGATACGCTCCGATTGCGCGCCATGTGTTGCCGTATCGCACCATCTTCTGCTTGAGCAGCCACGCGGCCACGAAGATATTCACGCACGGGTCCGTGAGCGCGCGGTGCGGAATGCCCCGGCTCTCGAGTTCAGGAAAGTGGATCGAATTGATCTGCAATTGCCCCACGTCGATCGAACCGTTGGCGTTGCGGTTGATGGCGCTCGCGTCGCCTTTCGATTCGCGCCATGCCACGGCGCGCAGCACGTGCGGATTGACGCCCTGGTAAGCGCCGGCCTTGTCGAAGCAATCGTCGGCGGACGGGGCGGCTTGCGCGGCCGAACTGCCGAGCGCCAGCAGCGCCGCCCAGGCGCATAGGGCCCACGACCGCAAAGGGCGGAAGGCGTTGGTCTTGTGCTGGTCCATGAGTCGGGGCTCCAGGTCCTGCTTTACTGCGCCAGCGCGGAATCGAGCTGCCGCTCGATGTCCTTGAGATAGGTGCGCGACGCATCGGAGACGACGAGGCGCGGCGTGGGCATCGCGCAGCGGCAATCGTGCTGGTGCGTCTTTTTCTTGTTGTGCGACGTCGAGCGCGGCGCGGGAAGATCGTCGTCGTCGCCGGTGGAGGGCGGCAGCATGGAGAGCGTGGGCAGCGGCGGGTAGACCTTGTCCGCAGAGGCTGTGGTGACAGCGGTGGCAGTGCCGGCCGCAGTCGCAGGCGCGCTGGCAGCGGGCTGGCCCGCCCATGCGGCCGAACCTAAGCATAGCGATGCCGCGGCGAAAGCAATCAGGCGCATCGTGTCAGCTCCCCGCATGTAGCGGCTGGATCGAGACGCTGTACGTCTGGTTCGCGCCGGTCGTAAGGTTTTCGAGCGTGGGTTTGAGCCCCTGCTGCGGCACGCCCCGCCAGATCGCCTGGTTGATGTACTTGAAGTCCTGGCCCAGCGCCGTTACGCGGATCACAGTGGGCTGCTTCTGCGCGGCGGCGAGCGCACCCGCCTTGGCGAGCACCGTAGTCAGTTGCGGATCGCGCGCGCCGAGTGCATCGGCGGGAATGTCGAACTTCATGATCACGTCCGACACCGCAGGTTTCTCGGCTTGAGCCGTATTGGGCTGCTGCAGTTGTGCACAGCCCGTTACAAACATTACGGCAAGTAAGAGCACAACGCGCGTCACGTCGGGGTCTCCAAAGTTTCGTGGCGATGTACGCGTTTTCGGCTTGGGATGCTCAGACTTGATACCTGGGGGCAAACGTTTGCGAAAAAAGAAAGAGTTCGCTCTCGCGGCGCCGCTTCCCGGAAGGTTGCTGCGTGCACCTCCGCCTTCGAGCAAAGAACTTCTTGCCCTGTCGGGTAAAGCCACAGCGATTGCTACGCGTACGCTCGTCTGAACGCGATCGACCTGACGCCCCAACCCGGCAAACCGACTCACGCATACCGCGCGAGAAACATATCCGCCGCCGCTTCCGCGATGCGCTTCTGCTCCTTGGCATCGAGCGGCACTTGCCCCATCGCCACTTGCGGCCAGAAGGCAAAAGCCTTCACGAGCCCCTGCAACTGCAGTGCCGCGAAGACGGGGTCATCGGTCTTGATGCGGCCGTTCGCGGCGGCCGCCCGGACCCACGCCGTCAGATCTTCCTCGCGTTCGCCCATGCGAGCGACCATGTCCCGCGCGCGCTCCGGCGAATGGATGCCAGCCGAGATCGCCACCCGTGCAAGCGACAAAAAGGACTCGTCGTGAAGCAGCCGCAGCTTGCGCTCCAGCAGATCGAGCAACTGCGCGCGCAACGGTTGGTCAGCACGATAAGAGGGTGCATCGCCGTCATGGCTCGCGTCCCACAGCTGATGGAGAATCGCCGCGAAAAGTGCTTCCTTGCTCGGGAAATGGTTATAGACCGTGCGCTTCGAGACATTCGCGCGGGCGGCGATACGGTCCATGCTGGTAGCGTCGTAGCCGGCCGCGAGGAATTCCTCGATCGCGGCAGCGACGATCGCGACGCGCTTTCGGTCAGTCAGACGTTGGGGGCGGGCACAGGATTCCATCCAACAATTTTACACTGAGCAGTTTACTTTTATTTAAGATAATCTACACTGCCGAGTGTAAATTTTCTTCGGAAGGTAAACTTCATGACGTCGCTTCCCGCCCTGGTCCGCCGAATGCTCGGCGTGAACGCCGCACAGCGCAGCCGCGCGAGGTTCAGCCTGTCGCCGCAGCATGACGGCGAGCGCTTTCGCAACGTCAAGCCGCGTCCGGCGGAAAGCCTGCGCAAAACGCTCGGCCTCGCGTGGACGGTGCTGTTCAACAAGCCGCGCGGCACCGTGCCGGCCGACGCGTTGCCGGTCGAAACGCTGACGCGCGCGCAACTCGACGCGGCGCCCGACCGCAGCCTGTACCGGCTCGGTCATTCGACGATGCTGCTGAAGTTGCGCGGCAAGTTCTGGCTGACCGATCCCGTGTTCGCCGAGCGGGCGTCTCCGTTCCGCAATCTCGGTCCGAAGCGCTTTCATGCGCCGCCGATCTCGCTCGACGATTTGCCGCCGCTGCACGGCGTGATCCTGTCGCACGATCACTACGACCATCTCGACCGCGAGACCGTGCTGATACTGGCGCAGCGTACCGAGGTGTTTTTGACGCCGCTTGGGGTCGGCGACCGGCTCATCGAATGGGGTATCGACGCGGCAAAGGTCCGGCAGTTCGACTGGTGGCAGGGCACGGAGGTCGAGGGCATCGAGTTCACCGCGACGCCCGCGCAGCACTTCTCCGGGCGGAGCCTGTTCGACGGCAACCGGACATTGTGGGCGTCGTGGGTAATCGTCGATCACGATTTGCGCGTGTTTTTCAGCGGCGACACCGGTTACTTCGAGGGTTTCAGCGCGATCGGCGAGCGCCTCGGACCATTCGACGTCACGTTGATCGAAACCGGCGCGTACGACGCGATGTGGCCATACGTCCATATGCAGCCCGAAGAAACCGTGCAGGCGCATATCGACCTGCGCGGCCGCTGGCTCGTGCCGATCCATAACGGCACCTTCGACCTCGCGATGCATCGCTGGCAGGAGCCGTTCGAAAGGGTGACGGGGCTGGCGCTCGCGCGCGGCGTCGCGCTGTCGACACCGCGCATGGGCGAGCGGCTCGATCTGACCGCGGTGCATCGCGGCGAACGCTGGTGGCGCGACGTTGCGCAAACCGCTGCCGTGCCGAAGGCTTCGTGGCGGATGTGCGCGTCGCGCGGGGTCCAGGAGGGGGAGTCGTCCTGAGGTCGTTGGCACCGCCACGTCTTTGCGGCGCACGAGAGCGCACGAGCGGACTGTTTCGCGGCGGCGCGCGGGTGCGGCGCGCGCACGTTGCCGTTCCCGCCGAAGCGCTCGCGACCTCGAAGTACGCTCCGTCGGAACTGTCCGCCGCGGCGTGATACGCAACGGTCGATCTGCGGGTCAATTCTTCAGGTCGGCGAGAATGCGTTCCGCGAGAAAATCGCACACGGGCCGTTTCGAAGCGGCACTTCGCGCCAGCACGACTTCAAGCGTGCCGATTTCCGGCAGGCCATTCGCGGTTCCCAGCAGCGAGAAGTGAGCCGGTACCGCGCACTTGGCCAAAGGCGTCACCGCGAGTCCGGCCTCGGCCATCGTCAGCAGACCCAGCAGACTCGGACTTTCATACGAGGTTCGATAGGTGATGCGCGCGCGCTCCAGGCTCCGGATGGCTTTCTCCCGCGCGACGCTGCCGGGCAAAAACACGGCGATCGGCAAGGGCCTTTCACGCCAGATCTCGGTCGCGCCTGGCGCGGCGGCCCAGACCATCGGTTCATGACGCAAGAACTCGCCGTGCAATCCTTTCACGCGCGTCGCGCAGACGAGATCGACCGTGCCGTCTTTCAACATGGGCTCGAGAGCGACGCTTGGCAGGCCCACTACCTGAATCTCCACCTTCGGATAGGTCGCCGAGAATTTCTTGAGGATCGGCGGGAACAGTGACGTCGCATAGTCGTCAGGCACGCCGATCACCACGCGTCCGGTCACGTCGGGCCGTACCACCGCTGCCCACGCTTCGTCGCGCAGGGCGATCATCCGCCGCGCGTAGGTCAACAGCATTTCGCCGTCCTGCGTCGGCACCACGCTGCGAGGCTTGCGCACGAAAAGCGCCTTGCCGAGCGCCGTCTCGAGCGTCTTGATCTGCATGCTCACCGCCGATTGCGAACGATGCACGACCTGCGCCGCGCGACTGATCGTGCCGGCGTCCGCGACCGCGATGATCATGGACAGCACGTCCAGATCGAGCGCTTTCATTTCCGTTGCCATGATGGTTGATATCAGAAAAGTAGATCGATTCCATCAATATTATGCGATTTTCTTTTGCGAGCACACCCTCGATAGTGGCGCCAAAGGAGTCCTGTGATGAATGCACGTACCAGCCCATCGATTCTGGCCCCGGCCTTTGGCGCGGCCGCGCCATCGTTTGTGACCACCGCATCGAGTCTTGCGATACCGTATGTCGAGTCCGGGCGCGGCGAGCCGATGGTGTTCGTGCACGGCTCGCTTTGCGACTATCGCTATTGGGACGCCCAGATGGCCTCCCTGTCGGGCCGGTTTCGCTGCTTCGCGCCGAGCTTGAGCCATTACTGGCCTGAGATCGATGCATTTGGACACAGCGACTTCAGTTGGGAAGCGCACGTCGAGGAAATTGCCGGATTCATCACGGCGCTCGACCTTGCTCCCGTTCATCTGGTCGGTCACTCGCGGGGTGGGTGCGTGGCTTTCCATCTCGCGCGCGAATTTCCGCGCCTCGTGAAGACGCTGACGCTAGCCGATCCCGGCGGCCCGCTGCAAACCGAACCGAGGGGGCAGCCTGCGTTCATGCCGCCAGCGACCAACGTGTTGCGCGCACGGGTCGCGGAACTGATCGAGCGGGGCGAGTTCGACGCCGGCTTGTCGATGTTCGTCGACTCGGTGAGCATGCCGGGGTTCTGGAACAAAAGCCCGGAGAGCTTTCGTCGCATGGCGCTCGACAACGCGCTCACGCTGCCAAAGCAGTTGCTCGATCCGCTTCCCGCCTATACGCCGGAAGCCGCGCGCGATATCAAGTGCCGTACGTTGTTGATCGACGGCCAGAAAAGTCCCCGTATGTTCCGCAATACGGTCGACAAGCTCGAACAGTGGATCGAGTTTGCCGAACGCGAAACGATCGACGGTGCGTCGCATGGGATGAATGTCGCGAGACCGGATGCGTTCAACAGGGCGGTTGCGACTTTCGCGGCGTAGCCCGGTTGGCGGCAGAGTGCTCCGGCGTGCACGCTGGTTTTCCCGGCCAGCAAGGTATCGATCTTGTGATCCTGGGCCAGCAACTCGGCCGCCGTACTCGAATGAATGACCGAGCCGCGCTCGAGCACCACGGCGTTGTGCGTGATGCCCAGCGCCTTGCGCGCGTTCTGCTCGACCAGAATCACTGAGAGGCCTTCGTCGCGGATGATCTCCGAGAGGATGCGCATCAAGTCCTGCACGATAATCGGCGCGAGGCCCTCGAGCGGTTCGTCGAGCAGCAGCACCTTGGGATTGAGCATCAGCGCGCGGCCGATGGCCAACATCTGCTGCTCGCCGCCGGAGAGCTGGTTGCCCATATTGGCGCGGCGCTCCTGCAGGCGCGGGAACATCCGGTAGATGCGAGCCAGATCCCACGGACCGGACACGGCGATCGCCGTCAGGTTCTCTTCGACCGTCAGCGACTTGAGGATATTGCGTTCCTGCGGCACCCAGCCGATGCCGGCCAGCGCGCGCCGGTGCGGTCGTAGTCCGCGCTTTGCTTCACGAGCCGCGCGCCCACTTCGGGACGCGCCAGCGATTTCGACGGCTTCAGCCGAAGCACGCTGCCTCTTCATTGGGCGGCCAGAGGCAGCCGGACACGGTTCTTGCTTGCGTATTCATCGATTCATCAATTCGGCGGGGCCAGGCGCAAAGCCGGCACGCATAGTGCGGACACGCGAGCGCCGTCGTGCCAGCGGGCGACTCGGGCGCAGCGTCGAGCGACCCCGCGGTCACGACGACGCCCGATGCCATGCAACCGGGCCTTCGACCACAAGGAGGAGTTTCAATGAAAGACATCGATCTGAACCAGCGCGTCGAAGAAATCGAACTGGCTCTTTCCACACTATTCGAGTCGCCGAAGGCGCCCGCGATCAGCAGCTACGACGACGGCCGGACGTTCTTTATCCAGGCCTCCTGGGTCGTCGAGTCACATGGCGACACGACGCTGGATGCGCGATGCGTGCTCACACTCCACTTTTCGGATCCGCAGATTCAGCGTTACGCGCAGATGGACACGGCACAACGTATCCTCGTGCGCGAACGCCTCTGCCAAATGGTCCGCGATCGACTCCGAGCGGAAGGCGGTGAGTTGCCCTTGCGGGGAGAGTGCGCCGAAGACCTGCATGTGGAGGATCGGCTGCTGGATGTCGACGATCAGCTCTGATCCATCGCGGACGGCGTACGTCCGCGGCTTGCCGATTGGCTGTCCGAGCCGGCGGCCGCCTGCCAATCGAGTTGCGCCTGAATCTCCACGATGTAGCGAGGTCGAAAAGTGACTAGCACGATTCTTCGCTCGGGACCGGGGGCGGGAGCGACTCGAGCAACTTCACGAGCCTTGCCTGCTGCTGCGGAGTCAGTCCTTGAGTAGCGCTCACCTGCTGAACACGCGCGCGCCAGTAGGTCCGGCTGAACAACGAATCCGCGCCATCGGAGGACAGGATCCGTTCGAGATGGGAAATCGCATCTCCAGCGGTCAGGGGTGTATAGGGGCTCTCCCTGTCCGGGGGCCCTTTCCTGATTGTTGTTTTCATCCACTTCTCTCAGGTGGTGACCGGCTGGGTCCGGTCGTATACGTCCGGCTTCAATTGGCCGGTTCGTGCCAAACAACCCATGCGGGGCGCGCGCCCGCCAGCTACCTGGCGGGCCAGGTAGCATGACGCGCGCGGGGTCGCGTGGCGACGCGACCCATTGCAAGCGGCACGGCCCCGGTGTTCAGCAAAGCTCCGCGGCGGCCACCCACGGCATCGTCTCGAACTGCCTGAGAACGGTGTGCAGCGATCCGGAGAGCCTGTCGGCAAACGCGATCGTCATGTCTTCGACGTCACGTTTACGGTTGCTCGTAATCCGTACCTCCTCGATGGCATCTGCGACCGGCATCAATACCTGCCACACTGCGGCGACCCGCATGCAGCCGCGCCTCGTACGAACCGTAATCTGATGGCCTGTGGCCTTTAGTTGTCCGGTGGTTTCCGGTGTCATTCTTCAGCCCTCTCGATGTATCTGATTTGTTATTGGCACGGACGATGCACCTACATTCGCCCGCGCGGTTGATGCCACCACTCATGATGATCCAGCTGTCGTAGCAGTCGTGCCCGTCTGCGCTCACGGCGATAGTGATCAATCACCATCAGCATTGCGATGCCGAGGGCCGAGCCCCCAATGATCAGGCCCATCCAGGTCTCACTCATGACACGTTCCTCTCATGGAAGCACAGGGGTGTTGCGTGAATGGTTCACGCCGCTTCGTCCGATGTTCCGGGGCGTACCGGCGCGGTGTGTCGCGTTACTGCATGTGCTGGCCACCGTTGATCGCGATATTGGAGCCGGTCACGAAGCCGGCATCGTCCGAGCAGAGATAGAGCACGAGCGCCGCGACTTCCTCGGGTTTGCCGAGCCGTCCCATCGGGATATGCGGCAGGACCTTCGTATCGAGGATCTCCTGCGGAATCGCGGTGACCATCTTGGTGGCCAGGTAGCCCGGCGAAATCGTGTTGACGGTGACCCCTTTGCGCGCCACTTCCAGTGCTAGCGACTTGGTGAAGCCGTGCATGCCGGCCTTGGCCGCGGCGTAGTTGGTCTGGCCGACCGAGCCTTTTGAACCGTTGACGGACGAAATATTGACGATGCGCCCCCAGCCTCGTGCGACCATCTCTTCGCACAGCGGCTTGGTCATGTTGAAGACCGAATCGAGGTTCGTGCGAATGACCGCATCCCAGTTCACCTTGTCCATCTTCCTGAGGGTCATGTCCTGGGTGATCCCCGCGTTGTTGATCAGGATGTCGACCGGGCCGACCTCCGCCCGAATCTTGTCCGCGCAACGCTGGCATGAGTCGTAGTCGGCCACATCGACCGGGTAAGCGCGGAAGCTCCGGCCCTGAGTTTCCATGTCAGCCAGCCATTTGTCCGCACCGGTGTTGTTCGGCGAGTGCGTGACTACCACCGCATACCCTGCGTCGTGCAGTTTCGTACTGATCGCTTCTCCCAGGCCGCCCATGCCGCCCGTTACTACTACGATTCGTTTCGTCATCCTTTCCATCCGTGATCGTAATGTCTGCGAGGATCGTGAATACCCAATGGCCGTCTCGCATACCCGCCATCGCTTTGCCACAATGCGCTGCCGCCTCCAGCGTCAAGGGAGGAACGGCTGCGGCATTGATTGAACTGCGCGGGTTTTTATAGGCTTGTGGTATTGCGCGAATGGAGCCGGGTGCGTCAGCTCGCGGCGATATGCCGCGCCGGCGCACTGCTCAAAGATTCCAGATGCCCCGAATGGTGTTTCTCGCCTGCCGGTTCAGGCCGGCGAGTTTCTGTGCCCTTCAAACGCTTCGCCGGCGAGCGAAAGAAAAATCGACGCATTCGTTCGGCAGAATTTCAGCAAATCTTCGGACGAAAGGTCTCTCATTGCTTCTCCCTGGATTGATTTCGAACCCACTTGCCCCGGAGACGACATGCGCAATGAATGTGCTGAATGTCAGTCGGAAACGATTCCAGAGCAAAAGTATTATTAGTAAGACTGAATAAACACCACAAAACCAGTTCGCCCCGGATCGCACTTCTGATCGTCGGTATTCAACAGTCGAATGACGACACGGTGTCCATAATCGGGTCGCGGCCGATCGGTTGGCCATAACCCTCGTCAGTCCGGCCGTGCCGCTGACCGGATGCTTCGCCCTGGATTTCAACTGTCATGAAATGACATAACAATCGATGTTAGAAGGTTCATTCTAACTTCAAATTGTTAAATTTTTGAGAAGAAGGGCTAGGTAAATACCCTTATTCCGAAAGGTCGGCTATCAGAGGAGATAGTCGAGCTAAGTCGACGTTCGAACGTCCGAACGAAGGACGCGCATGGCCAGCGATGATGAGTGCGCTCTCCGATTGCTTCGCGGAGCACCCCAACAATGTCACGAAAATGTCCCAAATGACAGGACACTGCAGTGAGCACCACCGGATGCATCATTGCATGTCATGCAAGAAAATGACAATTCAGCCGACGCTGTCAGACACTTCTGCCTGGGCCCGGCCGGCTCGCTGCACGAGGGGCGGCTGCCCAAGGAGCGTCGCTCGTCCGCGGCGCGTGCGGTAGAGAATGGCGAACGCTGCGGCGCGGCACGCATAGCGAATGCGTGTCGGCGGCGGTGAACGGGACCGGGTTTCCAAGGGCAACGCAGGCGCACCTAGAACACCGTTCGCACGCGAGCGTAAGATGGAAACGATTGATCGATGAGTTTCAAGGGGGCGCCATGAAGACGGTGTGCCCGCTGCACGGGCCAACGACCATCGTCGGCACGAACGCGTATGGGTTTCCGATCTATGCCTGTTGCCGCGACGACGTTCCTTATGTCACGCCGCCGGACGCCTGTACGCGTGAACCGGCGCAACGCGGACAAGAATCGAAGCCGCCACCGCGGCAGCCTCAGGCAAACAAGGAACCACGCTGACGTTCGCGGGCGACGTCATACCCGCAGCGAAACCTTATCGGCTGCAGTTGCAGTCGATCAACGCATCAACGAGGCGCCAGTCCTGCCAGTCGCAAAAGTCGAGCATCAGCGTGCCGCATGGTTCCGGACGAGCCGCGAGTCGCTCCGCAAGTTGCTCGTGAATGCCGCGATGCCGTGTATCGCCACACGCCACGACGACCGGCGCCGCCGCCATCCCCGTGCCGCTGCAAAAGTTGATGACCCACCGCTCGCCGCACAGAGCGGGGGCGAGGTTCAACAGTGAATCGATGGCGCGCCATTTGTAAGCGATCGATGTCGGCACCGGCACGCGAAACTCGTCCTGAATGGTGAATGGCGTGGGCACGACGTCGATATCGAACGTCGCGTTCTCGGGCCAGACTGTCAGGTCGATGCCGAGCGGCGCTTCACTCGCGAAGCGCCGCAGTAGCACGATGCTCCCGCGTACCGCCTCCAGCAGCGGCCGCCCGGAAGCAAGGTGCCAGCGCACATCCGCATGTCTTTCCACATACCACTCGAAGGTCGCGGCAAACGCGCGGGCGCAGTCGCGCGCGGGCCATTCGTCCTTGACGGACATGACGATACATTCGCCGCGGTGAAGCGCGAGAAACTGAGCGCATGTCCGCACCACATCGTCGAAAGTCAGACCCAGCGAGATGCCGCCGTGATGAATCGCGAAGCGATTACCCTCATGGCGGCAGCGGATGTCGAGGACCCGCACGCCATGGTGCAACTGATCGTCGAGCGCGGCATGCTGCGTGCGCGCGAGCCGGTCATCGACCGTGTAGGCGCAGGTGTCATGGCTGCCCGGCAAGGTCAGTGCGGACAGCAAGCGGCTCCCATCGATGGCCGACATCCAGTCAGCCGGCGAAACGGTGTGATCAGTCAGGGCAGGGCGCAAGAGAACCTCTGGATAAGCAAAGCGTCTGCTGCAGCGGCGGCGTGAAGTCGGAGCCCCCTACTTCAACCCGCCCGAAAAGCCCTGCAGCAGATAGCGCTGCACATAGCCCGCGAGCAGAAGCGTCGGCACCGACGAAATCAGCCCCGCGCTCATCAGTTCACCCCAGTCGATGCCGTTCTCGGTCACATAACCCGCCATGGCGAGCGGCAGCGTGAAATGACTCGGCGACGAGACGAACAACAGCGCCAGCAGAAACTCGTTCCACGCGATGATGAACACGAAGATGGCGGTGGCAACGAGACCTGGCGCGCACAGCGGCACGACGATGAAGACGATGCGCTGCGCGAGGTTCGCGCCGTCGAGCGCCGCGGCCTCCTCGAATTCGATCGGCACGTCGCGCACGAACGGCAGCAACATCCAGATCGCCATCGGCAGCGCGTACAGCTGATAGGCGAGTATCAGCCCAAACAGCGAATCGAGCAGATGGAGCCACTTGGCCAGCGAAAACAGCGGTACGGCCACCGTAATCGGCGGCATCAGCTTCAGTGCCAGCACGAGCAGCAGGAACAGCAGATCGAGGCGCGCGGGAAATGCAAGCCGCGCGAGGGCATAAGCGGCCGGAAAAGCCAGCGCGAGCGCGAGCAACGTGGCGCCTGGCGCGACCCACACGGAGTTCAGCACCGACTGGGCCATGCCGCTTTCCCACACCGCCGCGAAATGCTCGAACGTGGGCGCCGAAGGCCACAACGCGAGCGGATGGGCGAGGCGTTCCAGCGTCGGCGTGAAGGCCGCGCCAGCCATCCATATGCACGGCAGCAGCAACACCGCCAGCGCAGCGATCCGCAACAGCCCTCGCACCGCGGCAGCGGACGAGCGTCGCGCTAAACCCTGCAAGCGTGCGAGAGGCATCAACGGTCGCGCTTGACGGCCGATTTCCATATGTATCCCGAGACCAGCACCGCGCACGTGAGCAGCATCAGTACCGAAGCCGCGCTGGCGGGTCCTACGTTGAAGAACCGGAAACCCGTGTCGTAGATGTACGTCGACAGCGTTTGCGTGGCATTGCCCGGACCGCCGCCCGTCAATGCGTACACCTTGTCGAACAGCTTGAAGGTGTCGATCGAGCGCAGCAGCATCGCGAGGGCGACGTGGGGTGCAACGAGCGGCAGCGTGATGTATCGCAGGCACTGCCATTCGTTCGCGCCGTCGATGCGGGCCGCCTCGGCGATTTCCGGCGGAATCGACTGCAGCCCCGCGAGAATGATCAGGAATGCCATCGGCGTCCATTGCCAGACATCGACCAACATCAGCGACCAGAGCGCGAGGTGCGGATCGGATAACCAGGGCACCGCCGGCAGACCTGCCGCCGTGAGCAGCGCATTCAGGAAGCCGCGGTAATTGAGCCAATTGCGCCAGATGGCGGAGCACACGAGCGTGGAGAGCATCATCGGCAGCACGGCGAGCGGCAAGGCGATGCGCCGGCCCGGAAACGCGCGCACGAACAGCAGCGCGAGCGCGAGGCCGAACAGGACTTCAGCGAGCGAGGCCACGCTCATGAACTGGATCGTATTGACGAAACTCGTGCCGAACTCGCCGTCCGCAATGACCGATCGATAGTTGGCGAGCCCGATGAACGAGCGATGCCCCGACGCGTAATTCACCGAGAAAAACGAATCGATCAGCACGCGCGCCATCGGGTAGAGCGCCAGCACGCCGAGCACGAGCGCGGCTGGGCTCATCAGGACGATCAGCGGCAGATAACGTCGCAACCCGCTCATCGACTCTCTCCCACGCTTGTCTGCGCTGTCACCGCCGCTTTCACTGCAATGCGGCGTTGGCCTGGGCGATCTTCTGCGCCGCCTGATGCAAGGCTGCGTCGGGCGCGGCCTGCCCCGTCAGCGCGAGTTGCAACGCGTCGCCGAGAATCGCCTCGATCTGCTGCCAGTCTTTCACGCGAGGCCGCGCACGGCCCGCTTCGAGCGCCTTCAGCTGGTCCGGGTACCAGCGATACTGCTTGACGAGCGTCGGATTGACGAAGACGCTCTTGCGCGTCGGCGGAATGCCGAGCACGGCCAGTTGTGTTTGCGTGGCCGACGAAGTCAGATAGGCGAGGAAGTCCGCCGCCACTTTCGCATGTGCCGCATCTTTCGCAATACCCATTTGCCAGATGCCGAGCATCGGCGCCGGCCCCTTGACCTGACCGGGCGGCGGTTGCAGCGCGACCTGGCCGACGACGCGCGACTTCGCCGGATCGTCGAGCGCGGGCAGCCAGGCGGGCCACACTTCGATGGCCTGCGCGGCCGTGCCGCCTTGCAGGGCGTCTCGCACTTCACCGGCGCCATATACGTCGACGTCCTTCGGCGCCCACTTCTTCAGGGCGAGCAGCATCTTCAGCGCGGCCAGCGCTTCGGGCGAATCGATCGTGACCTTGCCGTTGGTGTCGACGACATCTCCGCCATAGGCCCACAGGATCGGCAGAAAACCGGTGACGACGGGGTTACCCTTCACGCCGCGAAACACGACACCCGAGACGTCCTGGTCGGCTGTGCCGATGGTCTGCGCGATCTTCAGCACGTCGTCCCAACTGCGCGGCGGCTGCAGGCCGCGACTCGCGAGCAGATCCTTGCGATAAGCGAACATCTCGACATTGCCGACGATCGGCATCGCGTACAAGGTTCCCGTCGACGTTCGTCCGAGGGAGATCGTGGACGTCACCATGTCGGCATCCGCGAGCGTGGCGGGCAGCGGCTGAAGCCATCCGTCGGCGATGAATTCGGGGGACCAGGTGTCGTCCATCATCACCAGGTCATAGGCGCGCGTGTTTTCGCGTAATGACAGCTTCAGTTTCTGGTACAGGTCGTTGTTCGGCAGCTTCAGCAACTCGATATCGAGGCCCGGGTGCTGTTTCTTGTAGCCGTCCACCGCCTGCGCGAGTCCGCGGCCGTAGATGTCGTCCCGGCCTGCGATCACGAGATCCGCGGCATGGGCACCAAGGGCGGCGACGGACAGGCAAGCCGCGACGCAAGCCGCGCGCAGGCAGGCGAACAGGGTGGTCCGCTGGATCATTGAAGCCATGGCTCTTGAATTCCTCTAGGGAAAGGCGTATGCGTACGATGAGTCCAGAGCAACCCACCCCGCTTTTTTTTGATCGCGCGCAGCGTTGCGAAAAATAGATGCCAGATGCGGCAGCGGGAATTGCAGCAACCTAGCATGACGTACATGTGTCAGCAAGCAAGGTTGCCGGGTAGTGTTCGGACCCGCACGCAGGCACGCTTGGCCGCGTGGTCCGTTTCCGCGCCGCGACCGCCCTCGGCTGATCATGGCGCGGGTTGGTTCATTGAACCGCCGCACCAACCCCGCAAAGCGATGCGGCCACAATGCTTCGGATCACGAATGAGCGAGAGGATGAAGGCCGCTAGTCTCGCGGTCCATAGCCATCGCTCTCACGATGGACAAACCGCGTCCGGTGGCGCGGGCGGCAAAATTTTTTCCGCTCTGCACCATGAAATCCGTAGCGACCCGGTCATCGTTTGTACCGATTGAGCGCTGCGAGTCCCGTGAATATTGTTGTGTGCGCATTCTTCAAATGCTGCGATGTGGCGGGCAAATGTTGCTCAACGATCCTTTCGAATCGGAGATGCATGATGTCCAGTAACAGTGTGTGGCGAAACTTTCATTGCGTCGTCGCGACGGGGATGGTAGCGGCGGGCCTGGCTCTGCCGGCAGGCGCCCATGCGGCGGCAGAGCCGATCAAGATCGGCGTGATCAGCGAAGAATCCTCGGTGGCGGGCGCTTCGATCAGCAAGGCGGCGCAACTCGCCGCGGACCAGATCAACGCCAGCGGTGGCGTCGATGGCCGGCCCATCCAGATCGTCGCGTACGACGACCATTCATCGGCTTCGGACGGCGTGCGCGCCTTCCAGCGCGCGGCGACTCAGGACAAGGTAGTCGCTGTGATCGGCAGCTACATCAGCGAAGTGGCGCTCGCGATGGAGCCGTGGTCGGGACGCCTGAAGATGCCCTTCATCACTCCCGGCGCGGCTAGCAACGACATCTCGAAGCACGTTCACGACGACTACGACCACTACAAGTACACGTTCCACGGCTGGATGACGTCGGCGTTCATCGCACAGTCCATCTGCGACTTCTCACACGACGTTCTGGTCGGCCAGTTCAAGATGAAAACGACGGTCGTCATGAGCGAGGACGCGGCGTGGACCAAGCCGCTCGACGAACGCTACCTCGAATGCCTGCCCAAAGCGGGACTTCAGGTGCTCGATCACATCCGCTTCAATCCTGACACTTCCGACTTCACGCCGATCTTCAACCAGATCGAGGCGAAGCACCCCGATACGATCACCACCGGCATCAGCCACGTTGGCGTGCAGCCGACCGTGCAATGGCACGACCAGCAGGTGCCGATCCCGATGTCGGGCCAAAGCTCGCAGGCCACGACCACGAGCTTCTGGAAGGACACGAACGGCGCGACGGAAGGCGTGATCACGGCCTCGGCCGCGGCGCCGGGCGTGGCGATCACGCCGAAAACGGTACCTTTTACGGATGAGTATCAGAAGAAGTTCGGCGTTTCTCCGGCGTATTGCGGCTTCACGAGCTACGACCTCGTCTACATCCTCGCGGACGCGATCAAGCGCAACAAGGGCTCGACCGATCCGGACCAGATGGTCGACGCACTCGAGAAAACCGACTACGTGGGCACGATCGGACGCTGGCAGTTCTACGGCAAGAGCGATCAGTTCACGCACGCGCTGAAGTACGGGCCCGGCTATATCACGGGCATCGACCTGCAATGGCAAAACGGCAAGCAGGTTGCGATCTGGCCCAAGTCGATTGCCAACGGCGTGGTCAAATTCCCGACCTTCATGAAGGTGCAGCAGGCAAGCGCGAACTAGCAGCGCGACGATCGCGACTGTCCGGACCCGCGCGTAGCGAAGGCCCGGACACCGCACGCATCGACACCTTAACCAACATGAAAGGCCGGGCATGTTGCTACTGCAGATTCTCGTCGACGGCTTTGCGATCAGTTCCCTCTACGCGCTGGGCGCGATCGGTTTCACGTTGATCTTCGGCGTCTCCGGCATCTTGAATCTCGCGCACGGCGGCGTGATGCTGGTCGCGGCGCTGATGGGCTGGATGCTCGCGGGCGAGGCGGGACTTGGCACCTATCTCGGCACGCTGCTCGGCGTGTTGGCGGGTCTCGTGACGGCCTTCGTCACCTACCTGATGGTGGTGCGGCCCATTCAACGCTCGGCCGCGATTCCCGGCGAAGAGAAGGAAATCTTCGTGCTCACCGGCACGCTGCTGTGGGGCATCATGATCCAGCAGGGCATGGCGTGGCTCTTCACCGACAACCCGGTGACGATGCGCCCGCTGATCAGCGGTGTGGCGATGGTCGGCAGCGTGCGCGTGCCGTTCAACGAAATCATGATCGCGGTGGTCTGCTGGGCCGTGATCGGCATGTTGTGGCTGTTCGTGAACCGCACGCGCGCAGGCAAGGCGCTGCTCGCGGCTTCGATGAACCCTCGTGGTCTCACGCTGCTCGGTTTCGAACTCTCCCGAATCTATCTTCTCGCGTGGAGCATCTATGGGGTGCTGGCCGGTATCGCGGGCGTGCTGCTCGCTTCGTTCCTCGGCGTGAGCACCAACAATGCGGGGCAGCTCACGGCCAGCGCATTCTCCATTGTGGTGCTGGGCGGGCTCGGCAGCGTGTCCGGTTCGCTGATGGCCGCGTATGTCGTCGGTTATCTGGAAACCATTACGGCCTATCTGATCGCGCCGACCCTGCGGCCGCTGCCCGCGTTGCTGCTGCTGGTGCTCGTGGTGTATGTAAGACCCCAGGGCTTCCTGGGACGCCGCTAACAGTGCGAATGGAGCGTACCCCCATGTCCGTTCTTCTCCGTTCGCGTGGCGCATGGATCGCCGTTGCGCTCGTCGCGATGGCGGCGACGTTGCCGTGGTGGCTTTCGGGCTACATCCTCGGCGTGCTCACGGTTGCGTATTACTTCGGCGTGTTCGCCATGTCGTGGGACCTGTTGTTCGGCTTTGCCGGCGAGGTCAACTTCGGGCCGACGTTCCTGATCGGACTCGGCGCCTATTCGGCCGCGATCCTCGACGCCAGATGGGGTCTGCCGATACCCGTTTGCGTGCTCGCTGGCGGCGGCGTCGCGCTGGTGGGCGGCCTGCTGCTGGCGGTGCCCGCGCTGCGGTTGCGCGGTCCTTACTTCGGGCTGGTTACGCTCGTGGCCGTGCTGCTGCTGCAGAACGCCATCGTGATCTTTGCGGGCATAACTGGCGGCGAGATCGGCATGATGGTGCCGGACGTGATGTCGGTCGATGCGAACCATAACTACTGGATCGCGCTCGCGTTCCTGATCGTTTGCGCCGTCCTGCTGTTCGGCCTGTCGCGTTCGGCCGTCGGTCTGATCCTGCAGGCAAGCGGCCAGGACGCGACCGGCGCGCAGGCGCTGGGTTTCAATGTCACGCGACACAAGCTCGTGGCCTTTTGCATCAGCGCCGTTTTCTCCGGCGTGGCCGGCGCGATGCTGGTGTTCTACCAGGGCACGGCCTCGGTGAGCACGGTGGTGGATCTCAGCGTGGGAGTACAGATCATCATCGCGGCCGTGCTCGGCGGACGCCGCACGATACTCGGCGCGGTGCTCGGCTCGATCTTCCTGATCGTCGCCGGCGAGTTTCTGCGCCCGCTCGGCCAGCTCAACACATTCGTCGTCGCGGCGGTCGCACTGGCGGCGCTGCTGTTTTTTCCAGACGGTCTGCTCGGCAATCTGCTGCGTGCGAGGGAGCGCCAATGAGCGACACGCCGCTGCTCTCCGTACGCGGACTGACCAAGCGCTTCGGCGGTCTCGTCGCCGTGAAGGATATCGGCTTCGACATCCGGCCCGGCGAGATTCTTGGCCTGATCGGACCAAACGGCTCGGGCAAGTCCACCGTCATGAAGCTGATCATGGGCATCGAGCGGCCCAACGCGGGGTCGGTCAAGGTGAATGGCGTGGAGATGGCCGGCTGGGCGCCGCACCGGATCGCGCGCGCGGGCGTGGGCATCGTGTTTCAGCATTCGCGGCCGCTCCATCGGCAGACGGTGCTGGAACACATCAAGCTCGCGCTACTTCCTGATTCGCTCGTCAAGCTGGCCGCCGAACCGCACGTGCACCAGCGCGCGCAGGAAATTGCCTCGCGTGTGGGCCTTGCCGCCGTCATGCATCGGCATCCCGCGACACTGCCATTTGCGGATCTGCGCCGCATGGAGATGGCCAAAGCGATTGCGCGCGACCCGCAGGTCGTGCTTGTGGACGAGCCGTTCGCGGGACTGACGGTGGCGGAATCGGAGGCGTTTTCCGAGCTGATTCGCGGCTTTCGCGCCGAAGGCCGCGCGGTGCTGCTGGTCGATCACAACGTCAAAAGTCTGTCCGCGCTCGCCGACCGCGTGCTCGCGATGTACCTTGGCGAGCATGTCGCCGAGGGCACCGCCGAACAAGTGATGCAGAACGAGACAGTGCGCCGGGTCTATCTGGGCAGCAAGCTGGAGTTGCGCCAGCGCACCGGAGCCGCGGGCATTGCCAGGCCCACGATCCTCGAGGTGACCGGTGTGCGTGTGCTTTACGACAAGGCGTGCGCACTCGACGACGTCAGTCTGCAGGTGCGCGAGGGCGAGTTCGTATCGGTTGTCGGTCTGAACGGCGCGGGCAAGACGACGCTTTTCAACGCGCTCTCGGGCCTCGTGCCGTACAAGGGGACGATTCGCTTCGACGGGCGCGATCTGCGCGGCAGCAGCGGAGCCGCGATCTCGCGCGCCGGCCTCGTGCAATGCCCGGAAACGCGCGAGCTATTCGGCGACATGACAGTACGCGAGAATCTCGAACTCGGCGGATATCATCTCGCCGATACGGTGCGCGCCAAACAGCTGTCGTGGCTGTTCGATCTCTTTCCGATCCTCAAGTCGCGCCAGGGCCAAACCGCGCGCACGCTTTCCGGCGGCGAGCAGCAAATGCTCGCGATCGCGCGCGCGCTGATGACCCAGCCGAAGCTGCTGATTCTCGACGAACCGACACTGGGGCTCGCGCCCGTGATTCTCGAGCAATTGTCGAAAGCGCTGGATTCGCTGCAAAAGTCCACGCCCATTACCGTACTGCTGGGCGAGCAGAACGTCAGGTTTGCGCTGCCGCATGCGGACCGTGTCTACGTGCTCGAACATGCACGCATCATCTGGGAGGGCAGCGCTTCGCGCTTCGAGGCTGAGATGGGGCGCGGCTTTCTCGAGGCAGCGCCTACCGGTGAGCCCGACGCCACGACCTCCGGCGACGCGCGCAGCTAAGGCCCGCAGCGGCAGGCGAGCCCATAGCGCGGCATCAGGACAGGGACGCAAAGCGAAATCGACCCGCCGCCTTCGTCAACAGACCGGTCTGCTCGGTAAGCGACGCGGCCGCGGCGGCTGCCTGCTCGACCAGCGCGGCATTTTGCTGCGACATCTGGTCCATCTGCGTAATCGCCCGATTGACTTCCTCGATGCCATCGCTCTGTTCGGCCGAGGCCGTCGCGATGTCGCTCATGATCGACGTGACGCGGCTGACGGCCGTCTGTACTTCGCCCATGGTCTCACCGGCCCGACCGACCAGGCGCGAACCGTCCGCGACGCGGGCTGTCGAGGCGTCGATAAGCTCCTTGATTTCCTTCGCCGCTGTCGCTGAGCGCTGGGCGAGATTGCGCACCTCGCCAGCGACGACGGCAAACCCACGTCCTTCCTCTCCGGCGCGAGCAGCCTCGACAGCCGCATTCAACGCAAGGATGTTGGTTTGAAAGGCGATGCCTTCGATCACGCCAATGATCTCGCCCATCCTCTTCGCACCGTCGTGAATGTCGCTCATCGCGGCGATGACCTGACGCACCACGTCCGCACCCGCACCGGCCGTCGCCTTCGTCGCGTCGGCCAGCTCGCGCGCTTCACGCGCGTGCGCGGCGTTCTCCGTGACGGCATTGGTGAGTTGCTCCATGCTCGCCGCCGTTTCCTCGATGGACGCCGCCTGCGTCTCGGTGCGCGCCGACAGGTCCGCGTTGCCGGCCGAGATCTGCTGGGTCGCGGATGCGATCGACTCGCTGCCGCGCGCGATCTGTTCGATCATCGTGCCGATGTCCTTCTGCATCTGCCCGACGCTTCTGACGAGGCGACCCATTTCGTCATCACTGTCGAAGCGCAATTGCTGCGACATGTCACCCTGAGCGAGTCGCTCGACATGGCGCACCGTCATATCGATCGGGCGCGCGATTGCGCGAAGCAGCGTGAAACCGCAGGTGACGCAGGTCAGAAGACCGACGGCGATCGCGATTCCGGTAATTGTCACGAGGGTGTCATAGCGGTCCTGTGCCGTCTTGTAACGCACATTACCCTGCTCGTTGCGAAACTTGTCCAGATTCGCGGTTTTCTGCGTGAGAGCCGCCGACAGCGGTGGCATCACGACCATCGCATCGTGGTCGGCGGCTTCATGGTCGCCACGGCTCATCGCGTCCATCATCGGCTCGAGTGCGCCATGCAGCATCGCTTCCCGGGCGTCGGCCACGGCCTTCGACAAGGCCGCCTCGGCCTCGGAAACGGGCAGTGCGCGGTACTCTTTCCAGGCCTTGTCGGAGACCGCAAGATAGTTGCGCGCCTTATCGATGAGCGCGGTTTTGTCCGCTGCTTCCGGGTGCAGCAGCACGCGGTCGAGCGTGGTACGCACTACCGTCAGGTTCAGGTTGGACTTGCCGAGCGCGGTTGCGGCAGCCACGTCGTTCGTGTACGCCTTCGCAACGGCATGGTTCGAACCACGCATGCCGGCGATTCCCAGCACGCCGGTCACGGTCAGCAGGAACCCGAGCAAGGCGAGTGTGGCGAGAAGACGGAACTTGATGGTCAGTTTCATGCTGAGTTCGGTGGAGTGAGATATCTCTGCATTAACGGCACCGACCCGGAAAAGTTCAGTTCTATTGATGATTCGGCGAGCCGTCGAGAAGCGCGGCGGCTTCGGTCGTCGGTGCCGGCGGGATCGCCGGTTGCGCGGCAGGACCAGGTGTGTGGAAGTGAGGCGTATTGTCGCGATCCAGCACCGCGCGCGCCAGGTTCCTGTCGAGTTGCCCCTCCCAGCGAGCGACGACGACGGTGGCAACGCCATTGCCGATCAGGTTCGTGACTGCGCGCGCCTCGTTGAGAAAGCGGTCCACGCCGAGCAGCAGCACGAGGCCTTCCACGGGAATCTTGTGCATCGAGGCGAGCGTCGCGGCCAGTGCGACGAATCCCGCCCCGGCCACACCCGCAGAACCCTTCGACGTGAGCAGCAGTACGCCGAGCACGAGCAACTGGTCCCAGATGCTCAGGTGGACGTTCATCGCCTGGGCGATGAACAAGGCCGCCATCGTCAGATAGATCGCCGTTCCATCGGCATTGAACGTGTAGCCGGTGGGCAAGACCATGCCGACCACTGGGCGAGCGCAGCCCATCGCCTCCATCTTGATCAGCATCTGCGGCAACACCGCTTCCGTCGACGCCGTGCCGAGCGTAATCAGAATCTCGTCCCTGATGTAGCGGAGAAACTTCCACAGCGATAGCCCGCACATTTTCATGACGAGGCCGAGCACGACGAACACGAAAAAGAACGAAGTCAGATACAGACAAAGCATCAACTCGCCGAACGATGCCAAGGTGCCGATGCCGTATTTGCCGATGGTGAAGGCCATGCCCCCGAACGCGCCGATCGGAGCAACGTACATGACGATTCGCACGACGCCGAACATTCCTTGAAGGAACATGTCGAGCATGTCGACGAATGGCGCGGCACGAGGTCCGAGCTTTGCCAGCGAGATGGCGAGCAGGACTGAAAAGAAAATGATGGGAAGCATCTCGCCTTTGGCGAATGCCCCGACGATGCTATTCGGAACGATGCTCATGAAGAAGTCGAGCATGCCGTGTTGCTGCGCCGCGTGCGTGTAGGTCGAAATCGCAGCGGCATCGATCTGCGAGGGATCGATGTTCATTCCGCTGCCGGGTTTGATGACATTGACGACCACCATTCCCGCTATGAGGGCAATGGTCGACGCCAGTTCGAAATACAGGAGGGCTTTCACGCCAACCCGGCCCGCTTGATGAAGGTCGTTCATGCGCGCAATCCCGACCACGACCGATGCAAAGATGATCGGTGCAAGCAGCATCCGGATCAGCTTGATGAACAGGTCGCCCAGCGGTTTCATCTGCGAGGCGAGCTCGGGGTAGAAGTGGCCGAGCAGGACACCGGCCACGATCCCGATGAGGACCTGAACGTACAGCTTGGAAAGTGCTCTTGTTACTTTCGATACTGGCATGTCTGTCTTATATGGACGCCTCCCGGTTTGCCAGGTGATATTCGGTGTGTGACGGACAGGATGAGGTTGCAGACTTATATCCGGCCTGTGGTGCGGATGGTGATCCGCTGGCCCTGATGGAATCTGCCGGGGAAGTCCTCATCTCCTGCGAGTCCTCGAAGGACAAGACAGAATTCAGGTTTGCTTCCCCGCGGTCCGACCTGTTTCGCCATCACATGTATATCAACCTGCGCAACCTATTAGCGACCACGTCTCCATAGTTAGTTGATCTTCTACGCAGCGTGAGCCACGTAACCAGATTGGTACGTTCGAGCGTGGGCAAGCAGCGCCCAGATCGTGCGTGCCGTTTTGTTTGCGAGCGCGACGACCACTACATTGAACGGTCGTCGCGCGAGCAAACGTTGCAGCGCGTCGCTCAGGCGCTTCGGATGCGAGAGCACTGCGCGCGCGCCGTGAATCAGCAAGGTACGCAAGTACACGTCGCCTCTTTTGCTGATGCCCAGCAGCTTGACACGACCTCCCGTGCCGCTTTGCCGTGGCACCAGACCGAGGAACGCGGCGAACTCGCGCCCGGAGCGAAACGTACTCGCCTCGCCGATGGTGGCAATGGCGGCAGTCGCCGTGAGCAGGCCCACACCCGGAATGGCGGCGAGCCGCGTGGCCCCTTCGTCCTGGCGCAACCATGCTGCGAGCCGGTGTTCAATGGCACGGATGTCGCGCGTGAGCGCTTCGATACGCTGCAGTTGTTCGCGAAGCGTGTCGATGACCATGGCGGGCAAAGCGTCGGCCAGCTCGCCGAGCATGCGGGCCGCGTCGCTCATGCTGTGCGAGCCGCGATGCACTGCCGCGCCAAACTCGTACAGCAAGCCGTGCGTCTGGTTAATCTGCATGCGACGCATCTTGAGCAGTTGTGCGCGCACGCGGTGCAGCGTCAGCACCGCTTGCTGCGCTTCGCTCTTCACAGCGACGAAACGCATCTCCGGCCGTTGTGCAGCTTCCCAGATCGCCTGCGCGTCTGCCACATCGGTCTTGTTGCGCTTCACAAACGGTCGGACGAATGACGGCGCAATGAGCCGGACTTGATGACCGAAGCTCGCGAAGCGGCGTGCCCAGTAATGGGCGCTGCCGCACGCTTCCATCGCGATGAGCGCGGGCGCCTGCTTCGCGAAGAACGTCACGAGCTGTTCGCGCTTGAGCTGACGACGGTTGATCTCGCCTGTGTCCATGTCTACCCAGTGCACCTGAAAGACCCGCTTTGCCAGGTCCACGCCAAATGTCGTAGTCTTCATTTCGAGCCCTCCTTACCCTCAGTGGTCGTTTTGACACCACCACTTTGGCACTCTGATGCCGTCGGGTATAGCGAGGGCTCCGCCGTTCCTACTGCCTCTCCTATCCGACGCGGGAGGGAGGCGTCCATACCATCTCCTCCTGTGCATGGCGTCTTCAAAGGGAAAATGCGGCCCTCCCACGCGGTAGCGTGGAAAGGCCGCATTGAGCCGGCTTCGTTCCGTCTTTATATGAGCCATTCAACCGGGAATATTGGTCGGTGCCGTTGCGCGCGCGCGTTATTCAGCCAACTTGCGCATCTCGGCGATGAGGTCGGATTTGCCTTCGAAGCCGATGCCGGGCAGCTCCGGCATCGTGATGTATCCGTTATCGACACGAACGCCGTCGGGGAAGCCGCCGTATGGCTGGAACAGGTCCGGGTACGATTCGTTGCCGCCAAGTCCGAGGCCCGCCGCGATGTTCAGCGACATCTGGTGCCCGCCGTGGGGAATACAACGGCTGCGCGACCAGCCATGCTGATGCAGCATGTCGAGCGTTCGCAGATATTCGACGAGGCCGTAGCTCAACGCGCAATCGAATTGCAGCCAGTCGCGATCGGGGCGCATGCCGCCGTAGCGGATCAGGTTGCGAGCATCCTGCATCGAGAACAGGTTTTCGCCAGTTGCCATCGGCTTGTCATAGTAGTTGCGCAGTGTCGCCTGCAACTCGAAGTCGAGCGGGTCGCCCGCCTCTTCGTACCAGAACAGGTCGTACTGCGACAGGGCCTTCGCATACCTGATCGCCGTATCGAGGTCGAAGCGGCCATTGGCATCGACCGCGAGCTTCTGGCCGTCCTGCAGCACGCTGAGGATCGAGTCGATGCGTCGCAGGTCTTCGTCGAGCGAGGCACCGCCGATTTTCTTCTTCACGACCGTGTAGCCCCGGTCGATGTAGCTGCGCATCTCATCCTTGAGCTTTTCGTGGTCCTGGCCCGGATAGTAGTAGCCGCCCGCCGCATAGACGAAGATCTTGCGGTTGGCGTCGCCATTGCCGTACCGTTGCGCGAGGAGCTGAAACAGCGGTTTGCCCGCGATTTTCGCCACCGCGTCCCAGACAGCCATGTCGATCGTGCCGATGGCGACGGACCGCTCACCGTGGCCACCGGGCTTCTCGTTGATGAACATCGTCGCCCAGATCTTGTGGGGATCGAGGTTGTCGCCGGAGTCGTCGACCAGCGAGGCAGGGGCGGCCTCGAGCAGGCGCGGGATGAAGCGCTCGCGCATCAGCTTGCCCTGACCGTAACGGCCGTTCGAGTTGAAGCCGTAGCCGATCACCGGCTTGCCGTCGCGAATGACGTCCGTGACGACCGCGACGAGACTCAAGGTCATTTTGCTGAAGTCGATGTAGGCGTTCCGGATCGGGGAACTGATCGGAACGGTTTTTTCGCGGATTTCAACGATTCTCACGCCACTGTCTCCAGAGATTTGAACAGTTATTGAGCCACACCGGCTTCAATGTGGTGCTTAGCTTAGCCGCGAAAGAGCTTGCTAGAATTCACTTACGTTCACTACATATTTCACCAAAAGTGAGTACTGCCCCCGCATCCGACTTTGAGTTCTTCATTCTCCTGGCGAAACTCAGGAGCATGTCCGGCGCCGCCCGGGCGCTCGATCTGAGTCCGCCAGCGGCGACCAAGCGGCTGGGGATCATCGAGCAGCGGCTCGGCGCGCGTCTGGTCAACCGGACCACGCGCAGCGTTAGCCTGACGCCCGAGGGCGAGACCTATCTGCGCTACGCGTCTCGGATCGTCGGGCAGGTCCGCGAGATGGAGGAGGCCATATCCGGCGCCGGACGCGATCCGCATGGGCCGTTGCGCATCAACGCGACGCTCGGTTTTGGCAGGACCACCATCGCGCCGCTCGTCTCCGACTTCGCAAAGCGTTTTCCGAATGTCGAAGTTCAGTTCGAGGTGACAGACCGGCCGGTCGATCTCGTCGAAGGGGCCTTCGACATGGCGATACGGTTCGGCGAGCTACCCGACAGTCGTCTGAGCGCGAGGCGCATCATGAGCAATCGCCGCTTTCTTTGCGCGTCCCCGAAATATCTGGAACGTTCTGGAACGCCCGAGCGGGTGGAGGACCTGCACCAGCATCGCTGCATCATTCATCGGCAGAACGATGACGCTTATGGCGTGTGGCGCTACATCGTGAACGACCACATCGAGGCGATCAAGGTGAAAGGCGCGCTATCGAGCAATGACGGCGACATTGTCCTTCGGTGGGCGCTCGACGGTCATGGGATTCTGATTCGCTCTGAATGGGATCTGGCCAAGTATGTACAGAGCGGGCGCCTTAAGCGGGTGTTGCCGAATACCGTGCTGCCGTCCGCGGACCTGTTCGTCTATTACCCCAGGCAGCGCAATCAGACCGCGCGGGCGCGCGCCTTCATCGACTTCCTCGTCGATCA
Source organism: Paraburkholderia sp. 32 (assembly GCF_050435345.1). NCBI lineage: Bacteria > Pseudomonadati > Pseudomonadota > Betaproteobacteria > Burkholderiales > Burkholderiaceae > Paraburkholderia > Paraburkholderia sp. 32. Next base: position 143,176 of record NZ_JBNDKD010000002.1, read on the forward strand.
TTTTCACGCACCGTTCACACCGGTCGACGCCACCGTCGAAGTTCCGGAAAGGAAGAAGTGGGTCTCGCGAAAGTGACGTTCATGTCGCGAGGACAGCGCTCGTGAAAAACCGCCGCGATGATCGTTCCCTTTCGGGGCGGAGCGCTCGGATCGTAATGGAGGTCTGGCGCATCACCGCCGGGTTTTTCCAGCGGCTCGATTTTTGCAGTCAACCTAGTTCGAACGAACTCACCCCGAACACGCGTTGCACGGGAATGGCCGGCGGGGCGCGAGTGTACATTCGCGCCGTTTCGAACGCGCTAACCATGCCGTAGCGTTCAGCGAGCGCTACGGCTGCCGCGTTGACCTCCGGGACGTCGAACGCGATGACTTCGCCTGCGACGCTCGCGACCAGTCCGTCGAACAGATCGTTGGCGATCCGTGCGTCGTCGGCAAAGAGCGGACCGATCTTGTAGCCGGTCCCGCAACGGCGCAGCACGCCGTACCCCCTTATCTGAGCATTGCGCACATCCGCCAGGGCCAGCGCCTGTGGCTGCGCGATCCAGCCCGCCAGGAAGCGGGGACGGGCGGTCGAAAAACATCCGCTGTCGTAGGCAACCAGTTGCGCGAACGGTACCTCCCGCGCGTTCGTCAGGTTTGGCGTCGACGCAGCTTGCACGACGCCCTGGAAGCGGATGTTGCGATAGGCGAGCTGGAAGCCGGATTTTTTATAGTTCTGCTGCTGGGCAACGACACCATCGAGGCCAATCGTACGATCTCCCAGATAGCGCATCGCGTGCTGCCAGGTGCGCAGACCGAAACCCCTGGCGCGAAACGCCGGCTTGACGATATAGAGGCCAATGAAACCGAAGCGCTCATCGTAGGCGACTGCCGAGATACATGCCACCGGCTCCCCGCGCCAGGTACCGACGAAAAAGCCATTGGGGTCCGCATTCCAGAAGCACCTCGCGTCGTCGAGGCCCGGATTCCACCCCTCTGCCGCAGCCCATTCGACCGCCAGATCGACCTCGCGGAACGCCATGTTGCGCACAAGGAAATCGTCACGATCATCCATGATCAAATGCATCAACGTGATTGGCTACAACGTCTACGCAGGTGTGAAGACGACAGCGCCCTGCTCGGCAACTTGCGCGAAGGTCCGAGCGAAGCGGTAGGCCTGTCCTTCAATGACCAATTGGTTGAATCCTGACCGCGTGGTCTCCAGAAGCGCGTGGACCAGCTTGTTCGGAATGGCCGCGCAGCTTGTCCAGTCCGCGTCTGGCTCGCCAGGATCACCAAGGTAGACTTCGCAATTTTCGCCTTGGGAGAGCACAAAAATCAGGCTCTTTCCTTTGTCTAGCGAAAGCTCCAGGTACTCTGAAAGCGTAGATGCGGGGTCACGAGAGGAAGAGTTCATAAGTGGCCTTTTGTGGGTCGGGCGTGGCATCCAAATAGGTAACGCGACATGGCACACCTGGAAGACGATCAGACCGGCAACTGGCCGGGCGCACCATCCAGAATGCGAAGCTTGTCGTCGATGTCGGGAAGCTGATGGCCAGCCGCGCGAAGCTCGTTCACAAGCCGATGCGCAGTTGCGCAACACTGCGCAAGCGTCTCATGCAGTCGCGGTTCGCCCCGCAGACCGGTCACCACCTTTTCCAGCTCGGAGGGGGGCTCGCTTAGCAGGGCGGGAACCACCTCTTCCGCCGGGATCAGCGACCCGTGGCTCAAAAGCTGGGCCGTCCACTCGCATCCATACAGCAGCGTCCGTCGCTCAGCCCGTTTCGCTTCTTCCTGCTCCAGAGTCGCGAGACTGTGCCGGTTCTTGTGAATCGAAGCGCGCCAGGTCGCAAGTATGTCGGCGCGCAACGCTGCAATCGCATTGCCGAGCGACGTGCTCTGTCCGCCAACGACGAGCCGGCGTTCGTCGAGCCTGTCGACGTGGTCCCGGTATCCTTCGAGGAAGGGCTGCCAGTTCAAGGGCAATTCGGTCGTCTCGGAGAACGACCGGCTAGTCTCATTGAGCTCGGTCCTGATGTCCTCGATGGCCCGAGCGTCGGCAAGCCGCGCCTCATAGACCTCGTGAGCCGTCACCATCTGGCGATGAAGGGCGAAAAGGGGATTCTTGTGGCGGCGTTGCAGGTGTCGCTCGGCGGCGCCGGGATGAGCGCTCCATCTCCAGTTGGGCAGCGATTTCGCGTCGAAATCGACCGCGTCTATCATGGGCCGGAATACCGCCAGCCCCTCTTCGGTTGCATGCTCAAAACAGTCGGCCAGTTTGAAGTCGTTGCCTTGCAGGTCGGTGCCTTCGTTCCCGGAATAAGGCGAGTCCGGTGCGAGCCTGAGGAAAGCAGTGGCGAGGAAAAACTCCATGGGTAGCTCGATGGACAGACCCTCCAGTCGGAAGGTGCGCTGTTGAGCGGAAAGGTCCTCGACAGAATGCGCGAGGCGGTTTTCGAGGTCGAGGAGCGAGTCGATCTTGTCGCCGGACGACGGTTGCATGGCGTCGGCGAGCAGGCACAAAGACTCACGCACCATTTTTGCCGCGATCGTGCCGTGCTTCTCGGCGAAAAGCCACAACCAGAGGGCAAGCTGATACCCCCGGACTCCGTTTCGCGCGAGCGTTTCGACTTCGGGCGCAAAAGTAATTCCAGGCGCGGCCCAGTTCGCAAACGGTGGCGAGTCGCTGCCCAGGTACATATCCAGAAGCTGCTTCAACGACTCATGCGTGCCGCTCGGCCAGCTTCGCGTCTCGTCGTACCGCTTCTCGGTCTTCCAAAGTTTCCAGGCCATCGTGAACCTCGCAAGAGTGTGCGGGATGCGGCTTGGTGAAGATACTTGCACACTCGGTCGGGGGCGTAAACCGGCGGTTGACCTTGTTGACCCGGAGAGGTTGCCGCGGTGCGATGGGGGTTTAAAGCGGGTCAAAACGCTATGACGATGAATCGGCTTTTGGTCGATCGGTGCCGCCATAAGCCAGGCTTTCTCTGCCTGCTCGATCCTGGACTGGCGCGACCCGGAAGCGGTGTCCGGGCGTGTTCGAATCCCGCGGCTCGTGGTCGGTCGAGGTTTCGCTCACGCGCGGTTAGTACTAGGCTAGAAGCCGGATCGACGAAGACCGGCTGACGCGCGAACCATCCACGGTCGCGTTGGCCCGTGTTCGACGTGTTTTCATCGGCGTGTTGCCGCATTGGAGCGAGGTCCACCATGCAATTGTCCGCCGTCAAGGTCGTCAAGCCCGAAGCGACCAACTTCATTCTCGGGCAAAGCCACTTCATCAAATCTGTCGAGGATATTCACGAAGCGATGGTCGGCACGGTGCCCGGCATCAAGTTCGGTCTCGCGTTTTGCGAGGCTTCCGGCAAGCGCCTCGTGCGGCGCTCCGGCACGGACGAAAGCCTCGTCGAGATGGCATGCCAGAACGCAACCAACGTCGGCGCGGGCCATAGTTTCTTCGTGTTTCTGGGCGACGGCTTTTTCCCCGTCAACGTGCTGAACACGATCAAGGCCGTGCCGGAGGTCTGCCGCATCTTCTGCGCAACGGCGAATCCCGTCGAGGTGCTGATCGCTGAAACAGATCAGGGGCGAGGCATCGTCGGCGTGGTCGATGGTTTTTCGCCTGTTGGCACGGAAAGCGCGGAGGACATTCAATGGCGCAAGGATCTTTTGCGCACGATAGGCTACAAGCTGTAGCGGCTGCGCGTTCACCCGCTTCACCCGCTTCACGCGCGCCGCCACGCCTGCCGACATGCTATGGAACGACAACGACGCCTGATTCCGGGCACGCTGTGGCCCGCCATTGCGCGACAGACCGGACATGCGCTGAGCTGCGGCGCGCTGCGACCGATCGACACGCAACAGTCCGTGATCGACAGCGGCGGCATCCGCTTTCTCGTGCGTCGGGTGTCGAGCCTGACGCGCAAGGAACAGCAACGCGAGCAAGCGCGAAAGCTGCAGACGGCGAAGCACCCTCAGGCGAACCCATTTCTTCCCTATGAGCCGGATCTGTTCGTCGCCGACATCTCCGATACTCACCTCGCGTTGCTGAACAAGTTCAACGTGATCGATCATCATTTGCTGATCGTCACGCGCGAATTCGAACCGCAGGAAGCGCTGCTCGATCTTGCCGATTTCGAAGCGCTGCTCGCGTGCATGGCCGAATTCGACGGCATCGGCTTTTACAACGCCGGCACGCAGGCGGGCGCGAGCCAGCCGCACAAGCACCTGCAGATCGTGCCGCTGCCGCTCGGGGAAGCCGATCCGTCCGTGCCTGTCGAGCCCCTGCTCGGTGCGGAGAACGGCTTGCCGGATCTGCCGTTTCGGCATGCGTTCGCACGCTTTCACGCCGATGATCTGGCTCGCGCGGATGCGCCGAAGCTGGCGCTTTCCCGCTATCGCACGCTGCTCGACGCGGCGGATATCGGCGCGCTCGAAATCGACCGTGCCTGCTGTCATGCGACGCCCTACAACCTGCTGGTCACGCGGCGCTGGATGTTGCTCGTACCGAGATCGCAAGAGCGAGTCGAAGGCGTGTCGGTCAACGCGCTCGGCTTTGCGGGTTCGCTGTTCGTGCGCGATGCGGCTCAACTGGATGTGATCGAAAGGCTCGGCCCGATGAGGGTATTGGAACGCGTCGCGCTGCCTGCGAATACATAGCGGCCGCGCAACCCGATCGCGCAGCAGACTCACGCGACGAACTCAAGCTCCGTCCGACTGCAAATACCTGTGCGCGAAAGCAATCGCCATGCTGCCCTCGCCGACGGCCGAAGCGACGCGCTTCACAGGACTCAGTCTCACGTCTCCGCACGCGAACACGCCAGCCACGCTCGATTCGAGCAGATAAGGATCGCGCTGATGCGACCAGCGTCCGGCCTTGACGACGTCATCGCCGGTCAGAACGTAGCCGCGCACATCGCGCGCGATTTCGGGCGGCAGCCACTCCGTCTGCGCATCCGCTCCGATGAAGACGAACAGACCGCCGCAGTCGTGTTGGCTCACTGCGTCGCTCGTCGAATCGCGAACGGTGATGGCCGTCAGATGCGTATCGCCATGCGCGCCGACGACTTCGGAGCGCAGCCGCACCGCGACATTCGATTTGCCCGCTAGCTGTTCGACGAGATAGCGCGACATGCCCTTTTCGAGCGAATCGCCGCGCACGACGAGCGTCACGCTGCGCGCATGATTGGCGAAGTACAACGCCGCCTGGCCGGCCGAATTGCCGCCGCCGATCAGATGGACATCGAGGCCGTGCGTCGCGCTCGCTTCGCTGCGCGCCGCGCCGTAGTAAATCCCCTTGCCGATCAAGCGGTCGAAGCCGTCGATCGCGAGCTGCCGCCACGTGACGCCCGTCGCGAGAATGATGGTTCGAGCGTGCACGGCGTCGCCGCCATCGAGATGAATCCGCCGCGCCTGCACATCGATGCGCTCGACCGAGCGCGTCACGAGGATCTCCGCGCCGAGCCGCCGTGCCTGTTGCAGCGCGCGGCTCGCGAGTTCGTCGCCGGAAACGCCATTGGGAAAGCCGAGATAATTTTCGATGCGCGAGGACGTGCCCGCCTGTCCGCCCGGCGCCTCGCGCTCGAGCACCAGCGTGCGCAGACCTTCCGACGCGCCGTATACCGCGGCAGCCAGCCCCGCGGGACCGCCGCCGATGATCGCCGTGTCGTATCCGGCCAGACGCGGCTGCGTCTGGAGGCCGAGCAGTCCCGCAAGCTCGCGGGTCGCGGGCCGCCTCAGCACTGTGCCGTCGACGAGGCGCAACGCGGGGCACTCGCCTTCCGTTGGACACGTGCCAGGCCAGCGCGCGGCCAATTCGGGCGCATCCGGCGCCAGCCAGTCGACGCTGATCTGATTGCGCGCGAGGAACTGACGCAGCAGCGTGCACGCATTGTCCCAACGGTTGCCGACGATCGTCACACGCGCCTTCGGCGGCTCGGCGGAAAGGCTTTGCAGCCCGCCGATGCGTTCGCGCGCGAGCGCGCCCATCTTGAACGCCACGTCGGGCGACGCCGCCGCGAGCGCATAGTATTGCGGCGCGTCGACCCGCATCACGCGCGAAGGCTCGGCCGCTCGATACGCGCCCGGAAACGGTGAGCTCAGCGCGAGCGGCACTTCGCCGAAGATCGTGCCGGGCAGACGCCAGCCCAAGGTTCGCTCGATGCCGTCGAACGTCTTGATGACTTCCATCTTGCCCGACAGCACGGCGTATAACGCGCGCTCGCCGCCTTCATGGACCGCGAACTCGCCCGCGCATAGATGCAGGTCGGCGCACGCGTGCACGAGGATTTCCAGTTCGCTGTCGGGGAGGGTCGAGAACAGCGGCACGGCGCGGATGTCGTCGATCGTCAGCATGGCTTGGTTTTCCGTTCTGTCAGGCAGATGACGTAGCGCGCGGTGCACCGGGTTTCAGAGGCGTCATGTCGGACGATTGGACTCGCGCAAACGGATGTGCAGACAAGGCGCGAAGTCAGCAACCGCACCGACCCAGTATAGGATTTTCAGATCGCGATGCAGACGATCAAGCCATGGGTGCGCTTCTGAAAGACCTAAGCTGGATGAACGGCCGCGATATGAATGCCGTATTTCGTCGCGGCCATCCAACCAGTACCAGGCGATCAGCGTGGAGGTGCGCAATGGTGTTGCGATGGGTGCGAATGGTATGTCTGGCGACGTACGTGTGTGCCAGCGCGCAAGGATGTCTGGCCGCGGATTCGTCGGCGGCGCTCGCGGCTCCTGTCGCGCCGCCGGTCGTCTATGTCTCCGATTTCGATCTCGACGCCGCGAACATCGCCCCTGACAGCGGGCCAGGTCACCGCGCGCGAGGCATCCTGGGCAATCTGGTGCCTGAGGGCCCGCTGCGTCAGCAGCAGGATCCGCAGGCGCGTGCGCGAGACATGGTTGCGCTGATGGCGCAATCTCTGACGGACGATCTGAAGAAGGCCGGAGTAGACGCGCGCCGCGTCACGCCGGGTGAACCGCTGCCCCACGGCGGCTGGCAGGTGCGCGGCGTTTTTCTCAGTGTCGATGAGGGTAATCGGCTGCGTCGCGCGATGGTGGGTATGGGCGCGGGCCAAAGCCAGTTTCAGGTCGCGGTTTCCTGCGATAACCTGGCTACGCCGGAGTTACCGCCGCTCTATGAAACTGTTGAAGAGGGGGCGAGCAGGGATATGCCGGGCGCCGTGATCAAGCTCAACCCGTACGTGATCGCCGCGAAGGTCGTTCTGTCGGGCCGCGATGAAAAGACGGCGGTCAGGAAAAGCGCGGAGCAGATCGCTGACGAACTCGCGCGACGGCTTCAGACGGGTGCAAGGGAGGCCGGCAGCGCCGCCCCCGCCCGGTAGGCGGCCGAAGCCGCCCGCTCAGCAGCCCGTCCGCTTGACGCGCTCGACCGCGAGGCCGAACAGCGGACGCAGCTTCGTGCCGACCACGTTGCCGAAAAATGCCGAGACGAGCCACAGCCAGCCGTGCAGGCTGCCCGACACGATGCCGCTGAAGTACGCGCCGATATTGCAGCCGTACGCGAGGCGCGCGCCGTAGCCGAGAATCAGTCCGCCGATGATTGCCGCGATCAGCGAGCGCAGCGGCAGACGCCACACCGGCGCATAGCGGCCGGCCAGCGAAGCGGCAACCATCGCGCCGATCACGATGCCGATGTCCATGACCGACTTCACGTCGTGGCTGATCGGTGCGGCAAGGGCGGCCGCGTTCGGGCCGGTGCTCCACACATGCCAGCTCGCGACGTCGACGCCCATCGCGGAGAACGCCTTCGCGCCCCACAGCGCGAACGCCGACGTGATGCCCCACGGATGGCCTGACAGCGCGAGCGTCGCGAAGTTGAGGATCGCGAGCACGACGCCCCCGGTGAGGAGCGGCCACGGGCCATGCAGCCACGGCGATGCGTTCGGGGCGCGCTCCACGTCGCTGACGAGACGGCCGTGACGGCGCTTTTCGATCAGCACGCTCAGCGCGGCGATGGCCGCGAACACCACGAGGTTCAGCGCGATCGCCGGGCCGACGCCGAGCGTCTGCACGAGCGAGATCGGCGGCAGATGCGGCAGCGCGGACCAGAACGGCATGTGCGCGGTGCCGATTACCGAGCCGATGATGAACGCGATCAGCGTGACCACCATCCGTGTGCTGCCGCCGCCGACCGTATACAGCGTGCCGGAGGCGCAGCCGCCGCCGAGCTGCATGCCGATGCCGAACATGAACGCGCCGATCAGGACCGACGTGCCGACGGGCGACACTTCGCCGACGACCGGATGACCGAATAGCGTGCCGGCGGAAAGCGCCGGGAAGAACAGCAGCACGCCGATCGCGAGCATCAGCATCTGCGCGCGCAGGCCGGCGCCGCGGCCGTCGGCGATGAACACGCGCCATGCGGACGTGAAGCCGAACGCGGCGTGATAGAGCGTGACGCCGAGCAGCGCGCCGAGGACGTACAGCGCGGCCTGTTTCACGCTGACGGTCTGCGCGAGATAGATCGCGCCGAGCACGACCAGCGCGAGCGCGACGGCGAGCGGCTTCGGATTGATGTTGACGAGACGGCGGGGCGCGCCGAACGGCGTGGAGAGATCGGACATGGTGAGCGGGGCGGGCACGCTTGTCGCGCGAGGGCGGCACGCCTATGAAACGGCGGTCGCTGCGCGGGAGGAGGGCCGCGAATAATCGTTTTTGGGAAAGCTCGCGAGTATACCGAAATGTCGCGTTGCGGCTGTTGCACAGCAAGGTTCGCGCTGCTCGATCGCGAATCCGGGCGCGCGCGGTGCCGCCAGGCTGCAAGGCCCGCCGCACGGGCGCTTGACGACGGTCGACCGCGCTTGAAACCAGTGACTTAATAACCTCCCGTAATAAAGGTATTTCAAACTTGCATTGAAATCGTTATCAAGATGGAACGCGACGGTAATCCCGTCCCGGTCGCGCAACAACATTTCGGGCCGAAATATCGACCAAATCAGCCACGGTCGTTAAGTGGCGACGAGGCGAACTGCTAATCTTCATACGCGGCGACTCACGCGTTTCCGGTCGGCTCCACGGGTCGTTGGCAGCCGTTTCGCGCGAGCGTGGAAGGGGGATGTATGAGCACTCGAAGGCCATCTCTGCTGCGGCAACGTCCATCGCAACGCCGTCATGCAAGCGTGCGAATTTCATTTGCCATCGCCATTTCGCTGACCGGACTTTCCACGACGCACGTCGCGTGCGCGGCGGGTACCCTGCCGCAAGGCGGGCATTTCGTCGCCGGCTCGGGAAGCATCACTCAGAACGATGCCGGCATGAGCATCACGCAAGCGGGCTCGCGCGGCATCATCGAATGGAACAGTTTTTCGATCGGATCGTCCCGCACGGTGTCGATCAACAACGGCACGGGCGCGACACTCAATCGCGTGACGGGTAACGATGTGTCGGCGATCTACGGCACGCTGAAGGGCACCGGCAGCATCTACCTCGTCAATCCGCATGGCGTGCTCATCGGGCCAGGCGGCGTGGTGTCGACGGGAGGGCGTTTCGTCGCGTCGACGCTCGACGTCCCCAACGACGTCTTTCTCAACCCGCCCGTGTTCGGTGGCTCGGCTTACACAGGCAGTTCCACGGCGGATGTAGTCAATCTCGGCAAGATCAGTTCGTCGGGTGGGGACGTGTTCCTGATATCGGCCAGCAAGGTCACGAACGCAGGGACGATCGATGCGCCGAACGGCAATGCCGAACTCGTCGCAGGCCGTCAGGTCCGGCTCTTCGACGGCAACTTTCAACAAGTCTTCGTGGACGTCGGAAGCGGCGGCACGGTGACGAACTCAGGCACGGTACAGGCGGCGATCATCGACGTGCAAGCGGCCGACGGCAATATCTTCGCGCTCGCGGGTCATTCGGGCGCCCTGCGCGCCACCGGCACCGCGACGCGCGACGGCCACGTCTGGCTCGTCGCGAACACCACCGTCAACGGGGTCGTCGTCAACTCCGGCAACGTCGATGCGCGCGGGGCGCAAATCAGCGCGCGTAACGCCGACGGCAGCGGCGGCGCGCTCGACATGTCCGGCAAGGACGTCAAGGTCGGCGGCGCGGATGTGCGGGCGAAAGCATGGAACATCACCACGGGGGACTTCACCGCGGACGTCCCCACCGCCAACACGCTCGGCGCAAGTCTGAGCAACGGCGCGTCCATCTCCGTGCTCGCGAACGGCGCGGACGGCAAGCTCGGGGCGACCGGCGAGGGAGACATCGCGATCGAAGCGAGCGTGCGCTGGCACGGAGCCTCCTCCCTGACGCTCGACGCGGCGCACTCGCTGACGATCGCACCGCAGGCGACCATCGCCAATAGGGGCACAGGCTCGCTCACGCTGTCCGCCGACACCTATGGTTTCGACAACGGCGGCAGTCTGACCAACCAGGGCACGATCGACTGGTCGCGAAGCATGGGCATCGTCAGCGGCCTGTACGACATGAACGGCAGCTACACACCCGGCACCGTGTACAGCAACGTATCGTGGCACCCCGCGCCGTTTACAGGGCTCGTCACGCAGTTCACGGCCTATCAGCTCGTCAACTCCATGACGGACCTGAGCGCGGTGAATAACAACCTCTCCGGCAACTATGCGTTGGGCAGCAGGGGGCTGGAATTCGCGGGTGCGCCGGAGTTCGGAGGCATCGGCACCGCCGCGAATCCGTTCACCGGTCAGTTCGACGGCATGGGGCATCTCCCCGCGGATCTGCGTCTCTCAAGCGCGACCGATACCGGACTCTTCGGCGCGATCGGCAAGAGCGGCGTCGTGCGCAATTTCACGCTCGCGGACGGCACCGCGACGTCCTCGGGAGAAACGGTCGGCTTGCTGGCCGGCATCAGCTACGGATACATGGTGAACGTCGGCGCAACGGGCGCCATCGGTGCCCCGGGCAACACGAGCACAGTGGCCGGCGGTCTGGTCGGCGAGAACTTTGGGCGCATCGAGCGTTCGTGGGCGGGTGTGAACATCATCGGCGCGGGCCAGATCGGTGGGCTCGTCGGGCTCAACGATGGCGGCATCGATCAGTCTTTCGCAATCGGCCGCGCAACAGCCGGTGCGCAAAGCACGGTCGGCGGACTCGTCGGTACGAACCATGGCGTCATCGGCCGATCGTATGCCTACGAATTCCTGAACGGCGGCGCGACTGTCGGCGGACTTGTCGGCAGCAATACGGGCTTCATCCGCGAGTCGTATGCCGCGTCCAGACTCACGGCGGGCGCGAACTCGACGGAGGGCGGTATCGCGGGCACGAACAGCGGCCGGATCGCGGCGAACGTGTTCTGGAACAGCCAATCGTCGGGGGCGGCGGCGGGTGTCGGTTCGGGCACGGCGGTGGCCAGTTCGAGCGGACTCACGGACATCCAGTTGCTCGAGCCGGCGAGCTTCGGTCCGACGTGGGATTTCAGCGCGAACGGCACGTGGGTCGCGGGATATCCGGGGCCTCAGTTGCGCTGGCTGGCAGGGCACTGACATCGAGGGTCCGACAGAACCCGGCGCGGGCGCACTCGGCCTTCGGTGCCGCGATCACGATGCAAGCCGGATTCAGCGGTTTGACGACTGTTCGCGCAGGTAGGCCTGCGCTTCCGCCTCCGTCTCATAGACATAAGGTGACAGCCCGCGCCGCGTAAGGGCGCCACCCAGCTTGGCGCGCATGAAAGCGCTGGTAGTGAAGCGTGTTACGCCGACATAGTAGCGCTGCACCATATCCTCGACCATTTCGACGTACGCGTCCTCCAGCGCGGGGTCCAACACGAAACCCTCGTAGTTCACCACTGCATAAACCTTGTGGTCCAGTGGTTCGCAGACGCGGCATACCTGAGCCCGGATCGCCGCGATGTCGTCGGGACGCTTCACCTCGAGGCGCGCGAAATTGAGAAACATGATGTTCTTGTGGTCGTCGTAGATGAAGCGCGCTTCCAGCGGCAGTCGCAAAACATTCGAGCGCAGGCCCATCGGTTCAGGCAGGAAAATCCGCTCGTCCATCTGCGTCGGCGAACGCAGGATCGGTGCGAAGTCCATCCTGGCCAGAATATCGCGCTCCAGATCGACGCCCGGTGCAATCTCGATGAGTTCCATGCCCTCGGCGCCCAGCTCGAACACGCAACGCTCGGTGATGTAGAGGACCGGCTTGCCCATTGCCGCCGCATACGGGCCAGAGAACGTGCGATGCTCGACTTCCTCGATGAATTTCCTGGCCGTGCCGTCACGGTGGATATGCAGCTTGCCGTCGACGACCGAAATCTGGCTGTGGCCCGCCATGAAAGTGCCGACGAACACGACTTTCCTGGCATTCTGGCTGATGTTGATGAAGCCTCCGGCGCCGGGCAGGCGCGGCCCGAATCTCGACACATTGAGGTTTCCCATGCGATCGGCCTGGGCGAGGCCAAGAAAGGCGACGTCGAGCCCGCCGCCGTCATAGAAATCGAACTGGGCGGGCTGATCGATGATCGCCTGCGCATTGGTCGCCGCGCCGAAGTTCAAGCCTCCCGCCGGAATGCCGCCGATGACGCCGGGCTCGGTGGTCAGCGTCATCAGGTCGAGGATCCTTTCCTCGTTGGCGACGCTGGCGATGCCTTCGGGCATGCCGATCCCGAGATTCACCACGCTGTTTGGCTGGAGTTCCATTGCCGCGCGTCGCGCGACCACCTTGCGCTCACTCATCGGCATCGGCGCCACACTGCTCGCGGGGACCCGGATTTCGCCCGCGTACGCCGGACTGTATGGTGTGGCAAAGGTCTGCTGGTGGTTCTCGGGCGGCGCCAGCACGACGCAATCGACCAGCACGCCGGGGATCTTGACCTGTCGCGGATTGAGCGAGCCGCTTTCGGCGATGCGCTCCACCTGGACGATCACGAGGCCGCGGCAGTTGTGCGCGGCCATGGCGATCGCGAGAGCCTCCAGTGTCAGGGCTTCGCGCTCCATCGTCACATTGCCTTCCGGGTCGGCAGTGGTGCCGCGCACGATCGCGACGTTGATCGGGAAGGCCTTGTAGAACAGATATTCCTCGTCGCCGATCCGCATCAACTCGACCAGATTCTCGGTGGTGCGCTCGTTCAGTTTGCCACCGCCGAAGCGCGGATCGACGAAGGTGCCGAGGCCGACCCGGGAGAGATGGCCTGGCTTTCCGGCCGCAATGTCGCGAAACAGGTGGCTGATCACGCCCTGCGGCAGGTTATACGCCTCGATCTGGTTATCCACCGCAAGCTGCTGTAGCTTCGGCACGAGGCCCCAGTGTCCGCCGATGACGCGCTTGACGAGTCCCGGCGTCGCCAGGTGGTTCAGTCCGCGTTCCTTGCCGTCTCCCTGGCCGGCCGCGTAGACTAGCGTGAGGTTGGCGGGCTTTGGGAGGGTGACTAACGTATCCTCGTCATGCGCCGTACAGAGTTCCTCGATGGCAATGGCGATGTCTTCGGCGAAGCCGATGCCGACGAAGCCACCCGTCGCGACCGTATCGCCGTCGCGGATCAGGCGCACGGCATCGCGCGCCGACGCCACTTTGCCGGACGAACGGGAAAGGATGGCCGGTGAAAGCGCCCCCGCGGTTGATTGCGTGCTCACGTTTCACCTCGCCTGATTCGAGCGCGACTTTCTAATAGGCGCCACCGGTATCAATGGTCAGATGGAGCATGTCGTCCTCGAGAATCCTGATGAAATGCTCGTCCTCCTGCAGGAGTTCCTCCAGCACGTCACTGTCGGAAAGCACGCCGATGACGCGCCCGGATTCGATCACAGGCAGGTGCCGGATCCGCCGGGTATGCATCGACGCGAGGCATTGATCGCAGGTATGCTCGGGCGTCACATAAAGCACCTGGGTGGTCATGATGTCGCCAACCCTGGTGTTCGCGGCGTTGCGGCCAAGCACCTCGACCTTGCGGGCGTAGTCGCGCTGAGACAGCACGCCAACCAGATTGCTGCCCTGCAGCACCAGCACCGTCGTCACGTCCTTGTCGGCCATCAACTGCAACGCGTTCAGCACCGTGTCGTCGGGGCCCACTGAGATAACCTCCCGAGGGTTCCCGGACAGAATTTGCCGTGCTGTCTTCCTCTCCTTTTTCATGACCGCCTCCAGACAGAAAGGGGAGCATGTACGGACTACGCTTGATCAAAGCGAAATCAAAGCGGAATCGGAATACGATCGTCCAGGCCCAGCCAAGGCTGGCGATCTTTTCTTATTCGTTGAATTGCAGTGTAGATCGCTTGACCTGAGTCGAACGAACATTTTCCGTTCCGGCGCTACGCCACTCGGTGAGTCGAAGCGACGAGGCACCTGCCGCACGAGCGCGCCTTGCCCATTCGCAAGCGTCCGGCGCTAACTGTCGCCTCACCACCGCAGTCGCACCGGCAAACCCACAATCCATCGCCAGCGTACCGCTCGGTCGTCAGCTGGCCGAAAACCTCGCCGCTCTTCAGCGCAGGTGAGCCCGGTCGCGACCGCCACACGCGACGCTGCTCACGGCAGCCGCAATCACGCACTGCACCGCTCTCTACCGTCTTCAGGGCGGAAGTCACATGGTCGCCGCATCGGCATCGCCAGAGCCACATGTCCGCGCCGCAATATTGAAGCGCGACGAGATCGCCAAAGGCGCGACCAGCGACATCGCGACTTGGCGGAAAGGGCCATCGAGGCTGCAAGGGGCGGCGGGTACGTTTGTTCACAGCAAGCAAAATGGGGTGCGGCGTCGTGTTCTCAAGCATACCTGCGCCTTTGATTCGGAGCGGGTCGACGCTTCGATCAGCTTATAGCCGTTGTGTGGTATTGCTCACACTTTGTTGCAATTTGCTGCAGGCGGCTAGAGTGCCCGCCCGGCAAGGCTTAGCGGCTCGCGGCGAAACGTGGATACGGTTCCGCTTCCCACAGCAGGGTGAAGATTTCAAATGCTGAACCGTTAAAGGACTCAACCAGTGGGGAACACACACCATGAAGATTGAATCCAGCAATTTTCCGCTCGCGGCTTCGCAGAACGGTCCGCAACGCGCAACGATCAACAGCGATGCGAAGGATGCCGTCGAGTCCGCGCACCAGGTCAGCGCTGCCGGCGCGCAGAATTCGACGGTTAATCTTTCGTCAATGTCCGCGATGCACACGTCCAGCGATTCGGATAGCGACACGGCGAAGGTCGAGTCGATCAAGGCCGCCCTGCGTGACGGCAGCTACAAGATCGATTCCGGAAAGATCGCCGACGGCATGCTAAGCACCGCGCGCGACCTGCTGCAAACGACTACTCGCTGACCGGCGGCTGAACGTAGCAATACCGACGGCGGATAAGCGACGCAGGCGCCAGCGCTGACAGCCGTGAAGGCGAGCCATTGGCTTCATTGTCGGTCCGCGTTCGAGGTGGCGGCACGCCTGCAATGCAGTGCATCGCATGGAGAATTTTTGCTGCGGGCTTGTTCGAGAATTCTTCCGAAGACCCACCACACGACTGCGGGAACGACGCCATTGCGCCGGTCTGCGTCGTTGCAAGGCAGTCCATGAAGACTCGCACGGCGTGATTGGCCGGCCGGGGGCCGGCCCGCCATGCTTACTGGGCGATCTTTTTCGCTTCGTCGCGCCAGTAGTGTTGCTGGTTCCACCCAAGAAGGCGCTTGAGCTTCTCGTTGCTGAGCAGGGTCTCGAACTCGCCGAGTTGCTTTTTGAGCGGCACGCCGGGGTAGTAGCGTCGGAGCAGTTCCGCGGTAGGTACGTCGGACGACACGTCGTCGGCCGCGACGTTCATCACCTGAAAGCCGAGGCCGTCCTTTTCGATGGCGAGCCGGCACGCGCTCGCGAGATCGCGCCCGTCGATATAGCTCCATGCAATCCTCTTGCGCAGTGCTGGATCCTTGAGCCACGCCGGAAACTTCGCGTAGTCGTTGGGTTCGAGCACGTTGCCAATACGAAAGCAGTAGATGTCAGAGCCGGTGCGCGCGTGGAACGCCTTCGCCGTCACTTCGTTGATAACCTTCGACGTCGCGTAGCTGTCCATCGGGTTCACCGGGTATTCCTCGTCGAGCGGGAAGTACTCTGGACTGCGATCCCGGTGCGCGAACACCATACCGTATGTGGTTTCGCTCGATGCCACGATCACCTTGCGGATGCCAAGCTTCGACGCTGCGTCGAGGATGTTGTACGTGCCCATCACGTTGATCCGGTAGACCTCGTTGTCGGGCGTGATCATGATGCGAGGGATCGCCGCAAAATGCACAATCGCGTCGATCGGCTTTGGTTCGAGGTCGTCGGCGAATTCTCCCGGCGCGGTGCTCGATGCCAGCGCATTGAATACCTGGCCCGCATCGGTGATGTCCGTAATCAACGTGCGCGCCGTGCGCGCCGCCATCGGCACGCGATCAAGATTCATCACCTCGTAGCCGTGCTCGACCAGGTTCTGGACCACCCATTTTCCGGCCAGGCCGCTGCCGCCGGTCACGATCACTCGCTTCGTCATGTGCTCCTCTTCTCCTGTTTTCCTACATGTTTTAGCGCTTTTCCGCGCGTGTCGCGCGGCCTCATTCCATCATAGGATCGTTGCGCTCCGTGTCCTTGATTCGGCAGTAACAGTTCTGATGTTGAGTCGTGCGGCCCCAACTAGCCGGCCTCCGCCCGATGCGGCCGGCTGGAGACGACGTTCAGGCGTTGATCCAGGCTCGCGCCTGTTCCAGCTCGTTGACGTGGAACGCCTTGATTTCAGCCTTCGTGAAGAACCGGGCCAAATGCATCGAGGCGCGAATCCAGCCCGCGTCGGCCACCACGGCGGCGCGCGTGACCTTGCGGGCGACGGAGACGCCGAGCGTCAGGTCGGTCCATAGCGCCTTCGGCTCGATGCCGCTGAAATGCTCGATGCGTTCGAGCACGCGGGTCTTACCGTTCAGTTCAAGATCACCGCGCATGCGCTCGATGGCTTCGCGCAGTTCGTGGTCGGTGATTTTGCCTTCGACGGATATTTCGATGACCGACGAATCGGGGACGGTGTGATACAGGATCATGGCAGGACCTCTAGCCAGAGAGACGTTACACGCTCAGGCACGGATGAGCCTGGCGTTCGACGGCGTACTCATGGTACCTCTTTCCACTCGCTCGGTTAGGTTACGAGCCGATCTTCCCCTGAGAGGCAGTCGAGGCCATCGGCGCCACCGGCCGGCCGCGGTACGCCGTGATGGGCGCGTGGCTCACGACTGCGGCACGATCACGAACAGTTGGTAGGGACGCGCGGGCAACTCCCGTCCCCATGCGGTCTTGCTCACCTCGAGCGCAATCGGCGCTGCATGGCTTAGCGACGATGCCGTCGCGATGCAGCCCGAGTCGTCGCCACGGCACACAATCAGCGAGCCCTGGCGCGCGAAATCGGCGGATGTGAGCCAGGGCGTTGCCGCCGGCCAGTCGAGATCCCAGAAGCGGGGGTGGCCGCCGTCATAGAACACCATCGAAGCGGCCTCATGCGTCGAGCCCGCCACGATCGACAGCGGCTGGCTGGTGCGTTCGTGCCACACCGCCTGCGCGGCTGCCGCGAGTTCCGCGCGCGGCTCGGCCGCGTCGTCGGAATTGCGCCGCGCCCCTGTGTAGCCGACCACTGCCGATACCGCGAGCACCAGCGCCCAGTACACCGCCATGACGCGTATGGCACGCTGCGGCGCGAACTCGAAGCGGGCTTGCACGAGCACGGCAAGCCAGAGTGGCACCATTGCGAACCACTGCGCCATGCCCCAGACCGAGGCCATCTGCGTCTTGCCGATCACGGACAGCAGGCCCACCGCGAACAGTGGCCCCAGCGCGAGCCACCAGAGATCCGGGTACGACGCGCTCCGAACAACGCTCAGCGCCATGAGCCGCGCAGCCCCGCGCGTGCGCACCATCAACAGCACGAAAACGAAACTGAGCGCGAGATAGCCGATCTGCGCGAGCGTGTAGATGCCAAAGCGCCCGACCGCGGCGAGAAGCGTGCCGCCGGTGCGTTGCGCGGCATACTCGAGCGTCGGGAAATGATTAACCATCATCCAGTGTACGTGCGGGGCCAGCACGGCGACTCCCGCCGCCACCGCGAGCAGCGAATCGACGCTGACGAGGCGCGCACGCCATGCGGGACGCGCGAGCAATGCCAGCAACAGCCCGAGCAGCAGCACGATCGTGAAGTACTTGCCCAGCACGGCAAGCGCCGCGCACGCCCCGAGACCGAGCGCCGCGCCGCTGCGCGCGAGGCGGCTGCCCGGCTGCACGTAGCGGACGAAAAAGTAGGCGGTCCACGGCCAGACCGACAGCAGGATCGAGTTCGGATTGAATTTGATGGCGAGATTCGAGTAAAGCGGCGAGACCGCCATCGCAAGCCCGGCGATGATCGCGATCTGGCGCGGCACGAAGCGCCCGGCGAGCGCGACGATCCCGGCCAGGCCGACCAGCACGTTCACCGCCGACAGCGCGAAATACGCGAGATCGGTGTGCGGGAACACGCTGAACCAGGCCGCTGCGACCCATGACGAAAGCGGCGGGTGCTTCGCGTAACCGGCCTGCCACTCGATGCCCCAGACATAGGTCTCGACCATGTCGCCCTGGATGTCGAGATTGCCGCGCGCGAGCCAGGCGGCCAGCGTCCAGACCAGCGCGTGGAAGGGGAGCAGCCAGCCGAGTGATGCGACGCGCGCGGCGGCAGGTTTATCGGAGGCTGAGGCGAGCGACGTGGGATTCGAAAGCTGGGTCGACATTGAACCTTTTGGTCTGAGTGCCGCCCTACCGGGCAGCGTTTTTTGGCCCGGCATTGTAATATGAGCTTACGTAGGGAGAGAGAGATCCTGACAGACTGCCCGGCAACCCATGGCGCCCGATCAAATCAAAAAGGCCTTGATGAAGGACGTTCGCGGCGAAAATTGACCCGTGTGGTCAAGCCGAAGATTCGATTCTCTTGACGCGGCGCTCAACTCGGCCGCAATTGCAGATGCGCTTGAGAAAGCTCTGAGCTGGGCGTGGATCGTAGCAACCCCGACACGAGCCGCGCAACCGTCGCCAGCGTTCCAGTGGATCTGATGGCGAAAAGCTGCGCGTGACGCGCGATAACGCGTCTCGAAGTCGCGATTCTTTGAGCGCGACGTGTACCGACGGGTCATGCGCGGCGGATTCGACCGGCCGATGCAATAGTTGCAGGCATCGTTCGGCTGGGCCCCATGTTTTGGCTGCAAAACGCGTCGCCATCAGTCGCAAAGCAGCCCCACCATCGGAATCGCCGGGGTTCGTCCCGCGATCAGGTCGGCCGTGATTCGAGCCGATCCGTGTGACATGGTCCAGCCGATATGACCGTGACCGGTATTCAGATAAAGATTGCGATACTTCCTGCGCCCAAGAAACGGCAGGTTCGTCGGCGTCATCGGCCTGAGACCGGCCCACATTTCGGCGCGATCGTAGTTGGCGCCGGCCGGGTAGAGTTCTTGTGTCACGCTCTTCATAAACGCAAAATCAGAAGGCTTATGGCTCGTGTCGTAGCCAGCAAACTCCGCCGTTGCGGTGACCCGGATCCGGTCGCCGAAGCGCGAGATTGCGACCAGGTTGTGCTCGTCGACCACTGCGACCGAGGGTGGCATGGGCCGGCCATCGATCGGAATCGTGAGGGAGTATCCCTTGATCGGATAGATCGGAAGATCGATGCCGATCTGTCGGCCAAGAACCGGACTATAGGGGCCAAGGGCGAGCACATACGCGTCGGCTTTTACAAGGCCTCGGCTCGTTCTTATGCCCACCACGTCCTGCCCAGCGGTTTCGAAGCCGTCGATGGTGGTGTCCGTCAGAAGCGTACCGCCACGCGCGACAATCTTTTCCGCTAGGGCGCGGGTGAACTTCGCAGGGTCTCCGGTCTCATCGGTCGGGCAGTAAATGGCACCCGCTATCCTGTCTTTTGCCGAAGCCAGCGACGGGTCGAGAGCGACGACCTGATCGCGGCTGAGAACCCTGATGACTTGCCCATCGGATTCCAGCAGCTTCATGTGTTCGACTCCGCGATCCTGCGCTTCCTGCGTCCGATGAAAATACAGAATTCCGCGGTCATTTCGATCGTATTCGATGGCGTCCTCAGCGATCACATTCTGTAGCACGCGTTGCGAGTACGCGGCAAGCCGATGCTTGAGCAGGGTATTGCGGCGTGCCTTCTCTGATGTGCATTCCATCAGGAAACGCCACGACCAGCTGTAAAGCCTGGGATCTGCCGAGAACTTGAAGCGCAACGCCTGATCTTTCAGCACCAGCGATTTGAGCAGAATCATCGGCGCTTTGGGCGAGGACCAGACAAAGGAATGCCCGGGCGCGATCATGCCCGCGTTACCCCAACTGGTTTCCGATGCGACTAAAGGCTGCCGCTCGACGATCACGACCTCATGGCCATCCTTCTGCAACTGGTACGCGGTTGTCACACCGACTACCCCGCCACCGAGCACGACAACTTTCATGATGTCCTCAGATACAAGGGGGCCGGCGGCATTCAAGGCGGCGCGGTCTCGCTCCGGCTTTTGTGCTGCGCCACCATCGATTCCTGCTGGACAGGAGGCGCCAGTCTCACTTCCATTGCGGCTGATTCAGCACCATTCCGTGCTGCCCTTTGTAGGCAGCCACGGCCGGCGGCGTCCACCCATCCAGCATCTGTGGCGCGAGTTGCCAGACCTCGATGCCAAGCGGCCGGCACACTTCCAGCGGATCGCGCGCGTCGGGTCCCCACATCGGCACTGACAGATCGCCGCCCGGACAGGTCGACAGCGCGCACAGCAAGTCGATCTCCGCGAAGAATTCGAGGTAATCGCCTTTCTTTGCCGGACACGCCTTCATGAAGTATTTGTCTTCGAGATTCAGGCCGGTGCACTGGAACACGTTGAGCACGTCGTGGACGTCGTACTCAGTCAATCCATACGGGGCGATGGCGCGCGTCAGGTTGGAGTGGCAGTGAAAATGAAAATCCTCGCCGGTCAGCATGCGGTTCACGTAGGGGTCGCAGCGCGTGCCGAGCAGATCGTGGACACGGCCGCCGTGCTCGTCGACGCCGTAGCCTGCGAGACTGTCGTCCGTGATGGTCACCATCGGACGCAGGAATGGCAGCGTCGACCACAGACGGTCGAACGTGCTCACGTGCGCCTGCTGCAACTGGCGCGTGCGCGACGCCCACATGCGCTCGCGCGGGTTGTGCCGGTTCCACATGTTCAGGTCGGCAACCTGCGGGCCTTCGATCGTGACAATGCGAAACACGTGGCCGGCCGGCACGGTCCACGCTTGGCCCGAGCGGATCGGCACGACGATCGATTCGACCAGCGTGCGGGTGTCGTGCTGTGAGGCGATGCGCTGATAGAACGTCTTGTCGACGTCGAGCGCTGAGCCTTTGGTGGACTGATAGGCAGCAGGATAATTCAGCATGATGCATTCTCCGTCGAACTCAGGCCGGCGCCGTGCCGCGACGAGGCGGCGTCGTCATCGCTCGGGCGACGCAGCACTGCAACGACCTTTTCCTTATCTTTTTCCTTATCTATCTCTGACATGTTTTGCCTCCATGACGTCTGACCCGTTTCAGCCAAGGTCGATTGCCCAGTTGGCGGGTTACTCTGCCGAGCTGGCACTGCCGCCCAGATAGGCAGCGCGGACCCGGCTATCCTGAGCCAGCTCGCGGGCGGACCCCGCGAGCGCAATGTGCCCGCTTTCCAGCACGTAAGCGCGATGAGCGATCCGCAGCGCCTGGCGGGCGTTCTGCTCGACGAGGAGAATCGAGGTGCCTTCGCGGCAGATGTCGGCGATCATGCCGAAGATCGCGCGGACCAGCTTCGGCGCGAGTCCCATCGACGGTTCGTCCAGCACCACGATACGCGGGCGCAGCATCAAGGCTCGGGCAATCGCCAGCATCTGCTGTTCGCCGCCGCTGAGCGTGCCCGCCAGCTGGCTGCGTCGCTCGCCGAGCCGGGGGAAAGTCGCATAGAGCTGATCCCTTCGCTGTTGCAATGCCGCACTGTCGCGCCGGATCAGATAGCCGCCGAGATGCAGATTTTCCTCCACCGTCAGCGCCCCGAAAATGCGCCGCCCCTCTGGCACATGACCGAGACCCAGCGCCACGATCTGGTGTGCGCGCAAGCCCGTCAGGCGCTGGCCAGCCATCGCAATGTCGCCCGCGCGCGGCCGGATCAATCCGGAAATCGCCCGCAGCGTGGTCGTTTTTCCCGCGCCGTTGCTGCCGAGCAACGCGACGATCTCGCCCTCCGCGACGTCCAGCGAGATGCCGTGCAGCACTTCGACAGTCCCATAGCTCACGCGCAGATCGCGGATTTCTAGGAGTCCCACAGCGATTTCTCCCCGGCAGTATCGTCGCTCGCCTCGTCCTTTCCGGCTGTGCCGAGATAGGCATCGATCACCCGCGGGTCCGCCTGGATCGCGGCGGGCTGGCCCTCGGCGATGATGACGCCGTGGTCCATCACGATGATCCGGTCCGATACGCCCATCACCAGCATCATGTCGTGCTCGATCAGCAGCACCGTCACGCCATGATCCCGGATCCGCCGGATCAGTTCCATCAGCGCGCGTTTCTCGGTCGGGTTCATGCCTGCAGCCGGCTCATCGAGCAGCAGCAGGCGAGGGCTGCTGGCGAGCGCACGGGCGATCTCCAGCCTGCGTTGGTCGCCGTAGGGCAGATCGGCGGCGCGCTCGCCCGCCCTGCCGGCAAGACCGACGAAGGCAAGCCAGCGCAGGCCTTCGGTGGAATGGTCCGCCGCCTCGGCGCGCGCGGACGGCAACGCTAGAAGCTCGGCTGCGAGCGGTGTCCGAAGCCGATGGTCCATGCCGGTCAGGACGTTTTCGAAGGCCGTCATGTGGCCGAACAGGCGGATGCCCTGGAAGGTGCGCGCCATGCCTTGATGGACGATGCGATGAGGCGCGCCACCGGCAAGCCGTTCCCCGCACCAGACGATCTGGCCGCCAGTCGGGCGGATGACGCCGGTCAGGCAGTTGAACACGGTGGTCTTGCCGGCACCGTTCGGACCGATCAGGCTCACGATCTCGCCGCTTCGCACCATGAAGCTGACACCGCCGACCGCCAGCACGCCACCGAAGCGGCGCTGCATGTCGCGCACCTCCAGCAGGACCTCATCGGTGACGGCGTGATCGGGCACAGCGACGCGATCGGCGTCAGCGCCCTTGCGCGCCGGCGCGACGCGGCGCAACGGCGCTGGCCACAATCCCTGTGGCCTTAACAGCATCAGGATCACGAGCCCGATCGCAAAAGCGAAGATGCGCCAGAGATTGAGAAAACGCAGAATCTCCGGCAGGCCGGCGACGATGATGGCGCCGAGGAGCACACCGGGAATGCTGCCCCGGCCGCCGAGCACGACGACAATCAGGATCGTGACGGACTGCAGATAGGTGAAGCCGGTCGGATCGATGGTGCCGAAGCGGGCGGCGAACAGGCTGCCGCCCAGCCCACCGATCAGCGCGCCCATCACATAGGCGAGCAGCTTGACGCGCAGCGTCGGCACGCCGACGGCCTCGGCAGCTGCCTCGTCCTCGCGGATGCTGGTCCATGCGCGGCCCAGCCGCGACTGGCCGAGCCGGATGGCGAACACGAGCACCAGCACGAGGAACGCCATGCCCAGTTCGTAGAGCGCTAGCGGCGAACTGATCTCGAAACCGAACAGGCTCGGGCTCGCGATGCCGAAGATGCCGTTCGGGCCGCCCGTGATGTCGAGGTTGGTGGCGACGATACGCGTGATTTCGCCGAACCCCAGCGTGACGATCGCCAGATAGTCGCTGCGCAGGCGCAGGGTGGGATAGCCGATGACGATGCCCGATACCCCGGCGAACGCCAGACTGAACGGCAGCGTCTCCCAGAACGAGAAGTGCAGCAGGGTTTCCAGCAATGCCGTCGTGTATGCGCCGATCGCGAAGAAGGCCGCGTAGCCCAGATCGAGCAACCCGGCATAACCGACTACGATGTTCAGCCCAAGACCCAGGATCGAATAGGTGACGATGGTCAGGCCGACATCGACGACATAGTTGCTGACGACAGCGGGCAGCGCCACGGCGGCGGCCAGCAGCGCACCGCCGAGAGGCCTGGCCCAACGCGCGGAGACCTGACTGGCGCTCATGGACTACATTCTCTCGACAACGCGTTCGCCGAACAGCCCGGTCGGCTTGATCACGAGCACGGCGATCAGCACGCCGAAGACGAACACGTCGGTCCATTGCGAAGAGACATAGCCCGCGCCGAAGGCTTCGAGCAGGCCAATCAGGATGCCGCCCGCCATCGCGCCCGGGATGTTGCCGATGCCGCCGAGCACAGCGGCGGTGAACGCGCGCAGGCCTAGCACGAAGCCCATGAAGAAATTGATCTGCGTGTAGTAAAGACCTTCCATGACGCCCGCCACGGCGGCCAGCACCGAGCCGAGCAGAAAGGTGAGCTGGATCAGGCGTTCGACGTCGATGCCCATCAGACGCGCGGCGTCCTGATCGATTGCCAGCGCGCGCATCGCGGTGCCGAGGAAAGTGTGGTGAACGAAGAAATACAGTGCCAGCATCAGGGCCAGGCTCGTCACGATGATGCCGATCTGCGCGAAGGTGATCTGCACGCCGTGGAGTTCGAAGCCGGCCTGGCTCAGCACGTGCGGATAGGTGCGAAAGCCCGCGCCGTAGATCAGCAGCACCCCATTTTGCAGCGCCAGCGAGACGCCTAGCGCCGTGATCAGAATCGACAGCCGTGGCGCGCGCAGCAACGGCTGATACGCGAGCCGCTCGATCAGCAGGCCGAGCGCGCCTGTGACCGTCATGGCGGCCACAAGGGCGATCAGCAGCGCCAGGGCGAGCGGTAGATGCGCGGATGCAAGAACCATCAGACCGGTCCAGCCGATGAACGCGCCGACCATGAACAGATCGCCATGGGCGAAGTTGATCAGCCGGATGATGCCGTAGACCATCGTGTAGCCGAGGGCGACGAGGGCATAGAACGAGCCGGTCGTCAGCCCTTCGATGACGAACTGGAAGAAGTCGCTCATGACGGGGCGGCGCGCGCAATGACGCCTACTTCATCGCCACCCAATGCCCGTTCGCTTCCTGCCGCTGGTAGGGCTCGAACTTGTCGTTGTGCACGATGATGGTGATGTACACCGCTTTACTGCGGTCCCCCTTCGCATTGAAGGAGATCGTTCCGGTCGCGCCCGGGTAGTTCGAGATCTTGTGCAGAGCCGCGGTGATCGCGGCAGGCTGGGCCGATTTTGCGTCCGCGATGGCTTTGGCCGTGACTCCGACAGCGTCGTATTCATAGACCGAGTACGGTCCCGGCGCTTGCCCGTAAGCCTTCATATAGTCATCGACGTAGGCGTGCGCGCCGCTCAGGAACTGCGCGAGCGGTGCCGTCGTGATGATCATGCCGTCGGCGGCGGGGCCGGCCGTCTTCATCAGGGTGGGGTCATTGGTGGCGTCGCCGCCCATGAAGGTCATTTTCAGACCCAGTTGCCGCGCCTCCTTGACCAGCAGGCCGGCTTCGGAGAAATAGCCTGTGTAGTAGATCACGTCAGGCTTCAGTGAGGAGACCCGCGTGAGCGTCGGTGAATAGTCCATCTGTCCGGGGGTGATCGAATTGGCGTACACGACATCGACACCGTCCTTCTTCAGGGCTTGCACGGTGTTCTGGGCGAGGCCTTTGGAATAGGTCGTGTTGTCGTCGATCACCGCCACGCGCTTCGCGTGCAGAACGTCTTTCATGAAGCTTGCCGCGAATGGGCCCTGCTGGTCGTCACGGCCGATCGTGCGGAACACGTTGTCGTACCCCATCTCGGTCAGTTGCGGATTCGTCGACGCATCCAGCACGTAGGGAATCCCGGCGCGATGAAAGGTTGTCGATTCCGGCAGCGCCGCGCTTGAGCAATATCCGCCCGCTACCGCGACAACGCCCGCATCGACGAGTTTCTGTGCCGCCTGCACCGCGGTCTGCGCATCACAGGCGTCGTCCTCGGGCACCAGCTCGATCTGCTTGCCGAGCACGCCGCCGGCCGCGTTGATTCTGGCGGCGGCGAGCTTCGCGCCATTGACAATATCCGTGCCGGCATTGGCACTGCTGCCCGACAGCGGAACGGGCACGCCGATCTTGATGGTGGCGCCCTGGCTTAGCGCCGAACCGGGAGCCATGCCGACAAGCAGGGCCACGGCGGCCGCCATGCCCGCAAAGGCCGTTTGCCGCGAGCCCCGCTTTGCACCGGACCAGCCAATCGTCTGAGCAAACATGTTAGAGACTCCTTATTGTGAGAGGGATCGGACGATCCGCCACACGGGTATACCGGTGACATCGGAAAGCGGACGGAAATGGGGCGATTGCGTGTGATTCATACCCACCAGGTCAACGGCGTGACTGCTGGTTTCACCGGAGCGCTGACACTAAAGCGCTTCTTTCATGATAGAAGCCGGTGTGCGTTGGACGGTATAGGGTATTTGCGTATAAACCATTACACAAAGGCGCCGGCAATCCCCTACCTTTAAGAGGCAGTGACGACAGAGACTCGCGAGCCCGAACGCGACATGACAGGACGACTCCGAAATGAGTGCGATTGCACCGCATGACGACGTGTACACGAAGCTCGATTTCACGCTGGACGACGGCATCGGCCGTCGTGCCGCGATTGGGCTCGTGGTGCTCGCCACCGATCATACGATCGAGCATGAGTGGCGGGGCTTGCTGACGCAGGACGGCGTGGCGTTCTACGAAAGCCGTGTGTATAACTCGGCGGACATCACGCCCGAACGGCTAGCGGAAATGGAGGACCGTATTGCACCGGCGGTCGCGCTGATCCGTCCGGCCGAGCGTATCGATGTGGTGGCGTTTGGCTGCACGTCCGCGTCGATGGTGATTGGGGAGGAAAAGGTGTTCGCGCGGATTCGCGAAGCGCGTGCGGACGCCGCGTGCACTACGCCGATCACCGCGGCGCTGGCGGCGCTTCGCGCACTTGGCGTCCAACGTACGGCCCTGCTTACTCCCTATGTGCGTTCGATCAACGAATACATGCGCGACTATATCGAGTCGCGCGGTCTTGGCATTACGCGCGTGGCGTCGTTCGAGCATGCGAACGATAACGAAGTGGCGCGGATCGATGCGGCGTCATTGCGAACTGGTGTTGAGCGACTTGCGCGCAATCGTGACGTGGACGCGATTTTCGTATCGTGCACGAGCTTGCGCATCGCCGGGTTGATTCCGGAGCTGGAGGCGGCGATCGGCAAGCCGGTGATATCGAGCAACTACGCGATGGCGTGGCACGCGTTGCGGCTCGCCGGCGTGGGAGATTGCGAGCCTCAGCTTGGGCGGCTGTTCGCGCTGTGACGTTGTACCTTGAAACGCGACGCAGCGCGACGGGGCGACCATGCGGCGATCGACGCCGAGGCCATGTTCCAGACATCGACGCGCACCACAGACGCGGCAGGCGCGTCGGATGAACCGCCGCAGGAATCGCTCATCGAAGCGTCTGCGCGACGGCAGGACTACGACGACTGTCCGTCATTTCCCAGCATGGTTCGACGACATGCCGGCGCGCCGCAATGACACGCGTACTGGGCGCGAACGTCGTCGGTGACCGCGCCGTCCACTGACAGACCGTAATTGATGAAAAGCTCCTCCCCGGGTGCGATCGTGGCGAGCGCATGAATGAACACCCGGTCTCCCGTCTCGATGGCCTCGCAGTTGGGGGCGCACGCATGGTTCAGAAAGCGGGCGCTGTTGCCGCCGCGGCTGCCGTCGATCACTCGTCCGCTGGACAGCCCAAACACGAAGGTGTGGCCCGCGTCGGCTCGCTGACGGGCGGCGGCGCGCCGCCAGCTGGTCACTTCCCCCTTGTACTCGATCACCCGTTCGCCCGGGGCGATCGGCTGCAGGGCAAACAGTCCCATGCCATGCACTGGTGAGCGTCGTGCGGTGATGCGTCGCAATCGCATTTTGTCGTTTCCTTCGCGACCCTCGGTCGTTGCATGTGGTTGAGCGGCGATGCGAAGCATATCGCCACACAGTCAGGCGCTCAATATTTTTCTTTTTAAAAGCGCAACTAACAGCCAAGGACGGACCGCGCCAAGGGTTCCGGCTTTGCCGCAACGAGGCTGGCAACGGTCGACGGTTACAGGGAGGTCGTCAAGTCGCATGTCCACGGCATCACGCCGGCACAACAGTCGGCTCAGCCAAACGAGCGGCTGGCCGCCGCTGCGCGCTTGCGCAACCAGTTCATGCAGGCGAACAGGGCGATGGCGAACGCCATCAGCAGTGTGGCCACGGCAAGGATCGACGGGTCGATCTGGTCACGGATGCCACTCCACATCTGCCGCGGCACGGTGCGCTGCTCGGGGCCGCCAATGAACAGAATGACGATCACTTCGTCGAACGACGTCGCGAATGCGAACACACTGCCCGTTGCGACGGCGGGCGTGATCAGCGGGAGAGTGACGCGACGAAACGCGACCCACGGCTGCGCGCCCAGCCCCGACGCAGCGCGAAGCAGGCTTTGATCGAACGACAGCAGCGAAGCCGTCACGGTGATCACCACGAAGGGCGTACCGAGCGCGGCATGCGCAAGCACGACGCCGAGATACGAATTGACCAGGCCGAGCGGCGAAAAGACCAGATAAAACCCTGCCGCGACGACAACGATAGGCACGATCATCGGCGACACGATGATCGGCATGATGATCGAGCGGTAAGGAAACTGCGTGCGGCTCAAGCCGAGCGCGGCGAGTGTGCCGAGCACCGTCGCGATCAGCGTCGACGCCGCGCCGATGCCGATGCTGTTCGCCAACGCGCGTTGCCAGTCCGGCGAACTCAGCGCCTGCGCGTACCAGCGCAGCGAGAAGCCCTGCATCGGGTACGAGAAGAATGAGCCGGAGTTGAACGACAGCGGCACGATCGCGAGGATCGGCGCGACGAGGAAAAAGAAAATGAGCGCGCAATGCACGCGTAGTCCCGCGCCCGCGATGCGTTCCGAGAGTAGCCGGGTTCGTCCGTCTTTCATCTGAGTCTGCCTGTTGATCAACCATACGAAGGAGCGACAACCCATTAGCGTCGGTTGCGCGGCGCGTTAGCCAAAGCGCAAGCGGTCGATACCGACCAGCCGGTTGAAGATGAAATAGAACACCGCCGTGAATGCGATCAGATAGCACGACAACGCACCCGCGAGTCCCCAGTTGAGCTGATCGTTGGTCTGCGACGCGATCAGCTGGCTGATCATTTCGTCGCCGGCGCCGCCTAGCAGGGCGGGGGTGATGTAATAACCGAGCGCGAGCACGAACACGAGAAAACATCCCGCGCCGACACCCGGCAGCGTTTGCGGAACATACACTCGCACGAAGGCCACAGCCGGATGCGCGCCGAGGGATTTCGCCGCGCGCATGTACACGGGCGGGACACCTTTCATCACCGAAAAGATCGCGAGGATCATGTATGGCAGCAGGATGTGCGTCATGCCGATCAACACACCCGTGCGATTGAAAATCAGCGGTAACGGATGATTGATGAGCCCAAAGCGGAGCAACGCGCCGTTGATTACACCACCTGGTTGCAGCAGCACATACCACGCGGTGGTCCGCACCAGCAGCGAGGTCCAGAACGGTACGATCACGAAGAGGATCAGCCGGTTGCTCTGGTCCTCCGGCAATGTCGCGAGCAGATACGCCACGGGATAACCCAGCACCAGGCACAGCAGCGTGACCGTCGCACTGATCGTGACCGTGCGTCCGAAGGCTGCGCGGAAGATGGCGCTGTCCGCCGCGACGGACGTCACCGAGCCATCGGGCGCGACTTGCGCGTCGACGGCGTTCAGCAAATAGTCGGGCGTGGGCGAGATCGACGCACGCTTGAGGAGCCGCCAGGTTTCCGGTGTGTTCCAGCGTTCATCCAGATCGATCAGGGCGGGCTTCCATTGCGCGGGCGTTTGCGAACGTGTGGCACGCGCGGTCTTGAACAGCAGGCTGCGGAACTCTGGTTGAGAGAAGTTCATGCGTCGCGCGATATTGCCGAGCTGGCCGGATTCGCTGGCGTCCTTCAGGTCGTGCGCGAGTGCGGCAAAGGCCGGTTCGCCGGGTACGCCCGCACCGTCCCATCCGGCCAGCGCCGTGCTCAATTGCGGCATGCCGGCGCGCACTTCAGGGTTGCGCACGCTGCGCGCGAGCAGGCTCGCGATCGGCGCGACGAACGTCACCAGCAGAAAGATGAGCAACGGCAAAGCCAGCAGCAACGCGCGCATCGCGGCCTTGCGGCGCGCGGCGCGAAACGACTCGCGGTTCGCGGCCTGCGGGCCGCGGCCAAAAGGGGCGGTGGATGGCAGCTGCGTGTTCATCGTGCTCGATCTCCCGGGTGACGTTCGTTCGATCTGGCGCTACTGCGCCAGCCAGTTCTGGAACCGCTTGTTGATCGCATCCGCGTTGTCGGCCCAGAACGTCGCGTTGATTTGCAGCGGGCGTTTGAAGTTCTCCGGCGCTGTCGGCAGATCGTTCAGACGCGCCTTGTCGATCAGCGGAATGGCGTCCTTGCGCGGCGGCGCGTACGCGATGTACTTCGACAGGTCCGCATAGGCCTGCGGTGTCGAGGATGCGACGATGAACTTCCGCGCCGCGTCGGCATGCTTCGCGCCGTTGACCACGGCCCACCATTCGTAGTCGTACACCTGTGCATCCCAGACGATCTTGAAGGGCTTCTTGTCCTTGTGCACGGCGTCGTCGATGCGGCCGTTGTACGCCTGCGTCATCACGACCGCGCCGTCGGCGAGCAGTTGCGGCGCCTGCGCACCCGCCTCCCACCAGACGATGCTCGGCTTGATCGTGTCGAGCTTCTTGAACGCGCGATCGACGCCAGCCGGCGTGGAGAGGGTCTTGTACACGTCCTTGGGTGCAACGCCATCGGCGATTAAGGCCCATTCCATCGCGACCTTCGGCGACTTGCGCATGCCGCGCTTGCCGGGGTACTTGCTGAGGTCGAAGAAATCGTTGATGGTTGTCGGCGCAGATTTCAGCTTGCTGGTGTCATACGCATAGACGGTGGACCATACCATCGCCGCGACGGCGCAATCACTGATCGAGCCCGGCAGGAAGTCACTGGTGTTGCCGAGCAACTTCTTGTCGAACTTGGCGATGAGGCCTTCGTCGCACGCGGTGATTGCGTCGTTGGTTTCGAGGTCGATCAGATCCCAGGTCGGGTTCTTCGACTGTTCCATCGCTTGCAGTTTGGCGAGGCCGCCATCGTAGGACTCGGTGGAGAACTGGTCGCCGGTTTTCGCAGTGAACGGTTCGAACCATGCCTTTTTCGCGGCAGCTTCATACGCACCGCCAAAGGTGACGACGGAAATCGTTTCGGCCGCGTGAACCGTGGCCGTGGCAAACACCCCGAGCGCGCACGCCGCGATGGTGGTCCGGAAGGACGAGAGTGTGGTTTTCATTTCTAGTTGGCTCCTGCGATAAGTGGCGAGGCGGACGAGGGAACGGAAACGGTGGAATAGTCGACGCCGCCGGACGCGGCGGTGGATTGCGGCGCGGCCGCCATTGCTGGCAGCACCTTGCAGTCGTCGCGTCGCCAGGTCACGGCGGTCTGGCGGCCGAGCGCGGGCAGGTCATGGTGCTGTGTGTTCGGCAGCTTGACGACCATGCTTTCGCCATGGCCGAGCTTCAGATGCACGCGATGATGATCGCCGCAGTAAACGAGTTCCTCGACAAGCGCGTGCACGATGTTCATGTTCTGCCGGGTCGCTTCCTGCACGGCGTCCGGCGTCGCCGCGATGTGCGCGCGCTCGGGACGCAGCGCCAGCACCGCCGTGTCGCCCGACGCGAGCCCCGCGCCTGGGCGTCCGCGCACAGTGCTGCCGTCGGCCAGCTGCATCGCAGCCCATTCCCCGCCGTCGGAATCGACGCGACCGGTCAGTCCATTGTTCTCGCCGACGAAATTGGCAACGAACGCATTCGCTGCGTTTTCGTAGAGTTCGGTCGGTGCGGCGGCCTGCTGGATGCGTCCATCGGAAAACACGGCGACGCGGTCCGACATCGTCAACGCTTCGTTCTGGTCGTGGGTCACGTAGACGATCGTCAGCGACAGTTCGCGATGCAGCCGCATGATTTCGTATTGCATGGTTTCACGCAGGCGCTTGTCGAGCGCGCCAAGCGGCTCGTCCATCAGCACCACGCTCGGCTCGAAAACCAGCGCGCGGGCAAGCGCAACGCGCTGCTGCTGGCCACCGGACAGTTGCGACGGACGCCGCCCCGCCAGATGCGATAACTCCACCATGTCCAGCACGCGCGTCACGCGCGTTTTCTGTTCGCTACGGCTTATCTTGCGCACCGACAGCGGAAACGCGACGTTCTCGGCAATCGTCATGTGCGGGAACAGCGCATAGTTCTGAAACACCATGCCGATATCGCGCCGATGCGGTGGCTTGTCGTCCAGACGCTTGCCGGCGAGGCGGATTTCACCGCGCGTCGGCGCTTCGAATCCCGCGAGCATCATCAGTGTCGTGGTCTTGCCGGAACCGGACGGACCGAGCAGCGAAACGAATTCACCGTGCGCGACATCGAGATCGAGTCCCTCGACGACGCTATGCACGCCGTCGTATGACTTGCTGACGCCGTCGAACGAAATAAATGGTTGGCTTGACATGGGTAACTCGGCAGAGTGTTGGCGGTCCACGTGGGGCGGCAAATCACTTCGCGCCCAGGCGTCCCGCCAGATAGCGGGCGAAGTCGTAATTCGGCCGTTCCAGAGGGCTCAGATGGCCAGGCTTCGCGAGTGGCGCGTGCACGCCGCGAAACACGGCCTCGACGCCGCGCCGGTCCTCGGCGTTGACTTCGTCGAGCAGCGTCTTCAGCGTAGCCATGTAATCGGCGGCCCGCGGATCGTCGACGAAATCCGGTGCGAGGCCGCCGCCGAAGCGGATATGCACGCGGCCGACGCCCCGCGGCTGCAGGATCAGATACCAGAAGTAGCCGGGCGTCAGCGTGATCAGGTGTGTCGGGTAGATCGCCAGCAGCGCGGTGGTACGGCGCCAGTGCCCTAGCAGACGTGTATTGCTGGGATGCGCGTTGCCGATCGGCAGCGACGCTTCCTTGGTGATCCAGTGATAGTTGAACGCGGGCAAGCCCGGCGGACATTCCATTTCTTCGAGCTTCGAGTGCGGCCCGACCGTTGCGCGATGCAGCATCGGCAAGTGATAGCTCTCCATGAAATTTTCCGCGAGGATCTTCCAGTTGGTGTCCCACACGTGCTCTTCGTGGAAGGTCTCGACGTAGTTGCTCATGCCGTACGGCTCGATCAGCTTCGTCAACCCGGACAAATGCGATTCCACCGAAGGCGCGTGCGCGTTGAGCGTTACGTAGATCCAGCCTTGCCAAGTCTCGCAGCGCACGGCAGGCAGCTTGTATTGTTCCTTGCAAAAGCCCGGCTGCCGATCCATCAACGGCGCGCCCGCGAGCGAACCATCGAGCGTGTAGTTCCATGCGTGATAGGGGCACACGATCCGGCGCACGTTGCCGCGCCCTTCAAGCAATACCGACATCCGGTGCAGGCAAACATTCGAGAATGCGCGCAACGCACCGCTCGCATCGCGCAGCACGAACACCGGCTGGTCGTCGATTTGCGCGGTCAGATAGTCGCCGCACTGTGCGAGCGCGCTCGCGCGGCCCACGCACAACCACTCGTGGCGAAACACGTCGCGCCGTTCGAGCGCGAGAAACGCCTCCGACGTGTAGACGGCC
This sequence comes from Paraburkholderia sp. 32, assembly GCF_050435345.1. Taxonomy (NCBI): domain Bacteria; kingdom Pseudomonadati; phylum Pseudomonadota; class Betaproteobacteria; order Burkholderiales; family Burkholderiaceae; genus Paraburkholderia; species Paraburkholderia sp. 32. The sequence goes on from NZ_JBNDKD010000002.1 coordinate 176,821, forward strand.
GGCGGCATTGCGTGTGCATCCCCGAACGGACGCTCGCAGTTCTCGCGCAGGGCGCGAACGATGTCGAGCTCAGTGTCCGTCGACTGAAGAATGGCTGACATAGGGGGCCCCCCATCAGTGTGTGCATCCGATGAGCACCAATCTAACAATCCAAATTGCTAGGTAAAATATTGTTTTTGCATGCAGTGCATAGCTCAAGCCTATGCCGAGAGGCTTTCCGGGCCGCTAACCGATGTGGAGGCGCCGAATATACGTTTCACAGAATGCCGAGAAGCGCTTCACAACCTCGCGCGGCTTGACGGCGCCCGATAGTGCGATGCCAAGCGTCGTCGCATTGACGCTTTCCTTGAAATGTTTAATCACGAAGTCTTCGCCGTCCACTGTTCGGGTCGACTTCAGCGGGAAGTTGAGTATGCTGTAACCCAAGCCGTTGGCAACCATGCCACGCACCACTTCAGGCTGTGACGACCGGAAAGCCGCGGTAGGGCGGCTGCCGACTGCGTCGAACAGCGCGGAGAAGTACTCGCGGCTATGCGGCAGGTCCAGCATCACATAGGGCTCGGGCAGCAGATCGGCCAGCGACACTTTGCGGGCCCGTGCAAGCCTGTGTGTTTTAGGCAGGATGACATACGGTGGCAGCGAAAGCAGCGGGGTAAACGCGATTCCATCGGCGATATCGAGGCTGTAGGTCAGCGCGATATCGAGCGAGCCGTCGCGCAGGCCGCTCAAAAGCGTGTCCTGATGCGCTTCCGTCGTACGGAAGGTGATCGCCGGATAGTCCCGCACGAAGCGGCTGATGATGCCTGGCATCAGCGGCGGGGCCAGCGACACCATGCAGCCCAGCGAGATGGAGCCCGACATGCCGCCGTCGATTTCCTTCGCGGTCAGCTGCAATTCTTCGGCGTTCTGAAGCAGATTGCGAGCGTGGCCGAGCAGATCGCGGCCCGGTTGCGTGAGCGACAGCCCGCTGGCGTGATGGCGGATGAACAGTTGGACGCCGAACGATTCCTCCAGATCCGCGAGCGACGTCGAGATAGACGGCTGCGAAATGTGCAGGCGCTTTGCCGCGGCGGTGAACGAAAGCGTCTCGGCCGTGACGACAAAATACCTGAGCTGACGCAACGAGTAGCGTATCGAGTTGCCGTCCATCAGTTGCTCCGTGTTCGGTCGAACCGATTGTCGCTCGCCAATTGTCGATTGCATAGCGAAAAACGATGCAAAGCATTTTTAAAATATAGTTTTTGTTGCCCGCCGCGCGGCGTACATTCTGTCCGACCGAAGAGAGAGAGTGACCTGAATCCAGAGCGCTTTTCAGAAGGAGAAGGCCATGTCGGCTGAAAAATTGTCGATCGACACGCTGGTCATAGGCGCGGGTCAGGCTGGCGTGGCAATGAGCGAACACCTGAGCAAACTCGGCGTACCCCATCTCGTGCTGGAGCGCGACGGCATTGCCGAACGCTGGCGTACCTGCCGCTGGGATTCACTGGTCGCCAATGGTCCCGCCTGGCACGACCGCTTCCCTAATATGGAGTTCGAAGGACTCGATCCTGATGGGTTCGCCGCCAAGGATCAGGTCGCCGATTACTTCGAGGCCTATGCGCGCAAGTTCGATGCGCCGATCCGCACGGGCGTCGAAGTCACGAGCGTCGAGCGTCTGAAGGGCCGGGCAGGATTTACGGTCGCAACGTCCGATGGCACGATCGAAGCCCGTCGCGTGGTCGTTGCGACGGGGCCGTTCCAGCGGCCCGTCATTCCCCCCATCGCGCCACAGGGCGTCGAGCTCATGCAGCTTCATTCGGCCCACTATCGGAACCCGGCGCAGCTGCCCGAAGGGGCGGTGCTCGTGGTTGGCGCGGGTTCGTCCGGCGTGCAGATCGCGGACGAACTGCAACGCGCGGGCCGCAAGGTTTATCTGTCCGTCGGTGCGCACGACCGTCCGCCGCGCGCCTATCGCGGTCGCGATTTCTGCTGGTGGCTGGGTGTACTCGGCGAATGGGACAAGGAAGTCGCCGTGCCGGGACGCGAGCATGTGACCATTGCCGTCAGCGGCGCGTACGGCGGCCAGACCATCGATTTTCGCAGGCTCGCTCATCAGGGCATGACGCTGGTCGGCACGACGAAATCGTTCGCGAATGGCGTTGCGACGTTCGAACAGGACCTCGCCGCCAATCTGAAGCGTGGCGACGAAAACCTGATGTCGCTACTGGACGCGGCCGACGACTACGTCGAGCGCAACGGCGCGGACCTGCCGGAAGACCCCGACGCACGCCTGATTCCACCCGACCCGGAGTGCGTGACGCATCCGCTCCCGGAACTGGATCTGAAGAAGGCGGGTGTGAGCACGATCATTTGGGCCACCGGCTATGCCGTCGATTTCAGCTGGCTGCACGTGAACGCATTCGACGATAAGGGCAAGCCGCAGCATCAGCGCGGTGTATCGAAGGAACCGGGCGTGTATTTCCTCGGCTTGCCGTGGTTGTCGCGGCGCGCGTCGTCGTTTATCTGGGGCGTCTGGCACGACGCAAAGCACATCGCCGATCACATCGTCACGCAGCGCAAATACCTCGCGTATCGCGACGCGTCGCAGCGTCGGCAGGACGCGCGCGGCGTGCACGGCGCGAATCCAACCGATACCGCGTGCGACGAATCGCACGCGCCGAAGACCAAAGAAGTGGGAGTGAACTGATGCCTACGCATACCCGCATCCGCATGTTCAATACGAAGGATACGTACCCGAACCAGTCGCTCGATAACGATCTTTGCCAGGCGGTTCGCGCGGGCAATACGGTCTATGTGCGCGGCCAGGTCGGTACGGATTTCGACGGCAACCTGGTCGGTCTCGGCGATCCGCGCGCGCAGGCCGAGCAGGCGATGAAGAACGTCAAGCAACTTCTCGAGGAAGCCGGCAGCGACCTGTCGCATATCGTCAAGACGACGACTTACATCATCGATCCTCGTTATCGCGAGCCGGTGTATCAGGAAGTCGGCAAGTGGCTGAAGGGCGTGTTTCCGATTTCGACGGGGCTGTGCGTCAGCGCGCTCGGCCAGCCGCAATGGCTGATGGAAATCGACGTGATCGCCGTGATTCCGGACAACTGGAAGCCATCTCAGGCGTGAGGAGCTATCCATGACATTCTCGATCGTCGGACGTTGTGGCAAGACCGGTCAGCTCGGTATCGCGATCAGTTCGTCGAGCATTGCGGTGGGTGCGAGGTGTCCGTGGGCGCGCGCGGGCGTCGGTGCGGTGGCGACGCAGAACGTGACGCAGCCCGCGCTCGGGCCGCAGATTCTCGATCTGCTGGAAAGTGGGCGTATCGCGGCGGATACGGCGCTCGAACGGGCGCTAGGCGCGAGCGAATGGAGCGAATACCGGCAGGTGACGGTGGTCGACAGTGAGGGGCGGACCGCGATGTTCACCGGCAAGGAAGCACTCGGCGTGCATCACGCCGTCGCGGGAAATCAGTGTGTGGCAGCGGGCAATCTGCTCGCCGGCAAGCCGGTGATCGACGCGATGGTGAAAGCGTTCGAGAGCGCACAAGGCGCGCTCGCCGATCGTCTGCTGCACGCGATGCATGCGGCCGTCGAAGCTGGCGGAGAAGCAGGGCCCGTGCATTCGGCGGCTCTGAAGATCGTCGATACACACGTCTGGCCGAGCGTCGATCTGCGTGTCGATTGGGCCGACGACGATCCGATCGGCAAACTTGCCGCGCTTTGGCAAGCGTATCGGCCGCAGATGCGGGACTACATCGCACGCGCGTTGAATCCAACCGCGGCGCCGAGCTACGGAGTGCCCGGCGATGAGTGAGTTGTCGAGCCGTGCGCTGCTCGAACGGCTGATCGGTTTTGCGACTGTCAGCCGCGACTCCAATCTGGAACTGATCGGCTTCGTGCAGCAATACCTCGCGGATCCAGGTGTGGACAGCGAGCTGTTCCATAACGCCGAGCGGACCAAGGCCAACCTGTTCGCCACGATCGGTCCGCGAGAGCATGGGGGCATCGTGCTGTCCGGGCATACCCATGGTGTGACGCGATGTTCGCTCGCCTCGCTGAACGTCTCAAAAGCGTGAGGTAGCCTGCGCGTCTGCGGTGCAAATCGGGCGTGAGGGGTTCATCAGGACACGCGCTCCGCCACTTCGAGCACGAAGTGCGCGACCACGACCACACCGGTGATCAGGGTCGCGAGCCAGCAGAGCGCGCGTAACGACCAGTGCGCGACGATTTCGCCGACCGCTTCTCGTTTCGCACTCAGCAGCACCAGAAGCACCAGCACGGGCGTAATGGTCATACCGTTGACGATGGCGCTCCAGTACAGCGCCTTGACAGGGTCGACGTGCCATAGGCCGAGCGCAACGCCAAGCAGCGTCCCGAGCCCCGCGAGCGCAACGAGCAGAACAGCAATGCGCCGATCACGCCGTTGGCCGTGGGGCCAGTCGAACGAACTCGCGACCGCTTGCGCAGCGGAACCCCCAAGCGAAGGCAGGGCGAGCAGCGCTGAGCCGATCAGTGCAAGCCCCAGCAGTGTGCCGGCGTAGCCATCCACTAGCGGTTCGAGCACCCTGGAAAGCTCCATGGGCTCGCCGGGCCGCGTCTGTGCACCATGCAGCGTCGCCGCAGCCGCAATCATGATGCACAATGCGGCCACGCTCGATAGCGCGGTGCGCGTCAAGGTCTGCATGCGCGCCCGGCGAAGCTGCTCTGACGAACGTCGATCGCCTCGCGACGCGTGCTGTTCGTGCTGTCGATGTTCTTCCTGCGCTTCCTGCTCGGCCTGCGAAAAAAGCAGATAGGGACTCATCGTCGTACCGAGTACGGCCATCAGCATCGTGACGAAATCTTCTTTCCACTCGACATGCGGCACGAGCGAGCGCAGCACGACCGTGTGCCACGGCACATCGACGATCAGAAGCACGCCGGCATACGCGAGCATCGGCAGCATCAACCATTTGAGCACCTGCGCATAGCGCGCATAGGGAATGAACCACTGCAACGCAATCGAGGTGCAACCGCATGCGAGGGCAAGCAACCAAAGCGGCCCATGAGTGAAGCGTTGCACGACCGCGGCCATCGCCATCACATTGACGGCGATATTCAGCGTATTGGCAATCACGAACCGCGCCACCGCCAAATAGAAGAACACCGGCGAATAGTGCGCGCGCATGTTCGCGGTCAGGCCATGTCCAGTGACGGCGGCGACACGCGTCGAGACCAGCTGCAACGCGACCATCGACGGATACGACAGCACGCAGGTCCACAGCAGGTCGTAGCCGTACCACGCGCCCGCGAGTGAATATGTGGCGATACCGCTGGGATCGTTATCGCAGCCGAGACTTGCCAGCCCCGGCCCGAGATCGGCGGCCCACGAGCGGGCGGGCTGCGACGAGGCAGCGTGCGTACTACCTTGTGCGGCGCGGGGCGCGGTGCCCCTGTCGGGGGAAGAGTGCATTCGCCTGACCGTCGGGAAACCAGGGATGCTGTAGCGCTCGCACGAAACGTTCCTTCGTCGACTCGTTTCGCGGCTTACATATACAGCGGATGTGACGCTATCGGGGGCGACTATCAGGACTCCCTCAGGCTGACGATACAATGTCACATCTTCAACCCGCGCCGACCAGCGCGAAACGCTCGTCGACCGCGGCGAGCGAACGACCAGTCTCCGCGATAGCTCCCCGCAAGTGAGGTCTCAATGCCCAGGCGTCTTTTCCGCGCTGCGGCAATCGAAACGGATTCAAAGCGGTGAATGACACACTCGGCCATACTGCACCGCAGCTGACTCGCTGCGTTTGCCTGAATTCCCGACCTGCTTCGGTAGGGATGCCGGAGGTGCCGGACAAAGTGAAAGTAGCGACGAGCCGCTGAAGAAAATCGCTGGAAAGGAGAAATCTTGAAAAAGACAGGATTCACGGTTCTGATCATGACGCCTTGCACGGGCGCGCACGCATCGGACTACGCTGAGGTCTGGAATCCACCAGAGGCACGCGCGAACATGCTTCGAGTGACGACTCGCGCCGCATCCGTCAGGGTCGTGCGCTAATGGAAACGATCGACTACGACGGGTACACGTTGTGGGGGCATGCCATCCTTCAGCAGGAAGGCGAAGGCATCCTGCAACCGGAGCGCTATGCGGCGAGCGGAACCATTACGCGAGGCGGAAAGCTGATCGAAGCATCAGGCATTCTGGGACTATTCGATAGCGAGGAGGAAGCCCACCATGCAGGCCTGGATTGGGCGCGCGCGTGGGTGGATGCTCATGGATGAGCTTGCGCTTGGCAGGGTAGTCGAGAGGCTTGGAGCCGTTGCCGTTGGTGGGCCGGGAGGACGCGCCAGCGGATCGACTCAAACCTACGCTTCCCGCTTGCTGCGCCCATACAGCAGCAACATTGCCGCTATCACCGCGCCGTAGATGATCTGACGTCCCGCCTCGGGCATCTGCGCAACTGAAAGGATCGACTGCAGCAGCGTGATGAGGATCGCGCCAGCCACGGTGCCGAGGTATGAACCTCGTCCACCCAGAATCGATGTGCCGCCGAGCACGACTGCCGCGATCGCCGGCAACAGGTAGGCATCGCCCATCGACTGCGCTGCCTTCGACGCATAACCGGCGAGCAATACGCCGCCGAACGCCGCGAAGGCGCTGCACACGGCGAATGCGGCCACGGTCACGAGCCGCGTATTGATGCCGGACAGATACGCCGCGCGTTCGGTATTGCCGATCGCGTACAGCGTGCGGCCGAAGGTCGTACGCGACAACAGGAACACCGTGGCGCCGCCGATCACGAGCCATAGCGCGACGGCATTCGGCACGCCCGGTACGAGCCAGCCCGCCGCGAGCCATCGCATCACCTGTGGCGCGGAATCCTGCGGCGACGATCCGCCGGTATAGACGATCATGATGCCCTGTGCGACCGCATTGGTCGCGAGCGTGGCGATCATCGACGGAATGCGCAGCAGCGCAACGAGGATGCCGTTGACGACGCCGATCAGCACGCCGCAACCAATCCCGACCGGTATCGCGAGGATCCGTCCGAGTTCGCCGTGCCCCGCTACCGCGCACGCCATCATTGCGCCGACGGTGATGGTCCACGGCAGCGACAGGTCGATGTGGCCGAGCAGGATCACCATCATCAGGCCGGTCGCGATGATGCCGAGGAACGCGCCGACCTTCAGTTGCAGCAGGATGTACTCCGGCGACGTGAAGTTGCGCGAATACATCCCGCCGACGAGCAGCAGCGCGACGATGCACGCGAACGCGATCACGATCGGTTTGTCGATTCTGCGCGCGAGCCTCGACACGAACGTGGTCCGGCCGGTCGCTGAAACGTGGCTCATTGAAACCACTCCAGACGGTTGCGTACCCTGAACAGCCCGCATGCGCCGATCGCGACAGCGAGCAGAAGAATCACACCCTGGAATAGCGGCTGCCACAGCGCATCGACGTTGAACACGAACAGCAGGTCGCCGATCGAGCGGAACGCGAATGCGCCGAAGATCGCGCCAATCGCGCTGCCCTTGCCGCCCAGCAGCGACACGCCGCCTATCACCACCGCGGCGATCGAAAACAGCGTGTACGAGTTGGCGCTGCCGAGGCTCGCTTCGCCGGTGTCGGTGAAGAACGTCAGGAATAGGCCGCCGATCGCAGTGAGCAGTCCGGCCAGCGTATAGCTGGCGAACTTCGCGCGGCGGATCGGCATGCCCGACAGAAAAGCCGCGGGTTCGGACGAGCCGGTCGCGTACGCCGCGCGCCCGACCGCCGAGCGTTTGAAAGGAATCCAGACGATCAGCGTCGCCGCGAGCAGAATCAGCAAGCTCGCCGGCAGGACGCCGGCGACCTTGCCGGTCAGCGCGTCGGCGAGGTCCTCGTTGATCGAGCCGCCGGGCACGGGGCGCAGCAGCAGCGCCAGGCCGTAGTAGACGGCGCCCGTCGCGATCGTCGTCACGATCGGCTGCAGCCGGCCGAAAATGATGATCACGGCATTCAGCGCGCCGCACAGCGCGCCCGCCGCGAGCACGCCGGCGATGCCGAGCGCGCTGTGCAGCGCGTCGCCCGTGACGATCCACGAGCCGATGCAATTCGTCAGCACCAGTGTCATGCCGATCGACAGGTCGATGCCGGCCGTCAGCACGACGAGCGCCTGCCCCATCGAGACGAGCGCGAGCAGCACCGCCTTGTTCGCTGCCGTCTGAAACACGTTGGCCGACAACGCCGACGGATAGTTGACCAGGTAGATCGCGAACATCAGCACGAACAGGCCGAACGCGAACACGGCCCCGCGATTTTCCGCATACCAGTAACGCAGCCCGCTCATAGCGCGACCCCCGTGGAAGGCGAAATCTGTCCGACGGGCAGGTCCAGTGCACTGGCAATCAGGTTCTGCTCGGTGATCGCCGAGCCGACGAGTTCCTTCTTGATCCTGCCTTCGTACAGCACGAGCACACGGTCACAGCAGCCGATCAGCTCGTCGTAGTCGGTCGAATAGAACAAGATCGCGGCGCCTTCGTCGGCGAGGCGCCTGAGCAGCTGATAGAGCTCCTGCTTGGTGCCGACGTCGATACCGCGCGTCGGGTCGCTGAGCAGCAGGATCCTCGGCTGCCGGATCAGCCACTTCGCGATGACCACCTTCTGCTGGTTGCCGCCCGACAGCGAGCTCACGGGCGCGTCGACGCTGAACGACTTGATCGCAAGCAGCTCCATCGTCCGGTCGACGAGCGACTGCTGGCGGTCGCGATCGATTACGCCGGCGGTGGACATGCGATCGAGCGCGGCAAACGACAGGTTCTCGCGTACCGACATCGGCAGCATCAAGCCTTCGGTCTTGCGGTCCTCCGGTATCAGCGCCATACCGATGCCGTTGGCGCGCGCGGCCGTCGGACTGCCGATCGACACGGCTTTGCCGTCGATCTCGATCTTGCCGGCGCACCCGCGCAACACGCCGAACAGCGCCAGCAGCAGTTCGCGCTGGCCTTGTCCGTCGAGGCCGCCCAGTCCGAGGATTTCGCCGGGCTGCAATGAAAAGCTGATGCCTTGCAGCGTGTCGTTCCACGCGAGATCACGGCAGGCGAGAACCGGAGCGGCACTGCGGTCGCCGGCGGGTTTGGCCGGAAACGCATGCTGGTACTTGCGGCCGATCATCATTTCGACGACCTCGTTGTCGGAGCGCGTGCCCGCCTCGAAGCTCATCACATGACGACCGTTCCGGTAGACCGTGCATTCGTCCGCGAGCGCCTTCACCTCGTGCATCCGGTGCGAGATGAACAGCAGCGCGAGCCCCTCTTCGCGCAGGCGCTTGAGCACCTCGATCACGCGCGCGACGTCGGCCGCGGTCAGCGCCGAGGTGGCTTCGTCGAGGATCAGAATGCGCGGCGCGTGTGCCAGCCCCTTCGCGAGCTCGACCATCTGCTGGCGCGACAGCGGCAGGTCACGGACCTTCGCAAGCGGATTGATGTCGGCGGCGCCCGCCCGGGCGAGCGCCTCCTCGGCCTGGCGGCGCTGGGCCCGGCGGTCGATCATGCCGAAACGTCGCGGCGGGTGCGAAGCGAAGATGTTGTCCGCCACGCTCAAGTCGGGGATCAGCGACAGTTCCTGATAGACGCAGACGATGCCGGCCGCGTTCGCCTCGGCCGGCGACGCGAACGAGACCTGCCGGCCATCGAAGTGCATCGTGCCCTCGTCCGGCTGTACGACGCCGGACATCACCTTCAGCAACGTGGACTTGCCCGCGCCGTTCTCGCCGAGGATCGCGTGAATGCGGCCCCTGCGCACCGTGAGCTCAGCGTGATCCAGCGCGACGGCGCCGCCGTAGCTTTTCGACACGCCAGACATCTGAAAGAACGGCTGCTCTGCATCCTGCAGCATGCTTCGTCTCCGGTCACATCCCGGCCATCATCCGATCACTGGTTGCCCTGGCTCTGCTTCATGATTTCCTGCGCAGAGAAATTGATGCCGCAAGTCGGAAACGAGTTGCCGACGAAAAAGTTGTCGGAGTCGTTCGGGAAATAGTTGACGCCCGCCTTCAGCTTCGAATCGTCGGTGACGTCGAGCGGCAGCTTGATCGAGACCGGGATCGTCTGGCCGTCCAGCGCGGCGAGCGCCGTCTTGATCGCCACGGCCACCTGCGCGGGACCGGTGCCCGCCGACGTACACTTCAGGCCCTGGCTCCCATACTGCGCGCAGAACTTGCGAAAGCCGTTCTCGGTCTCGCCGCCGAAAGGCACGAACGGATGTTTCGCATCGATCATCGCGCGCACGACTCCCGTGTCGCCGCCTTGCGCCGAAATTCCATCGAAATGGCCCTGCACGGCAATCGCGTCGGCGGTGGCCTTTTGCGCGACCCCGTCGTCCCACTTGCCGTAGACCTGGACGACGTTCCACTTCTTGCCGGTGTCGTCCAACGTTTTCAGGAAACCATTGTGCCGGTCCGTGTCGACCGACGTGCCCGCCACCCCGCGAACCTCGAGCACCTTGCCTCCGTTCGACAGGTGGCTCGCGAGCCACTTGGCCCACAGCACGCCGAGCCCGTACTGGTCGACGTTGACGTTGATCGCGTCTTCGCTGTCGAGGATGTTGTCGAACGCGATCAGCACGACGCCGGCCTTCTTCGCGCGGCGGATCGCGGGGCCGAATGAGGCGGGATTTTGCGCGTCCACGATGACCGCGTCATAGCCGGCATCGATGAAGTTGTTGACGGCCGAGATTTGCGCCGGCACGTCCTCGCCGGTCGAGACGACCTTGAATTCCTTGAGCTTGGCGGCGACGGCCGGCTGCGCCGTATAGGCCTTGGCTGTCTTGATCATCTGGATACGCCAGGTGTTCGCGATATAGCCGTTCACGAGTGCGATCCGGTAGGGCCCGTTCTTCTTCGGATACTTGATGAACTTCGTGTCGCTCTTCCAGGGGACCATGCAGGTTGGATCGCTGGACGGTCCTGAAACGAACGATGCCTGCGCGAAAGCCGCGCTTGCACACAGCGTGAATGCCGCGGTCGCCGCCGCTCGAAGCACCTGGATTCCTGAAAGCATGTCGTCTCCCTTTTGTTGGATTGAACTTGCCGATTGCCGGCGAACATGGCGGTCATGGATCGCCGCCGAATTCTGTGCGTGAAGCAGGGAATCTTGCGGAATGTGCTGCAGCGGGGGCTGACTCGGACTCGCCGAAGCAGCGCTATGACCTCTTCAACGGCGCCGCCTCGAAGCAAAACGAAGGGCCGGCGCGAACGCAGTCACGTCTGACAGTACTGGCATACCAATCCGCGCGCGATAGTGGTTTACCACGGCGTCGCGGGAAGATTCGAGTAGTCTGAAACTCCTGCTGTACGGGTTCGATGGGCGGCAAACGCGGGGTCAGGTCGATGCAGGCTGACGCCGGCAATTGGTGTACCATTTTGGCGAACTCGAGCCAATTCTTGGGCGGCTTCGAAGCTTTCGGGAATCCTGAATGGCCGATCTTTCGCACATGCCAACCGGCCGCGCCGCCGATGAGGACGCGACCGACCGTTCCTATGTCGGGCTCGCGAAGCAGATCTACGATCTGATCGTCGCCGGCGACGTCGGGCCGCGTGCGCGCCTGCCTTCCGAGCGCACGCTGGCCGAGCGTTTTGGCGTGAGCCGCACGCAGGTGAGGGAAGCGATCATCGCGCTGGAAGTGCAGGGCGTGGTCGAGGTCCGTGTCGGCTCGGGTATCTATGTGGCAGAAGCGCCGCAGGCGCGCTCCGCCATGTTTAAACTGCCGCGCGGACTGGGCCCGATCGAGACGCTGCGCGCGCGGGCGGTGATCGAAAGCGGGATCGCGGCCTTAGCCGCTACCGAGCGCAAAGATTCAGACCTCGACCGGCTCTTCGCCGCGTTGCGCGCGATGCGCGAAAACATGGACGACAAGGCTGCGAACGAGGCCGCCGACCGTGATTTCCATCTGGCGATCGCGCGGGCGACGGGAAACGAAATGCTCCGGCTCGTGGTGACAGCGATGTGGGACAACTCCCGTGCCGACCCGTTGTGGAAAAAGATCGAGGAGCACTTTCATACTCCCGCATTGCGGGCGGCTTCACAGGATGACCATCAGCGCATCTTTGCGGCCATCATGGCGCGAGATGCGACCGCCGCGCGCACGGCGATGCAGGCGCATCTGGCGCGCGTGGTCGGCGAGTTCACACGAGCCTGGCGTTAGCCAGACCATGTTCTGCGGTGCGCGCCGCAAGCTGCAGCGGCACCGCCCCAATCCGTTCGCCTTCAGCTCGGTCACGGCTCTGATTCATCGCCGGCAATCTGGTCGAGGAACCGGGCCAGTCGTTCGGTATCGGCGTGCGTCCAGCCCTCGGGAGGCACCACGCTGGCCCAACCGTTGACGTAGTCCTCCGACGAGTAGTTGTGACCAAAACCCGCCGGCACGCCGAGTTGGTGAATCAGATCGCCCACCGCCTGCACGCCCGAGACGATGGGAAACCAATGCATGGCGTCAGGCACGTCGAAGCCACGTGGCCGAGCCAGCCATTCGGGCGGCCACCAGAACGCACTGGCACTCCAGAACACGGCCGGATCGGCCGGATGCTGAAGGTACACGATTCGCGGGGCCGGCCAGTCGGTGTCCAATGCCATCTGATGCGGATCGCGGTTCAAGAACCGTACCGAACGCCCCCCATCGAAGATCGGCTGCCAGAAGGGCGACCCGCTATCGCGCTCGCGAGTGAGTTGCGAATGGATCGGGTTGCTTTGTTTGGCGCCGACGATCAGCACGCCATCCGTTCGGGCCATCATGTTGGCCACCGAGGCAGAGGCGTCTTTCCCGACGAAAGGCGCTTCCACCCCCGCGGCGCCAAGACTCTTGCCGAACAGAACGAGCTTTGGCCGTCGTTTCGGCGGGAGCATCGACCATCGGGCGCGAACCGCGTTGAAGAGCGTGACACCCGCCTCGTTCGCGAGACCAGCATCCATGAAAATGGCGAGTCGGCTAGGCAGGAAAGAGTATTGGATCGCCACGATCGCCGTGTCGCCACGGTGCAGTTGCTCCAGCGAAGCTGCGGCTTTGGGGACTATCCAGCCCGTGCCGGTGGGTATCCACACGACCAGCACTTTCCGCTCGAACCCGCCGGCGCGCTCGAGCTCGCGGACCGCAATCTGCGCACGCTGCTCGAGGGAGTCCGCGGAACGCACTCCCACGTAGACCCTCACCGGATCGACCAGTCTCGCATCAGTCCCGTGGAACTTCGCGAGCTCTTGCTTGTTTGTCGCTGTCGCCACGAAGCCGCGCCCCATGCGGCCCAAGGTGTCCCATGCGACGAACGACGTGCTGCTGCCGGACACCGCCGGCGACGTGGGGGCCACGATTCCCTCGGTCGTGTTCTCGTTCACCCGCCCGTGGACGAAGTTGGAGACCGTGGTGAGGGCGGGAAAGGCCACTCCGCGAGCGAGCGCCATGCCAATCACGATGATGAGCAGCGCTGTTGCCGGCACCGAAACGATCGGGGGCACGTGGCCCTGGATGACCTGCTTGACTGCGGCGACACCGCACGCCGTCAATCGCCCGATGACTACCAGCAACACCGCGCTCAACGGCGATAGGACGATCACCAGCACGGCGTCGAACCAGGCGATCGGCGCCATCCCCATGAAACTACGCTGCTCGTTCTGCCAGCCGAGCCATAGCTTCGAGCCAACGAATAGTGCAATGAGCCACGCCGCTGCCAGAACGATCCAGCTGCGCCGTCGGATCTCGCTGCCGACCACGCGCCCCCATCGCTCCAGCAGCCGATGCACGCCGCGGCCGACCAATGTGCCTATCCCATAGCCGATGGCCAGACAGAACGCGCCGACCACGGTTTGCGTTCCCCACGACCGCGGAATCAGTGTCGGCGTCAGTGACTGCCACCAGAACACGAGCGCGAGCAGCGAGCCGCTGAGCGTCGGCGTCCAGGACGTGCTTCGAAGCCCGGCGGCTACCGGCTCATGGGAGTCCCGCATGCGTGCTCGCTCGGATTGGCACAACTCGCACCTCGTTTCCGCGGGTCACCCGCAAGGGAGTTGATGACGCGACCAGCCTTGATTCAGACTCTGCCAGGAGGGCAGTAATGGACGATGCCGCCGCATGATCAGCCACGACGATGTTTTCCTGATTACCGCGCGCAACGCGACACATGGGGGCAGCGGGACGGACGGGGCTGCTCCGATCTCGTGCGATGTTTCTCCTACGTCGAAAAAACGTCAACGATAAACCGGCCATGCGTCGCATTGTATTTACCTTTCTGTCCCCCGAACAACATCGTCGCTCTGCGCGCATCGGGTTCAAACATCGATGAACCGGCCTGTCGGTGGCAAGCGGTTCGAAACCCGCCGGTTGAATTGGCCGTCGCAAACCAAGCCGAATATCTGGAGCATTGCCGACGCTACGCAGTTGACCGGCAAGGCAAACAGGCCAGATAGCGAGATGGTGTTGCGATTGTCGCAAGACTTCCAGGAAGACCCGGTGTCTCCGGTCGCTTCTGTCTGCCGCACGAAGCTCGAAGGGATCATAGGCAAACGCGGCGACGCGCCATACCGCTCCGAAAGGGCACGCCGGCGCGAGCCATTAAACCTCCTGGCGCGTTGCGGGCCGAGCGACCGCGTCGCGGAACCTGCGCCTTTGAGAAGGCGTCGACAACATCGAATCGACAAAGGTGTGCGCCCGATTTTCTCCATACTTGAACGCTTCATGCTCGGTCAGAAAATCGAACTGTTCCGGAAAACTCAGCAGTTCCTGTTCCGGATTGCCGGGCAACGTCACAGTCCATGACACGCGATAACGGCGATATTTGCCACCGAGCCAATGCGTCTTCGATAGCGTAACGTTCACCTCGATATTGCAGCCGCGATACGGCGCATATTCCTGAATGGACATCGCTTTTCTCCCACAACTGAACGCTTGCCACGTACGTCTGCTTTGCCGGCGGTTGCGCGCGGCCTCCAGATCGCGGGATAGTCGATCTCGTCCGCGACCGGGACATAGACGCTCGCCCCGCTGGTCGCGCCGTTCGGCCACGAAAAACGCGCAGCCCGTGGGTGTCTCGTTATGAATTTCGTATTGACGATGCACATCGAGCAACGCGCGTTCCCGCGCGGCAACCATCGTCTCGGCCCGCAGCGCGGCTGCGCTCGTGGCCATTTCCCCGATCTTCGTGACGCGGCGCTCGCGCACCGGCTGAACATCAAGGCGATTCAGGTGGCGGAACGGGACTTCCAGGTCGCCAAAAGCCGCAAGGCGCGAAACGAGTTCGTCGATACGTGGTCCGTCGACGCGTTCGTGGAAGAGGGCATGCAGCCGGCGGAACCACGATGGGGTACGCATGAACGGCATTGGCCTGCGGACGCGCATCGGCACGGGTTCGGTAGCGATGCGGCAAGTCATCGACCGCATGCGCAGGCGCATGACGGGCGTTTTTCCGCAGCTCGACGGCGTGAACATCGACTATGCATGGGGTGGCTTTGTCGACGTCACGATGAACCGCGCGCCGGGTCTTGGCCGTGTCGGCGACAACCTCTACTACGTGCAAGGCTTCTCCGGACATGGGCTGGTGTTCGCGGGAATGGCCGGCAAAATTCCCGCGGACGCGATCGGCGGCGACGCTTCTCGATTCGACAACGCATCTGAGCGCCTGAGGAATGAAGGGTCGATGGCTGCGCCCCAAAGCAAGCCGGTGATCGGCAAGGCGCGTCATCTTCGCTTACGAAAGCGCGCGGGACACTCAGCCGGCCACGCCGCGCCGACGGGCTCGATCAACTCGATGGCACCCGGTGATCAAGGCCCGGGAAGGAACTGGACGTCTCCGTACCAGGCGCGTGTCGTGGCACCGGTATTGTCGGTATCGGTCAGCAGCCCGTAGCCTGTGATTCGTCCTGGCGGTTCGTGAAAGACCCGCTCATAGTCTTGCACGATATTGCGGCGCAGGCTTTGCCACTGACCCGCATCGCCAGGCAGACCGGAGACCACGATCATCTGTACGCGGTTCGTGCGAGGGTTGGCAATGACGGTACCTGGCGCGGCGGTGGTCGACCACACGTACATCAACGTGGCATAGGGCAGATCTTCGCCACTCAGTTCCTTGGCCAGCCCCATCTTCGCCCGGTCGAAAAGCGACAGCTTGCTCTTGTCTCCGGCAAACATGAACACCAGCCGCGCTGGCGCGTCTTCCTTCGACGCCACGCGGTTATCGGCGCCTTCGATCGGTCTATCCGCTTTCCAGCGCCATGCCACGACGGGAGTGCGAGCGAGGTCGATATCACCGTCGTGCATCAGCGCGGAAGCAGAGCGGTTCGCGTCCGCCTGCAGCACAGTGGTGTGGTCGTCGTGAACGAGCGTGTATTGCGTGATGGGCTTGCCGCGCACGACCGGCAGGTTCTTCCAGCCCGCGGGCAGCGATGCGCCGGGCTCGAACGAGGAAAAGGCGATACCGGGCTTTTCGTCCTGGGCAAGGATGGGTGGCGACAACAAAAGAAGCGCGACGCATGCGGCGATCCAGGCTGACGGGGCTGTTCGTTTTTGCGCTCGACGGCGCGAGGGAAGATGCACGGCAGGTCGCATTCGTATGTTGGATAGCGTCCATTGTAATGGGCTCCTCGGGCGACGTTTCAGCGGAGCTTTCACGCCGGCGGTTGAGGTTCTGTTTGCTGCGTCGTAGCGGCTGCATGACGAGGCTCGCAACGCGCCGCGCGGTATTCCCGTCGCGTCGTGCGGCGCGCGAGGGGTTTGCTATCAATGACCGTGATCGCCGCCACTCATCACAGGCGTCAATTTCCCACATATTGGGGAAACTCCCTGGCTCGTAAAAATCGTAACTCGACTTAACAAAGTTAGAATGGCTGCTCTAAGACGGCTTCAGACTGTCTGCCTGGCCAACGGCCCGGTATGGGAACGACCTTCACGAATCGCAGTGGCAGCGATCGCCGTGTCCGCGAGAACCTGAGAGATATTCCGTGAGCAGCCCAAAACAGATGCCATTTACCCTATCCGTTCCGACCGACGTGTCGCAACTGCCCAACCAGTTCCTCGCCGGTTATTGCGCGCTGATACGGCTGAACGTGGATACATACAGGTCCGCGGTCACGGGTGCCGCGCTGCACTGGGAAAGCGTATTGCGCGCCCAGACGCCTGAACAGTTCCTCAGACGTCAAGCGGATGTGATGCCTTGGCTCACCCTGCAGTTCGCCGGATACACCCGCGGCTGGATGGATATCGCGTCTGAAACAATCAGACCGTGCCACGCCGGCGGCGATCACGACGACGAGCGTGAGCTCCACGAGGACACCAGGCCCGCTGGGCTGCCGGCCTGCGCAACGGGCGTCGACGCGATGATGCGCGCGGCCGTGCCGCCGGAAGTGCAGCCGGATGGCGTGTCCGTCGCCGAGGCACAGGTCGGAGAAATGGTCCGTGCCTTTCTCGAGCGCGTCGAAAAGGCGACGCCTGACACGGCGGAACGACGAGGTCCGCCTCGCACACGTCGCTCGTCAACCCGATAGGCGACGAGCTTCCACCAATCCTGCCGGGTCCGGTATTCGCGTGCTGCCGATGCAGCCGTGGCCGGATCTGGTCACCCGTTCCTTCGTTCCCGCCGTGAGGTAAACGACATGTTGAGCCCGCACGAAGTGGCCACGTTGCTGCTGTTGAAGGATGCGCCTGAACGAATTGATTCGGATCGGGCAGAGCTTGGGGCGCTCCGCGAACTGCAGTTGATTGCGAATGAGCCAACTGGGCCGGGCTTCCGGTTACCTCGCGTGACGCCGCGCGGCGACGCCGTGCTGCGAGCATTCGCACGGGTCCGCTGACCGGTGCGCAGACAACGTATCTGACGACCTACATACGTTGGGTGGCCGCCTGCGCCGCCGCTCGGCAATCGTGTGTACGAACAGCTTCGCCAGTGACTGTCGCTGAGCACCGCAGCGCGCAGCGGAGACTTCGTCACGGTCGCTAATCACACACCATTCTCCCCGCGCGGGGAACGAGTTATGCGACAGCTCGAATAGGGGCCCGAGGTGCGATATGCCAGATTCTCGGTGAAAAGTTATCGGGAGAGTCGCAGCTGCGCCTCGATGTCCGAAGTGGACGCAAAAGTCTATTGCTGCGGCTTCAAAGCGACTGACCCTACGCTCGCGCCAGCTTATGAAATATCTCGCCCGGGCTGCCGCACTTGCTGGCCTGGCCATCGCGGTCTGGCTCGTCTGGCACGCCGACGCGCAGAAGGTGCTCGGTTTGATGCGCGCGGCCGGCGCCGGGCTCGCGCTTGCAGGGATGGTCCACATTCTGCCGATGCTCGCCAACGCAAGGAATTGGCAAATGCTGATGCGCGGCGCGACACGCCCGAAGCTGTTCGCCGTACTGCGTCTCGTCTGGATTCGGGAGTCCGTGAACGGCATGTTGCCCGTTGCCCGAGTGGGCGGTGAAGTCGTGACGTTTCGCATGATGCGCAAACGGGGCATGGAGCCTGCCCCGGCCATGGCGAGCCTCGTCGTCGACCTCCAGCTCACGCTCATCAGCGAAATGCTGTTCGCCATTGCGGCCATCGGCTATCTGATCGCCCATGCCGGCTCCAGGGCGTTGCACCTCGCAGCCAGGCTCGGAGGCGGCATCGCCATTCTGGCGGTTCTGCTCCTGGCGTTTTCGTTCGTGCAGCGAGCGAGTCCGTTCGCGCGGCTCACGAAACTTTTCAATCGCATCACGAGCGGCAAGTTCCGCTCGCTCGTCGGCGAGTCGGTGCGCATCGATCAATCGATCAGTGAGCTCTGGCATCAGCCCGGCGTCATCATCCGTTACCTGCTCATCTGGCAATCACTCCAATGCATCGCGACGGCGCTCGAGCTATGGCTCGCGCTCTATTTTCTGTCGGCAAAAGCAGGTTTCCTGCAGGCAGTCGTACTCGAGTCGCTCATCCAGGCGCTCAGCAGCGTCGCGTTCTTTGTGCCTGGCGCACTCGGCGTTCAGGAAGGTGGATTTCTGCTGATCGGCACGGTACTTGGTTTCCATCCGCAGCTTTGCCTTGCGCTCGCGGGTGCGCGCCGTATTCGTGACATCATCGTCTTTCTGCCTGGACTGATCGCCTGGCAGGTGGAGGAGTGGCGCGACAAGCGGCGACTTCGTACCGAGGGAGGTCGGGGCCCGAATCATGATGCGAGACACAGGAAAACATGATGCGGTCGTGGTGTTCGGCGCCTTCGATCGCCACAACCTGGGTGACCTGCTGTTCCCTCACGTCGTCGCAAAACTGCTTGCGTGCGACGACGTGATCTTCGCCGGGCTCGCGGAGCGCGACCTGCGCGTCCACGGCGGCCACGCTGTTCAGGCGCTCGCGCAACTGGCCGCAGAACGCGGCAAGGACCGTGTGCATATCGTGCACGCGGGCGGCGAGATCCTGACTTGCGGCGACTGGGAGGCGGCGGTGATGCTGCTGCCGTGGGACCAGGCACAGAAGATCGTCGCGCGACTGGAAACGCACAACGACGAGCGACGCGCGTGGGCACGTGCGCTGATGGGTCTCGATGCGCTTGCCCCCTACATGACGTCTCGCGCGATGTTTCCCTGTGCGTCGAGCGTCACTTATCACGCGGCCGGCGGCGTCGATGTGGAGCGACTCGATCCCGGGATGCGAGCAGAAGTCCTGTCGAAGCTCGCGCAAGCCGACGACGTCAGCGTGCGTGACATCCACACCCAGAACGGGCTCGCCGCAGCAGGCATTCTCGCGCGGCTCGTGCCGGATCCGGCGGTGATGGTGACGGAGCTGTTCGGCGCGAACATTCGCGCGTGCAAGGAACGAAGCGGCGTGGCGGATTTGCAAAGGGCGTTTCCCGAGGGGTATGTCGCCGTGCAGTTCAGTGCGGATTTCGGCGACGACGGAACGCTCGGTGTGCTTGCGCGCGAGCTCGATCGCGTGTCGAACGAGAGCGGGCTTGGTATTGTGTTCTTTCGAGCGGGTGCGGCGCCCTGGCATGACGATATGGCCTGCTACGAGCGGATTGCGGCACGGATGAAGGTCTCACGTACGCAACTCTTCCGTTCGCTGGAGATATGGGACATCTGCGCACTGATCGCAGACGCCACGGCCTACGCGGGAAGCAGCCTGCACGGACGGATCGTCGCGCTGGCGTTCGGCTTGCCGCGGGTGAACTTCTTCCATCCGGCGCGCGCGAACGACACGACCAAACAGTCCGCGTTTGCCGCGACGTGGGAGCCAGCGTGCGTGCCGGGCAGCGTCGGGATCGAGGCACTTTCGCAAGCAATGCTCCATGCCCTGACGATCGACCGGACGTTGCTGCGGCGCACGGCCACACACCTCGCCGCTCGCTATCGCGAGGGATTCGCGCAGACGCGAGCGGCAATGTGTTGTGCGTGAAATGCAGGGCCTCGCGCGACGGGCGGCGTCGGCGCGGTCGTGTAATCTCGCGAAGCTCGATCGTTCTTTGCTTAGCCCACGTGTACGAGCGAGCGTGTGGTGCGAACCGTGGACGGCCGGTCGCGCAGCAGCAGTGGCATCAAGCGCCGATTGGCTGTCTGCGCCGCCCATTCGCAATACGCGGGGCTGCCGAGCACCCAGCCGTTGAGCGTCGACTGCATCAGGTTATTGATCTCGCGTTCGTCAACAGGCTGTGCGCCCAGATCGCGATAAGTCTGGTGGCGCTCGAACGGCGTATTGCCGAGCGCCCGGTACAGTGGGTGGTCCTTGATGAACCTATCGACACGCAGCCCGATGTGGTGCGCGCAGCTCGACCACGGGTAGTTTCCCGGCTCGGCCGCCAGGCCATTGCGCACCGGCGCCTGATCGATGACCTGGCTCGCGAGCAGGAAATACCGGTCGGGCTCAATCACTGTCGACCGGTACTCGCCACGCCATACCGCACCGCGGCGTCCATGGCGGCGGTTGAAGGTCTCGGCATAGCGGCGGCCAACCGCCTGCATTGCCATGGCGACGCTCGACTCGTACGAAGGCGTGACGAGGAACTGTACCGAATGAGGCATGAGCACCCACGCATGGACCGCCAGATCGGCGACGCGCGCTGCGTCTGCCACGCAGGCGAGGAAGTACAGGTAGTCTCCTTCGTCCATGAAAGCGGGCCCCGCGAGTCCCTGCAAGATAACGTGCTGCGGTTGATCGGGGACGTAGTGCCGTGCAAGCCGTGCCATGCTGAATTAACCGGAGATCCGATGTGAGAAAGCGGTCCGACAGATATCGGACGCGGGACCGTGTGTAACGTGCTGGAGGAAATTCTAGCGATCATGTTCGTGCATCTGCATCACGAACAGGCCTTTTTTATGGCCTCTGTTCGTCGATTTGCCGATCGCAACCAGTGTCTCTTATGCCAATGCTGAATTGCAGCGCCGCGCTCGGACGTTGATCGACGAACGCTTCGCATCGCAGCTCTATCCCTTGTCGAACAGACTTGAAACCCGCGAGATCGTTTTCGCGGTCAGAACCAGCAATGCACCAGCGATGCTGTAATCGACGTGATGCATAACGTCGGCCAGATAGAAAACGGATAGCGCAATGATCGGGTGGTACATCGCACGGCTTATCAGGCGTTTCATCGGTGTCTCACGCTACTGTGTTTGCGCGAAGCGGTCAGTTGCTGTGCTTGAACCGATTCGTGCAAGTTGGGTGACGCGCCAGGTTTCCAGAGTCCGAGGAAGGCTTGTTGGCGAAGTACGGATGACGCCGATCCGTGATGTTCCTTCCTGTCATGAACTCTGCCCGCGGCAAGCGATTGCCGTCCTGCCCGTGCGTCGATCTTTCTTGTCCGATCGTCCACTTCTTGCCGATGCATCGCGTGCGCAGTGCGGGCGTCCACAAAGATCGTCCTGTCATCCTGGCGAAGCGCACGTTCCGCGGTGCGCTTTTTGCCAGGCGCGAGTCTTCAACGGACCCGCAAAGCGCTTCATAAGCCTCGCGCAAAACGCCAGTAAGGGAATTGTCATCAAGTGAGGTTGCGGGTATAACATGGAGCCCTTGGCCATCCTGACGAATGAACGGCGGCCAGGTTTCTCGCCCGGGAAATCGCATTTCACGCGAGCTATCCATGGATGCAGTCTCTGAGGTTCTGCGCGCTGTTCGTCTGAGCGGCGCCGTGTTTCTGAACGGGACACTCACCGCGCCGTGGTGTCTGATCGGTCGCACCGATGCATCGCTCTGCGGCGCTTACTTGCCGCCTTCGGAGCGCGTCGTTTCTTATCATCTGATCATAGAGGGGAGTTGCTGGGCGACGCTGGCCGACGATCCCGGTTCGGCGATTCACGTCCATGCCGGCGAACTGATCGTGGTGCCTCAGGGTGAAACGCACATCATCGGCAGCGCGATCGATATCTCCCCTGTGCCGTCGGACTCGCTACTGGCCGGGCAGATGGCGACAGCACCCGGTGAAGTGATGACGCTGTCCTATGGCGGCGGGGGCGCTGTGACGCGCATCGTGTGCGGCTTTCTGGCCTGCGACGATACTTTGAGCAATCCGCTGCTCTCGTCGCTGCCGCGACTGTTCAAGATCGACATGCGCCAGGATCCGCGTGCGGCATGGCTCGAGTCGTCTCTCAAACTTGCTGCCGCGGAAGCGGCCGACTCGCGCGCGGGCGGCACGATCGTGCTTGCCAGGCTATCGGAACTGCTGTTTGTCGAAGCAATCCGTAGCTGTATTGAAGCGCTACCTGATAACCAGACCGGGTGGCTCGCCGGCGTGCGTGACCGCTACGTTGGACGCGCGCTCTCGCTGCTTCATGCGCAGGCGGCGCATGCGTGGACCGTCGAGGAACTTGCGCGCAAAGTGGGCCTGTCGCGTTCCGCGTTGGCGCAACGCTTTACCGATCTTCTGGGGCAGCCGCCCATGCAATACCTCGCGAGATGGCGCATGCAGATTGCGGCGCACGAACTTCTGATCGGTAGCAAGCCGCTCAACGCCGTTGCGGAACAGATTGGCTATGAGTCGGAAGCCGCATTCAGTCGCGCGTTCAGACGCGAATTCGGCATGCCGCCGGCCGGCTGGCGCAAGAGCAAAGGAAACACGAACGGCGTGGCCACATCAGCGCAGCACGCGCAACCTACGCGTGGCGTTGCCGCACTGCGGGATCAGTGATGCCTGCCGCGACGCGCCGTGCTGTTTCTACCCACTCAATTGTCGACCTGTGCGACCAACGTGACGAAACGGCGTTTCAGTCATATCGTCCGGCGACTCGATCATAGAACTTCAAGACTCCCAATCGTAAATTGAGCGTGCCGGAAAGCCAGATCATCCGACTGGCTCTGCCCGGTGAATCGACACTCAACGCTAGACCGCATCGCGGTCCATATTGGGAGAACTTCAATGAACGCAATATTGCGGCTGTCCGATCGCGATCGCTACGCCCGATGCATTCGCGCTTCGAAGATGGTCAGTTGGGACATCGACCGTGACGTGATTGGAGGCCGTACCTTCGACATGTCCCAGAAGTATTTGCCGGACGGGCTCTCGCTGGTGCCGGATTTCATCATGCTCTCGGAGGCTGAGAAGCGGTTCGTCAGCCAGATTCAGGGGCGTACATACGCGAACGTGTTCGGGCTCGTCGAGCGCTTCATTAACGCCAAGGTGCTGGAAGTGAGCCGGGACTACTGGCTCGGCGATCAGGTGGCGCTCGAAGCGCTCGTGCGTTTCAGCGACGAAGAGCTTAAACACCAGGCGCTGTTTCGCCGCATCGAAAAAATGATCGGCGAAACGCTGCCCGCGGGTTATCGCTTCGACGTCGATCCCGATGCGCTTGCCGCCGTGGTCCTCGGCAAGAGCACCTGGGCGGTGCTGGCCATGACGCTGCATATTGAACTGTTCTCGCAAATTCACTACCGCCAGAGCATTCATCCTGACGATCAGTTATCCGAGCTGTTCAAGGATGTATTTCTGTACCACTGGAAGGAAGAAAGTCAGCACGCCATTCTCGATGAGCTGGAATGGAAGCGGCACGACGCTACGCTGACAGATGCGGCGCGCGACAACGCGGTCAACGAGTTCATCGACCTGATGATTGCGATCGACGGCATTTTGCGCGGGCAGGCGACAGCGGACTCGCGGTATTTCATCGCGAACTGCGGGCGTGCCGTCGTCGAGGCAGAAGCCATGTCGATCGAAGCGAATTTCCATCATGCCTACCGGTGGCAGTACCTCCATTCCGGTATGCATCACCCCCATTTCGCGGAAGTGCTCGATCGGCTCGTCTCCGAAGAGCAGGGGATGCGTATCCGGGCCGCACTCGCCACACTGCATTGAGCGAGCCCGAACACACACGAATCATCCAGCTAAAGGTGCGCGCGGCGAGGATCTGCGTTTCATCAGTCGAGTCCCTCGTGCTTCATGGCAAGCTGGACGGCCGGACGCGCGCGCATCAGTTCGGCAAAGTTTCGCAATTTCTCCGACACTTCGATGCCTACCTTTTTGGCCCAGAGCAGCATCGTGAACAGATAGGCGTCCGCCACACTCGCTTCGCTGCCGAACAGGTATTCGCCCTTGAACATGGTGGCGATCAACTGGAAGCGTTGACCGAGCTTCTCGCGCGCTGCCGTTGCTTCAGCATCCGAAGTGGGCTTGAAAACACGGCTGAACTGTTTGTGGATTTCCGTCGAAATGAACGCGAGCATCTCGAGCAGGCGCAGGCTGCCGGGTTCGCTATTCGGCGCAAGGGCAGGCTTGCGCTGTGCGACCCACGAAAGAATCGCGATATTCTCGGTAAGCCGTTGACCATCATCCATTTCGAGGGTTGGGACGTAACTCTTTGGATTGATCCGATTGAACTGCTCACCAGTCTCGGTCTCCTTGGACTTCAAGTCGACGCGAATCCTTTCGAAAGTGAGATCGGCCTCATGCATTGCGATATGGTCGGCGAGGCTGCAGGCACCAGGCGAATAGTAGAGCTTCATGATAGGGGTCCCTTTTCGTGAGATGAACTGAACCGTTTCAACGCAGCAAAGGGCGTGCCGCCGCCGTCGACACGGTTCGTGAGGCAGGTTTGCGGCAAGGCGAGTTTCCCGGAAAAACGTACCGTCCTGACGAGTACTGCGGGAATCCAGGTGCCGGCGCACTTTGGCATAATTGCCGCATCGCTGCCCCGGGCACCGCCCGTTTTGACTCGCCGAACCCGGATCGCAATCGCAGCAGGGCAGGGCGACGGCCAGCACAGGAGAGACCATGCGGTCGGAAGTGAAGTCCGGCGTGCGCCTGAGACATTATGCAATCACGGTGACGGCCGTCATCGTTGGCCTGCTTGTCGTCGGACGCATCACCGGCATCCTGGTCAACTGGCTGTGGTTCTCTTCGATCGGCTATGGTGGCGTTTTCTGGACCATCCTCTGCGCGAGAGCGCTGCTGTTTGCCGCGGTGTTCGCAGTCTCGGCGTGCGCGATATGGCTGTCTGGGATTTTGGCGCATCGTTACGCGAGGCGCATCGATATCTTGCGAGCGCAAACAGCTGATCCATCGGGTCCGACGGAAGTTGCCGTTGAATTGTCTGAACTGATCGCGCCGCACATTCCCTGGCGCTCCAGTATTGCCTGCGCCGCGGTCGTCCTGGGGTTGGTTATTGCCGCTAGCGAAGTCTCGAGCTGGGACCTCGCGCTTCGCTTCATTTATCAGGTCCCTGTTGGCGAACGCGATCCGATCTTTGACAGGGATATCGGCTTTTATCTGTTCTCGCTCCCCGCGTATGTCGCACTCAAGAACTGGCTGCTGCAGCTAATCTTCTGGAGCGCGATCGTGGCAGGCGTTGTCTACGGGTTGCGCGGTGACATCGCGCTGGAGCGGCCACCGCGCACGCTCTCGGCCGCCCCCCTCACTCATGGTTCGGCACTGCTCGGTTTGTTCTTTGCGGTGAAGGCCTGGTCGTGGTGGCTCGACCGCTTTCTGCTGCTCTATGGCGACAACGGCGTCGTGGTCGGCGCCAGCTATACCGATGTCCACGTCGAGTTGCCGGTCCTGTGGATGCTTGTCGGCCTTGCCGCGGCCTCATCCGTTGCCCTTTGGATCAACATGCGCCGGCGGAGCCATCTGCAACCCGTCGTTCTCGCGCTGCTCGTATTCGGCAGTTCGTTTGTATTCGCTGTGATCTATCCGTCGCTGTTTCAGCGCTTCTATGTCAAACCGAGCGAGCTGAAACTGGAAACACCCTATATCGAGCACGCTATCGCGCTAACGCGACAGGCTTACGGCCTCGCCAAGATCGAGGTTAAACCGTTTGAGGCCGAGCAGGGACTGACTCTCGACTCGCTGCAGGCCAATCGGGCGACCATCGACAACATCCGGCTATGGGATGTGCAACCGCTGATGGATACCTATGCACAGCTGCAGGAGATCAGGACTTACTACAAATTTATTTCGGTGGACATCGACCGCTATCAGCTTGACCCCGGATACAGACAGGTAATGCTGTCGGCGCGTGAACTGGAACCGGCGATGCTTCCGACCAACGCCCAAACCTGGGTGAACCTGCACCTTATCTTTACTCACGGCATCGGCGTCGTGATGTCGCCAGTCACCGAGAAATCCACCGAAGGCTTACCGTTTTTCTATCTGCGCGATATTCCGCCAGTCTCCAACGGCGGCCCGGCCATTCGCGAACCACGTCTTTATTTCAGCGAAGGCCGGCAGGACTACGTCATCGTGAACGGCAACGTAGCGGAGTTCGACTTTCCCCAACGGCCGACTAATGCCTACACGACGTATAGCGGGCGCGATGGCGTCAGCATCGGCAGTGTGGCACGCCGCAGTCTGTTCGCCTGGCAGCTCGACGATCCGAACATCCTGCTGAGCGGCTATATCACAGACAAGAGCCGGATCCTGCTTCATCGCAACATTCAGGACCGCGTGCGTACGATCGCGCCATTCCTGACTCTCGACCATGACCCCTATATCGTCGCAAGCAATGGGCGCCTGTTCTGGATCCAGGACGCCTACACCGTCAGCCGGTGGTTTCCTTACTCCCGGCCGGGTTTCGGCGACGGCGCCAATTACATCCGAAACGCCGTCAAGGTCGTGGTCGATGCATATAACGGCACGGTCGATTTCTACGTCAGCGATCCCGCCGATCCGCTCCTGCGCACATACGAGCGCATCTTCCCGGGTTTGTTCAAGCCTTTGGACGTGATGCCACCGGAGCTGCGAAAGCATATCCGCTATCCCGAAGATCTGTTCCTGATCCAGGCGCAGCTCTACCGCGCCTATCATATGGATGCGCCGGAGATCTTCTACAACCGCGAGGATCTGTGGCAGTTTCCCCAGGAGCTGGTCGGAATGGATGGCGGAAGCACCGCCAGCACGATGCCGCCGTATTACACGATCATGCGACTCCCCGGCGACGCACGCGCCGAGTTCATCCTCATGCTGCCGATGGTGCCGAGCCAGCGCGAGAACATGATTGCCTGGCTGGCGGCGCGTTGCGATGCGCCCGGGTACGGCAAGCTCATCGTGTACACCTTTCCCAAGGACAAGCTGATCTATGGGCCGTTTCAGATCGAAGCGCGGATTCAGCAGAATACCGAGATCTCGCAGCAGATCTCGTTGTGGAACCAGATGGGCTCACGCGTCATTCGCGGTCATCTCGTGGTCGTGCCGATCGAGAACTCGATCCTCTACGTTTCGCCGCTCTATTTGCGCGCGGCGTCCGGTCAGTTGCCGGAGTTGAAGCGGGTGATTGCCGCGTATGGGGACCGTGTGGTGATGGAGAACACTCTGGATGAGGCGCTGGCGGCGCTTTTCAGTGAGACCGCACAAGCGGCATCGCCAGCCCGAGGCACAGTGGACGCACGCGCGAGAGAGGCACTTGTCCACTATGACCGCGCCATCGAGCGACTGAAGGCGGGAGACTGGAGCGGCTTCGGCGCGGAACTGGATGCCCTCCGGCCGTTGCTCGAGGCACTCGGCGCTGGCCGTTCCGATGACCGGAAGTGACCAACGGGACGATCAATGCGGCTCGCCGAGGCAAGCGTCGGCAACATCGACGATCGGCTCGCTGTCGGCGTGAGCTTGAGGAAACCGATCAACGCACTTGATCTGAACGTAGGTCCACCACGTTCCCGGTGGATCGTGACCCAGCCACAACACAGTGGCTGCGACCTTGGTTCGCAGCCCCCATTGGCGCCAGTCAGCACCCGTTGGCGAAAAGTTTCCGTGAATGTCCTTGTACAGGTTACGGTCCAACCCGTATCGCTTCAGATAGGGCGGGTTGATGCGCTCCTCGGACGTAGCCGGCCCGCCACGTGCGATGCCCGCTTGCGCCAGGGCCGCGTCCCGGCGGAAATCGCTCACGGCACGGCCGACCACCGACAGCTCGAACAGCAATGCCCCGCCAACTGCCATGCAAGTCGCGACAATGCAAAGCGAGAGCGCCCAAAGCACCCGCCTTCGGGTCGTCGGTGTCTTCATCACTGTCGACCTCCTACCGGCATCGGGATTCGCCGCCATGCCCGGCGCTTCGTTCGCCATTCAAATGGCCGCTCGGCTTTGTCGCAACGGATTTGAGATGGTCGACGGCAGTCGTGTCAGACAGAGTGGCCCCCTTGCCTCGTCAGCAAGAGCCAGGCCGGTTTGCAGTCCGGTACGGGTACTTCAGGCCCTTTGTAGAAGGTCAATCGCCTTTTCGGCATCGTCCAACGAGTCGACCGCGAGATACGCAATGAACTGCGTGCCAAGTACAGCGGCCGAGACGCCGCGAAGGTTGATCCCCCCTTCCGCCAACATCTGGGTCAATTGCGCGATGATCCCCAACTGGTCCAGACCCATTACACGGACGGAGTGAAGGCTCGGGCTGACGCTGAACCCCGCCTGTGTGGCGGCACGGATCGCACTTTCTCCCTCTAGCGGAGCGACAAACACGACTCCCTTACCCGCTGCCTCTGGCGTTCGACGTGCCACGACGAACTGCAAGTCGACACCAGCATCCCGCAAGACGCTTAAGACCTTCGCAAGGCCTCCCGGTTTATCGTCGATGGTAGCTGCCCAAACCTCGACCCGTTCCACGCTCAGTTCCATGGCCGTCCCTCCCGGCTCGAACCTCATTAGAAAAATCTACTTCACGAACGGCACGCGGGCAAGGACTGTCGGAGTACGCGCTGCTCGGCGAGCCGCGTCCAACTTGCTGCTACCGAGCATCTGTATCAAGATCAAGTCGCCTCATCACAAACAGGCGACTCTCATGACAGACGATCCCGATGGCGATCCTGCTACCGATCCCGACAAACTGAAAGGCCCAGGCGGCATGAGTTTGAGGCAGATCCACGAACAGGTTCAGAAGTCCGTCCAGCGCGACTGCGAAGCGCAGACTGCGCGCCACGCGCCCGCTCCACCGCAAAGCCGGTGGCAGCGGTGGGTTCGCTATGTATGGGGCCGTAGCGGGCGGCGCTAACCGCAGTGTGATCAGGGACGTGCTGGTCGCAGACCAGACTCGTTGCATCGTGAAGTCCGCGCTGCATCCACCCGGCTACCCATTTGGGTGGTGTGGGCCCCCCGTCGTTCTGTCATTGTGAACCCGTCGTCATCACGCTAGCTGGACAGGCGAACAAACGTCGACGCGAAGCACTGGCAGGTCGCACGCAATTGACAGGGGGCTTGAAATGGAAACCACATCCTCGAGCGGAAATCTTTTGATGGATCTCTCGGACAATCTGGCAGACATCGTCGCGCGAGTCGGGCGGAGTGTCGTCGCAGTACACGGCCGACATCGCATGCCGTCGAGTGGCGTAATCTGGCGACGTGGCGTCGTCGTGACGGCTGCACACACGCTCAGGCGTGAGGACGGCATCGAAGTCACGTTGACCGACGGCCGTACGGTCGCCGCAGTCCTCGCGGGCCTGGATCTGGGGTCCGACGTCGGCGTGCTGAAACTGGACGGCGTGGACCTCGACCCGATCGGTTCCGGCGACGCCCACTCACTGAAGCCGGGTCATCTTGCGCTCGCCGTCGCACGTGCGGACGATTCCGGCGTCAGCGCTGATTTTGGCGTGATCGGTAGCATAGGTGGTCCCTGGCGCACGTGGAAAGGCGGACAACTCGATGCGTTCGTGCGACTGGACGGCGGTCTGCGCCCGGGTTTCTCCGGGGCGGCCCTCGCGGACATGCGCGGGCAGGTCATCGGCATCTGCACCTCGGCACTGATGCGCGGCGCCGGCATCGTGATTCCGGGGATGACCGTGGAGCGCGTCACCGATGAACTGTTGGCTAAAGGGCGCGTCTCGCGGGGCTACCTTGGTGTCGGCACGCAGCGGGTCGGCCTGCTGGACGCCTGGGTCAATAAAATGAACCTGTCGTTCAGCAGTGGATTGCTGATCAATTCGCTTGCGCCGGGCGGCCCTGCGGAGCAGGCGGGCGTGCTGATAGGCGATGTA
Source organism: Paraburkholderia sp. 32 (assembly GCF_050435345.1). Classification (NCBI taxonomy): domain Bacteria; kingdom Pseudomonadati; phylum Pseudomonadota; class Betaproteobacteria; order Burkholderiales; family Burkholderiaceae; genus Paraburkholderia; species Paraburkholderia sp. 32. Next base: position 207,144 of record NZ_JBNDKD010000002.1, read on the forward strand.
CTGATCGAACTGGACGGCAAGCCTTGCCGCGACATGGGTGACGTGAGTGCGGCGCTGGGCTCCGCAAGCATTGGGCAGCAGTTGCACATCGCCTTGATCCGAGGCGGCGAACGCCACGCGTGTTCGGTAACGGTGGGCGAACGGCCCCAACGGAATTCGTGCAGGTGACGTCCGGGAAGCGACCAAATGTCGGATGGACAGACGATACGGAGGGCGCCTTTACGGGTCGTCGTGATTGCGGCATCGTGGCAAGAGCGCGCAAGCCTGCAAGCGCTTGTCGAGGCGAACCCGGCACTTGAGTTCCTGGGTAGCGCGCCCGACGCCGAAAAGCTCGTCGATTGCCTCGCCGGATCGGTGCCGGATGTGGTCGTCGCCGACATCGCGCCGGAGGCGAGCGATGCGCTCAAGACGCTACTCGAACTCTCGCCCGGGTCATCGTCGCTCGTCCTGTTGAGCGACGACCCGGACAGCGACTGGATCTTCGATGCGTTGCCCGCCGATGCGGTGGCTATCCTGCCGCGCAACGCGATGCCAGCTGAAATCGTCGTGTCCATCGAAGCCGTCGCCGCAGGCCTTTGCGTGCTGACGCCCGACATCCTCGCAAGGCTGCTGGCCGAAACAAGACCGTCGCGCCAGAAGGGATCCGGCGAACCGTTCGAAGCCTTGACGTTACGAGAGATCGAAGTGCTGGCGATGCTCGCCGACGGACTCGGCAACAAGGAGATCGCGCGGCACCTCGACATCTCGGACAACACGGTGAAATTCCACCTCTCGTCAATCTTCGGCAAACTCGGTGCGACCAACCGCACCGAAGCGGTGATGCTCGGCATGCGGCACGGATTCATCATGGTGTAGTCAAGCTCGCGTTTCTCTACCCACGACACTAGACGACGTCCCCGCCGCTTTCCACGACGACCTCACTGTTATATCCGGGAAAGAATTCCTCGAGCACCGCGCTGCCGCGGGCAAGAAGCCCATGAGTGTGACGACCCTGCGGGACGCCTTTGCGCCAGGTGTCCGCTGCCGGAATCGCATCGCGTTCGAGCACGCTCACGGTGGCATGGGCTATCTGCCGTGCCAGCCGTACTATTTCGATCGTAGGCGGCGGCCCTTGGCATCCGCCGTCTAACCGCTTATCGTAAAGGCGGAATGTTCCGCCACGATTTTCAGCAGAAAGTCCATCACTGCCCGTACTTGCGGCGAACGCCGCAAATCCCGATGCACAGCCATCCAGATATCACGCGAAAACCGTTCGCCGTCGTATGCGACGCGTTGTAGATTCGCATCGGTATCTGCAAGGAAGCACGGGAGGCCAGCCACGCCGGCGCCTGCTCGGGTCGCTGCAAGGTGGCCCGTGATATCGCTGATTTCGCAAGCAATAGGTCGCCCTCTTGCAACGCTCATCAACCACTTCTGCTGTGGCATGTCCGCGAATCCGGCATCGTAGACGATGAACTCCCATGCAGATGGATTGTGCAGGTGCGGATAGTCCCTGCTCGCGTATAGGTCGAACGGCATACGCCCTAGCTTGCGTACGACGCTGGTCGCTTCCTCCGGACGAACCAGCCTTAAGGCGATATCCGCCTCCCTTCGGCTAAGGGAAACCTGTCGTGCCTGGCCAGAAACAGACAACTGGACGCCGGGATTTGCAAGCCGGAATTCCGCCAGATGCTTCACCAGAAAACTGGCCACTAGTACCGGCGGTGCGCTCAGCGTGACTTTGCCGCTAAGCGGGGATAGGCTGGCATCAAGGAACCGTTCAATCGCGTACGCGTTCTCTTCCATTCCCTGCGCGAGTTCGAACACGCGCTGCCCAGCGAGAGTGAGTTTGCAGGCCCTGGGGAGCCGTTCGACAAGGCGCGTCTTGACCTCGTCCTCGAGTGCGCTCAAGCGTCGGCTCACCGTCGCGTGATCAACCTTCAGATCGCGCGCGGCCCCTGACAACGTACCGATGCGGGCGACAGCCAGGAAATGACGAATATTTTCCCAATCGAACATCTGTGCAATTTCTCAAGGATAGTGTGCGGTTTTGGGGAATATTCGCACAAAGGCGACATGCCTACCATGAGACTCGTTCAGTCGATAAGGGTCATTCCAGATGAGCATGTCTATGAGCCGCGATCAACGCGGCACTCTCGCCGCCGCAGGGCTGGGCTTTGTCGTTGTTTTGCTTGATGTCAGCGTTGTCAATGTCGCTCTTGACGCCTTGCGAGCCCGTTTCACCACGGACGTGACCGGCCTGCAATGGGTTGTCAACGCGTACACGCTGGCATTCGCGTCGCTGCTTCTCACCACGGGCGCCTTAGGTGATCGCTTCGGCGCAAAGCGAATCTTCACTGCGGGATTTGCCGTCTTTACTGTGGCATCGATTGCATGTGGGATCGCGTACTCGTTGCCGATTCTTGTGGCTGCACGCGTCGTACAGGGCATGGGCGCCGCGCTGTTGGTGCCCAATTCGCTGGCTATGCTGCGCCAGGCGTTCCCTGATACGGAGCAAAGAAGCCGAGCGGTGGGCTGGTGGGGTGCTGCAGGCGGAATTGCACTTGCAGCAGGACCTGTGCTAGGTGGGCTGCTGGTGACTCACGTGGGCTGGCGCAGCATTTTTCTGATTAACCTGCCGATCGGAATTGCAGGCGTGAGCCTTACTCTCCGTCATGCGGCGACAGCCGCACGGGCGCATAGCCGAAGCATTGACCTTGCCGGCCAGGTGGCGACCATTCTGGCGCTCGTCGCTCTGACCGTGTGCCTCACGGAAGCGGCCCGGTTTGGATGGCATCATCCGTTGGTCTATGGTGCGCTACTGTTCTCAGTTGTTGCCACCTTGGCGTTTCTGTGGCTTGAGTCACGCCGTACGGAACCCATGCTCCCATTGGCTCTTTTTCGAACGACTACGTTCTCTGCGGCCTCGGCCGCCGGCGTCATCGTGAACTTTGCCTACTACGGTTTGATCTTTGTTTTTAGTCTCTTCTTTCAGATAGAGCAGCAGTTATCAGCTCAGTGGACCGGCCTCGCGTTTTTGCCCATGACCGTCGTTCTGATGGCAGTGAATATCCTGGCGGGTCGGCTGCTCAACCGCGTCGGCGCAAAGAAACTCATGATTGCCGGCATGCTGATTGCCGCGTCGGGTTATCTGCTGCTGTTGCCGGCTCGCATAGACGGCTCGTACTGGATGCTGGTCGTGCCAATGCTCATAGCCGCGAGCGGCATTGCCTTAATGGTGCCGACCATGACAAACGTCACGCTGTCATCCGTGGATGCTTCCCGCTCGGGTATCGCGTCAGGAGTGCTCAACTCGGCGAGGCAGATAGGCGGCATGCTCGGGGTGGCGGTGTTCGGGTTTTTCGTACGCGATACCCGTCCTAATGCATTTATGCAAGGTATGCATCTTTCCATCATGACCGCTGCGGTGCTCCTGCTGTGCGGCAGCGTGATGTGCCTGTACGGAATCAGAACGCCACGGCCCGTGCACATTGAGAACACTTCCAGGATTCTGGCCTCTGACAGATAAGACCCGATTCTTCAGGTGTGCAGTCGCGCGTTAACCGCAATGGCTCATGTATGCCTGTAAGCAGACACGCTGGATTTTGGCTGAATGCCCGTTGACGGCCGGAGCGAACATTGAAACAGAACTTGCCGTCTGCATCGCGACGCAGGGATTGCATTGGTCGCTAGCGACATGCCGGTCCCGTCGCGGGCTTCGCAACCCGTCATCTCGCCCGTGCGGCAAGGCGCGCAATCATCCGATCAGCCATTGTGCGATCGATGACTGCGAATGAGCGGCTGGTGCGCTCATAGGCGTACATGGCGCCCGTCGCGATGTCGAACCACCAGCCGCTCAATACGAGTGCCCCGGCAGTGACCTGCTGGCGGACGATCGGGTAGGTCATCAGGTGCTCGAGTTGCACGAGTACGTTGAGTTGCGACAATTGATCGTGCGCTTTCAAGCTGTCGTCGAGCGGACCTTCCTGTTCGAGGCGAAACGCTGCGTTGTTGGCGTGGCATAGCCATTTATCGAGGTTTGGCGATTTCAGCTTGACGTGCCTGGAGAACACGGCCTTCATCGCGCCGCACTCCGAATGTCCACACACGACAATATTCGCGACTTTCAACACCAGCACGGCATATTCGATCGCGCTTGCCTCGGAAAGATCTCCGGTAGAGACGCCCTCCGCAGTCGCCGGTGGTATCAGATTGCCCACGTTGCGCATCGTAAAGAGATCGCCGGGATGGGTCGATGCAAGCAGATCCGGCACGACCCGGCTGTCCGAGCACGTTATGAAAAGCGCATCAGGTGTCTGCGCGAGCGCGAGTTTGCTGAACTGCTGCGCGTATTGCGGCAGCATTTTCTCCCGGAATTCAACGATGCCCATGATGAGTTTTCGCATGGTTTGCCTCTCAAAGGACGGGTTGCCTTGCTGTCGAGCTTTCCGAGCCTCCAAGCCCTTGCGAGTCGGGGATACGGGCCAGCGCCAGGTCCTCCGGAAATGGATGCTTCGAGCCGATCGCACGGTCCAGCAGGGTCAGCTCGACACGCAAGGCGTCGTGACGATGCTCCGGCAAGCACTGAAGGAGATTCTCTATCGCCGCGCGCTGACGCCGCGCGATCTGAAGGCTGCCCGCGCCGTACTGACGTATCTCGCGGAAACTGATATGCACGAAATCTTCCCAGTTCGGCGTTCGATAGATAACGCGCACAAGTCCGGACTTATCCGTCATCTCTTCGGAGTACAAAGACCGTTTTCCGACGACACGCAATAGCCGCTGCAACTGATCGATGGCCAACACGGCCGTTGTTGGATCGTTGATCGCAGCCGACAACGCTTTCAGCGCAATATCAACAAGGATGCGAAACGCGAACATAGGATCCTGTTCCATCGTGCGTTCAGTCCCGAAAGCAACCAGTGTACGCAGCCGGTTTTCATCGATTGCGTCAGAGTCTCCGTACAAGTAAAACAAGGGTTCGTCCACCGCGACAAAGTCGCCGACTTGCGGCACGAATTCGATAACCGAGTTAGTGCGCCTCGCCTTGGCGACAAGTCTTTCGAGATTCACGGCCAGAACGATGCCGGATGTACCGCTATGGCGAACAATGCGGCCAGGGACGCCTCGCTCGTGGTCAAGTCTCGGCGGGGTGGTCCGGCCCGTCGCTGGGTCGGGATAGACGCTTTCGATGACCGCGATCCCATGCTCCCCAACCCGAGCCACGAGGCTTACTGGACGCAGGCATTTCGCCGCATAATCAATCAGGAAAAGGAATGCGACGACAGAAGCGAATCCGAATAGCGCTGCAATGAATACCTGAAGCTGGTGCACCTCGCTGTCACCCATCCAGCCCAGGGTTCTGTTGGCGAACAGAAGCGTGAATACGAACAATCCCGAGATGCTGCGGATCACGTTATCGCGCAGCAAGGTCGTCGCGATGATCCGCGGGGTATATTGACCGCCAGCGACCTGGATTGCGACGAGCAGCGAACCGAAGGTAAACACCAGAAACGCCAGGTCTGCGGAAACGATGTCGCCGACAAGTGACCGCGCTCCAGTCATGGACAGCGCAAAAAGGCCCGTTTTCGGATCGAGGATGTCGTGTCCGATCAGCCACCTTCCCAGCATTTCAGTGAGCGGCTTTACCACGGCATAGATCGCCACCGCGACGAGCGGTACCGTCCACAGGGAAGATCTGAGGTAACTCTTCAAGCTGTACCAGCGGTTCCAGTCCATGTTTGCGCTCTTCCTACGATTCATGCGGCAGCGGAGGCCGAAACGTTCGCGGTTCGCCTTTGACGATGCACGTGACCTTCAGGTCGGTCAATCAGACTTTGGTCCGATAGGTCGAGGACATAGCGTTTCGGGAATCGCGTCTCGACCGATTGCGGATTTTCGATGCCCGTCTATCGCGCCATCGCGGGCAGCGCGTCTTCGGCGACGGGCGCGCCTGCCGGCACCTTTTCGGCAGTGACATCGGCCGCCACGTGGGCCAGCTTCATCAGACGCGGCTGAAGCAGCAGCGCGACGAGACCGCTCCAGCCGGTCTGGTGCGAAGCGCCGACGCCACGTCCGCTGTCGCCGTGAAAGTACTCGTGGAACAGCACGAGATCAGACGAGCGCGGGTCGGCCTGCAACTGCGGATAAGCCGCCATCACGGGCCGCACGCCGTGCTCGTCCTTGAGAAAGAGGGTAGTGACACGCCGCGCGAGACCGTCGGCGATCTCGCTGAGCGAGCACCGGTTGCCCGATCCCGTTGGATATTCGATGCGGAATTCGTCGCCGTAGTAGCGATGGAATTCATACAGCGATTCGATCAGCAGATAGTTGACGGGCATCCACACAGGCCCGCGCCAGTTCGAATTGCCGCCGAATACGCGCGAATCCGATTCGGCCGGCTGATACGCGATGCAGACATGCGCGCCGCCATGATCGAACTCGTACGGTGTATCGCGATGCACGCGTGACAGCGCGCGCACGCCGTGATCGGACAGAAATTCGTCTTCGTCGAGCGCGCGGCGCAGCAGTGCCGTCATCCGGTATCCGCGCAGTAGCGAGAGCAGCGTGGTGTTGCCTTTGCCGGGTTCGGTCCAACGCGATACGAGTTTGGCCAGATTGGGCCGGTGATCGAGAAACCACGCGAGCCGTTCTCGCAGGCCGGGCAGGTGGCCGTATATGCGTTCTTCGAGCACATGCACGGCGAACAACGGAATCAGGCCGACGATCGAGCGAACGCGCATCGGCACACGGGTTCCGTCTGGAAGATGCAGTACGTCATAAAAGAATTCGTCGTGTCCGTCCCATAGCCCCGTTCTGCAACCTTCGCTGCAACCGACGGCTTCTGCGATATACAGGAAATGCTCGAAAAACTTCACCGCGATTTCGACGTACGCGTTGTTCGTCATCGCGAGCTCGAGTCCGATCTGCATCAGGTCGAGCGCATACGAGGCCATCCAGGCGGTGCCGTCCGCCTGGTCGATGCGGCCGCCCGTCGGCAGCGGGGAAGAGCGGTCGAAGATGCCGACGTTGTCTAGCCCGAGAAAGCCGCCCTGGAAGATGTTGCGGTCCTCTGCATCCTTGCGGTTGACCCACCACGAAAAGTTCAGCAGCAACTTGTGGAACATCACCTCGAGAAACTTGTGGTCACCGACGCCCGTGACTTCACGATCGAGTTCGTACACGCGCCACGTCGCCCATGCATGAACGGGCGGATTCGCGTCGCCGAATGCCCATTCGTAGGCGGGCAACTGCCCGTTCGGATGCATGTACCGTTCCTTCACGAGCAACAGCAACTGTTTCTTCGCGAAGTCGGGGTCCACCATCGCGAACGCGGCCGCATGAAACGCGAGATCCCAGGACGCGTACCACGGGTACTCCCACTTGTCCGGCATCGAAACGACGTCGCCGTTGCACATATGCCGCCAGTCGGCGTTGCGCCCGTGCCGGCGTCCTTTCGGCGGCTTCGGCTGACCGGGGTCGCCGTCGTGCCAGCGCGTCACGTCGAACTGGTAATACTGCTTCGTCCATAGCATGCCGGCGAGCGCCTGGCGTTGCACGAGCCGCGCGTCGGCGTCGCTGATGTCGTGCTGGAGCGCCGCGTAAAACTCATCGGCCTCCGCGATCCGGCGCGCGAACAGCGCTTCGAAGTCGAGCGGCACGTCGTCGCGCGTGATGCCCGGTAGTGCCGCCGGACGCCAGCGCAGATACAGCACCGCGCGCTCGTGCGGCGCGAGCGACAGGGCCACATGCGCGGCGGCGCGGGTGCCCGCGTCGCGGCGTATTGCGTGCTCCTCGCCATCGACGAGGTAATCGTTGAAGCCATCCTTGAACGGGCCTGCGCCGGCGATGCCGAAAAGGCGGCGGACGTTGGTTTCGTTTTCGCAGAACAGCCATTCGATCGGCTGCGGCGCCGAGGCCGTGACGATCATCGTGCCCAGCGCGGGATTGTGCGCGATCACGCGCGCGCCCTCGGCGGACGCCGGCTCGAGCGTGAGCGACGGCTTGCCGGGCTTGCCTGACCACGCCCAGCGGTTGCGCGCCCAGAAGAGCGGCAGCACATGGAGTGGCGCGTGCTGATCCGCGCGATTTTCGACGGTTACGCGCATCACGATGTCGTCGGGTGTGTGCTTCGCGTACTCGATCCAGACGTCGAAATAGCGATCGTTGTCGAACACGCCCGTATCGAGGATTTCGTATTCGGGCTGATCGGCGCCGCGCCGGCCGTTTTCCTCGATCAGGTCCTGATACGGGTACGCATCGTGGGGGTATTTGTACAGCATCTTCATGTACGAGTGCGTCGGCGTGCCATCGACGTAGAAGTAAAGCTCCTTCACGTCCTCGCCGTGATTGCCTTGCGCATTGGTCAAGCCAAACAGCCGCTCCTTCAGGATGGGGTCGCGCCCGTTCCAGAGCGCGAGCGACACGCACCAGTCGAGTGGGTCATTGCCGAATCCGGCAATGCCGTCCTCGCCCCAGCGGTACATGCGGCTGCGCGCATGCTCGTGGGGGAAATACTCCCATGCGGTTCCGTAGTCGCTGTAGTCTTCGCGAACGGTGCCCCACTGCCGGTCGCTCAGATAAGGCCCCCAGCGGCGCCAGCAGTCGAGGTCCTGGCCATGCAGACGGAACCCTTCCTTCGAATGGAGCAGATCGTTTGCGCGTAGCGATGACATGTGACCTCCCAAACCGGGATCGACCGTCGAACACGTTCAGTGCGTGAGTCCCCGCCCATCCCGTCACGCGTGCGGCGCCGGGCGGTATCTGGATGATAGGCGTCGTTTAGACTTATCGGAGGTCGGAGGCCGCCTCGCTCCTGGTTTCATCTGACGTTTTCTTTCGCTATATCCGCGCTGCATCGCCTGATCGTAAGGAACTGGACATGAATCAAAAACCGCGTGGCCTCGACAATGGCCTGACGAACTACGGTGATCCCGACTTCGCGCGCTATCTGCGCCGGTCGTTTGCCAAATCGATGGGCTACACCGGCGAATCGCTCGACAAGCCGATCGTCGGGATCTGCACCTCGGAGAGCGGTTTCAATAACTGCCATCGCCACTTTCCCGAAATGATCAAGGCGGTCGAACGCGGCGTGCTCGCGGCGGGCGCATTGCCGGTCGTATTTCCGGTGATGTCGCTTGGCGAGGTCTTCCTTTCGCCGACTTCGCTGGTCTATCGCAATCTGATGGCGATGGCCGTCGAGGAAATGATTCGTGCCCAGCCGATGGATGCGGTGGTGATGCTCGGCGGATGCGACAAAACCGTACCGGCGATGTTGATGGGCGCGATCTCCGCGGAGCGGCCCGCCGCAATGGTGGTGGCCGGTCCGATGATGACCGGGCGACATCGCGGCGAGCGGCTTGGCGCGTGCACGGACTGCCGGCGCTTCTGGTCGAATTTCCGCGCGGGGAAAGTCTCGGCGCAGGAGATCAGGCAAGTGGAGGGGCGTCTGGCCGTCACGGCGGGAACGTGTGCGGTCATGGGCACGGCGTCGACCATGGCGCTGATCGCGGAAACGCTGGGCATGATGCTGCCCGGTTCGGCGGCGATTCCGGCCGTGCACGCGGATCGTCTGCGCAATTGCGAAGAAACCGGAGCGCTGGTTGCGCGCATGGCCCTCAATGGCGGACCGAAACCGGCCGGGATCGTGACGCCCGCGTCGGTGCGCAATGCCTTGCGCGTGCTGCTCGCGGTCTCCGGTTCGACCAACGCCGTGATTCATCTGGCGGCGATTGCTGGTCGTATCGGACTGAAGATCGATTACGACGAGTTCAACCGGCTGTCTGATGAAACGCCCGTACTCGTGGATCTCAAGCCGGTAGGCAACGGTTACATGGAGGATTTCCATGCAGCCGGCGGGCTGGAGGGCGTTCTGCGCGGACTGATGCCCCAACTCGATCTGACTTGTCGCGATATCGCCGGGCAGAGTCTCGAGGAGCGTTTGAACAGGCCGCTTGCCGATCCGATCGATACGGCCGTGATCCGCTCGAAGGAGAAACCGGTCAGTCCCGATGGCGGGCTGATTGTTCTAAACGGGAGTCTGGCGCCCGGCGGTGCGGTTCTGAAGCGCGCCGCCGCTACTCCCGAACTGCTCGAACATGAAGGGCGTGCCGTGGTATTTACCTCGCTCGAAGATCTGGCCGCGCGCATCGACGACCCCAGTCTGGACGTTCGCGCGGACGACGTTCTCGTATTGCAGAACGCGGGGCCGCGCAGTGCTTCAGGCATGCCCGAGGCCGGCTATCTGCCGATCCCGCAGAAACTTGCGCGGGCGGGGGTGAAGGACATGGTGAGGATTTCAGATGCGCGCATGTCGGGCACGGCGTACGGGACCATCGTGCTTCACGTGACGCCAGAAGCGGCGCTCGGTGGCCCGCTGGCAGTGGTGCGCAACGGTGATCGGATCCGGCTCTCGGCGCGGGACAAGCGGATCGATCTACTGGTCGACGAGGTCGAACTGGCGCGTCGTGCCGCTGAGATTCGTCCGGCGGAAGGGATGTATGCGCGCGGTTACCAGCGGCTCTATCACGATCACGTGCTCTCTGCCGCGGCAGGGTGCGACTTTGATTTTCTCACCGCGTTTCCTTCCGAAGACCTTAAGTAGCGGGTGCTTTTTCAACTCCCTGACCGAAGTGCCCGCGCGACTCGATCTGTTCGGCGCCTGATCAAGCGCAATCGACGAAGAGTTCGTCCCTCGCCGGAGGTGTCGTCGAAGATTGCGGATTGCCTGGGCCACAGTGTTTCGAGGCGACCCAGCAGATCACCGTGGAAAAGAAGCGAAATGTAGGGGGTATCGGGTCCCGCTGGGTTGCGGACTACGAGCCGGTTCAACCGACCATCCGCCGCAGCCTGTTCGATGGCGGCGCCATCGTCGAGTGTCGACCCGTTGCCGACGTTCGTCCCTCGTTACTCCCGAAGTCTCCTCTTGGATTGCAGCCGACACTCGACGTCTCGCAGTCGTCGAATGATTTGTGGGCCGAAGCGGTCGATTGCGCATACCACAGCGGGCCACTTCTACGGTTTAAGGTGATCTCAAATTCTAAGTTGACGTCCTCAACAACTCGTCCCTCATTTGGATACGTATCATCGATTGCTTCGTGCTAAGCTCATCCAAGCGTGATCTATCCTCAGCGCCTTCCGCCATGAATTCAGACAAGTCGCGAAATATCTCAGCGATCTGCAAATTCAACTCTGACTCTGTATAAGATGCGTATTCGTTAAGTTTCCGCTGGAGCTCTACCAAAGATCTATGCGCCTTGGCACGGTATGAATCTCGCATTGTCTTACCAAAATCGGGCTGGATCTTATTCAATATATTGATGTACTCGCCATCCAACGCGTATAAATCCGAAAATATATTGGTGTAACCTACAGTAAAAGTTTCATTAAGTGATGATTGAGCGTCAGATAAACGTGCGATTTTACGGAAATCGTTATCCAGTTGGCGTCTTTTTTGATCCAATTCAAACGCATATTGCGATTTTAGGCGCTCAATTTCTACGGCCATGTCTTTCGCTAGGGCGATTTTCTTGTCTTCAAGAGCTAGCGCTAGATTATGATCAAGAGTCTTGAGTTCACTATCAACTTGGCGCTTAAAGCGCGCGTCGATCCATGCACCAATCCATCGCCGAAACCCGAACCCAAGTAGTGCACCGAGACTGATAAGTACCGTAATTACTCGGGAGAGAAAGTCGAGAACGACAATTAAGACATCCATAAGGATTCCCCTTTGTCATGACCAGAGGTTATCAGCTAGACGCACCGGCAGCACAAAGATTACCTGAAATATCGCGGCATCTTCCATCGTTGCGAACCCTCGAGCTCCGGATTCATCCAGTGACACAGCATGTGGGTTTGGGGCCGATTGGAAGACACCGGGAATTCGATCAGCTAACGGCTGATACAGGGGGGAGCCGTCGCTCGACTGACCACATGGCGGAGATGGCGAGTGGCGGCTTGTGGCCGAACCTTGCCGACCGTCACGTGATCGACTCGCGGCTTGCCGCGAGCGGCAGCACGCCACGGCGGATTCAACCGGTCGATGCAACACACTGAAGACTGCGCAAGCAGCAGGAGTGTTGCAAATGAAGCAGAGACGCCGGATTTATTACAGTGAGACGCAGAAAGCGCTGATGTGGGAACGTTGGCGCAACGGCGAATCTCTGCAGAAGATCGCCCAGCTCTTTGATCGTAACCACTCGTCGGTTCAGGGGATTCTGGCTGAGACAGGCGGGATCCAGCCGCCACAAAGGCACCGCTCGGGATTGGCGTTGACGCTGGAGGAGCGCGAAGAGATCTCGCGAGGGCTTGTGGCTGACGATTCGATCCAGTCAATTGCAAAACGACTTTCGCGAGCGCCTTCCACCATCTGTCGTGAGATCAAACGTAACAGCGGACCAGACGGTTATCGGGCGACCTACGCCGATCAGCTTGCATGGGATCGGGCACAGCGTCCCAAAGCCTGTAAACTGGTTGAGCACCGGATGCTGGCGCAGATGGTTGCAGGCAAGCTCCAGTTACAGTGGTCACCGCAGCAGATTGCCGGATGGCTCAGGCGGGCGTATCCAGATGACGAGGACCACCACGTGTCTCACGAGACGATCTATCGCAGTCTCTTCATCCAGGCCCGTGGTGCCCTGAAGAAGGAGTTGCTGGTGCATTTACGGCGTACCCGTGCCATGCGCCGGTCGCGCCACCACACACAGAAGACGGACGATCACGGCAGGATTCGGGACACCGTATCAATCAGCGAACGCCCCGCGAGTGTTAAAGACCGCGCGGTACCCGGGCATTGGGAAGGTGATCTGCTGTGCGGCAGCGGAAGCAGCCAGATAGCAACGCTTGTCGAGCGTCAGACACGCTATGTCATGCTGGTCAGGATCCCCTGCAAGGATAGCGAAACGGTCATCAATGCACTCATCAAACATGCCAGCAAGTTGCCCCAGGAACTCTATAGATCGCTGACATGGGATCGGGGAACAGAGATGGCCGGGCACAAACGCTTCACCGTCGCCACTGATATCCAGGTCTACTTCTGCGACCCCCAGCATCCATGGCAACGTGGATCGAACGAAAATACAAACGGGCTGTTAAGGCAGTACTTCCCGAAAGGCACCGACCTGTCAGCGTATTCGCAGGCTAAACTCAATGCCGTGGCAAGACGATTGAACGAGCGTCCGAGAAAGACACTGGGCTACGAAACGCCTGCCGAACGGTTCCAGCAAACTATTGCATCGACCGGTTGAATCCGCCACCCAAACCGGCCAGTCGACACCGCCGCACCGTAACGGCGGCTTCCAAGGCATCGCTGCCATTCGCGCCGGTGCCCCCAACGGACGCCCACCCAGAGCGATAGTTCGCCACATCAGGCATGGTACCGCATCAATTTTGTGCCTATATTTTGCGTGTAGATCCATCTGATCACCAAGCTCGATATTGACCTTGGTTTGCACTCGGCGCGGACAGGGTCTTGGCCGAGTGGGAGAGAACTGTGCGAATAAATCTTCTGATGTTCTTGTTCGGACTTCTAGAAGCGGTCGCTACGAGCACGGTGCAGGCACAGTACTTTCGACGTGACGTTGTGATGGCATATGTCCCCGGAGCCGAGCTTGGGATGGCTTGGGACTTGCTTGAACAGCGCCCCATAGGCAACTTTTGTCTGGAACCCGGTCCCGCCCCAAAGCCTGTCGTAGCTGGAACAGGCTTTGTGGATTATGAGAGCCTAACTGGCACTGATCAATTTGACCAGGACATGAGTCTTGACGTGAAAGGTCAAGCCGTCTATGGCGCCGGCTCTTACCAAGCTCGTTTAACAATGGCCCGATTTTTGTCTATTACACAGGACGAGCTTTCCGTTCGCGCGCGAATTGTGATTCCCATGCGTCAAACCACACTGACTCCCGCGCAAAACCCGATTGGGTATCGCCTGACCCCGCATGCTTCCGGCCTCGCGAATGACCCTTTAGCTTTTCGTCGCGAATGCGGCGACGGCTTCGTATACCTGATCCAGGATGGGGGTGTGCTGGAAGGCATGCTACGGTTTCATAACCTAAAGCGAACCGAGCGCGACCAACTTAGAGGCTCCGTGAAAGGCGAATTTCCCCTGGCATCCGGCTCTGCGGACATCTCTACGAGCTTGAATCATTACTACAGCGAACAACGACTGACCATTCACCTACAGTCGCAAGGCCCACTGCGAACATTAAGATCATTATCGCCGTCTGGCTTTCAAAAGGCGCTGGATGATTATGCTACCAGCGTAACCAACGAAAATGCGGCTCGGTATAGCATGATTGTAAAGGGATATAGTGGATTTGTAACAGGTTCGCCGCAGGCATCTGGAGGAATCATTGATGAGGCGAGTCGAATTAATTTCGAAATTACACGACAACATGACCTATCGGCGATTATTTCTGATATTTTGGAAAAGCAATCTTCCTACATTCTTTCAGGCGCTCACAAACGACGCACCAGTTGGAAGGATTCTAATGTCGGGGGTGGAATACCTATTGACATCAACCAAGAGGCGCTAAAGGCGATGCAAAGGGATATTGATGAGAAATACGTCCCAGAGCTTGAAAGGGCTCGTGACGCTTGCCGAACAAGCGAAGGCCGCAGTTGTTTATACCCGCCTGATGTACCTGTGGATTACGCTCTCCGCACAAGACTTCCCGTGCGCTATCGGAGCTTTCCGGATGATTTAACCCAAAGCGCTTACGCCAGTGCGATTAATATTGAATACGAGAATATGGAGGCTGAGTTTCCGACGGGGCATATCGACTTTTGTGCACGAAAGGACGCCATGTGGCGTACGCGCGAAGCTCGGTATTATGACAACGTTCCCACTTGGCGCCAGTCCTTAGCGAAGGAGCGATATGACACTTGGATTGCCGAAGCGGCTGATCAACGTCGAAATCTAGGGATGAGCGTCCCTTCTTTCACTGAGCTTTCGAAATATCAGGACGTCATTCTCGATCGGCTTGCTTCGAGCCAGATAGCGCCTTTCCACACAAAAACATGCAAAGAAGACGGTATTGTGCGAGCGTGCAGCGGTATGTACGGTCCTTGCGCCTACGTGCAGAGTACCAGCACTTCGCAATGAAATTTGCGGTCAGGAATATTGAATCATCAACTTAGCTTAATCGGTGGAGCATCCGCAACTGGGCAACCGAGGCTGTCAATAGACTTGGTAAGCAGTGAAGGAGTTCGAACTGCCAGTTAAGTGCGCTCAGTTATTCAAACAGTTGCCAATGTAGCTCGCGCTCGGGCATTCGTCCGACTTCAGGCAACACAAATGAGAGCCATCGGGCGCGGTGCTGATGATTGCTGTCGTCGTCCCATTGCAGTGAGTGTATGTGAAACTGCCATCGCCATTCGCGGTACACGTAGATGATCGCGTGACCCAGTGGTCAGAGACGAGTTTCGAGCAGACATTCGGCCGGTTATCGAATCCTTGGTCTCCACACTTTGGTGGCTCCGGCTGGTCCTGCGCATTTGTCGACAACGAGAACATCGAGAACGCCACGATCGCATGAATGCCGACGGCGTAAGCCGCGCGATGCGTGATTCTACCTGCAACGCGAACAGCATAATTCCTCACTAACGTTGTCCTCACGACCACGTGGCGTCCCATGCAAACTTCGCGCGAAAAATCATCATGGGATAGGCAACAAACTTGCGCCGATCGAGCCGCCGAAGCCGCCCGATCCGAACAAGCCAACCACCGAATTCGACTACGCATTCTGCGCATGCATCAGCAACGACCTATTTGCGTAGGCCAGCGGATATTCACTATCGCGTCGTTGACATTTTCTATGAAGGCGGTAGGGCCCTTCAAAGGCACCGGTATTAAACCGGGACTTTTGCTGTAGCTAGCGCCGGCCGTGTGATTGTCATAGCATTGTTCAATCGAAATAATATTAAGTCGCGGCGGTAATGCAACCGTTTAAAACGGGAGCCACCGTCGATGACGGCGCCATGCTTGGACTAGCGTATCAGCGAACGACCGGTCATTCGCGATACGTGCTTGGACCGAGATTCTCGCGTTGCACTTCGGGCGGGTCTCGGAGTGAAGCTGCCGTTCGAGTGACCGCCGTCGGTGTTCGACGAACGGCGGGAATTGGCCGACTGCTGCCTGCTGGCGTTCAAGGCTGGATTGCGTCGCCGCCGAGGATCTGCATCAGAGTCTTCGCGTTACGCTGCCCCTGGTCCTCGTAATTTTTGTTCTCTACACCGACAACCGTTACCGGCGACAACGGCGGACCGTGAACGACCCCTATGTATAGATCTCAACTATGTATAGTTTGCTGGCTTCGAATTCGCGTAATGTAGGCGCAGCGCGGCTGGTGGCAGGCCGGTCAGCGATCTTCTAGACATAGTTTTGGTATCGGAGTCCAGTGGTGGTTCCACTTCAGGAGACCGTCATGGGAAACGTCCGACTGCCTCAACACAGCTTCACCAACTGGCTCGACGTGGGGCCCTTGGCGCCTCATGTCGATGCGTTCGTGCAATATCTGGCGGACCGTGGTTACGCCAAGAACAGTTTTGCCACTTACGTGCGCAGCATCGATCATTTTGCGCAATGGATTCATCGCCGTCGTGTGGATGTTTGTCGCATCGACGAATCAGTGCTCGCCGAGTTTCTGAACGAGCACCTTCCGTCCTGCCGTTGCGACGGTGTCGTTCAACGCCATCGACCCAGTCTGAGCGCTGCACCAGGGCATCTGCTGGTAGTGCTACGCGCTCGAGGAGTGATCACCCCACCGGTCGTGAGCAAAGCGCCGGTAAGCGAAGAACTACGCCAGTACGACGAGTACATGGATCATGTTCGTGGCCTCGCTCCGAAGACCCGGGAGTCGGCACTACGCATCGTAGGTCGGTTCCTGACCTCGCGGTTCGGCGACTACGTCATCGACATCCCGATGGTCAGGCCTGAGCACGTGCGCCGCTTCTTCGCCCAAGAGGCAAAGCTCTACAGCAAGCCGGCGAGTGCCGGCGCAGTGGTGGCCGCGCTGCGCGGCTACTTCCGCTACCGCGCGTCACTCGGCGATCTTGTACATGGGCTCATCGGCGCGCTCTCGTATCCTGCCAACTGGCAATTGGCTTCGCTGCCCAAGACCCTGACGACCGAAGAAGTCGAGCGGCTGATCGGGTCTCTCGGCCAAGCCGGCCGCTGCCCGATGCGGCGTACCGCCATCGTACGATGTGCCCTTGATCTTGGGCTTCGCAGCGGTGAAGTTGCGCGGCTCGGCCTTGATGACATCGACTGGCGCGCCGGTACGATCACACTCCGGCACACCAAGGGGCGTCGGGAAGACGTACTGCCGCTGCCATCGACCACCGGCGCAGCGATTGCCGCGTACCTGAAGGATGAACGTCCCAAAGACCCGCAATCGCGCTGTCTTCGTACGTCACGTCGCCCCACGCGGCGAGCCCGCAGGCCCCGATCTCGTGCGCAAGACGATTCGCCAGGCCTACGCTCGCGCTGGGCTGCCATACACAGGCTCACACCTGCTTCGCCACACCATGGCAAACCGACTGCTGGCAAGCGGCTCCTCCCTCAAGGAGGTGGCCGACGTGCTGCGCCATCGGTCCCTGAACACGACACTAACCTACGCCAAGCTCGACAGCCGTAAATTGGTCGAGGTGGCGCTGCCGTGGCCGGGGAGCCCATCATGAGCGCCGTCCTCTCTCTGCACGCGTACGTTGAGCGCTACCTTACTGAGCGCCGCGGCCTCGGGTTTGGTCTACGCAGCCCGGCTTATGCCTTACGCAGCTTCGCACGGCACGTTCAGTCCATCGGTCACCGCGGACCGTTGACTGTGGAGGTCATGGCCGATTGGGCGCGACGCGACAGCCACGGCAGCAGCGACCCGCACACGTGGGCGAGACGACTCAAACAGTTGCGCCCGTTCATGCGCTGGCTGCAACAGTTCGAGCCGCGTACCGAGGTTCCCGACGATGCGATCTTCGGTCGCCTGCCGGAGCGACAGGCACCGCATATCTATAGCGAGAGCGAGATCGTTGATCTGCTGGCTGCCGCTCGACAGCTTGGGCCGGCCCCGGGCTTGCGCGGAATCATCTTCGAGACACTGTTCGGACTGGTCGCCAGCACGGGGCTGCGAATCTCAGAAGCGCTGGCGCTGCGCATCGAGGATGTCGACCTCACGCGCGGCATGCTCACCATCCACCAGACCAAGTTCGGCAAGTCGCGTCAGGTACCTATGCACCCCACCACGATCGAAACCCTGCGTCGCTATCGGTTGACGCGTGAGCTGTCTGGCGAGTCCGTGCAGGAGGACGCACCGTTCTTCGTCGGCACGCGCGGTCAACGCCGGGGACTGCCGCTGGGCGAGCGCCAGGTACATCGCGTCTTCAAAGGGCTACGCGAGAACCTGAACTGGCGCAACCGCGGGACCCATCACGCCCCGCGTATCCACGATCTGCGTCACACCTTCGTCGTGCACCGCATCATGCGATGGCACACGCAGGGTGTTGATATCGATCAGGCGATGCTGTCGCTGTCGACCTACGTCGGGCACGCCATGGTGACCAACACGTATTGGTACCTCTCGGCGGTTCCGGAGTTGATGGGTTTGGCTGCAGAGCGATTCGAGTCGTTCATGCCCCAGGTGGAGGTGCCCGATGCGTAATGCCGTCGCACCCAAGCCGCCTTCATTCGCTTCGCTCGTGCAGCAGTTCTTTACCGAATACCTGGTCACACAGCGCGCGCTCAGCTCGCGCACGGTAGCGTGTTACCGCGACGCCCTGGTGCTGTTTCTGGACTTCGCCGGGCGCAAGCTGGGCAAGGAGCCGACCGCGATGCAACTCGTGGACATCCAGCCCGATCTGATCCTGGCATTCCTGGATCATCTGGAGCGCGAGCGGAACAACTCGGTTCGCAGCCGCAATCTGCGGCTGACCGGGCTGCGCGCATTCCTGAAGTTTGCCGGCCGACGCGATGTCGCCTCGCTACATGTTGTAGAGCGAGCCTTGGCGGTGCCGATGAAGCGCTTCGAACGCCCGATGCTGGGTTTCCTCACTCGCGAAGAGATGGCGGCAGTCCTGGGGCAACCCGGACCGACCTGGTCCTCGCAGCGCGACCATCTACTCATGGCGATGCTCTACAACACCGGCGCTCGTGTGTCCGAGATTATCGGCGTGCGCGTGAGCGATGTCGTACTCGACGGAGCGGCTTGCGTGCACCTGCAGGGCAAGGGTCGCAAACAACGATCGGTACCGCTGTGGAAGACGACTGTGCAGGAAATCCGCGCATGGCTGCGCCTCAACCCACAACTGCGAACTGAAGCAGCCTTGCTTCCTAATCGCGACGGGCGCGCGATGACTCGCTGTAATGTTGGGCAACGCTTGGATCTTGCCGTCGCCCGCGCCGCGACCAGCCTGCTGAGCCTTGCCAACAAGCAGGTTTCACCGCATACGTTGCGTCACACCACGGCGATGCACCTGCTGCAATCGGGCGTGCCCTTCAACGTGATCGCACTCTGGCTCGGACATGAGAGCACCAATACCACTCACCGCTACGTTGAGGCAGACCTCGCCATCAAGGAGAAGGCACTCGCTCGGCTGGAAGCTCCCGCGACCAAGATGCGGCGATTTCGTGCGCCGGATTCGCTCATCCGCTTCTTACAGACGCTATAACTATGTAAAGATCCGTCGGCCCCTCAAGCCCTGCGGAACAGGGGCCGATGCCCGCCTTCGAGCCAACCTATACATAGTTGAGATCTATACATAGGGGTCGCTATGTAAAGCTTTGCATAGCGACCCGTTAGAGACACTCAATGTCGCCGAAAGCAGCCGCTCGACGGCTCGACCACGTCGCCGCGCTACCACAAAGAAAGCTAGCGGCGCGGAGAATCATTGGAGCTGCTAGCGCCACCCCATTTGCGCTCCCGACCCGGCAACTCCTGCAGCATAGTCATGAACGCTCGCACCTTCGCGCTCAGAAGCCGGCGCGAATTGTAAAGGGCCCAGATTTCCACGGGCGAGCCCGCCTTTCCCCAACAGGCGAGTCTTCCTGTCGACACATCATGCTCAACCAGCAATCTGGGCAAGAGCGCCGCGCCTACGCCCTCGAGCACCGCGTCACGCACCATCAGCAACGAGGACAGCCGCAACACGGGCATCGGCCTGATCGCTATCGCACCACCGTCTTCCGTTCGCATGTGCCATAACGCGCCTGATGGTGCCGCGGCCGACACAACGGCCGGCACCTCCAACCCGGTTGCATCGGGTGCCGGTCTCGAAGGTATCGACATGCCCGGCGCCGCGACCACGAGGCGCTCGTCACCGAGGATGCGCCGTCCCATGAGCTGCTCGCCATGCGCCGGGTCGATACGGATAACGAGGTCGTAGCCGTCCTCCACCGGATCCACGATGCGGTCTTCTGCAATGACCTCAAGTTCGACCTGCGGATAGGCGAGCGCAAAGCGCGCAGCGATCCGGCACAGCACGACATGCGCGAAAACGACAGGCGCGCTGATGCGCAGCCGCCCGCGCGCCACCGGGGCGCGTGAGGCGAGCGCTTCACCCGCCTCCTGAATCTCAGCCATGAGCCCCCGCGTGCGTTCATGGAGTGCAACGCCCTCTTCTGTCAGACGCAGCCTGCGTGAGCCTCGCTCGATCAGCCTGACGCCGAGGCTTTCCTCGAGTTCGGCCACGCGCCGCGAGAGGGTGGCCTTGGGGCGGTCGAGCGCCCGGCTGGCGGGCCCAAAGCCACCGTGCAGTGCAACTGCATTGAAATCGCCGAGCGACGTCAAATCCATGATCGTTCCGTTTACGAGACGAAGTGTATGAATTCTGGCACTTTCGACTATTGAGCGAAACGACTATTGTTTGTCTCACGGGCGGACCCAGCCCATCCACTTCAAGGAGATACCTATGGCAGTCCTCGTTACAGGCAGCACGGGCGTGATCGGTAAGCAGGTTATCGAGCATCTGAGCGGCAGCGGTGCCGAGGTACGCGCGCTGACCCGCACACCGGAGAAAGCGCGATTTTCTGGTGGCGTCACCGCAGTGAAGGGCGACCTGTCCGACGTCGACGCGGTGCGGCAGGCGATGATCGGCGTCAGCACGTTGTTCCTGCTTGCGCCCAACGTCGCGGACGAGCTGACTCAGGCGGTACAGACCCTGAGCGTCGCACGGGAAGCGGGTGTGAAAGGCGTGGTTTATCTGTCGGTGTTCAAGGGCGCCGAATACGTCGACGTGCCGCACTTCACCGCCAAACATACGGTCGAGCGCATGATCGAACACCTCGACCTGCCGGTGACGGTGCTGCGCCCCGCGTATTTCATCCAGAACGACGTCCGGCAGAAAGACCCGCTGCTTTCGCACGGCGTCTACGGCATGCCAATTGGCGCGAAAGGCATTTCCATGGTCGACGTCCGTGATATCGGCGAGGCTGCCGCGCGCGAACTGCTGCGCCGCGAGCGTGGCTCAAACCCGCTGCCGCGCGAGACGTACGAACTCGTCGGTCCTGACGTGATCAATGCGCAGACCGTGGTTTCGATCTGGGCCGAGGCGCTGGGACGTCCCGTCCGCTACGGTGGCGACGATCTCAACGTCCTTGAGCAGCGCCTCAAGTCGGTTGCTCCTGCCTGGCTCGCATACGACATGCGACTCATGATGGGCCGGTATCAGCAGGACGGCGCGGTCGCGTCCAGCGCGGACGTCGAGCGTCTGGCGACGCTGCTGGGACGGCAACCGAGATCCTATCGGGACTTTGCCGTCGCCATGGCTGCGGCGTGGGCTAAGGACTGACCTGCCAGGATACGCGATCGCGACTTTCAGAGGCTGGCACGCGCGACGGGGGGCTTGACGGGGCCGACCCCTGCTCTCGGGTGTATTCCGCTGCTTATGAAGGCCGCGCGGATATCGACCCAGCGTGACACTCGTGGCTTCAGGGAGCGGACGTCCGTAAATCGTCTCCAGAAGCACGAACGATTCAACGCGTTTCCCGCCGACTTCAGTCAGGGCCTCGCATCCTCTGGCTTGGGGCTCCTGGCATCAGCAAAGCGGCTTTGTACCGCGACGAGTTGGTCGTCAGTGGTCGCCACCAGCCACAACCGTGCGTGCTCCGCGATTTGGCGGTTGTGGTCCTTCAATGGGCCCATTGCCGCGGCGGACTTCCAGACCACGGGGCCAATTCGGCTGCTCCTGCCCGACGGCGCACCCACCAGCAGGCAGTATGGCCCAAGAGGAAGCGAGACAAACGGAAGGGCCGGACTAGCGCGCACGCGCCAGTCGATGAACGGCGCCTCGCTGATGAGCAGGGGCGTGGGCAAGCCGTAAAGCACACTGAAATCGTACAGCGCCAATTGCTCGCGCATGCCCGCGTAGATACGTCGGATATCGTCGACAACCGCGGCGCGGATTTCATCCTCGAACATGGGTTCTTGCGCATAGCGTGCGGCGGCCTGCTGGGCGCTCAACTGATATGCGCTGAACAGGCCGAGTTCCATGCAGTCCTGCACTGCGCGCTGGACCTCCACGATAGTGCCGGCCTCCTCGGGCCTGCCTAACTGCGCTGCCCTCAAAAACCGGGCGAGCCCCGCTTCCTGGATCGCAGGACCTTCCACAGGCGCATCGTCGTCAGCATCCTTCTCGAGCGGCACGTAAATGTATTCTTCGGCCGCGAAGCGCGACTTCTTGCCTTCGTCAAACTTGATTTCGCCATCGGTGCAGTCCAGATATCGGGTACCGATTCGGCCATGCTCCCAAACCCAATTCTTCAGGAGCGGACGTAGCGGATGCAGTCTGTCTTGATTAGCCATCGAAGCCTCCAGGTGCCCCAGTATAGATCCACATGACCGCTTGCTACGTTGGGGAGGGACATGGCATCAAATCTAACCAGTGGATCGGCCTTTTCAAATCAGGCTTTGGGTCTCGCTGGCTAGGCACAGACTGGCCAGATCGGCCGCCCTCGAAATACTTGACGGGGACGGACTCAGCGCTTGTGGCAGCCGCTCAGCGACCTCGCAGAGCCGTTCGCGACCGTCTCAAATTGGCCGAACCTTGCCAATCGTTGTGTGATCGACAAGTGTCGGGTCATGACCGGCAGCACGCGACCCTGAAGAGACATCCGGCTTTCTCGTCAGCGGCCATTCGCCGCGTACAACCGATGGGGTTGCACGCAAATAACCCGTCTTATTTGATGCGCAAAGGGCTATGAGCGGTCGATTCGAGCCTTGCTCCGGAACGGCACTCCCAAGCCGGGCCGGATGGCTTCAAACCATCGCGAAGTTGAACCGCGCTCAGTCTGCAATCAATCGAACATGCGGCTCAAATGAGGGTACATTGCGTCTGTGCAAATAGCTTGGGGGTGTCATGGCCCGCATCAAAGCGGAACCGTTGATGACGCAAGCGCCGCCTTGCGATGCCCACCGACTGTCCACGCAATGATGGTACCGATTGCGAGAGCTAACAGGCATGCAGTCGGAACGAGCATGGGTGCAACATGACTGTTGGTTACCTTGCCAACGTACGGCATGAGGTTCTGTCCGAAGAACCCTCCAAGGTTTCCAATGCAGTTGATGGCAGCGACACTTGCGGCGGCTCGAGCGCCAGAAAAGAAGCGTGGGGGAAGCGACCAGAAGCAAGGGTATAGCAGTGGAATACAGGCGCCGCCCAGACACAGAGCAATGAAGCGCAACGACACTGTCGGCAACACGAGGCTCGATGCAAAGCATACGACGCCGATGCCGGCGACTATGGCCATTGCTTTTAACACCACCTGTTCACGTTTGAGCTTCCCGGGAAGCCAAAGCAGGAGAAGAGCCGCGAGTGCCCACGGAATCATGTTAAGCAGGCCATTGACGCTCGACGAAACGCCCCAGCTCTTAACCAACGTGGGCAGCCAGTACGTAACGCCGTAGAGCGACGTCGACATCAGCATGTAGGTTGCTGCGAACATGAGAACCTTCGGGTCAAGCAATGCCGCCCATGGCCGGGACTCCTTTGCTTCCGGGGACGCTTCGCGCACAAGCGCTGCGACCACAATGTCCTTCTCATCCTGAGAAAGGAAGTTCGCTTCCTCGACGGAGCTCGGTAGATATTTAAGCGCTACGAAGGCAATCAGTATTGCCGGAAGACCGGTGGCAAGGAAGACCCATTGCCAACCCGCCAGTCCCAGTGTTCCGCCCAAGGAAAGGAGCAGCCCTCCGACCAGCGCGCCAAGCATGTTTGCCAGCGAACTGCCGAGGGTAAAAAGGCCAAGCACACGTGTCCGGTAGCTTTGAGGAAACCACTGCGTCAGGTAGTAAATGACGCCTGGATAAAACCCGGCTTCAGCAACACCCAGCGCAAACCGAAACGAGTAAAAAGCTGGCAGGGACCTGGTGAACGCCATTAGCACTGTAACGACGCCCCACGTAATCATGATGCGAGCGAGCCACGTCCGGGCCCCAAACCGATGTAGCGCCAGTGTGCTGGGCACCTCGAACAGCAGGTAGCCAATGAAAAACAGCGATGCTCCAAGGCCATACGCGGCTTCCGTCATGCCGAGTGCCTGAACCATTTCCAGTTTCGCGAAGCCGACGTTCTGCCGGTCGATGAATGCGATGAGAAACATGACAATCAGCAGCGGCATCAGCCGCCATGCCATTTTCTTCATTACCTGCTGCTCACGTGTTACGGACGTAGACATGTTCGCTCCAAGTTCCATGCCCGCTGCCGCTCGACTGGCGTTTCGAAAACGGTCAGTCAGACGAAAACAAGCAGATTGATATAGTCATGTATATGTTTGTATGTTTGAGGTCGGGCTGCAATGAGGTATAACCCGGACGAGCGCACGCAAGCGAGCTGCGGCCGCAACTGGCGACCAGTGATGTATTCGGCGAACGAGGTGTAGAGCCTGAAAGTCGCAGGAAAAATGCGACCTGCCGGGTGACAGAAAGTCAGTTCGCGTTGTCGGTCCCTATGACAGCACCAAACGCGGCGAGGAAGTCGCGTTGTCAGCGAATATCGACCTGATACTGGAACGCTGCAGCAGCACCACGCGTGGTGCGCCATTCAATAGGCGTCCCGGCGAAATCGGATGCCACACGGTGCACAAGGATTACCGGGCTGCCAACGTCGATATGCAGGAGCGCCGCATCAGCGTCCGTCGCCTGTTCGACGTTCAGAATCTCGGTTGCGGATGCGACGATTTGGCGGCAAAGCCGCTCGTAAAGCGGATAAAGCAAATCCTCGAAGCCACCAAGGGGCAGAGTCGCCAGCGCTTCGAAACGGCTTCGAGGTAGCCATATTTCTTCCGACAAAACGGGTTGTCCGTCAATCAATCGTACCCGCGAGAGATGAACAGCCTTCTCCGTCGCCTTCATCTGCAAGGTTGAGCGAATCGTCTCGTTTGGCTTGACGACCTCGCGGCTGAGCACCTTCGCCGTCGGTCGGACCGGCTTCCCGTCAGCTGACTTGAATCGGAAGAAGCGGAACAACGACGAATCAAAGCGCGGGCGCCGGACAAAGGTCCCCTTTCCCTGGGTGCGGGTGAGCACCCCGTCGGCCACCAGCAAATCAATGGCTTTCCGAAGTGTGCCGGTCGACACGTTATAAAACAGGCTGAGCTCCGCCTCTGTGTCGATTGCCTTTTCTGGCGCCCACTCGCCCTCCGCGATGCGGCGCACCAGGTCATCGCGTAGCTGCTGGTATCGCGGCAAACGACTGTCTGGCCTGGCCGAGAACGACTGCATATCCATGATTCATATAGTTGTTCACAGGAATAGTCACTGTACAACATCTGCCGGAACAAGGGTAAATCCCCAATGACTTCTTCGTCGAAGCGCCTAAACTAAACATATAGTCATATACATGAATATATGAATTTACCCTGGAGACGGCGATGTTCACCTGGTACAAGCAAGGCACACCTCTCGAACGAAACACCTTCTGGGGATGTTTCGCGGGTTGGGGCCTCGATGCCCTTGATGTGCAGATGTTTACCCTGGCAATCCCCGCAATCATCGCAGCGTACGGCATCGACCACACGCAGGCGGGCGCGATCAGCGGCGTGACACTGGTGTCATCGGCGATGGGCGGCTGGCTGGCGGGCGCCTTGTCCGACAGGATTGGTCGGGTGCGGACGCTGCAGATTACGATTCTCTGGTTTGCAGGATTCACTTTCCTTTGTGCCTTCGCCCAGAGTTTTCCTCAACTACTGGTCCTGAAGGCCCTGCAAGGGTTCGGGTTCGGCGGAGAGTGGGCTGCAGGCGCCGTGTTGATGGCTGAGACCATCCGGACGGAACACCGCGGCAAGGCCATGGGCGCGGTACAGAGCGCCTGGGCTGTCGGCTGGGCCGGCGCAGTGCTGTTGTATGCCGCAGCTTTTTCGTGGTTGCCGTCAGACACGGCGTGGCGTGTCATGTTCGGTGCTGGCCTGCTGCCCGCGCTTCTCGTCCTTTACGTCCGCCGCAATCTCCGCGAACCTGTGCGCGTTGAGCCGTCTCGCGCTGAACCAGTGGTTTCTGTGTGGGGGCAAATCGCGCAAGTATTCCAGCCGCGCGTCATCAAGACCACCGTTATCGGGGCGATTCTGGGCACAGGCGCACACGGCGGGTACTACGCCATCATGACCTGGCTGCCGACCTTCCTCTCCAAGGAAAGACATCTGTCGGTCCTCAACACCGGTGGGTATCTTGCGGTTGTTATCGTGGCTTTCTGGTGCGGCTGTATGGCGAGCGCTTACCTGCTCGACCGTATCGGACGGCGTCGCAACATCGCATTCTTTGCATTTTCTTGCATCGTCACCGTGCTCGCCTACGTGATGCTTCCATTGAGCAACACGCAGATGCTTGTTCTGGGCTTCCCGCTAGGCTTTTTCGCCGCCGGCATCCCGGCCAGCCTGGGCGCACTTTTCAACGAACTCTATCCTGCGGACATGCGCGGGACAGGCGTCGGCTTTTGCTACAACTTCGGTCGCATCGCCTCGGCGGGTTTCCCGGTGCTGGTCGGGTACATGAGTCATTCGATGTCGCTGGGAGCAGCGATTGGTATCGATGCCGCAATTGCGTACGGGCTGGCGATGGTTGCCGTGTTGTTGCTTCCCGAAACGCGCGGCAAGCGCTTGCGGCCGTCCGGCGTCGAGCAGGCTTCACAACTGGTCGCCGACGCCGAATTAGCGCTTGACCATCACCGGAGCCAGCGATGACTCAGGCCCCATCCATCGCGCGGCCACGGCTGCCGCGCGTTGACACGCACGCGCACGTGTTTGCCAGGACTCTGCCGCTGGCGGACGGACGGCGCTACGCACCCGACTATGACGCAACGCTGGACGCCTACCGGAAGCTTCTGGACGAGAACGATATTGGCAATGCCGTCCTTGTCCAGCCCAGCTTTCTCGGCACCGATAACAGCCATCTTTTACAGGCGCTGACCAGCGACATTAGCCGGCTGCGAGGTGTAGCAGTCGTGTCCCCCGAAATTTCAGAAGACGACCTGCAGCGACTGAACTGTCAGGGTGTGACGGGCGTGCGTCTCAACCTTGTCGGACAGACGCTCCCCAAGCTGGGCTCGGCGCCATATGTAACGCTTTGGCGGCAGTTATCAAAACTAGGCTGGCATGTTGAGTTGCACAGGGAGGCGTCGGACCTGGCGCCGCTCGTCAACACTTTGCTGGATGTGGGCTTGCCAGTCGTCGTTGACCATTTTGGCCGCCCTGACCCGGACAGCGGCACACGCGACCCGGGCTTCAACGACCTGTTGGAGTTTGGCCCATCTGGCCGCGTGTGGGTCAAGATTTCGGGCGCCTATCGGTGCTCGGAGCCGGACTCGAGTTTCATGCGCGATGCCACGGACCAACTCATAGACGCATTTGGCGCCGAACGTCTGATGTGGGGTAGCGACTGGCCACATACGCAGTTTGAACATGCGACGGCCTACAGCCAGACGCTTACCGCGTTGCTGGACTTACATCTTGCGCCCGCGATTGTCGAGGCAATCCTGTGCTCAACCCCGCACTCGTTTTACGGGTTCGACAAAGACCCCGTGAGGGATATTGTCCCGACGACACCGACTTCCCAACTCACTTCCTGAGGTCATCATGCAAGTCACCGGTATGTTGCACGGCGCCAGATTGCTGCAGTTCGTGGGCTTTCCGACGCCCGAGATTCTGGGTCCGGACGCTAGCGAAGAACAGATTCGAGCGATGCTGAAAAAGCACGGCATGATTTTCATCAAGCCGGTTTTCAAGGGCGGTGTTGGCAAGAAGGGCAAGGCCGGTCTGATTGGCCGCGCGACTGACCTGACGACCGCCTTGAAGGAGAAGGAGCGTCTTTACTTCGTCGAACATCACGTTGCCAATACTGTGTCGAAAGCCAATGGTGTGACCTTTGAGGCGGGTGTGCCGGCCGAGTACGAGGTCTATTTCTCGATTACCGACTCGACACACTTCCGCGCACCGACGATGACGCTCACACATCACGGTGGCGTCGACATCGAGGAACTGGACAAGTCGCAAGTCGTGCAGATTCCGTTTGACCCGCTCACCGGGCTCAAGGCGTTCGTCGTGGCGAACGCGCTTTCGACGCTGGGCGCACCCAAACAGATTATCTCGCCGCTTGTACAGCACCTCCCCAAGTTATGGGAGCTCTACCACGGGTTCGGAATGACGACCCTCGAACTCAATCCAATCCGGATGCGCGAGGATAGCAAGGGACGGCTGACACCCGTCGCCTGTGACTTCAAATGCGGCTTCGACCGTGATGACCCGCGCTGGCAGCGCCTTGACCTGCCCGCGCATCTCTTCGCAGTCGACTATTCAGACTTCGAACAGGAAATCAACCAGCTTCGCACGTATCAGGGGCAGAGCGACGTCTACGTCATTAACGCGAAGGGCAGCATTCTCGCTCCGACGTTCGGTGGCGGCGCGAACTCCCTTGTCACGCAAATGCTCGGAGACGACGCCATCATCTCGTCAGACTTCGGCGGCAACCCACCCTACGAAAAAATGAAGGAAGTTGCCCGCATCTGCTTCAAGCACTGGATTGAGCAGAGCAATGTGCTGTTCATCATTGGTGGAAAGTCGAACAACACGGATATTTTCGAAACATTTCGCGCAATGGCCGACGCGTTACGCGAGCACTTCAGTCAGCACGGCCCGACGCCGCTCTATGTGGTGGTCGGCCGTGGCGGTCCGAATCTGGTTCGCGGAATGGGAGCATTGCGCGACACGCTCGATTCGCTGGGATTGCCGTACACCTTCTTCGGCTTTGACTCGGACATGAGCGAGGTGGTCCTGTACGCGAAGCAGGTTGACCAATGGATGAAAGCAGGCGGCCGTGAGCAGATTGCCGCGAAGCTGGGAATTGCGGTCAAACAGGCTGCCTGAGCATCTCATCGACTGAGGAGAATCATTATGTACAAGCAGGGAATTGGCGATTTTAAATACTTCGTAGGAATTAGTTCGTTATCCCAAGTTGCCACAAAGGACGACCGCGTTTGCGTGCTCAACATTCTGGGCGGCGAGTCGAGCGATGTCACGCCCGTCGGTCATGCCTATTCCGGTGGCAACGTGGTGTTTGGTACGGCTCCGGGAAAGCGCGGACAGGTACTGGAAACGGCACTTGGAAGCGTGCCGGTCTACAACAATGTCCTTGAAGGCCTGAACGATGGTCACCGGTTCAACTGCGGCGTCATCTATCTGCCGCCTTCCGCTGCACGGGACGGCGTGGCTGAGCTAATCCGTGTCAATCCGGAACTGAAGAAGATTTTCATCGTTACCGAAAAGCTGGCCGTCAGTGACTCGCGCGAAATCCGCGCGATGGGTCAGTCCAACGGGGTCGACATTTTTGGCGGCAACAGCCTCGGCGTGGCTGACGCCTGGAACCAGGTGCGTATCGGGGGAGCGCTGGGCGGCGACCACCCTGAAGAGGCATTGCGGCGTGGCTCGATTGCCTTGTTTTCCAACTCGGGCAACTTCACGACTACCATCGCAACCTACCTGCGGATGGCCGGATGGGGCACGACTACAGCCATCTCAAGTGGCAAAGACGTCTACATTCAATTCGCGGCGCCCGAGTTCGCTGCGGCCTTGGCAAACGACGCGCGAAGCAAGGCGGCCGTTCTTTATGTCGAACCGGGCGGCTACTACGAGCTCGACGCCAACTTTACGAAGCCGGTGGTTGCGTGCGTCGTGGGTCGCTGGAAGTCAAAGCTGACCCGTGCTGTCGGACACGCGGGTGCTATGTCCGGAGGCGCGGACGACGCCGCATCGAAAGAACAATGGTTTCTCGATAAATTCGGGGTGTCAAGTGTGTTCACGCCGGACAATCCGGCCGTGTCGGCAAAGGGTGCGCTTGTCACGAACATCGCGCACATACCCGCAGCACTCACGGCTGTGATGCGTGAAAACGCCTGCAGGCCAGATTTCGAGCCGGAAGGTAACCTCGCATTAAAACCGTGGTTTAGCAGTCACCGCGGATTGAGCCTGCCGCAGGCGCTGGATTTGCCTGTCGTGCAGGCCACGGCCCCATACGATGCCCAGATTGCCGCGCTCGACAAACAGGTTGGAGCTGTACCACCGCGACAGTCGATGAAGGATGCTTCTGGCGCGTCGCAGATGGACCCAAAGTCGCAGGTGACCAGTCTCTACGGCGTTTCGATGCTTGATGCGGCGCAGTACCCCCTTGAGACAAACCTAAGCCTCGCGCTGCTCCACGAACCCGGCGGGATGAACGACCGCGCGCTAATCAATGTCGCTGTGAGTGCGTTCCTGAACCTGTATGGACATCCCGCACTTGGGGCTGCCCAGGCGGCACGGGATGCCGGTAATGCACCAAACACTGTCCTTGCAGCGGCGGCGAGTATCATCGGGCCCCGAGGGCAAGCCGGGCCTCGCCAGGCGGTCCGCGCTCTAATCGACGCCTTTGCCCCGGTGAAGCTCGAGAACGCGATGGATGAGAGTTTCGACTTTTCGCGCGCCGAAGTCACCGACCTCAACCTGTTCGTCGGCAGTGAACCGGATTTTCGGGCCCGCGCAATCCTGGCGGGACTCAAAGCTCGCGACGTGAAGTCGACATTCGTGCAATATGTTGAAAGCCTGCCCGGCGAGCCGACTACCGATGGCGTATTGGCAGCCATTTGCGCGACGCTCGCATGGGGACCGCTCATGCGCAAACGCATTTCACGCCTTTCGGCTGAGAGCCTTCCGTGGTGGATACAACTTTTCGGCTCCCTGATAGGCGCTTCAGTGCCCTCGGACCAGCATGGTCCGGACAGCTTCTGCGGCGTCGAAACGAAGACAGTCCTGGAGGAGCGTTCGCTTGGTGAAACCGCCTTCGGCGCGTTGTTTGGATTGTGGCCAGGCACGAGCGACTTGTTTTCCTTCCAATTGCTGGTCGGTCTGCTGCTGTCAAATGGACCCGGAACGATTTCCGCGCAGGGTGCAAAAGGTGCGGTCTCTGCCGATGGTCCCGAAGACCCCGAGCGCGTCCAACTCAACAAGGCGTTAATCGGCTTCCTTACGCACAGTGGTTACACACACGGTGGCAATGGATTTGAGGGAATTGCGTTTCTGCTGGACCAGTTCGCGCATAGCGGACTGACTGACCCGGGCAATCCTGCGCACGGGCTGGATTTGAAAGCACTAGCGATGACGTACGTCGAAAGTTACGCCAAATACAAATCGAGCAAGAAAACGAGCGGCAGCCTGGACATCCAGAAAATCCCTGGCGTGAATCATCCGGTGTTTAAAGATAAACCCGTCAATCACGACCCGCGTGAAATGTTCGTGCGGCGATTGTTCGCCGAGCGCGACGAATACAACATCTTCCACGACTTTTACCGGACGTTGGTCCAAAGCCTGTTCGACGCGGGGGTTTCGCGAAACGTTTACTGCGTCAACATCGATGCGGTGATTGCCGCGTTACTGCTCAAGATGCTCTGGCAGCCGTATCGTGACGGAACGTATTCGCGCAACGCTTTGGAGACGGCCGCCTTTACCATCTTTCTTTACCCTCGCATGCTCGGTTGCGCGGCTGAAATCGATGACCATATGAACCGCGGAAGGAACATGGATACACGTACACCAGCGTCGGAGTGTCGTTTCGTTGCGTAGCGGAATGACCCGGAAGCGCACGAAGTCTTTCCGCGCTGCCGGGTTCATGCCCACAACTATCAGTTGTCTCCGCACGGGATTGGGGGTGCGAGTCGTGCACGCTTTTCCGAACAACCCGAGCCTATGTGGCGATTATTCGTTGGCCTTGCTCAACTACGACGCGTTTCGCTTCGCGAGGCTTCTCCTCTTTGGGTTGCGGTGATCATAGACGTTCGCTGTCTCGGAAGTGTGCTTTACCCGGACCTGAAACATGCGCGATACCGAACATATGGTTTAACGCGATCATTTAGCAATTTCATCAGTGACGTCTCCTGCAAGGCGGAACGAGCGCCCAAGGAAGACCCTGGATTACGAAACACCGGCTGAACGATTTCATCGAACTATTGCATCGACCGGTTGAATCCGCCCCTGTCAGCGGACACTGGTGCGCACTGATGTGCTGTTTCCTGGAATCGAGTGCGTGGTGTGGCGTGAGACGATGCGACCGGGAGCCCCCAGACGTCTGGGCGACGGTGTGGGGCGAGCGATTTCTTTGCGAATTGGACATGTGCGAATTGCTTTCGGCTGGGCGCGGACGACCTTTCCTATCGACGGACTTGCTGCGGGCGCGAGTAGGTTGCACGCGCGGAGCGCGAGTCGCAGTTGCAACAAATCGTTGAGGATCAAGCCCATGTCAACGAAGAGCGGGCACGGACAGGGCGCGCAGCGACGCATCCAGGTACTGATTGGCACAATCGCATTCATTCTAGTTGTGACTGCCGGGTGGATCATTCACCAGACTCGGACGGTCGCACGCCAGACTTCCCTTGCGTTGGCGTCGGCCGCGACAACGGCGAACGACGCGGGAAATTATGACCGCGCAATGCGCTTCGCGATGCTGGCGTTGGGCAACGGTTGGCTCTCGCCGGGATCGGCAGAAGCAGAGCTTGAGCTTATGCGTGGCGCGCAAGCATCAGTGCAGATTGCGTTGCTCGGCGGCCATCAGAACGCGGTTGATTCCGCCGTCTTCAGCCCGGACGGTAAGCGGGCGGTGACCGCGTCCTGGGATGGGACAGCGCGGGTGTGGGACCTGGCCACGGGTAAACAGATTGCGCAGCTCAATGGCCATCAGAATCTGGTCTATTCCGCCGCCTTCAGCCCGGACGGCCAGCGGGTGGTGACTGCGTCCGCGGACAGGACCGCGCGGGTATGGGACGCGGCTACGGGCAACCAGATTGCGCAGCTCAGTGGCCATCAGGATCTGGTTTATTCCGCCGCCTTCAGCCCGGACGGCCAGCGGGTGGTGACTGCGTCCGCGGACAGGACCGCGCGGGTATGGGACCCGGCTACGGGCAAACAGATTGCGCAGCTCAGTGGGCATCAGAAACCGGTTTTCTCCGCCGCCTTCAGCCCGGACGGCCGGCGCGTGGTGACCGCGTCCGCGGACAGGACCGCGCGGGTGTGGAATGCGGCGACCGGCCACCTGATCGCACAGCTCACCGGGCATCGGGAACCGGTAAGCTCCGCGGTCTTCAGCCCGGACGGCCGGCGCGTGGTGACCGCGTCCGATGACAAGACGGCGCGGGTGTGGGATGCGGCGACCGGCCAGGTCATCGCGCAGCTCATAGGGCATCGGGGACCGGTTTTCTCCGCCGCCTTCAGCCCGGACGGCCAGCGCGTGGCGACAGCGTCCGATGACAACACCGCGCGGGTGTGGAACGCGGCGACCGGCCAGGCGATCGTGCAGCTCACTGGACATCGCGGACCGGTGAGCGCCGCCGCCTTTAGCCCGGACGGCCAGCGCGTGGTGACCGTGTCCGATGACAAGACCGCGCGGGTGTGGGATGCGGCGACCGGCCAGGTGATCGTGCAGTTCACCGGACACGAGGGGCCGGTGAATTCCGCCGCCTTCAGCCCGGACGGTGAGCGGGTGGTGACTGCGTCCCGTGACAGGACCGCGCGCGCATGGGACGCGGCGATGGGCATCTTGCTGCTCAGAGGGCATCAAGGGTCAGTTATTTCCGCCGCCTTCAGCCCGGACGGCCAGCGGGTGGTGACCGCGTCCCGTGATCGGACCGCGCGGGTGTGGGACGCGGCCACCGGCAAACAGATCGCGCAGCTCAGCGGGCACCAGGATCTGGTTTATTCCGCCGCCTTCAGCCCGGACGGTC
Organism: Paraburkholderia sp. 32; assembly: GCF_050435345.1. Classification (NCBI taxonomy): domain Bacteria; kingdom Pseudomonadati; phylum Pseudomonadota; class Betaproteobacteria; order Burkholderiales; family Burkholderiaceae; genus Paraburkholderia; species Paraburkholderia sp. 32. The sequence continues at coordinate 241,335 of NZ_JBNDKD010000002.1, forward strand.
GGCGCGCGGTGACCGCGTCCGCGGATGGGACCGCGCGGGTGTGGGACGCGGCCACCGGCAAACAGATCTTGCTCCTCAGCGGTCATCAGGGCCCGGTTGATTCCGTCGCCTTCAGCCCGGACAGCCAGCGGGTGGTGACCGCGTCCCGGGACGGGACCGCGCGGGTGTGGGACGCAGCCACCGGCAAACAGATCTTGCTCCTCAGCGGGCATCAGGGCCCGGTTGATTCCGTCGCCTACAGCCCGGACGGCCAGCGGGTGGTGACCGCGTCCAGGGACAGGACCGCGCGGGTGTGGGACGCGAGCACGGGCAAACAGATCGCGCAGTTCAGCGGGCACCAGGATCTGGTTTATTCCGCCGCCTTCAGCCCGGACGGTCGGCGCGCGGTGACCGCGTCCGCGGACAGGACCGCGCGGGTGTGGGACGCGGCCACCGGCAAACAGATCGCCCAGCTCGGTGGGCATCAGGGACCGGTTTTCTCTGCCGCCTTCAGCCCCGACGGCCAGCGCGTGGTGACCGCGTCCGCGGACGGGACCGCGCGGGTGTGGGACGCAGCGACCGGCAAGGTGATCGCGAAGCTCACCGGACATCAGGGACCGGTTTTCTCCGCCGCCTTCAGCCCGGACGGCCAGCGCGTGGTGACCGCGTCCGCGGACGGGACCGCTCGGGTGTGGGACATGGCGACTGGCCAGGTAATCGCGCAGCTCCGCGGGCACCAGGGACCGGTAAGCTCCGCCACCTTCAGCCCGGACGGCCAGCGGGTGGTAACTGCGTCCGCGGATCAGACCGCGCGGGTGTGGCCTATCCGATGGCTCATGCAGAAGCGAGGTCAGAGCCTGGCTAAAGCCGTGTGTAGGGAAAGGCTCGTGGGAGCAAACCTGCTCACAACCGATGATGAAGCTGCTCTTTCTCTCGTACGCGGGCGCCGGGGCGAAAACGTATGTGGATCGTAACTCGCCGACCGGTCGGAGCGAGCTGCAACGATACGTTTGGCCAGCGCGACCAATTGCTTGCCAATCCTTTCTGACCAGCTTCACATCGAAGTCCGCGGACGTGAGCAGGTCCATCGCCTACTCGTAGGTCCGCTCATGTTTTCCTCTGCACCGTGAGCCGCTCATCAGGCGTTCATTGCGTTGCATCGACCGGTTGAATCCGCCCAATCTACGTCGGTCAGTCGCTGTTGCTGCTGAAGTCGTCGTACCGCGCCGAATGGGGGTTTCCGGGCCTGCGGCTCGATAATCGCGAGATCGTCGCCGCGCATCTGGCCGTCGCCGGAGCAATTGCCTGGCTTCGCCGTGACAGGCGCGGTCGCTGCGTATCTCGGCAGGGATGTCCGCGGCTAGTCGAGCCGTTTTTCTTGCATGGCCGTTCGAGTCCGCGTGACGCTGCGCGAGGCGCGGGCCTTCCAGGCATCGGGGTTACAGCCCCACGGTTTTTAACGCTTCCTGATTCGCCAGCATGGCATCGATAAGAGCGCGAGCCTTGCGGTCGACGCACGTGAGAGCAACACTTTCCGACTCGTAGGTAACGACATCGGCTAAGTCACCGGTGACGTGCTGTTTTCGTGTCCTTCTACGCAACGACCACGTGACGCGATATGTCAGCGCGATTCCATCGGACAAACGGGCCGTCCGCGGCTCCATGTGCGCTTCGATGACGAATCCGCGATAACGCCCGACAATGTGATGTTTCATTGATTGACTTCGCGGTCTTTCGCCTTCATCGCTCGCCTCTCAATGCACGACGCCAAAGAACAAGATTGCGCCTTCGGCCGGCGTCAGGCCCGCCTTGAAGTAGCCTTCGAGCCGGTCGGCTGTCGCTTCATCGAGCGTGAAGGGCGGATGGACGTAGCCTACGGCGAATGCATGGTCGTACCAGTCGTTGAGCCAAGCGCGCAGCTCTATCACGTCCTGCGGCAGTGTGTTCGAAGCATCGTCGTGCATGTGCGTTTCCCCGGCTGGCTGAACGATCAGGCCGCCATGCGGCCTATCCCCATTTCCGGACGGCGCTGGCCCGGCGGAAACACGTGCCATGCGCCGTCGGCATGGCGAAAGAAGAAGAGTGAAAACGCCCCGGTCGGCAGATCGATTTGAATGCACACCCGGCATGTTCCACCCGAGCGCGAGCGGTTCAGCAGACGCACGCGCGCCCCTCGGCCCCCCGTCGGGCCAACGAGTTTTTCGACCTGAGAACGCAGCGATCTGTTGCCCGCCATGATTTTCCCCGCGATGCACGATGATTCGATGCTATGGCGATCGGTGCGTGCGTCCAATCGGCGCCGGCCGGAATGTCGTTTCAGGAATCGCTGGTTTCAGCCGTCAGGACTTCCTGAACCGGAACAGCATATAGAACGGCATTTAAGGGTCCTTGCCCATCTGCGGGGGCTTTCGCCATGAATGACACTAAGGATTTCCTGACACGCGAATCAGGAAGTCACACCCTGATTTTCCAGCTTGCGCTGAATGCGACACACTTTCTGCTCGTAGATGATGAGCCATCGAAATGCAATGTCGAATTGATGCAACATGATCGGCTATCTATCGGAACGGGAAAACGTCATCGAGCAAATCGACGCGATATGTCTGCGACTGTTCGACACCTGGTGCGAGACGCGCAGCGTGACATCGCTTGCGTATTTGATGCACTGCTGGCCGTTGATAGACAGCACGACCAACGCGCTCAGGCGCCTGGGCGAAGCCATGCGCGAGTTGCGGCGCAATCACGCGGAGCAGATCGACGAGTATGACTTTCGCGCGCTGTGCGAGGTGGCCGACCTCATCGACGAACTGACCTTGCCGCGCACGGTCCGACTGATCGCGGTGGCGGGCGAGGTGTCGCACTAGCGAACGGCAACGCCGGCCAGGCGCGCAACTGCTTACAGGCACGCATGCGGCGGCTGTGAGGCCACGGGGCGCGCCATTTCATCGGACGTTTGAAACCTGTAGCGGGCGTGATGGACCAGGCGCCGGCATCGAGTGCAGAATAGGACGACCACAACGGCGGCACTCGCGGGGATATATGGCGCTCGACATTTTCGACGCATGGTGGAGCGGGCTCCTGCAACCCGCTGAGCGGTATCTCGAAGGGAACACCGCATCATGAGCCATCTCGCCGCTCCGGTCGCGTATACGGGCACGATTCTGATCGTCGACGATACGCCGGGGAATCTCGGCGTGGTTGTCGACAGTCTCGAGGCGCGCGGCATTCGCGTGCTGGTGGCGCTCGACGGTATCGAAGCGTTGGAGCGCGCAGCCTTCTCGCAGCCCGATGTGATCCTGCTCGACGTGAAGATGCCGGGCATCGACGGCTTCGAGACCTGTCGGCGCCTCAAGCGCGATGAGCGCACGCGCGATATCGCCGTCATATTCATGACCTCGCTGATGGACAACGAGGACCGCGTCGAAGGCTTTCTGGTGGGCGGTGTCGATTATGTGACCAAGCCATTGCGCGTCGATGAGATGGTCGCGCGCGTTGGCGTGCACCTCGAGCTGCGGGTGATGCACAAGCAGGTTCTCGCGCAGAACCGGCAACTGCTGGCGGAAGTCGCCGTGCGCAAGGAAACGGAGGCCGCGCTATCGCAAGCGCGCGACGATCTGGAGCGACGTGTCGCATTGCGCACCGAAGAGCTGGCGCGCGCCAACGCCAACTTGCGGGCGCAGATCGACGAGCGGCGGCGCGCGGACGCGCGCCTGCAGGCAAGCGAGGCTCGCTTTCGCGCGATTGTCGAAACGAGTCCGGTGCCGCTGTGCATCACCTCGATGCCGGATGGGCACATCCTGTACACGAACCCGCCGCTGCGCGAACTCTTCGGCATGGACGAAGGCTTGTCCGCCAATATCGCGGATTTCTACGCCGAGCGGGGCGAGCGCGAGCGTCTGATCGAACATCTGCGGACCGAGGGTGGCTTGCGCAACACGGAGATACAGTTCCGGCGCCAGGACGGTACCCGGTTCTGGGCGATGGCGACGGCGCGCGCCGCGACTTACGACGATTCTCCCGCGATCTATGTGGGCCTGAATGACATTACGGGGCGCAAGCAGATGGAACAGGAACTCGTCGAATCGCGCGAGCAGCAGCGCGAACTGTCCGCGTACATGGAGGCGATTCGCGAGGAGGAGAGAAAGCGCATTGCGATGGAAATTCACGACGAGCTGGGGCAATTGCTGACCGCGCTCAAGATGGACGTGTCTCTGCTCAAAATGCGCATCGCGCACGACGCGGAAGCGACAAAAAAAGCCGACGATATGCGCCAACTGGTCGAAGGCACGATCTCGATGGTGCGCAATGTCGCGAGCCACCTGCGGCCCGCGGCGCTTAACTTCGGCATCGTGTCTGCGCTCGAATGGCTTGTCGACGAGTTCAACCGCCGCAATGCGATTGCGTGTGAATTGCGCATCGAAGGCGGCGAACCCACGCTGTCCGACGCCCACGCGACGGCCCTGTTCCGCATTGCACAGGCTTCGCTGACGAACGTCGCGCGTCATGCCGCCGCCACACGTGTCGAGGTGACGCTTGTTTCGACGGCTGCACAGCTCTTGCTGCAGGTGCGTGACGACGGATGCGGCTTCGATCAGCAAGTGGTGAGTCGCAACTATTCATATGGCCTGCTCGGCATGAACGAGCGCGCGCGGCTGATCGGCGGATCGCTTTCGATCGACAGCTCGCCGGGCGCGGGCACCATGGTTTCGATTCATATTCCGCTCGATGGCGGAGCTCGAACATGATCAGGATACTCATTGCGGACGATCATGCGATAGTCCGTGGCGGACTCAGACAGATCATCGCGACCACGAGCGATATCGTCGTTGCGGCGGAAGCGGCGCAAGGAGCGGAAGTGATCGACAAGCTGCGCTCGTGCGCGCTCGATCTTCTATTGCTCGACATGACGATGCCCGGCATCAGCGGCGTCGCTCTGATCCGCAGGGTACGGGCGGAACATCCTTCGTTGCCGGTGCTGGTGCTGAGCATTCACGACGAGGCTCAGGTCGCGTCTCGCGCGCTGCGCGCGGGAGCAACGGGATATCTGACCAAGGACAGTGACCCGGAGGTGCTGCTCGCGGCAATCCGCAAGCTCGCGGACGGCGGCCGTTTCATCGATCCGAAGCTCGTCGATGCGATGGTGTTCGATACACAGCGCGGCGACGTCCCGCCACATGAAGTACTGTCGGACCGCGAATTCCAGGTCCTGCAGATGCTCGCGGCAGGCAGGAGCATCAATGAAATTGCCCAGGCATGTGCCCTCAGCGCGAAAACGATCAGCACACACAAGATGCGGTTGATGCAGAAACTCGGGCTTTCCAACAACGCTGAGGTGATCCGGTACGCGATCCGGCACGGAATGATCGTCGAGTAGAAAACGAAGGATGATGCGGTTCGCGTTCTGAGGCGCGAATCACCGCAGCAGCCTCCTTTCCAGATATTGCTCGACGAAGCTGAGGATCGCCTTGGACCGGTAAGCCTTCGCCAACCGGCAAAGGTGGTCTGCGAAGGGGCGATAGCGCTCGTCGAGCTCGCTCAAGTGTTGGGCGTGTTGCACGATGGCACGCATGTCGCCGAGTCGCGCCAGGTAGTGCAGCGTTTCGATCTCCCCCTGCGGCGGTGCCATCAAGGGCGCGGTAAAAGGAGCGGCAGCGGGTACAGCCGTGTGGTCCGCGCCAGTGACTTGCGCCTTGCTCGCTTCGTCGATCCACTCGACATTCAGGAGCGACGCGACATGGGACAATAGCCGGCCGAAATCGATCGGTTTGGCAAGAAAAGCGTTTGCGCCGGCCGCGAGACTGTGCGCCGCATCGGTCCCCGAGGCGCTTGCGGAGACTGCGACGATGGGCAGATCCCGGAACTCGGGCATCTGGCGCAGGCGACGCGTGGCTTCGAGCCCGTCCATCCCGGGCATGACCACATCCATCAGGACAAGCGCAGGATGCAGGGTGCGGGTTTTCTCCAGAGCTTCGGATCCGTTGCCAGCCTCCGCCATGTCGAATCCGAGCGGCCCCAGCATATCGACCATCACGGCACGGTTCTCCGCCACGTCATCCGCGACCAGGATAGCCTTGCGCGGCCCCTTGTAACCGCTCACGATCCGTCCAGACGCGGCGACAGCCGCCGGGGGCGCCACCACCTGGACATCCAGCTCGATCGAGAAGACGCTGCCAATATCGCGGCGACTCTCGATATGGATGTCGCCGCCCATCAGGCGTACGAGTTGCCGGCTGATGGCGAGCCCCAGCCCCGTGCCGCCAAAGCGGTGCCGGTCGTCGCTCACTTGCTCGAAAGGCCTGAAGATTTCCTCCAGGCGCCCTTCATCTATCCCAATGCCGGTGTCCTGCACTTTGAAACATAGTCGCGCGGGCGGCATAAAAGCGACGCTCAGATGCACGCTCCCCTGCTCGGTAAATCTGATCGCATTGGAAAGCAGGTTGAGCAGCGCCTGACGCAGCCGTATTTCGTCCACCCGGACAGCCGCAGGCAGATCGGGCGGCATCTCGCAATCGAAGGCGAGTCCCTTTTCCGTTGCCTTGACCCGCATCGTCTCGGCGACAAAGTAGACGAACTGTTCGAGCGGAACGTCGGAAAGATTGAGTTCCATTCGTCCAGCTTCGATCTTGGCTATATCCAGGATGTCGTCGATGAGCATCAGCAGGTGTTCGCCGCTGCGCTGGATGACCGCGAGTCCGTCGATCTGGCGTTGATCGAGAGTCGTGTCGCGTGTGAGGATCTGCGCGTAACCAAGAATCGCGTTCAGCGGCGTACGCAGTTCGTGGCTCATGTGCGCGAGAAAGTCACTTTTTGCCTGGTTGGCCGTATCTGCATGTTCCTTGGCCACGGCGAGTTCCGCTGTCCGTTCGCGGATCATGTCTTCGAGGTGCTCGCGATAGCGCCGCAATTCCGCTTCGGCATGCTTGTGCTCCGTGATGTCGCGTGAGATGCCGAGCAGGAACTGCGGCACGCCGCGCACATCGGCGATCGGGATCTTCATGGTGTGCACCAGGCGCACGCCATGTCGCGTATGAACCGGCTCTTCCTGTATGTCGATCATGTGATGCGACTCCAGCACGGCCCGATCCTTGAGCGCGAAGAATTCAGCCTCCTCCGCGGGAAACAGATCGTGGACGGACCGGCCGAGGAGCTCCTCGCGCCGGTAGCCGAGAAGTTGCTCCGCCGCCTTGTTGCAGCGCACGAAGCGCAAGGTCGCGGCCTCCTTGACGAAGATCGTGTCCGGGATGTTTTCGACGATGCTGTTAAGAAAGTTCTCGCTTTCCCGGACGGCGTCTTCGGCGTGCTGACGTTCGGCGATCTCGGCCGCCTGACCCGCAAGCGCCGTACTGAGTTCGGCCGTGCGCTGTGCGACGCGCGCCTCGAGTCCGGCGTTGAGCTCCTTCAACGCATCCTCGGCCTGGCGGCGCCGGCGCCGGTCTTCAAGGAACTGCTCGACTGCGCGCGCCATATCGGCAATCTCGTCGCCGCCGTGCACGGGGACTACGGCTTGCGTGCTCCCGGCATCGCCGTGCCGCAGAAAGTGACTGACGCGGCGCAGGCGCGCCACGACATGGCGCCCGAGGAATTCGCGGGCGATTAGCCAGGTGAGCAGCAGGCTCACCGCGACTCCACCCGCCACCCATTTGCGTGTGCGATCTGCGCGAACGGCCAGATCCTGGACTGCTTCGCGGTAGTCGCGCGTCAAATAATCGGACTGCCGTTGCGCCGCGACGGCCAGAGCCTCGGCCGCGCCGCCCAGATCCTTGTCGAGGCTGGTCAGCGACACGCCCGGCCGTTGCCCATCTGCCGGCGCACCCCGGGTGCCGAGCGCGGTCTCGCGCACCTGCGCCTCGATGTTGGCAATGTTGCGAAAGCGTTGGCTCGACCGATAAAGCGTCAGCGCGTCGACCTCTGGGTCGTCGCTTGCGGCCGCGGAGGCCAGGCGGTCAACCAGGCGGTCGAAGGATGCCAGCTGTTCGAGCACATGCCGATGGGTCTCGCGCACGGCATCGATCGTATCGTCGCGAGACAACTGCAATGCGAGGCGTTCAATGGTCAGCGTGTGCTGTACCAGATCCTGCGCATCCGCGAGGCGCGTGAGCCGCTCTTCGGCCAGCTGACGGATCGAGTGGGCCGAACCGGTCAACGAGTAAATCGTCGTGGCTCCGACGACGACCACCAGCGCGGCCAGGCACGAAACAACGAGCGCGAATTGAGCGGTGAGCGATTGTGGGAAAGGCAGTTTCACGGTCGTTGCCAGATCTGACGATAAATGTCGCGATAGCCGTTGTCAGGGTCGTAGAGTAGACGATCGCCGCCGTCCGCGGCGACGTTGTCCGCCGTCACGAGATGCACCGGCGTCACGTAACCCGTGACGCCGACGCCCGCGAAAAGTCGGTTCATTTCGTCGACCAGTTGCCAGCCGTGCAGATTCAGGGGTTCGGCGACGGTGCCGGTCTGGAACGTGCCGGTGCGGATGCGCAGGAAGGCGGACTCGCTGCCGTCGCCAGCCGACAGCATGATCATTGCAGCGTTCGGCATTCCCGCCTGAGTCAACACCGGGGCGGCGTAGTCGAAGTAGATGTCGTTGATCGCCAGCGCACAGTTCCAGCGCGGGCCGTAACGCGCGAGCAGGGCGCGGGTCGTCCCCGGCACCAGTTCCCGGCTGCGCGAAATCGCCACGTCGCGCACTTCAAGCAGGGTACAGCCACTGCACGCGCGAACGACGGCAGCCATTTCATCCGCCTTGCCTTGCGCAATTCGGAAATTGGAATCGGTGAAGATGACGACGCCCGCATGCCCGCCGGACTGCACGATGGCCGCCAGCGCGGTCACGCGCGCGACCTCGAGCGGATCCGTCGCCACGTTCATCGCCACGGGCGTGCCGGGCACCGGTCCGGCCCGGGCCGCGACATGCCAGCCGACGATCGGGATGTTGTTCTCGGCAAACGGCCGCAGTGCGGGGAGCAGCGCGCGTGCGTCGCCGCCGGCGAGGATCAGACCGTCGGGGTGGCTTGCCAGCGCATTCGCGAGCATCTTCAGACGCAGGTCGGCCGCACCCGCGGAATCGAAGATCCTCACGCGCCAGCCGATCACCTTGGCCGCCTCCAGTACACCATCGACCACACCGAGGATGCCGCCGTTGCGCAAATCCTCGGCGACGACCGCGATGTGTTTTCCAGATTGCGCGGGTGGCCCCTCGCGTGGCCCGTTCCAGGGTGCAGCGGGTCGCGAAGCGGCGTCGACCACTCGCCTGGCCAGGGCCAGGAAGTCCGTCGCGGCGACCGGGGCTCCGGGCGCAGGGCCAGGCAATAAATCCTGCGCCGCGGCGGCCGGCAGCACACACGCGCAAGCCAACGCCAGAAGGAAGCCCTTCATGCTGTTCCCCCCATGGGCTCCGTCGAGGTCGATTGGGGTTGCTCAAAGCCGCTCGCGGATGACCTTTTTAGCAGGATATTACAAGCCGATTCCCGCGTGTCATCGGTCATGCGCTGGCGCAGATTGGATCAAGCGTGGTTGGCACTCAACTGCAATGGTCTGATGGTCAGTGTTTGCCACGATTGCGCGATCAACCGTTCATCGATCGCAAGCCATGGAGTTTCTCGACTGCAAGCAGGTACGACAGCATGACGACTGGCAGTGTCGTTTGGCACGGAAGCCGCTTCGCCGTATCCGGGGTTGAGGAATGGCGGTGAAACGGTCGAAACTGCATCTTCCCGCGATCGGGCTGGGAACATGAGATTTCGCGGGGCGACGTCGGGTGTTACATCATCTCGGGTTTCGCCAGCCGGGTGCCATCGCTAAAGCGCGTCAATCGATATGGCTGTGTCTCGATCCCAGTCGCGTCGTCCGTCACGATGCGGCTAACCAGCATACCGGCTCCCGGTCCCAGCCCGAATCCATGACCGCTGAACCCCGAAGCGATCACAAGGCCCGGCTTGCTCTCCACGTGTGACATCACCGGCACCAGATCGGGCATCGTGTCGATCGCGCCTGCCCACGCATGGGCGATACGCAATCCCGACAATTCCGGAAAGACCGTCGCAACGTTTTGCAGTGCACGGGTCGGCCACTCGGCATCGGGCACGGGATTGAGAACCCGCGTCACCTCGAACGGAGAGATGTCGTCGTGGCGCCAGTCCGCACTTCCTTCGGGGCCGCCGAAGAAAGGTTGCGCGATCCGGAATTTGAGCTTCTTGTTGAGTTTGCTGCGGAACATCTGGCGAAACTTGACCGCGTGCCGCAGGTTCTGTGGCGCGATCTCCATGCGTCCATAGCCCGGCACCGCGATCGTGTAGCCGCCGTCCAGCCGCCGCCGCATCGCGAAGTTCGGGCCGGAGAAGCACCCGTCTATCACGGCCGGCGCTTCCGCCGTGCGCAGCGCGGTTCCGATCACATTGACCGCCGGCAGATCGATCCCATGGTGCCGGCAGAACAGGGCGCTCCACGCGCCGCCGGCCAGCACGACGCTGCTCGCGCCAATCCGGCCGCGCTCGGTCCATACGCCGGAGATTCGACCCGCGCTGCTGTCGAGTCCGCGAACCGCACAGGTCTGATGCACGCGCGCGCCGAGTCGTTGCGCGCCTCTTGCGATGGCGGGCGCTGCTCGCGACGGCTCCGCGCGTCCATCGGAATGCGACCACACGCCGCCCGCCCACTTCGCCCGACTATGCGGAACGCGCGCGGCCAGTTCTCGAGCCGACAGCAGCTGACTGTCGAAGCCGAGCGCGCGCGCCTTGCCGAGCCATGCTTCCCACTGGGCGACATCGGCAGACTGCTCGCTTGCGTACAGAATGCCGCTGCGCCGAAAACCGATGTCCTCGCCGAGTTCGTCGCTCAACTCGCCCCAACGCTTCAGGCTCTGCATCGCGAGCGGCAACTCGTAAAGGTCGCGGTTCTGCTGACGCACCCAACCCCAGTTGCGCCCCGACTGCTCCGCGCCAATGATGCCTTTTTCGAGCAGCACGACCGATACGCCGCGCCGTGCCAGCTCGTAAGCGGTGCTGACGCCGATAATGCCGCCGCCGATCACGGCTACGTCGCAGCGATCGGGGAACCCCTCGCTATTCGGGACTTCGTCGATTCTTAGCATGTTTGAGCAACCATGATTGACATGAGCAGTCGGATACCGGGTGCGTAGGCTGTCAGAAGATCACATAGATCTTCCGCAGCGTTTCATCGATGTTCCAGAGTCCTTCCGTGTTGGCTTGGAAAAATAGCGTGTCGCCGGCGGCGAAGCGGACCGTGTCTTCTCCGTCGGGCGTGAAGCTGCCGCTGCCCTTGATGAAATGCATCACCTCCGCCTGCTTGACGGAGCGCCGGTAGGTGCCGGGCGAGCACTCGAACACGCCGGTATCGATTGCTTCGTGACCGGGAATGACGTACTGGCGTCCCGATACGCGCGACGGTTCGGTACCGGGCAGGCCCGCGGTTCCCCAATCCTCCAGTGCGGAGACTTCCGCGGCTTGCCTGATCTGCTGAACTTTCATTGCGCTGTTTCCTGTTGTCGTGAGCGGAGGTCGATACGTCGTTCGATCCGGCCTAGCCGGACCACGGTGACGCCGGCGCGCAACTGGCGCAGCGAGGGCATCACCAGCATGCAGTCATCGTACGGAGTCGAGACCGGCTGACCGTCGGACCATGCGATCACGGTGCCGGCCTTGTCGAACGTCTCGAGGCCGGTGTAAGGGCCCGCGAAACGGAAATCCATGCTCTTTGCGACGACCGGTTCGGTCACGCGCACGATGCGCATTTCGTCGGGCAATGGCGCGATCCAGCCGGGCGGCAGGTCGGCTGCGTCGACGATGCCCGACAGCAACAGAAAGCGCGCGGTGCAGTCGCGCGCAACCGTCACCGCGCTGGCTTCCCAGTGCTGGCCGCATTCGATCAACAGGGCATTCTTCGGACTCGTGTCGTCGCCGAAGCCCTCGTAGTCGCGCATCCGGCGGCCTTCGGGATGGCCTTCGTCCTGAATGACGGTGGCGGGCGTGCCGAGCCGCTCGGCCAGTTCGGCTCCCTTGCGCAGCGGCCCCGCGACGATCAGCGGCGCGCTTTTTTCATGCATCGAATGCAGGTCGAGCAGCAGATCCACTGTGTCGATCACCGGCCGCATCGCGCGCGCACGATCGAGTTCCGACGAGCGGGTCGCCAGATCGTCGAGCTTCGCGGCGGTCCAGACGCGGTTGAAGTCCTGATCGACGAAACGCGCTTTGTCTGGTGTCGCGGGATCGAACCGCGCATACGCGGCGACGTTCGCGAACGACAGCGTGAGCTTGCCGCGGCGCGGGCGCAGGCCGCTGCGCAACAACGCGTCGACGGTGATCGCGCCGCACACTTCGTTGCCATGCGTGAGCGCATTGATCATCACGTGCGGCCCGGCCTGGCCGGAGTCGAACGAGTGCACGTATGCAATGCCGGTATTGCCGTCGGCGTGCGCCGAGAGGTCCGGAAATTCGACTTCGATCGGATAGGCTTCCATGTTTACTCCAGAGCTCCCTGACACAGATACTTGATCGACAGATAGTCATCGAGACCATACTTCGATCCTTCGCGACCGTAGCCGGATTCCTTCACACCGCCGAACGGCGCCGCTTCTGAAGCGAGCGCGCCTTCGTTGATACCGACGATGCCGGCTTCCAGCGCGCGCGAGACACGCTCGATACGGCGCATGTTCTCGCTGTAGAAGTACGAGGCGAGCCCGAACGGCGTGTCGTTGGCGGCCTGCACCGCTTCCTGCTCGCTGTCGAATGGGAACAGCGGCACGACCGGGCCGAAGGTTTCCTCGCCGCACAACACCATCGACGACGTGGCGTTACCCAGCACCGTGGGCGCGTAGTAGTGCGGTCCCAGCTCGGTGAGCCGTCGTCCGCCCGTCAGCACGAGCGCGCCGTTCTCGAGCGCGTCCTCGACATGACGAGCGATCTTGTCCACAGCGCGCTCATTGATCATGGGCCCGATCTGCGAGGCGGGGTCGCTGGCGGGTCCGACCCGCAGTTCGGCCACTTTCGCGCACAGCAGCGCGGAGAAACGTTCGTATACGCCGCGCTGCACGAAGACGCGGTTCGGACACACGCAGGTCTGCCCGCCATTGCGGAATTTCGCGGCCAGCAGGCCATTGACCGCGGCATCGAGGTCGGCGTCGTCGAATACGATGAACGGCGCATTGCCGCCGAGTTCCAGCGAGAGCTTCTTCAGCGTGCCCGCCGATTCGCGCGCGAGATGCTTGCCGACGGGCGTCGATCCGGTGAACGTGATCTTGCGGACACGGCTGTCGGCGAGCCAGTCGCCGACCGTCTCGGCCGCCGCCGCACGCGAAGCGGAGACCAGGTTGAGCACGCCGTTCGGCACTCCCGCCTCGTGCGCCAGCATCACCAGTGCGATCGCGGTGAGCGGCGTGTCTTCCGCGGGTTTCGCGACCACCGTGCAGCCCGCCGCGAGCGCGGGTGCGATCTTGCGCGCGATCATCGCAAGCGGAAAATTCCAGGGCGTGATGGCCGCGACGACCCCGATCGGTTCCTTGATCGCGCTCATCCGTTTGCCGCGCTGCTGCTGCGGAATCAGGTCGCCGTAGATGCGGGTGGCTTCGTCGGCGAACCACGCGACGTACGACGCGCCATAGTTCACCTCGGCGCGTCCTTCGGCGAGCGGCTTGCCTTGTTCGAGTGAGATCAACGCACCGAGGGCGTCGCGATTCGCGACGATCAACGCGTGCCAGCGGTGCAGTACCGCCGCGCGTTCGCTGGCCAGCCTCGCGCGCCACGCGGGCAGCGCTTTAGCGGCGGCGTCCGTGGCCGCTCGCGCGTCGCTGGGGCCGCTGTCGGCAACTTCCGCGATCGGCTTGCCGGTTGCCGGATCGGTGACCGCGAAACGCCGACCGCTCGCGGCGGCGACCCACTCGCCGTTGATGAAGTTCTCCGTGCGGATCAGCGCGCGGGCCTGTTGTTCGAGATTCGTGCTCATATGAGGTCTCCGTGCCGGTTGGCATGCGATGGCAGAGCGCCCGACGCGCGCCGGGCAGTCAGTGCTGCCTGCTCTGTGAGTGATCAGGACGGGTTGGCGACCCGAGCCGCGATCGCCGCGCCGACCTCCGTGGTCGATGCGCTGCCGCCCAGGTCGCCCGTGCGCGGGCCTTCCTTCAGCACCCGCGTGATCGCGGCGACGATGGTGTCGTGCGCATCGCGCTCGACACCCGCGCCGTGGCCGAGAAAGTCGAGCATCATCGCGGCCGACCAGATCATCGCGACCGGATTGGCAATGCCCTTGCCGGCGATGTCGGGCGCCGAGCCATGCACCGGCTCGAACAGCGACGGAAAGCGCCGATCGGGATTCAGGTTGCCCGACGGCGCGATGCCGATCGTCCCCGTGCACGCCGGCCCGAGATCGGAAAGGATGTCGCCGAACAGGTTCGATGCGACCACCACGTCGAAGCGATCCGGGTTCAGCACGAAGCGCGCGCACAGGATGTCGATGTGCTGACGGTCCATCTTCACATCCGGGTAGCGGGCGGCCATTTCATCGGCGCGGGCGTCCCACCACGGCATGCTGATCGCGATACCGTTGCTCTTCGTTGCAACCGTGAGTTTTTTCGCTCGACGCCGGGCAAGGTCGAACGCGAACTTCATCACGCGCTCGGTGCCGTGGCGCGTGAAGATCGACTGCTGCATCACGACTTCGCGCTCGGTGCCCTCGAACATCGTGCCGCCCACCGACGAATACTCGCCTTCGGTGTTTTCGCGCACGATCATGAAGTCGATATCGCCCGGTTTGCGGTTAGCGAGCGGACAGGGCACGCCTTCGAACAACCGTGCGGGGCGCAGGTTCACGTACTGGTCGAATTCGCGGCGGAACTTCAGGAGCGAACCCCACAGCGAAATATGGTCGGGCACCTTGTCGGGCCAGCCGACCGCGCCGAACAGAATCGCATCGCAGTCCTGCAGTTGCGCCTTCCAGTTGTCGGGCATCATCTGGCCGTGTTGCGCGTAGTAGTCGCACGACGCCCATTCGATATGGCGGTAGTCGATGCCGATGTCGAAGCGTTTGCATGCGGCGTCCAGCACGCGCAGGCCTTCGGGCATCACTTCGGTGCCGATGCCGTCGCCGGGAATCACGGCAATGCGGTATTTGCGGGTCATACGTCTCTCTCCTTGCCGTGATCGCGCGCCGTCTGCCGACGCCGCGCGGATGGCGAAATGGGGTTGCGTTCGGGGGTCGGGCCGCGCATGAGTATCAGTAGCCGCGCGTCCGGTCGATCAAGCCGTTCATCCGCTCGCCGCTGCGATGGCGGCGCAGGTTTTCCAGTACCGCATCGACGGCCGGTTCGGGCCGCGTCGCGCTCGCGATATGCGGCGTGATGCGCACGCGCGGTTGCGCCCACAGCGGATGGTCGGCGGGCAACGGCTCCGGGTCGGTGACATCGAGCACCGCGCTGTGAATCTGCCCGCGTTGCAGCGCGTCGAGCAGATCGGCGCTGACGAGTTGCGGTCCGCGGCCGACGTGAACCAGCGACGCGCCTCGCGGCAGCATGTCGAATACCCGCCGGCAGAGCAGGCCGCGCGTGGCGTCCGTGAGCGGCAGCAAACAGATCAGGATGTCGGCACGGGCAAGCAACTCGTCGAGCCCGGCCTCGCCCGCATAGCAGTCGATCCCTTCGAGCTCATGCTTCGAGCGGCTCCAGCCCGCGCAGGCGAAGCCGAAACAGCCGCAAACGCTCCAGTACCGCACGGCCAAGCATGCCGAGGCCGAGCACGCCGATCCGACGCGACGCGGCGGCGCGCAACGGCATCGGCTGCCAGACGCGCGCCCGCTGCTGCAACCCGTAATCGAACAGATCGCGGTGAATCGCCAGAACCGCCTCGGTGACATATTCGACCATGCCTTCGACGATGCCCGGCTCGAGCATCCGCACCACCGGCAGATGCGCCGGAATCTGCGACAGATCCAGTTGATCGACTCCCGCGCCGACCGAAAACACCACTTCGAGATTCGGCAGCGTGAGCGCGAGGTCTCCCGGTTGCCACGCGACCAGATAGCGCACGGCCGTGGGATCGCCGAGGTCCGGCCACACCCGGAACGGCAAATCGGGCGCCAGCTGCGCGAAGCGCTCGGCCCATAGCGCTCCACGCACCGGATCGGCTTTGTAGAGGACGGTCATTGGCGCTTACGCCATCGCCTGATTGATGATGCCGAACGCGCGCCAGTTCGGGTCCGGGGCCACCTCGCGCAAGTCGGCGGGCGCGTTGCGCACCATCTTTTCGACCGAGTCGACGCGCGGCATGCCGACATGGGTCAACCAGTCGTTGATGCCGGCGTCGTCCGGCACGTCGATCCGCACGAAGTCGCCGGCGTGCTGCGCGAGCCAGTACGAAATCAGTGCGCGGGCACGCAGATCGTCGGACCCATGCTGCGCGACCACCGGTCCAACCGAGTAGCCGCGTCCGAACGGACGGAACAGCGAGAAACCGACCACTTCGCCGTCACGTTCGAGAACCACGGCTTGCGCGAACCCGAGCAGCGCCGGAATCGTCGCGCTGCGGTCGAAGCCGCTCGCGCGCGACGCGAGTTCGATCAGCTTCGGCGTGTCGTCCGGCCTCGCGGCACGCAACTGTTCGCCGGGCGGCGGCGCGACAGCGGCCACGCTGCCGAGCGCGCCCTGATGCTGGGTGAGTCCGCCGCAGCTGACGAAGCCGAGCTTTTCGTAAAGCGGCTTGCCCGCGACCGTTGCGTGCAGGAAGGTCACGCGGTTGCCCAGTTCTTCGAGCACCAGTTCCATCAGCTTGCGGCCAATGCCACGGCCCTGTTCGTCCGGCGAGACGATCACGAGGCCGAGCGTGCCGCGGTCCGCGCCGAATTTCCAGCAGAGCGCGGTGCCGATCACGGCGCCATTGTCTTCGGCGACGAAGCCGGTGCCGGCGTCGTACATGAAGCGCCAGTCATCGGCGCGGTGCGGCCAGCGCACCGCAACCGAGAGGCCGTGCGCGGCGGCGATGTCATCGGAAGTGAAGCGGCGATAGGTCAGTGATTTCTTCACGGTTGATTCGGACACTGCAAACTCCTGCTGGCGGCATGATCAGCCTAGACTGTGGCATTCCCGGTGCCTGCTTCATAGGACGATCTTTTTGTTATTCGGGCCGGTGTGTGCTCGGGTCTGCTTCACGGCGGCAGCGACGCGCAACGCAATTGCACAGGTATTTTTGGCGTTCACCCCGCGGGTGCTATATTCAATATAATGCTGAAAAATTGAATGGGCGTTCATTGTAACGAAGCGGCTGGCGCCTCATCGGATGCGACCGTGCGCGCCCAGCACAACAACCGCACCGGCGGCACATGGGCAGCCGGCCGCAGCGTCATCAACGGGAGACACATGCAGCGAACCGAGCTCAGCAAGAAGCGCACGGCCGACCCGGGTCACGGCGACGTCGGCGCTCGTCTGCGCGCGCTGCGCGTCGCGCAGGGTCTGTCGATCAACGAACTGGCGATGCGCGCGGGCGTGTCGGTCGGCACCGTCAGTCAGGTCGAGCGCAACAAGGCCAATCCGTCGGTGCGTATTCTCGAGCGCCTGCGCCTGGCGTTGGAGGTTCCGCTGACCGCGCTGCTCGAAGAAGACGACGCGGTCTCGGACCCGATCACCGGCGATTTCGTGCGCAAGGCGGCCGAGCGGCCGCTGTTCGAAGTCGGCAAGAACGGCATGCAGAAAGAATTGCTGTCGCCGCATGGCGATCACGATTTGCAGATGATGATCATCATGCTGCCGGCCGGCTCCGGTTCCGAAGAGGTGCTGGTGGGCATCGGCGAGAAGGCGGGCCTGGTGCTGGAAGGCACGGTCGTGCTGAATGTCGGCGACCGGCGCTCCGAACTGCGCGCGGGAGACAGCTTCCAGTTCAAGAGCACGGTGCCGCATAGCGTGCGTAACGAAAGCAGGAAGACTGCTCGTTTGCTGTGGATCATGAACACGCAGCCGCCCGTCATTCATCTTTGATCTGTTTGTTGTACCGGAGCCGCATGTCGTGTGGCAAGCGGCGCTGTCTTCCCTCTCTTTTCCTCGCTCGCTCTGACGCGTCGCGTCCGGTTCGCACGGACGGCGGCTGACGTCAACGCCTTTCTCTCATTCACTTTTCGGTTTTGCATTGCACGACGGAACGGGCGTGTCGCGTCGCCTCGCTCGTGCGCGCCCCAGCCGTGTGGGCTTGCGGCCCGTGCCCACCGGTGCGGCGGTGGGCTCTCCGAGGCAGGCAATGTATCGCAGCGCACAACGAACTGTTCACAAAAGTTTATTTTTGACCACTAGTATTTCATTTGGTGTTCATTAAAATGAACTTCATCCGATGTTCGTTCATTCGTCGGTCGCGATGGCGAACAGCAGTGCCGAGTGGTGCCAGCAGTCATCAGTGCGTGAGCGCACGCGGCACCACACACTTGAACCTACTGATCAGGCCGGACATGTCCACTCCGTCACTCGATTTCGATCCTTCAGCCGTGCCGTTGCCGCAGGGGCATTTCATTGGCGGTGCGTACTATTCGGCGGCCGAAGCGCAGATCGCCGTTCACCGGCCGTCGGACGGCGCGCTGCTTGGCCATGTGCCGGACGCGTCGGACGCCACCGTCGATCACGCAGTCAGCAATGCGCTAGCGGCATGGAAGACGAGCGGCTGGGGCACCCGCTCTCCGCGCGAGCGCGCGAAGGTGCTGAGCCGCTGGGCCGATCTGATCGATCGCGATGCGGTGAGCCTCGCCCAACTCGAAACGGTCAGCTCGACGCGTCCGGTGACGGAAAGCTATACATCAGATGTGCCGTTCACCGCGGAGGCGATCCGCTTCTTCGCGGAGCTGGCCGACAAGCTCGGTGGCGATATCGCGGCCACGCGCCGCGACAGTCTCGGTTTTGTTGCATCGGAGCCGTACGGTGTGATCGGTGCGATTACACCGTGGAATTTTCCGCTGTCGATGTGTTCATGGAAGTGCGGTCCCGCGCTCGCGGCGGGCAACGCGGTGGTGATGAAACCGTCGGAAATGACGCCGTTCTCGACGCTGCGTCTCGCGGAACTTGCCATCGAAGCCGGCATTCCGCCCGGCATCTTCAACGTGGTGAATGGCCGTGGAGCGACGGCGGGCGCCGCGCTGACGCGTCACCCAGGCATCTCGAAGATGAGCTTCACCGGTTCGACCCGCACGGGCGCCGCGATCATGAGCGACGCCGCGATGCACGGCACCAAGCCCGTCACGCTGGAACTCGGCGGCAAGAGCCCGCAACTGGTGTTCGAACATGTGCGGGACCTCGAGCATACGGCGCGCTGTGTCGCCCGCGGCTTTACGGCCAACGGCGGCCAGGCCTGCGTGGCCGGCACGCGGCTGATCGTGCACGAGCGCATTGCCGAGCCGCTGATCGCCGCCATTCAACGGCAACTGCAGCCGATCGAGCCCGGCCCGCTGTGGGACAGCCGCACCGCTTATTCGCCGATCATCAGTGGCGCCCAGGCGCGACGCATCGAAGCGCTGATCGGGCAGAGCCGCGAGAGCGGCGCGGAAGTGATCTTCGGCGGCGGCTTTTTCGAAGGCACCGACGAAGGCTATTTCCACCGCCCGACGCTGCTCGCCAATGTGACTTCAGAGACGCCCGCCGTGCGCGAGGAACTATTCGGCCCGGTGCTGACGGTACAGACATTCGCCGACGAGGAAGAGGGCATCGCGCTCGCCGCGCATCCGATCTACGGTCTCGCGGCTGGGGTCCATAGCAGCGACATCGGTCAGGCGCTGCGGGCGATGCGCCGCATCGCCGCGGGCACCATCTGGATCAACCGTTACGGCCGCAGCGGCGACATGATCATTCCGACGGGCGGCTTCGGCCAGTCCGGTATCGGCAAGGATCTCGGCCGCGAAGCGATGGTGGCGAGCATGCGGCACAAGAGTGTGCTGATCGATTTCGAAACGCTGTGAAGCACGGCTTTACACCGGATATACGCAAGCATCAACCGCACTGATTCAACCCGAAACTGAACCCCGAGCCTGCAACCAGGTTCGCCACGACGACAGGATGTTGACCATGATCGATTTCGAGCCGAAGTACATCACTTTCGACTGCTATGGCACGCTGACCAACTTCCAGATGGGCCAGACCGCGCGCGAGCTTTACGGCGACAAGCTGGAGAAGGCGAAGATGGATGAGTTTGTCGAGTTCTTCCGTGGCTACCGCCTCGACGAAGTGCTGGGCGCATGGAAGCCCTATCGCGACGTGGTCGTGAACTCGGTGCGCCGCACCTGCGAACGCACCGGCGTGCCGTTCGACGAAGCGACCGCACTGAAGATCTACGAGGCCGTGCCGAGCTGGGGCCCGCACGCGGACGTGCCGGAAGGGCTGTCGCGACTGGCCTCGAAGTACAAGCTCGTGATCCTGTCGAATGCATCGGACGACCAGATCCACAGCAACGTCGACAAGCTCGGCGCGCCGTTCCACAAGGTCTACACCGCCCAGCAGGCACAGGCATACAAGCCGCTGCAGAAAGCCTTCGAGTACATGTTCTCGCAACTGGACTGCAATCCGGAAGACGTGCTGCATGTGTCGTCGAGCTTCCGCTATGACCTGATGACCGCGTACGACATGGGCATCAAACACAAGGCGTTCGTCAACCGCGGTCACGAGCCGCTGAACCCGTATTACGGCGTCAAGGAAGTGTCGGGCATCCCGCAACTGGCATCGCTGCTCGGCCTCTGATTCGCACGTCCGGCCTTCTCACGACATCGCTTCCCGCGCGCCGCTGAAAGCGGCGCAACCAACCGACAGGAACGCATCACGATGAAGCTCGACTCCTACTGGCTCGACACTGCGCCACGCTTTACCAGCGGCGCCCAGGGTCCGCTACCGCAGCGGGTCGACGTTGCGGTGGTCGGCGGCGGCTTCACCGGGCTGTCGGCTGCGTTGGAGCTGGCCAAACGTGGCATGTCGGTGATCGTGTTCGAGGCGGGCCGACTCGCGGCGCAGGCATCGGGCCGTAACGGCGGCCACTGCAATACGGGCGTCGCGCAGGACTACGCGGCGTTGTCCGCGCGCATCGGCAGCGAACGCGCGTCGGAGTTCTACCGTGCGTATGCCGGCGCCGTCGAAACGGTGAAAACGATCATCGGGGAGGAGCAGATCGATTGCGATCTGCGCCACTCCGGGAAGATCAAACTCGCCGCGAAACCGCAGCATTTCGCGTCGCTCGCGAAGTCGTACGAGGTGTTGCGGCGCGAAGTCGATTCCGATGTCGAACTCGTGCCGCCCGAGCAGATTCGCAACGAGATCGGGTCGGACAGCTTTTTCGGCGGCCTCGTGCAACGCAACGGCATGCAGATGCACATGGGCAAATTCGGCGTGGGTCTCGGCACGGCAGCGGCACGGCGTGGGGCGCAGATCTACGAGAACACGCCGGTGACGAACCTCAAGCCGCTCGGCGGCAACGCGTTCGACGTGCAGTGTCCGCTCGGGACGGTACGCGCCGAGCGCGTGCTGATTGCCACCGGTGCGTCGCAGGTTGGTCCGCTGCAATGGTTCCGGCGCCGCATCGCGCCCGTCGGCAGCTTCATCGTCGCAACCGAGCCGCTGGGCAAGGCGCGCCTCGATGCGGTGTTGCCGACGCGCCGCTCGTATGTGACGACGCTGAACATCGGCAACTATTTTCGTGCGACGCCGGACGAGCGTCTGCTGTTCGGCGGCCGCGCACGCTTCGCGATGTCGAATCCGCGTTCGGACGAGAAAAGCGGGCGGATTCTGCGTGATGGGCTCGCGCGCTATTTCCCGCAACTGGCCGACGTGCGCATCGATTATTGCTGGGGCGGCCTCGTCGACATGACGGCCGACCGGCTGCCGCGCGCAGGCCAGCATGAAGGACTGTTCTATTCAATGGGCTACAGCGGCCACGGTGTGCAGATGTCCGTGCACATGGGTCGTCTGATGGCAGACGTGATGTTCGGCGCCGCCTCGCGCAATCCGTGGCGAACGCTCGAATGGCCCGCGATTCCAGGACATTTTGGACGCGCGTGGTTTCTGCCGCTCGTCGGCGCGTATTACAGGTTGCAGGATGTACTGCATTGAATGGATCGACTGATCGCTACCGTTAGATGGTCGGGCAGCGCGTAGATTGAAAATCACTATTCCCAGAGGAAATCCCCATGTTGCGTTTCATGTTCCAGCCTGCAGCCGCCGTCCGCTTCAACACTGTGCAGCGCTTTGCCGCCGGCGCGGGCCTCGCGATGACGATGATGTTCGGCGCCGCCCACGCTGCCGAAACGGCGACGCTCACCGCCGGCTCGCCGCCGTCGAGCGCGCCGACCACGTTCATGAACGTGAAGACGCAGCAGATCGAAGGCCTGATGCCGGATGTCGTCAAGGAGATCGGCAAGCGCGAAAACTTTAACGTGTCGTACGACGCGGTGCCGTTCTCGGCGCTGATCCAGTCGGTGGTATCGGGCAAGATCGACATCATCGTTGCCGGCATGACGCCGACGCCGAAGCGCGCCGAAGTGGTCGATTTCTCGCAGCCGGTGACGGCGTTTGGCGAAGGCATCATCGTGAAGGACACGAACAAGGCGGTCTATCACTCGGTGCAGGACCTGAAGGGCATGACGATCGGGGCGCCGACCGGTACCGACTACGGCGATCAGTTGAAGAAACTCGGCATCTTCACCGAAGTGAAGATGTATGACAGCCCCGCCGACATGACGCGCGATGTCGCGCTAGGCCGCATCGTCGCGGGCTTCAACGACTATCCGATCCTGAAGGCCCAGGAAGCAGCGGGCGCGATGGCGGGGACGCGGGTCGACGACGCGTATGTGCCGATGGAAAAGTTCGACATCGCGATCGCGGTGAAGAAGGGCAACAGCGCGCTGATGGCGAAGATCAACGACGCGCTGACGAAGATGAAGGCCGACGGCACGCTCGACGCGATCCTCAAAAAGTGGCACCTCGTGAGCTGATTGGCTTCGCGTGAAAGGAGCCGTGCCCGCGGCGACGCGGGACTCGTCCTGCCAGGTCCGTCGCGCAGCGGCGCGGCGGACTGAACGAATACGAAGAGCAATGGAAGGCACGACATGCACTGGCAAGATATAGCCGACTTTGTACCGATTTTGCTGCAAGGCGCGGTGATGAGCATCGTCATCACGCTGGGTTGTCTGGTGTTGAGCACCGTGCTCGGCCTGACCTGGGCATTGTTGAAGATGTCGCGCTATCCCCTCGTCGTACGCGGTGTGAGCACGATGATCAACGTCGTGCGCGGCCTGCCGATGATCGTGCTGCTGTTCTACATCTACTTCGTGCTGCCGGAAATCCACATCCAGGTGTCGGCGCTGCAGGCCAGCATCATTGGGCTTGGTTTCGGTTACTCGACTTACGTCGCGGAAATTTTCCGGGCGGGTATCGAGGCGGTCGATCCGGGTCAGTACGAAGCCGCGCAGTCGATCGGCATGGGCCGCGTGAAGACGATGATACGGGTGATCCTGCCGCAGGCGATCAAGGTCGCGCTGCCGCCGTACAGCAACACGCTCGTGATGATGCTGAAGGATTCATCGCTCGCGTCGACTATCACGGTCGCCGAAATGACGCGCGAAGGCCAACTGATCGCGTCGTCGACGTTTCAGAATCTGACGGTATATACGCTCGTCGCGCTCGGCTATCTCGCGATGAGCTTGCCGCTGATGAGCATGACCCGCACGCTTGAACGACGTTTCGGTCGGCACAGGGCGAGATAAGTGCGAAGTGAGGATGCGATGATCGAAATCACGAATGTGCACAAGAGCTTTGGCACCGTACCCGTTCTCAAGGGCATTTCGCTCAACGTCCGCCAGGGCGAAGTGGTCTGCCTGATCGGTGCGTCGGGCTCGGGAAAGTCAACCCTGCTGCGCTGCATTAACGCGCTGGAGTCATACGACGAAGGCGAAATTCGTCTGCTCGGCGAGCGCGTCGAACAGCGCGCGCGTAACATCAACCAGTTGCGCACCCAGGTCGGCATGGTGTTTCAGCGCTTCAACCTGTTCCCGCACCGTACGGCGCTCGAGAACGTGATGGAAGGGCCGGTGCATGTCAAGCGCCTCGCGCGCGCGGACGCGCAACGCGAAGCGTCTGAACTGCTCGACAAGGTGGGGCTCGGCCACAAGCTGCACGCCTATCCTCATCAGCTTTCGGGCGGGCAGCAGCAACGGGTGGCGATTGCGCGCTCGCTCGCGATGAAGCCGAAGGCGATCCTGTTCGACGAGCCGACCTCGGCGCTCGATCCAGAACTGGTCGGCGAAGTGCTCGGCGTGATGCGCACCCTCGCACGGGAAGGCATGACGATGCTGGTGGTCACCCACGAAATGGGCTTTGCGCGTGAGGTGGCAGACCGGGTGTGTTTTCTGCACGCGGGACTCATCATCGAGGAGGGCACGGCGCATCAGGTGCTGGGCTCGCCGCGCGAGGCGCGCACCCGCGAGTTCCTGCGCCACGTGCTGACCAATCGCAGCGACGCTCATGTCGCGCCGGACGGTATGGCAGGAGCCGCGGCATGAACGGCAGATTCGTACGCGTAGGCGAGACGGTTCGCGCCAAAGTCGAACTGACGATCAACGGCGCGCCGGTCGAAGCGCTGGCCGGCGACACGCTGCTCACTGCGATGCTGTGCTCGGTGCGGCATGTGCGGCAGTCCGAGTTCGGCGCGGAACAACGTGCGGGCTTTTGCCTGATGGGCGCGTGTCAGGACTGCTGGGTATGGACCGCGGACGGCGAGCGGCTGCGCGCCTGCACCACGGTGGTCGAAGCAGGCATGCGCGTCGTCACGACGCAACCGGAGGCGCAATGGCCGAACCTCGCATCGTAATCGTCGGCGCAGGGCCTGCAGGGGTGCGCTGCGCGCAAACGCTGCTGGCGGCCGGCATCCGCCCGATCGTCGTCGACGAAGGCAGGCGCGATGGCGGCCAGATCTACCGGCGTCAGCCCTATGGCTTCACGCGGCCGTATTCGAAGCTGTACGGCACGGAAGCCGCGCGCGCGGAGAACCTCCATCAAACGTTCGAGCGACTGCGCCCGCAGATCGATTACCGTCCGCAGACGCTGGCGTGGAACGTCGCGCAAGGCAAGCTGCATATCGTGCATGAAGGACACGCGAGCGTGCTGCGCTACGACGCGCTGATCCTGTGCCCCGGCGCGACCGACCGTTTGATGCCGGTCAAAGGCTGGCAGTTCGCCGGTACCTACAGCCTCGGTGCCGCGCAGATCGCGCTGAAGTCGCAGGCCTGCGCGATTGGCCGTCAGGTCGTTTTCATGGGTACCGGCCCATTGCTGTATCTGGTCGCGAACCAGTATGTGCAGGCGGGCGCCAGGGTAGCGGCAGTACTCGACACGTCGAAGACCGGTGCGCGCTTGCGCGCGCTGCCCAAATTGCTGGCGCGCGTCGACGTGTTGCGCAAGGGCCGCGCGCTCGTGAGCGCGTTGAAGCGCTCAGGCGTGCGGGTGGAAAACGGCATCGAGCCGCTCGAAATTCTCGGCACTCCGGACGACGGCGTGCTTGGCGTACGCTTTCGCGATGCGCGCGGCAACGTCGCGCAGGTCGAATGCGACGCGGTCGGTCTCGGCTATCACCTGCGGCCGGAAACCCAGCTTGCCGATCTCGCGCGCTGTGCGTTCCGTTTCGACGCGATCACGCGGCAATGGGTGCCGCAACTCGACGAACTCGGTCGCAGTAGCGAAAAGGGCGTCTATATCGCGGGCGATGGCGCGCGCGTGCTCGGCGCGGACGGCGCCGAGGTCGCCGGACGGCTCGCGGCCCACGCTGCGCTGAGCGATCTCGGGCGGCCCGTTGCGGCGACCACGCTCGACGCGTTGACGCGCGAACAGCGCAAAATGGATCGCTTCCGGCTGGGTCTGGCAGAGGCGTTTGCGTGGCCTGCCGCGCAGGCGGCGCGTCTGTCCGACGATACGATCGTTTGCCGGTGCGAAGGCATCACCGCGGGCGAACTGCGCCGCGTGGTGCGCGATGAAGGCGCGCAGGAAGCGAACCGTGCCAAGGCCTTTAGCCGTGTCGGTATGGGGCGCTGTCAGGGACGTTACTGCGGCCATGCGGGTGCGGAGGTGATCGCGGCGGCGGCGAACGTGCCGCTCGAGCAGGTTGGCAGACTTCGTGGACAGGCGCCGGTCAAGCCGCTGGCCATCGCGACCGTGGAGGATACCGAGTGAACCGTGCACAAGCCGATGTTCTGATCGTGGGCGGCGGGTTCATGGGTGCGTCCGCCGCATTTTTTCTGAGGCAGCGGGGCCGCTCGGTGATCCTGCTCGAGCGCCAGCTCGTCGGGCAGCAGGCGAGCGGCACCAACTTCGGTAACGTGCGCCGTCAAGGGCGCTTTCTGCCGCAGTTGCCGCTGGCGAACCGTTCGCGCGAAATCTGGGGGCGTCTGCCGGAATTGATCCAGCACGACGCCGAGTTTCTGATGTCGGGCCATGTCCGCGTCTGTTATCGCGAAGAGCAGGCCGACCAGTTCGAAACCTATGCGAAGGAGGCCGCGCACTACGGTCTCAAGCTCGACCTGTTGCGCGGCGACGCGCTGCGCGCGCGGTTTCCGTTTCTCGGTGCGGAGGTGCTGGCGGGCTCCTATTCGCAGATGGACGGGCACGCGAATCCGCGCCTCGCGGCGCCCGCGTTCGCCCGCGCCGCGGCTCGGCTCGGTGCGCGGATCGTCGAAAACTGCGATGTCGTGACGGTGGAAAAAGAGGGCGCCGAGTTTCGCGCCACGAGCGCCGACGGCCGCACGTTCCATGCGCCCGTGCTGCTGATCACGGCGGGTGCCTGGGGCAACCTGCTGTCGGAGCAGTTCGGCGAAGCGGTGCCGATCGCCGTCAACGGTCCACAGATGGCCGTTACCGAACCCGTGCCGTATGCGATCCAGCCGGTGGTCGGCGTGTCGTCGCCGCAGATCGAAGAGGTGGTGTATTTCCGTCAGGTCGCGCGCGGCAATATCGTGATCGGCGGCTGCGCGCGCGCGCCTGCGTATCTCGACGAGCGTCGCGCGAAGGTTCTCCCGTCAAGCACGTTGCTGCAGTTCAGACAGCTGCAGCGGGTCGCGCCGATGCTGCGCAAGCTGAGCATCATCCGGGTGTGGAGCGGCGTGGAGGGCTATATGCCCGATGACAAGCCGATCATGGGCGCAAGCGGGACGACCGGCGGCCTGTTCTATGCGTTCGGTTTTTGCGGCCACGGTTTTCAGCTTGGTCCGGGCGTAGGCGACGCGATGGCCGAACTGATCGACACCGGCGCCACCAGCACGCCGCTCGAGCCGTTCGACATCCGCCGCTTCGCGACCAGTCGGGAGACGGCACCGACAGTGCCGCCCACGTCGCGCGTTGCGTGAGCGGAGCGTCGATGCTGAGCCTGAGCCCAACTTCGTCATCATCCGCGCCTGAGCTTGCGGGCGCGAGCCGTCATCCGACGCGCGCGCCGAATCGCGTGAGCCGCGCCGTGCAGCGTGCGCTCGACTTCATCGATGCCTGTTTCGCCGAGCCAATCAGCCTGTCCGAACTGGCGGCCGTCGCGCAGTTGAGCATTTCGAGGTTTGCGGTGCGCTTCAGCGCGGAGATTGGCGTGTCGCCGCAGCAATATGTGCGGCTGGTGCGCGTACGGCATGCGCAGCGCCTGTTGCGACGAGGCTTGCCGCCGTCGATCGTCGCGACCGAGGTGGGCTTCTTCGATCAAAGCCATCTATGCCGGCACTTCAAACGTGTGCTTGGCAGAACGCCGGGGGAATGGCTGAGCGCGAATGGTTGACTGCAAGTCGACAGGCCACCGGCGTCGCGCCGGTGGCCTCGAACGCATTCGACCCGATCGGGCCGCCGGCTGCGCGTAGCCGAAACCATCACCGCTTCATTGATGCTGCTGCGAGAAGAGCGTTTCCAGCGGGTATTCGGATTTCACGAATGGCGTCTTGATGATGACGTAGCTGAAATACTTCTCGATGCCGATGTCGCGCTCCAGCAGCCCTTCGATCACGCTCTGATAATGATTGACGCTGCGCGTGACGAACTTCAGCAGGTAATCGTAGCCGCCGCTCGCCAGATGGCATTCAATGATCTCGTCCACAGGACGGATCGCCGCCTCGAACTTGGCGAAGTCTTCGCGACGATGGTCGGCGAGCGTGACCTCGGTGAACACGATCTGCACGTCACCGAGTTTCTGCAGTTGGATATGTGCGCCGTAGCCGACGATATAGCCGGCTTTTTCAAGCCTTTTTACGCGAATCAGACAGGGGCTCGGCGAGAGCCCCACGGCGTCCGCAAGCTCGACGTTCGTGATACGGCCTTTCTTCTGGAGTTGCGAAAGAATACGCAGGTCGATCCGGTCCAGCTTCGTGTCGCCGCTTGTCGTCATGTATCGGTCTGCCCGTCGAAGGTTCTGCTTTTCGCTTCGTTGCGCTTCGCCTTGGTCAAGCAACGCGCAGGCCGATGTTATCACGCGCTCAGGCGGCCGCGCGGCTCGCGCCGCGCAATGCGGCACGCACCTCCGCCTGCTCGAGCACGTCGTCGAGCGTGCGCCGCAGACGGCCGAACAGTTGTTCGAACTCGGCCTCACCGAAGCACAGCGCGGGCGCGAAACCGAGAATGCTGTCGCCGAATGCGCGGAACACCAGGCGGTTGCGGTAGGCTGCGGCCGTGATCCGGTCCGGCAGCTTCAGCGACGGATCGAAGCGTGCCCGCGAGTTCTTGTCCGCGACCAGTTCCAGCGCGCCGAGCAGCCCGCGATGACGCGAGTCACCCACCAGCGGATGATCGAGCAGCGCGTCGAGCCCAGCGGCAAAGCGCGGTGCCTGCGCGATACCGTTCGCGAGCAGACCGCCCTCCTGATAGAGACGCAGTACTTCGAGCCCGATGGCGGCGCTTACCGGATGCGCGGAGTAGGTCTGACCGTGACCGACGACCGCGGTATCGCGCGCATCGCCTGCAATGCCCTGGTAGATTTCGTCGGACATCAGCACCGCGCCCATCGGCGCATAACCGGAGGTCAGCCCCTTCGCCACCGTCATCAGATCAGGCTCGACCTGTTCGGCCTCGCACGCGAAGAGCGGGCCGGTACGACCGAAGCCCGTGATGACCTCGTCGGCGACGAACAGGATGTCGAGGCGGCGGCACGCGTCGCGCATCGCCTTTAACCAGCCGACCGGCGGCACGATCACGCCGCCCGAACCCTGGATCGGCTCGCAGAAGAACGCGGCGACGTTCTCCGCCCCGAGTGAGGCGACTTTCGCTTCGAGCGCGGCGACGGATGCGGCGATCAGCGCTTGCGCGTCACCGCCTTGCGGCTGACGGTACGCATACGGCGACGGCAGATGGTGCTGGTGCGGCAGCGGCAGGTCGAAGTTGCGGTGGAACGCGGGCAGCGCAGTGAGCCCCGCGCCGACCGACGACGATCCGTGATAGCCGCGTTCGAGCGCGATCATCTGCTTTTTCGCCGGGCGCCCCGTTGCATTGAAGTAATGCGTGATGAAGCGTATCGCGGAGTCGATCGCATCGGAGCCGCCGAGCGTGAAATAGACGTGCTGCAGCGAAGCGGGCGCAAGCGACACCAGTGTTTCGGCCAGTTCGATCGCGGGTTCCGAGGAGAAGTGGAAGTAGGTGGTCGCGTAGGGCAGCTTCATCATCTGGCGCGTCGCCGCTTCGACGATGCTCTGTTGGCCGTAACCCACGTTCACGCACCACAGGCCCGCAAATGCGTCGAGCAGTTCGTTGCCGTCGATATCGCGCAGATACGCGCCCTGGCCGGATTCGAGTACGGTGGTGCCGCGCGCTTCGTGCGCGCGATAGTTGATGACCGGGTGAATCAGGTGCTTGCGGTCGGCGTCGATCAGCGATGAGTTTGACATGATGGTGGTTCCCCGCACGTGGCGATCAGGTAAGAGTCACCCCTCGATGGTAGCGACAGCCGTATGCGTGCCGTTCAGCCAAAAAAAAGCCTAAAGAGCGTCGACGCAGCGTTTTTCACCCCGCAGACAGCATTTTCTGCTGGGCGTGCTTAATAGCAGGGCGAACCCCAACGCTGCCGTGCATGAGCGGCCGTGTTTGCGTGTGGAAGAGAGAGGCGCCGCGGTGCAGCGGGTTCAGGTTCAGCGTGGCTTCACCTGGCTCAGGTGAGCGACTGCGCGATCACCGCATACTGATGCAGCCCCGGGTCGGCGCGGCTCGACTCGCCATCGGCTGGCGCGGATGCAAGCCGGCGCATCTTCACGACCGTCTCCGAGCGTGCGAGACCGAGGCCGGTTAGCCACTCGCGCAGGCCGTGCCCGTGCGGCACGTCGATGCGCACCAGCGCGCCTTCGTTCAGCGCGAGCCAATGGCTGATCAGCGCCTTGGCCCGCACGGCGTCGGGAAACGCGCTGGCGACGACGGGGCCGATCACGAAGCCGCGTCCGAAGCGGCGGAACAGCGAGAAGCCGAGTAGTTCGCCGTCGCGATCGAGCGCGATACCGTCGGCCAGATCGAGCAGCGGCGGCAGTACGTGGCTGCGATCGAGGCCGCTAGCGCGTGATTCGAGCGCGACGAGTTGCTGCGCGTCGCTCGCCCCGAGCGGGCGCAGCCGCTCGTTGGCGGGCAGCGCAACGAGCGGCGGCCGGAACGCCGCACCCTGCATCTGGTCGAGGGCGCCGCAGCGCTCGAAGCCGAGCGCGTCGCACAACGGCAGGCCAGCCTCGGTCGCATAGAGCGTGATGTCACGCTTGCCAAGCTCGTCGAGCGCGTGCGCGAGCAACGTGCGGCCGATACCCACGCCGCGATGCTCCGGCGCGACGATCAGCATGCCCAGCGTCGCCTGATCCGCGCCGAACTTCCAGCACACCACGGTGCCGACCAGCGCGCCCGCCGTCTCGGCGACGAAGCCGATCCCGGTGCGCGCCGAGAACCGCCAATCTTCACGGCGATGCGGCCAGCCAATCGCGGCGGACAGGCGTTGAGCGGCAGGGATGTCGTCGGCTGTCAGGCGTCTGTAGGTGAAACGTGCGTGAGGCGTTGGATCGGACACGGGGCGCTCCGTGAATAGTCGGCCGTGCCGCGACTGTTGCACGTTGCCCGGTGATTGACTAGTACGAACTTCTCATCGTGGGGAGGCGTCCTGTCCAGAACATCAGGGTCAACGCCAGGAGCGGCAAATCATGCTGTTTTGACCACTCAAAACCATGTTTTCGAATGGTCGAGTCCACCGATACGCGATCAACGCCATTTTTTGCAGTGCTTAAATCGATTCATGCAATGCCACCGCGCCGCGACCAGCACGCGGAGCGCCGTCGAACACCAATGCTGGATACCCCGCGTTCAATCCCGAGTGAGGAGCAGTTGCATGTACGACGACCCAATCAAAACGGGCGGCTTCAGCCGCCGTGACATGATGCGTTTGCTGGCCGCCGGCGGCATCCTTGCCACCGGCGCGGGAGGTCTGCTGGCGGGGGCTCGCCCGGCATTCGCGGCACCCACGCCGAAGAAAGGCGGCAAGATCCGGGTGGCCTACGACGCATCCTCGACCGCGGATACGCTCGACCCGGCCAAGGGTTCGGCAGGCTCCGATTACATCCGCTTCTTCATGTTCTATAGCAGCCTGACGCAGCTCGATTCGTCGCTGACGCCGAGGATGAATCTCGCCGAATCGATCGACACCAGCGACGCGAAAGTGTGGGTGATCAAACTGCGCAAAGGCGTCACGTTCCACGACGGCAAGCCACTCGCGCCCGCCGATGTCGTCTACTCGCTGATGCGTCACAAGAATCCGGCAACGGCGTCGAAGGTGAAGACGCTGGCCGATCAGTTCGTGGAGGCGAAGCAGACCGGTCCCAACGAAGTCACGCTGACGCTCGCGTCCGCCAACGCGGACCTGCCCGTGATTCTTGCCACGCCGCAATTCGTGATCATCAAGGACGGCACGACGGACTTCACGACGGCCGTCGGCACCGGCCCGTACAAGCTGAAGACGTTCAAGCCCGGCGTTTCGACCGTCGGCATCCGTAACGACAGTTTCTGGAAGACCGGCGGCGGCCCTTACCTCGACCAGATCGAGCTGATCGGTATCGGCGATAACGCGGCACGGGTGAATGCGCTGCTGTCCGGCGATGTTCACCTGATCAATTCCGTCGATCCGCGCGCGACGCAGCGCATTGCCGCGACGCCGGGCTACGAGGTGCGCGAGACCAAGTCGGGCCTCTATACCGATCTGATCATGCGCCGCGACAACCCGCTGACGGGCAACCCCGATTTCGTGCAGGGCATGAAGTATCTGTTCGACCGTGAGCAGATCCGCTCGGCGGTGTTTCGCGGTTATGCGGTGATCGGCAACGATCAACCGATTCCGCCCGGACACCGCTACTTCAATGCGTCGCTGCCGCAGCGCCCGCACGATCCGGACAAGGCGAAGTTCCACTTCCAGAAAGCCGGAGCAATCGGTACGGCGCTGCCGCCGATCTATGCGACGACCGACGCGAACGGCTCGATCGAGATGGGTGTGCTGCTGCAGCAGTCCGCCGCGAAGATCGGCGTGAACCTGGAGATCAACCGCGTGCCGGCGGATGGTTACTGGTCGACGCACTGGATGAAGCATCCGCTCGGGTTCGGCAACGTCAATCCGCGCTCGAGCGCCGATGTGCTGTTCACGCAGTTCTTCAAGTCGGACGCCCCGTGGAACGAGTCGGGCTGGAACAACCCGAAGTTCGACCAGTTGCTGGCCGCGGCCCGCTCGGAAACCGACGATGCGAAACGCAAGCAGATGTACGGCGACATGCAGGTGCTGGTATCGGAGCAGGGCGGCATTGGCATCCCGACGTTCCTGAGCCTGCTCGATGCGAACGACAAGCACTTGCAAGGGCTCCAGCCCGTGCCTACCGGCGCGATGATGGGCTTCAACTTCGCCGAGTACGTGTGGTGGAACGCGTGACCCGCTGAAGCGCCCGGACGCGGCGGGTGGCCCCCGCCGCGCCGCTCGCGGCAGGCAGCCGCGGCGCACCCGAGCGGCACGGCTCATGTATGACTCGCCGTGTCGCGCAGCCTAACCGAGGAGCTCATGCCCATGAACGGGAATATCGCCCAGTTGATCGGCCGGCGCGTCGCCGTCACTGCGCTGACGCTGCTGATTGTCTCGATCATCATCTTCGTGATCACCAACCTGTTGCCGGGCGATGCCGCGCAGGCCGCGCTCGGCCAGTCGGCGACGGCGGATACGGTCGCGGCGCTGCGGCTGCAGTTCGGCCTCGACCAGCCGGCATACCTGCGGTACTTCCATTGGCTCGTCGGTCTGCTGCACGCGAACTTTGGCGTGTCGCTGTCGAGCAATCTGCCGGTGTCCGAGATGATCGAAGGGCGCCTGCCGAAGTCGCTGACCCTCGCGGCGATCACCACCGGGGTGTCGGTGCCGATCGCGGTGTCGGCGGGCATTCTTGCGGCAGTCAAGCGCGACTCGCTGATCGATCGGATCGTGAGCCTCGGTACGCTGTCGCTGGTCGCCACGCCCGAGTTCCTGATCGCGACGCTGGCGGTGCTGGTGCTGGCCGTCAAGCTGCACTGGCTGTCGGCGCTGTCGTACAGCGGTGAGATCGAGAGCCTGCACGACTTTCTGCGCGCGTATGCGATGCCGGTCGTCACGCTGTGCGCGGTCGTGATCGCGCAGATGGCCCGCATGACACGCGCCGCGGTGATCGAGCAACTCAGTTCTTCGTATGTGGAAATGGCGATGCTCAAGGGCGCGAGCCCCGCCCGCGTGGTACTGCGCCACGCACTGCCGAATGCGATCGGCCCGATCGCCAATGCAATCGCGCTGAGCCTGTCTTATCTGCTTGGCGGCGTGATCGTCGTCGAGACCATCTTCAACTACCCGGGCCTCGCCAGCCTGATGGTCGACGCGGTCAGCAACCGCGACTTCCCGCTCGTACAGGCCTGCACGCTGCTGTTCTGCCTCGGCTATCTGCTGCTCGTGCTGCTAGCCGACCTGTGCGCCATCATCTCGAACCCGAGGCTGCGGACATGACGATTCTTCGACCTTCTTCCGATGCGCCTCACCGGCTCGGTGCGCTCGAACCGGTGCAACGCAGCAGCATGATGCCGGAGGGCGCCGATCCCGCGCGGTCCTGGGGCGGCGGCGGAGGCCCGGCGCCTCGACCGGTGCGCCGTCGCAGCCTCGCGCAACGCATGAACCTGTCGACCGGCGGCTGGATCGGCCTGGCGATGGTCAGTTGCGCGTTGTTCGTCGCGGCGTTCGCACCGTGGCTCGCGCCGCATTCGATCGGCGCGATCCTCACGCCTGACGTATTCGCGGGCTTCAGCGCGAAGCTGCCGTTCGGCTCCGACTACCTGGGTCGCGACATGTTGACCCGCATCATCTACGGGATGCGCCTGACGGTCGTGCTCGCGCTGGCGGCGGCGCTGCTCGCGGCGCTCACGGGGACCATGCTGGGACTGCTGGCGGCCGTGGCCGGCCGCCGGATCGACGAAATCATGAGCCGGCTGCTCGACGCGGTGACGTCGATCCCGTCGAAGATGTTCGCGCTGATGATCGTCGCCGCGTTCGGCTCGTCACTGCCGTTGCTGATCGTGACCGCGGCGATCAGCTACATGCCGGGCTCGTACCGGATCGCCCGCTCGCTGGCGGTCAATATCGGCACGCTCGAATACGTGCAGGTCGCGCGGGCGCGCGGCGAAAGCGCGCTCTACATCGCGTGCTTCGAGATGCTGCCGAACATGATTCATCCGATCCTCGCCGACACCGGACTGCGCTTCACTTTCGTCGTGCTGCTATTGAGCAGCCTGAGCTTTCTCGGTCTCGGCGTGCAGCCGCCGTATGCCGATCTCGGTTCGCTGGTACGCGAGAACATCGCCGGCCTCGGTGAAGGCGTGCCGGTCGTGATCCTGCCCGCGATCGCAATCGCGATCCTCACGGTCGGCGTGAACCTGCTGATCGACGGACTGCCGCATCATGGGCGCCGCAAGGGCATGCCTGATGCCGATGGAGGCCACTGATGAAGGCACCCTTTTTCAGACGTGCTCACGCGGCCTTTGAGGCCGTCTCGAGGACCGCGCCGCTACCGCCGTCGAATCTGGTCGAGGTACGGGGGCTGCGCGTGGTGGGAAGCCGGCCCGGCGAGCCGGATACGACGATCGTGCATGACATCGACTTCGAAATTGCGCGTGGCGAGGTGCTCGCATTGATCGGCGAGTCGGGCTCGGGCAAGACCACGATCGCACTGTCGCTGATGGGCCATGCACGCAGCGGCTGCCGCATCGCGGGCGGCGCGATCCGGGTGGGCGACACCGACGTGCTCGGGCTCTCGCCGAAAGCGCTCGCGGGATTGCGTGGCCGCAAGGTTGCCTACATCGCGCAAAGCGCGGCCGCTGCGTTCAACCCGGCGCGCCCGATCATGGACCAGGTGATCGAAAGCGCGCTGATTCACGGCACGCTCAGCAAGCGCGCCGCGCGGGCCAAAGCGGTCGAACTGTTCCGCGCGCTCGCGCTGCCGGAGCCGGAGACGATCGGCCGGCGCTACCCGCACCAGGTGTCGGGCGGCCAGTTGCAGCGGCTGATGGCGGCGATGGCGCTGATCACCGACCCCGAACTCGTGATCCTCGATGAACCGACCACGGCGCTCGACGTCACCACGCAGATCGACGTGCTGCAAGCGTTTCGCAGCGTGATCCGCCAATGCGGAATGACGGCCGTCTACGTATCGCACGATCTGGCGGTGGTCGCGCAGATGGCGGATCGCATCGTCGTGCTAAGCAATGGTGAAATCCGCGAAACGGGCCGCACTGAACAGATTCTGCATGCGCCGGCGCACCCGTACACGCAAAGCCTGATTGCTGCCGTGACGCCCGTCGCCCCGGCTGCCTGCACCTCGGCGGCTCCCGACGCAGCCCAGCCGAACACGCCGCTGCTCGAACTGCGCGGTCTGACGGCCGGCTACGGCCGCACCGACGCGAAGGGCTGGCCGCACAAGGTCATTCTGCGCGACGTGGACCTCGTGATCGATCGTGGTCAGACGGTAGGCGTGATCGGCGAATCCGGTTCGGGCAAGACGACGCTCGCGAAGGTGATCGCCGGGCTCGTGCCGATGGCGCGCGGCAATCTGCTGCTCGACGGTGAGCCGCTCGCCGCCAACCTCAGCCGCCGCAGCCGCGAACAGTTTCGCTGTATCCAGATCGTGTTCCAGAACGCCGACACCGCGCTTAATCCGACGCATACCGTCGAGCGCACGCTGGCGCGTCCGCTGAAGTTCTATCACGGCATGAAGGGCGAGGCCGCGCGGCGCCGCGTCGCCGAACTGCTCGGCCTGGTGCGCCTGCCTGCCGAGCTGGCGCAGCGGCGCACCGGAGAGCTGTCGGGCGGGCAGAAACAGCGCGTGAATCTCGCGCGGGCGCTGGCCGCCGAACCCAAGTTGATCCTGTGCGACGAAGTCACGTCCGCGCTCGATACGGTGGTCGGCGCTGCCATTCTCGAGCTGCTGCGCGATCTGCAAAAGAAGCTTGGCGTGTCATATCTGTTCATCACGCATGACATCGCCAAGGTGCGTGCGATCAGCGACGACATCGTCGTGCTGTACGCGGGGCACCGCGTCGAGACGGGCAACCGCGACGCGTTGTCGGCGCCGCCGTATCACCCGTATTCGCATCTGCTCGTGTCGTCGGCGCCGGAGCTTCGCGCCGGCTGGCTCGAAGAAGCGGGCGAGCGTTGTCATCAGACGTTGCCGCCGATCGGTGAGTCGACTCATGAGCCGGAGCTTTGCACATTTCTCGCGCGATGCCCGATGCGCATCGACGGTGTCTGCAATCGCACGTCGCCGAGCGTGCGCACGCTCGCGAGCGGCGCGCAGGTGCTGTGCCATCGCAGCGAAGCGGAACTGGAGCGGTACCAGAGCGGGCCGCCCGACGGTGCTGCTGCGGCGAGCGTGCTCGCGCGGTCTGGCACGGTGCGGGTCTGATGCCGCTACGAAAACGTAGCGCGAGGGGATAGAACATGACCGGAGTCTTCTACGACTGCGCAGGCGACAGGACCGTGGCGATGTCGCGCGCGATCAGGCGGGCCGTGGCTTTTATCGAGAGTTCGTTCGCGCAGCCCGTCAGCCTCGCGACGCTCGCCGGCACCGCCGGGTTGAGTGTTTCGCGCTTCGCCACCCTGTTTCGCAAAGAGGTGGGTATTTCGCCTCATCGCTATGTGTGTCTGGTGCGAATCCAGCACGCTAAACGGCTATTGCGTGACGGCGTCCCGCCCTGTGAGGTCGCTGCCGAAGTCGGATTTTTCGATCAAAGTCACCTTGGCCGACACTTTCGGCGCGCGGTCGGCGTGACGCCGGGGCATTTCGTTGCTTCGCCAGAATCGGGCAGCGCATTCAGATAGAGCCGCAGGCTATCAGAGCAAAGGGACGCGACTATTGT
This sequence comes from Paraburkholderia sp. 32, assembly GCF_050435345.1. NCBI lineage: Bacteria > Pseudomonadati > Pseudomonadota > Betaproteobacteria > Burkholderiales > Burkholderiaceae > Paraburkholderia > Paraburkholderia sp. 32. The sequence continues at coordinate 278,686 of NZ_JBNDKD010000002.1, forward strand.
CGATTTTTTGACTCCCCGCTCGTCGTGCGTATGGGCGGCCGTGTTGCGATGGGCTGCCAACAGGCACCTACTGTGCGTGTGCAAACAAGGAGATTGCAAATGAATTACATCGATGGATTTGTTGTCCCCGTACCTACGGCCAACCGCGAAATTTACAGGCAGTTCGCCGAAAGAGCGGCGGCCGTCTTCAAGGAGTACGGCGCGTTGAAGGTGGTCGAGTGCTGGGGAGATGACGTGCCAGAGGGCAAGGTGACGTCGTTCCCAATGGCGATCAAGCGCAAGGATGATGAGACGGTGGTGTTCTCCTGGGTTGTCTGGCCGTCGCGTCAGTCGCGAGACGAAGGGATGAAAGCGGTGATGGCCGACCAACGGCTGCAACCGGAAAAAGATCCGCTGCCTTTTGACGGTCAGCGGCTAATCTATGGCGGTTTCGAAGTGATCGTCGACGCGTGATGGCGTAAAAATATGGCGCCGGTTCGAGTGAGACGCGAGCCGACGCCGCTGTCTGGCATTGAACATCCGCAGTCCATGAAGCATTACGCTTCCCCGAAACCCCCGCCACCCGGCGTTTCCACCACGAACACGTCGCCCGCGGCCATCTCGACGCTGGCGATATGGCCCAATGCGACGATCTCGCCGTCCGCGCGCTCGACGCGATTGCTGCCCCGCCTTCCCGCGCGTCCACCTGCCGCGCCGAAAGGCGCGTGAATGCGGTTGTTCGAGAGAATCGACGCGGTCATCGGCGCGAGAAAGCGGATGCGCCGGATCGCGCCGTTACCGCCGCGCCAGCGTCCCGCGCCGCCCGACTCCGCGCGGATCAGGTGCGACTCGAGCCGCACGGGATAGCGCCATTCGAGCACTTCGGGATCGGTCAGGCGCGAGTTGGTCATGTGCGTCTGTACGGCGTCGACGCCGCAGAAGCCATCGCCCGCGCCGCTGCCGCCTGCGATCGTCTCGTAGTACTGGTAGCGCGCGTCGCCGAACGTGAAGTTGTTCATCGTGCCCTGACTGGACGCGACGATGCCCAGCGCGCCATAGAGCGCATTCGTAATCGCGGACGATGTCTCCACGTTGCCCGAGACCACCGCTGCCGGATAAACCGGATTGAGCATCGAGCGGTCCGGGACGATCACCGAGAGGGGCTTCAGGCAACCCGCGTTGAGCGGGATGTCGTCGCCGACGAGCGTGCGGAACACGTACAGCACGGCTGCCATGCAGACCGCCTTCGGCGCGTTGAAGTTGTTCGGCAGTTGCACGGACGTTCCGCTGAAGTCCACGGTCGCGCTGCGCGTCGCAGCATCGACGCGAATGGCGACGTCGATCACCGCGCCGTTATCGAGTTCGTAACGGTACGCGCCATCCTTGAGGGCGCCGATCACGCGGCGCACCGCTTCTTCGGCATTGTCCTGCACGTGCTGCATGAAGGCGAGCACCACGTCGCGGCCGAATTGCGCGACCATGCGGCGCAGCTCGTCCACGCCCTTCTGGTTCGCTGCGATCTGCGCGCGCAGATCGGCCATGTTCTGCGCGACGTTGCGTGCCGGATAGCGGCCCGATGCGAGCAGCGCGCGTGTTTCGGCGTCGCGCAGCACGCCCGCTGAAACAAGCTGCCAGTTATCGACCAATACGCCTTCTTCTTCGATATGCGACGAAGCGGCTGGCATCGAACCGGGTGTGATTCCGCCGATATCCGCATGGTGGCCGCGCGAGCCGACGTAGAAGAGCGGCTCGGCCGAACCGTCCGCGAACACGGGCGTGATGACGGTCACGTCGGGCAAATGTGTGCCGCCGTGATACGGGTCGTTGAGCATGAACACATCGCCGTCGCGCATCGCGCCGCGATTTCGCTCGATGACGGTCTTGATGCTCTCGCCCATCGATCCCAGATGCACGGGCATGTGCGGCGCGTTCGCAATCAGATTGCCCGCAGCATCGAAGATCGCGCACGAGAAGTCGAGGCGCTCCTTGATGTTCACCGAATACGCCGTGTTTTGCAGACGCAATCCCATCTGCTCGGCAATCGACATGAACAGATTGTTGAATATTTCGAGGCGCACGGGGTCGGCCTCGGTGCCGATCGAGCGGCGCGTGGGCAGCGGTTGCACGCGGGTCATCACCACGTTGCCTTGAACGGTCAGCACCGCCTGCCATCCCGGCTCGACCACGGTCGTGCCGTTCTTTTCGGCGATGATCGCCGGGCCGTCGAGCGTGTCGCCTGCGCACAGCGTTTCGCGCTGGTAGAGCGATGCGTCGTGCCAGCTACCGCTCGAATACATGCGCACAACCGACTGCGCATGGGGCGCGTCGCCTGCCGCGCGCTGCGGCAGGCTGCCGGCATCGACTGGCGCGTCGGCATGGCCGATCGCTTCGACGCAAGCGAGTTCCGCGATGAGCGGCGTATCTGCCATCAGGAACGCATAGCGTTGACGATACGCAGCTTCGAAAGCGGCGCGCATCGCATCGACGCTGCCCGCTGGCACTGCGAGCGATGAATCGGTGCCCTGATAGCGCAGATGGACACGTCGCTCAGTCGTGATACGCGCGGCGTCCACGCCCTGTTCGAGCAGTGCGCCGGTTGCATCGGCCGCGAGCGCATCGAGCGCGGCTTCCAGCGTCGCAAGCGATGAGTCGTCGAGCGAGATTTCGAGCGCTCGCTCGCGCATCGCCGTCTGATCCGCGAGGCCCATGCCGTAAGCGGAGAGCACACCGGCAAGCGGATGCGCGAACACCCGCGTCATGCCGAGCGCGTCGGCCACACCGCACGCATGCTGGCCGCCCGCGCCGCCGAAAGTCGTCAGCACATACTGCGAGACGTCGTGGCCGCGTTGCACTGAAATTTTCTTGATCGCGTTAGCCATGCTGCCAATGGCGATCTCCAGGAAACCTTCAGCGAGCTCTTCCGGTGTGCGACGCTGACCCGTAGCCGCGAAGATTTCATCGGCGAGTGCCCGAAAGCGTTCAGCGACGACCTCGCGATCGAGCGACTCGTTCGCGTTCGGACCGAAGACGCGCGGGAAATAGTCGGGCTGAATCTTGCCGAGCATCACGTTGCAGTCGGTGACCGCGAGCGGGCCGCCGCGCCGGTACGCCGCCGGACCCGGATTGGCGCCCGCCGAGTCGGGGCCGACACGCAGCCGGGCGCCGTCGAAGCCGAGCACCGAGCCGCCACCTGCCGCCACGGTATGGATGCTCATCATCGGCGCGCGCATCCGTACGCCTGCCACCTGCGTTTCGAATACGCGCTCGAACTCGCCGTTGAAGTGCGAGACGTCCGTCGACGTGCCGCCCATGTCGAAGCCGATCACGCGCTCGAAGCCCGCTGCCTGTGCCGCGCGCACCATGCCGACGATACCGCCCGCCGGGCCGGAGAGAATCGCATCTTTGCCCTGAAAGACATCGGCGCGTGTCAGTCCGCCGCTGCTTTGCATGAACTGCAGGTTCACGCCCGGCATTTCGCTGGCGACCTGATCCACATATCGGCGCAGGATGGGCGACAGATAGGCATCCACCACGGTCGTATCGCCGCGCGAGACCATCTTCATCAGCGGCGAGACTTCGTGGGACACCGAGATCTGCGTGAAGCCGATTCGGCGCGCCAGATCCGCAAGCTCGCTTTCATGCGACGTGTGGCGATAACCGTGGATCAGCACGATTGCGAGCGCGCGGATGCCCTTGTGGTAGACCTCGCGCAGTGCGCGCTCCGCTGCCGCGTGATCGAGCGTCGCGACCACTTCGCCTTGCGCGCTCATGCGTTCGTCGATTTCCACCACGCTCTCATAGAGCGCTTCCGGCAACGCGATGTCGAGATCGAACAGGCGGGGGCGGTTCTGATACGCGATCCGCAACACATCGCGCAAGCCTCGCGTGGTGACGAGCGCTACCGGCTCGCCCTTGCGTTCGAGCAGCGCGTTGGTCGCGACCGTCGTGCCCATTTTGACCATCTCGACGTCGCGCGACGTAATGGGTTCTCCGGCTCGCAGGCCAAGCACATGGCGAATCCCGGCGACAGCCGCATCGCGATACTGCTCCGGGTGTTCGGAAAGCAGCTTGTGCGTGGTGAGCGTGCCATCCGGGCGGCGCGCGACGATATCGGTGAACGTGCCGCCGCGGTCGATCCAGAACTGCCAGCGGGACGGCGTGCAAACATCGGAGGCGTGATCGTGCTTCATGGTGTCGTGGTCGTGATGCGAAAGTGGTAGTGGTGTGCGCAAGGTGAAAATCAGGCCGATTCGAGTTCGCGACCGCGCGTCTCGGGCAGCGTAAGCGCGGCGATGATCAGTACGCCATACGCGGCCACGGCGAAAATCCCGATGCTCGTGCCCAGGCCGAAGCGGCTCGACAGCACGCCGATCAGCACCGGAAACAGCGCCCCGATCGCGCGGCCGACGTTGTAGCAAAACCCCTGGCCCGAGCCGCGCACACGGGTCGGAAACAGTTCGGTGAGAAACGCGCCCATGCCGGAAAAAATGCCCGACGCGAAAAAGCCGAGCGGAAAGCCGAGCCACAGCATCGATGCATTCGTGAGCGGCAGCGAGGTATACGCGAAGGCAATCGCCATCGAGCCCAGCGCGAACAAAATGAAGTTCGGCTTGCGGCCGATGCGGTCCGTGAGCCACGCGCTGCACAGATAGCCCGCGTACGAGCCCGCGATGATCGTCGCCAGATAGCCGCCCGTGCCCATCACCGTGAGATGACGTTCGGTCTTGAGGAAAGTCGGCAGCCACGTCGTGATCGCGTAGTAGCCGCCCTGTGCGCCCGTCGTAAGCAGTGCGGCGCGCAGTGTCGTCGAAAGCAGCCTGGGAGAGAAGATCTCAGTGAAGCGCGGCGTGTCTTGAGTGTCGTACTGCTGAACCCTGGCCTGTTCGAATACTTCAGGTTCCTTCACATAGCGGCGGATCGCGAGCACGAGCAGGGCAGGCACGACTCCGATCAGGAACAATGCGCGCCACGCGATTTCAGGCGCCACCACGGAGAACAGCACCGCGTAGAGCAGGGCCGCCATGCCCCAGCCGAGCGCCCAGCCCGACTGCACGAGACCGACCGCCTTGCCGCGGTCGCGCGCGCGGATCACCTCGCCGATCAGCACCGCGCCCGCCGTCCACTCGCCGCCGAAGCCGAAGCCCATCAACGCGCGAGCCGCGAGCAACTGGCCGTAGTTCTGCGCGAGGCCGCATAGGCCGGTGAACACGGCGAACCACAAGACGGTGAGCTGCAACGTGCGCACACGGCCGATGCGATCGGAAAGAATGCCGGCAATCCAGCCGCCGAGCGCAGAGGACAGCAGCGTCAACGTGCCGATGAAGCCGGCGTCCGCGAGCGAGATGCCCCAGGTAGCGACGAGCGTCGGGATGACGAAGGAAAGCATCTGCGTGTCCATGCCGTCGAGCATGTAGCCGACCTTGCAACTCCAGAACGCGCGACGCGCGTGCGGACCGGCTTCGGCATACCAGGAAAGCTGCGGGCTTCCCGTTCCTGACTTCATGTCGGCGGCATCGTCGACGCTCGCCGTGAGTGTCTTGCTGTCCATCTGCTGCTCCTATGGATAGACGCATGGGAAACGATCGAAGCCACGCACGAACGTAGGGATGCGTCATTCCCTCCGGGCCGCGCGGCCCGATGGCTTCAAGGTGCTGTGAATCGCTTGTTGCACGACGGCGCGGCGCGCCGCCGGGACGGTCAGAAAATAGCCAGCGACGCGTTAGTGATATCCGTCATCAGCATGTGGCCCGGCGCGTGCGCAACCGCGAGCGGCAGCTTTGCGGCCATCAGTGCCGTTTGCGGCGTCACGCCGCAAGCCCAGTAGACAGGCAGTTCGCCCGCGCGGATCGTCACCGGGTCGCCGAACTCGGGGCGCGCGAGATCGACGATGCCGAGTTCCGCTGGATCGCCAATATGCACGGGCGCGCCATGCACGCCCGGAAAGCGGCTCGTGATCTGCACGGCACGGATCGCGTCGGCGCCGCGCAGCGGCCGCATCGACACGACGAGGTCGCCGCCGAACACGCCCGCCCGCTGGTTGGGGATGCTGGTGCGGTACATCGGCACGTTGCGGCCTTCTTCGACGTGGCGCAGGCCGATGCCTTCCTTCGCGAGCATGTGCTCGAACGAGAACGAACAGCCAATTGCAAATACGACGAAATCGTCCTGCCAGAGCGCTTCGATCGATTCGACGCGCTCGCTCAGGTTGCCGTCGCGATAGACGTTGTACGCGGGCACGTCGGTGCGGATGTCGATGTCGCGCCCGAGCATCGGCACGCGGAACTCGCCAGGCTCGCCCACCCCGAGCAGCGGACATGGCTTCGGATTCGCATGGCAAAAGCGCAGGAAATCGTGCGCGTGCGCAGCGGGCAGGATCGCGAGATTGGCTTGCGCGTAGTCGCCGCAATGGCCGGCCGTCGGGCCACGGAAGTCGCGGTGACGGACGGCCTGGCGGAATTCGGATGGAGTCATGGTGTTAGCGTGCTCTGGCGGTTGCATCGGATTGTCTGCGGTGGGCGATGCGTCTTGCCTACCGTCAGGCGAAGCATAGAAAAGAAGAAAATTTGACGCCAGCTAGTTTTCTTTGCGCCAGGTGAATAGAATTTCTTAACGGAATCGCGGGTTTTCCCGAGTCACGTTGAGATTTTTGGAGCGGTTTGCTCCCGTTGCATTGCCCACCTTTGCCTGATGAATACGCGCTTCCTCGAAACCTTCGTCACGCTTGCCAAGCTGCGCAGTTTCCGCACTACGGCGACCGCGCTTCACGCCACGCCGGCGGCGATCTCGCAGCGCCTGAAGGCACTGGAAGACGAATTGCATACCGTGCTCGTCGATCGCGAGAGCCGCGAATTTCGGCTCACGCCGAACGGCGAATATCTGCTCGGCTACGCGAAGGCCGTGGTCGAGGCGACGCGCCAGTTGCAGGCCGCCGCGTCACATGAAGGCGCGATGCGCGGCAAGTTGCGACTCGGCGTGATCGAGACGGTCGTGCATAGCTGGCTTGCCGACTATCTGCGGCGGCTCTCGAAGGACTATCCGCAGCTCGAAGTGGAGCTTGCGGTGGACGTGAGCGTGGTACTGCAGCGGCGTCTGATGGCGGGCGAACTCGATCTCATCGTTCGCGTGGAAGGCAGCGACGAGGAATCGATCGTCTGCGATGCGCTCGCGAACTATCCGGTGCACTGGATCGCGCGCGCGGGGCTGCTACCGCCTTCGCGCAGCGGACTCGCGAAACGCGTGCTGCGTCATCCGATCCTCACATTCGGGCGCGGGACGGCGCCTCATCGCGCGCTGGAGGACATCGTCAGCAAGCTCGCACTCGCCAACGGCGTGCCGCTCGCGGATACGCGCATTACGGGTTCGCCATCGATTTCGGTGATCGTGCAACTCGTGCGCGATGGCTTCGGCGTGGCGGCAATTCCGCGTCTGTTCGTCGATGATCTGATCGCGCGAGGCGAGGTGGTCGAACTGCCGCTGCAGCCCTCGCCGCCGTCCATCGTGGTGTCGATGTCCCGACGCGCGGATGCGCCGCTTTTCGTGCACGGCGCAGCGAACGCGGCACGTGCGGCGTGTCATGAATACTGCGAGCAGGGAGACCGACGCCTGATCGAGCGGCTATAGAGCCCGGCTCTTGCGGACTCTGGAGGCGGCAAGCGACCCAGGAAGAGTCATTCGACCCCGCGCTCCAGATCGTTGACGACTTCGTCGATCCTGGTCGAGGCGATTGTTTGGCACGTGCGGTTCGAGTTCAAGCGTTTCCACAGGGGCAAGGACGACGCGTTTTAGCGAAAAACAGCGAATTCAGTCCTTTCGCATGCGTGCAACCAATGCGAGCAAGCGGGCATTCATTTCCGCAGCCTGCAAATGCGCGTGCCAACCGTGACCAGGAAGCAGCCATTCGAAGCGATACGCGGCCAACTTGCCGAGCGATTCGGTGAGCGCTGTCCACGAGTACCAGCACGCGTCCCTGAACGCGACGAGGTCCTGCTGGCGTGGGCTCCAGGCAAGCGAATCACCCGAGAACAGCACGCGATCATCGAGCTGGTACACGACGCTACCCCGAGTGTGCCCGGGTACAGGGATCGCGCGCACGCCGGCCGCAATGCTCAGTGCTGAACCGTCGTCGAGCAGATCCGTCGCGTATGGGGCGGCCGACACGTCCTCGCGGTGAATCCAGACGCGCGCGCCGAATTGACGCGCGTATTTGTCCGCGTCTGCGACGTCGTCACGATGCGACAGCAGAATGTGCGCAATACCGCCAGCGCCGTCAAACCATTTCACGAGTTCCGCCGCATAGCGCGGGGAGTCGATGAGCAGATTGCCTTCCGGACGCGCGGCAAAATAAGAATGTGCGCCAAACGACGACCGTGCGTTGAATCCACAGCGCCACACGCCCGATGTGATCTGCTGCGGAAAGATCGCCGCGTTCGGACGAGGCTGTTTCGTTTCGCTGCGTACCGACGCCGTAGGGCAGACGAGCACCGCACGCCAGGCATCAAGCTGCTCTTCCGGTGTGGCCGGCTGCCGAACGAAGACACTCTTGTCGTTGCGCTCGACAATCAGCCCAGGCGCGACGTGACGAGATGCACCGCAATTGATGCATGCAGTGTCGATGTACCAATCTCCTGAAGCAGAGTCGGTATTACGTATGGGCTTCATCTGATGCTCCCGGGCTGACGTGCGCATCCGCCGGCTCGACGCTCGCTGGCGTCTCGCGGTCGTTGGAGGGATTGTTACACGATCATTGACGTACAGGCGCAAACGGCTCGTTCGCCACGCCCTTGTCCCGCTATGAAGCCTTGTTTGCGTTTGGCGCGTGATTTACCACGGCTGGCTACGCTTGCCGCAACAGACACCCCTACGCGGCACTTCGTCTGCTCCTGGCGCGGCCGCTTCTGCTCGTCGAAGTAACCAACTCCTCTGCTGTGAGGAAAAATTGACTGTTGTCCGCGAGGCGCGCAACGATGAAGTCGATGAAGGTTCTCACGCGCAGCGGTTGTTCCGTCCGGCGACGGTAGTAGACGTAAATCGACTCGCGCTGGGTCAAATGCTGAGTGAGCAAAGGCACGAGCCGTCCAGCCCGGATGTGTGAGACGGCCGAGAAGCTTCCAGGCTGCCCAATTGCCACGCCGGCCAGTACCGCTTCGGTTTCAGCGTCGATATCGTTCGAACAGACCGAAGCAGCCATCTCCCGATACACAATCTCCCCGCCCACCATAAATTCCCACGGCGCCTGCTTGCCGGTGTTCGCACGCCGGTATCCAGAACAACGATGCGCATCGAGCTCGTCCACGGTTTTCGGCGTGCCGTACCGTTCGAGATAGGCTGCGACGCGCATACGATCAACTGAATCGGTAGCAGTCGCCTGGCAATCGCCCCCTCGGAAGGCGGGGACCCGCCGCGGAAGCCGACGTCGGCGCGATCGCTGACGAGGTCCGAGAAATGATCGTCGAAGCGAATATCGATCTGCACGTCAGGGTATAGCGCCGCAAACTCAAGGATCGATGGCCACAGTGCCGTTCGCCCGAGCGCCGTCGGAGCGCTTATCCGTAGGGGCCCCGCAACTTCTTCCCCTGAACGGCGAGCATCGTCAATCGCGGACGACAACATAGCGAGCGCTGGCTCGACACCTTGCAATCGTCTTTGCCCCTCTTCGGTCAGACTCAACTTTCGCGTTGTCCGATGAAACAGCCGGACGCCAAGCGACTTTTCGAGCTGCATGACCGCGTGGCTCGCGGCCTGCGGCGAGATGCCCAGGTCCGCAGCTGCCCGACGGAAGCTGCCGAGCGTTGCTGCGCGGACGAACACCGAAATCGCCCGGACCTCATTCATGGCTGAGTCCATTCGCAAATATTGGTTGATTATGAGTCTAGCATTCGATGCCTAGTAGCTGTTAATCGCGCGCCCTATGCTTCTCTTCACATTCACCACGAAACGGGAGCAAATCATGAGCAACGCTACGAAGCACGAGTTCAAGCGCGTCTGGTTCGTTACGGGCGCCTCACGCGGGTTAGGCGCACTGATCGCACAAGCGGCCCTGGCGGACGGAAATGCAGTGGTTGCGGCGGGACGCAACGTTCGGGCGATCATTGAGCGTCTCGGCGAATCATCTGCGCTGTTGCCGGTCGCGCTCGACGTAACTGACGAGGAGCAGGCCAAAAGAGCCGCGCAGGCAGCTTTGGCAAAGTTTGGCAGGATCGACGTGTTGGTCAACAACGCCGGCTTCGGACTGCTCGCAGCCGTAGAGGAATCGGCCGACGCAGACGTGCGTCGCATGTACGACACCAACGTTTTTGGACTGCTCAATGTCATGCGTGCGGTGCTGCCAGTGATGCGGGGACAGCGCTCGGGCCATGTGATCAACGTGTCCTCGATCGGCGGCTATCGCTCGGCGGCGGGATTCGGGGTGTATTGCTCGACGAAATTCGCCGTCGAAGGCATTACGGAAGCGCTCCACGCGGAGTTGAAGCCACTCGGCATTCACGCGACCGTCGTTGAGCCCGGCTATTTCCGTACCGATTTCCTCGATGCGTCGTCGCTCGTCGTCGGCAAGGAGGTCATCGACGACTACGACGAGACGTCGGGCAATGTGCGTCGATTTGCTGAAGGAATGAATCACAATCAGCCGGGCGACCCGCAGAAGCTTGCGAAGGCCCTCGTCACGCTCGTCGATGTACCGAGACCGCCACTGCGTCTGCCGCTCGGAACCGACACGCTGAAGGCGATAGCTGAAAAGAACGCCTATGTGGCTACGGAAACTGAAACGTGGAAGGCACTGTCGGCGTCAACCGATTTCTCAGACTGAGTTCTCTCGAGATGACGAACGTGTAGCGCGGTTGCGCTGCTGAGTAGTGCCCATTTCTATCTCAATCCCGCCTGGATAAGGGGAGTCTGTGATGTCCATAAACGCTGAAGTGCGCCCGCCCATCCCACCGTTCACCCTTGAATCCGCAATCGAGAAGGTTCGACTTGCGAAAGACGCTGGCAATTGGTTCCGCTCCTACGGAAACGGGAACTGGGAGTTTGGACCTGATGGTCTGATGCACCACCGGTATGCCTGTATCAACGACATGCCGATCAAGGCAAGCGATCGCAAGTTCCATTCGCCGCTGGGTCGCCGCCCCGACGATCACCCCGGTCTGAGCGAGCTGGGCCTTTGAAAAATTGCGCTGATACGATGAGCGAGATCAGGACGAGTTCCACCAGAATCGCGGATATCACCGGGATCATCGAAGGGATCGCCTTCCAGACCAAAATTCGCGCGCGCCGCGCAAAGCCTTGTCCCGCCAGTCTCTGAGCAAACGCGCACTTTCTGACCCACCAGTTAACCCCCGCAACGCGATCATCACGCGCCGGACTGGACGGGACCGCGCAGGAATGAATTCTGCCTGATCGCTGCTCATCGACCCTGTTAGTTTTTGCGTTGATAGCGCCGCCATAGCCTCATGATTGCGATATAAGCCACTACAGCGACGACCAACCAAACCGTCAGCATCACCGGGACATAAACATCATCGGCTTCACGCAGGCCAAGGCCGTTGGCGATGCTCAACCACCTAAGCGCCTCACTCTCTGGCATCGGCCCATTCCGGCCAATGTAGCGCGCGGATAGAAGGAATAGGCCGATAAAGAGCGCGACCTTGAAAAGCCTACGGACAAGTGCGGCCGTCACTCGCTATTTCTCAATGTGGCTTTTTGCCGCGATAGCGCCGCCATAGCCTCATGATCACCACATAGGCAAGCGTCGCCACGATTAGATCAATAGTCACCCAGACCACGAAATACAAATCTTCGGGATCGCGGATGCCACGCCAGCGCGAAGCACGCCACCATACCACCGACTGGCTTTCAGGCATTGGCCGGGGGTACGTGTGGACATGCGGCACGGAAAGGCAGAACAGGCCGATGAACAGCGCGACCTCGAACAGCCTACGGACAAGTGCGGACATCATTCGCTATTTCTCAACGTTGCCTTTTGCCGCGACAGTGCCGCCATAGCCTCATGATCAGCACATAGGCAAGCGTCGCCACAAGCAGATCAGCCAGCAGCATGACCGGGATGTATAAATCATCCGGGTCGCGAATGCCAAGCCGATTTGCAGCGTGTAACCACGCAAGCGCCTGCCTTTCCGGCATCGGTATAGGGTATGTGTGGACGTAGGGCACGGAAAGGCAGAACAGGCCGACAAATAGCGCCACCTTGAACAGCCTACGGACAAGTGTTGCCATACGTGATGACCTCAATTGTTCCGTAGGCGCGAAGCCCCGAATTGCCGGCAGGAATGGTCATGGTGTGCAGCAGCGCGTTACGGATTCTCAGAAAATCCGTGCGGCTCGGAAGCGTAATACAGCCGAGTGAAATACCTTCGCCACCTGCCGGATGCAACCGGAATTGTCCGCGCTTGACACCATCAATCCATGTCACGTCGTCAATGAGGCCATCATCCCGATACAGTGCGAACCATTCGCGATGATGTACCGCACTCCCAATCGCTGAATTAACTGTGTCCTTTATCGAAGCCCAAGCTTGAGACCCGATACCGCCAGTGGGCCGGTCTACGATCCAGTATTTTCCGGCAGGGATCGGACCGTTACTTGGCACAGCCCTGCAGCCACCGCGATTGCGGTATTGATCGTTTCCAGAATACGCGTCGAACGTGCCGACACCGAAAATTGTGAGCGGTGAAAACTGCTCGTTGTTCACCAAAAACTTACCCTGATAGGCCATTGTCACGCCCCCTTATCCGCGCTCATTCCACGAATCGGTGTATTTGATATTGCCATCAAGGTAATGCCACGTGATGCGGTCGTACATCATGGAGACCGCTTCAACGTGATTGAGTGCGGATGCCTGCGCCAGCCTGGTATTAGCCATGCCGGGGTTGATGCCACACACTTTCACACCTTCGATCGTGATCACGAAATAGACTTCCTCTTTGCCTGCATCGTTGATGCGATACCACATGATCTCGGCGGACTGCAGCGTTTGCCCCTTCGCCACGGCCTTGTAAAGATAAGGCGTCGCCGCATCGAACTCCTTTTCGAACGCAATCGGCGAGTGCGCACGCGCGCCGGTGATCTTGCCGTTGGCCGCATCGACCGGCAAATTCACGCCGTGGCTGAAGCCGATAATTTCGATACTTCCCTCGCGATCCTGAACGGTTGACGAGCCTTTGATGTCTGCGCCGCCATCATCTTTCAGCCACATATGGGCAGGAATCGGCATCTTGAATTTTTCCTTGAATGGTCAAATGAGCGCTGCATGGTTACGACCTCATTTTTAATAAGGTATGCGCTACGAACGGACAATTTTTTTACCCGGCTACGCAAGCATTTGCAACGGGGATGCTATGCACTATCAATACTTTGACGTGATTTAACAAACATCGGAAGTGTGACTGCGATCTGATCGAGCGCAGCGCGCAGGCAAAAAAAGACCCGCGCGATGCGGGTCGGGTGGATGTCCTGCGATCAGATCTCGGATCGCTGGCGCTTCGCCTTCCCTGGCGGCTTTATCTGCGCCTTGCCTGAGTCCGGGTTGTGCTGCAATGTGCCTGCCGCACAATCTGCGATCCATTGATTGACCTCGCTTTCACGCCAGCGCACCGCCGCCACGCCGACCGTGATGGGTTTGGGGAACTTGCCTTGCGCGATCTTCAGATAGATCGTCGATCCGGTCAGGCCGATACGCTGCTCGACCTCCGCGCGGCGTAGCAGGGCGCTCATTCATGCGCTGTGTGACCTCTTATCGCCGCGAGCCAGCGGAAGGGTTGCCAGACCACGGCGATGCCCGCGCCACGAAAGAGTATGGCTTGGCCGAGCTCGACGAAATGCGTGGTGGGCGCGGCGAGCATGACGTTCTGCACGAACTGCGGCATGCTGCGCGCGAGCGTGGCCATGAAAATGCCCATCGAAGTGGTGGCGAACAGGTGCAGCGCCGCGCCAGCGAGAAAGAGCGCGACCGATCCTTCAATCGGTACGTGCAGCGCGCCGCGCACGATGAAGGTGAGCGAGAGCGCCGCCGCGGCGACGGCGGCTCGTCCGACACGCGTGTGGCCGCGACGCAGCCGACCTATCGGAAGCATGTGAGTGAAAACCAATGCGCTCAATGAGTTGAGCGAGTCATGAGCCTGTTGTCCACAGGCTTGTGCCCAGCTTCTGTGGGTATCTTGAGTGGTTATCGAAACGCCTGCAGAGAAGGTCGAACGGGGCGTGAGGACATCGTTTCCGTCTCCTCGAAGTCACGCCGGCGGGGCCGTTCACGGAACTCGGGGCAGGCAGCCGCTAGCTCGGGCGGCTGCCGTTACGACAGAAGCGATCTGGATAACAGGCTCAGAAAAAACACGCAGCTTTAACCGCTGATAATGCCCAAAACGGAAGTTATCTGGTTAAATTCCCGGAAGCCAGTCGAGTTCGTCCACATATACCGTCGATGCTCGCGCGCGGCAATCTACCCGCTGTCCAATATAGGGATCGTCAAGACACATGGAGAATCTTCTCGTCGAAATCAGTCCGGGCAGATGGGCCTTCCTGCTGGATATGCTCACCGCGTTCTCGATTCGTCTGGGCGCCGCTGCGGGCATACTGGTGATCGGATGGTGGGTCGCGCGCCGCGCTTCGATGTCGCTGAGCCGGCTCCTTGCGCGTCAATCACGCATGGACGCCACGCTGCGACCGATCCTCTGCGACATCGGCCTGTGGGGCATTCGCATTGTCGCGATCGTCGGTGCGCTGTCGCAGTTAGGCATCCAGACGGCCAGCATCATTGCCGTGCTTGGCGCAGCCGGTCTTGCGGTCGGTCTCGCGCTGCAAGGCACGATGCAGAACATCGCGGCCGGCATCATGCTGCTAGTGTTGCGGCCGTTCAAGGTCGGCGAGTATATCGAGGGCGGAGCCGGCAGTGTCGCGGGCACGGTCGACGAAGTCAATCTGTTCACGACGCGTCTCACCAAACCCGACGGCATCTGCGAATACGTGCCGAACAGCGCGTTGTGGAGCAATTCGATCCGCAACTTCAGCCGCAATCCGATGCGCCGGCTCGATCTCGAAGTGGAGATCTCGATCGGTGACGATGTGGATCGCGCGCTTGAGGCGCTGCGCACGCTCGCCGCGGCCGACCCGCGTGCGCTCCGCGATCCCGCGCCGCAGGTGATGGTCATCCGCTTCGACGACAGCACGGCGGTGCTGAATATCCGCGTCTGGTCGAACACGGACATGTTCTGGACCATGCGCTGGGAACTCGCGCGCCGGGTGCGTCAAACACTGACCGACGCGCAATGTTCGCTGCCGTTGCGCACCCGTGAACTGCACATCGTGCCGAGCGCGACGGCCGCGTCGGCAACCGGCGCAGCCGCCGGTCAGGCAGGGTCATCCGCGATCAGAAAACCGGAGCAGGGGGTGTAACCCGCGGTTCTTCGATCTCGCGGCATAGCGATCGCAGTTGTTCTGCGTTCCTTGCCGCGACAAAACCCTGCATGCAATGTCGTTCATCGTCTTTCCGATTCGCTCGCGACGAGCGGCGGTAGCGGGCAGTCGAGCGTATCGCAAATGGCGCGGAGCAGCTCCGCTTCACGGACGGTGACCTGCTGGTTCGCCACGATGCAGCCCGCGCAGGCGGCGACAATCCGCTGCTTGATGGCCGGGATGGATTGATCGAGCGTTTGCAGGGCCGCGTCGAACCCGGCGAGGGTGCATTTCTCGCGGGGCGGCAAGCGGTGGGTGTGGTCGCCGCCAATGTAGCCGCGCATGCCGGTATCGAAAGCCCGGGCGGCCTGGTCGGGTTCCGGCTGGCCTTCCCAGGCCAACAGCGCTAACACCGTCGCCACCGGCTGCGCCAGTTTTTGCGGCGAACTGTGCATTGGACGCGTCTGACGCTGCGGCAGGAACTGGGCGTCGAGATGGCGATGCAGCACACAGCGGAGCGTGTACTCGAACAGGCTCAGCCGCTGGTCGGCGATCACTAGCATCTCGACCTGGGCGCGGAAAGCCCGGTGCTGGCGCGGCGACATCTGCCGCAGGGCTGGCAAGGTCAGGTCCAGCAGCGGCAACCGATGCGTGTCCGGCAGTACCTGGACAGGGACAACCAGCCGCAAGGCTTCCGCGAAGTCCTGGGGCTCAGCGTCGGCCTTCAGCTGGGTCAGCTGGAGTTCCCGCAGGTCCGCCCGCGGGTCCATGAGAAGAGCATAGACCAGGGCGCGAGCACTGAACGGCTCCTGTGCGGCGACCCGGAGCACCTCGGGCATGCTGTCGTGCAGCTCGTGGGCGTAGTCAATCACTTGTGGATCAATGTGGCCGACGCGGGACGCCGCATCGGCGGCGAAGCCCAATACCGGCACCGGCACCTGCGGCAGCCCCGGTAACGTGGGAACCCCGGCGAACGGCGGGACGCGGCTGGGGCGAGTGCCCTCGAGTTGTTCCCGATCGACATCGACCGGTCGCACTTCCGGGAACCGGCCGTCGAACTGGGGATGGAGCCGGCGGATGCGCTCGACGAGGGGCGGGTGGGTGGCCAGCAGTCCGGCGAGCCCCTCGCCGGCGAAAGCATTGGCGAAAAACATGTGACCAGCCTCGGCGGCCCGGGGGGTGTCGATGCGCGACCCCTCGGCCAGTCCGCCGATCTTCTTGAGCGCCCCGCCAATCCCGTCGGGGTTGCGCGTGAATTGGACGGCGCTAGCGTCGGCCAGGTACTCGCGCTGCCGGGACACCGCTGCCATGATCAGCCGACCGAAGAACGCTCCCACCAGTCCCAGCACAAACACGCCCAGGCCCAGTAGCACCATGCCGCCGCGGGAATCCTGTCTTCCCGACGAGCGTGCGCGGGAAGCGAACATGAGGCTGCGGCCGATGATGGACAACGCCATGATCCCAAAGATCAGGCCGATCAGCCGGATGTTGAGCCGCATGTCGCCGTTGAGGATATGGCTGAACTCGTGCGCCACCACGCCCTGCAGCTCGTCACGGGTCAAGTAGTCGAGGCAGCCCTGGGAGACGGCGACCACAGCATCGCCCGGGGCGTAGCCGGCCGCGAAGGCATTGATGCCGGTCTCCGGCAGAACATATACGGGGGGCACCGGCACTCCCGCAGCGAGGGCCATCTCCTCGACGACGTTGAGCAGCCGCTTCTGCCGCGCGTCGGTGCTCGTGCCGGGCACCTCCTTACCGCCCAACATCAAGGCGACGGCCTGCCCGCCAGAAGCGAGCTGGGACACCTTGAGCGCGCTGGCACCGCCGACCAGGATGCCCACCGCCGGCGCCGCGAGCAGGAGCATGTCAGGTTGCCACCAGGACACTGGCTCGTGAGCGCCATACATGCTGAGCGCCACCAACAGACCGTACACGAGGGCGATCAGAATCAGGATCGCGAGGACGAAATAGACCACCAGCTGGAAGGTCTTGCGCCGTGCCGAATCCTGCTGCTGAAAGAAATTGGTGGCCATGGTCGGCGCGGTTTTGAGAGCGTGAAGCGCACGGAGCCGTGGCGGTTCCGGTTACCGGAACGACACCTTGGGCGCTGCGCGCTCGGCCTCTGTGGTTTCGAGCAGTGACGCTTCCTTGAAACCAAACATGCCGGCCACCATGACGGCTGGGAAGACTTCGCGCTGGTTGTTGTAGTCGGTGGCGGCGTCGTTGAAGGCTTGCCTCGCGAAGCCGATCTTGTTCTCGGTCGAGCTCAGTTCCTCCTGCAGGGCGAGCATGTTCTGGTTGGCCTTGAGGTCCGGGTACGCTTCGGATAGCGCAAAGAGCCGGCCCAGAATGCCGCCGAGCTGGGCCTCGGCCTCGTTAAACCCCCTGATGGCCGCCGGGTCGCTGGGGTTGGCGGCGACTTTCTGCTCGGCTGCCATCGCGCTGTTGCGGGCCTTGATGACGGCGTCGAGCGTCTCCCTTTCGTGACCCATGTAGCCCTTGACCGCTTCGACCAGGTTCGGAATCAGCTCGTAGCGGCGTTTGAGCTGCACGTCGATTTGGGCGAAGGCGTTCGCGAAGCGGTTCCGGGCGACCACTAGCCCGTTGTAGATGCCCATGAGGCGGAGCGCGAGCAGTAGCCCGACGCCCAGCAGCACGAGCAGGGTGACGACGACGGGACTCATTGGCCGTGACCTCCGACGAGAGGACTGCTGGTTTGGACCATCGCGCGACTATGGAAACAGGATAAGTGAAATGACATTTAATTCAATCAATTCGTGAAACTGTTATAAGACAAAGGGTGCGAATTAAGCGTGCTCCATCAATTGCCGGGTACTGGAGTAAAGAGGGCGCAGTCCGCGTGTGTGCGACGTTTTCCCGAAGACGCTTTTCCACGATGGCGATCTGTGCGGAGAGCGTCGTAATGACCGCGACGTTCGCGCGGACCGCGAGCGCAACGTCGTCGGCGAGATGCAGCTAGTCGACAGGACGCGATCGACGAGCGGCAACTCGTGCTGCCGTTTAAAACCGCCGTTGGAAGTGGTGACGCGTATTACCTCATCAGACCGGAAGATTCCGACCAAGCGGCGCAGGTGCCGGAACTCCGCACCTGCCTGGAAAGCAGGCTGCCAAAATTCACCTGGCCGGGTATCCAGTTCAAGACACTGAGCTAGCGCCTGAGCCTTCGGTCGACTCATTGAGACGATCAGGAAAGGGCGAACTTCGTTACGCAGAGCGGGAGCCTCCCGAGGGGTAGCTCGCCAGCAATGCAGAGCAGCGCTCGCGCAGGAAGGCATTCAACGCGCTGATCGTCGGTGTCAGTTGCGCACGGTGAGCACAAATCAAGTGCAGCGGCGAAGGCTCGCAATACGCCGGCGGAAACAACTCCACCAGTCGACCTGCCTTCAGATCGTCGATGAGGTCCAGTCGCGACTTGTAGACAAGGCCTTCCCCGGCTATCGCCCAGCGACGAACTGCATCGGCATCGTCGCTGATGCGATTACCCGTGACTGCCACTGTGCGTTCGCCGCCAGGCGGGGTAAAGCGCCAGATCCGAGACCCTGACCTGGTGGATACCCTGAATCGGCGACATTTTCAGAAATTGCGCTTGCGCCAAAATTCGACTTCCCGCATCTTGTCTAGACAAGACGAAACCGCGATTAGCGCGCTACCGTAATGAAGTTTTCGGCAATCCAAGGAGTGTGGACATGCAGGCGAAGTGCAGATGGTTGGTCAAGAGTTTGATCGGTGCCGCGTTTGGAGCGGCGGCGCTTGTGGGCAACACCGCCGAGGCGAAGGACTGGACGACAGTGACGATCGCCCTCGAAGGCGGCTACGCGCCCTGGAACATGACGCTGCCGGGCGGCAAGCTGGGCGGCTTCGAACCCGAACTCGCCGCTAACCTGTGCGCGCGGGCGCAACTCAAGTGCAATCTCGTGGCGCAGGACTGGGACGGCATGATTCCCGGCTTGCAAGCCGGAAAGTTCGATGTTCTGATGGATGCGATCTCGATCACGCCAGAGCGCGAGAAGATCATTGCCTTCTCGAAGCCGTATGCGTCCACGCCGGCGACCTTCGCGGTCACCGACACGAAGATCCTGCCGAAGGCAACCGGCAACCCGGCTTCGCTGAAGCTCGACACCGACGCCAAGTCGAACGCGCCCGCCGTCCAGGCGCTGCGCACGGCGCTCAAGGGCAAGACCATCGGCATTCAGTCGGGCACGGTCTATACGCGCTTCATCAACGAGAACTTCAAGGATGTCGCGTCGATCCGCGTCTACAAGACCTCGCCGGAACGCGATCTCGATCTGTCCAATGGCCGCATCGACGCGTCGTTCGACGATGTGACGTACTACGCCGCAAATGCCGACAAGAAGGAAGCGGTGCCGACGGTGACGGCCGGCCCGAAGATCGGCGGCCTGATCTGGGGGCCGGGCGAAGGCCTCGCGTTCCGCAAGCAGGACGCGGACCTGAAGGCGAAGTTCGACGCGGCGATAACGTCGGCGATTACCGACGGGACCGTGAAGAAGCTTTCGGAGAAGTGGTTCAAGACCGACGTGACGCCCTGAGCGTCGCTCACAACGTGACCGCGCGCTTCGGCCTGATCCGGCTCGAAAGGCTGATGCCGCGCGGCTTGTTTCGCAGGCTTGGTTGAGGTGGCGTGATGGCTCTTTTCGAAATGCTCGGCTTCGGGACCGATGGCTGGGGCGGCCTGCTCCTGCTCGGTGCGTTCATGACGGTGGTGCTGACGCTTGCGGCGCTCGCGATCGGCGCGGTATTCGGCGCGCTCGTCGCAGCGGCAAAGCTCTCGCGTTTTCGCACGGCGCGCGTGATCGGCGACTTCTACACGACCGTCTTCCGCGGCGTGCCGGAACTGCTTGTCATCTATCTGTTCTACTTTGGCGGCTCGACGCTGGTGTCCTCGATCGGGCAGTGGTTCGGTGCCGACGGCTTCATCGGCGTGCCGCCGTTCGTGATTGGCGCGTTCGCGGTCGGCATGATTTCCGGCGCGTATCAGACGGAGGTCTATCGCGCCGCCGTGCTAGCTGTCTCGCGCGGCGAACTCGAAGCTGCGCGCGCGATCGGCATGCCGACGCTCACCATGGCGCGCCGCATCCTGATTCCCCAGGTGCTGCGATTCGCACTGCCGGGTATCGGCAATGTGTGGCAGTTGAGCCTCAAGGACTCGGCGCTGATCTCGGTCACCGGTCTCGTCGAATTGCTGCGTGCCAGCCAGGTCGCGGCGGGATCGACACACCAGTACTTCCTGTTCTTCGTCGTTGGCGGAGCGCTCTATCTCGCGATGACGGGCGTTTCGAACCGTGTGTTCGGCCGGGCGGAGACGATCGTCGGCCGCTCCTTCAAGCGCAACTTCGCGCGCAACTGACGCAAGGGCGGCCTCATCATGCATATCGATTTCGATTTTCTTCTCGACACGACGCGCCAGCTCGTTGCCGCCGTGCCGACCACGCTGAGCCTCTTTTTCACCTCGCTCGTGCTCGGCGGCCTGCTTTCGCTCGTGATCGTCACGATGCGCGTCTCGCCGCACTGGCTGCCTAACCGCTTCGCGCGCGCCTATATTCTCGTGTTCCGCGGCTCGCCACTGCTGATCCAGATGTTTCTCGTCTACTACGGGCTCGGACAGTTCGGCGTGATCCGCGAAAGCTTCCTGTGGCCCGTGCTGCGCGAGCCCTACGTGTGCGCCGTGCTCTCGCTCGCGCTGTGCACGGCGGGCTACACCGCCGAGATCATCCGCGGCGGCCTGATGGCCGTGCCGGTCGGGCAGATCGAGGCGGGTCATGCAATCGGCCTGTCGGGCTTCGCGCTGCTGCGCCGCGTGATCGGCCCCATCGCGTTGCGGCAGTGCCTGCCCGCCTATTCGACTGAAGCCGTGCTGCTCGTCAAGTCGACGGCGCTCGCAAGCCTTGTCACCGTCTGGGAAGTGACTGGTGTCGCGCAACAGATCATTCAGCAGACCTATCGCACGACGGAGGTGTTCACGTGCGCTGCGCTGATCTATCTATGCCTGAATTTCCTCGTGGTGCGCCTCATCGGCCTCGTCGAGCGGCGCCTCTCGCGCCATCTGCGCGCCGCGCCCACCGTCGTGCGCCGTCCCGCCACGCAACTCGAAACCCGCCGCGTCGCGTCTTGATCGGCCCATCTTTCCGGAGAATCGTATGAACGCAGTCGCACCGGTCGCCCTGTCCGTGAGGAACATCCACAAGTCGTTCGGCGACCATCACGTGCTCAAGGGCATTTCGCTCGACGCCCACGAAGGCGACGTGATTTCGATCCTGGGTGCGAGCGGCTCGGGCAAGAGCACGTTCCTGCGCTGCCTGAACCTACTTGAGATGCCCGACGACGGCACCGTCGCGCTTGCCGGCGAAGCGCTGAAGATGAAGCGCTGCCGTGACGGCAAGCTGCAACCGGGCGACCGCCGCCAGGTGGACCGCGTGCGCTCGCAGCTCGGCATGGTGTTCCAGAACTTCAACCTGTGGTCGCACATGACGGTGCTGCAGAACCTGATCGAAGGCCCGATGCGCGTGCAAAAGCGCAGCCGCGCCGAAGCGGTCGAGGAAGCCGAGGCGCTGCTCGCGAAGGTCGGCCTCGCCGACAAGCGCGGCCACTATCCCGCACATCTCTCGGGCGGCCAGCAGCAGCGCGTGGCAATCGCGCGCGCACTCGCGATGCATCCGAAGGTGATGCTGTTCGACGAGCCAACTTCGGCGCTCGATCCCGAACTCGTGGGCGAAGTGCTGCGCGTCATGCGCACGCTTGCCGACGAGGGCCGCACGATGCTCGTCGTCACGCACGAGATGGGCTTCGCGAAACACGTTTCCAATCGCGTGATGTTCCTGGATCAGGGCCAGGTCGATTCGGACGGCACGCCCGCGGAGGTATTCGGCGAACTGAAGTCGGAGCGCTTCCGCCAGTTCGTGTCGAGCCATCAGGACCGCAACGCACATTGATCCATCGTCGGGGTTCATCATGACCGTCATCCGTACCGGAAACCCGCTGGACTGGCGCGAAGTCTGCGCCGTCGCGGCAGGCGCACCGCTCGAGCTCTCCGAGCAAGCGCGCGAGCGCATTGGCGCCGCGCGCGCGCTCGTTGAGCAGATCATCGCGCGCGGCATGCGCGCCTACGGCGTGAACACCGGGGTCGGCGCGTTGTGCGACGTGGTGGTGTCGCCGGCCGAACAGCACACGCTTTCGCACAACATTTTGATGAGCCACGCGGTGGGCGTCGGCGCGTCGCTCGGCGCGCAGGAGACGCGCGCGATCATGGCCGCAGCCATCAACAATTACGCGCACGGGCATTCGGGCGTGCGCGTCGAACTCGTCGAGCGGCTCGTCGCGCTGCTCCAGGCCGATTGCCTGCCCGAAGTGCCCGCGCTCGGTTCGGTCGGCTATCTGAGCCACATGGCGCATATCGCACTCGTGTGCGTCGGCGCGGGGCACGTGAACTGGCGTGGTGAGCGCATCAGCGGCGCCGAGGCGCTGCGCCGGCTGGGGCTCGAACCCTTGTCGCTCGAAGCGAAAGAAGGCTTGAGCCTCGTGAACGGCACGCCGTGCGTGACCGGGCTCGCGGCGCTCGCGCTGCAACGCGCGCACCGGCTGCTCGACTGGGCCGACGCCGTGGCGGCGATGAGCTTCGAGAATCTCGGCGGGCAGATGGTGGCGTTCGACGCGGGCTCGCTCGCGTATCGCGTCTCACCGGGCCTTGCGCAGGTCGGCGCGCGCATGCGCGCGGCGCTGCTGGGCAGCGGTCTGCTGGCGGCGGCACTCGGACGGCGTACGCAGGATCCGCTCAGCATGCGCACGATTCCGCATGTGCACGGTGCGGCGCGCGATGTGCTGGCTGCGACGGCCGAAGTCGTGAACCGCGAACTCGCCTCGACGACTGACAATCCGATCATCGCCGGCACGCCCGAGGAGCCGCGCGTGTTCTCGCAGGCGCACGCCGTCGGCGCGTCGATCGCGCTCGCCATGGACAGCCTCGCGGTTGCGGTCGCGCAGGTGGCCGCGATGGCGGAGCGGCGTCTCGATCGTCTCGTCAATCCGCTCGTGAGCGGGTTGCCCGCGTTTCTCGCGCAAGCGAGCGGCACGCGCTCGGGCTTCATGATCGCGCAATACACGGCGGCGGCGCTGGTCGCGCAGAACCGCCGCGAGGCCGCGCCCGCGAGCCTCGACGGCGGTGTGACGTCCGGCTTGCAGGAAGATCACCTTTGCCACGCCACGCCGGCCGCGCTCAAGGCGCTGGCCGTCATCGACAACAGCGGCCGCATATTTGGCATTGAACTGCTTGCCGCGGTTCAGGCATACGACCTGCAGCCTATCGCGGCCGAGCGCGCGCCGTATACGCAGGCGTTGTATAGCCAGGTTCGCGCTGTCTTGCCGACCTACCGTGACGACCGTCCGCTTGCGGACGACATGACACGCGCATTCCACATGATCATGGATGATGGTCCGCCGCCGTTGCCCGGCCCGCTGACGGTCCGGCCCTCACGGGATTTCTGCATTCCGGCACCAACGGACTGCGTGGCGGGCAGTGCGGCGGCCTCGGCGAACGATGCTTTGCCCGGGGCGGTGGGTACTTGAGGCTGGCGTCGCGCGGCGCGCGCAAATCGTTCACGGTGCAACCAGGACAGTCATGACTGAGGCGGCGCGGGCGGGTGGAGAGGCGAAGCGGTTGAAGCTGCAGCGCAAGCTTGCGCCAGCATACGAACAGATCAAGCGCTATGTAATCGAGCGCATAGCCGATGGCACCTGGAAGCCTGGAGACGCAATCCCTTCGGAAACCGAGTTGGTCAAGGAGTCCGGAGTCGCACGCATGACCGTTTCGCGCGTGTTGCGCGAGTTGAGCGCACGACGTGTGCTCACGCGGCGGTATTTTTGAGGCCGAGCTTCGCCAGGTTGAATTGGCCTTTGCGAATGCGATGCGTCAACTCAATGCCTGCCAGAGTGATCGCGGCGTTCCTGAAACGGTTGAAGCCGAGCATGACATTCGTCCGCTTGGCAATACAGATTTTTCTCTGCTTATACTCACTGTCACCTGAACGGCTCACGCCCAGGTCCCACGCTGCACGCCGACAAAAAACCACGACGTCAGTCGACAACACGGCACGCGACTCACTTTTCGCAACCGCAGTTCTTACATATCAGGTGGGACCTCTTATGCTAAATCGTGCTTTTGGTGCAGCGATTTCATCGTTGCTCGTGGCAGGCGCGGCAGTTGCACCGGCCATCGCGCATGCCGACGACAGCTTCGCGCAGGACGACGGCGCGTCGCATGGCCGGCCGGTCAAGGTGATGATCATTTCGATGTTCGGTCCGGAAGGCCAGGTGTGGC
The DNA here is from genome assembly GCF_050435345.1 of Paraburkholderia sp. 32. Taxonomy (NCBI): domain Bacteria; kingdom Pseudomonadati; phylum Pseudomonadota; class Betaproteobacteria; order Burkholderiales; family Burkholderiaceae; genus Paraburkholderia; species Paraburkholderia sp. 32. Next base: position 303,416 of record NZ_JBNDKD010000002.1, read on the forward strand.
TCGATCATCTCGGCCCGTGGCAGGACATCACCGTCGCGGGCCTTTCTCCTGACTACCCTGCCGTACACTGCAATCGCAAGGAGGTCTGCGTGATGACGACGGGCATGGGGCACGCGAATGCCGCCGCGTCGATCATGGCGCTGACGTTCTCGCCGCGTTTCGACTTGCGTCATACGTACTTCATGGTGGCGGGCATCGCTGGTATTGATCCGCTTCAGGGCACCGTCGGTTCCGCTGCGTGGGCGAACTGGCTGGTCGACTTCGGGATTCAATGGGAAATCGACGGACGCGAAATTCCGCCGGGCTGGAATACCGGCTATCTCGGCATCAACACGACGGGCCCGACGCAGAAGCCGCCGCTCGACTATCGCACCGAAGTGTTCCAGCTCAATCCGGCGCTTTCGAACGCGGCATTCGCGCTGTCGCGCAACGTGACGCTGACCGACGACGCACAGGCGCAGGCTGCCCGCGCCAAATACAACTATGCGCCCGCGAACCGTCCGCCGACCGTGATCCAGTGTGACACGCTGGCGGGCGATACCTGGTGGTCGGGCACCGATCTCGGCGAGCGCGCGCGGCAATGGACGAAGATCCTGACCGACGGCAAGGGCACCTATTGCACGACGCAGCAGGAAGACAACGCCACCTTCGAGGCGCTGACGCGCGCGGCGACCGTGCATCGCGTTGACCTGAACCGTGTCGCGGTGCTGCGCGCTGGCTCGGACTTCGACCGGCCGTACGCGGGCCAGTCGAGCGCGGACAATCTGCTCAACTACTCGTCGCAGGGGGGCTTCACGATCGCGATCGACAATCTGTTCCTGACGGGCAATCCGCTCGTGCAGGACATCGTCACGCATTGGGGCGAGTGGCGCGACGGCGTACCGCAGCGGTAGCGCGTTTGCGGCATGGTGGAGCGTACCGCGTGCCGGTCTGCACAGCGATCGTGTCCACCGTTGTCGTCTGCTGCCGCGGCGCGAGCGGTGGCCACGCCTACGCCAACGCAGACCGGTGGTGTGCTCGGAGCACCGGCATGCGACCTCACGGGATCTGACCGCGCCATCTCAGCATTTGTGCTCCTACCTCAGCGTGGGGGTACGTTCGGGTGGTCTGATCCGGCGAACGGCCTCAACTGCGCAAGGCCCGAACTGAGCCCTGCGGGCGCGGTGGCTGCGGCGGCCGCTGCGCGGGCGGTGGCGGCTCCGCGCGCGGCATGATGCGAACATAAGGCCGCGATGCGCCATGCTCATCGGCGTCCCCAGAACCTGCGCTGCACCTGCATCACTTCTTCCTCGACCTCGGCCACGGGCCCAACCAGTTCAATGCGCTTCTGGCAATGGTCGAAGACATACCGCGACGACACACTCATCGTCGAATTCTCTGCATGATTGCCCGTGGCTTGCAGCAGGCGCTCTTCCGTCATTGCAAAAACCACCCGCCCAATGTTGGCCCAATATGCCGTGCCTGCGCACATGCAACATGGCTCAACCGTCGTATAGAGCGTGCAACCCCACAAGAATTGCGGCGTAAAGTTGAGCGCGGCGATACGCGCGAGCACCGCTTCCGCATGATTGACGGAATCGACATTGCCCTGTTCTATTAGAACCGACTCCTGATCAGGCCCGACGAGTATGGCGCCAAACGGGTGACGGCCCAACAGCATCGCACGTTCTGCGATGACGCTTGCATGACGCAGATGGCGGACGATCTGCTCGCGTGTCGGCGCGAGCCCCTGCTCAGGGAACGCCGACGCGTTCTGTTTCGGAGAAATGACAAGGCTCAAAGTGTGTCTCCTCCACGTTGGCTGAGTTACTTCGGTAACGTGCCCTCGACCCCCTGCACGAACCAGTTGAGCCGCAGCAACTCGGCGTCGGGCAGCGACGTGCCGGCTGCCACCTTGATCGCGCCATTCTGATCCCTGATCGGTCCGGAGAACGGATCGAATCTGCCCGCGATAATGTCGTCGCGCTTTTGCGCCAGCGCCTTTTGCGCGGCAGGCGATACGGCTGCAGTGTTGATGTCAGCGAGGTCGATTGCTTTTTCCTTGAGACCCCACCACGTCGGCGCGTTGGTCCACGTGCCGGATTGCACCTGTTCGATCAGGTGAGAGTAGTAGACGCCCCAGTAGCTCACGCATGCGCCCAGTTGGGCATTCGGGCCGAACTTCTTCATGTCCGAGTCCCAACCGAACGCGTGCACATTCTTCTGCTCGGCAGTCTGCATTGTCGCCGTCGAATCGGTGTTCTGGATCAGCACGTCGGCTCCCTGGCCGATCAGCGTTTCGGCCGCCTGTTTCTCCTTGCCTGGATCGAACCAGCCATTGATCCATATGACCTTTACCTTCGCATTCGGATTGATCGAACGCGCACCCATTGTGAAGGCGTTAATGTTGCGCACCACTTCCGGGACCGGCACCGAGGCGACGAAGCCGAGCGTATTCGTCTTCGTCGTATAGCCGGCGACGAGCCCAGCCAGATAGGCGCTCTGGTACGTGCGCACGTCATAGGTCGCAAAGTTCGTCGCCTTCTTGTATCCGGTCGCATGCTCGAAGACGACGTCGGGATAATCCTTTGCAGTCTTCAGTTCGAAGTCCTGGAATCCGAAGCTCGAGCCCACGATAATCTTGTTGCCCTTGTTCGCGAGGTCGCGAAACACGCGCTCCGAGTCAGCGGATTCGGGTACGTTCTCGACGCGCGTGACCTTGATCTTGTCACCGAACCTCGCTTCGATCGCCTTCACACCCTGTTCGTGTGCGTAGGTCCAGCCAGCGTCACCGGGGTTGCCGAGGTAGACGAACGCGACGCCCATCGGCACCGCGGCGGTGGCAGTGGGGCTCAACGCAACATAGATGCCAAGCGCGGCTAAAAGCGTAACCGCAGGGCGCAGTGAGCGCACCACCGCGCGAGCGAAGTTTGTTCTCATGGAGTCTCCGAAGATGGGGAACGGGAAGGAGACGACGCCAGTCGTCCAGCCGACTGGCTGCGTCGCGTCAGCGATGATGGTGGTGAGTCAATATCAAGGCCGAAATATCGATTCGTTATGTGTCGTATAACGGAATGGATATGAAGCCATTGGGAAATTGGCCTGCGGATCGCGGAGTTCGAATAGGAGACCGCGATCGTCGTGTGGGCCAGCGACAGGCCGCGCTCGGACATCATTGTCGGATGATGAGATCGGGGGGCAACACGTTAATCGATTCACCTTCACCATTTGCACCAGAACCGTCGCCTGTATCGCCAGCAAGAGCCAGCACTTCCGTCCACGATTGTGCCGACTTTGACACGGGCCCCTGAGCATAGATCAATGCCGAGGCGAGAGTGGCACGTACGCGCATTTCGGTGTCTGAGTCCACCGAGGCAGGGGGCAGTTCTTTAAGCGCATCGATGGCCTTTCGTGAATCAGGCCCGCATCGAGCAGCGCCTCTGTGAAACCTGCCGCGAGCTCGACTCCAATCCGCGTATCGCCATGCTGCGAGAACGCCCAATCGAAAGCGCTGCGTGCATCATCCAGCGACTGCCGGAAATCGATTTCCAGGTCCAATTGTTCAGCGACACTGCCAGCCAGACACGGTCGCAAGCAATGGGAGACATAGCGTGCATAGCGCGCCGCGATCAGCCTCTGCTCGCCTTGCGCATGCAGCTTCTCCAGCGCATAGGCACGTGCCGAATCGGAAAGGCGATACTTGCTTACCGGCCCCTCCAGCTCAATGTTGACGAGCGATTTCGCCACCAGATCGCCGATGCCGCCGATCGCGTCCGCCACAGCGTATTTCTCGTCGCACACCACCGCGCACATCGCATCGAACGTAAAGCCGCCGCTGAACACCGCGAGGCGCCTGAACAGTAACTGATGACATGGATTCAGGATGAAGAAACTCCAGTCGAACGTCGCACGTAAGGTTTGATGGCGTGGCAGAGCGGTCCGGTAGCCGCCCGTCAGCAAACTGAAACGGTCGTGCAGATAGCGATGAACACCCCCAATGCCGAGGCCAGCGACGCGCGCCGCTGCCAGCTCGATTGCCAAAGGAATGCCGTCCAGCCGGCGGCAGATCTCGCCGATGAGATGAATTTCCTCGCAGCCGGCGTATGCATACCGTTGGATTGAATTGACGCGCAGCAAAAACAACTTTACCGCTGAAAACTGGACGATCTCCGCATGGGTTGAATGCGAAGGCGGCACGTCGAGTGGCTCGACCCGGTACACCGTCTCTTGCATCAGGCGAAGCGGTTCACGACTCGTTACCATCACACGCAGAATTTCGCTTGCCGCTACGAGTGCGTCGACGATCCGCGCGACCGCGTCGATCACGTGCTCGGCGTTATCCAGCACGAGGAGCAGACGTTTGCCGGAAACCGCCGCAGCCAGTTGCGCAATGTCGACTGCAGCATCGAGCGTGGACAGCCCGCATGCTTCGGCGACCTCGCATAGGACCGCATCTTCGGTTGTTGCCGTGCCAAGTTCGACAAAACACACAGCGCGGGAAGAATCGTTCGATGCCTGCCGTGCTACCTCTATCGCCAGGCTCGTCTTCCCTATACCGCCGGCTCCAGTGAGCGTCAATACCTGCGTAGTCTGGAGCAACATGCTGATCTGCCGAACGGCTGCGTCGCGGCCTGTGAGCCGGGTTTCGCGTAGCGGCAGGCTACGTCTGAAGGCTCGGGACTCGACCGCAGGAGCCCGGCTCTCAACGGGTCGTTGTCGCAACTGATACCCGCGACCAGGGATCGTGACAATCAGGTTGCGATCCTCACCAAGTATTTTGCGTAACGCGGACAGATGGACCTGGATATTGTTTTCTTCGACGACGGTTTTCGGCCAGACACTATCCAACAATTCGTCTTTCGTAACGAGTCGTCCAGCGGCCGACACGAGCACGGCAAGAATATCGAAGGCGCGAGATCCGACAGGTACGAGCGTGCCGCTTTGGTGCAGCGTCCGCATCTCCAAATCGATCTGAAACCGGCCCAGGTCGATCATGCTGGTGCCGTAATTCGCGGGTCGCTCGGTAACCGTCATGTTTGTGCTCGCATTGATCGAGGTGAGTTGCGCGCCGGCTTTATGCCGATGTCAGTCGCATTCCGGCTAAGCAGAGTTAGTTGCCCGCCTGGTCTGCGGAAGCCTGAACGTCGCGGCGTATGTCTCCAGAAACAGCCTTTTGATTTATTAAATCTCCGTGACATTGGAGAAAGTTTTGTCTCACCAGACTCGACAGCGCGGCTGCGCCTTCCGGCGGCTGTATTCCCTCGCGAAGGAATTGAGGATTCTGACGGACCGAGTCTGCCAGCTTTACTTTTGTTCACAAACTGGTCTATAAACAAAATTCTTTTGAAAAGAAATCAAGAATGAATATCGCCCTCGACGAATTGGCGACTTTCATGGCCGTGGTCGATACCGGCTCGATGACGGCAGCTGCCCAACATCTCGACCTGACAGTGTCGGCGGCCAGCCGGACGCTGGGGCGCCTCGAGGAAAAGCTGAAAACGACCTTGATGCGCCGGACCACGCGCAGGATGGAGCTGACCGAGGAAGGGCGCGCGTTCCTTCAACACGCGCGCGCCATCATCGATTCCGTGGAAAGCGCGGAGGAACAGATGGTCGCGCGGCGGGAAAACCCATCGGGGCTCCTGCGGATCAATGCAGCGTCGCCTTTCATGCTGCACGTGATCGCACCGCTTGTGCAAGGCTACCGCGTGCGCTATCCGCACGTTCACCTGGAGCTGAACACGAACGACGGCATCATCGATCTACTCGAGAGCCGCACCGATGTCGCTATTCGAATTGGCCGGCTCAAGGATTCGACGCTGCATAGCCGGCTTGTTGGCAGTAGCCGCATGCGTGTTCTTGCGAGTCCCGACTACCTTGAGGCGCACGGACATCCGCGCGAGGTCGCTGACCTTGGCAAGCACGTACTGCTGGGCTTTACACAACCGGAGTCGCTCAATGTCTGGCCGTTGCTCGGTGCCGACGGTGAGCCGTACCGTATCGAGCCGGTGGCAAGTTCATCGAGCGGCGAGACGCTTCGTCAACTGGCGCTCGAAGGCGTGGGCGTTGTCTGCCTGTCGGATTTCATGACCGACCGGGACCGTGAAACAGGGCGTCTCGTGCAGATCCTCGCCCGTCAGACCAAGGACGTCCGTCAGCCAATCCATGCTGTCTATTACCGCAATACAGCCGTTTCTTCGCGAATAGCGTCGTTCATCGATTATCTGATGGGCGAGATTGGAGGCAACGGGGCGACTCAGCATCAGACTGCGTGGGCGCGTCAAGCTTAGCCCGGATCGACTACAGCCCGTGCCTGGCTATTTGCGAGGTTTAACGTTTCCAGTCGCTTGAACGTCCGTTACGGAGAAATCCAACTGTCCCTTGTGGGTCGGGATGGGCCGATCAGCGTCGGGCAGAGGTCGGCCAGGAGCCTCTCAAAGGCGCGATCGATTGCGCAATGCCCTCAATAGCCATAAGGTGAAGTGGATACCCCTCACCAGTCGATGTGGTGTTTCAGTTCTGTTTCCTGATGTCGCTGAACATCGTCGCTGTGCAGATACAGGCTTGTGGTCGTCAGCGACGCGTGGTCGAGCTTGTCGTGCGCGAGCCGCAGATCGAGGTTGCCATCGGCCATGTTCGACCCCGCGCTATGGCGAAACCAGTGGACAGAAGCGCACTTGAGCCGCGCCGCGCATGCGACGTCCACCCCTGGCAAATATAAACTTGTAATTTAAGAGTACTCTTATTGTATGTTTCGATGAAAAGTCGGAAGATGGAGCTGTTGCATGAACAATGGTTGCAAATGATATTTAACGGCCGTTTCATTTTTTCATTCTATTTTTACATTTTTGGATAACTAATGAAGTCATACATTCTGTGCGCGCTTCTCGCCTGTTCTGCCAGCGTCGCTATAGCTAAGGTGGAGATCGCAGGAAATAATAACCAGAGCACCACGATCAAGAACTCCGGGATTGCCAACTCGGCTGTCGGTGTTGGATCGGAATCTGTTCTAAACGCCAATTCGGTCGAAGGCAACGTGAAGATCGGCGGCAATAACAAGCAAACGCTGAGCATCGAGAACAGCGGTTTGGCCAACTCATCCGTCGGTGCCATGAGTAAGGCGAAGCTCAACATCGGCTCCGTCTCGGGCAAGTAAGTCTTAGGCGCCGCGAACATCGTATCTCGCGGCCTTAGCGGAGCTCACCGAGTGCGCGCCATTCTCTTCGCAATAGTTACTAATGCTGTCATTTTCGCCGCACTGCATGGCGCGTCCACGCGCGCCAACGAAATTGGTTCTCGAACCGGTCTTGATCCCAGTCAACAGAGCAAGGTGACCAGTGCACTGGCGAGAAATCGTCTGTTGTCGAAAAGCACCGGGGCGGATGCCAACCCTGGCTCTTCTTCGTCCAGTAGTTCCGCGTCATCAGGCGCGTCTGTTGGCAAGGGCTGCACAACAGACATCGGCAATGTAGACCTTGGTAACCAGCGTCCAGGGGTCAGGGCGCCGAAAGATAATATCGTCGTTATCAAGGGTCCCATAGTTAACGGCTGTTGAGTGCCACTTATTGTTTTTTCAGGCGAATCAATTGGGAATTTACCGTTATTTTCAACGGAGGCCGCACCCTGTCGCCTCCGTTGCAGGTCGTGTTTGCGCGGCCATCACAGCGGTTTCGGTCACATCGTGTGCGCTTACGCCTCGCGACCATAAGGAAGTCATTTCGCAGGCCTATTCCGAAGGCAGTCCCGTCGTCGAGCCGGTTCGTTCGATCAGCTCCTTCAGTCGCTCGTTGGCGTGCATGGACGAAATGCTCGCCAGCACCCATCAGACTCCTATCCGCATCACGAGTAAATCTATCGCCGATCCCTCTGGCAAGGCTGGAACATCGGTCAAGGACCTCGTGATTACCGCGCTGGCGCAAATGTCCGAGCGCAGCAAGACGTTCGAGTTCGTCGATTACGAAATCAATCTGGTTCAGCAGGACACTGTTCAATATCTCAGCAGTCTGCTGCTCGGAATGAACGCAATGAACATCGAGCCGCCGCAGGTCTATGTGTCCGGCGCGGTTAGCTATATCGACGAAAACGTTGTCGGCAAGCGGCGTAGCCTCGGCATTTCGGCAGACGGGTCGATTCGTGGTCACGAATTCAGCACAGACTTGGCCTATGATGGCGACGTGCATGCGTCGATTATTGCGCTGGAATTGCACCTGGGCGAGTTACGAACCCGCACGCTGGTGCCAGGTATCTATGCGGCCAACTCCGCCATCGTTGCAAAAAGCGGCAGCGGAATCGAAGGGGGCGGCACGATCTTCAAGACGGGGGTGCAGTTCTCGTTGAGCAACGACCATAGCCAGGGGTCCGGACTCGCACTGCGCAGCCTCGTCGATCTCGGCATGATCGAGCTGGTCGGAAAGTGGCTGAAACTGCCATATTGGCAATGTCTGTCGCTCAACGAAGCAGCGCCGGAATTCCAGCGGGAACTGCGCACGTGGTACGACGCGGCAACACCGGCATATCTGACGATGCTCGCGCAGACTGTCCTGCGCCGGGAGACCTATTACGACGGTCCCGTGGACGGTATATCGTCCACCGAACTGAAGGCTGCGATTGCGGAATTCCAGATGGACCAGGACATTCCGTCCACGGGATTGCTGAGCTTCCCGACCTATCAGGCGATGCTTGCGAAGCGAGTTCCGGTTGACGTCCACGGAAATGTACAGAAGGTTGATCTATCCGCGGTCGCTCCGGCGTCGGACGCCTTGTCATTGAAGGAGGGAGGGCAAGGTCCGATCGACGTCACGCTGAGTGCAGAAGGCGGCGATCATCCCCGGGTGGGTGACGAGCTCAATCTGGACGTGCGGCTCAATCGAAGTGCGGCGCTGCGTTGCTACTACGAAGATGCGAGCCATACCGTTACGCAGATTTATCCCAACCCTTTCGAGCCGATGAGCGAGGTGCAAGCCTATTCGAGCACATCGATTCCTGTTAAAGACAAGCGATTTTCAATCCGTTTCGAAAAACCGGGCCACGAGGAGGTGCTGTGTTTCGCTGCAAACGCTTCTGTGTTCGAACATCTTCCATCCGAGTTGAAGGGTCCAGGGCTCGAGACCATCACGGGATTCCCGGCACTGGTAGACATTACGAACGCGATGCTTGCGCTCAATGCGCCGAGCCTCAGTGTGGGTCGGCTAAACGTCGCTGTCGGCAGCCGATAGTGGGGCTCCTCCGAGCCCCGCAAACTCAAGTGAAATCGAAATATGCAAAGAAAGATACGTGGCCGATTTCGGCAAAGATGGACTTGCTCGGCCAGCTTCCTTCCGCTGATCGTATCGATGAGTATGCCTTCCGCGCACGCGACCGTGGTCATTCACCAATCCACGATAGCGCCGGATGTCCAGGGACTGTCTGACAGGTTTTCCGACTTCCGTATTCGCGGTGAGAGCGATGCATCGTTCTCTGCAAAGCGCGGCGTGACCGAGCAAGGCGCAACCACATACGACGATCTGGCCGACAAGACCTATGACGACGGCCTTACGGCGTATCGTGCTGGCATGGCGGCAATGGAATCGGATGACACTGGTCGCCAGTTTCAATACGCGGCAGCGATCTGGCAGCAAGGTCTAAATTCCGGTGACGCTCGGAACTATGTTGCAATGGCTGTGCTGTACCTGTACGGGCGTGGTGTTGCACGCGACCTCTTCTCCGCTCAGTCCTACGCGAATGGTGTGGCTGTGAAGGGCAATCCCGGCGGACGACTGGTTTTGGGACTCGTTATGCGGGCAACTGGAGATGTGGAGAAAGGACTACGCGAGATTCGTACGGCGGCGTCAGCAGGCAATCGGGTCGCCGAGAACGAACTCGGAGTAATCTACGAGTCGGGCGACGGAGTCCCGGAAGATCTGGCCGAAGCAAAGCGATGGTACGCCTCTGCCGCTATGAAGGGACTGGTTGCTGCCTCTCGCAACCTGATGCGATTGAATGGCGGGAATGAACCGAAAACAGCCCGCGAGCAATTTACCGATGTACGTCAGGAAGCAGAGAAGGGCGATCGGGTTGCGATGTATGAACTCGCGACGATGTACCACATCGGCAAGGGGACCACTATCAATTATTCGGCGGCGCTCGTCTGGTACAGGCGCTCCGCAGAGCGACAGTACTCCCGCGCGAAGAATATGCTTGGATTGATCTTCTCAACAACTAATGGCGAGCAGCTTGATCCTGCCTGGATGAGACAGATTGCGCAGACAAGCATAGCTTCGTCCTCCAATATCTCCGCCGACAAGCCGCTACACGCAGATATTCTCTCGGAAGAGGTTGTTGAAAAATGAATCTAGGAAGACACGTAATGGCAATGTGCCGCGCTTTGCTATTTGTCTATGTGGCGCTATTCGGCCGCGCTGCGCTGGCCGAAAATTCAATCACCGAATCCAATCGGGTACTCGAGCTGCATAATGTCACTATTACTAACAGGCAAATCGGTCCGGGTTCGACGGCGACAATGAATATCAGTGGTGTTCGGCCGTCCAGCGTGACTAAAGGATCTGCATCGGATCAGGTTTCGTCGTCACACATCGTCCTTCAGAATACTGAATTGAAGGGGGTGAGCTGGAAGAAGAAGGATCTGTCCCATGCGACTCTTGAAAACGTCGGTGCAGTCCGTGCCGACCTCGCCTCGGCATCGTTGCGGGAAAGCGTGAGCAAAAATGTGGATTTCAGTGGCGCGGATCTATCTGGTGTCGACTTTTCTCGAGCCGACCTGACAAACGTCTCGTTCGATAACGCGAATCTACGCAATTCCAACTTCGAAGACGCGCGGTTTGTGAATGTAAGCTGGAGCGGATCTGATCTGTCTGGTGCCCGATGGACCCACGGGCAACGGTGTCTGCCTAAGTCGATCAATGGGTGCAAGCTGGAATAAGGCTCGGCTGAGCAATGAGCGCACCGAGACCTGCCTGGCGGGGCGACTCGAGCGGCAGACGGCGTGGTTCGAAAAGCGCCGATTTTGGGTAACACGGACGAACTGAGCCGCACCGCTCGTGGAGGGCGGTGTGTTGATTTTTGATTAGTATCCCGATGGATTTGAAGGTCTTGGGTATCGACCTCCCGCGCTCAGGCTTGCCGCGGTTGAAGCGCTCCGAGTCCCAGCATCGTGAGCCAGTGCGGGTGGTCCAGCCCTGTCATCAACTCGCACGGACTTTTGCCTTGACGCTCGGCCCGGCGGCTGCGCACGAAGCGCCGATGATTCAGGAAGAAGCGCAGTAGGTCAAGGTAAGGGGGCGCCCAGATGGCGACGCAGCGTGAAATAGTTGCGCAAGCGCGAGTTCAGATTTTCGACGAGCGCACTGCTGCGCGGCGTGTGGGCCATGGCCTCGGACACCGCGGCGAACACGGCGTGGAACTGGCCGCCCAGTCTGGCGCGTAGCCGGCCCCATCCCTGCCAGTACGCGGGTGAGGTGCGCGGCTTGCGATGCAGCACACACGCGGCGCGCACGAGCTCATCCGAGACGTTGGCGCGCTGCGCGATCGCGGCGAGCTTCTCATCGAGCACGCCGGCGAACGCGAGCAGGTCATCGCGCTGGCTCTGCAGCGCGATGCGCACCGGGCGGATGCGGCACGTATCCAGCGCTTCGCGCACGCCCAATTCCTCGACGATGAAGTCGAACAGCGCTTGCCGCGTGGCGAGTTGCGGACCCGCCAGCGACACGATGTCATGACTGAGCCACTGGGTCAGCGTGCGGATGTCGCAGGCAAACTGATGCGCCTGCGCTTCTGTCCGACGTGCCCGCCTCAGCTGGGCAGCGAAGCCGCCGGCGCACCCCCGCGAGCGCGGCTGGTTGAGCCTGGCTTGCAGCTTCTCGCGCCGCGACCGGGCGCCCCTGGCGAGGGTTGCCCAGCGTGTTGGCCAGTCCTTCGCACTGGCGCTGGATGTGGAACACATCGCCATGGCACGGCGTGTCGCCCCAGGCGGCCTTCTGCCCGGCGCGCAGGCCCCGGCCGGCATCGGCAATCGTGTAGTCGGGCGCCAGTCCCTGCTGCGCCGCGTCCAGCAGGTGCACGCCCCAGGTGTCGCCGTCGCGATGGGCCTCGGCCGCCAGCAAGTAGCAGTAGGTCGACTCGGCATCGACGCCGGCCAGCACCGGCCGCGAGCCTTGGAAGATCTCGTCGTGCAAGCCCACGCGAATGCCGGACAGGTCTTGCTCGCGGTTGAGCGCGGCCGCTTGCTGCGCGGCCCATTGCTGCACGTCGTGAACGTTGCCCACACTGGTGGACACGCCCAGCAAGTCGCGCATGAACTCCACCACGCCGCGATACGAGCTGCGGCAGATCAGCGTCAGCGCGACCATCACCTGACGCAGCCACCTCTTGCTGACCGGCAACTCGAACAGCACTTCATCCTCCGGTATCGCTGACGCAAACGCGTCCGCCAGCGCGACGCCGGCCTTGCGCGTTTGCGCGTAGACGAACTTGCGGCTCACGCCGTCCCGCGCGGCCAGCGCGCTGATCGTCTCGGATCCCTCGAGACAGGGGTGGCAAAAGCGTGTCCGGGCCAGATTGCTTGAAACAGCCCGCGATTCAATGCAGCCAATAATGCGATTTCGGCTTTCCCGATTGACGGCCATCTGGCGTATTCTTACGTGCAAAACGTGAGAACGATTTAAAAAGAACGCTGATAAGGGGGTACGATGGACGTCCAACAAGAACCGGATCTGGAATCCGTAACCGCCGAGGAAACAACCCCTGCGCCGCTGCTTCTGGAGATCGAGGCCGACCCTACACTGGGCTATGCGTCGATCCAGAATTCCGTGCCCGTAGTCCGTGCCTTGCGCGTAACGAACCGCGGTAGCGAACCTCTCGAGGCCGTGGATGTCCTGGTCGGGTGCAATCCTCGCTTCGCTCAAGGCGTGAAGCTTCACTTTGCAAAGCTCACTCCGGACGAAAGCAGGCGCATATCCCCTTTAGATCTGGCAGCCGACCACGGTTATCTGGCCGACCTCCAGGAGGCTATTACCTCATCGGTTACTGTGGTCGCGCAGGCCGGCGATATAGAACTGGCCCGGATAAACCACCCCGTCGAGATTCTGGCCTACGATCAATGGGCCGGTACGCGCGCCATGCCCGAGTTGCTCGCGTGCTTCTCAATGCCGAACAACCCGGCGATCGACATCCTCATTGGCAAGGCGTCCAAGTTGCTTCGCGAGCAGCACAGCGACCTGTCGATGAATGGATATCAGTCGAAGAGCCGCGATGTGGTGTGGAAGCAGATTTCCGCGATTTACAGCACGCTGGCCGCGGAGAATTTGCAATACGCTGAGCCGCCAGCTTCTTTCGGGGTGGATGGTCAGAAAATCCGAACCCCTGACCGTGTTATCGAGGGAAGAGTAGCCACTTGCCTTGACCTCGCGATGCTTTTCTCGTCATGTCTGGAGCAGGCTGGTCTACGTCCCGTTGTCTTGCTCAAGGATGGTCATGCCTGGGTAGGTGTATGGCTTCATCAGGCCTGTTTCGCCGATCCTCTCACCGACGATGTTCAGGCGGTACGGAAACGCGTCGATAGCGGCGAGTTTCTGGTATTCGAGACCACGGCAGTCGCACAGCATTCGAGCCGTCGCCCCTCGTTGAGAATCGCCCTGGAACAGGGTGCGGTCCATCTGCTCGAAGAAGGCACGTTCCGGTATGCGGTTGATATCCATCGGGCCCGAGAACTGCAAATCAGGCCATTGCCGTCCCGCGTAGCAGGGATTAAGCGATCCGAGACCGAAGACGCGGAAAAGCCCGCGGCCATTGAACCGACGCCGGTCCTCCCACCGCTTGACCCAGAGTCTCTGACGTCTCTCGATCTAGGTGGCGACGAGACGCCGGAAGGGCGCTTGTCGAAGTGGAAATCCCGGTTGCTGGATCTGACGCTTCGTAACCGGCTTCTCAACTTCAAGTCGACTAAATCGACACTGGCGCTGGTCGCGCCGGACCTGGCCAAGCTCGAGGACGCCATCGCCGAAGGCGTCGAGTTTCGCGTGCGGCCAATGCCGACCCTGATGGAGGGAAATGATCCGCGCATGGCCGAGGTCCATGCGAGTCGCAGCGGACACCACCCCCTTGACGACATGGCACTCAACGCCCTGGACAACAAGGAGTTGATCGCACGGATGCCGCAGGAGGCGTTGGATGGCAACCTTCTGAGCATTTTTAGTGCGGCGCGGACTGGTTTGGAGGAAGGCGGCGCGAACACACTCTATCTCGCCTTGGGCATGTTGCGGTGGACGGAGGCGGAAAGCGCCGAGAGCGTGCATCAGGCGCCTATCATCCTGGTTCCCGTGGCGCTACAGCGCCAGTCGGTGCGAAGCGGTTTCCGGCTTAGCCGTCATGACGATGAGACGATCATCAATCCAACGCTGCTGCAGATGTTGCGTTCGAACTTCGAATTGCGCATTCCAGGTTTGGACGTTATGCCGATGGATGAGAAGGGCGTCGACGTCGGGAAGGTGCTCCAGGCGTTCCGTCTGGCGGTGCGCGAGATCCCCAAGTGGGAGGTCGTCGAGCAGGCGCACCTGGGTATTTTCTCTTTCACCAAGTATTTGATGTGGAAGGATCTCCAGGATCGGACAGAGCAACTCAAGGCGAATCGAGTAGTCCGACATCTCATAGAGAACCCCGGGCAAGCATTTGAGAAGGAGGAGGGCGACGAACGTTTCGAGAGGCTGGATGAATCGCACAAGCCTCAGGACCTGTTCACGCCAATGCTGTCTGACTCGTCGCAGCTAAAGGCCATCTGCGTAGTCGACTCCGGGCATGATCTGGTTCTTGAGGGCCCGCCCGGTACGGGCAAAAGCCAAACCATCACAAACCTGATTGCCCATTTGTTAGGGAGAGGTAAGACGGTCCTGTTCGTATCCGAGAAGATGGCCGCGTTGGAGGTTGTGCATCGGCGACTCGAGTCGCTCGGTCTGGGGCCGTTTTGTCTTGAACTGCATTCGTCCAAAGCGCGGAAGTCGGAAGTCCTGCAGCAACTCGGCAAGGCTCTGGATTTCAGCGGCCAGCGAACGAGCGAAGACTGGAGCCGGGAAGCAGGACGTCTGGCCCAGCTGCGGCAGGATCTGAACGATCTCGTCGATGCATTACATCACCCGCACTCCAACGGGCTCACCGTATATCAGGCAATCGGAACTTGCATCGCGCACGATGGCGAGGAAGCCTCCCTGATGTCTTGGGCAGATGCATCCGCTCACGATCACAAATCCCTCGAAAGCCTGCGAGAAACATCGAGACGGATGGCCACCCTTTCCGGGGCGCTCGTCGCGCTGCATGGCCATCCGCTTGAACATATTGGCAGAACCGACTGGAGTCCGAGCTGGCAGGACGAACTCTTGACAACTGCGCGTTCGCTTGAGCAGGCGATCCAGGCATTCAAAGGCGGTGCAGCCGAGGCGGAACGCAGCCTGGGACTTCCGGTTTCCGGTTTGAGCCTTGAGGGATACGAAAAGGTTGACCGTTTGGCAGACGTTCTGCTCGGAGCGCCACAGGTGCCTCAAGGCGTTGCCGCACAAGCTTACGACGCTGAAGTCCGGGCACAACTGCAACGGCTTGCCCGGCATGGGAAGGCGCGCAACGAGTCATGGAGCAATCTCGAGGCGAGTTGGACTGAGCGGATCTCAGAAGTCAGCGCGAAATCTCTAAAAGACGAGTGGGCGCAAGCGTCGAACACCTGGTGGCCTAAATCAGCGATCAAGAAGCGCGCTATCCGCACACGGCTTGCGAGCTACAGCATTACCGGAGCGCGGCCGACGGACGAAGCTGTTGGAGCAATGTTGCCTCATCTTGCAGGCGTCAATGCCGAGGACGAGCAGCTTCTCGCGATGAAAGGCAACGCGGAACGTGTACTGCAGGATACGTTCAACGGCGTGAGGACGGACTGGGACCAGGTATTGCGGTGCGAGCAATGGGCGCAACGTTTCTCAGATGCTGTCACCTTGGTTGCTGGAGATCCGGTCGCGGCAGCTGAACTGCGAACCCGTTTCCAGCATATGGTGGTCGAAAACCGTGCTTTGCTGCAGCCGGGAGGTCCGATGAGCAAGTCGCTGGTTGCTTATCGCGACGCGTGGCGTGAAGTGCGTGCCAGCCTGTCGGCGCTGGAAGCACTGGCAGAACCGACTGCACCATTGCAGGGGCCGACTGACACTGACGGCGCTCTGGAGCGGATGCTCGGTATTACTGCGGCGTGGCATCGGGCGAAGAGCCAGTTTATGTCATGGTGTCTGTGGCGGCAGGTTCGAGAGCAGGCCGTGCATCTGGGGTTGCAAGGCGTCGTAACTTCGCTGGAAGATGGCCGTGTGCCACTGGATTGTGTCGAGGAGCACTTCGAGTACAGCTACCAGAATTGGTGGGTGAAAAAGGTCATCGACAAAGACTCGGTGCTGCGCACGTTTTCCAGCGCTGACCACGAACGGAAGATTCGTGAGTTCCGCCAGTCCGACGAGCGATTCCAGCATCTGACGGCGCAACATGTTGCCGCGACGCTTGCTGGCAAGGTGCCGGCGGGAAAAGGCATGGTGGTCAGCAGCGATAGTGAACTCGGGCTGTTGCGAAGGGAACTGCAAAAGAAGACACGCCACGCGCCGGTGCGCCAACTGATGCACGGACTTCCGAGTCTGCTCCCCAAGCTGAAACCGTGTCTGTTGATGTCGCCGCTATCTGTGGCTCAGTATCTCGACGCTGGGCACGCACAGTTTGATGCCGTCGTCTTCGATGAGGCTTCCCAGATTCCCGTGTGGGACGCCGTGGGCGCCATAGCGCGTGGCAAGCAACTGGCCGTTGTTGGAGACACGAAGCAGCTGCCACCCACGAGCTTCTTCAGTAAGTCGACGGATTCAGACGACAACGGCGGCGATGATGCTCAGATCGAAGACCTCGAAAGCATTCTGGACGAATGTCTGGGTGCGGGGATGAATCGTCAGCGGCTGCAGTGGCATTATCGCAGCCGGCATGAGAGTCTGATTACCTTCAGCAACGTTACCTATTACGACTCGCAACTCATCACCTTTCCGTCGCCGGTGACGGACGACGTGGCGGTGCGCCTTGAGCGCGTCACGGGTGTCTACGACAGAGGTGGTAGCCGGACAAACCGGGCAGAGGCCGAAGCGATTGTGCGTGGAATCGAGCAACACTTTCTGGATTCAAAGCACCAACATCTGACTTTGGGCGTTGTCACGTTTAATCAGCCGCAGCAGTCGCTCATTGAGTCGTTGCTTGACGCGCGTCGCCGAGCCAATGCCGCGCTCGACAAGGCGATCTCTGCGCAGTCGCGCGAGCCGTTGTTCATCAAGAACCTTGAGAACGTTCAGGGCGATGAGCGCGACGTGATTCTTTTTTCGATTACCTACGGTCCCGACGCAGCCGGCAAACTCACCATGAACTTTGGGCCACTGAACAGCGAGGGTGGACAGCGACGACTCAACGTGGCGGTGTCCCGTGCTCGCGAAAGAGTGGTGATTTTCAGCACCCTGCGACCGGAGCAGATCGATCTTTCCCGCGTGAGGGCTGCGGGTGTGCGCGACCTGAAGCACTATCTCGAGTTTGCGCTGAAGGGCCCCAAGGCGTTGCTGGAGCAATCATTGCCTACTGGAATGGAGCCGGACAGTCCATTCGAGGGCCAGGTCATCAAGGTGCTCCGCGACCACAACTGGGTTGTTCATCCTCAAGTGGGTTGTTCTGGGTATCGCATCGACATTGGCGTCGTTGATCCCCGAGCACCGGGCCGTTATCTCATCGGGATAGAGTGCGATGGTCGCGCCTACCACTCGGGTGCGACTGCGCGTGATCGAGACCGCCTTCGTCAAGTAGTGCTCGAAGGGTTGGGATGGCGCATACATAGAATCTGGTCGACCGACTGGTGGTTAAATCGGGATGTCGAGGTTCAGAAGCTCCTCGCTCGTTTGGACAAGCTACTTCTCGATGATGATGGTGCCGACGAGGAGGCTCCAGCAGCGGCGTCAATCCCGGAGACGGTAGAGACCGAAATCGTCGACAGCGTTCCTTCGGCCACTCTTGCATCGGACATTGACGTCTCTCTACCTAAGTACACGGTCATCATCCCAGCGGGAGGCAAGCCGGAAGACTTTTACGACCTCACCCACGGCCGGAAGCTGACGGAACAACTGATCGAGATAATCGAAGCTGAAGGACCGATTCACGAGAGTGTCCTTCACCGCAGAGTCGCAAGAGCGTGGGGTTTGGAGCGAACGGGTACGCGAATTGTTGATCGTCTCCGGATGCTGACGCCTCGCGAGCAAGGTCGAACCTCGGACGGAAACGCGACGTTTTACTGGCCAGCTAAGGTAAATCCGGCAGAGTGGGGCGTTTTTCGTGAGGCCTCGGATGAGGAGACTTCACGTCGGAAGGTCGATGATGTGTGCCTGGAAGAGTTAGCTAACGGTGTGCTTCATGTGCTTGAAGAAACGGGCAGTGCACCAACCTCTGACGTCGCCAAATCCGTGTGTCGGCTGATTGGAATGTCGCGTACGCCGGGAGATGCCGAAGCTAGGGTTGGGCTTGCGATATCACGTCTTGTATCAAGTGGGAGCGTGACGATGAGTGGCACCGTTTTGAAGCTTTCGTAATCGAAGGATCGTATGCGGGGCGTGGAGCAGCAGTCGTCAAGACGAGGCTCCACATACGTAAGGTGGCTGTGGTGCAAACTGGGTAGGCGGGCGAGAAATCGCCCATGTTTCGGAGACCTCAACGAGCTGAAAGAACCGGCATCCAAATCGAGGGCGAAGTGGTATCTTTGAGGTGCATGCTGGTGAGATCGAACTGGCCTTTGCGAATGCGATGCATCAGTTCGATGCCGGAGAGGGTAACGGCGGCGCTGTGGAACCGCTTGAACCCGAGCATCACGTTCACCCGCGATTTGATGTGGCAGTGATCCTGCTCAATGAGGTTATTCAGGTACTTCGAGGATCGCAATTTCGTTCGCCTGGGTAGCGACTCGTCGGTCCTCATCTCGCGGACCGCCCGAAGAGATGCCGCGTAGCCGTCCAGCGTAATCGTCTCAGGAGCGCGTCCCTGAGTTCTGATTGCCTTCGCGAAGAACGCCTTTGCTGCCGCCACGTCGCGCCTCGCGCTGAGGCGAAAATCGATCGTCTTTCCCGCTCGGTCAACGGCGCGGTAGAGATAGGCCCATTTGCCGCGATCTTCACGTAGGTCTCGTCGACTCGACACGACTGACCGGCTGTCGTAGCCAACCGATTCCAGCGTTTGACGAACTCCGGCGTGTAGCGCTTCACCCAACGCAGGATCGTAGTGTGGGCGAGGGACAGGCCGCGCTCAGCCATCATCTCGACAAGATCACGCAGACTGAGCTTGTAGCGCAGATACCAACGCACGCAAAGGACGATGACTTCGCGGTCGAAATGACGCCCGTTGAACAACCGTTCGAGATCTTTCAGCTTGCTCATTGGCTCGTGGTCGTCAAAAGCTCAAGGTAACAGACCGACGCACCGGAATTGCACCACAACCGGGCAGGCCGGCAGACCAGGCTGATTCAAAAATTACTAAAACCTGTCAATATACTTTCATATTAACTTCATAGAATCCTCGCGTCATAGCGGCGCGAGCGTGAACCATGTGGTTTCGGGCTGACTGCGTGCCGGCTGTGCATTCACCCACGCTACCCGAACCCTGGATCACGACAACATGGCAGAGCCGTTCGACATTTCCCGCCGCAAGGCCCTGAAACTACTTGCCGGTGCGCCGATGCTGCCGCTAGGCGGCATCGCCACGGCGTCGATGCTGACCGCTTGCGGCGGCGATCTGGCGACTCCGTCGGCCAATTCCGCCACGCCTACTACGCCTGCCACCCCGGTCGCGAACTTCACTTCGGCGTCTTTCACCAGCATGCCGGCGCCGTCGCTCGCCAATCCGTCGCTGATGGCAACCACCACGGTCGGCTCAGGCCTGACGGTTTCGTATTCCGACGGCTCCCAAAAGGCTTACAAACTCGCGTACCAGCCGTTCTTCATGACCGGCGATCTGGTCCCGGACGGCAACGGCGGCACCGTGCTGGCAGGCGGGTACTTCGACATCAACAACCAGCCGATCGACGACGATTCGGTGCCCGCGCAACGGCGCCAGTTCTTTTCGGACTCGCCGGACGGTACGTCGCTGCTGAAGATCGATGGCGCGAAGGTCGCCGGCGTAAAGGGCAACACGGTGTTCGCTGTGGTCCAGTTCGAATACACGACGCGCTCGCAGTCCGGCAGTGACATGTATGGCCGCCTCCCGTCGCCGATCGCGGTGCTGACGCTGGATCAGGATCCGGCCACCGGCAAGTTGACGCTCGTCAAGTATCACAACGTCGACACGTCGCCCGCGAATGGACTGTGGATCACCTGCGGCGCGAGCCTGTCGCCGTGGAACACGCATCTGTCGAGCGAGGAATACGAGCCGGATGCGTTCACGGCCAGCTCGAGCAATCTGGCGCAGTACAAGGCGTTCAACGATAACCTGTACGGCAACACGAACATTGCTTTCAACCCGTATCTCTATGGTCATCTGCCGGAAATCACGGTCAAGGCGGATGGCACCGGCTCGGTCAAAAAGCACTATTGCCTCGGGCGCATTTCGCACGAACTGGTGCAGGTGATGCCGGACAACCGCACGGTCCTGATGGGCGACGACGCGACCAACAGCGGCCTCTTCATGTTCGTGGCGGACAACGAGAAGGACCTGTCGGCCGGCACGTTGTATGTGGCGAAAGTGGGCGCGGGCTTCTCGGTCGATCCGGCCGCGGCGGGCGCGGACCTGACGTGGATCAGGCTGGGTCACGCGACGAGCGCGGAAGTCGAGGCCATGGCGAAGTCGAATCGGCCGCAGGACGTCATCGACGTCAAGTGGACCGATCCTGCCGACGCTAACTACCGGAAGATCTTCGCCGGCGGCACCGCGCAGTGGGTCAGGATCATGCCGGGCAAGGAGAAGGTTGCGGCTTTCCTCGAAACCCATCGCTACGCTTACCTGGCGGGCGGCAGCATGGGCTTCACGAAGATGGAAGGGACGACGGTCAACATCAAGGACAAGATCGCGTACTCCGCTTTGCAGAACATCGTCGACTCGATGGTGAAGGGCAACGCGAAGGGCTGGAACGCGGAGAGCAACATTTCCGTCGACGCCGCGATCAACGCCGGCGGCGTGCTTCAGCACAAGCTCGCGGGCGGCCAGAAGGATAACCAGGGTGCCGCGATCAACAGCGAGTGGGTGCCGGTGCACACCAGCGCGCTGCTGGTCGGCAAGGACATCGCCGCCGACGCGCTCGGCAACAAGGCCGACCCGGAGTTGGTCGCCAACCCGGACAACCTGAAATTCTCGGAGAAGCTGCGCACGCTCTTTATCGGCGAGGACAGCGGCTACCACGTGAACAATTTCCTGTGGGCGTACAACGTCGACACGAAGCAGCTCACGCGTCTGCTGTCGACACCCGCCGGCGCCGAATCGACCGGTCTGCATGCGGTCGACGAACTCAACGGCTGGACCTACATCATGAGCAACTTCCAGCATGCCGGCGACTGGGGCAGCCAGCATACGCAGGCGCTCAGGGACACGCTCGATCCGCTTGTGCGCGTGAATTACAGGGATCGCTTCGGCGCGTCGGTCGGCTATCTGACAGCAGACCCGACATCGATCAAGCTGGTGTGACGGCAAGGCTCGCAGAGATCCTCGCAAGTCTCATTGTGGGGAAATTGATGGCGCGTTGATCCGATACGAAAAGCACGGTTCGCGAGCGGTTCATCGCCCCCTCTCTGGAGGGGGTTTTTTATTGGAGCCGGGAGGCAAGGTTGTGTGTTCGCAAGACACTCTTCGAACTGTGACATAGACCTGCATTCAGGCAACTGCGTGGTGATAGTCAGCGACTACGGGGCGGATTGCCAGCCAGATAGCCGGCTTCGACGAGCCACGCGAACAGCGCGTTGATGATCACCATCGCCTGGTACTGGCTACTCGGCCGGAGCGTCCTGTAGAACGGCCGCCAGCGCGGATCATGGCGCGGGTATTTGCGCCCGCCGTCGGCGACCCAGCGCGCGTGCGGCAACGGGTCTTTCAGGAATTGCCGGAAGAGTTGCAGGTCTTCGTGCGTGAGCGACGACAGCGGCTTGCCCAGTTGCACGATCGCCCATAGCAGCAGCCGTTCGGCTTCCTTGCGGTAATTCTCGAAGGTGGTCTTTTTTGTCGGCGACCCGCGCGAGCCATGCGCGGACCGCATTCAGGTCGTCGTGGGCGGCGATCTGTGAATGCCCGCGCGTCCGGTTGCTGCCATCGCGGCCGTCGAGATCGGCGGACAGTTCAAGCGCATCGAGGGGCGTCCTGCCCGACGAAACCCGCCTCTCGGCTGAAATCGACCGCCTGAAAGGCGAATTCCCGAAGACCCGCGAGCTGTACCGCGAAGTCTGCGCGCTACTGTTCTTCCGCTTCGGGATCGCGCCGACCGCGAACCGGCTTTACCAGCTGGTGAAGCGCGGCAGCATGAGCACGCCGACCCAGGTGCTCGGTGAATTCTGGGCCGAACTGCGCGAAAAGAGCCGGGTGCGCATCGAACACCCCGACCTGCCCGCCGATCTGGGGCCGGCTGCCGGCGAACTGGTCGCGGTGCTCTGGACCCGCGCAACCGCCTCTGCCGAAGCCGCGCTCGACGCGCTGCGCGACGAGGTCGAGGCGCAACGGTCGGTCGTTGCTGCCCGCGACGAACTGGGTCGCGTCGAGACCGCGCTCGAACAGCGCACGGCGACGCTCCTTGCCGCGCAGGTCGAGGTGCGCGAACTGGAAAAGGCGCAGACCGAGGGCCACGCGGCGCGGCAGGCGTGCGAGGCCGAGGTCGTCCGGCTCAAGGCCGAGGCGCTCGTGCGCGACCGTGAACTGGACAAGGTGCGCGAAGGTTTCTCGCGGGATCTCGAGAAGCTGCGCGAGAGCGCGGAACGCGCCGAAGAGCGCCTGCGAGCATCGGAAAAGCGCGCGCTGCTGGAGATCGACCGCGAGCGGGGTGCGGCCGCGAAGCTGCGGAAGGACCTCGATGCCGCGGTGAAGCGGGCCGACAGTCGCGGGGCGGACCATCACCGGGCGGTCGAGGCGCTGCAGGCGCAGCTCGGGGACGTGCGTCACCAGGCGGGCGTGCTGCAGGGACGGCTCGATGCCGTGCTGGCCACGAACGTCACGATCCAGCAACAGCTGGCGGCACTGCGGCAGGCGGATACACGCGACGCCCGCCCAGCCCGCGCGAAGTCCGCCTCCACCCCGGCGCGGCGGGTGGCGACACGCCCTTCACGCGCGCCGCGCGTCACGCCCGCGCCAGCCAGCAAGACCGTAGTGCACCGCAAGCGGGGAAAGAGGGATGGAAAATAGAACCCGCCCGCGCAAGAGACGGAAGGCCCCGGTCTGTCCGCCGATCGGCGCGCTGTTGCGCTATGGCGAGCGGACCGTGCGCGTGATCGCCGAAGCGAGCGGCCAGCGCGCGATCATCGAGTCGGTGCACGAAGACGGAAGCACCTTCCGCAGCACGGTGAAGTGGGCTAATCTGGCCGCTCTTCACGATCAGCTCTTCTGAGCGGGATGAACATGCAGCAGCCCACCATTCAGCAGCTCGACATTTTCGCCGACAGCCGTGATGTCATGTTGCGTAACGACGTGCTGGAGCCGCTGCAGCGGCGCGATGCGGTGGCGGCGCGAACGGCACTGGAGCTGCTCGCCGGCGAATATCCGGACGATGGCGCGCTCCCAGCGATGAGCGTGCTGGTTCGTGAACTGGAACGCGGATCGCCCACGCCCTTTTCTGATCACGAGACGCTGGCCAGCGCACGCCGGCATCTCGAGGACGAGGTCGTACTTGCCGCCCGGCGGGTGCTGCCCGCGCAGAATGTTCAGTCGTGGCTCACGCCGTGCTGGCGAGCGCTTGCTCAGCGGGCTGAATCGCTACCGTTTCGTACCGCCGACGCAGACAGTCACGCCGTGCCGCTGTGGCTTTTGGCGGGCGACGGGGCGGCTGCGATTGAAGCAGTCGAAGCCATCGAGTCCTGGTCGCGCATCCCGGCACCGCTTGCGTGGATGACCGAGGCACGCTACCGGGCGGCCGGCCTGGATGCGGCGTGGCCGCTGCTCGCGCAGCTGGCGTGGCTGGCGCCGGCGAGGTTCGTGGCGTTGTTGCCCACCTTGGGTGATGCTTCGCTGGACGCGCTGCGCCGGCGCTTCGATGCCGAATTCCCTGGCACCGGCGAGGTCGACGACTATTCCTGGTTCCCGGCATGGCTGCTGTTGGTGAAGCCGGCGCTCGCCGGCAGGTTAGGTGAGGCGCGCGTGCAGCGTGACCAGGCGGCATCGCGCGCGACGGCCCTGCTCGGAGAGATCCGGCGCCGGGAGCACGAAGGCGACCAGCATGAACTCATCGGGCTGCGCCAGGAGCTCAGCCGGCTGCATGCGGGCCTGTTCGACACCTACATGGCGACACGGAAAGTGCAGCACCGTTGATCGGTGAGCGAGGCCGCGAATGGTCACATCGGGCAGTCGTCCTGCAATCATTCGCGAGATGCGACCCGGGGGCGGACGGTTCGCCCGGGCGAGGAGACGGCCGCGAGGCCGAACAGGTATCCGTAATTGTCTCCGCACTGCGGAGACAATTCGGACGCTCGCCGGCGCAAGCCCCGGTGACGGGTTTGAAGACAGATTGGGCCGTCCGCGGGCAGTTTTAACGCGGCGGTAGCCGCACACCTGAGCATGAAAGTATGAACGACCTTACGCCTTCCTCCTTGCTTGACGAAGTCCGACAGCTGATCGATTCGGCGCGCGAACGGGCCGCCGTTGCGATCAATGCAGAACTGACACTGCTGTACTGGCAGGTGGGGCATCGTATTGAGGCAGAGGTATTGCGGGGCGCCCGCGCGGAGTACGGGCAACAGGTGATCGGATCGTTGGCGCGTCAGCTTACCGCCGAATACGGGCGCGGCTGGAGCGACAAGCAGTTGCGCCACTGCATGCGTCTTGCGGAGGTTTTTGCCGACGAAGCGATGGTCTCCGCAGTGCGGAGAGAATTGAGCTGGACGCACCTGAAGACGCTGATCTACATCGACGACCCGGTGAAGCCTTAAGCATTCCCTCTTCGCTTCCCGCCTTACGCGCGACATTTCGGCGCTCTCGGGTGACGCGGCCTGTGGCGCAACGGCCCTCGAATGGAGACTTGTCGTTGAGAGTTGTAAAGCGGATGAGGCACTACGCGGGCAGACGAATGAAAGCTCTCCGCAATAGACTGTACTTCCCAATCCTGATCTTTGCGACGGCAATGCCGCACCAATCCATGCCCCCATTCTTTGATCGCTGTGTGCGTCTCGTTGTCGGCGCAACGCTCTCTGTTTCACTTGCCGCCTGCCACCATGAAGAGCCGTGGAAGCTCACGGATGTCCAGGGGCATTTGCCCGATCTGGATTTCGCGCTGACCTCCGACGCCGGCAAGCAGATTAGCCAGGCGAACCTGGCAGGCGATGTCACACTCGTCTACTTCGGCTACACGCATTGCCCGGACGTATGCCCGGAGACGCTGGCCAAACTGGCCCAAGTGACGCATCAACTGGGCGGCGCCGCACAGCATGTGAAGGTCCTGTTCGTGAGTGTCGACCCGGCGCGGGACACGCCCGCAGTGATGCATGCGTATGTCGATGCGTTTGACGCAAAGCACGACGTCGGCCTGACCGGTTCCGACAGCGCGATCAAGGCGCTCGCGCAACGCTATCGCGTCGCGTACCAGGCTGACAAGCCCCGCGCGAACGGTGGATACGAGGTAACCCATAGCTCGGCGATCTACATATTCGATGCGAAAGGGCACGCGCGCCTGATCGGTGCGGACGACGATCCGGTCGACGCATTTGTGCACGATCTGCGTCAATTGGCCGACGAGACCTGACGACAGGCGCCCGCGACGGTGCCGAAGAGGCCGCGAACGAGCCCGAGCACCCACGGTGTTTTCAACAGATAGAGTCGGACGTACGTCGGAGACTCCGGCCAGATTCGCCCGGAGGAGCGCTTGTTGTCGCCGCCCGAAGTTCCACGCATACCACCGCGTTCAGCTGGTCAATAACCGGCTACGACCAGAACCCTATGCACGCTCAACGCAAGGTTTCCTGGCATACAAGTGTGTGGCGCCGGTAGCATCGTGGATCACGCCACCGCTTGAGCAGGCTGGACCTCGACCGTGACATGGGACAACCCCTTAAAGCGCTGGAGCACCGCATGATGCCATCTTCGAAGATGGAAACGGCAAACACACCGGACCGAGCGAAGATCTTCTGCGCCTCGTCTTCGTAACCATGCCCGTGATGGTCGCCGAGCAGCTACGCGCTCGCCAGGTTGACCGACAGGCCTACCACCGGGATGAGAATCGCTTCGCCGAAATGAATCGATACTGGCGACAGAAAGCGCGACACGGCCTCGTACCCAATCAGCACTGCGATCATGGCAAGTACGATGGCACTCGTGAAGCCCACGGGATCGCCAAGCTTGCCAGTACCGAAAACGAAGCGGGGGTCGGCAGCATGCTTACGCGCGTATGTGTACGCGAGGGCTGCAATCAGCATTGCTCCAGCGTGCGTCGACAGGTGCAGACCGTCTGCAACAAGCGCCAGTGAGCCAAACACATTGCCGCCGATGATTTCAATCAGCGTCATCGCGCTGCACAGCGCAACGACCGCCGAGGTCCTGCGCTCGTTCTGCTCGTGAGCCGCGCCCAGAAAGAGGTGGTCGTGTCCTGCGCCGAACGCCGAGTCTTTGAAATCACTCATGTGCTGCTCTACTTGAAATAGCTGTGAACGACTTCGATGAGCTGGTCAGTCGCGCTGCCGGCCGGCTCTTTGTGGATTTCGGCATCGACGAGATGCGTGCGGATATGCTCCTCGAGCACTACCGCCAGCAGGCCATTCATCGCGCCGCGACAACTGGTTATCTGCTGCAGGACGTCGATGAATCCACGCTCTTCCTCAAGCGCCCGCTCGATGGCTTCGACTTGCCCCTTGATGCGGCGGACCCGGTTGAGAAGCTTCTGTTTCTCACGAATGGTGTGGCTCGTGAATGACCTCCGATATACCGCAGGAGCGTATATGCCAGATAGGGTGGAGGGATATGCTAATTCTCCCCCCGGTGAACGAAGGCGAATTGAAAGAATTTGACTGCATTAGACCCGGCTTCGCCTTTCGGGCAGCGGCCTTTATGGATGAACTTTGTTTGCGCGAGGACGGCACGTGCAAGCGAATCCACGATACGCGATAGGGCGTCACCGTCCCACCGGGACGCGCCAGGCGCGCGATCATTGCGATTGGCTCGTGCCGCTTTGGCGTCCGGTCACCAGGAAGAAGCAGGCATACGTTTTCCTGACGTGATCGGCTGCTTCTGGCCGGACACAGCATCGTGTGATAAGAATATGCGCCGCGTGCTTCAGATGCTGCGAGCGACGCTACGCGAACCCGTCGCGGCCGTTCGACCTGGCTCCGATCGAAAGGCTACCTTGAAGGTGCTGCCGCCATCGCTCGGTTGCGGATAGCTAATCGCCCAATTCGACCCTTCGTACATAGCCTTTTCGTCGCGCCTGGGTCCTGGCCACGTTAATGTGTCGAGAACCATCGGTCGACTTCGATATCTCGATGGCCCCTGGCAGGAGACGGGCAACCGTGGTATTTCCGTGCATGCGGCGGTGCGTCATCTATTGGCGACGTGACTCTTTGGAATGCAAAAATGCAGGCATCCGAGTTGACCGACGACCAGGTCGCGGAACCGGTAGAGATGTTCCGGCAGATCGGCGATCCGACCCGCCTGAAAATAATTGCAGCATGCCTTCGCGTGCCGATGTGCGTTTCCTACATCGCGGCAAGATATGGCCTGGCGCAAACGCTCGTCAGCCGTCACCTGCGGCTTTTGCGAGCAGCCCGGGTGCTGCGCGCCGATCGGTGCGGAAAACAGATTTTCTGTGTAGCAACTGACGAGCACGTAAAGCTTGTCATCAGCGACATGGCTGAACACGAGTGTGAGCATCCGCCGTCCGAATTTGATGAGCCACCGAAGGAGGAATGACGGGTTTTGCAGCTGACCTGCAAGGCAAGCCCCGATATTTTCCGGCTATCGAACCCACCGCGCCGGTTAATTAAAGCACAGACGCGTTTGCTTCATCGGGGGCATGGCATCATCTAGACGGAAACAAAGGGCGTTGACTTCGGCGTGCGCAAGGAGGATCGCTTTAACATCTGGCCGGATTAACCGTTGCCCATTGGGGGCACGCCGCGAAGCCCACGTCATGCGTTCACTATCACGTGAGTCGAGGAGCACTGCTATGAGCACCTGCAACGAACCGCATCATGCCCATCATGACCATCAGCATGGTCCGAACTGCGGACACACTGCGATCAGGCATGGCGATCACACTGACTATCTGCACGATGGCCACCTGCATCACCCCCATGGCGATCACGTGGACGAACACCGGCTGGAGGTGAGCGCAAAAAATCCGGATCAATGTACTTCCAATTGCGGCGGTCATGAGTCGGGACATGTCCACGGGCCGGCATGCGGCCACGAAGCGGTACCGCATGGCGATCACGTCGACTACCTGGTCAACGGCCACCTGCACCATCCGCACGGCGATCATTGCGACGACCACGGCCCGGTTGAGCTCGCCTGAGTGCCCGGCGCCAGGCAGGCGAAGTACCTCAATACGATTGAGTATGCCTGGTGCCAGGTTATTGCCTGGGTGGACACACCTTACTGCGTCCACTCAGGGAACGGGTCGGTAAATTTGTGCCACTCGACTTCATCACGGGCCAGTTCGTCCTCGCTTAGCAGGCAGGCATCAAAGGACGCGCGCAAGGCTGCCTCGTCCATTCCGGTGCCGATCAGGACCAGCTCCTGTTGACGATCCCCGAAACGCTCATGCCAGCGGCTTCGGATGATAGCCTGTGCTTCGGGCTCCTGCGGCCAGGCGTGCCTGGGCACGGCCGCCCACCAGGTCCCGGCGCGTCCGTGACGCGAGACCGCGCCGGCTTGCGACCATTCGCCGACCGCATGGTTGCGTGAGGCCAGCCAGAAGTACCCCTTCGAGCGCACGACGCCCGGCCACTCGCTCTGAATCCAGTCGAAGAAACGCTGCGGATGAAACGGACGGCGCGCGCGGTAGACGAAGCTGGTGATGCCATATTGTTCGCTTTCGGGAATGTGTTCGCCGCGCATCTCCTTGAGCCACCCAGGCGCTTGCGCAGCGGCTTCGAAGTCGAACAGGCCGGTATCGAGGACCTGCCCGATCGGCACCTGGCCAAAGCGGCTTTCGACGATCTTCGCGCGGGCGTTCAGCACCCGCAGCACGCCTTTGAGCAACTCCAACTCGCTTGCGCTCACAAGGTCCGTCTTGTTCAGCACGATCACGTCGCAGAACTCGATCTGCTCGGTCAGCAGATCGACCACGGTGCGGCGGTCTTCCCCGCCCATCGTTTCGCCGCGATCCGCCAGGAAGTCGTGGGAACCGTAGTCGCGCACAAAGTTATAGGCGTCGACGACCGTCACCATCGTGTCCAGGCGAGAGATATCCGAGAGGCTGTGACCTTGTTCGTCGCGAAACGTGAAGGTTTCCGCCACCGGCAAGGGCTCGGATATGCCCGTGGATTCGATCAGCAGATAGTCGAAGCGCTTCTCCCGCGCGAGCCGCTGGATCTCGATCAGCAGGTCCTCGCGCAATGTGCAGCAAATGCAACCGTTGCTCATTTCGACGAGCTTTTCGTCGATGTGCGAGAGCTGGCTGCCGCCGTCACGAATCAGCTGAGCGTCGATGTTGACTTCCGACATATCGTTCACGATTACGGCCACCCGCTTGCCTTCGCGGTTATTCAGGACGTGGTTCAGGAGCGAGGTCTTGCCCGCGCCGAGAAAGCCGGACAGTACGGTGACGGGGAGCTTGTGCATGGGAAAAGTGGAGCCTCAAACGTGGTGAAGAAGATCGCATGAATCGACACGGCCAGCCTGCTGGCCGAGGCGGGTGCGCGGCAAGCAGGCGCGATCCTTCGTGTCAGTTCTGCAGGACTTCGCCAACCATACAGTTGTCGAGGCCCGCCTTGATAAGATCATGTGGCAACTGTTTGCCGATGAAAACAATCCGGGTTTCGCGCGTTTCATTCGCGCCCCAGGACTTACCGATATCCGCGCCAAAAATCATATGTACGCCCTGGAACACTGCGCGACGGTCGACACCCGCCAGGTTCAGCACACCCTTGTAGCGCAGCATCGCGGCACCATGGATCGCAACCGTGGCGCTGAAGAACGCCTCGAGCTTGTCCCGATCCAGAGGCGCAGTAGTGCGGTAGACGAAGGACGTCACATCGTCGTCATGCTCGTGCGAAACGTCTTCAAGGAAATCGGGCTCGATGTCGACAATGGCATCCAGACTGAAGCTGCGGATGTCGAGCAGTTGCTTCAGGTCCGTCTCGCCAAAATGTGCCGGCCTGATCGTCGCGCGCGGGTTCATCTGCCGCAACCGGCGCATCAGTTGCTGCGCCTGCTCTTCGCCAACGAGGTCCACCTTGGATACGAGGATACGGTCCGCGAATCCGACCTGCTCCTGCGCTTCGTGATGTTCGTCGAGCTGCTCGCCGCCATGCCGTGCGTCGACAACCGTCACGATGGCGTCGAGCAGGTATTTCTCCTGCACGACATCGTCAACAAAGAACGTTTGCGCGACGGGCGCCGGATCGGCAAGTCCCGTTGTCTCGATGATGACCCGCTCGAACGCGAGTTCTCCTGTCTCCCGTCGCGCGGCGAGCGTCGAAAGAATGCGCACCAGGTCGCCACGCACCGTACAACAGATACAGCCATTGTTCATTTCGACAATCTGCTCGTTACCGTCCTGCACCAGCAATTCGTTGTCGATGCCCGCTTCGCCGAACTCGTTTTCGATGACCGCAACGCGTCCGCCGTGATGCTCGGTCAGGATGCGGTTGAGCAAGGTCGTTTTTCCGGCGCCGAGGAAGCCGGTCAGGATGGTCGTCGGGATACGCTGGAAGCCGGTTGCATCTTGCATTGCATTCTCCTGTGAGCGGCACGCGCTCAAGCATGTTCGCCCGTCGAGGTGCCCGGACGCTGAGCAAATGGTTACGGTCGAGATGCCCCCATGCGGTGACAGCCCGCTTCGCTGATGTCACGCTCCGGGACGGCCAGTCTGTCTGCTGGGAACGCTGGACACCACATGTGTTATGTTATAACGTATCTAATCCTATCGGATCGTTATTTTTCGTGCCAGGAACGCCAATGAAAAAAATCGCCGCCAGGCTTTGCAACTCCGTTCAGCACCGCGCATCCTGGAGTTCAGGACAGCCAGACCGGTTTGTTTGGCGCGCCGCACTAAAGCCCATCGGTAGCCTTTCGGCTGCATTGGTACTGCTTGCCGTGCATCAGGGAAGCGCCATGGCGGCATCAGCAGCGGCTGGCGTAATCAACGCCATCGGTGTCGAAAACGAGTACGCCGACGTCATCGCCCAGATCGGCGGCAAGTACGTTCAGGTGAGCGCGATCGAAACGGATCCCAATACGGATCCACACACGTTCGAGGTCAACCCGAAGGTGGCAGCGCAGCTTGCTTCCGCCGATCTGATCGTCAAGAACGGCGTGGGATACGACGCCTGGGCCGACAAGATCATCGCAGCCGCGCCCAACAACAAACGCAAGGTCATTGACGCCCAACACCTGCTCGGCCTGCCCGACAGCACGCCGAACCCGCATCTCTGGTACGACCCGAAAACCATGCCGGCGGTTGCGAAGGCAGTGGCAGCGGACCTTTCCGCATTGAACCCTGCGCAGGCAGCCTACTTTCAAGCCAACGTGAAGAAGTTCGACGCATCACTCAAGCCTTGGCTGGCTGCAATTGCATCGTTCAAGGCGCAATACGCGAAAACGCCTGTCGCGGTGACGGAGCCGGTCGCCAACTACATGCTCGAAGCGGTCGGCACCGATATCGCCACACCCTTCAGCCTGCAGGCGGCGATCATGAACGGCACCGATCCCTCTCCGCAGGACGTGACGAAACAGAACAGCCTGTTCACGGACCACAAGGTCAAGGTGTTCGTCTACAACCAGCAGGTCACGGATGCGCTCACACAGTCGTTCCTCAATCTGGCCAGGAAAAATGGTATTCCGGTGGTCGGCGTCTACGAGACCATGCCAACCCCCGGCTTTACTTACCAGTCGTGGATGCTGGCGGAAGTCAATGCGCTGGAAAAGGCAGTGACTTCCAAAGTGTCCACCGAAACCTTGCAGGCTGTGCAGTGAGCGGCATGTGCTCTGGCAACGAGGTCCTTGCGGTCGACCGGGTGAGCGTCTCTTTCCCCGGGCACAGCGTGCTACATGAGGTGAGTTTCAGTCTGGAAGCGGGAGAGTTCTGCGGCCTTATCGGTTCGAACGGTTCGGGCAAGACCACGCTGCTGCGTACGATCCTCGGCTTCCAGGTAGCGAGTGCAGGTGGCATCAGGATCAATGGTGCGCGCAGCCTGACCTCGGTGGGTTACGTCCCGCAGAAGATCGCGCTCGACCCCTACCTCCCGATGCGTGCGCGGGATCTGGTGTCGCTCGGCCTCGAGGGCCACAGGCTCGGCTTGCCGTTACCGTCGAAAAAACGCCGCGAGGCGGTCGACGGGATGCTCAAAGCCGTGGATGCAGAGCCTTTCGCGGACCAGCGCATCGGGGAACTGTCCGGAGGCCAGCAGCAGCGGGTGCTGATCGCACACGCTCTGGTTCGCCGTCCGCGGCTGCTGTTGCTGGACGAACCTCTGGCCAACCTCGACATGCGCAGCGTCGCCGAAATTGTCGCGCTGTTGCGCCGCCTGAGCGTCGAGCACGGGCTTGCGGTCCTGCTTTCGGCGCATGACATGAATCACTTGCTGCCGGTGATGGACCGGATCGTCTACCTCGCCAATGGCCGCGCAGCGAGCGGGGCGACGGACGAAGTGGTGCGTACCGAGGTCCTGAGCAGACTGTACGGCTATCACATCGATGTCGTCCGCGTGCACGGCCGCGTGCTGGTGATTGCCGCCGGCACCGAGGCCGAAATGCTTGCCGCCGTTCGGCGAGACCCCGCCCACATTGTGCAGGTTCCCTGATTCAAGATGGATTCCCTGCTCACCCTCATCTTTGAACCGGGCTTCTTTAGCAGCGAACCGGTGCATACCGCGATGGTAGTCGGCGGCGGCGCCGCAGTCGTGTCCGGCGTAATTGGCGTATTTACCGTCATGAGGAGCCAGTCCTTCGCCGGCCACGCGCTGGCCGATGTGAGCAGCGCGGGCGGTGCTGCGTCGTTCCTGCTCGGCATCAACCCGTTGCTGGGGTTTCTCATCATGGCGGTCATGGCAGCGGGCGGCATCGAACTGGTGCGGGTGCGCCGCGCCCGTGAGCGCGATCTTGCGACGGGCGTCGTGCTGGGCGCGGGGCTTGGCCTTGCCGCGCTGTTTCTTTACCTCGACGTGACATCGAAAAGCACGACTGGAGCGGCGATCACCGTCATGTTCGGATCAATGTTCGCCATTCCGGCATCGATCATTCCGCTCGCACTGGCGGTGGGCACGGGGGCGTTGATTGCCGCGGGCGTGCTTTATCGTCCCTTGCTGCTCAGCTCCGTTGACCCAGAGCTGGCTGCGGTCATGGGCGTGCGGGTACGGACGGTCGGACTCCTGCACCTGCTGGTATTGGCGCTGGCCGTTTCCCTATCAGCTATTACGGTCGGCGCCATCCTGTCGACCGCACTCCTGATAGGTCCGGCGGCGATCGCCTTGAGGGCGGCAAAGCGGCCAGGCTGGGCCACGGGTCTGTCCGCGTTAATCGGCCTGGGCACGACCTGGGGTGGCATCCTCCTCGCGTACGACAGCTACTACTGGACCCCCGGGCACGGCTGGCCAGTGAGCTTCTTCGTGGTGACGCTTATCTTCGCCCTGTATGTCATCACAGGTCGCGCCGGACCTGCACGGAAGCCCCCGACGGGCGCGCGGATCGCCCTGAACGCCCGTGAACCGGGTGAGGCCTGACCATGTTCTCCAGCTTCATGACCAACACGTGGATCGTGGCGAGCATCGTGGCAGCGGTCGCCGGATTCATCGGTTTCTTCGTGGTGATTCGAGGCGCCTCGTTCGCCGCGCACGCCTTGCCGCTCGGCACCTTTCCGGGTGCTGCAGCGGCAAGCCTGCTCGGTATCAATCCGCTCTTCGGCCTGATCGTCTTCGCTGGTCTCGGCGTGATCGGAATCAGTTGGCTGAGCCGGCGCGGAAGACACGAAGTCGCAACCGCCCTGTGCCTCGTCACGCTGCTAGGCTTCGGGGCGCTGTTCCTGAGCATGACGAGCGAGTATTCACAAGCGGTCTATGCCCTTCTCTTCGGCGAAGTACTGGGCGTGAGCAACACCGATCTCGCGCCGGTTGCCGCGATCAGCGCGTTCTCGATTGCGGTTGCGGTTGTGCTCTTCCGGCCACTCCTGCTCAGTTCGGTATCGCCCGATCTGGCGAAGGCGAGAGGCGTATCGAGCCGCGCGATGGAACTTGCGTTCATGAGCATCCTGGCGCTTGCGACGGCAATGGCGCTCCCGGTAGTGGGCGCGCTGCTAGTGTTCAGCCTGATGATTGGACCCGCGGCTGCGGCCCGCTCGCTGACTGACCGACCGATTCTTGCGATATGCGTGTCGGTTGGAATTTCGCTCGTCACGGTGTGGACATCGATCGCCCTCTCCTATGTCTCCAACTGGCCAGTCGGTTTCTTCGTTGGCATGCTTGGGGCCGCCTGTTACGGAGTGGGGCAGGTGTGGACCCGGGCACGAGCCTTCGGGCGCCACCACGACGAACGGCCGGCCTCGGAGGCACCAGTCGGCTCACTGACGGGACCGCCAACCGGCGTGAAGCCGAGCGCATGAGACTTGGCCTCAATCGCGGCAAGCGACGTGCGGTCCTCGTCGAATGTGAGGGTCAGGCTTTCCTGGCCGTAGCTAACGTTGATGTCGGACACGACTGGCAGCCGCTTCATCGCGTTCTCGATCTTCAATGCACAAGACGCGCAGTCCGTGCCCCCGATGCGCAGTTTCAGCGGCAGAGAAGAGTTCACCGTTTCGACCTCGACACGTTTCATCACGGTGACTACGATAGACGCTGTAGCTACTACAAAGGTCAAGTTGCTTCGAGCAAACCGGTCGGCGAGCGCAAGCTGAATGGCCATCACACTACCTGGCGACGGCGTCCAGATAATGTCGGGCCGCACGCATGACGTGCCGCTCGGCGAGCAGCGCGGCAAGCGCCGCATCTCCAGACGGTTCAGTCGCGGTAAGGCGATTTTGGTGGACGATTGCGATGTGAGAAGGATTGCTCACATCGCCAGCGAGTAGAATTGCCGGGCGGCCGATGGCTTGAGTTTGCCGGAGTCTCTCATCTGCCCCTTGGCGATCATATGCATGAGTTCAATGCCACTCAACAAGATGCGGGCAGAACTGAAATCCTTGAATCCCAACATGGGTCGGGTACGTCGCTTGATCGCCCGATGGTCTTGTTCCACGATATTCTTGAGATACTTGGCCTGGCGGATCTTGATGGGCGTCTCACGGTCGGCGTTCACGGCGTGCAGCCCGGCCAGATTGGCACCGCTTTTGTCGATGGTTACGGTTTCGGGCGCGCCATTCTGATCGATGGCCTTCTCGAAGTACCGTCGGGCCGCTCCCTTGTCCCGCTTGGCTCGCAGCAGGAAATCAACCGTGTTGCCGGCCTTGTCGACGGCGCGGTAGAGATACTTCCATGTGCCCCGGACCTTCACATAGGTTTCGTCCATCCGCCAGCTCTTGCCGACCGGGCGCTTGCAGCGGCGGAATGCCTTTTCAAGCACTGGCAGAAGCTTGATGGCCCACCGATGCACGGTCGAATGATCGACCGCGATCCCGCGTTCGGCCATCATCTCCTCGAGATTGCGCAAGCTCAGCGGGTAGGCCACGTACCAACGCACGCACACCAACATTATCTCGAGCGGCATTCTGTTAGGTCCCGCAGCATACCAGCCTCCGCTATTGCAACAGAACCGGTGCGGCGGGGTCGCGGGTCTGATGTCCGTCTGCTGAGTGACCTGGACGGAGCGGCGTGCAATGGGTCGCAGCAATAGCGCTGGCAAAATTTCGCGCTATTATTTCTGGATTGGGGGCCAGTAGAGGACAAACATGCATGCGTCTTCAGACAGTACCGATCGCCCATGGAGCGTGTCGCTGATTCAGACCAAGATGCTCCCGCCCCGTCTTCCGTCTGGCTGCGTGCAACGATCCGTGTTGCTTAAGTGGTTGCGTAAGCAGCCGGTTCGCAGCATCACCGTCGTGACCGCCCCGGCGGGGTTCGGCAAGACGACATTGCTTGCTGGTTGGTGTGAAGCGCTGTCGCAGCGAAAGCATGTTGTTGCGTGGCTCAGCCTCGACGCAGAAGACGATGATCCGCAGCAGTTCTGCGCTTACCTGGTGGCCGCATTCGCCAGGGCCTCGGCGGAAATTGCCTCGCAAGCGCAACAGATCCTTAATAACGATCCGCTGACTCCTATCAGAACGGTCATTTCACTACTCCTGAAACGGGATCGCTGCATCCGGCAGGCGCGTTTTCCTCGTGCTGGATGACGCCGACCGTCTGACTGCGAAACCAGTTCTTGCGATTACTTCCCGTCTGCTTCGCTATGCCCCCGAGAACATGCATATCCTGCTCGGGGTGCGAGGTGAACCGGCCTTGATAGTTGGTCAGTTTCGAGCTCCAGAGGAACTAGTTCGTATTGATGTCGACGATCTCCGTTTTTCGATCGCCGATGCGCAGGCATTTTTTGACCGGACAGGCACCGTGCCGCTTGACCGGACCAGTGTTGAGTTGCTGAACGAGGCAACGGAGGGGTGGGTCGCTGGCTTGCAACTTGCTGCTCTTGCGCTACGCGATGTGGGCGATGCGGCCAAGGTCGCCGGTGCGCTGGTCGGAGTCAGCTCCGGAATCGATTCGTACCTGAACGATACCGTGCTCGCACATCTGCCGCTCCATATGCTGAAGTTTCTGCTGTACACGTCGATTCTTGAACGTCTCGCCCCTGAGTTGTGCGATGCCATCATGGGCAAGGGAAGTGGAAGCGGGGGCGAGCTCGACTGGCTCGAGCGGCACAGCGTGTTCATCCGGCCGCTGGATGAAACACGGCACTGGTACCGCTATCATGCGCTCCTGTCCGACGCACTTCGTCGGCGCCTTCTTCGCCAGATGCCGCAACACGTCCCGTTGCTGCACCGTCGTGCGTCCCAATGGTTTGCAGGAGCACGTCTTTGGCCCGAGGCAGTCAGACATGCCTTGGCTGCAGGCGAACTCGAGCAGGCGGCACAGTGGGTTGAAAACTGTGCGACGGAGATGCTCGAGCGCGGTGAGTTGAACACGTTGCTAGGATGGATCGGAAAACTGCCACCGGATGTCATCCAGAAACGGCTTCGTTTGCGCCTGACGAAAGCATGGGCGCTCGTGTTCTCGATTCAGCCGGACGCCGCCTCAAGGGAGGTTGCTGCTGTTAACAACGAATTCTTTCGCGGGCGTCGCAAGGATACCAGCGTGGTAGAGGAAGCGGCATTGGCGGAGATCAACGCGGTCAGCGCACTGATCGCCACCATGGTGGAGGAAAGCGAGCGGGCGCTCGAACTAGGGCGTGCTGCTCAAGCCTCAATGGCGCCTACAGCGCCGTGGGTGCAGCGCTGTGCGCAATTCGCGCAGCTCTTCGGCTTGATGCACAGGGGTAGGTTCGACCAGATACGTGAAATACGCGACGCCGTCGGCGAGCGAGTTGAACAGGGTCAGGAGCCCGACTACTCGGATATGTTTCGACGCTCGTCGTTCGGTGTTGCTGCATTTATGCATGGCGAGCTGTCTGAATCAAGGCGAATTTTTGAGGCGATGTTCCACCGCATCGAAAAAGCATGGGGCCACTCGTCATCCTGCGCAACCTGGGCGGCCAGTTGCCTTGCTGCGATCTACTATGAGTGCAACGAACTGCCTGAAGCGCGGAGGATGATCGCGGGCCGCACGACCGCTGCACTGGAAACCTCGCCGCTAACTGGTTTGATGCGCCATATACTGTCTGCAGCACGCTTGCTGTGGCGCGACGGGGAGATGGGTTCGGCGCTGGCTATTCTCGAAGACGGTCGACAGGCCGCCGTAACCCGACACTGGCTACGTCTGAAGTTGGCGCTGGATGCCGAAACGGTAAGATTGCTCCTTGTAGAAGGCAACGTTGCTCAAGCGAGACAGATCGCCGACGAACTGACCAAGAGCGTGCCAATGATGTGCGAAGGGCGGACTGGGTGCGCGGTAGACACCTGGACGAGCTATTGTCTCCTGCAGGCTCGCGTACTGATCGCCGGGAATCGTGCAGATGAAGCCGTCACGCTTCTCACACCTTTGCTCGATACTCTGGCTGCTACGGGCAGGCGCTATTCGGAGGCTGTGGTTTCCTTGCTGTTCTCATGCGCGCTCGCGCAATGTGGAGCGTCCGAAAAGGCGCTTGGTGCGCTCGAACGAGCGCTACGGCTCGGAAGGCAGAGCGGCATGATTAACAGCTTCGTGGATGAGGGGCCACCCGTGCGCGCGTTGCTACAGCAATTTCGCTTGGCTTCAGCGAATGTTCCTACGGCAGAAACGGCGTATGTCGACAGGCTGCTTACAGCTTTTGATGCCTTCGGCAACTCACCGGCTGCGTCGCCCGCGCATGTTGAGGCCGTGCCGCTGTCACCGGATGCTCTTAGTGCGAGGGAGTTTGAGGTACTCGAGTGCGTTGCCCGCGGTCTTTCGAACAAGGAAATCGGCCGGTCGTTGAAACTGGCACCCGAGACGGTCAAGTGGCATTTGAAAAATATCTTCGAAAAGCTCGACGTAAATTCGCGAATTGACGCCGTACAGAGAGTTTTTGGACTTGGGGTAGGAGAGGGCCGCGCGGCCATGTAGTGACGAGCCATATGCAATAGCCCTCACCAGATTCGGCGCGGACATCCCCAGATCGCCTGGACTTTTTTCTCGGAATCACAAGTGCAGCCGCTTCGGCCAGCGCCTTCTCCTTGGCGCTGCAATTCCTTCTCAAGCTGCTGGATGCGCTTCTTGTCATCGACGCGGAATCGACAATCCCGGACAAGTAGCGTCCAGGGGTCTGCGTGTTACTTCTTGAATGTGCCGAGCAGTTCGGTGTGCTCCACGACATGGCCTTGCATCGCCTTTTCCAACGCCGCCTTTGTGGGCTTGTGAAGATCGGGCAGCACGGTGTCGAGCGCGTAGAGCTTATGGAAATACCGATGACGGCCAGTGGGCGGGCATGGGCCGCCATACGTGGTGCGATGGAAGTCGTTGGTGCCTTCAAGTGTGCCTGCCGGAAGCGCGCCCGCAGTGACGCCCTCCTGAACACCAGGAGCCGTCGTCGGGATGTTGTAAAGCACCCAGTGGACCCATGTCATCCGTGGCGCGGCCGGGTCGGGCGCGTCGGGGTCGTCGACGATCAGCACGAGGCTTTTCGCGTTGGCGGGTACCCCGGACCACGAGAGCGGCGGGGAGACGTCCGCGCCCGTGCAGGTGTAGCGCCGAGGAATCTCGCTTCCTTCGTGGAAAGCTTGTGAGGTGAGGGTGAAGGCCATGGTGCGCTCCTCGGCGTCAGCCCGCGCCGCCAGCTAGTGCTTGCGATGCATCCAGCTCATATGATGTGTATCGAGCCACTGACTCAGGCTCTCTCCCGGGTGATCGTGCCTGTAGCGCCTGGACAAGGCCGATGCAACGACAACGAGAACCACAAGGCCAACCCAAAAACTGATCATTGATTGAGCCATGGCAGCCTCCTTGGGGAATGCGACTATCCCTAAATTGTAGTCATTGGCGGCCGAACTGGCTCAACTCGAGAAGGCGGCTTACAGCCCGAACGGCTACGTCGACGATCCTCCCAATCTCCAGCGTGCCGAAACCCGTTTTTGCGTGATCGCCACCGCATCTGTTGCAGTGCGGCACTTCCCAATCGACCCAATATGCGGGACGACCCTGGATTGCCCCGCCGCTGCGCTGCCCCTACCATCAACTCCCCGCGCCATTGCAGCGAGCGCGCCATCGGCAGGCGACGTCAAAAGCGAGTGTCTCAGCCAACACAATCCGTACAGCACCTACTCAAGCTATCAGGAGGCAAGCATGCTCAGCGCCCATGAATTTGCGACATTGATGCTGGTCAGGGACTCGGCTGACCACATTGCCGAGCGGGAAGAACTCGATACGCTGCTTGAACGTCAGCTCGTCACCATGGAGAGGCTTGCCGGCGGGGCAGTGCGACCTCGCGTGACGCAGGACGGCGATTCGCTCCTTCGTAACCTCGCGCGCATACACTGAGAAGTCGAAACCTGCCGCGTGTCGGCTGGGACTCGAGCGAGCAGCTAGCCTCAACCGGCGAACCGCGAAGTACCGACGAGCCCTCGGATCTTCGACTTCCTCGTAGTCGCCGGGGTGGAATGCCAAATTCTGCATGGAAAGTACGATTACCCCTTGAAGGGCGTCTCGAAGACATGAAGGCTGAAGGCTGTGTCCGGAGACCGCGCCAGATAGTTGCACCAAAGCCCCGGAAAGGCACTCTCTAGCTGACGAAGGGCAGCTTCTCGTCGCGCGCAGTCGCGAGCATCGACAGCGTGATCTTTCGCACCTCGAGCTTGCTTTGCGTAATGTGAGCGCGCAGCAGGATGGCAGCCTCGCCAAACTTGCCGCGATCGATGAGATGGAGCATCGCCGAATGCTCGTCGTACGTCGCGCTCGTGCGATGCGCCTTGAGAAAATCGAGCCGCCGCACGATGCGGATGCGCTCGGTCACTTCGTTGTGCACGCGCAGCATCTCATTGTTGCCGGCAGCACTCACGAGGCCGCGGTGAAAGCCCTCGTCGAGCACGAACATCGTGGCCGGACGGCTTTCGCGTTCCCGTTCGTCAACGCACCATACGGCTCGCAACGCATCCATCGCATCGTGTGGCGCTCCCGAGAGCCGCTCGAGCGCCGCCAGTTCGAGAACGATGCGCAGGTCATACAACTGGTCGAGTTGATTGAAGTCGATATCGCAGACTTTCCAGCCGCGCCGGAACCCCACCTCAAGATAGCCTTCGCGCGCGAGACGGAACAGCGCATCGCGCATCGGCGTGCGCGACACGCCGTAGTGTTGGGCAATGTCGTTTTCGGAAAAGCGGTCGCCGGGAAACAGTCGAAAACTGAAGATGTCCTGCTTGATGAGCTGATACACCTGCTCGGCAAGGGGGTTTGCGCTGTAGGTCACCTTCGTGCCAGATGCTGCGGGGGCTTCGGCGGCGGCTTCGGTCAAGTCGTCCATGAGTCAGGTATCGATAACGTCGAGAGTGGTGCGGCGCGTCGGTGCAATGGTGGGCGACGGGGGCCAGCTCCCTATTATCCGCCCTTAAACGGGCTCGATGAGGCTCACGTGCGCCGCCACGATCGTCCAGCCGCCGAACATATCGTTCGCCTCATGCAGCCGCGCCCAGGTCTGCATCTGGCGGCCCGTCAAAGGCGTGGTGTCGCTCGTGAACTCAGTGCTCACCGTCGCGTAGTCGCCGCCAAACGTCGTCACCACGGTGCGGTGCAACCGCCGCGAGCGGGGCACCGGCACGCAGGTTTCCCGCCAGCGGAGGATCGCGTCGCCACCATGCTGGATTTCGGCGATGCCATAGCGCACCGTTTCGGGTGCGTCCCAGAACAGGGCGTTCATCGTCTCGACGTCGTTGTCGACGAGCGCTCGCTCGTAAGCCTCGAAAGCTGCCGCGACCTGCGCGACGATCTCGGGCCGGTTCACTTCCATCGTCATCAGTCTGCCCCCAGCAGGGCGTCGAGGGGAGCGGTCCAGCCGACGATGCCGCCCTGCGAATGAATCATTGCAATCGTCGCTTCGCGAAACGCCGGTATGTAGCTTGCCGTCGCGTCCTCGACCAGCAGACACTCGTAGCCCCGATCGTTGGCCTCGCGCATCGAAGTCTGCACGCAGACCTCGGTCGTCACGCCCGCGAACACGAGATGCGTGATGCCTCGTATCGAGAGTTCCTCGCCGAGCTGCGTTGCGTAGAAAGCGCCTTTGCCGGGCTTGTCGATGACGAGTTCTCCGTCGATCGGCGCGAGCGTGTCGATGATCGCGTTGCCGGGCTCGCCGCGCACGAGGATGCGGCCCATCGGTCCTGCGTCGCCAATGCGCGCATCTGGCATGCCGCGCATGCGTTTGGCCGGGGGGCAGTCGGAGAGGTCGGGTGTATGCGATTCGCGGGTGTGCACGACCTGCCATCCCGCCGAGCGCGCATGCGCGAGCAGCCGCGCGACGGTCGGCACGATGCCTGAA
This sequence comes from Paraburkholderia sp. 32, assembly GCF_050435345.1. NCBI lineage: Bacteria > Pseudomonadati > Pseudomonadota > Betaproteobacteria > Burkholderiales > Burkholderiaceae > Paraburkholderia > Paraburkholderia sp. 32. The sequence continues at coordinate 345,791 of NZ_JBNDKD010000002.1, forward strand.
AGCAGCGATACGTCGTTGCCGAGCGCCTCGCCAAAGCCACCCGGCTCGATGAAGTCGCGCTGCATGTCGATCACGATGAGCGCCGTATGACGCGCGTCGAACGTGAACGGCGCGGGCTTTGCGCTGGCGATGGTTGTCATCGCGACATTTCTCCGTTTGGGTTGTGTATCGTTCGCGCGCCGCTCAGGCGCTTGCGTGCAGCTCGGCCGGCTCAGCCGTCTGCGGCCTGCCTTCGTCGCCATGGCCCGCCATGTAACGCCCAAGCACCACTCGATCCGCCTCGTTTGCTGCAGTCTCGTAGACGAGACGTCCCTCGGCCATCACCATGATCCGGTCGGCAAGCTCCAGCAGTTCGTCGAGATCTTCGCTGACGAGCAGCACGGCCGCACCGGCATCGCGCGCCGCGAGAATGCGGGCGTGGATGTCCGCGACGGAGGCAAAGTCGAGTCCGAACACAGGATTCGCGACGATCAGCACGTTCACTGCGTGCCCAAGCTCGCGAGCCAGCACGGCGCGCTGTACGTTGCCGCCCGACAGCGAGCCGATGGCGCGCTCGGGCAGTGGAGGCCGCACGTCGAATTCGGCGATCAGCCGCTCGGCGCGCGAGCGCATGGCGCGACGATCGAGCCACCATCCGCCGCGCCGCAGCGGCGCGCGGTCGAAATCCCGCAGCGCCATATTCTCGGCCACGCTCATGCCTGCCACGCAAGCATTGCGCAGCGGCTCCTCGGGAAGGGCGAACACGCGCATGCGTGTCATCTCTACGCGCGTCGCGGCATAGGGCAAACCTTCCACGGCCATCGCGCCCGACTGGGCCTTGCGCTGCCCGACGAGCGCTTCGATCAGTTCTTTCTGACCGTTGCCGGAGACGCCCGCAAGCCCGAGGATCTCGCCCGCGCGCACGCTCAGCGACGCCTCGCGCACGGCAGCGTGCCCACGCTCGTCGACGACCGAAAGGCTCGATAGCGAGAGCCGCACCGGAGCGTCGGGCGAGTTCGGCCGGCGCGCAAGCCTGAACTCATCGGTGTCTTCAGCGGCGCCCTCGCGCGTTTGCGCGCTTGCGTCGCTGCCCATCATCCAGGCGGCCAGCCGGTCGCGGTCGGTGTCGGCCACCGCGCAGGTGCCGACGAAGCGGCCCTTGCGCAATACCGTGACGTTGTCCGAATAGGCCATTACCTCGCGGAACTTGTGAGTGATCATCAGCACCGTGAGGTCGCCGCGCGAGGCAAGCGTGCGCATGAGGCCGAGCACTTCGTCGGCTTCCTGCGGGGTGAGCACGGAGGTGGGCTCGTCGAGAATCAGGAAGCGCTGCTCCAGATACAACTGCTTGAGAATTTCCAGCTTCTGCTTTTCTCCCGCCGCGAGTGACGAGACCGGCGCATCGAGTTCGAGGCGAAACGGCATGCGGCGCATGAAGGCGTCGAGCGCGTTGCGCTCGGCCGCCCAGTCGATCTTCCATGACAGATTGCCGCGCGCAAGGAGCAGGTTCTCCTCGACGCTGAGCCCCGCCGCGAGTGTGAAATGCTGATAGACCATGCCGATGCCGAGCGCTTGCGCATCGCGCGGGGATGCGATGCGCACCTCGCTTCCATCGGCCACAATCGTGCCGTGATCGAGCGGGCCGTAGCCCACGAGCCCCTTCACGAGCGTGCTCTTGCCTGCTCCATTTTCGCCGAGCAGCGCGTGAACCGTCCCGGGCGCAACCCTGATCGAAACGTCATCGAGTGCACGGAACGTCCCGAACGACTTGCTCGCGCCGATCACCTCGACGCCGAGCGCGCGTGTCGCGGTGATCATGGTCACTGCTCCAGGGCAGCGACGAGCGCCGCCGAACTGGACACCGTGCCGAACACGCCGCCCTGCATCAGGACCATGTTCAGCGCAGCGTCATGGTTGCCCTTATCGGTCGCGCCGCAGCAGTCCGCGAGCAACGTGCATTCGAAGCCGCGGTCGTTTGCTTCGCGCATCGTCGTGTGGACGCACACATCCGTCGTGATGCCCGTGAGCACGAGATTCGCAATGCCGCGCGTGCGTAGGATCAGTTCGAGGTCCGTCGCGCAGAATGAGCCTTTGCCAGGCTTGTCGATGATGATTTCGCCCGGCAGCGGGGCGAGTTCGTCGATGATTTCCCAGCCCGGCTCGCCGCGCACGAGTATCCGGCCGCATGGTCCCATGTCACCGATGCCGAGACCGTTCGTGCCCGCCTGGCGGCTGCGCCAGCGCTTGTTCGCCGGCAGATCGGACAGATCCGGCCGATGCCCTTCACGGGTGTGGATGATCGTGAAGCCGAGTTCGCGCATCGGCCCCAAAACGCGCTTGATCGGCTCGATCGGGGCGCGCGTGAGCGAGAGGTCGTAGCCCATCTTGTCGACGTAGCCGCCGTAACCGCAGAAGTCGGTCTGCATGTCGATGATGACGAGCGCCGTGTTGTCGGGGCGCAGATTCCCGTCGTAGGGCCAGGAATAGGGACGGGCTTCGATGGTACGGGTCATGTCGATTCTCCGGTCGCGCGCTACGCGAGCGCGGGCGATTCTGGATTCGGTCGGTCGGTCGGTCGGTCGGTCGGTCGGAAGCTGTCCGCGCTCAGCGCGTCAGGCTCAGCTCGCCGGGTGCGCCCGTCAGCGTGCGGTCCGGCCTGCAGTTGATGATCATGAGCGCGAGCGTCAGCACGTAAGGGGCGGCGTTGAAGAGGTAATAGCCGCTGGTCACGCCGATTGCCTGCAGGGCGGGGCCAAGCGCTCCGGCAGCGCCAAACAGCAGCGCGGCCCAAAGACAGCGCAGCGGCTGCCAGCGTGCGAAGATCACGAGGGCGACGGCCATCAGGCCTTGCCCGCTCGACAGTCCCTCGTTCCAGCTGCCGGGATAGACGAGCGAGAGATAGGCACCGCCCACGCCCGCGAAGAAACCACCCACCGCCGTCGCGATGACGCGTATCCGCGTAACGGGATAGCCCATTGCACGCGCGCTCTCGGCGTTCTCGCCGACGAGCCGCAGCGTCATGCCCCAGCGCATCGAGCGCAGTCCCCACTGCAAAGCGACGGCAAGCACGACGCCAATCACGAAGAGCAGATTGATATGCAACGCGTTGTGCACTTGCTGCGAGGCGGCCCACGCGCCGAGATCGATCGACGGGAGCATCGCTGCCTGCGGCTCGATGAACGGCTTGCCGAGATAGAACGCCAGGCCGGTGCCGAACAGCATGAGCGCGATGCCGAACGCGATATCGGAAACACGCGGCAGCGAGCAGACCAGCCCATGCAGGCAGCCGAGCACCAGACCGGCCGCCGCCGCCGCGAGCACGCCGATCCACGGCGAACCCGAGAGATACGAGCCCGCATAGCCGCACATGGCGCCGGAGACCAGGATGCCTTCGAGACCGAGATTCACGCGGCCGCCTTTCTCGGTGAGGCACTCGCCGAGGCTCACGAACAGATAGGGCGTACTCACGCGAATGGCCCCCGCAAAGAGCGAGATCAGCAGTACCGCAGCGGGCGAGTGAAGGTCAGACATGGCGGGTACGCTCCAGTGAAGCAGACGAGGTGTCGAGCGCGACGGCCTGAAGTTTCACGCGCCAGGCGGCAAGACGGGGAGCAAGTGCCTCCCAGGCCAACAGGTTCGCGAAAAGCAGCCCTTGCAGCACGAGCGTGGCGGCGTCGGGCAGCTCGAGGTGACGTTGCAGCAGACTGCCGCTCGCCTCGATGCCGCCGACCATCAGGGCGCACACGATCACGGCGAACGGATTCTGGCGTGCCGCGAACGCGACAAGGATGCCCGCATAGCCGTAGCCCGAGAGCAGCGACGCATTCGCGCTGCCTTGCACGGCCGCAACTTCGAACATTCCGGCAAGTCCCGCCGATGCGCCGCCTAGCGCGCAGGCGGTGAGCGCGAGCCCGCCCACGGGCAGGCCGACGAGGCGCGCCGTGTGCACGTTGCCACCCGTTACGCGCATGGCGAAGCCGAGCGTGCTTTGGCGCACGAGCACCCAGGCAGCGAGACACGCGAGCACGCCCCAGAAGAGGCCCCAGTGCACGTCGAGTCCCGGCAGCGAGCCGATGGTCATGGCGTCGGGGAGGGGCAGCGTCGACGGTTTGTTGAGACTGGCGGGATCGCGCAGCGGCCCTTCGACGAGAAACTTGAAAACGGCGATGGCGATATACGACATCAGCAGGCTGCTGATGGTCTCGTTGACACCACGCCATTGACGCATCGCGCCCACTGCGCTGATCCACAGGCCCCCCGCGAGCATGCCTGCAATCGCCATCAGCGGCGTCGCGACGATCCACGGCGTAGCCTGCGGCAGGCACTGCGGCACGACGGCGGCCGCGAGCCCGCCCAGCGCGAGCGCGCCTTCGCCGCCAATCACGATCAGGCCGACCTGGGCAGGCAGCGCGACGCACAGAGCCGTAAGCATGAGCGGTGCGGCGCGCAGCAAGGTGTTCTGCCATGCGAACGACGAGCCGAACGCACCTTCGCCAATGAGACCAAGGGCCTGGATGGCCGGCTGTCCCTGCACGAGCAGGAAGATGCCGAAGATCGCCAGAGTTGCCACGATTGCACATACTGTCGGCAACGCAGGCAACAGCGCAAGCAGCAGGCGCGCGAGACTTGCAGGCAGCCTTCGCGACGGCCCTTGAGCGGGAGAAAGGGATGCGGCCATCACGACTCCTGGCGAGGACGCTTACGGCCGTCAGATCTGGCCAACCACACCGGCAACCAGATAATTCATGCTTTCGAGCGCGATATCGGTCTGTGCGTAGCTCGTGCCGGCCGCAATGGCGCTGCCGCCCTTGTTGTCCTTCATCGGTCCCTTGAAGATGACGTAGTCGCCCGCGACCATCTTCGCCTTCACGGTGTCGGCTTGCGTGCGGGCATCGGGTGTCACCTTCGCGCCATACGGAGACATCTTCACGAAGCCTTCGCGCAGACCGCCGCGAAGAATGTTCGGCTGCGGCTTGCCCGTCTGCGCGTTTGTGACGAGCAGCTTGTAGGGCGTCGCCCAGTCCCATTCGGCGCCCGTCAGATAGCCCTTCGGCGCCAGCGCCGCCTGGCTTGCGTGGTAACCGCAGCTCATCGCGCCGCGTTTCTCGGCTGTCTCGATCACGACCTTGGGTCCGTCCACGTGACACGTGAGCACGTCGCAGCCCTGATCGACGAGGCTGTTGGCGGCCTCCGCCTCCTTCACCGGCATCGACCAGTCGCCCGTGAAAATCACGTGCGTGGCGATCGACGGATCCACCGACTGCGCGCCCAGCGTGAATGAGTTGATGTTGCGCAGCACCTGCGGAATAGGCTTGGCCGCGACGAAGCCGAGCTTCTTCGTCTTGCTCGCATGGCCCGCCACGACGCCGTTCAGATACTGGCATTCGTCGATATAGCCGAAGTAGCTGGAGATGTTGGCCGGATTGCCGCTCTTCCAGAGACCGCCGCAGTGGGCGAAGCGAACCTTCGGATATTTGGCTGCCATTTTCAGCACATGGGGATCGAAGTAGCCGAACGAGGTCGCGAAAATGAGCGTCGCACCGTCCTGCTCGATCATCGCCTCCATGGTCTTTTGGGCGGCGACGGTCTCGGGCACGTTTTCTTCCTCGACGACCTTCACGTTCGGCAGCTTCTTGATGACAGCCGCAGCTTGCGCTTGTGCCTGGTTGTAGCCGTAATCGCCGCGCGAACCGACGTAGATGACGCCGACCGTAAGCGGCTCGGCACCGAAAGCGAGGTCGAATGGGAGCGTGCTGCCAAGGGCGAGGGCGCCAGCGCCCTTGAGAAAATCGCGACGGTTTGTCATGGTTGGACTCCTCGTGAGTTCAATGCATATATTCAGAATTGCCGATCGGATTGGGCTTGCGTTCCGGCCGCCGTTGCGAGCCATGCACGCCAGCCGCCGAATGCAGTGATGTCGTGTGCGCCGCTGCCTGGTGCGACCGCCGAGGGCTCGCTGATAAAGCCCTTGACGATGAGTCCATCGGCTGTCTGCACGCTGCCGATGCCGAGCGGCGCCGGCACGTGGGCAACGAATGCGCCGAAGCTGCGCAGCGGCACTTCCCAGAGCTCGATTTCGATGGGCTGGCCGGCCTCGTGCGGCGTACGCACCAGAGCGGGCTTGGCCAGCTTCGTACCGGCGAGCGCGTAAAGGCGGTAGTGCGAAGACGTGGTGGTGGTCTCGACGAAACGCGCACCAGCCTCGAGCAGTTGCCAGCAGAGGGGCTGCCCGCGCAGATGAGCGCCGACCACGGCGAGTGTCACCGTCGGCTCTTCGAAGGGCAGCGGTCGCGCGGCAATCCTGGCAGCGTCGTCGGGTGTAGCGTTCGCGATGAAGAGCGCCTGGATGCGTGCGCCGAGCACTGCCAGGCGCTGGTCGGCGCCCGCTGGCGCGATCAGCGTCACGCCGGCTGGCAGGCCGTCCGCGCGGCGAACGCCCGGCACCGCCAGAGCGCACAGATCGAGCAGATTCACGAAGTTGGTATAGACGCCAAGCTGGCTGTTCGCCCCGATCGGGTCCGCACGTACTTCGTCGAAGGTTGGATGCGTGGGCGTGGTCGGCACGATGAGGACGTCGACCGCCTCGAACAGCGTTTCCACTTCGCGGCGCAGTGCGGCGAGTGCATACTGCCCGTCGAACGCATCGACAGCGCTGTAGCCGTCCGCTTTGGCAATCACCTCGGCGACAACCGGATCGATGTCGGCGCGATTCGTCTCGAAGAAGGAACCGAGCGCGGCACGGCGCTCCGCTACCCACGGGCCGTCGTAAAGCAGCGCGGCAGTTCGCTGCATGGGTTCGAACGGCACGCTTGTTGGCGAAAGCGCAAGGCGCGAAGCGATCGTGTCGAGCGTGGCGGCAAAGGCCTGATGCGCCTGAGCGTCATCCTGGAAGGTCAACTGATCCGGCACGGCGAGGCGCAGTGGTGCATGGGGCAGTCCGAGTGCCGGCACTCGGCGCGCATAGCTGTCGTCTCCATCGTACTTCGCCATCTGCAGCAGGACCTCCCAGGCGTCGCCCACGTCATGCGCGAAGATCGACACGCAGTCCAGGCTCCGGCACGCCGGTACCACGCCGCGCTTGCTTACGATGCCAGGCGTTGGCTTGAGACCCACGAGGTCGTTGAAGCCTGCCGGAACACGCCCCGAGCCAGCGGTATCCGTGCCGAGTGAGAACGCAACCAGCCCAGCCGCAACAACGACTGCCGAGCCGGAGCTTGATCCGCCGGAGATGTGCGCATCGGATTCGAACTGTCGCACGCCGCCATAGGGCGAGCGTGTGCCGACCAGGCCTGTGGCGAACTGGTCGAGATTCGTCTTGCCGATGAGGATGGCGCCGGCGTCGAGCAGACGATCGACGGCGAATGCCGAGGCTGCGGGCGTGTACGCGAAGGCGTCGCAGGCTGCGGTGGTTGGCATGCCGGCGACGTCGATGTTGTCCTTCACCGCGAACGGTACGCCGAACAGCGGCATCCGCTCAAAGATCGCGGCGCCCAGGCGCGCGCGCGCTTCTTCGAGCGCGGCAGCCCTGCTGCCGAGATCGGCGGCACTCACGCGCGATATCCAGACTTCGGGGCGACAGGAGGCTTCGATCCGGGCGAACACCGTGTCGACGATGTCGCGAGGCGTCGTGCTTTTGGTGGCGTAGGATTCGAGCAGCGCTCGAACCTTGAAGAAGGCGTCGGGAAGCATGAGTTCAATCTTGAATACAAGTTTGAGCTCATGCTTGCAGCAACTGTGCCAGGCAGGGGAGGTTGGCAGGAAGTCCTTGCCCGGCAACGATTTTTACATTGGCGTAGACGCTGGTACTTGTCTACCCGTGATCCAGTGTGGGTCGCGATTGGTTTGGGTTGGTGCACGTGTCCCGCTCATCGTGCACCAACCAGAGGGAAGGGCGCGAGCGGTGGTTCGCTCGGCTATCGCCCCATCGTTGGCACCCACCGGATCCTGACGCTCGCAGGACTGAGCGAGCGGTAGTTAAGGCACTCCTGGCCGAAGCGAGGAAGCCTGGCGAAGACCATTACCACCGGCTCGGAGAGGAACTGGACGAGCATGACGGCCCGCCGCCCCGCGAAGTTCACAAGTGGGTGTGTTTGGGCGGGCGATACGAAATCCATCTCGAAATAAGACCCGCATATGCCCAGCCCGTGCCACCATCTTCGTGCTCCGGGTTTGGGACACAAGGCAAGACCGCTGATCAACGGGCGTGACCAGCCGGTCACTTTCCAAAGCTGCACGATCGGGGCACAAAAAAAGAAAACGCCCGTGTTATTCACACGGGCGTTTCCGTGGCCCCGCTACCGCGCCCCAATGAACGATTTCTCGTCCGCTTCTGCATCAGGGGCCGGCTTCCGCGCGGCTCTCTTCAAGTATAGGGCGCTTGGCGGGATATCCAAGTCGGCGAGACCAGCTTTTTGCACGGAACGTGCGCGGATGATTCAGACGTTTGAATACTCGCGCCGCCTCTGGACTCAACGCCGTCATTGAGCTTTCAGCCGTTCATGCGTTCGGTACATGAAAGCGACAACCTTACTGCAAAGCCGGCTGGGTATTGCCGCTTGTTGGACATGTTAGCGCTTACATTAACGCGGAAAACAGCGACCGCGGCAACGAGACAATGACGTCATCAGGGAAACTCCCTAAACGATTCATCGGACCGGCGATCGCGCTCCGCTCGCCCGCAGGATCATGCTCACCACTTCTTCCGTCGTAGCCTCGAAGCGCTTCGTCGAGAGCGCGCGTTTGCCCGAGAGCGCGCATATTTGAGCCTCGAAATCGGCGTAGTGCTGCGTGGTCGCCCAGATCATGAAGAGGAGCGTCCGAGGGTCGACGGGCGCGAGCAACCCTTTGGCTATCCATCGCTCGATCAGCTTCACGCGTGTGTCCATCCACGGCTTCACGCGTTCGAGCAGGATCTCTTGCATGTGCAGCGCCCCGCTGATTATTTCGTTGGCCCACACCTTCGATCCAAGTGGGCGGCGCCGTGACAGGGCCATCTTGGCGCGCACGTAGCCGCCAATCGCCTCGACCGGATCGTCGCTTGCATCGAACAGGTTGGCGGCGGCGTTCCATTCCTCGAACACATCGTCGAGTACGCGCCAGTACAGCGCCAGCTTGGTCGGGAAGTAATAGTGCAGATTCGCCTTCGGTAAACCCGCGCGCTCGGCGATCAGCGCCGTGCTCGCGCCTTCGAATCCGCGTTCGGCGAACACGGATTCGGCACAGGCGAGTAGATGGGATTCATTCGACGCACGAATGGAGGCTTTGCGCCGCTGTGGCTTGTGCGATGTGTCGGCGGCTCGTTGCGCCTGCACGGTGCCGCGCGTCGCGAGGGGCGCGGCTCGCGTGGTGGGTTCGTCGTCGCGCATGTTCGGTCCATTCGGAAGAGAAAAGGAGCGCGGCGGCCGCGCGCATGCCGGAATCATTGTAGCCACGATGCAAGTGCGCCGCGAATTCACCGACATCAGGAGAAACGCGCAGCACGGACGCCTGGTTTTTTTCACGCACTGCAGCATCAATGGCACGCTTCTCGCTCGTAACTCCGCATTGAATTCGCGAAGTTTCTCGTCTAAAACCTGTCCAATCGGACAGGATTCGAAGGGCTGGGTTTCAGGGGCAGCGCAGTGCCATCGAGACGCGCACCGTCGTGGTCCTTCGCGCCCCAACACGGTGGCATGCATGCACGTTTGACGAGCACGGACAGGAGAACACGCATGAACGCAGTAAGCGAAGCCGCGCTGACGACCGCGATCCACGTGAACGGTCAGCGTTTGTGGGACAGCCTGATGGAGATGGCCAGGATTGGCGCCACGCCCAAAGGCGGCGTGTGCCGTCTGGCGCTGACCGACCTCGACAAGCAGGGCCGCGATCTCATCGTGCAATGGGCGAAAGAGGCGCGCTGCACGGTGAGTGTCGATCAGATGGGCAACGTGTTTATGCGCCGCGCGGGGCGCAACAACGACCTGCCGCCCGTGATGACCGGCTCGCACGCCGACTCGCAGCCAACCGGTGGGCGCTTCGACGGTATCTATGGGGTGCTCGGCGGCCTCGAAGTGATTCGCTCGCTCAACGATTACGGCATCGAAACCGAGCGCCCTGTTGAAACGGTGATCTGGACCAACGAAGAAGGCTCGCGCTTCGCGCCGGCGATGGTCGCCTCGGGCGTATTTGCGGGTGTGTTTGCGCTCGAGTACGGACTGTCGCGCAAGGACGTCGACGGCAAGACCATCGGCGAGGAATTGCAGCGCATCGGCTACGCGGGCGCGTTGCCGTGCGGCGGCCGCAAGATTCACGCGGCGTTCGAACTGCACATCGAACAGGGGCCGATACTCGAGGCCGAAAACAGGACGATCGGCGTGGTCACCGACGCGCAAGGTCAGCGCTGGTACGAAGTCGTGCTCACGGGCCAGGAGGCGCACGCGGGGCCTACGCCCATGCCGCGCCGCCGCGACGCGCTGCTGGGCGCCTCGCGCGTCGTGCAGCTCGTCAACGAGATCGGCCTGCGTCATGCGCCGCTCGCGTGCGCGACGGTCGGCATGATGCAGGTGCATCCGAATTCGCGCAACGTGATTCCGGGCCGCGTGTTCTTCACCATCGATTTTCGCCATCCGCAGGACGAGGTGCTGGCGCAGATGAACGCCGAGCTGCGCGAAGGCATCGCGAAGATCGCGGAACAGGGCAAGCTCGAAGCCGATGTCGAGCAGATTTTCTACTACGCGCCCGTGCCGTTCGACGAGACGTGCGTGAAGTCCGTGCGTGCGGCGGCCGAGCGCTTCGGCTATTCGAATCGCGACATCGTTTCGGGCGCAGGTCACGACGCGTGCTATCTCGCGACGGTCGCGCCGACCTCGATGGTGTTCGTACCGTGCATCGACGGCATCAGCCACAACGAAGTCGAGGACGCCACCATCGAATGGATCGAAGCCGGCGCGAACGTGTTGCTGCACGCCATGCTCGAACGCGCGAGCGAGCCCGGCTGACGCAATTTCGATCGAACGCAAGCGGTCCCAGCGCCGCGCTGTCTTTCCAACGATTCCCCACCTACCGGCCGCGCACGTCACGCACGCGGCCGGCGGACCCGTGTTTTGCCGCGCAAGGAGCATCCGGATGTCCCAGACCACCTCGAATGCCGCCAACGGCATCGCGCCAGGCCGTCTCAGTGCCGAGCAACTGGGCTGCAATTTCGCCGACGTCGCGCCGCCGCTTTCCGCGAATGCGGCCGTGATCGCCGCCGACCGCTGTCATTACTGTTACGACGCGCCTTGCGTGAACGCGTGCCCCACGGGCATCGACATTCCCGGTTTCATCCGCAAGATCGGCAACGGCAATCTCAAGGGCGCGGCGCGCGATATCCTCAGCGCGAATCCGCTGGGCGGCATGTGCGCACGCGTGTGCCCGACCGAGATTCTCTGCGAAGGCGCCTGCGTGAGAAATCATCAGGATGGCGAGCCCGTTCAGATCGGCGCGCTGCAACGTCATGCCACCGACTTCCAGATGGCCCGCGAAGCCGCCGGTGCCCCTGCGCTCTTCAAGCGCGCCAGCGAGACAGGCCGTCATGTTGCCGTGGTCGGCGCGGGTCCCGCGGGTCTCGCCTGCGCGCACACGCTCGCGCTTGCCGGGCATCGCGTGAGCGTCTTCGACGCGCGCGAACATCCGGGCGGCCTGAACGAGTACGGCATAGCGGCGTACAAGACCGTCGACAACTACGCGCAGCGCGAAGTGCGGTGGCTTCTTTCCGTTGGCGGGATAGAACTGCGCCAGGGCCAGCGACTGGGGCATGACGTGACGCTTGCGGAGTTACGCGCGGCGTATGACGCGGTCTTCATCGGCGTGGGCCTTGGCGGCACGCATACGCTCTCCATCGAGGGCGAACTGCTCGACGGCGTGCTCGATGCCGTGGATTTCATCGCGCGCGTGCGCGAGGCCGACGATCTGGCCAGCGTGCCCGTCGGTCGCAAGGTGGTAGTGCTCGGAGGCGGCAATACGGCAATCGACGCCGCCGTGCAAAGCCGCAAGCTGGGCGCGGAGCAAGTGACGCTCGCCTATCGTCGCGGCGCGGCGCAGATGAGCGCCACCTGGGCCGAACTGGAATTCGCGCGTAGCCAGGGTGTGACGTTGGCCGAGTGGATGAAGCCGCTGCGAATCGTCGGCGACACGCAGGTGCGGGCCGTGGAATTCGAGCGCACCGGGCTCGATATGAGCGGCGCATTGCGTGGCACTGGGGAGATCGTGCGCGTGGAGGCCGATATGGTGCTGAAGGCAATTGGCCAAACGCTGTTACCCGAAGGCCTCGACGGGTTGCAACTCACCGAGGAAGGCGGGCGCGTCGCGGTGGATGCGAACGGCGCCACGTCCCTTGCGGGCGTTTTCGCAGGCGGCGACTGTGCCGGCCACGGCGCCACCGATCTGACCGTCCAGGCCGTGCAGGACGGCAAGCTTGCCGCGCATGCGATCGACCGCTTCCTTGCGAATCAGTCCGCCAGGGCCGCCCGAGCCGCGTGATAGCTACACCGAATCCAGATAAAACGAAGGAGTTGCATCATGGCCGACTTGCGCTGCACGATTGCCGGCATTCAATCGCCTAATCCGTTCTGGCTCGCTTCCGCGCCGCCCACCGACAAGGCCTACAACGTCAATCGCGCCTTCGAGGCGGGTTGGGGCGGCGTGGTCTGGAAGACGCTCGGGCTCGACCCGCACGTGGTGAACGTAAGCTCGCGCTATGGCGCCACCACCTGGCGCGGCCAGCGCATGGCGGGTCTGAACAACATCGAGCTCATCACCGACCGGCCGCTCGACGTGAACCTAAAGGAAATCGCGCAGGTGAAGCGGGACTGGCCCGACCGGGCGCTCATCGTCTCGCTGATGGTCCCTTGCAACGAGCACGACTGGAAGTGGATTCTGCCTCAGGTGGAAGACACCGGCGCGGACGCCGTGGAGCTGAACTTCGGCTGTCCGCACGGCATGAGCGAGCGCGGCATGGGCGCGGCGGTGGGTCAGGTGCCCGAGTACATCGAAATGGTCACCCGCTGGGTGAAGGAAGGCACGCGCTTGCCTTGCCTCGTGAAACTCACACCGAACGTCACCGACATTCGTCACGGCGCGCGCGCGGCGATGAAGGGTGGTGCGGACGGCGTCTCGCTCATCAATACCATCAACTCGATCGTCGGTGTCGATCTCGACGTGATGGCGCCGCTGCCCACCGTGGACGGCAAGGGCACGCATGGCGGCTATTGCGGTCCTGCCGCGAAGCCCATTGCACTGCACATGGTCGCGGAGATTGCGCGCGACCCGCAAACGCAAGGCTTGCCCATCTCTGGCATCGGGGGCATTTCCGACTGGCGCGACGCCGCGGAATTCATCGTGCTGGGAGCGGGCAGCGTGCAGGTATGCACCGCGGCGATGCACTATGGTTTCCGGATCGTCAGCGACATGATCGACGGCCTTTCCAACTGGATGGACGACAAAGGGTACGCCAGCCTCGACGCGATTCGCGGCCGCGCCGTGCCGAACGTCACCGACTGGCAATACCTGAACCTCAACTACGACATCAAGGCGCGTATCGATCAGGACCGCTGCATCGAGTGCGGGCTCTGCCATATCGCCTGCGAAGACACCTCGCATCAGGCGATCACCGCCACGCGCGACGGCAAGCGCCACTTCGAGGTGGTCGATGCGAACTGCGTCGGGTGCAATCTATGCATGCATGTTTGCCCGGTCGATCAATGCATCACGATGGAGCGTGTCGATTCGGGCGAGCGCTACGAGAACTGGACCACGCACCCGAACAACCCGGCGCGTGTCGCCGACCCGAAAGCCGCCTGACATTTCGAAGCCGGATCGAGCCGGACCCACGACAAGCACGGAGAACCCACCTCATGAGCCAGCCCTTTGCAGTCGACGCCAATGCGCGCCGCGCCGAAAGCGAGCTATACAACGATGATCTCGCGCCCACCGGCGTTGCGCAGCGCACATGGCGCTGGTATCACTTCGCGGCACTATGGGTAGGCATGGTGATGAACATTGCCTCCTACATGCTCGCCGCCGGCCTTACCCAGCAGGGCATGGCGCCATGGCAGGCCGTGCTAACCGTGCTGCTCGGCAATCTGATCGTGCTCATGCCGATGCTGCTGATCGGTCATGCGGGTACGAAGTACGGCATTCCTTATGCGGTGCTCGTGCGAGCGTCGTTCGGTACCCAGGGCGCCAAGCTGCCTGCCATGCTGCGCGCCGTCGTGGCGTGCGGCTGGTACGGCATTCAATCATGGCTTGGCGGCAGCGCCATCTACACGCTCGTCAACATCCTCACGCACAACGCGCTGGTGGGCGACGCACTGCCGTGGCTCGGCATTTCGATCGGACAGGCTAGCTGCTTCCTCGTCTTCTGGGTGTTCCAGCTGTACTTCATCCTGCACGGCACCGATTCGATCCGCTGGCTCGAAAGCTGGTCCGCGCCCATCAAGGTGGTGATGTGCGCAGTGCTCGTGTGGTGGGCATGTTCGAAGGCAGGCGGCGTGGGCTCGATGCTGTCGCAACCGTCGCAGTTCGCCGCCGGCGGCAAGAAGGCGGGCCTCTTCTGGGCGACGTTCTGGCCGAGCCTCACGGCCATGGTGGGTTTCTGGGCCACGCTCGCGCTCAACATTCCCGACTTCACGCGTTTCGCAAAAACGCAAAAAGACCAGTTCGTGGGCCAGGCCATCGGCCTGCCCATTCCGATGGCGTTGCTCTCGGTGGTCTCCGTGGTCGTGACCTCGGCAACGGTTGTGATTTACGGAAGGGCGATCTGGGACCCGATCGACCTCACGAGTCGCATGGAGGGCGTCGGTGTGGGCATCGCGCTCATCATCCTCACACTGGACACGATGTGCTGCAATCTCGCCGCGAATCTCGTCGGGCCAGCTTACGACTTCTCGAGCCTCTGGCCCAAGGGCATCTCGTACAAGACGGGCGGTCTCATCACCGCGGGTATCGCCATCGTGATGATGCCGTGGAAGATCCTTGCCACCACCCAGGGCTACATCTTCACGTGGCTCGTCGGTTATTCGGCGCTGCTTGGGCCTGTGGCCGGCATCCTGATGGTCGACTACTTTCTCGTTCGCAGCACACGCCTCGACACGGCCCAGCTGTTCGAGGAAAACGGCGAATACGCCTACTCGAACGGCTGGAATCCGGCTGCCGTGATCGCGCTGATCGCAGGCGTGCTGCCGAACCTGCCGGGCTTTCTCAATGTCGCGTTCCCGAATGCGTTTGCCGCCGTGCCCGATGCGTTCAAAAGCATTTACACCTATGCGTGGTTCGTGGGGCTCGCCATTGCGGCGCTCGTCTATGGCGCGATGATGAAGCTCGGCAAGAGCCGGCGCCCACGTGTTGCGAGCGCGTGAGCGTTTCAAGCGTGAATGTTCAACTGAAGGAGACTTGGCATCATGGCGATCCTGATTCGAGGCGGCACCGTCGTCAATGCAGACAAGAGCTGGCGTGCGGACGTGCTCTGCGAAAACGGCGTGATCCAGAGCGTTGGCGAGAACCTCGATGCGCCTGCGGGCGCGACCGTGGTCGACGCCGGCGGCCAATACGTGATGCCTGGCGGCATCGATCCGCACACGCATATGGAGCTGCCCTTCATGGGCACGACCGCCAGCGACGACTTCTACACGGGCACGGCGGCGGGGCTTGCGGGCGGCACGACATCGATCATCGACTTCGTCATCCCCAACCCGAAGCAACCGCTGATGGACGCCTTTCGCGAGTGGCGCGGCTGGGCAGAGAAAGCCGCTTCCGACTATGGCTTTCACGTGGCGGTGACGTGGTGGGATGAAAGCGTGTATCGGGACATGGGACTCCTCGTGAACGAGCATGGCGTATCGAGCTTCAAGCACTTCATGGCCTACAAGAACGCCATCATGGCCGACGACGAGATTCTCGTGAACAGCTTTGCGCGCTCACTCGAACTGGGCGCGCTGCCTACCGTGCATGCGGAAAACGGCGAGCTCGTATTCCAGTTGCAACGCCAGTTGCTTGCGCGCGGTTTCACGGGGCCCGAGGCGCATCCGCTTTCACGGCCACCCGAAGTCGAAGGCGAGGCAGCGAATCGCGCCATCCGCATCGCGCAGGTGCTCGGCGTGCCGGTGTACATCGTGCATGTCTCGGCGAAAGACGCGCTCGAGGCGATCGCGCGCGCACGCGGCGAAGGGCAGCGCGTATTCGGCGAAGTGCTCGCGGGGCATCTCGTGATCGATGAGTCGGTCTATCGCGACCCGGACTGGACGCGCGCCGCCGCCCACGTGATGAGTCCGCCGTTCCGTACCCAGGAGCATCGCGACGCGCTCTGGCGCGGGCTTCAGGGCGGCCTGCTGCACACCACCGCAACCGACCACTGCGTGTTCTGCGCTTCGCAGAAAGCCATGGGCCGCCATGATTTCACGAGAATTCCGAATGGTTGCGGCGGCGTGGAAGATCGCATGGCGGTGTTGTGGGATCAAGGTGTGAACACCGGCCGGCTCACGCCGAACGAATTTGTGCGCGTCACCTCCACCAATGCGGCGCAAATCTTCAACCTGTACCCGCGCAAGGGCACGGTGGCCGTGGGTGCCGACGCCGATCTCGTCGTCTGGGATCCCGAGGCCACGCGCGCGATATCGGTCAAGACGCATCATCAGAACGTGGACTTCAACGTGTTCGAAGGGATGACGGTTCGCGGCGTGCCGACACACACCGTCTCACAAGGCGAACTCGTGTGGGCGGACGGCGACCTGCGCGCGCGGCGCGGAGCCGGGCGTTATCTGAAGCGGCCCGCGAATCCCGGCTATCTGCAGGCCTCGCGCCTCGCGAAGAGCCTGAAGCAGACGCAGCCGGTGCATCGCGAAGGTGACGCACCACAATAAACACGGCAACGCGTGGAGGCATTGCAGGGGATATCGGGGGCTCGACGCGACAGGATTCGCGTTGCGCCCCGGTAGTTCGAGTGCAAACCGGTCGGCGCTTTTTATCTGCGTCGGAGTTCGCCATTGAGCGATCAGATACAAGAACAGCGCGAGCCGGGGTGCGGTCATGGTTGAATGAGTAATCCGTATCTCGCGGTTAGTGTTTCCCGCGTTCCGCGATCCATGCGCTATCCGGTCGCTGTTCCAGTCAGCGATTCACAGGCCTGCCAGAGGCGTCTTGCATCGGTTCCGTTTCTTGCCTGACTGGCGACGTTCGCTGGTCCCACGTCTCGCCCACGTGTTTCGAACAATCCGAGCGGACCATAATAGCCGCCGTCGACGACATCGGCCGCGGTTGCGGCATAGAGCGTGGAAAGCGCGCCGGTCTGGTCACTGTTGAACAAGATATCGATTAGTCCGCCTAGCGCAGAGCGGACGATCGGGCTTGCGGCAAAATGGTCGGCACGGAACAGATTCGTATTGGCGACGCCGGGATGCGCGGCAACGGACATCACGCGCGATCGTGCGGCGCGCAACCGGCGATCGAGTTCGAACGCGAACATGAGGTTGGCGAGCTTCGACTGTCGATAGGCGGTCATCGGACGGTAACGACGGGTTGCCTGAAGGTCGTCGAAGTCGAGCCGCCCGCTCTTGTGTGCGATAGAGGCAACCGTGACCACGCGCGGCCGCTCGGCAGACGCTCCTGCCGCCATCTCGAGCGCAGGCAACAGCAGGCGCGTCAGGGCGAAATGCCCGAGTACATTGGTGCCGAACTGCAATTCGAAGCCGTCGACCGTTTCGAGGCGTCGGCGGGGCGCCATGACGCCCGCATTGTTGATGAGGATGTCGAGCGGCCGGCATTGCGCGAGTTCGCGATCGCAAAAGGCGCGCACCGAAGCAAGGCTTGCGAGATCCAGTCGTTGAAGCCGCAATCGGGCGGCGGGCAGCTCCCTCTGCAGACGGGACAGGGCATCGGCGCCGCGCTGTTCGTCACGGCAGGCGAGTACGACTTCCGCGCCTGTGCGAGCCAGTATTGCAGCGACGTGATAGCCGATGCCGCTGTTGGCCCCCGTGATGATGACGCGTCTGCCGTGCTGAGGCGTGATGTCGTCGATGCTCCATTGTTTGTTCTGGTTCATTGGCGATTGTCGAGGGAAGGCCGTTAGCCGGAGAGAATGCTGATTAGCATACCCGTTGCACGCGCGCCGCATGTGCTGGACATTTTCGGGTTTCGCACGGGTCCGGCGGCTTCCTGAGTCGGGCGCGCAGCGCGCGCATGCAATGCGTGTGAAACGCAAGGCGGCCGTCCTGACCCGTTACATCAGCCGAAGCACGATTCTCTGAAGGAGGGAGGGCAGGTCGCGTCGAGCGTCGACCATGAGATGAACGAAAACGGTCTCGTCGCGGACCTGATAAATGATCCGGTTCTTGCCGGAAAGGCCTTGCCGGAAACCGTCCTCGAAGAAGCCCTCAAGCTCGGCAGGCGCATGACCGTTAGCGGGGAACTGGCGAATGTGCGTGATCGTCTCCTGCAGTTGCGTCGATGTCTGACGCCACATTTCCCATCCGAATGTGCGGACAACATAGCTTCTGAGTTCGTCAATGCCGATCCGCGCCGTCGGGAGGATGCGGTATTTCAGCAGCGGTGCCGCCATCAGCGGAGCTTTTCCTGACGATCGAGCTCGTTGAGTTCCGCAAAGAACTCGTCGCCATCGACGTGAACCCCGCGCTCGATGTGCTTCTGGCCGATAGCCAGGATTTTCAGGAGCGCGAGGGTCTGCTGCGTCGATTCGTAGCTTCGCACATCCTGGACGACGAGCTTCGCTTCACCGTTCTGCGTGATGATGAGCGGCTCTCCCGAATCAGTCAGGTCCTTGACGATTTGCGCCGCTTCGCTTTTGAGGTAGCTGATTGGCTTCACATGATCGGCGAGATGCATCAAGCGCTCCGGTGAGGTTCACATAGGACCAAACTCGTTCCTCAAAATGGCGACCGGCTGGGCCATTTATAACTATTTGATTTCAAAGGAAGTGCCCCGCGTGGCATCCCGAAGGCGGCCGCGTTCAGTAGGTTTTGCGTTCAACCGATGGCGACCGATTGCACGATTTTCACCCGATCACGTCCGTTTGTAGGCGCTGCAAAAACCGTGCTCGGCTGAGCTCAAACCCGAAGCCAACGGAAGAACATTCCGTTGGGCGATCGCGACCTAATTATCGGATGCATCTGCCCCTTTGTTGCGCAAAGCGAAATCGCGATATGTGTTGTACGTCGCTGACCGAAGCACTTCTGCCTTATGAGAAAGTTCATCTGGCAAGAGCTGGATAGCCAAGGTCGCTACTTCCCTCAAGATCAGAGTCGCGTGGTATGGCCTTTTTGACGACCGGAAAACGCTGTCGACCAGCCGAGTAGTGTCAGTGCGACTCGGGAGGGGAGTCATGCCCCAGCTCGTACGATATCGAACAAGAGCCTCCAGCATTTCCTTCGGCACCAGCATTTTCCGTGGAGCATTGCGGGTGCTTGATCTCGAAGATTTCCACCACCATTCGCCGCCCTCCTTACGAAAGCAAGACATGTTGCCGTCAATGATGTCAGCCTTCTTTGGCGCCAGAAAGTAGATTAGATTGAAAAAAAAGCGAGCTCGCTCTGCCGCCAACACTGCATTTTTTGAGTCGTAAGGCAGCGACTCAATTGCTCGCATAACTACGTGCCACAGATCATTGTCAAAGAGACTCTTCGCGACTTTCCCCCGTCCTCGCATTCGTTTCAAACTTGCTTTCTGCGCGAAGGCATCTCCGCTCGGATTCCCTATCGCATAGCCGTGTTTCACCCAGAAATCGAACATTGGAACAATGCCTTTGCCCCAGTGAGTCCATGGTGGATAGAACTTCTTTTCGAAGGGAAACCACTCATCCAAGCGGTGCTTGGGTGCTTTTCTATACCAGGACTCTCGTGCTTCGGGATCCTGGCAAAACGATACGTATTCTTTAATATCAGAATGTAGCAGCGAAGAGACGGGCTTTTTCGTGATAATCCACGACCACAGAAAGAACCGGTATATCGAATGTCGGGTGTTGAACACGTTCGTCGTCGTGAGCGACGCGAGATACGCTTCCGCCGCTTGCAAGTCGGTCTCAGCGGCTATTGTCAAATCTTCTCTAGGTGCCCGATTGACCCCCTGCTCGCCGAGCAATGCGACCGGCGGCGTGAGTTCCGGGGGAGGGCGCAGTTTGCCATACCAAGGTTCGAAGGTTTCCATCAGGACTCCAAGAATGCCCGTATATGGGTAAAACTTGATGATATGGGATGTTTTTTATACTATATTGCGAAGACGAAGAGAGATCAAGATTCCTCTGTGGGACGCATCGCTGGTCAAGCTTTGACAAAGCCGTGCGCCGGACGCAATGGGTGCTGCTTCGTGGAGGGCGACTTGTCTGGGCGACAATACGGATTTGTTGAGGTGCAGGAGCTCGTCAACAGCAGGTTGCGAGCAAGGGCTGCGGATCTTCTCTTACGCGGCGTGTCAGCTGACGTTGTGCAGAGATCGACGGGTCTACCGATGTCCGTGCTGGATGTGGTCGGACACAAATCTGCTACGGCAACTGCTCAAGTTGTTGATAACGGAGCCGCAGTGGCGCCGCGCGAGCACGAATTGGTGGCTGGAGTCGGACGTGGGAATGAGGCAAGGAGCGGCGGCACAAGGCGCTCCTACGAGTGGACTGGCTTGGAGTATGGACCACTTCCTCATGAGTCTGTCATATGCACCTACAATCGTTTTTGCTACCTCAACGTTTTGACTCTTGGCACAGCCAAACGTATTTTCAAAGTGCGTATAGCAGCCAAGGGCGGTCTTTTCAGGCAGAACGCCCGACTAGATGCAACGCACCTTAAGTCAGTTACCGGATGGGAGCTGAGCGATGCGCAGACCGCGACATCAAGAGCGTTGCCAAATCTCGCAAGCTTGCTTTTTTCCGATTCGCTTCGCGTCTGTTACAGCTGTCTCGCTGATGGATATCACAGTTCTTGGCATCAGTTCCGAACTCTCGCGAGATGTCCGATCCACGACGAAGAGTTGAGCGGCGCATGCGCATGCTGCGGCGAGATGCTCACTTTTAGCGGGGAGAGCCAATACAAGGCGCTTAACGACAAGACGTTGTTTTGTTGCCCTTCGTGCGGTGACCCTCCGGGATATCGCGCATTTTCGACCGAGCGACACCGCGCAATGCGTACGAATACAGCGCGGCTCGAACATGCATTCGCACACCTACAGCAGTGGCTCGAAGGGGCACAATCCAAGTTGTGGGAATTGGAACAACTGATTGAGCAACACGATCCCGTCGTGTGGACTACCTGGTGCAATCCGCGAGACTTTCTCTTAGGCCTTATTGACCTTCTGCATCCTTTCCCCGACGGTGCCCGGCCGCTTCATTCGGTATCTGTCGCAGCCGTAAGCTGGCGGCAATTGCGGGCGCAATTGAGCAGAGGAACACAAGATCGCCCGGATTCAGAGTCGGTTCTGAAACGGTCGGTATATGCGTCGGTCTTGCGGAGATTGCAGGTTGGGATTTATGGAACTGAGACGCCCCGGCGGGTGCTTCTCGATTTGGACGATCTTTTTGCAAGAGAAGGGCTGAACTCTCACGCGAGGGACAGCAACGAGATAGCACTTGCCCTGTTTCGTGCGTGGTATGAACCCTATTTTAAGCGCCCGCTAAGCCAAAGCGACGCCAGGAATGTCGTGCTTAATGAAAAGTTCCCGGGGCTGCATTTCGAGGGCTATGTGCCGCGCTCAGCGCAGCGCGCTGTCCTATTGGGCAGCTTTGCAGTATTCGCTCAGATGGTCCGGATTGGTAAGGGACGTACATATCATGGCTCCGAGTTCGCCGACGATGTGTTCTCACTGAAGTATCTGTTGCCGCTTGTACATCTTCCTGCGCTGGACATCAACGCCCGCCGAAGCGAGTTTTCGGAGGGTGTGGTGTTCTACATCGTGCCGGAGTGTCCCCTTTCCCGAATTCCGTTCGATTAGATTGCGAGTTGTCAGACGGTTAGCTTTTCGCAATCTTTACTCTCGCCGCTTTTTTCTGCAACGGTGGTGTTGCACCCGGTGTTGACGCTGCGAACGAAAGTCTGTTCGGCCGTCATCAAGCAGATGCGAGCGCTCCACATCGCGTGCGTCACGACCGTCGCCTACGCAGTGGTGAAAGAGCCGTCCAACGGGCCACGATAAAAAGATGGCTACCGCGTTCGAGATTGCGACCGGAAAGCAATTTGGGCTAAGGAGCCGGGAATTGCTTCCGCAAGGCGTGGCAACGTCCTTTGGGGAGCGCCATCTACGCCGTCAGCAGGATTTGTGGCTCTGCGCTCAACCCTTCCGCGAGCTTCTGGAGATTATCTATTGTGATGTTGGTTACCGCCCGTTCGACTTGGCTGACGTACGTTCGATGAAACCCGCATTCCACACTGAGCTTCTCCTGGGAAAGGCCCTTTGCTTCACGGAGCCGGCGTACGTTCGCGGCTAGTGTTCGGCGCAACCACGGGTCGACTTCTGTCTTATCAATTTCGTCCATGCCCGGAGATTCGCCGAAGGACGCCTGTTCGTCTACTCATCAAACATCTACTGTGTTTACACATACTGCGTAAACGTCTACAATGACGATATGTCAAGCCTGTCCTCAGACTGCAAACGCGCGCTCCGTGTTGAGCTGGATGCATTGATAAAGTCTGGCGGTAACTGACGGCCGTCTGGTCGCGCCGTGCACAGGCAGGCACAGAAAGGGGCAGAAGTGGTTTATGTATTTTTCTGCGTGAGCGGTGCGCTCGGCCCGCTAAACCTGAATTTTATGGTGCCGACGCGCCACGGTGAGGCGGCAAATATGCGCCGGCTTGAGTCCGATGTTTCGCTTTTGACAGAGACGCTGCGCGTCTACCCCGGTGCGGTCATCGTCGTCGGGAACGCTTGGCCGTTTCATTACAGCCTAGATTCGCTACGACAGTCGTTTTCTGTTTTGGGGCAACGAGTCGTGAATGTCGTCAGTACTCTGTCTGATAGACAAGAAGAGTCAATACTCGACTTCATGGCGAACCGCTCGGAGCCGCACGTTATCCTCGCCTCTAGGGAGTCTGGGTTTACGCGCCTCACGGAATCCCGGCGGATTGACATCGATGACGAACTCGGGATTGACGAGTTCACGCGTTCTATCTTGATGGCCCGTTTGGGGTCAATAGGAGAGCCTGCCACAAGACCGCTTTCTTACGACGACATGCTGCGAGCGAGCGCTTCAGGTCATGCTCTGCGTCGCGCAAGACGTCTTCTCTCACGCATGCATGCAAGTGAAGACGTGGAATTTCAGCGAAGCCTTCGCTCCATACTGGAGGAAAGATGACCGAGTGGCGCTCGAGCACGCGTGCCATTCAACGTCATCTGAACTGTAGCGAATTGGCGGTCTCCCTCAACAAAGAAGGAGTTCAATGAATGGAACAAGGTGGTGTTACCGAACAGCGCACGACCGTAACACGGCAAAGTATATTGCCCGTTAGAGTCTCACACGGTGCGTTTTTCCATGTGCGCTGCGGCGGAAAGGCCGGGGATGCCTCAGAGACCGCCTTTATTGCGCACACCCTCGCTAGCGTTCGAACTTTGCTCGCAACAGCGAACTGCGATACGCCCGCTGTGTATCTCTGTTCAAAAACGGTTGGCGGAGACATGACGGTTCGGCGTGTAACACTCGTCAGAGAGTTGCCACACACCGATTTGTGCATTCTCGATTTCGAGGACGGGCGCGGCGTGCTTTGGGATGAGAGCACGTATCTCGGGGCAGTTAGCGCTTACGTAGAGATAGACGAGCCGCAGAACGTGAGTCGCTTGGCCAACGTTGCCGCGCATATGGCAAGCACCTGCAAGGCTGACCACGAGTCGAATGATGCGGGTCAAGACGGAAAATGACAACCGTCGGTTGCTTTGAATGGGACATGGTCATCGCGGGCACGCGGGGCTTTGATTGCGTGCAAAGTCCTGACCCATCCTCTAAAGATTGACTCGCAATTGACGATGAAATCATCGTTTTGCGAGCATCTTTCTAACGTTGCGAGGTGCGATGAGAGTTTTGCTTTGGTAGCCTGACGACTCATAAGTACTCGGCACTCGATTATCAAAGAAAGTTTGGATAACGAAATGTATGGTGGATAAATAAATGCGACATGTCCTATTTCTGGATATCGACGGGGTCATTCATCGAGGTATCGCTCGTCGCGCAGGGAACCGGGTATTTAGCAGCGCCCCTGACATCCATTTGTTTGAATATGCGACATTGCTTGACGAATTGCTAAGTCCCTATCCTGAAATGGAGATTGTTCTCTCCAGCGATTGGTCGCTCGTCATGGGAACTGAATTCACACGCAACGCGATTCCGTCTCCACGACTACGGGAACGGATTGTGGGCGCGACGTTTGATGGATGCACATTCAACCCGCTCGTTTGGCCGGTTCTTACGCGTGGTGCGCAAATTCTCGATTACGTCGGACGGAACGCACCGCTGAGATGGTTAGCTGTGGACGACCGGACGGATGGATTCGAGGCGCATCGGCATAGGCTCGTCCACTGTCAAACCGATGTGGGCTTAGGAGACTCTGCGGTCGTCGAGCAATTCCGCGAGCGTCTACAGCAATTGGTCGCGGGTGCGCCCAGATATGAGACTCGGGACTGACATGCATACGAAGTCTAAGATGCGAAGCGAACGCATCAGCTCCGTACCTGAGACCAAACTGAGCCGACGGGTCGAGAAACAACTTTCCGTAGCAATCGACCTTGGTCTTGCTCATGTTGTAGCGGAGCTAACTCCGCGCCGCTACGTGGAGTGGATGACCACATCGAGCAGCGCGATTGGTCGAGCGCTCAGGCAGGCGATTCTAAACGAACAATTTGAGCAGCGACAAAGGGAAAAGGCTAAGTTGTAAGTTGAGACTAAGTTGTGCGAACAACGTTGAAGGAGAAAGCATGTCTATCTACCTGCAACTGGCTGCAGAGGGCGCTGAAATCGTCTGGCTAAGGCACTGGTCGATACGCGAGTCCGCTGAAGGTGCGAAACATTTTGTAGGATACAGCCAGGAAACGCATAATGGTCGCGTTAGCACAAAAATAGTTCACCTAGATAAAGCGACACGTACGGCCCAAACATTAAGCGGGCGGATTTACCAACTTGTTGGTCCGAGCGGGTATAACGCCGATGGCGAATATGTGTTCAACACGGTCGCCAAAGGCCTCGGCAACGGTAAGCCATGGCGGGATGTGACGGAAGAGCTGATTCCTGATTGTCACGAGCGCAAGCATGTGACAGCGAACTGTGAGGAGGTCAGACTCGACGCTGCTGCACGGCTACTCTTCCTGTCGCGCGCATATGTAAGGTCGCTTATTAATGACGAAAAAATCCCAGGTCGAGTGGGCGAAGACGGTGTTCAATGGATGCCAATTGACGCGCTGATTGGGTATCGTACGACTATGCGCGCCGAACAGACAGCGGCGCTCGAAGCCCTTATGAGCGTATCCCAACGCCTGGGTCTCTATGACGCAAAGGCTTCGGGCATTCCCCTGCACGGAACCTCTAGTGACGTGGAAACCGAATAGGTAAGTCGCGAGTCTACGGCCGGCCGTTGATTGATGTCGACACAGCGACATTCTCGACCTTGTTACTCTCAATACTGAGGTGACGCCCGCCGACTTCTAGGTCGCAACGCAAACACGAACTCCAGACAACAGGAGCCTGCATACAAAACACCGACCTCGGGGGCGCAGGACGCCAGACGCATGCAGGTCGCCGAGGCGACTATCTGCGATCTAACCGTTTAAGGAATTGCTCCGGCGGCGAGCGGTTAGATTACAGGGCCAGACCGTTCCGATTCAAGGGGCTCCAGAAATAGGGGCTGATCGGGAGCAAATCGTCAGTCGATCGGCTAGGGCATTGCAGTTTTGTAAGCTATTGATATTGATAATAAATATAAGAAAACTATTGAACAATTCCTCGAGCGTCGGGCTGAGGTTTGATGGAGTGGCGCATTTTTTGCAACCGCGAACGCGCAGGGCCGAAAGAAGCAGTGATGTAAATCGTCATCTGGCTCTTTAGCTCCAGGTGCGGGCGACAATTACCGCTTGAAAAGTCCTCCGCCTAAAGATGCGGTTGGGCGTTTTCTCGGGCCTTGTTGATTACCTGATTAACATCCGCAAGTAATTAAAAAAAGGGCTGGCGTTAATCGTTAAAATGCAGGCAATGGTTCACCAATTAATAGAGGCTAGATGATTTGGCTTAATTGGTGGGTGTCGCTGCAGGCTCGTGCTCCGAATGGTTTATCTTTCCTGAGCTTTGCGAGAGTGGCGAGCGGAAAGCTTGGTCTACTCTGTGCCTTTGCTGGTGCGGCTTTGCGAGGATTTTCTGGCAGGTTCGGGAAGCGTTGCGGGGAATAAAAAGACAAAGCGAGGGTGTGATCGAGTAAAATCCCGATCAGTGATAAACTGGCCCGCAGAATAAAGTATTTAACTTTCTGCGTTTGATATAACAGTACGGCGCTCTATATCCTTTCTGGACATTGGAACTTGGAGCACCAGCCTATCGTTTCCAAGTATCCGTAGAACCTGCAGAAAAAAGCTCATGCGGAACGTTCCTCGAGTGGCTTTATGCGCGACCGATCGCTCGGTCTCGTCAAAGCCCGCTTCCTTGAGCAGTTCTGCAAGCCTCGCGTACGTCAGGTCGTGCCTACGCAGCTCATCCTTAAGGATCTTCCTGCACTCGTAGTCAAAATCGACGCCCTCGACTGCATCCTTGATTGACATAAAACTCCTCCACATTGGCATCCTCCAGGTGAAAAGCCACCTAGAAACCGCCTTTTCGCAAACATCCATCCTCTTTATCACCTTCGTCACCGATTCTCTTTGCCTTTGGCCTGCCGTCAAGCTATCTTTGGGATGCCAGATCCCAAATGATTGTTAAAAGCCCAAATGCGGGATGACGGGCGAGGGGATAGCCCATATACGGGTAATTTTACCCTTCGAATGGCGGTTTGCGACTGCACCGCCCAGTTACGCTTCGCGCGTTGCCGTGGTGCACCCCCACGGCTCGAGCCGCAAGCGAGCGCGGGTTGCGTACGACGAACAGATGAGCATACCCGTCACGGGGGATGTCAGATGAGCCAGGAAGAAATAGTCGAGAACCCTTTCTATGTGCGTCCCGCTCGAAGGGTTAACACGTACGCCGCGGCGAAGGCCAAGCGGCGTCGCGGCGCGGAGATGATTACGGTCGATTTTGAGAAGGTCGATCGGCGGTTCATGATTTACGGAGAGACTCTGGCCGCCTTCCTGATCCTGCAGGAATGGAATCCGAAGGTGAAAATATTTTACATGGGCGAGGGCAGGTGGCCCGTCACTGACAGCGATGCTCTGGATCAATCGGCGCCGGTCATCGTTAAGCTGGTGACCGACGCAGAGATCTGGACCACGTGCTGCACAGTGGCACCTTCGACGGAGCGTGGGATGAAGCGGATGAAGGTGAGAGAGCTCGAGGCGCAGAAGAATGGCGCCGTGCATCGCATTTTCACTCAGGCCGACGGTATCGCGCAGAGGCCAAGACTTGAGAACTATGTGCAGATGAATGCGTGGCTTCATCGCGTCCCCAGAGAGCGTTTCGACTGCCGTCTTGAGGCGAAGGTTATCCGTGACGCGCTGCGTGCACATAAGACCACGACGCTCGATTATCTGCTGCGGGTGGACGGCGTTTCTGACGCAAAGATGCATGGAACCGTTGCTCGGTTACTGCATTCAGGCGATCTCGAAGCTGTCGTAAGTCTCGACAAAGAGGTTTTTGGTCATGCCAGCGATATCCGCTGGGTCGAATGCGGCGGGGACCCTAGTTCAAGTCCCTGATGTTTAAGTTCCATATCCCACCTTCGCGCCAATTGGATGCGGTCTCTGATGCTTCACCCAACAACACGGTCTGTGCACTGCTTGACGTAGTTTAAGGTTGTGCGGGGCGTAGGCATTACGCGCCCAGCGGATGGACTGCTACTTTCTTCTATTGCTTCATTGCATCGCTTAGTAGTGCTTATATCACTAAAATACCCATCGAGCGATTGGGCCCGTCTGGATGCAACTGACGTCCAGCTGCCTCTGTGATGAACGACGAGCGCTGTCGAGCTCGACGGCGGTGACCAACCAAGCATTTCGAAGGCTGACCATGCCTGGGACTAACAAGATACCGTACTGTCTGCGGGATACCGCTACTTGGGCGACGCCCGCGCAACTAGATGTGCCGTCAGCGGCATGGGCTCAGTTCGATGCCAAGGTGGCCGCTGTCAAGACGTATCGCAACGGCCCGTCGTATCCCGAGATAAGGGAGATTGCGGGACTCGATGCGGATGATGTTCGCCGGATCGCACAGCGTTTCCCGGCGACTGATCCGTCTAAGGGTGAAATATGTAGACTTTCCGCGTGCGCCAAGGGGTTGCGCTCGCGGGAGAATAGATACACAGCACCATTCAGTGGGTTGGCTGCGGTGTTGGATGGCGGGGGCAATGCTCAGAACGGAAGCGTGTCCGGTGCGTCGCCGTATCCGTTGGAGGCAGCCCGGACCAAAAAGGAGAGGCTGGCGAACAAGTCACAGGCCGGCGACTCAAATCACCAGCAGTCCGATCTCGGGTGATCGACCGTGCCCGCGCGTAACAAGGTCCCCTATCGGCTACGGGACACCACATTATGGCCAAGGCCGGCGCAAACAGAGGTCCCGCCCGTGGCATGGCCGGTGTTTAACGCCAGAGCCGTCGCTGTCGAGATGTATTGCAACAGCGCATCGTATGACGAAATAAAGAGCAGTACCGGAATTAACGACCGTAATGTTCGCCGGATCCTAGATCGTTGCCTGACCATTGATCCGTCCACGGGTTCGATATACGGATTTTTCGCCTGCCTCGAAGGGATGCGTTTGCGCGAATATACGCGCAGGGCTCCATTCACTGGTCGGGCTGTAGCGGACGCGGAGGGGAATGTCAGGATAGGGGGTGCGTCAGGAATGATGCAGTTGACGCTGGAGGCATTCCCGGGAGTAGAGAAGAAGCTGAAGAAGGTGGCACTCGAGCGGGACCCTGATCACCTACTGGTTAATATTCCGATCATTGATCTTCGCGATGACTTTCACGATTTACTGAAAGAGGCCTTCAACGAGGCAGGGCTAGATTGGAAGCTACAGTGGCCTTTCACTCAGAGGGACGAGGGCTATGAGAGCCTTCGCCGCTGGAAAAAAAATCTCTTGCTCACACATCCCTTCGAGTATTTGGAGGCAGAGTACGGGGAAAAGGTCGCCAACAAGCTGCAGGCGGGCCAGAACAAGGTCAGCATCTTCGAGAACTTCCGGCCGCTCTCGGTTCGACAACTGGATTTTCACGAGATCGATTCGGCTTGCATATTGGTCTTCAAGGACCCCAATGGTGTCGAATTCGAGCAGCCGGTAGAGCGCTTCCATCTTGGTGCGATCGTATCCGAATATCCCCTCGCTATATGTGGATACATCTTTGTATTCGCCGCGACTCCGTCTGGAGACGACGTGCTCGACTTGCTGCAGATGGCGACCTTTCCCGAAAAGAGAGAGGGGTCGATCATGTCACTGATTCCCAACGGGGCTGTCGTCCTCGGGGGCATTATTCCCGAACTTTTTGGCAGCGGCTTCTCAATCCTGAAAATGGACAATGCCACATCCAACATTGCCATGAATGTGACCTCCGTCATCATGGATGTTCTGGGGTGCATGATTCAACTTGGGGGACCCAGAAAGTGGTGGTCGAGACCACAGGTCGAGCGTTTTTTTGGGATATTCACGCGAAAAACGAACCAGACGCTGCCGACTACATACGGCAAGAGCCCCGTTGATCCCATGCGCGGCGATCCCGCCGCAGCGGCGCTTCGACTCAAGATTCGAGTCGAAGATCTCCTGGAGACGTTTGAAATGTTCTGCGAACAATTCAATACGCGGGACGTCTCGTTTAGTACGTATGGGCAAACGGTTAACAGTACAGTTTGGGGCATGCTGAACGACCCGAGCCAAGGGGTATTTCCGCAACCTCTACCGTCTATCGGCGAACCGGGTTGGACCTTCTTTGCGGAAGTGCACGAGTGCGAGGTCAAGGGCGATGCCGCACGGGGCAAGCCCTGTCATATCAATCTTGACAACAGGACGTACACCAACGAAAGGCTTGCCATGCGATTTGATTTGGTGGGCAAGATCCTCATCGTATGCAGACATCGATGGAATGACAATTTGGCATTTGCCATGATCAAGCGGCTCAAAGGGGGATTTCTTGGACTTCTCCGGCCAAACCGACTCGCGCGTCGCCATCCCATGCACACACGCCTCGCAAAGGAGATCAACAAATTTGCCAAGGCGGAATGGTTCGGACGGCGAGGAAAGACGGCTGCCAGGCGTCTCCTCGAGAGGAAGATCGAAGCAGTTCGCACAGGCTCAAAAGTCAAAGAAAGTCGAGCTGCGCTGGATATTCTTCGCATGATTGACATGCTACAAAAGACCGCTGAAGTCGCGACGGGGGCACCGCCTGAGTCGATCGACGCAACGAACGCCGACAGCCTCGTTACGCCTTCGGCACCTACGACACCGATAAGGTCCGAATCTCGTGTAGTTGTGGAAATCGACCCGAGGAACAGGCTTCGGCGTAAGGCGCAACGTCGGTGAGCAGGCGGTAATCCACTAGGCATGGGGAGCAGCGATGGCAAATACAGCAAACAAGCTCGATCAAGTGACAGATGACGGCGCGAAGCAGCGCGCCCCCGTGGAAAGCACAAGCGCACAGCCGGAGCGTGCAACTGTCCATGAGATGCCGCCGCTCAGGCCTATTCCTTCAGAGTGGCGGCCGACGAATAGTGAGTGGATGAGCCATCCGCTCACAGCAGCTGAGATTCCATTGCAGACGCCGACTGTTCAGCGGATGTACGAGACAGTCCAGATCGCCGCGAAGAGCAGAATATCAGGAAGGTATTTCAAGGCTGCCCATGATGATGGGGTAACAGAGACACTGAGAGCCCTGCGGGAAATGTTGGAGGAGTCCGTTACCGGACTTTGTACCGTTTATCACGCGTTCGCGCCCGGCCGGACCGAGGAAACGGAACGGAAGCTATATAACAGCTTCCTTATGTCGGTGACCGGCACCCTTATGCCGGGTGCTGTCAATGATCTGCGAGGGCGTCTGCTTAATCGATTGTGCGAGCTAGCCTCGAAATCCGCATCTCGTACTTTGGTTCTCCTGCTGGATGATCTCGAACACATCACGGAGTGGGATGTGGGGCTCATCAGGCACATGCGACACGCCATGCACGATCAGGGTTTCGGGCTTACCGTATTCAGCGGTGGCCATGATCCTGATATGAACGTGCTCGACGACCGGATCAGGAAAGGGAAGCTCAGAGCAGAAGTCTGGAATGAAGTGAAGGAGGCGGAGGTCGAATTCACAAGCGCGGGATCGATTGAAGACGTCCATGACATCTTTCAGTCTATCGACCAGCAACAACACGCAGGAGTCACCTGGACGACATTTTTTCTTCCTGAAGCTTGCGGTCGAAGATTTTCGCTGGCTGAAGAGATAGAGAATTTCAAGGGGGCGCTCGGAATGACCTCGAAGAAGGCGCGCACCGATCCGTTCATCGTTGGTATCCCCATTCGCTCCCTAATCAGGACGGTGCTCATCTTTTTTCATTTCGCATCAGAATTTGAGTTGGGCAGATTGACGCCGGATGTCAGATTCAAGTGCTGGCAGCAGGCCATTGAATGGGTCCGCCTGATCGAGGTCGTGAACGGAAAATGTGACGCCGGCATCTTCAATGGTGGGCAGCCCAGGTAACAGTGAAGGAATGCACATGCTGCGGACAGAACGTACGAAAGCGAAGTGGACGGCGCTGACATTCGGCCCGCTATCAGGAGAATCTACGCTCTCGTTGGTCGGTCGTTTTGCATATTTGAACGGTGTTTCGAAGCATGTCCTCCGGACAGCACTGGGATATCAGCCGAGGTCTTCCATTGACACATCTGCGCGTACATGCCACGTAGACCCACGGAAGGTTCAAAGTGAGACGGGTTGGCCTGTGCCGCTGCCCGAGACAGCAGCGATCGAGCGACGCCCGCGTCTCTTCAATCATCTGTTTTCCCGTAACTTCCGGTTTTGCGAAGCCTGTCTGAGAAGCGGATATCACAGTTTCTGGCATCAGCTAGACATGTTGGAAGAATGCCCTGTACATGGAATGGCGCTCACCTCGCGTTGCCATAGTTGTGGCGGCGACCTTGGAAGCTGCGGGCGATTAATGGACTGCCACAGCGGCTTCTACGCATGTAATCAATGCGGACACCCTGTCACGGGGTCGCAGTTTTCCTGGCGAATGCACGCAGACCTCCGGGACACGATTCATCGCTTGAATCCTTTCTCTGTTCTAGAAGAGTGGTGGGCATCTTCGTCCGGCCTTCTCGCGGCGGAGCAAGTGCTTGTTCAGAACCCAACCAACGCGTGGCACCGGTGGGGGGATGTGAAAACGGTGATTCAGCATGTGGTACGACGGCGTGCCCATTTGCCTTCGCGGTTGCGCTCGACGAGCTCACAGTCCTCCATGTCAATGCTTGAGTGGGATATCGCCTTATCGCCCCGGTTACGTTCGCGTAATGACGGCGTGAATCGCAAAGACCATTACGAATCGAGTTCGCAAGCACTCTATTTGAGTACGCTCCTGAAGCTGCATCATTGGATATTCCCTTGCGGCGCGGGTTCAAGGAGCGCGGCGACCATGCTTGCCTTGCGCGAAACCGGGCGAATAGAAGGAAGCAACCTTGATCCGAGGCACCTTGCCCTAGCCTGGTTCAGATTGATTTACGAAAATCGCACTGCGACGCCATTTGAATGGCTTAATCCTACGAGTGCACGGTGGGCGGGTGCACATCACATTCGTTATGTTGGGCTTCAGGTCCAGCGTTTGCCAGCTCGTGCAGCATTCCTCGGCGTTTTCGCTATCTTGCTCGAGTTGACGACACGCCAGCTGAACGACGAAGGAGTGTTGCGCCTGAACGGATTTGAGGCTATACCATCTCTTGTCCCCTTGGTGTACCTTCCGTTTTGTTCGAACTCAGCACTTTCGCACGCTCGTTCAGATGGGTTTGTAGTTTTCCCGACTATCGCTGGTCTCGATATTTCCAGGATGTGGCCGGGCGCGGTACTGTGACAGTCCAATATGACTTATGAATCTCATGATGAAGCGAGAGATTACGGTGCGCGAACTGACGAAGCTTAAGGCTCTTGCTTCGAAGCTTCCGGAAGCTGTGGTCGTCATATCGGTCTTGCGTGACCACTTTACCCAAAAAGAGATCGAACTCCTCAAGAAATTTGTTAAGGAAGGTCTGCAAAAGTCCTGGCATTGCGTTGCGGCTGAGCTATCCTGCAAACAGAGCGAATTAGGTGAGGAGCAACGTGATGACGCAGCTTGGTCTTGGTCTGGATCTGTCAACGAAGCGCACTCGGAAGCGGGAATTTCTCGATGAGATGCAACGCGTTGCGCCCTGGTTGAAGCTGATCGCGCTGATCGAGCCGCACTATCCCACGGGCAAAACCGGTCGGCCGCCGTTCCCGATTGCAACGATGCTGCAGATTCATTTCATGCAGCAATGGTTCGGTCTGTCAGACCCTGCTATGGAAGAGGCACTGTATGACGTGCCGCTTTATCGCGAGTTCGCGGGTCTGGACGGCGCGATGGTTCGCTTGCGAAAGCACGATTCTCCGGTTCCGCCACCTGCTGGAGACGCACGGACTGGCGGTGCAAATGCTGGCGCTGGTCAATGAAATCCTGAAGGAGAAAGGCCTGATGCTTAGGGCTGGGTCGGCAGTCGACGCTACCCTGATTGCCGCGCCCACTTCGACAAAGAATGGCTCCGGCACGCGCGATCCGGAAATGCAATCCACGCAGAAAGGTGGCAACTGGTACTTCGGAATGAAAATGCATGTCGGCGTAGACGCCGACTCAGGCCTGGTCCATACGGTCATTGGAACAGCGGCCAACGTTCACGACATCACCGTAGCTTAGGCGTTGCTGCATGGTGAAGAAACGGATGTGTACGCGGACGCCGGTTATCAAGGTATCGAGAAGCGTTGTGAGACTGACGCGGTTCGTTGGCATGTGGCAATGCGACCGGCAAAGCGCAGGAAACTGGATCTGAGCGATTCGTTGGACGCGATCTACGATCAGATCGAACGCCTGAAGGCGGGTATTCGGGCCAAGGTCGAACACCCGTTTCGCGTCCTCAAGCGGCAGTTCGGTTACCTCAAGACCCGCTATCGTGGTTTGATGAAGAACATCGCCCAGATCACCACGCTGTTTGCTTTGGGCAATTTATGGATGGCGCGCAGAGCTTTGCGCAAAGCTTGAACCACCGGGCCGGTGAAGGCCATATGTCTGGTGAGAGCGCTCCGGCGCGCAGAAACCCATGGCGATGAACTCACCAACATAGATCTGAACGCCGAGGCTGCGCTCGATGTGAAAGGTAACGCTGCAAAATCGGGTTGTGCAGACCTTCCTTAAACTGGGGGCGTCGCGTGAATGTCCACGGTGAGCCGACAAACCCGGTGCTGCTTTTGACATCGCATGAGCCGACGATGGATTTCATGCTTTCCAAAACATGGAAGGAACTCGGTGGTGTGCATGCCCGCTTTGCTGACCATCAGCTTACGCGCAACCTACTGAATCTTTCCGATTCGACGCAGCAGATCTATCTGGGCTTGCCTTCCTTCCATCAAGTGCGAAGAGAATATTGGGACAGGCGGCTTAAGCAACGAAAAGCGGCGCAGAAAGACACATAGCGGCCGGCCGCTTTTTTCCCGCTCGGCAATTCCTAGGTTCAACAGTTAAGACTAGAGCAAATCGACCGCTGCATCTCAAAGCTCAGACACGACCCCTGAGATGTAGCGGTCGATTGCATAGCTGTTGCGCCGAAGGGCGGTCACGCTCCCGTTGGCACCGCCACTGCGCCATTGATGTGCTCTGCTACCGCCGCTGGTGCTGCGGCATCCGTCTCAATGTCCTTCACCCGTGCACTCTTGGTTGTCGCCTTTTTGGCAGATACGTTCTTTGCTGCCGCTTTTGAGACGACCTTTTTCGCGGTCACCTTCTTAGAGGCCGTGCCAGCGCGAACGGACTTCTTTTCTGCGGGCGCAGACCGTGTTGCGGTCTTCTTCGCGGACACTTTCTTAGCTGCAGCCTTCTTTGCCGGTGCCTTTCCAGATGTCGAAGAAATGGTGCTCAAATCGGCAGTATCCGCGATCAGAAACTTGGCGCGGTCCTTCGCATTCGCAATCCACGCCGGCGCTCGGCCCCGACCACTCCAAGTCGTGCCGCTCTTAGGATCACGGTACAGGGCCGGTTGCGGGCCTCGCACATAGTTTCCAGCCTTGGCAACCGCCTTTGTCTTCGAGACGGGAGCGCTAGAACTGGCCACGACTTCAAATTTGGTTCGATCCTTTGCGCTAGCAATCCAGGCTGGCGCACGACCGCGCCCTGACCACGTTGCGCCGGTCTTCGGGTCGCGGTATTTAGCCGCGACGGCGCCGCGCGCATCCGTGGATTGGACGCTCGGTTTGCGGTCACGTTTCTTGCCGAGGTGTGCCTCGATGTCAGCAATCACAAGACCGTGTCTTTCCATCAAGTCGTGAATTTTCTGGAGAACACCCGAACTTTGCTTTGCAGCTACCGATGCCGCTTGGGCTTCTAGGTTTGCGATTCGCGCTCGAATGGTTTCGAGAGTTGCCATAGTTATCTCTTCAAGGGTTAATTGCCGCACTATGCCACAGTCATCGAAGAGCGTGGCTGTTCTCTGGACAAACTTATGCCGACAAATCAAAAAATCGTCGCTCCACTCATTACAGATTCTTCATTCAGGTCCGTGCAGGGTGTTGTCCTATCGGAAGGCTAACTCATTGTCGCTCTTTGTTCGTTTAAGAATCTGCATACTCGTGTTGTCATGACCGGTGCGTGGTTAAGAATTCTTAGACGGCGCGTCGTCATTCCGACCTCCGCGACGTAGCTGAGACCGAGCTAAAACTGATCGCAATACCTGTTTCCTCTAACAGAAGTGGGAAACAGGATGTCTCAAAGCAACACCTCAAAGCTTTATACCGCTGACCTCTTTTCCGGAGTCGGTGGATTCCGTCTGGCGCTCGAGTCAGTCCACGGAGCACCGTTCGAATTCAGTCTAAGTTGCCAGTGGGAGCCGTCGACGCGGATCCAGCACGCGAGCATGGTCTACCAGAAGCACTGGGCAGAGGGAGTTCACCTCAATGAAGATATGCAGTCGGTCTTGTCGTCCGAAGAGGGGCGCGAACGGGTGCGAGAGTCGAAGATTGACGTCATCTGTGCCGGATTTCCGTGTCAGGACTATTCAGTCGCAAAACCGCTATCGCAATCACAAGGGCTTGCTGGCAAGAAGGGTGCGTTGTGGTGGTCCATTGCACAACTCCTGCAGCAGCGGAACGACGACAATCGCCCTGTCCAGTATTTGGTGCTTGAAAACGTCGACCGTCTGACTTCGAGTCCTGCTGCCAGTCGAGGGCGGGATTTTGCTGTGATTTTGTCGACGCTCAAGGCGTTGGGCTACGCGGCTGAGTGGCGTGTGCTCAACGCGGCGGAATACGGGCACGCACAGCGTCGCAAGCGCATTTATATCTGTGCATATCACGAATCTACGGGAATCTACCGGAAGCTTCGTACGGCCGCGTCGGTGTCAGGGCGAACGCCGCTCACGCAAACTTTGCTATACAGCGCATTTCCATGTACTTTGGTGAACGCTCCGGAAGCAGTGCAGTCCGCGTTGTCCGTCCTCTCAGAGCCGCTGAACGAGCAACTGGCGTACCGTCCTCTCTCGAACGGGCGCACGCGCTTTGGTAATATTGGCTTGATGCTCGACGGAGCTGTTTATACCTGCTCGGCGAAGGCTGCCACCATCAAGGATTTTATGCAGTTCACGGGCCACCACGACGCGCTCACGCTGGGTGATGTCGTCAGACAGACTGGACCGGTACCGTCTGGGTTCTATATCAAGCCGGAGGACGAGGCGCGCTGGCTTCAGGCGAAAGCGGCGAAAGTTACGCCCCGGAATGCAAATGGCTTTGAGTACAGCTATTCCGAGGGAGCGATGAGCTTTCCCGATTCGCTTGACCGGCCAAGTCGGACAATCATTACGTCGGAAGGAGGTACTACGCCATCGCGCACAAAGCACGCAATCCGAGACGGTTCAGGGCAGCTTCGACGCCTCACCCCGGAGGAATTGGAAACTCTCAACGGATTCCCGCGCGGCTTCACAGAACTTCAAGGTGTCAGTGATGCCGCTCGAGCCCGACTGATGGGTAATGCGCTCGTCGTACCGATGATTCAGCGGATAGGCGAGATTCTGCACTCGGAACACCACAAGTGTCTCGTCGAATCGCCGACGTCAGTCGTCATGCTCTGATGGATTGCTCCGGAATCGAGGTATCGAGGGCGCTCCCTTTCCGCCCTTTTTACGGTGACCGAGCCAGGGGCTCGCTAGGATTGTACGCTAAAGCAGCGGCTTTGCTGACAGATTGTGCTTGTTGATATCGACCTAGAGCTCAGTAATGGCACCGCACGCCGCCCAAATCTATCCTGCCGTTTTGGCTAACGTGTTATGCAGCCAGTTGATACGTTGCCGGTGACGCGTCGGCGTCCTGTCTTCGCTTGAGTTCGTGCAATGTCACCCCGTGCTGGTTTTTCCAATCGAGCCAGCCGTTACACGCGCTCCCGCAGACAACGGCGGACGCACCGCTGGGCGACGTGAACAGAAGGTCTTCGTCAAAGTAAAGTGCGCCGTCGCGGACGGAAATCTTCTTTTGCTGCAATAACTCCTCACGCAGTCGGGCAAACGAGTGGTTTTGAAATCCGCGACTGACGTCGGCCTTCCCAATCGAGCCACGGAGAACGACGAGGCCTTCGTCCGTATAGTAGCCGGATGCGGAAGTGTTCGCTCGTCTGCAGAAGAGGATATCTTCAGACTCCTTTGTTGCTGCAGGATTGCCAAATCGCTCAAACAGCGGCAAACCCAGTGAGGCAACGAGAGTACGACCGGTATCAAATATCTCGTAACAGTCCGCGGCTAAAGGGGCAGGGACATGTGGTTTGCTACCGCCGTTGCAGTTGTCAATGCGATAACGGCCCGCGTTCCGCGCCTCTTGAATCAGAAGGTTTTCCAGAAACAGCGCGTGCGTTTGAGTCAGGCTTTCAGTACGGGTTGAAATAATGAAAGCGCGCTGCCAAAAGTCTTTTTCATTATTGTGGGCGACTAGCCTTTTGCGGAGGTCACCCGTTTGCCCGATATAGGCGAGCTTGCCGGAACCGTCGTCCGCCTCGCCAACCAGGATGTACACGGACAGGCGCTCGCTCTCGCGCATTTCGAGGAATTCCGCGACACGGCTTCGCGGCACATCAATGGCCTGGACGATGCGTGTGGTGATTTCAGCAATGCGAATGCCGCGCGGGTCGCCGCTTGGCAGGAAGATTTGAATGGTTTGTGGCCGTGAGTTCATCGTTCTAAATTCCTGGTCTAACTGTTCCCCTGGCACGGGGATACCGTTTGTTTGGCTGCGACGCCTGAGTGCGGCGTCGATTTAGCGGAACGATATTCTTATTGTTTTGATCAGGCAACGTATAAATCGCATATGTATAAATTGGTAGATTAAAGAGAAAAAATCCATCTATTTATACATTTTATTTTGAATTCGGATTTGACGGTCTGCCGATGGGTAAAGACGGCGTCTTTTCTTTGATCGTCGCGAAGTAGCCGCGTCTCGAGCTTCGGTAATCGGTTGTCGCGGAGTTGCGTCGCAGGAGGGTGGGTCGTAGGCCGCGACGCATCTGAATTGGTCTAGCGTAGCGGGCTGAGTTTCGGGCGATAAAAACAGCGGCTACACGAGCTTTCAACTGAAGGCTCGTATGATGGTCCGTTCGTATTTGCAGGAGATGGTCCCGGGACATGCAGTCCCGGAAGATGCCAATGTCCTCACTTGTGGCGAGTTGTTCACTGGCTGTGGTGGAATGCTCACTGGGTTGGCACAAGCGGGTTTCGGGCACAGGTGGGTGAATGAAGTGGATGCGACCGCGTGCACCACTTTGCGCAACAATTTACTGGGTCATTAGGTTGCGGAATCCCGCCGTGTGATAGAAGGGGATGTTCGGGAAATCGATTGGAATGACATTGATGCGGTCGACCTTGTAGCCGGTGGTCCACCATGCCAGCCGTTCTCGAAGGGCGGACGCGCAGCGGGCGAAACCGACCCCAGAGATATGTGGCCGGAAGCGATTCGTGCCGTTCGAACGCTGCAGCCACCCGCGTTCTTGTTTGAGAACGTCAAGGGCCTATTGAGGCCAGCTTTCTCGGAATATCGGGCGCGAATTCTGGGCGGCCTGAGATGCGGTGACGGCAGCGGCTTCGAGCGCGGTGATAAGTACCAGGTTGCTGTGATTGCCGTAAATGCTGCGGACTATGGCGCACCACAGAAGAGAGAACGGGTGCTAATTGCTGGTGTGCGCAGGGACTGCGGGTCGCTAGTCCCTTTTCCCTCAGCCACTCACAGCGTTGAACGTTTGGTGTGGGACAAGTGGATAGGCGGACGTTACTGGGACAGGCATGGTTTGTCGCGTCCGGCTTGTGGGCCAACGTCGCGCGTTGAGCGGACAGTTTTTCGAGCACTGAGCCGAACCCTTATAGAGCCGGAGGGGTTGCCGTGGGTGACTTGCCGGGATGCATTCGTCGGCCTCGGGGAATCGACGTTCAGAGAGTGTTCCCAGCGACACGAATATCGGGCGGGCGCGAAGGCCTATCCTGGTCACGCAGGGAGTCCGATTGATGAGCCGGCCAAGGCTCTCAAAGCCGGGTGTCATGGCGTCCCAGGGGGCGAGAATATGCTGGTCGACGGCATGGGTGCCGTAAGATATTTTACTGTCCGCGAGGCTTGCCGATTGCAGGGAATGCCAGACACGTTCATACCGGCAGGTTCATCGAGTCAAGCGCTGCGGCAGCTCGGCAATGCTATGCCAGCGCAGTTGGCAAAGGTCGCGGGACATTGGATTCGTCAATGTATGAGCCCCCGGTAACTCACGCTTCGGGCAGACCGTAGAGGGCGTGCCGACCACTCACTCCCTTTATAGGGCACACGTGTAATTCGGCGCGGGCCTTTCAGGCTCGCGTCGATATCAATTTTAGTCGCGTCGTCGGCGGACCTGGGCATCAAGCACCGCGTCGGCCTGTCTTGCCTGACGGTGGCAATACTTTGCCCCTTCATCGAATTGCTTGTGCGCGCGGTCTAATGCGCGCCGCGCTTCGCTGTTCAATCAAGCGTAGTTTCGCATCAAGCTGCTCACAATACCTCCACGCCCGACGTCATCACCACGGCACCTCTTAAGGAAGCTGTTCGCGCATCCGGCCTTTTATCGACAGCTGGATAAAACACGTTTCTTGACTGACCACCTTTCTTTTGGAGCGCAATGGTGGTTACAGTCAATTCTTGTCCATTTTCGGAGCCGGCCCTACAGGTCGTCGAGCTTTTCGCTGGCGTTGGTGGCTTTCGGCTCGGGCTCGAGCGGGTTCACGGAAAGCCATTTTCCGTCGTTTTGAGCAATCAGTGGGAGCCCAGCCGGAAGCGACAGCATGCGAGTGAGGTTTATCGTGCTCGCTGGAACGGGGACGTCCATCTCAATGAAGACATTGCAAAGGTTCTGAGTTCCGTAGAAGGCCGAGCGGCGATTCGCGATGCCTGTCCCGATGTTGTGGTTGGTGGCTTCCCTTGTCAGGACTATTCTGTTGCGAAGCCGCTTTCAAAATCTCGCGGAATCGAGGGAAAGAAGGGAGTTCTGTGGTGGTCCATCGCCGAACTTCTCCAGCAGGGAATAGATGACCAGCGGCTTGTCCGATACGTGATACTCGAGAACGTCGACCGGTTGATTTCCTCGCCAGCTGTATGCCGAGGGCGCGACTTCGCGGTAGTGCTATCGACGCTTTACAACATGGGCTATGCAGTCGAATGGCGAGTCATCAATGCAGCCGATTACGGCTTCGCGCAGCGACGTCGGCGGACCTTCATGGTCGCGTACCATAACAGCACCGCGCTTTTCAATAAAATGGCACACGAGGTTGAATCTGCGGGGGTCACATGGTTCGAGAAATCTGTGTTGACTAGGGCCTTTTCCGGGAGACTGGCAAATGAGATGGATGCATCTGGGCCGGCGTTGAGTTTGCAGTCCGAGCCGTTCTCGGAGCAGATGTCGTATCGTTCACTTTCAACAGGAAAGAGCCGATTTTCGAACGCTGGCCTAATGATAGATGGGGCTGTCTGGACGGGTACTGCAAAGGCGGCTATCTTCGATGACTACAGCGAATTCACCGGCTCACCCAAGGCACTGACGCTAGGGGACGTTGTTCGCAAATCCGGACCGGTACCGAGCGAGTTCTATATCCGCAATGCCGATGAGGAAAAGTGGCTGGCCGCAAAGGCGGCGAAAAGAATTCCTCGTCAGAAAAACGGCTTCGCGTATGACTACACAGAAGGCTCGATGTTATTCCCAGACCGACTGGACCTGCCATCCAGAACGATAATCACTTCCGAGGGCGGCGTCACCCCGAGTCGGACGAAGCACGCAGTACGTGAGGCATCCGGATTATTGCGGCGCTTGACTCCGGAAGAGTTGGAAGAACTCAATGGTTTTCCCCGTGGATTTACTGCTTGTCCGAAGGTCTCTGATGTTGCGCGCGCAATGCTTATGGGGAACGCGCTTGTTGCTGGCTTGGTCACAAGGATTGGCGAGGCGCTGTTTCGGGCACACGTCCGCGCCGATGCAGACAAAAATGGCAACTGTACTTAGAAGGTGTTGGGCAATCGCTCGAAGGCTAGTCGCGCGACCGACCATCAAAGCGACTTGTTTTATCTTGGTGCCAGTTATCTCGTGACGCCGGCCCTCCAGTTTATCGTGCAGGGGCAAGCTTTCCTACAAGGCAGCGATGACAGATCTGAGTTGGTTGTGGGGCGTATCAACTACTCCTTGTCGAAACTATCATCGGTATATTTCATGGGCGGCCACGTCTGGAACCAAGGAAAAGCGATGGTCTCCGTTAGCGGAAGCACGGCAACCGGTGCCGAGCCCGGCTCCCGGTCAAGGACAGACAGGCTTCATGGTTAGGATGAAGCACAACTTCTAGTCAACGCATGGCAGCGACCGGTGGCAACGTGCATAAAACAATCCGAGGCAAGCTACCGGTGAAGTTCTCGCGAGTCAAAGGAAGGGAGAGGCCTTGCTTCTCCGTATAAGCTACGATGCTAACTGAAGGACCAGTTTGACAAGTGTTCTGCGGCGCTCGCATAGACGTACGGGGCCCACCTTAGCACTACAGACGTACTTATTTTTTCCTATACTAATTTCGTACTACTACTTTGTACAGGACTATGAAAGAGATCGCAAAAGCGTGGGAACATGAAATCGATCTATTGCATGAAAGACTGGCTGGCCTGTTCAGGCGCGCCGAGCCGCGACAGCGTTCGCTGGCCTATCTAGAAGGTCTGCTGGGCACGGTCGAACGCAAGAATGGCTGGCAACTCGCAGAATGGATCGGCGAGGCCACACCCGATGGCGTGCAGCACCTCCTCGGGCGGGCGCAGTGGGATCCTGACGCGGCTCGCAATGTCCTTCGCGACTACGTCGTTGAACAACTGGGCGAGCGTGACGCCGTGCTGATTGTGGATGAGACGGGTTTTCTCAAGAAGGGCGAATATTCCGCCGGAGTGCAGCGCCAGTACAGCGGCACGGTAGGGTGCATCGAGAACAGCCAGATTGGTGTGTTTCTGTGCTAGGCGGGCAACTGAGGCAGCGCATTTATCGACCGGGAACTATACATGCCGCAGGGCTGGATCGATGATCGTGGTCGCTGCCGGGCGGCGGGCGTGCCCGACACCATGGAATTCGCAACAAAACCCCAACTTGCCAGCCGAATGCTGGAACGGACGCTGGGTGCGGGGGTGCCCTGTGGCTGGGTCAACGGCGACGAGGTGTACGGCGGTGACCGTCCCCTGCGGCTGTGGTTCGAGTCGCGCACGCAACCATTTGTGCTGGCGGTCAAAAGGAGCGAACCGCTGTGGTGGCAAGGCCCGACCTCGATACGTGCCGACAAGATTGCGCAAGCCTTGCCTCCACAGGCCTGGCCGCTTCTCCGCCGGAATCGGCGCAAAATGCGAGCGTCTTCAAGTGGGCACTGAGCAGTCGGGAGGTTTTCAGGTGGTTGATGGAGCGGCCCCCTGAATCGCCGGACACAGTTTCCCACTTAAAATAGCGGGTAGGCATATGACTGTGTTTTTGACTAACAACAAACAAGAAGTGATGGAAGTGTTGATGGGACCTGAACGCCGGCGGCGGTGGTCAGCGGAAGAGAAGCTGGCGATGGTGAGAGAGAGTTTCGAGCCGGGCAAGTCGGTCTCGATGGTTGCACGCCAGCACGGCGTGAATCCGAACCAGCCGTTTCACTGGCGCAAGCTGTATCAGGATGGCAGCCTGTCGGCTGTCAGTGCCGGCGAGGAAGTCGTACCAGCGTCGGAGCTGAGCGATGCGCTGAAGCAAATCAGGGAACTCCAGCAACTGCTCGGCAAAAAGACCATGGAGAACGAGATTCTCCGTGAGGCGGTGGAGGTGGCGAAGTCGCGAAAATGGATTGCGCGCTCAACCTCATTGCCGGGGGACGAGCAGTGAAGCAGGTCTGCGATGTTCTCGGTGTAGCGCGCTCGAACGTGACGGCAAGGCTTGCGCGTTCTGCTGACTGGCAGGATGGACGCAGCGCAAGGAAGACGGATGATGCAGGCTTGGTGGAAGAGATTCGGCTGACGGTCGCCGACTTGCCGAGCTATGGCTATCGCCGTGTCTGGGGCATGCTGCCCCGTGACCGGGAGTGCCGGGGCGTCGCTCCGGTGAACGCCAAACGTGTGTACCGGGTGATGCTTGTTCACGACTTGCTGCTACAACGCCGGCCTTCTCCACCACGACCGCAGCGTCGACACGACGGCAAGGTTGCAGTGGCGAAGAGCAACCAGCGTTGGTGTTCTGAGGGCTTCGAGTTTAGCTGCGACAACGGCGAGCCGTTGCGTGTGACGTTCGCGCTCGATTGCTGTGACCGTGAAGCAATGAGCCGGGCCGCGACGACCGGTGGGCATTGATCCGCCGATGACGGATTTGATGCCGCGTACCAGCTCGCGGCTTGGAAAGGGAAAGCGGAATTGTTGAGTTCCGCAAGTCGTTGGCCTGATCAACCACGCTATGAATGTGGTGGATTCCCGGTCAGATCCCGGAAAAGCTCACCGTTGTCGATGGGCAAAAGGGGACTAGACGCAACTAACCGCCAGATCTCTCCGGCAACCGGGCCGAACATCAAAGGCAGTTCCGCAGCGACGGGCGGGCGCGTGAGCTCATGAGAGAGCGAAGCCTGACCTTCACGTACTTTCGACTTTCATCGGCCCTTCGAGCGGGTCCGGAAACAGCCGATTCCGCAATTTCGGCCACTAAATTCAACGGCGATAAGTCGTGCTGTCACAAAATGTGGTGTTGGCTGGCGGGGCGATAGACCTCCCCGGCGAGGTTTCGTAATTCTAACGTACGTGGACTGTTGTTCCTCATAGGAGGTCGTTGGGGTAGCCAAAAGTTTCTGTCTTGGGTCCGACACGAGTCGGTTGTCCGGGCGGAAGGACAGCCCGCTCCGCGAAGGGTAGGAGTTGCGGGCATAGGGAGCTATTAATATAGTGCAGAGCGTTTTTTCGTTAGCGATCG
The DNA here is from genome assembly GCF_050435345.1 of Paraburkholderia sp. 32. Taxonomy (NCBI): domain Bacteria; kingdom Pseudomonadati; phylum Pseudomonadota; class Betaproteobacteria; order Burkholderiales; family Burkholderiaceae; genus Paraburkholderia; species Paraburkholderia sp. 32. Next base: position 390,557 of record NZ_JBNDKD010000002.1, read on the forward strand.
CGGCTACAGGCGCATCACTAGGCCGATTGAGATCAGTCCGCGGTCGGTAACTAAAAAACCGTTTGCGCTAAACCGCTCCACAGGCGGTGACCGCTATGGGCATTGAATGACTGCTGCGGTAATTTGCGAGGCCCGTGGTGGGTTATCGCACCTGTGCTCGACACAATCGCGTGACGCCTGCGTGGCGAGAGACGCACGAATGTAGTGAGCCGCAGGCAAAGGCTTTGACGTTTTGTGCCATTCGGGTGCTGCGACGAATCGAAGGTACGAGTGCAGCCGCGCTTGCCTCGTCGGGATAGGCAAACGTGTCCAGAAACAGGTGCATTGGCAACTAGTGGGCATGGACGGAACCTGGCGGGGCTCGTGGGAGGCTACCGGGCATACTTTCAATACGGAGCATGTGTCCCGTGCCGCACACGGGACAGTCGCGCAGCGACTTGCCGGTCAGTCGCTGGTAGCAGTCACGGTAGTCTTCGCTGGGCTCGGCTGACGCGGCGGCGGGAGCCTCGACGCCGAGCAGTTGCCGGCACGTAGCGAGCCTGTCAGACCGGTGGCAGTTGGCCATCCATCCGTAGCTGCGGATGCGCTTGAAGCCCTCTGGTAGCACATGCAGCAGGAAGCGGCGAATGAACTCGTCGGCCGTGAGCGTCATGGTCCTTTGCCTGGCCTCGTGCCGGTAGTCCTTCCAGCGAAACTGCACGGTGCGCTCGTCGAAGGCAAGCAGCCGGTTATTGGAGATGGCGACGCGATGGGTGTAGCGGCCCAGGTAGTCGAGCACGTGTTCGGCGCCACCAAACGGTGGTTTCGCGTAGACGACCCAATCCACGTGAGCAGCGGGCGCGAGCCAGGCGGCGAACGCTCGCGGGTCACGCAACGACTCAAGCTGGCCATGAAAGCGCAGCCCGCCGGCGTCAAACGCGCGGCCCAGCTGTTCGAGAAACAATCGGCGAAAGAGCCGTGAGAGCACCCGCACGGGCAGGAAGAAGCCCGGACGGCAGGCGATCCAGCGCTCGCCGTCCGGGGCGATGCCACCGCCTGGCACAACGCAATGCACATGGGGATGATGCAGCAGCTTCTGGCCCCACGTATGCAGGATTGTGATGAAGCCGATCTCGGCGCCCAGGTGCTTCGGATCGGCGGCGATCGTGCGCAGCGTCTCGGCGCTGGCGCGAAACAGCAGATCGTAGAGCGTCTTCTTGTTCTGCAAGGCGAGCGCAGCGATGGATTCGGGAAGCGTGAAGACGACATGGAAGTACTCGACCGATGAGAGGAGTTCCGCGCGCCGACGTTCGAGCCATTGCGCACGGGCGAGCGACTGGCACTTCGGGCAGGCGCGATGCCGGCACGAGTTGTAGGTGATGCGCTGATGTGAGCACGTATTGCACTGCTCGAGATGGGCGCCGAGCGCGGCGGTACGACACAGTTCGATGGCGCTCATCACGCGACGCTGGGCACGACTGAGCCCTTCGGCATGGGTTTGCCGATGCTGAGGGCCGCAGCGGCGGAAGATGTCCGCCACTTCGATCGCCGGTCGCATGACTGCGTTCAGACGTCCTCTGGCACAGCGGGCGCAGACGGAATGGGTGCGGGGTGCGGAAGCAGGTCGAAGGGGCTGGTTGTGGAGCACACGGTGCTCGTGGCCACGGTAAGGTAGCGCAAATGTGCTGCAGCACATTTGCGATATTACCGGCCGAAAGTTGTTATGTGCAGTGTTGAATCCCGCTCGCGATAGCAAAGGTTTCCCGTCGTCGGAACTCTACATAAAAGTTTGGGCAGGATGTGGAGGCCCGCATTCCAAAAAACGGCGTGCGTAACCTCCGCAGTCCTACAGCGAATGCAGCCATTCGAGCAGCGTTTTGTTCTGCTGCCAGGATGGGAACTTTGGAAGCGGTGCACCGTCGGTGGCTTTCTCGAGAGCCTTGCGCTTCATCTCAAGATTTGCGCGAGCATAGATCTCAGTTGTCTTCACATCGACGTGCCCCAGGAAGTCGCGGATGATCTCGAGCGGGACGCCACTTTGCAGCAGGTGCATTCCCTTTGTGTGCCTCAGGCTGTGAGGACTCACCCGCTGCGTGAATTCGGGGTGACTTCGCCGTACAGGAATCACATACTTTTGCAGAAGATAACGCACACCCGAGCGCGATAACCGTGTGCCTTGCCGGTTCTGGAAGAGCGGTTTGTCGGCATGTTCAGGGCGATCGAGGTTGTTATCGCGTCGATACTGGCGTAGCAGTTCGACGGTCGAGTCCATCAGGGGCACGGCGCGCAGCTTTCGGCCCTTTCCCATGAGCCGCACCTGCGATGGAGGATCCACGCGCACGTCCCCGGCGTTCAGGTCAATCAACTCCTGTACCCGGGCACCGGTATCATAAAGTACGCTCAACATCACTGCATCCCGGCGGCCCTCAGACGTATGCAGGTCCGGTTGTGCGAGAAGCTGTGCAAGGTATTCCTTGGAGAGGTAACCGACACTGGCGCGCGGCTGTCGCCGTAGCGGGATCGCGAGGATCTGCTGACACTGGAGCAGGCGCTCGGGTTCTTCCGATTGTACGTATCGGAAGAACGCGTGCAACGCCGCGAGACGATGATTCAGTGTGCTGACCGAAACGTGCCGGTCATTGGCCAGGTGATCAAGGAATGCCTCGACCAGCGGTACGTCGATCTGTGCCAGAGACAGACGCTCCAGTGCGATTCCCTGCACGTCTCGACAGAATCGCAGCAGCAGGGTGAACACGTCGCGATAGGCCTTGATCGTGTTGGGGCTTAGGTTGCGCTGTGCGGCCAGATGGTGCGTCAGGAAGCTGGTCACGAGCACGGAGAAATCCGTCGGTTTCATGATCCGTTCCTCCGCGGGATGACATCACCGAAGGCAGCGCTGGTGCGCGCCGTGATCTCCGGAAACAGCTCGGCGATCAGATGCAAATAGCGCTGCGTTCCAGCGAGGGAGCGATGGCCCATGTAGGTCGCCAGCACCGGGAGCTTCGCATTGAGGTCGGCTCCCTCCTGGCACCACCGCAGCAACGCATGGACGGCAAAAACATGTCTCAGATCATGTAAGCGCGGCCCCTTGCCCCTGCCGGCATGCGGGACCCCGCAGCGCAACAGCAGCTCCCGGTACAGCCAGTAGACGGCTGGGTGGCTCAACGGGCCGTCGGATGGCGAAGGGAAGAAGTAGGCATCGGACGGGCGATCGCCCATGACTTGCGCGTAGGTTCGAAGGCGCTGTACCAGGGGCAAGGCTGGGGGAACGAGCCTGTCCTTTCGAAATTTGCCCTCACGCACCGTCAGGATTCCCCGAACAAGGTCAACGTCGGCCACGCGCAGGTGCAGCACCTCGCCCACCCTCAGGCCGCAGCCATACAGGAGCCGGAGCACTTCCGGCATAATGAGATGCCGCATTGGGGATCGTGCGGTCGGTGTAAGCTGGTCAGCCGCCTGGAACAGCCGCTGAATCTCGGCGTGGGTCAGAATGCGTGGCGAGAAACTGTCAGAGCGCTTTGCCGTCAGCGATCGATCCGGCACGTCAGCAGAATATCCCAGCCGGCACATGAACAGGGAAAATTGGCGAACTGCGCAGATACGATGATCGTGGGTGCTCTTACTCTCGTGGGGCTGTTTGGCGAGCCACTTGCGGCTGATCGAGCGCGGCAGCACGCATTCGGATAGCGCTTCATCGCTCAGGAAGCGGTCAAAGCATGCCAGCAAGCGGGCTTGCTCATCATATCGATAACCACACGCCCGTTTCTCTTGGACGAACTGTTCCATAAGTGAGCCGACAACGCTCCGGAACTGCCCCTTGAATGCGCTACTAGACATGGCGCATCTCCTCGGTGTTCAACGCGGCAGTGCGCAGGGTTTCCACGTCGGTCTTCGCGTAGATCAACGTCGAGGCCGTCGTCGCATGCCCCAGGATGTCGCTGATGACTTGAAACGGCGTCTGTTCATGAAGCAGTCGTGTCGCGAGTGTGTGGCGTAGCGAGTGCAAACCATGGCGTTGTGGAGTCCGGAAACGAATCCCGGCGAGGGCCTTCCAATGCTTGACGATGTGATGCAGGTTAGTAGCCTCCCAGAAGGGTTGGAAAGGCGCATTCAACGTGAGAAACACTTCTCGATGACCCGATTGAGGACGGCCCGATCTCAGATCGTCAATCAGGGCTTCGCCGACTTCTTCCGGTAATGGCAAACAAAGAGGTGCGAGGGTCTTCGACTGCTTAACCTCTATTGTGGCCGTTTCCCACTTCAGATCGTCGATGGTTAGTGTCCGAATGTCGCTCGCTCTCAATCCGAGGCGACAGGCAAGCAGAAGGATCGCGTAATCGCGCTTGCCTTTGGGCGAGGTTCTATCGACGACTTCGAGCAACCTGATCACAAGTTCCGGATCCCAGACCGATGGAACAGTCGCATCGCGGGGAACGTGGACCACCGGCAATACATGGCTGAGATCCTGCTGCAGAATTCCTCGCAGCAGAAGAAAGCGCAGAAAACCACGCACATCGGAAACGATCCGTGAGACGGACTTGGCCGCCAGGCGATGTTGCGAGGTCACAAATGCGCAGAGATCGGCCGGCTGCATCTGGTCAAAAAACGTGATATTCCTTGAACCAAGGAAATCCGCGAATATCGCGATCTCCCGCATCCGCTCGCGAAGGGTCGTTGTGCGAAGATGACGACGATCTCGACAGTACAGTTCATAGTCGCGCAATGTCGTGCTCATGGGCGCCGGGACCTGGATCTTCTGCATGTCGGTGACGGTACGCTCAATGTGTCCGTCACGCGCAAAATCCTCCAGAACCTTGAGGGCAAACACGATATGCCGTCGCCACCCCTGCCGTGAGTTCAGGCACTCACCCTCATACATATGATACGCAGTGCGAAACTGTTCAGCCAGCTCGTACGAATACTGATCTTCCAGGCTCATCTCGTGACAAAACGCGATGAGATGTCGCCAGACTGCGCGATAGCGCGCGAGCGTTCGTCTGCTGTAATGAAGCCTCTCCAGTTCGCCCACGGCACCAGCAACGAACTGCTGCAACGGCAGGTGGCTTGAAACTTGATGGGTTGACTTCTCCATGATCGAGCTCCTCACAAAGGCGATCCCGATGGCCGCCAGGAGCCCATCATGAAATTTTATGTGCAGTTGTTCAAACCTGATGCCTTCTCACGATGCGTTTGACGTTGCTACTCTACATAACGATCTACTGTCGGTAATACCGCGAAGTGGTGGCAAGGGACCTATGGCCCATGAGCAGTTGGATCTTGCGCACGTCAGTACCGGCTTCGAGCAGATGAGTGGCGAACGCGTGCCTCAGCACATGCGGCGTAATCGGCTTCTGGACGCCGCTGCGCTGCCGTGCCTTGTTGCATGCCTGCCAGATCGCGGCAGTGGTAATCGGGTGTCCGGGGATGTCGCCGGGAAAAAGCCAGTCGCGAGGGTGAGCATTGAGCCAGTACGTTCGCAGGATCTCGAGCAGCCGTGGTGAGAGCATCACGAATCGATCCCTACGGTTTTTCCCCTGGTTCACGCGGATGACCATGCGCCGGCTGTCAATATCGGTGGTCTTCAGGTGCGCCACTTCTGAAATTCGAAGACCGGCGGCATATGCGGTCATCAGAATGGCACGGTACCTCAGGCTGGGAATAGCGTCGAAAAAGGTTGTTACCTCATCGAGGCTCAGGATGACGGGGAGTCTCAACGGCTTCTTCGGCAATGGAAAGTCCTCGTCGCTCCAGTCGCGTTTGAGCGTCACGCGGTAGAGGAAGCGCAGTGCACCGATCGTTGGGTGGAGACTGGCGGGCGCTAGCTTGCGCTCTTCCCGAAGATAGATGAGCCAGGCCCGTATCTCCTCGGGACCCAGTAACTCGGGCGAACGGCGGAAGTGCCGGGCGAAGCTTGAAACCTGAAGAAGATAGGATCGCTGAGTATTCTCAGCGAGATTTCTGATCTGCATGTCGGTTAACATGCGTTGACGCAATGGCGTCATGGGAACCTCCTGGAAACAATGTTGAAGCCCGGTTGGGCATCCATATATTGCTCCTGGAGGTGTCCACTTCTCCTCGGTCACGATCCAGCGCCCGACTACCACCTCTGATGAACGTCGGCTATAAGCTCTGGCTCTCCACCCCTACCGCGTCAGCGGTTTAGTGCAAGAAAACTTATCTTAAGAGTGCTGTTTGCGCGCACGTTTTCGCAAACGCATTGTCAAGAATTGGTGTGCGGGCAACCTTGTGAAGGATACCTGCGGCAAGGGCGAGGGCGCGGGCTCAGGGACCGCCTGCACAAAAGCGCGCCAACAGGGTAGGGTGGCGCGATTGCAACTTCACGAGAGAGTCAGCCATGAACAAACAGGGACTCGTGGACGCCGTCGCCGGAGCAACTGGCCAAAGCAGGGCGGCGGCCCTGAAGACGGTCGAGGCCTTCACCGGAACCATCATGGCGGCGGTCAAGAAAGGCGATGCTGTCCAGCTGATCGGGTTCGGTTCGTTTTCGATCGGCGCGCGTGCCGCTCGCGTCGGACGCAATCCGGCAACCGGCGCAGAAATGCAGATCCCGGCCGCGAAGACCGTCAGGTTCACCTCCGGCAAGGCGTTCAAGGATGCGCTGAATCGCGCCTGACCGCAGGTAATGATTCGCCTGCGGCCTGAGGCGGCAATGCCTGACGGTTTGCCGTCTTCACCTGCGCCACCGCCAGCACGTGTGGTCGGGGTAGGCCGTACTGGATTCGAACCAGTACCCCGCGGATTAAAAGTCCGCTGCTCTACCAACTGAGCTAACGACCCGTTTCGCCTGATATCCATCCGCTACGGGGAACTGCCTGCCACCAGTCAATATCGGGCGTGCGGCTCGTCGATCGCGACGGCTCCGATTTCGGTACGGTCAACGTCAGTACGCCGTTGGCGAACTTCGCGAGGGTGTGATCGGGGTCGGCGTTTTCCGGCATCGGGATCGTGCGCACGAAGCTTCCATAGGCGCGCTCCAGCCGGTAGCAGCCGTCTTCCTCGCTGCGAACGTCCTGTTTTTCTCGCCGCGCAACACGAGCGCTCCATCCTCGACGCTTACGTCGATGTCTTCGCGCTCCATTCCGGGCAGCTCGGCGGTCACACGCAGTACCTGCCCTTCGTCGACCACGTCGATGCGCGGCTGGAAGCGCGATGAACTGGAGACGGGGACGCCTGCTCGCAAGTCGGTATTCAATGACCTGTCAGCCCTCTACAGGCGGCTCGGCGTGGCGGGCGAGAGAGTCTTTAGACCGGTCGGCTTCCAGGCGTCTCACATAACGCTGAGGCCCGTTCCCGTCCCGATCTAATTTAGACACGCGATACCAGAAGCCTGATTCCTACAATCCCGAATGCGATGGCGAGGCATCCTTCCATTGCCCGACGGGTCCGCACGTACAGCCGGCGCGCCGAGTCCATGGAAAACAGGAGAGCGTAACCGCCGAACACTAGGCATCCAATGACTGCGCAGCCAGGAACTACAGCACCATGGACAGAGCCCGAAACGTTCGACGACAGCGCGACAATCGAAACCCACACGAGGATGGCCTTTGGATTGGTGAGATGCAGCAACGCTCCACGCGCATAGAAGCTCGTCAACGTCTGCGTCCGTTCCGCCTTCAGTGAGGACGCATCTACGTCAGAAAGAGCGGTACGTCCCGCTTTGAAGGCGAGCCACAGGAGGTATATTCCCCCGGCAATCTTGACCGCAATAATGAATTGAGACCATGCGATGAGGGCAGCGGACACGCCTAGTGTTGCCACCGTCGCCCAAAACATCGATCCCGAAATGACACCAATCGCAAACACCAGCGCCGCTTTCCTACCATGATTGGCCGCTATGGACATGATCGCGAGATTGCTCGGCCCGGGACTCGCCGTGCCGACGAGATACGCCGTATAGGCCAGCAGCAGATCTGCGGAGAAAAAAGTGTTTACAGTCATGTCGGACCTCAAAATGGACAGGGTGCCAAGATTGTTGATGAATAGCTGCCATGCGCCATGGACAATTGCCTGGCAAATGTCAGGACAGGTTCAAATAACGGACGTCCATGGTGCTGGGTTGCAGGACGGTTCAGGGTCCTTGCGCGTATCGACTATCACCAGCGCGGCGAACTTTCCGCCAGTTGGGCTACGCCCCGACCGAAAGAGAAATTTTCAATCGGTACCGGAACCAATGCGATAAATACATCGTCTGGGGAAATTCCGACGTTTTCGTGAAGCAGTCGGGTGATTGTCGCCAGTAGCTTCTGCTTGTCCTCGAGCGGGCGGTGTGCTCCGATAAGGACGGTGATAATCATTGCGTTGGCGGTCCGATCCATCTCCATGAAGGTCGGGTTGATGAACAACTCATTCTCGTCGTGCTCGCTAATCATGATGAAGCGGTCGCCGGGCGGAATACCGAGTCCGTCGACAAGCGACTGGTTAAGAGAATTGCCGATTGCTTTCTTCTGTTCTTTTGAAAATCGACCGGCGGGAATGTGGGCGTGAAAAACAGGCATGATTTCTCCGAGGAGTTGACGTGTATCCCGGGCACGGCCAGGAATACGACTGATGGAAGCGTTAATAACCGTTCGGATGTCGGTAGAGTGGCTGTAATGAGGTCGACAGACGTCTGGAACGGGATTCAATGACCAAGGTGTTCAAGAAACCACTCGGTTGCCGCTGAACTGGCTTCGCCAAAACTCGCCCCGTAAGGATCGAAGTGGCCGCCGGGAACCAGTTTCAGGCGCTTGGGTTGCAGCGCACGCTCGTAGGCTTGCAACTCAAGATCAGTCATCGTGAGGCCATCGTGCGTCGCGATAACCATGAGTAGCGGTGTCGGCGAAATACGCTCGACCCATATACCGGGCTCATACATGCGGGCGGCGAATGTCGAGCGCAGCGTGACGGCATTGCTCCATGCACCGTCTGGAAGCGGTTGCATGTAAAAGTCCACCGAGTCCTGCGCCCGGTAGGCCGCGAGTTCGGACGGATTCGCGCTGACGACGGCCTGCATCCGGGGCGATTCGCCGCGATGCTGCGCGCGCAAATCGTCCATCATCAGTCGGTCAAAGGCCGGCATGGCGTCCGGCGAAACCCGGCGCCGGCCTTGTTCATATCCGCTGATTGTCGGCACCTGCGATACGACGCACTTCAGTCGTCGATCGGTAGCACCCAGGACGAGAGCGTGTCCCCCGCTGTAACTGCTGCCCCACAGGCCAATGCGGTCGGCATCGACTTCGGGGAGGGTCTCCAGCCAGGAGATGGCGCAACGCCAGTCATTGATTTGCACCCACGGGTCAATGTCCTGACGCGGAAGACCGTCGCTTGCGCCAAAATTGCGGTGGTCGTGCACCATCACAACAAATCCGGCATCAGCGAAAGCCTCGGCAAACCGTGCAAGTCCGTGTTCCTTGACTGCTGCGAACCCGTGCGACATCGAGATCGCCGGGCGGCGCACTGCGTCTTCTTCCGGCAGGTACAGCCAGCCTCGCAATGTCGGACCGTACGGGGTCTTGAATTGGATGTTCGTGCGTTTGCTCATCGTAGCGTTTACCATTAGCGTAAAAATACGTTGATATGCGCATAATAGGACCTGTCGCGAGGCTTGGCAAGGTCCAGGTTCGCACTGCAAGGAGGATGACATGTCGGCAGTCGTATCACCAGGCGGATACAGCGGTGCCCCGCTATCTATCGTGTTCATACACGGCTTTCTCGACAATCGTGCGGTTTGGTCGCCGCTCATCGAGCATCTTGGTTCAGAACAACATGTGCACTACACGCTTGATCTGCGTGGAGCAGGCGCTTTGCGCGCAGCAGGTGGTCCGTACACGTTGGCGCAGGCGGTAGCCGACGTTCTGCACCTGATTGACGGGCATCAGATGGCACGGGTGGTGCTTGTCGGACATAGTATGGGCGCTCAGATCGCCGAGTTGGTCGCGATGAAGTTGCGTCAGCGCGTCGCTGCGCTGGTGCTCCTGACACCGGTCCCGCTGGCCGGGAGTCAACTGCCTCCCGAAGCTGCGTCGTTCTTGCGCACCTCTGGTGGTGATCCGGCCGCCCAACGTGAGATTCGAAGCCAGTTTTCCCGCAATCTCCCGGAGCGTGAAATCGACCGTCTGGTTCACGAAGACGTGTTGATGGGAGTTGATGCGGTAGAGGGATACTTTGACGCTTTCAGCGGCGGCGACCCTTTGGGCGATGCCCCTTGTTCCTACGCCGGCCCGACGCTCATTGTCGGGGCCCACGAGGATCCGGTCGTGCCCTTTGATGCAGTTGAGGAGATGGCTCGCGCCCGCTTTCCTACCGCCAGACTGGAGCGAATCTGGCGATCTGGGCATTGGCCGCATCTCGAACAACCAGGCGATAGCGCGGCTGCAATAGGCGGCTTTCTCTCGGAACGTGTATCGCCGGTCTTGCAGCAGGCCTCCTAGGTCACGTTCAGTTGCAACGCGCGCGTATGCGCGTATATTTCGGATATCAGTAAAAATCGAGAATACGCAAATGGCGAGGAACGAAGAGACACTTCCCAACATCGACGGCCGGTGCAATTGCCTGGCCGCGAGACAGGCTTCGCGCTATCTCACCGCGGTGTATGACCAGGCCTTGAGTCCTGTCGAGCTTCGGATCACGCAATTTTCGATTCTTCACAAGCTCGTAAAGGGCGGCCCGCTCACCATGGGAGATCTGGCCGGCAAAATGGCCATGGATCGGACGACATTGACGTCGAACCTGAAGCCACTGGAGCGGGACGGTTTAATTGATATCGTTCCTGGCAAGGACAGGCGCGCGAAGCAGGCGGTGGTGACGAAGGCGGGGCTCACCAGATACAAAAAAGCCCTTCCGCTATGGAGCGAGGTTCAGTCGAGGTTCGAAGGTGCGTACGGCGAGTCGCTTGCCGCGCGCCTTCGAGATGCCTTGCGGGCGGTGCTGGACAGTGGGTTTGATCCGTGGGCGGACAATACGGTCGACGCTCAGGCATAGTCCGGACTGAGGTAGGAAGTGGGCGAGTCAGCTATCGGTAGACATGTCGGATCGCCTGTTTTTTTGATAAATATGCGCATATCAACCTATGTAATGGAGATGAGAATGAGTCAGCAACACCTTGTTGATGCCTGCAGGAAGGCATTCACCGGATTCGGGAGCAACGATAGATCCGGTCTCGTCGCTGCGTTAGCCGATGATGTCGTATTCGAGTTTTCAGATTCGCTGCCGTATGGGGGGACATACACGGGCAAAGAGGAGTTTCTGGCCTTCTGGGCACACGTGTACAAGGAATATGAATACTTCAATTACGACGCGAGGGTGGTCGTTGAATCTGATGGCTATATCTTCGTGCCCGTGGTTGCTCGCGCGAAGACGAAAACTGGTTTCTCTATGGAAAACGAACACCTTTTCCTCTTCAAGGTGAGCGACGGGAAAATTACCTATGGCCGCATTTACGCGGATACCGCGCGGGGGCGGGATGTACTTGAAGGCCGTGAACCGCGTCGCTACCCGAAGCTTGTCCTGAGCTGAAGACGCATGCGGGCACTGAATTCCAGGCCACGGACGACGGATGTTTGCTGGATAACAGTCGGTGGAAGCGTTCGGGCACTCTTCGAGTCCCGAGCGCAAGCTTATCGTAGGCGCAACGGGGAGAGGCTTGGATCGTCATTGTCGAGAGGCCAATTTGGGCAGAGGTCGTCGAACATGGTTCGCCGAACCGGACCTCAGTCATGCCTTGACGGATTTGTTCGACTCGGGAAGCTGCTTGAGTATCCCTTCGAGATGCGAAGCACCCGCCGCGACCGCGCTGAGAAACATGCCGATAGAAAACTGGACCATGCGGTCGATCGGAACCGGTCTGTAGGAGTTTGGCGCACGGTCCGAGAGAATCAGCGTCGCGAGTCCGTGCTCGACGCTCCCAGGCAGCATGCGTGACAAGCGCCAGAGAGCGCTTTTCCCAACCGTTTTCCAGTGCGAACTGCTCGACTGATGACGCAAACAACTGAAACGATTTGGACACTTCGTTAGTCAGTTCCGGATAGGAGTCGCGCGCGACGATGCGTGGTCCACAACTGGTTGTTAGTTTTCGAGGTTATCGAATTTGTCTGCGAGCCGCGTCCGGGCTGGATTTCTGATGGGCGGAGCCAGATCGATTAGAGTCCAGATTTCTGGACACAGCGAATGACCGGGAACCCATGCTGGCAAGTGATTCCAACGAAATTGAGCCTGGAGCAGTTCGAGCAGTTTGTCTTGCCGCATCTGAGCCGGGGCCGGCGCGGACCGCCCCCGACGCTGGCCTTGCACAAGATCTTCAACTACATCCTGCAAGTGCTGTACATGGGCTGTCAATGGAAGATGTTGCCGATCGAAAGGAATGCCAAAGGTCGCCCGGAAATCCACTACACACGTATCTACCGCGCGATGCGCCGCTGGCTGGCCGATGGTTGCATGGATGCCATCTTTGCGGGCTCGGTGAGCAGGCTCGATAATGACAAGCTGCTTGATCTGACGGTCATTCACGGCGATGGCACGACGACGGCCGCGAAGAAAGGCGGCGATAACCTCGGCTACAGCGGCCACAAACATCTCAAAGGCGACAAGGTGGTGGCCTTGTGCGATCGTCACTGCAACGTCATCGCGCCGTTCATCACCGCAGCCGGCAACCGCAACGAATCGCCCCTGCTGCGTGACGCGCTGCCCCGGCTCAGCCAGATAGCGCGCGCCATCGGCATGGACCTGCAAGGCGCGATCGTCAGCCTGGACGGCGTCTACGACTGCCGGGCCAACCGCAAGGCGATTTTCAATCGCGGCATGATTCCCAACATCCCGGAAAACCCTCGTGGGCGCAAAAATACAAACCGCGGTCGCAAGCAGCGTTTCGAGCAGGCCATCTTCGAGGAGCGCTTCAGAACCATTGAGCGCGTCTTCGCCTGGGAGGACAAATTTCGCCGTCTGCTGCTGCGCTTCGAGCGCATCAGTGAGGTCCACTACGCGCTCAAAACGCTCGCCTATACGATGATCAACCTGCGCCACTACTGCTAAGCTTCATCCCAGGGCACGCAGTTCATCAATGGCGCAGCGCGCCATGAACAATTACGCCATTTATATTTGCATTCCTGAAGATATTGTCCTGTTGATCAACCCGCTAGACGTCATTTTTCACAACTATCCATCCTGCTTAGCAGGTTCGTGAATGTCGCCGGCGTCCTGCGAGCCGCACAGTCACGAAACTAGCAACCAGTTGTGCGCTTCGCCCAGCCAGGCAATGTGTCCAAATGTTCCGTGATGTACCTGCGCAACTTCTCCGGGCTCTGTGGCAGCACCACGCCGAATTCCGAGAGCAGACCTCGCAACCGGTTATACGTCGCGGTCCTCTCTTCGACGAAACCTTGTCGTGTCCGATGCAGGCAAAGCGTTGCCTGCTGATGTTCGTCCTTCAGCGGCACGAAACGCATGCTCGGGCGCGTCACCGCTTCGCAGATCGCAGCAGCATCCGCCGCGTCGTTCTTGCCGCGCTTGCCCGACATGCGATAAGGCGCGACAAGGTTGGGCGCCATGAGTTTGACTGTATGGTTGTACTGCTGGAACATGCGGGCCCAGTGATGAGCGCCGGAGCACGCTTCCATGCCAATGAGGCACGCAGGCAACTGTGCGATCAACGTCGCCAGCTGATCGCGCGGAACACGCGGCTTGATCAGCATCGCCTTACCTGTCTCGTCCACACCGTGAACGGCAAATACATTCTTGGCAAGATCGATTCCGATAGTGACAATAGCCATGGACTTCCCCTCTCGCTGGTGTCGATGAACGTTCGCAACTTCATCTTGGCACATTGATGCCGACTCGCGGCTTCCGCCGCAGCCTCGGGACGGGGAAGTCCCTTTCATTCTCTAGCGTCATTGTTCGGTATTTTCGAGTTATCTATTCAGTTTCGAAAGCTTTTTCTTCGATCTCGAATCCACTAGATTTAGGAAATCGATGTGTCTTCTCGCAGGGGGCCGTCAGCCGTCGTCGGTACGGACATCGGACGTCGCCGTACGCCAGTGCTTCATCGAATCACGAATAAAGGTTATAACCGGAAACAATCATGACGGCACTTGGGATCCTAATTGTCTTCGTAGGCAGCTTGGTAGGCGGCCCAACACTCTTCGACAAGCTATCCGGCGAAAAGCGCGTCACGAGCATGGACTCACCTCACGCAGAGGAAGGCCGGTCTACCGTAGATTCAATGAAGGTTGTGCCTCCACTCCTATCCGTCGACACCATGAGATCGCCGCCACGAATTTCAAGCGAGCCTTGAATCAAAATTTGGCAATATTATGAGCCAATCAAACACACAATTTATGGGTGAATCCGTTGAACACCTCGCACACGAAGTGCGGATCAATCCAGCCGGGATGTCCAGGTCAGATGCTACCGCAACAGCGAGCGACTGAGCGCGCGTGCCCTAATGCCTGCCTGGCACTACTTTCGACGATCTTAGAGTTCCTTGAACGTGGTCCAGGAGAGACGTTGCATCTTACCGATCTTCGCCCTTGGAGGTACGCTCCAGCACCCAGAATCAATCGATTGCAAGGTTAGGGGTTTGAAGGAATGTTTGTGGAATTCTTGCCACGTCCCTCGCTTTAATAGCGAAAAGGCAAACTGGTGGCTGGCCGCCTTGGACGAACCGGCGGTCCGGCCTCCGTATATCAGACTTGTAAGGGCATGGGAGTCTGCAAATGAAGAATCTTGATGTAGAACGCGCAAGGCTCCTCTCTGTCGCCCGGCGGTCGAGCCTCGATCATCTTATGGCACAAAGAGGCATGAGGGAGCTAGCATCGATGCTCAACGGCGCGCTCCGCCCACTGGATATCAGCGCAGCACAGTTCTGCCTACTTAGTTTGCTTTACCGTAACGAGGCACCCACCTCAAAGGAACTAGCTCGTGAGATGCAGGCCGAGACAGCAGTCGTGTCAGCGCAACTCAGTATTCTTGCTCGCAGAGCATTGGTTACAGGCGTATCCGGCGATGGTAAAAAGCGCGGCCGCAGGCTCAAACTCACGCCATTCGGGACATCGGTCTTGTTTGACGCTATTCCTCTCTGGCTAAATGCAAGCAACGAGGCGGCGCTCGCGATTTCTACCTCCCAATTGCGTCGTCTTCGGTCGCTGGCTAGAGTTTCCGCGAGTTTCCGCAGTATGGACAGCCATGAGTCGGAGGCATTCGACCCTCCTCGTCACAACACAGAGGCGGCGGCCTTCTATTGAGATTTACAATAAAGAACACAACCGATTCGATTCTGGTGCGTTATATCTCCGGTGGAATGATTGGAGATGCGTGCCGTGGCGAAGAAGCCGTTAGATGATGCAAGGAAGAAGCGCTTGCGAGCGGGTCGGATGCTGCTCGCAGGCAAGCGGCCAGCGGAGGTGGCGTTGGCCGTCGGGGTAGCCCGACAAACGGTGTACACGCGGAAGGGCGTGCTTGATGACGCTCGCTTAAAAAAACGCAGCGCGAAGGGCGATTGACGCGGGTAGTGAAAATTGTGAACTGGCGCTCCCGGTTCCGACTTGATCTCAATATATAGGCGTCCGATGTATTTAAATTTCCGCCGGAAACACTTGGGCGGCGTCGAATGGGCCGCCGTAACAATTCGCGCACGATACGTTTATTAGGGGAGCGTTTCGGGGAATATGATTGTTCGGGGTCCAACCAACCCGGAGGAGACTTAGATGAATATGTTAAAAGGCGTTGTTATTGCATCGCTGTCATGCTTTGGCATCGCTGCGCAGGCGCAGAGCAGTGTGACACTATATGGCCGTATCGACGCAGGTCTAGAGTTCTTGTCAGGGGCGCCCACGGGTCCGGCGAACGGAACCGCTACAGGATCTGGACATCAGTTTAGGGTAGAGAGTGGTAACTGGGGAACCAGCCTTTGGGGTATTAAGGGTGTCGAAGATATCGGAGGCGGTAACCGCGTAGTCTTCCACCTAGAAGGCGCATTTAACACTGTGACGGGGCAAGGGCCGTCAAATGGTGGCTTGTTTGATCGGTGGGCAACTATCGGGGTTGACAACGATAACTTCGGTACGTTGTTGCTGGGTAAGGAGTTGTTCATTTCGAACGGGCTCTGGGACTTTGATCCGTTTGGCCAGAGCAATTGGTCCTCCGCCTCTCTTGTGCGGGGTCGCAATTGGAATCACTCGAGCAATAATATCTCGTATCAGTCGCCTAAGTTCTACGGTTTTGATGTGTATGGACAATACGCCCTGTCCAACGCCACAAACTGGAACGGTAATGGCAGCACTGCCCAGGGTCGAGCAGACGGCGTTCAGATTACCTACACACAGCACATCTTCCAGGTCCGCGCGATCTACGATGAATGGCGAGACCCGGCGAACGGCACGTTGGACGACGTTTTTAACTATTCGCGTGAGTATTTCGCTGGCGTGAACGTCTTCCTCGGGCAATTCAAGGTTCAACTGAATTACCAGCAGGCTCACGCGAACTCTGGACTTAAGTCTGGCGGGATCACTACGACGCAGCAAGAGTGGGGCGGCGTGACCTGGCAGGCGACGCCAGCGGCAGCTCTCATTGCTGCTGTCTATCACGTCAATGCGAACAATAGTGGCGGCAACGCTACAATCTACACGATCGGTGGCACGTACAACTTATCCAAGCGCACTCTGCTTGACTTGCAAATCGCCACTATTCGAAACAGTGACCATGCTAATTTCGGCTTGAACGCAAACTCGTTTGGCACCGACACGAGCACAGGCAATCCACTGCCTGGTCACAGTCAGTCTGGCGCATACGCTGGCATCCAGCATCTTTTCTGACCTAGATTGCCGGCTTCGCATACTCACTCGCGAAGCCGGAGTCATCCAGCGATGTTCCTCGGGCTCGTTTTATTTTGGTCGCGATTCTCAGTGCAACGTTGATATCGGTTGGCCCTCACATTCGATTTGTGCAATGTTGGAGCGAAGAAGCCCACCCGCGTAACAGAAGAAGCTGCCGCACTCTCGCCGGAATTCTCTGGGGGCACCACGTTGGGGCAGAACCGGTTCTTCGCGGTAAGGCGATTTGGGAGAACGATAGCGATATGATGAGGATTGCCTATATCGACAGCGAGTAAAATTGCCGGGCGACCGATGGCTTCATGGATGCCGTTGGGGGGCTCACTCGTCAATGATCTTGCGGAATTCCAGTTGAACATTAATGCTGCGGCTCAACAAATTCCCGCAAGCGACGGTCACCGAGAGGGCGATGCGAAAGGCGCGTACGTCGAGCAGGGTCATTCGGCAGGCAGAGATCGGAGCGTGAGCGTCTCCGAAAGCCGGAGATGGTGCTCCATCAGTTCGCAAGTTCGTTCGACGTCCCGACTGATCGCAGCTTCGGCAATCTCCTGATGCTCGCCGCGCAGGTCACGACTCGCTTCGGACATTCGAGCGTTGATCCAGCGATAGCGCTCGCCCTGGACAAAGAGTATGTTTTTTTGACTATTGTTTGACAACTAACGATCGTCGATTTTCTATCGCGATAAACCTAAGGAGACAGCCGTGCCACTTGTTCGCATTTCGCTTAACAGAACCGCCTCTGCATTCGCCCGAGGCGTCGGGGACGCCGTTCATCAGTCCATGATCGAGACGATCGGCATTCCAGCCGGGGATCGGTTTCAGATCATCACGCAGCACGAGCCCGGTGACCTCATCTACGACCCGACCTTCTACGAAATCGACCGCTCCGAGGGGTTCATTGCCGTGCAGATCACACTCGCGGCCGGCCGGACGCGGGAGGTGAAAACCAACCTCTACCGGCGGATGACCGAGTTGCTGGCTGAGCGCCACCAAGTCCGGCCGCAGGACGTCTTCATCAGTCTGCTGGAGGTTGCGCCTGAGGACTTCTCCCTCGGCAACGGCAAGGCTCAATTTGCCGATGCACTTCCGCCCCACCTTCAAGCACTCAAGACCTCCTGACCCAAGGGCAGACGCCATGGCAACTACTACGCATGTGGGTCCCCGGATGGGACGGTCGCCGCGGCCGGTGCTGTAGGAACTGCGATCGAGTTCTACGACTTCACCGTCTCGGGGACCGCAGCCGCGCTCGTCTTCAGCAAAGTCTTCTTCCCCTCCCTGGGATCCGCCGCCGCGACTGCTGTCGCGCTGGCGACTTTCGGCGTCGCGTTCGTCGTCCGGCCGTTCCGCCGGTTTCGTTCAGATACTGGCGAAAGCACCGAGGAGTGTCGTGCACTCGTCGGTCGGGTAGTGCAGCCGCTGCCTGCCGACGTCGCTCGGCGTGTCCGCCCACGGCTCGAAGCCGGCTTGTAAAACATTACGGAGTGAATCTCGTAATCGCGCGGCTGACGGGCTGCCGTAAGCGCTCTCGAAACGCTCCTGTACTCCTTTCCATAGCGGTAGTACTTCTTCGTATCGGACAATGTCAACGGGACTTATTATCGTCTGTTTCGCACGTCGAGCTTCGCTAGACACGATTTCAACCAGACCGTCGCGTTCGAGCGGCTTCAGGTTCGGTGTAAGTGTGGTGCGATCCATTGCCATCGCTGCAGCGAGCTGGCCCATCATCATCGGTCCGAGTCGAACAAGCTTGCCTGAGATTGAGAATTGCGTGATTCGCAGTTCAATGCAATGGGGCTCAGGGCCTTGTCGTAGATTACTGTCAAGTAGTGTGAGGCTTGCCGGGCGGCGAGGCAATTGCAATTACCGTCTAGGTTTGGAGATGAACGAGTAGGGCTTCCCATGGTTCCTTCCGGCGCTGTCGCAAACTGTGCACCGATTGCACAAAAGCGCATGTGCAACGGCGATGTTGGGGATTGCACATAGAGTGTCTGCCATCTATTATGTGTATATCAACCTAATTGGTTCAAGCGATCCTGGAAGGCGAGGATGAAGATCACATCTGCGCCGCGGTGGTTCGTCGTATTATTGGGAGCGTTTGAGGTTGCCAAGATGAGGGAAGACTCTGCGAGATACCGGCAAGGATGGCGCATATAAATCGAACGTCATGAACGTCTGCCACGCCTTTACCGGCGCGGGCTTTTCGCGACGCGGGTCCGGCTGGCCGCGGGGTGTCGCTCGAGGATATTAACTAACGAATAGCAGGTAGCCTGCCGTTGTCCATGGACGTCGAATGCACGCGCCGATCCTCTTCCAGATTTATGCATAACTTATGAACCAGAAAACAGAGAGCAACAAAGCGGGTGCAAAGCGTCGACCCCTTCCGCACCATCGCGATGCTTGGCCGGGTCAGCGCGCTGGTCAAGTCAGGTAAGGACATTATCCGCCTTGATGTAGGTGAGCCCGACTTCGGCACCCCCGACCCTGTGATCGCTGCCGCCCAATCAGCGCTGACGGGGAGGGGTGAAGCGCGTATCGGACGATATACGGGCGCGACAGCCCGTCCAGAGCTGCGGGAGGCAGTCGCTAACTTTTACAGATCCCGCTACGACGTATCGATCGATCCCTCCCAGGTTCTCA
Organism: Paraburkholderia sp. 32; assembly: GCF_050435345.1. Classification (NCBI taxonomy): domain Bacteria; kingdom Pseudomonadati; phylum Pseudomonadota; class Betaproteobacteria; order Burkholderiales; family Burkholderiaceae; genus Paraburkholderia; species Paraburkholderia sp. 32. The sequence continues at coordinate 409,993 of NZ_JBNDKD010000002.1, forward strand.
TCACGACGGGGTCATCGGCAGGGCGTCGATGGTGATGGCAGCGTTGATCGAGGACGGACAGAGCTTGCTCTCGACTGAGCCCGGCTATCCCTCGTATAAAGTCTACGCAAAACTTGCAGGAGGCGAGTTGAAGAGTAAGCGCCTCACGACGACCGTCGTAGACGGCGGCGAGAACCGACATCAAAGTGGTGCCCATCATTTTCGATTTGATGGACATCACTGTGACAGAGTCGGAAGCCAAGCCGGGTAGCCGCAAGGGACGCCCGAATTATGATCGCGAGTTTCGACGCCGGCTTGCGGCCGCGGCATGTGAGCCTGGTGCGTCGGTCGCGAAGCTGGCGCGGGACAATGACATCAATGCAAACATGCTGTTCACCTGGCGGCGTCGCTATCGCGAGCAATTGCAGGCGGAAACGACGTGCCTGATTCCAGTGGCGGTGGTTCATGAGACGCCGCCGCAGCGCGTGGCGATGCCCCCAGATGCAAGGGACGTCTGCAACCGGACTGCACGAGCCGGGACGATCGAGATTCGGTTCGGTGACGTGGTAGTCAAGGTCAACGGCGTTGTCGACGCCGACACGCTACGCGTCGTCCTGGGGAGCGTGCGATCGTGATCTCTCTACCCACGGGTACACGCGTCTGGCTGGTGGCAGGCGTCACCGACATGCGCTGCGGGTTCCAGGGGCTGGCGACAAAGGTGCAGACGGCGCTCGAGGACAATCCGCTGGGTGGCAACGTGTTCATCTTCCGGGGCCGGCGCGGCGATCTCGTGAAGGTCATGTGGGCGACCGAAGACGGGCTCTGGCTTCTTGCGAAGCGGCTTGAGCGTGGTCGCTTCGTCTGGCCACACGCCGATGGCGGCAAGGTCCATCTGACGGCGGCGCAACTGTCGATGTTGCTCGAAGGCATCGATTGGCGGCAGCCGCGTCGCACCGCTGCACTGTCGATGTTGTAAACCGCGAGGAAGGCTCGTAAACTGCGCCGCATGTCGAACGGCGCCGAACTTCCTGACGATGTTGAAACTCTGCGGGCCTTGCTGGTCGAGGCCCGTGCCCAGCTTGCCGAGCGCGATCTGGAGATCGAGCAGCTCAAGGCGCAGATCGACAAGCTCAAGCGCATGCAGTTCGGCCGCAAGTCCGAGCAGTTGGACCGGGAGGTCGCGCGGCTCGAAACCGCGCTCGAGGACTTGACCGGTGAGCGTGGTGTCGCTGATGTGCGACGCGCCCACGAATCAAGCGCGAGCACGCCTGTGGGCGACGCATCGCCGAAAGAAGCGCTGCCGCCGCATCTGCCACGCGAAGAACGCGTACTCGACGCCGACGCGACCTGCCCGAAGTGCGGCAGCGCCATGCAGCCGCTCGGAGAAGACGTGTCCGAGCAGCTCGCCCGCGTCGCGGCAATGTTCAAGGTGATTCGCACGATCCGGCGCAAGACGGTCTGTCCGTGCGGCCACCACTTCTCGCAGCCGTCCATGCCCGGCCTGCCGATCACGCGCAGCATTGCCCATCCGAGCCTGCTGGCCGACATCCTCGTCTCGAAGTACGCTGACCACGCGCCGTTGTACCGGCAGTCGCAGATTGCCGCGCGCGACGGCGTGAAGCTCGACCCGGCCAGCATGGGACGCTGGGTCGGCCAGTGTGAGGCCCTTTGCGTGCCGTTGACCGAGGCGCTGCGCCGCTACACAATGGCACCGTCGAAGCTGCACGCGGATGACACGCCGATCCCGGTGCTTGAGCCGGGCAAGAAGAAGACGAAGACTGGGCGCCTGTGGGTGTATGTGCGCGATGACACCCGTTCGGGCTCGACCGAACCGGCCGCGGTGTGGTTTGCTTACTCGCCCGACCGCAAAGGCATCCACCCCCAGACCCATCTCGCTGGATTCGAGGGCATCCTGCAAGCCGACGCCTACAGTGGCTTCAACGAACTGTACGAGAGCGGCAAGATCCGTGAAGCTGCATGCTGGGACCACGCGAGACGGTACCTCTACGACGTGCATGCCCGAACGCCTACCGAGGCGACCCGAGAGGTGCTCGAACTGATCGGTGGACTTTACGGCATCGAGGCGGACATCCGTGGCAAACCCGCTGCTGAACGGCTGTGCCTGCGGCAGGAGAAAAGCGTGCCGCTGCTCGCGACCATCAAGACGTGGATGACGGACAAGCTCGCAACGCTGTCGAAGAAATCCGAACTGGCCAAAGCGATCCGTTACTCGCTCAACCAGTGGGACGCGCTCGCGCTGTACTGCGAAGAGGGTCGTGCTGAGATCAGCAACGCCCTGGCCGAAAACGCGCTGCGCTGTGTGAGTCTGGGCCGCAAGAACTTCCTGTTCGCCGGCTCCGACAGCGGAGGCGAGCGGGCAGCCGCGATGTACGGTCTGATCGGCACATGCAAGCTCAACGGGATCAACCCGCGCGCCTACCTCGAATACGTCCTGACCCATATCGCTGACCATCCCATTAACCGCATCGACGAACTGTTGCCCTGGAACGTGGCCACGAAGCTGCCTCGGCAGTCTGGCCCATCGGCGTCTGCTGACACGTAACCCGATTCCCGATCATGCCTCACGCGGGCGCCGCGTTGCGGACGGCCGTCGCGAGGTGCTTACGTTGAAGACGGTTCCTGCTACAAAGCAAGGCGACTCGTGGCCAACCGTCGATCAGTGCGAAGATCACTGGGATACAGAGACCCGTGGTCTCCTAACTACGTCTCCGTCCAATCCGACTGGGGCAACGATTCCATGGAAACGAGCGATTGATCTCATGAACCTCGCGTCGGCGCGACAAGCCAGCTATGTGAGTGACGAGCTCTACCATGGGCTGCACGACATGATTCCGGATCACAGCGCACTCGAACACAACGCCGACGCGTTCGTAATCAATGGCTTTTCGAAGTACATTGCCATGACGGGCTGGCTCCTCGGGTGGATAGTCGTCCCTCCGTCGTTCGTCGAACCGATCACTGTGCTGGCACAACATCTTTATCTTTCGCCGCCAGATGTGTCTCAAGTTGCCGCACTCGCGTGCTTTAGACCCGAGACTCTTGACGTATGCGAACAACGCCGGCTCGAGATCAAGCAAAGACGTGACTTCCTTCTGTCGGCACTCGACGGTGCTGGGTTTAGCGTTCCGTATCAGCCGGAAGGCGGGTTTTACGTCTTCGCCGATGCGTCTCGTTTTACCGACCGGTGCGAAACGCTATGTGAAGAGCTGATCGAACAGGCCGGCGTTTCGGTCGCGCCGGGCAGTGACTTTGGAGATTTTCCCACTTACCTGCGGTTTAGCCTTTGCGCTGACATCGGCCGCCTTTCCGAGGCCGTTACGCGCATTCAACGATATGTGACGCAAGCCAGGCCGGGCTGACTGCGGCGGCGACAACCGGCCTGTCGAACTGCGTGCGATGATGCACAGATGCACTTGGGGCATTCTATGCCCCGCCAGATTCTTGCGAAAGCCGTCACTCTGGAGCGGTCGCTCTGAGCCCAAGAACAGACCGAGCAACATCGCTAAATCTAGTCATGCGCGTGTACCGCGTTCGTTACATGCAGGCTCCCGCAGCAAACTTAAGGCTACGTGGCGCCGCCAAGCCGCCACGTCTCCTCAACTCAACAAATCTTCTAAGGCCTAGGCGACGCGCCTCACTTCGAAGCAGTACTGGTGTCGCCGTGAACCCTATTCATAAACCTGCGTACCTGCTCTGCCCAAAGAGCGGGATGAGCCATGGTCAGATGCCCAAATGTGTCCGTTCCTCCCTTTTGTACAAAGTAGGTTCCGTGGGGCACACGATGGATATTGCTTTGCAGGATCTGTAGTTCGTCTGGGTTGAACTCATCATCAGTAAAATTCAAGGCAAACAGACTTGCCTTGATGCTCTCGAGTTTGGGCTGAGGATCGTAGTCTTGCGACGATTCGAGTGAATATAGAAGGTCGTTGGCGTCAGAGCGTGCTGTTTGCTGATCCGTTGCGTGGAGGAATGCTTCTGCTGCCTGCGTGTCGGGTACCGAAGACTGCAAGTGCGGGACGCCATCTATCATCATGCGGCTGACACGCCAACCTTGGATTGAGGCGAAAATCGGTGCGGTGTATTTTCCATTGTCCCAGCCTGGATCTTTCCGGATCCCGTCGATGACAATTCGCCGCCACAACAGATTGCGGCCGGACACTTTGACCGGCAGGGAGACGATTGGCATCACAGCCTTGACATCATCCGGATAGGTCTCGGCCCACTGCCAGGCATTCATTCCACCCATAGAAACGCCCACGATCGCAAGAAGTTGTTTGACGCCCAGGACCTCAGTGACGAGCTTGTGCTGCAAATCAACCATATCGCCGTAGCCATAATGCGGAAACTTTGTCTTAAGCCCGTCACTTGGTTTCGAAGATTGACCATGACCGATGTTATCCGGAATGATTAGATAGTAACGGCTCGCGTCTAATGGTTGGCCGGGAGCATAGAGGGAGCGCATGAACTCAGGCGACAACATCGATGCGCCACTGCTTGCAGTCCAGTGCAGAACGAGAACGGCATTGTCAATTTGACCGTGCGAGTCCCGATGCGGCGTGCCAAGTGTCACGTAATGCAGACGGAGGCGAGCAAGGGACTCGCTGTCGCGAAAGCGATAATCGGAAAATTCAGCGTCGTGCGGATTCGGAGTAGGAGTGGAAGACTCCGCCGCAGCATTCGGATTACTCGCCGGCTTATCGGCAGGCGTCTGAGCATACGCAGCATTTGCGGTTATGAGGAGTATGGCGGTGCTCCAGACAGTAAGCCAACGTCCGGCCAACTCTCTTTTCAAAGACATGGGGTATTTACTTCTGTGATGCGTGTTGTTTTGAAGTTGAATCATCATGTTTCCTTCGATAAGCCCGGCGGTGTGTCCCGCGTTCCCAAAGACGGGACACAACAACTGCCGTAATAGATTGCGCTAGCCTTCAACCGAGATGGTTTCGCTCTGTCGGGACCGAGACTGCGGAGCGGTTTCACGAGCGTCGACAAGTAAGTATGTGAGTGTTGCGGAGATCGCAGCAACGGCGGCTGCAACGAACAGCACAGAAGAAAATCCCAGCCTGAAGCTATTGCGCGCCACAAAAATCAATTGGTCTCTCACAGCTGGGACGCTAATTCCCACCGTGTCTCCAGCCACAATATGCGAGATTACCAGTTCGATCGTCTTTCCATCGAGCGGTGGCAACCCCTTGTTTGTTGCCGCCATTATGAACTGACGTCTTGTCTCGCTTGTCAAGATGGCGCCAAGGCATGTGATACCGAGTACAAGCCCGACGAAGCGCAACGTACCACCGATTCCAGATGCCATTCCGCTGCGTTCGGGTGGAATCACACTCATAGAGACCTTCGTTGTTTCACCGTTGAGCAGACCTGCTCCGCAACCAGTGATCAGCATTCCAACCCACAGTAACTTCAACGATGCCTCAGAAAGTGCCACCAGCGCAGTGATGAGATTACCGGCAGCGACGATGCCAAGGCCGATTGTGAGAATGGCTCGCCCTGACATGCTGTGAGCGAGAATCGCCCCGACGCGGGGAAGAAAAAACAGCGGAAGCGCGAACGGCAGCATGTTGAGCCCAGCCAAGGCCGGGTTGAAGCCGAAGCTGTTTTGCAGATATAAAGGCAGATACGTCATCATGACCTGAGCTGCCGATGCGAATCCGAGCATGGCAAAGCTGCTGCCGAGGAACGTTCGCCTGCGGAACAGAGAGAAGTCAACCATCGGACGCTTTTGAACCAGTTCAGCTATCACGTAACAAAGCAGCAGTCCGGCTGCGACGGAAAACTTAACGAGTGTCGAATTGCTGCCCCAGCCGTCAACATTGGCGGTTATGAGGCCCCAGACCAGAGAAAGCAGGCCGCCTCCAAAAAACGTCATTCCGGCCACGTCCAACTTCTGCGCGCGTGGGTCGCTTGATTCGTCGACCGATGAGATTCCAATGGCCATTAGTACGATCCCGACGGGAACGTTGACTAGGAACGCCCATCGCCAGCCGAAGGCAGACGTAATGAAGCCGCCAACGAGAGGGCCGATTGCCACGGCTACTCCGACTAGCGTTCCCCAAAATGCGAACGCTCGCGCCCTCTCGGTACCGCGGAAACTATGACCGAGCACTGCCAGAGCAGCACTGAGCTGGATTGCCGATCCGACGCCTTGCAATCCTCGAGCGGCATTGAGGACAACTGCATTCGGCGCGAGGCCGCAAAGGAAAGATGCAGCCGTAAAAAGAAACATGCCGGCCAGCAACATACGACGCCGCCCGAATCGGTCAGCGAGGGCTCCCGCCGGCATCAGGAACGCCGCGAACGGTAAAATGTAGGCGCTGACAACCCACTCGATGTCGGTGAAGCTAGCGTCGAGGTCTCTGGCTATCGTCGGCAGTGATACTGCGACAATGTTGGAATCCAGCATGATCATAAAAGATACGCCGGATGTACATAGCAGAACACGAGCACTTTGGGTCGACAACCAGCGCCTCGCCCCGGTTCGACCCGCATCATGCTGGGCGGCTTCGCCGGTCTCGGACCTGTCCGAAGCAGGTGACCTTTCATTCATATGAGTGCTCCAATGTGCGACTTGAGATGTCTCCGGTCCGATACCAGTGCTGTTGAGCTGGACCGACATGCAATGGTCGACAAACCTCGCCAACCGCCAAGTTGTTGCGTCGTGAAATATTGGGCGCATATGCACGTAGTGTCAAGAAAATCTCCTGATGCTCTCCGTGCTGCTAGTCGTGGCGGATTCGATAATTGGGTGGCTCGCATGATCCATGTGGCTCGTCGCCTAACGATGCCTGCGAACGAGTCTTGCGGTTGACCTTGGTCATCCACGGTCGGCGGCATCCCTTCTGCCACTAGATGCGATTTAATCCGTATGAACGCATCGTTGACCCACGAGAGTCGGCGAAAACGGTGCGACGACATGCACGTCTAAATCGCGGTGCCCGGCGTTGCCCAGGGACGAAACTTGATCATTGCGCTTCGATAGCGCGGCGGGTCGCGATCCTCGAGTTTGTGATGTCAACGTGGGGACCTTATCGTCGCGGAGTGAATGAAGCGGCCCCCTGATTCTTGGGACACAGTCTCCCACTTACAATAGCGGGTAGGGTGCGACACGGAGCGCGAGGCTACGTAGTACCAGGACAGTGCACGCTCGCTTCATCATTGTCCGACCTGAACCAAGGTAGTGGACTTTCCGTGCGACCGGCAGTAGCGCTCGGAGCGCGTGCATCGCTGGGAACGCTGCTGCGGGGTCGCATTCTTCGAGTACTTGATTCTTGGCGAGATCGAGCGCCTCGCTCACGGAGCCGCGACGAAGCCTCAACCCTAAGAGGCAGAAGGAAGCGAAATATCAACATCGTCGAAGGCCTCGTGCAATAATCCGGACGGGGCCTTTACGGCTGCCATGTCCTAGATCGACGCCGCACATTGACGCTGGTGTGGTTGACGAGTCAGTGACCCTTCGCCGCTCATGAAGGGGGTCAAAGGAGTTCGACCGCAAGCGCAATACCCTGCCCGCCGCCGATGCACAGCGTGACGATGCCGCGCTTCAGGCCATCGCGCACCAATGAGTGAAGCAGGCGGGTTGTGAGTACAGCGCCCGTTGCACCGATCGCGTGGCCGTGCGCGATCGCGCCACCCTCCACGTTGACTATCTCGTCCGGCAGCCCAATTTGTTCCATGACTGCTAGCGGGACAGCGGCGAAAGCCTCATTAATTTCAACCCGATCAACATCGGTCAGGCGCCATCCCGCGCGCTCAAGAACCAGCTTGACTGCGGGCGCAGGCGCGATACCAAAGATGCCCGGCTCAACCGCAGATACTGCAAACGCAACCAGCTTCGCAACGGGCCGAAGGTTGTTCTGATCGGCGAAAGCCCGGGTGGAAACGAGCATGCCAGATGCTCCCGAGTTCAGGCCTGGCGCGTTGCCTGCCGTAATGGTGCCGTCCGGCCTGAAGGCTGGGCGCAATTTGGACAGGGTTTCGAACGTCGAGTCAGGGCGCGGCTGCTCATCAACGGAAAACTCGACAAGGCGTTTGCCAAGAGAGATCTCAAGAGGGATGATTTCTTCCTTGAATTTTCCCTTTGCCTGGGCGTTCGAGAAGCGGCTCTGTGAGCGCTCTGCCCAACGGTCCTGCGCCTCCCGGCTGATATAGTATTCCTTGACTAGATCTTCCGTGTGCCAGCCGGAGTGCTCGCTTGAGAAGGCATCGTTCAGGCCATCGTGCAGCATGCTATCGATAATGTGCGCATGCCCCATGCGGCTGCCCCATCGACCCTCCGGAAGGAGATAAGGCGCGCGGTCCATGTTTTCCATCCCGCCGGCAATGACAGCCGCGGCCGCGCCAAGTGCTACCTCCTGGGCGGCTGTTACGATAGCCTGTGCTCCGGAGCCACATACGCGATTCACGGTCAGGGCAGGGGAAGACACAGGAAGGCCGCCCTTGATTGATGCCTGGCGCGCCGGATTCATGCCATTACCAGCCTGAATCACGTTGCCGAAGACGGCAGATTCAACCTTCGAAGCAGGCAACCCCGTTCTACGAAGGACCTCCTTTACGACGGAGGCGCCCAGGTCGGTGGCCGGGACACCCTTGAGAGAGCCGTTGAACGCGCCAATCGCGGTACGGACCGGTGCGGTCAATACAATTTCCGTGTCTTTGAACATATCATTTCTCCGTGTGCTGCACGTGTTTGCTGACAGCGACGCACACCCATGCGTGCGTCAATCCTGCTGGAGGTTTTGGAACAAAACATCGTCGCGCTGGGTTACGATGCAGCGCGCTGAAGTCCGTATGCCTGAAGGTGTGAATAAGCGACGTCAAGATAAGGCGTTTCGATCGCGTGCTGCCTTGCACGTTGGATCATGTCGCCAACGATGGCGTCCGATTCGATCTGTTGAGCGCCAGCCTCGATATCACGCATCATCGAAGCCGCCCACTTTGAACTCGGATCAAGCAGAGAACCTTCCATGCTGCGGACAGCAGCATCATCAAGACCAAATCCCGATTTCTGGGCTACCTGCAGGCATTCGTTAATCAATGCGCGAATCTGTTGCTCACCATTGGTCGTATGCATAATTTGGCCGATTGTCGAGCGCATTAGACAAGTGGCTCCAGCGCCTGCACAAATCATGACCCATTTCTCCCAGAGCTGAGCTTCGATCCGCTCCGAAATGTTTCGATCCCCTCCAGTGCGAGAGAACAGTTCGAAAATTTTTCGGGCAGCATCAGCCTGAATTGGATCGCGCTGCCCGACGATCAGCTTATCGAACGGACTCAGATGTGCGATGTCACCGTTCGGCAACAGTTTTGTGGCGATATAGGCGATACCACCAACCACGCGGTGACGGCCGAAGCGGCGGTCGAGAGCGTCGTAAGTCGAAAGCCCGTTAAGCAAGGGGAGGATGACAGAGTTGTCTGCAATGGCGGGGGCAATCGAAGCAATAGCGGCATCGAGGTCGTAAGCCTTGCAGGTGAGAAGCACCATGTCATACAGTGGGTCTACGTCCTCGGCCAATACCGTCTTGACCTTTGACTGGATGTCGCCGGAGGCACTCTTTACGACAATCCCGTTTGCCTGCAGGGTATCCTGACGCTTTGGCCTAACGAGGAAGGTCACATCGACCCCTGCCTGTAAAAGTCGGGCACCGTAATATCCACCCAGCGCGCCTGCTCCCAGCACTAGAATTTTCATTTAATCACCATTGTCAAGACATCTGTCGCTCGCGCAAGCTCCCGCCAGATAATGGCGTGCTCGCCGGGAAAAACACCTGCCGTTGCAAGTTCCGAACGGCAGGCAGAGTTACTTCAGCGCCCCTTTACTGAAGCACCGCGTTGCAGAGTTTCGCGAGGCGCTCGTCGAGTGACCGGCCCTGTACGTCGATTGCAGCGCTGTGATACTGACTCAACAGGGTCGACGGCTTGTCGTACTCGATGGTCGTACCGCGCTGTGAGTTTTCATAGACCATGATGCGCAACGGTGCATAGAGACCTGCGCCCATGTTCTGATTTGTCATCTCCACGGCCGTCAAAATATTGCCCGTAAAGTATTCCGTTCCCTGCTTTTGAACCCCTTTCAAGGCCAACCAGTTGCTAAACGCGCCGGTGTAATGAATCATAAGGCCGTATTTTCCCGCTGCCTTCTGCAGCTCGGCCTGAAGTTCATCTGTACGCTTCTCCTTCGCCATCTGGCGGAAACGATCATCGAGCTTGGAGAGACTGCTCTCAATGTCCGCGATCACTGCAGGATAAGGCTTGCTCGAAGAGACAGTCACGTGCTGCACAACCATAGATGTTTCGGAAACTTCAACGGTTGCTGCGTGCGCGGAAATACTGACGTAGAGGGACGCGGCAAGGCAAAGGGTGCTCAGTGCGCGCATGATTTGGGCGGTTGACTTCATGGTGTGTCTCCTTGTTGATGACAATTTCAATATGCGAGTTCTGTGTCCGCAACGCGGTGCTTCGCTTAGAAGCTAACGTTGTCTGCACCCTTCAGATCGAGCATCGCCCTTGCTTCATCCGGCGTAGCAATTTCCAAGGAAAATTCATTTAGCATGCGTTTGATCTTGGTCACCTGCTCCGCGTTGCTCTTTGCCAACTGACCGCGTTCGATATACAGGCTATCTTCGAGCCCCACCCGCACGTTCCCACCCATGAGAGCGGACTGGGCTGCCACGGGCATCTGATGGCGGCCAGCAGCGAGAACGGACCAGACGTAATCGTCACCAAAAAGCCGGTCTGCGGTGCGTCGCATGAATACGACGTTGTCCGCATCGGGGCCGATACCGCCAAGAATGCCGAACACGCTCTGGATGAAAAGGGGCGGCTTGACCAGTCCCTTATCGAGGAAGTAGGCGAGGTTATAGAGATGCCCGATGTCATAGCACTCGTGTTCGAAGCGAGTGCCATGGTCCGTCATCAATTGATAGATGCGCGCGATGTCACGAAAGGTGTTGCGGAAGATGAATGCCTCGCTGGCCAGAAGGTATTCCTTTTCCCACGGAAACTTCCATTCCGAGATTTTCTCAACCAGCGGGTGCATCGAAAAGTTGATGGACCCCATGTTCAGCGAACACATTTCCGGACGGAACTTGAGTGCCGCCGCAAGCCGGTCCTCAACGGTCATTTCGGGACTGCCGCCAGTCGTCAGGTTAATGACGGCATTCGTACGTTCCTTAATAACAGGCAGGAACTTCGCGAAAATCTCGGGGTTGCCGGTGGGGGCTCCGGTCTGTGGATCGCGAGCGTGAAGATGAAGGATTGAGGCGCCTGCTTCTGCGGCGGCAATCGCCTGCTCTGCAATGTCCTCTGGCCTATACGGCAGATAGTCGGACAGTGTAGGGGTGTGAATTGCACCCGTCACTGCACAAGTGACGATGACCTTACGTTGCTTCTTCATGACGGCTCCTGATTGATCTCAACCTGACAGCGCAGGTTCATGTTGGTGTTTACACCGAGTAATGCGAATTGCTTTGATGACGGGATATTGCGTGTATATACTCGCATTGTCAACGGTGTTAACGCGAGGACAACGCGGACACTGGGGACGCAGCGCAAGAGATTCAGCGCGTCACGAAAACATTGAGGCAAGGAGGCAGAGATGCACCCCACAGAGCTTGGAAATCTTGAGTTCGATCGACTCGAATCAGCAGGAGGTGTGGAAGAGTCCGCAGATATCGTTGCGAAGACCTGGCAACTCGCCAAGGCGCGAAACCGGTTCGTCTGGCCGCTGCTTGCAGGGTCGCTCGCCATCTACTTCGGTTTGCTGATCCTTGTGCTGTCATCACCGGATGCGATGAGCCAGTCTCTGTACGGTGAGGTGAACATCGGTCTGGCAGCGGTGTGCGTGCAGCTACTTGTGGCGGTGGTTGCTTTCTGGGCCTACTGTACGTGGGCGGCAGCCAAGTTCGACGCCCGCGCCGCATCTTTGCGTCTCGCTGCCCAGGACGCCCGTCCCGGAGGTCAACATGTCTAATTTCGCGTCTGGCGGGGGTGTCCGGATTGCGGCATTTTCCGCGTTCATTCTGCTCAGCCTGCTGCTGACAAGCTGGGCTTCGCGTCGATCAAAGGGAGCGGCTGGATTCTTTGTTGCAGGGCGCAATCTGACGCCCATGCAAAACGGACTTGCGATTTCTGGTGACTTCATGTCCGCCGCGTCCTTCCTCGGAGTAACGGGGCTTGTGGCGCTGTTTGGGTCCGACGGTCTCGTTTATCAGGTTGGGTTTATCGTGGGTTGGCTGATGATTATGCTGATCGTCGCCGAGCCGGTGCGTAACTGCGGAAAGTACACGCTGTCGGACGTCGTCGCTCTGCGCCTTCCTTCTGCATCTGTCCGTGGAGCGACTGCGGTATCGTCGCTGCTCATAGCTTTGGCATATCTGCTTGCTCAGCTGGTGGGTGCCGGCGCGCTTGCAAGTCTTTTGTTACCGATTGGCACCGACGCAGCAGTGATTCTCATCGGCGTGCTCATGATTGCCTATGTGCTATTCGGCGGCATGGTCGGAGCGACGTATGTACAGATTGTCAAAGCCATCCTCGTATGGACCGCGGCAGCTTTGTTGCTCATGCTGGCGCTCGCACACTTCTCGTTCGACGTCGGGGCGATGTTAACGAAAGCCAAAGCCTCCTCTTTGCATCCTGACCATTATCTAATCGCCGGGGCGTATCTGAAGAATCCTGTCGACACTGTTTCGCTCGCGATTGCACTTGCGCTAGGAACGGCCGGCCTTCCGCACGTCATGACACGTTTCTACACCGTACCGTCGGCGGTTGACGCCCGGCATTCGGCAAAGATTGCACTTGTTGTCATGACGTCGTTCGCGATCATGGTTTGTCTTCTCGGCTTTGCTGCATGTGCGATTGTCGGTCCGCAGTCGATCCTCCAATCAAACAAGGCAGGTAACAGCGCGATAACGCTGCTCGCTGTCACGTTGGGCGGCGGCGTGGGATCCTTCGGCGGGGAAATGTTGCTCGCCTGTGTCTCGGCGATTGCATTTGCGACGATCCTTGCAGTTGTGTCCGGCATTATGATTTCGTCTGCATCGACGATTGCCCACGACATTTTTGCGATGCTAGTGTTCCGCACCGACGCGCAAGACAAGCGCCAGGTCCTCGTAGCGAAGGTGGCGACGGTGACTTTCGGTGTAGTCGCAATCTGCCTAGCACTAGCAGTGAAGTCATTGAATGTCGCGTTTCTCGTCGGACTTGCTTTTGCCATCGCTGCAAGCGCGAATCTTCCCGTCATCTTAATGACACTCTATTGGCGCCGTTTCACGGATGCTGGAGCCGTAGCGGCCGTGGTTGTCGGCGTTCTCTCGTCGATTGGACTGGTTCTCGTCGGGCCAGCCGTGATCGGCGCGCATGGGCTGGTGCTGAAGACCACTACGCCACTGAGTTCTCTCGCCAACCCGGGGATTATCAGCATTCCATGCGGTTTTGTGGCTGGCTGGCTGGTTTCGTTGATAACCTCGCAGAAAACGTCTGCATATAGCTTCGAAGAGCAGCAGCTGCGGATGCTTAGTGGGTACGGTGCTGAGGAGGCGGTCCAGCACTAACGCCAGTACCCCCGTGGCACTCAACTACACGTTATCTACTAAGGAAACAAGATGACTTCATCCACAACCGAACCGATCCGGTTCGCGAAAGACGGCGACGTTGCCGTCATCACGATGCAGTTTGCCCCGCATAATCTTGTGGGCAAAACGCTGTCAGAATCGTTGGTCGAGAATCTGAAGCGTGCCGGGACCGAGAAGGCGCGAGCGGTTGTTATCAAGAGCGGTTTGCGACATTTTTCGGCCGGAGCGGAAATGTCGCTTTTCGAGAACGCAGGCGCGCGTCGTAATGACGTTGACTTCGTCAGTGTACTTCGCACCTTTGACGAACTTCCGATCCCGATCATTTCGTCTGTCCACGGTCTCGCCGTCGGCGGTGGCTTCGAGATTGCACTTGCGTCAGACCTGATTATCGCCGCAGCATCCGCGAAGATGGGCTTGGTCGAAGCGACGCTCGGACTGCACCCGCTCATGGGCGGCATACAGCGTCTGATTGACCGTGTGGGCCTGGCTCGAGCCAAAGAAATCGTTTTGCTCGCCCGTAGGCATGACGCGGGGACGCTCGAGCGTTGGAACGTTATCAATCGCGTCGTTCCGGACGCTGAGCTCGAAACTGTGACCATGTCGATTGCTCGCGAGATTGCGGCTGGTCCGACTGTCGCTCATGCTGCGACCAAGCGGCTCGCCTCGATCTACAGCAACAATGGCATGCGAGCAGCGGACGAGGGAATGGCCGATATCTCTGATCCCATATACAGGACGGCTGACCTTCAACGCGGTTTGGACGCATTTGCAACGACGGGACCCGGCAGTGCGGTCTTCGAGGGAAACTAAAGACGAGGATGACATGAGCAAGGGGCCACTTTCAGGCATCAAGGTAGTTGACTTTTCGCGCGTGCTTGCGGGACCGCACTGCGCGAAGACTCTGCATGACCTCGGTGCCGACGTCATTAAGGTCGAGCCGCCGAGGCCGGATATCTCGCGTTCGGCGCTGCCGCAGTACAACTCGATCTCGTATTACTATATCCAGCAGAACGCTGGAAAGCGCAACGTCAGCCTTGACCTGAATTACCCGGAAGCCCGGGAAATTGCGCGGAAGCTGATCAGTGAAGCAGATATTCTAGTTGAGAACTTCAGAGCCGGGACACTGGCGTTCTTCGGTCTGGACTATGAGTCAGTGCGTCAAATCAATCCGAGACTCATCTACGTCTCCATCAGCGGATATGGTCAAGGCGGTCCGCTGTCGCACCGTGCAGCCTATGCGCCGACCGTGCATGCCGAGTCGGGGTTCACTTCCACGTTCCTCTCGCATCTGGGCGAGGATCTCGCGGAGGACCGTCACGATCCCTATTCGCATGCCGATATTTACACCGGACTCGAGGCGACTATCGGAGTGCTTGCCGCCTTGCATCGCCGCAGCATCATGGGAGAGGGCCAGCATATCGATGTGGCGATGGCGGCCACGATGCTGGCCATTAATGAACGGGTGCACGTCGACTTGTCGGACGCGGATCTCGGCGCGGAACCTCCGGCGCTTGGTCCGTCGTTCTCGCCATTCTTCCGGACCAGCACTGGGGAGAAGATCACGATCGCTACGAGCGTTGTCGCCAGCCTTTCCTTCCCTCTCTACATTGGCGCGATGCGGCGCGCGGACTTGGCACGCGATCCACGCTTTCTGACGGCAGAACTGCGCAAAAAAAATCTCGCCGACTTTCATCAAATTGTACAGGACTGGATCCTTACGTTCGACAGCCTCGCGACGCTGGATGCCCAACTGGATGAGGCAAAGCTGGCGTTCGGCGTGGTCCGAGACATCAAGGATTTTGCCGAATCCGAGTGGGCGCAGTGGTGGGGTGCGACCGAAGAAATCGATGACCGCTCTGGCGGCATCGCACGCGTGCCAGGGAAGCCTTGGCGATTCTCAGCCAATGAACTAGAGCATCCCGGCATTCCCGCGTTCCGGGGAGAGCATAACCGCGAAGTGCTTTGGGAACTGGGCTACAGCTTGGAACAGATCGATGAACTGGTTAGCCGGAACGTCATGACGAACGAACCGGTCGCGCAGTAGTCGCTAACCCACGAGCGAGTCTCTGTGCCGCACGGCGGGGGATTCCCGATCTTTGGTATGCATCTTGTTATATTCATAACAAGATGCATATGCGCGTATACTGGCTTCTACAAAAATCTTCCGGAGAGGCCCGATGGAATTGCTTCAATGTAACTGCTCGTTCTTACGCAGCGCAACGCGTGCCCTTTCGCTCGCGTATGACGAGGTGCTCAGGCCAAGTGGACTCCGCATGACGCAATTTTCCATGCTGTCGCGCGCGTCGGCTGTGGGCGAGATTTCGGTGAGTGAATTGGCAGACCTCATGGCAATGGATCGCACGACACTGGGACGCAACTTGCAGCCGCTCGAACGCGAAGGCCTCGTACGGATTGACGTTGGTGAAGATCGGCGTGAGAGACTGGTGAGCGTCACTCCAGCGGGCCGAAAGGTCCTGGCTCGCGCACTGCCCCTGTGGGAAAGCGTGCACCAGCGGTTTGAGCAGAAACTGGGTAAGCGCGAAGCCAAAGAACTACGCGACACTCTGAAAAGAATTGTGGGTGTAGGGCGGGAGTTGTCTGCGGAGAACGAGACCATGCTTGGTTGAATGCTGTTCTTCGACTTTTGACGCGTGCTGGCTACCAGCCGTTCCATGGCTCAGTAAAAGCCGATGACGGCGTCTGGTGTGTGCGCGGTGTCCTTATAATGATTTGCGGCGGCGATCTCGCCCGCTACTACGGATCCTCCTGCTTGTGACCAGGCCAATGCGCACGCGGGCTGCCTGCGCCCGTTTTCGCCCGGTGATAAGTATCCTCAGACGGATTCGCTTATCATCCCGCCTTTGCAAGCTTCACAGGTCACCGAACGCTTGCCGCGCCTACTGTTTTGGCCAATCGCCGATGCTTCGGATCTCCTAGGGCAGGGACTGTACCGGGTGGTTTGGCCTAGGCTATTCGAGCTTAGGTAGCGCTACGTATTGACCATTCCTGAGATCGAGGCGATCTTATGATTGTGTGTCGAAAGGCTTACGACGCCCGAACGGGTACGCGCGGCGCAGCTGCGAAGCAAAAGAAATGGGGGCCGTATGCATCCACTGAGGGCGCTCCGGGAATCCGGAATCCATAGTGCAGAGAAAATCAAGCCAATCCTCGCGGATGGCGTCGTGTTTAACTCACCAATATTGGTTCGACCGCTCGTCGGGGCAGAGCTGGTTTCGGCTGTGCTTGCTGCCTCCGCGCTCGCTCGAGGTGTCGGAGGTAGGTATGTAGCTGAATATCGCGTGGATTCCGTGACAACAATACTGAGATGGCAAGGTAGCATCCAGGACCGCTCTATCGAGAGTATCGAAGTATTACTAGATGACGCCAACGGACTCCTCGTTGAGCGGACTATCGCCTATCGGCCCCTGCCGGCCGTTGAGATCTTTCGTGACGTGATCTATCCCTTGATTGTGGATATAGTCCCTTTGGATATCTGGTCGTATCAACGAGGCGTCGGCGAGGCGCAGTAGGATAGCGTGAGCCGGGACGGCGAAACACTGGGCAGCGTCCGGATTTGCTTTCCGCCGCTCTCGTTTCCAACAATAGGCAGCATTTGCGGCCGGGTTCGACGAGGACGGATGGCCGCGAGCCGTACCGCCGAGGCGCTTTCGACGCCGACCTCGATAAATAGTTTCCGCGCGGAAGATTACGCATTGCTCCTAGGGAAGCGCTGATTTATTCAGCTCGGTGGTCATCGTTGGCGTAGCTGAGGACGTTATAGAAGGCAACTCACGGAACAGACTCACACTGATGAAGAGGCAGATCGGCTTCGCCGAAGCGGAAATTGCAGGCAAGAAGCGAGTGACGAGGCGCCAACGCTTCCTCGCCGAGATGGAGAAGGTCGTTCCGTGGCAGCGCTTGCTGTCGGCAATCGAGCCGCACTATCCGAAGGGCACGCGAGGCCGCCCGCCGATTGGCCTGGAGCGAATGCTGCGAATCTACTTCCTGCAACAGTGGTACGGGCTGTCGGACGAAGGACTGGAAGACGCGCTGTATGACAGCATCGCGCTGCGAGCCTTCGCCGGCATCGATCTGGCAGTTGAGAACGTGCCTGATGCGACCACGCTGTTGAAATTCCGGCGCCTGCTGATCGAACACGAACTGACACGGAAGTTGTTCGACGAGATTGGCATCTCGCTGTGCGAGCGTGGGCTGATGATGAAGGAAGGCACGCTGGTTGACGCAACGATCATTGAAGCGCCGCCGTCGACCAAGAACGCCGGGAAGAGTCGTGACCCGGAAATGCATCAGACGAAGAAGGGAAACGAATGGCACTTTGGAATGAAAGCCCACATTGGCGTCGATGCCGATTCGGGCCTGATCCACAGTGTGGTTGGCACATCGGCCAACGTGTCGGATGTATCGCAAGCGCATGCCCTGCTGCACGGACATGAAGAGCAGGCGTTCGCCGACGCGGGCTACATTGGCGTAGACAAGCGCGAGGAAATGGCGGGCAAGACCGTGAAGTGGCACGTCGCTGCCAAGCGGGGAAAGATCAAGGCGATGCAGGACGGGGCGCTGAAGAACCTGGTGATCGCGGTCGAGCGAACCAAGGCGCAGATCCGGTCGCGGGTTGAGCATCCATTCCATATCGTCAAGAACCTGTTTCACCATCGCAAGACGCGATACAAGGGCTTGGCCAAGAACACCGCGCAACTGTTCAGCCTGTTCGCTCTTGCGAATCTGGTGATTGCGCGAAATCTGTCGCGATCGGTCCATGGGAGCAATCCGTCATGCGTATAAAAAATGCGAGCAGGGAGCCTCGTTTGCGCGTCCAATTCACCGAGTTGAGCATCGATTCGCTTCGTCATCCGGAAAATTCGACGGCATCTCGTCTGCAACTTGGGCAGTTGGTCCATTGATCAGCGCTTCCCTAGGTAGCGAATCGGCGTAAGTTCGGACGACGATAATTGTAGCCGACAACTGGTTGCTAGTTTCGTGACTGTGCGGCTCGCAGGACGCCGGCGACATTCACGAACCTGCTAAGCAGGATGGATAGTTGTGAAAAATGACGTCTAGCGGGTTGATCAACAGGACAATATCTTCAGGAATGCAAATATAAATGGCGTAATTGTTCATGGCGCGCTGCGCCATTGATGAACTGCGTGCCCTGGGATGAAGCTTAGCAGTAGTGGCGCAGGTTGTCGGGTAGCTGAGCGCGGTCACCCGCGTCCAGCCCCCTCAGAACCGTGCATGGGTCTTTCGATCCACACGGCTCAAGCCTCTGCAAAGGCATCTTTCGACACCCGGCTTCACAACTGTATTTTCGGCAGACTAATGAGTTCTACGGCAATTGAGATGGTGCATCTGAAGGTTGCCTGCGGCATCCGACCCGCCCTCGGCTCTCTTCACAATATGACGAACATCCCATGGGGGGCCCTTTGTAATGGGTTCGTGGCAGGCCGAACACACGCCATCCTGCCTTCGCCAAACGCGGTAAAGCTTCGCACGGCCTTTTGATGAGTTCTGCATTTTCGTGGCCCATCGGGACTCGAAGTAATGCTCCCATTCTGGGTCGTGCGGATTGGCGTTGGCTCTGATCTTGATATGCCGCTGGATTGGCGTATCAGATTCTTGTAGTAGGGTGAGCTCTCGTTGCGTTCCATCTTCTTGTTTTTCTGTGACGGCAAATATCCAGTTCCGGGCGCCCCGGGTCTGGTGAGTAGACCCGGGGAGTTTCACCCCGAGTCTCTCGCAGAACCGTACGTGAGACTCTCGCCTCATACGGCTCCTGTCATCCAACCCTGCCTCCCCAGACCTGCCAGTAGTGAAACATCCGTGGACATTTATTCTTCATCTTGCTGAGCCACTCCGCACTGCGCTGCTTGTGCCGCAACAGTGTTTTGTATTTCCTTCTAGCCCATTGCTCAAGCCGGCGATCAAGATACTGAAAGAGCTTGTGCATTGCCGTCTGATAAAACGCGCCATAGTAATTCCACCAGCCCCAGGTCGTTGAGTTGCATCGCTGCGCCAAATCGGCAAGCGTTTTCGGCGTTTGTCGATGAAGCTTCCACCCTCGCACGGTCTGTCGCATACGTTTCAAGGCATCATTGCTCACTCCCGGCAGGAAGCTGGTAAATAGCCGGCCTTGCTTGCTCTGAGCCCTCCTCGGCCTGAACGTAAAGCCGAGGAACGTGAACTGCACATGCGGATAGACCTCGGTGCGACTCCCATCCTTGCAATACACTATCTTTGATTTCTCAGGATGCGTCGTCAATCCACACTCCTCCAGCCTAGATGCGATGGATTGCATCACGAATTCCGCCTGCCTTTGGTTGCGACAGTGAACCACCGCATCGTCGGCATAGCGCGCAAAAGGATATTGAGGATAGGTGCGCTGCATCCAGCGGTCGAACGTATAATGCATGAACAGATTCATCAGGATCGGGCTGACCACTCCGCCTTGCGGAACGCCCCGCGTCCGTGGCAACCGGGTTCCGTCCGTAGTCTCGAACGGCGCAGTCAGCCACCGCTCGATATACAGCAGGATCCAGTCCTCCCTGACGTGGCTTCGCACGGCCTTCATCAACAATGCGTGATCGATCTGGTCGAACGCCGCCTTGATGTCAAACTCAACAATCCAGTCGTACTGCCAGCAACGCTTTCGCGTCACGGCAATCGCCTGTTTCGCCGACTTGCCCGGCCGGTATCCGTAGGAATCCGGATGAAATACCGGATCGATTGTCGGCTCGATCACCCTCAAGATCGCTCCCAGCCATTTGCAGCGCGCCGCATTCGTCTACATCCGTCAATCCAGTGCCAGCCAGGTCGAGCACAATCGTGAGTCGACACTGCGCCAGTACGCACTCGCCCAACGCGCCATAGCCCTCGGCTGGAGCGAGCAACAGGTCAGTGTGGTCGACGAGGATCTGGGACTCTCGGGGGCCAGCGCCGCGCATCGTAGCGGCTTTGCCCGTATGACCGCCGAAGTCGCGCTCGGGCACGTCGGCATCATTCTCGGCCTCGAGGTCTCGCGTCTGGCGCGCAACAACTCCGACTGGTGACCGACGACGTCGCACTCGCGCTCCGGGCCAACGTCGCGGTCATCACAACGCTGTGCGCACAGATCAAGGTCGTGGAAAAGCGTCTTCAGGAAAAGGTCGCACCGAATCCCGACTATGCATTGCTGACGACGGTGCCGGGCATCGGCCAGACACTTGCGACCGTCCTCTTGCTGGAGACCGGCCCCATCGAGCGCTTCGCCAGCACGGGTATACGATGATCAACCTGCGCCACTACTGCTAAGCTTCATCCCAGGGCACGCAGTTCATCAATGGCGCAGCGCCATGAACAATTACGCCATTTATATTTGCATTCCTGAAGATATTGTCCTGTTGATCAACCCGCTAGACGTCATTTTTCACAACTATCCATCCTGCTTAGCAGGTTCGTGAATGTCGCCGGCGTCCTGCGAGCCGCACAGTCACGAAACTAGCAACCAGTTGATAACGATGCGTTGTTAGTTCGACGGCTTGTTTGAATGCCTGCCCCGATCGGTCATCGTGCGGACCTCGAGAAATTCGAGGCGCTTTCTGTTGGTCGGAACGGCGGTCAGCGGCGACACTTCGCTGAGCGACCGTAACGAGCGACGGGCCAACTCATGATAGTTCGCTGTGCCTTCCCGCTTCCGCGCGACGTCTTCGTCGCTCAACGATCGGATCCCCTTATCCGGCGAGCCGACCGCCAAAGCGCGCGGCGGCAGTTTCGCTCGCGCCGGCACGAATGCGCCGGCGCTGACCACTGCTTCGGCTGCGACCTCCGCGTCATCCATCACCACGGTGCCATTTTCGCCGCTCCGTAGTTACAGTAGCTTGGCGGATTTTCCCGTATAGCGCGTCGACGATGCTGTCATTACGATGCGCCTGTATTGTTGCTCGCGCATCCTATCCCACACGGCTTCTGTGCAATGGACAGCGCCCATCAGATGGGCCTCCAACACTTCACGAAAATCCGACAAAGTCATTTTGCCTAAGACTTGTCGCGAAGAATGCGTCCGTTAGTGACGAGAATATCTACGCGTCCCCATCGCTCGACGGTCTGAGCCAACATCTGCTCGATATCGGCAAAGCTGGTAACTGAAGCCGAATTGGCCGACGCTTCACCGCCCATGGCTTCGCTCTCGCGCGTTATATTTTCTGTTGCAGCCGACGTGCCACCATTACCATGAACGTCGCTGCCCAGATCCGGAACCCGCACCGGTGACGATAGCGATTCGGGTGGCCAAACTTCGAGTCATTGCAGTCGCCTCGATTCGGGAAATCAGTTGCGTGACTCATACGCCGTGTCCGTATGGGACTCGCCGGTACAAGTTCGAGGTCGGAATCAATCCGGCTTGGAGTTCGAAGCCTGTGCAGGTTCGATTCTGGTGCGTAGTTCGAACTTCTGGATTTTCCCGGTCGAGGTTCTGGGAATGCGATCGAATTTCACGGCCTTGGGTACCTTGTAACCCGCGAGGAAGCTGCGACAGTGCGCGATGATTTCCTCGGCGGTCAGGAACTTTCCTTCCTTCAACTCTACGAACGCGCATGGCACCTCGCCCCATTTCTCGTCTGGCATGGCGATCACGGCCACCGCGGCGATTGCGGGGTGGCGATAAAGGACATTCTCCACTTCGATACTGGAGATGTTTTCTCCGCCAGAGATGATGATGTCCTTGCTGCGATCGCTGATCCGGATATATCCGTCATCCATGATGACGCCGATGTCGCCGGTGCGGAACCAGCCGTCAGACAGCGCTTGTGCCGTCGCGTCGGGGTCTTTCAGATAGCCTTTCATACACATGTTGCCGCGGAACATCAGTTCTCCGATCGTCTTACCATCCCGGGGTACGGGTTCGAGTGTCTCGGGGTCTAGTACCGCCAGCGATGATTGCAGAAGATATCTGACGCCTTGGCGGGCGGTCAGGTCTGCTGTCTGCTCTTCGGTAAGCGACTTCCAGTCTTCTTGCGGAGGGCACACTGCAGCAGGGCCGTACGTTTCAGTCAGGCCATACGTATGGATGGCATCAAATCCCATCCCGTGGATCTTGGCGAGAACCACGGGAGGAGGCGCCGCGCCAGCAATCATGGTCGAGACACGGTGCCTGATGCCTTCACGCCACGTGGCGGGCGCGTCGGCCAACGCGCTATGAACCACCGGTGCTCCGCAATAATGCGTCACGCGCTCGTCCCGGATCAGGCGCCACGCTGTCTCAACATCGAATCTGCGAAGGCAGATATTGACGCCGGCGCGCGCTGCGATTGCCCACGGAAAGCACCACCCATTGCAGTGAAACATCGGCAAGGTCCAGAGATATACCGGGTGTTTCGGCATGTCCCACTCGAGGATGTTGCCCAATGCAGCCAGGCAGGCGCCTCGGTGGTGATACACGACGCCCTTGGGTCTTCCTGTTGTCCCGGACGTGTAGTTGAGCGCGATGGGATCCCATTCGTCGCGAGGGCGTACCCAGTCGAACGCCGGATCGCCCTCGGTCAGGAATTGCTCGTAATCCACGCCATGCGGCGCATCGTGTTTCGCGGCGGCGAATTCGTCATGGACGACGATCACGAGCGGCCGCAGTGTTTCAAGCACATCGTCGCCGATCAGGTGCAGGAATTCCGAATCGACGATGATAGCTTTGGTTTCGCTATGGTTAAGCATGAAACCGATGGCGCTGGTTTCGAGTCGCGTATTTAGCGTACTGAGTACGGCCCCGGACATGGGAATGCCGAAATGCGCTTCGACCATGGCCGGCGTATTGGGCAGCAGAACCGAAATCACGTCGCCCGGCTGGATGCCGTGCATTGCCAGGGCGCTGGCCAATCGGCGCACACGTTCATAGGTTTCCGCCCAGGTGCGGCGAATCTCTCCGTAGACCACGGCAGTACGGCCGGCATAAACCTCGGCGGCTCTGACGATAAAGTCGATCGGCGTCAGGGATACGAAATTGGCGTCGCGTCGTTCAAGGCCATTCTCTAATGTGGTCACGTGCGTGTCTACCATTATAGATATTTGGTGCGAAACACTATCGTAGCGAATTGGAATATTTTTATGATAAAAGATATGGATATTGAATATAAATAGAATCGATTTGACGCGTATTTCATCGAGGAAGAATATGTGGGTTAAGTAGCCATTGGATTGAAGAATGGTTATGAAATTAAATATTGTTTTTCCAATCAATGGAGAGAGGCGATGCCACTTTGGAATGTTTACCATCCGGTCGGCGCATTTTCGACCAAGGACAAGAAAGAATTGTCGGAGAAGATTACTGGTCTATATGCTCGTATTCCGATTCCAAAATTCTATGTACTCGTGCTTTTTCACGCAGTGGAAAGCGATTCGTTTTATGTGGGGGGAGAGTCGCACGACAAATTTGTCCGACTTTCGATCGACCATATTGCCCGAACGCTTCCGGGGCCGATCCTGCGCGAATTCTGGGTGAGAGGGGTTGACGAGACTATCGCGCCGTACGTCAAGGACCGGGGCTTCGACTGGGAAATCTCGATCGACGAGACGCCGGTCGATCTGTGGTCGCTGCAGGGTGAATTGGCGCCGCCGTTCGAATCAGTGGCCGAAAAACGCTGGGTCGAGGAAAATCGCGCGAGCCCTTACACGCTGGCGGAGAAAATCCCGGTGAACCTGGTGTTAGGGCCGGGATTGACCGACCGGTAGTCGTACATGCTGCGGTCAGTGCTGCTCAAGGGCTGACCGCTTCTGCATGCTGTGTGGCACTGGTAATTGGGTCACGCGGCAACGGATTCGACGCGTGTTTTCGGCGAATCAAATGCTGCCGAATTTCGCTCGGTCCAATCGTATTCCCTAGCCGCTCCGAGAAAGATTTCGAGATGCTCGTGGGATTGACTGGAGGTCCACTGTAGACCCACGGTCCGCGTGATGTCGAAATCCTGAAGCGCAATCATGGCGATGCCCGGTGCGCTGAATGTTTTCGGTGCGAGGGCGATTCCAACGCCCGCCGACACTAGATTCAAGGCACCTTCGACCTGATCGGTCGTATAGATGTAGCGTGGTTTGATGTCGCGATCCGCGAACGTTTTTAAAATCGCGGGGTACTTTTCGCAGGATCGACATAGGATCAGGGGTTGCTCGCTGAGCGCGGAGACGGCAACCGCGCCTTGCGAGGAGAACGGATGACCTTGCGGCGTCGCGACAACGAAACGATCCTGAAACAGCGGATTGAAGGTCGGCACGGTGACGCTACTGTCCTCGCCGAGGATCAGGCCATGAAGTGTTCCGGAGCGTAGCTGGGTAATCAGATCTTCGCGGTTGCCATCGGTGAGAGTGACGGCGATTTCAGGGTGCCGATCCTGGAACTGCTTCATCAGGCGCGCGATATAACGCGACGGAATGGTCCAGTGAATCCCGATGCGCAGAGCAATTGAGGTGGGACCGTGCTGTACGGAGTTCTTGAGCCCCGACACGCTGTTCACAATTGTTTTTGCTTCCTGCAATAAACGTTGCCCCGCGGTGGTCAGCGAGACCCTGGTGCGGTTTCGAATGAACAGTTGCGCTTCGAGATCAGCCTCGAGCTTGGTGATGCTGGCCGACAGCGCCGGTTGAGAGAGGCAGACGCGTTCGGATGCCTTGGTGAAACTGCCCGTTTCCGCGATTGCTATGAAGTGCATGAGCTGCCGGACTTCCATGACTGCTCCTTATTCGGTTTCCCTATGGGTGCGACGCCGCGCTCGATGTCAGGGCGCTGCGCCGTCATTCCAGATTAGCGTTTATCCAATGCCGCGTGTCAGAAACGCATGCCGACACCGACTCCGAAAAGCCATGGATTGACTTTCAGGGTGCCGAGTGATGCACCGCCCAGCGTCGCATCGGTGTGCGTATAGATTTTCTTCACGTCCAGATTGAAGAAGGTCCGCGCGGTGAGGCGAATGTCCACCCCGGCCTGGAACGCCGGGCCGAAGCTGTGACGGGTAATCTCGAGCTTTTGACCCCCGGCGCTCAGGTTGCTGTTATATAGCAGCGTGTAGTTGATGCCGGCGCCCACATACGGATTGATCAATCCGTTGGGATTGAAGTGCCATGCGGCCGTGAGGGTGGGGGGGAGCAAGCTGACGCGACCCAGCTCGCCGAGATTCGATGTCACTGAGACGCGCGGACTCCCCAGAATCAGTTCGATACCAATATGGTTGGTTGCCATATAGGTAAAGTCCACTTCGGGCGCGAGCGTGTTGTTGACGCCCGTGCCGATGGCGTTGAGTATGCCTGTGGATTGAGCGACCGGTTCGAGGCTGACCAGGCGGAAGCGCGCCAGGATATCGCCTTGGTCAGCATGGGCAGTCGTCGTCAAGCCGATTATGATGGCCGTCACGAAGGGCGTGACGACACGACTAGGTTTCGAATACGTGCAGCGATACCCCGGCGACTCCGCCGGTGCCGAGTAAGCGTTCATTCTTTGTCTCCAATCTTTTTATTTGAAAGTACAGTGAATGCGTGTCGTCAATGACACGCAGCACAGCTAATCAGACGAGCATTCGAGCGGGCCTTACCTCGCCTCGGCTCTCGCCGAAGCCGATTCGCACGAAACCTGCGCGTTCGCAGTAACCCTTCAAGGTAATCGCATCGCCGTCCTGCACGAAGGCGCGATCCTCTCCCGAGGACAGGCGCACGGGTGCTGCGCCGTTACGCGCGAGCTCCATCATCGCGCCGGCTTCCTGAGCACCGGGTCCCGAGACAGTGCCCGAACCCAGCAGATCGCCGCGGCGGAGATTGCAGCCATTGATGGTGTGATGCGTGACCATTTGCGCGATGGTCCAGTACTGATGGCGGAAGCTGGTCGCGCAGAGCCGGGTCGCCGGAAGGTTTTCCCGGCGGGCATGCGCGGTTTCCATCCAGACTTCGAGCTGGATGTCGAGCGCCCCCGATTCGCGATTGCGGGATGAGTCGAGGTAGGCCAGTGAGGCAGGATCCTCGCCACGACGCGGCAGCGCGCTGCGGAATGGCGCGAGCGCTTCCATGCTGACGATCCATGGCGAAAGTGTGGTGGCGAAGTTCTTCGCAAGGAAGGGGCCGAGCGGATTCATCTCCCATGACTGGATGTCGCGTGCCGACCAGTCATTGAGCAGCCCGATACCGAACACGTGATCTTCCGCCTGATCGAGCGGAATCGCTTGGCCGCGCAGGTTCCCCTGTCCGATATAAACGGCCAGCTCCAACTCGTAGTCGAGCTTCGCGGTCGGACGGGCCTCTGGTGCGGCTCCGCCCGCAGGAAACACCTGCCCTGTGGGCCGGTGGAAGGTATGTCCCGAGATATCGATGCTGGAGACTCGCCCGTGATACGCGAGCGGCAGCCAGCGGAAGTTCGCGCCGATTTCATCCGACCCGAACAGACGCATGATATTGGTCGCATGCTCGATCGAAGTGTAGTAATCGGTGTAGTCACCGATCTGTACCGGCAGCTTGAACAGCGCCTGGTCGACCGGGACCAGGCAGCGGCGTACCGCGTCCGCGACAGCGGATCCTTCCTGCTCGTGCAAGAGCGCGAACAGTGTGTGCCGCAGCGCGCGCCAGGCGTGAGGGCCCAGGGCCATCAGCTCGTTCAGTTGCGGCGCCGCGCCGGCGGCGATGGCCACGCGGCCAGCATCGTCGGCCAGGCTTGCCTGGGATAGCAAACTTAGATCGACGATCTGGTCGCCGATCGCCACGCCGCCGCGATATGGCACGCTTTCGCCTTTCGGTCGGAACACGCAGATCGCGAGGTTCTGGATCGGGAAATCGCATCCGGTCTGATTCGCCGAAGCGAGCCAGCTTCGTGCGGAGGCGTCGTGCGTGTGATTCAACACTTCATGCATAACGGTTTCCTTGCCAACGGAAGGCTGGTCATCATTCGAAAGCGCCCAAGGGGTTGCGTCGGCTGAGCAGGATGCCGCGCGCCTTGAGCTCGCCGATCCTGGCGTCACTGACGTGTTGCTCGCGCAACAGCGCTTCGTTGTGCTCGCCTTGAAACGCGGGGATGCCGGGGCCGGGCAGTGTCGATTGGCTGAAATGCCAGGGGGCGCCGGGCATGCGGATGGTGCTGCCCGAACGATCGTCGACGTTGACCAGCGCGCCCCATTCGGACACCCAGTCCATCTCGGCGAATTCGTTGACGCTGCGGATCACACCGATCGCGAGGCCGGCCTCGCTGACTTGTGTCTGCAGGAGTTCGAGATCCTCGAAGGTGACCAGCCAGGCCTGGATTTCGGCCAGGAGGGTCTGCAGATGCTGGCGGCGCAGCAGCGCGGTCTGGTAGCGCGGGTCCTTGCGGAGGTCGTTGCGTCGCATCATCGCGCTATAGCGGATGAACATCGGGGTATAGACAGGACTGCCTGCGATGGTGATACGGGTGCCGTCCGGCAAGGTATAAATATGCGAATCCGCTGCGGAGAGAATCGTCGGCTCGCCTTCGGTGTCGACGCCCGAGAGTTGCGCGCCCAGCCGCTCGTTGACCGCGAGCATGGTGGCAGCCATCGAAACATCGATGTGCTGGCCTTCGCCGGTCAGGTTGCGATGCTGCAGGGCCGCGAGGATGCCAATCACGCCTTGCATACCAGTGTAGACATCCGCATGACTACAGGCATCGTTGCGTGCCTCCTTGAGCGCGTCGCCGAAATGCTGTTCGATGATGTCGGTGAGACCCGATTCGGCCTGCACGGTCGGCGCGAACGCGGGCCGGTTCTTCCACGACGTCGTCTGGCCGTACCCGCTGAGGGACGCGTAAATCACGCGCGGATTGTACTGGCGCACCTGCTCGTAGCCGAGCTCGAAACGGTCGAGCGTGCCCGGCCGGAAATTCTCGACGATGATGTCGGCTTCCGCACAAAGCTGCGCGACGATCTCGCGAGCCTCGGCATAGTTGAGGTCGAGGCTGAGGTTGCGCTTGCCGGCGTTTTGTTGGATGTAGTAGACCGACATGTCGCCGATCAACGGCATCCCCATCCGGCCGACATCGCCGGACGGAGGTTCGATCTTGGTCACGTCCGCGCCCAGATCGAGCAGGGTCTTGGTGCAGAGCGGACCCGCCAATACGCGGGTGAAGTCGACCACCCGGAGTCCATGAAGCGGTGCCGACATGATCAATCTCCTTCGAATACGGCGGTGCCGGGGCCGGTCTTGAAGAACGCCTCGATGCCGCGGATACGGTCCTTGGCTTTCCATACGTCGAGATTGATTTCGATCTGCGCTGCGTCGGCGGCACCGATGCCGCCTTGGGCGCACAGATTCGCCTGGCGTTTGATGTTCCTGAGGATCGCAGTGGGTGCGGCCGCGAGCTGACGCGCGAGTGACAGCGATGCTTCCGGGAGTTCGGCTTCCGGCACCACGTGGTTGACGATGCCCCAGCGCTCGAACGCCTGCGGGGTGTAGCGCCGGCCGATCATCGCGATTTCCTTGGCGCGCGCCACGCCGGCGCGCTGCACTAGCCGCTGGGTACCGCCCAGCAGCGGCAGCAGACCCACGACGCTTTCGACCTGGCCGAGGTAGGCGGTATCGGCGGCGACAATCATGTCGCAGGTCAGGGCCAGCTCGAGTCCGCCGCCGAGTGCGCCGCCATGGACCGCGGCCACGGTCGGGATCGGTGTGTTCTCAAGTACGTCGAACAGTTCGAACAGACGCTCCCGATCGTGTTGTATCGTGACAGATCCGTCGAGCAGCATCTGTAGTTCTGCACCTGCGCAGAAGTGACGCATGTCGCTGCGCAGAAGAATGGAACGGCAACCTTCTTCTACCGCTTGTCGATAAATGCTGATCAGATCGGCAATCAGCGCGTCGTCCAGCAGGTTTTGCGGGGGTTTTGCGAGCGAAACTACACCTACCGCACCGTCGCGTGCGTATTTGATGGACGCCATGTGGGGTCTCCGTGTTGGGATTCTGCGTCAGTTCGGCGCGTGCGAAGATCCCGCCGCGCCGAACTGATCGTCTGCAGACTATCCCGCATCACACCCGCATCGCACAATGTCCGATCGCGCCGATATTGCAGGTTCAAAACTGTCACGGTAGATGTTTCGGGCCGTGGTGATCGTCACGGCCATGGCTGCATGAAGAAAGAGGAGACCTTGGTGAGCGGACGAATCGTCAGGCAGTCGTCTTGTGATAACGCTGTGCGGGCTCGGCGCGCGACAATTTTCCCGCAAGCGCGATGCGCGCGGTTTCGAACGCATCCCATTCGGCAATGTCGGGCAACGAGGGCGAGGTCACGAACTCGCCGAGATCGAGGCCGACGAGTGCGGCCTCGACCATCGCATCCGTCGACATCACCATCTCCTTCGGCAGATTTCCACCGGCAGTCCGGCGTTCGCCCAGATATCGGTCGCAGTGGCGCCCGGCAGGACCGCCTGCACGCGTACGCCCTTGTCGGCGAGTTCATGTTTCAGCGATTGGCTGAAGGCCAGCACGAATGCCTTGGTGCCGCCATATACGCCATTCAGTTGCTCCGGTCCGATCGACACCGCTGACGCGATATTGATGATGGTGCCGTTGCCGCGCTTGACGAAGCTCGGGGCTACTGCATAGGTCAGACGCACCAGCGTGTCGATATTGAGCGTCACCATCTGGCTCATCTCGTCGACCTTCGAGTCGAGCAGCGGGGTGACTGCGGCGAGGCCGACGTTGTTGACGAGCAGCGAGACGCGCGCGTCGGTGCGCAGCAGTTCCTCGACACGCTGTAGATCGGCGCGATTCGCCAGGTCGGCCGCGATGGTCTCCACCTTGCGGCCGGTATTTTTCGTAATGTCGGCAGCCAGCCTGTTCAGGCGATCGGCGCGGCGCGCGATCAGGATCAGGTCATAGCCGCGCTGCGCCAGGTGCTCCGCGTAGGAAGCGCCAATGCCGGCCGAGGCGCCAGTGACGACGGCATAACCATTCACTTTGGTTTTCATCTAAAAGCTCCGGATCAAGAGTAAGCAGGAAACGTGGGAAACCCGTGGATACGACTTTGTAAACCGATCTGTTTACATCGCGCTTGCGGTATACCGATCGGTGTACACTGTCAACCGATATTGAAATGGCGGGCGTGGAAATGAACAGAGCGGCGGAAAATCCGGCGAGTGGTCTTGGCAAGCGCGACGAAATCGTGCGCAGCGCATACGGCGTCTTTTACGAACATGGCTTCCACGCGGCTGGCGTCGACAGTCTGCTCAAGGGCACCGGAATCTCGAAGCGGACGCTTTATCAATACTTCGCCTCGAAGGAAGACCTGATCCAGGCCACCATCGAGCATTACCGGCAAAACGCCGCGTTGGAGATTCGTGGGTTCGTCGATGCCGCGAAGGTGCGCAACCGCCTGGCGCGTCCACTGGCCGTGTTCGACTGGCTGGAAATGACGCTTCAAGCGGGACACAAGTTCGGCTGTTTCGTCATTAACGCGAAATCGGAATACGACGGCCGACATGCCGCTATCGAGCGCAGCTGCGAAGGCTATATCGACGATCTGGAGAGGGTGTTCACGGAGCTGTTAGTCGAGGCGGGTTGTCCGGAACCGAAGCGGGTTGCCCAGCAACTCCTGTTGCTGTTCCAGGGCGCGATCGTGAATACCCAGGGAGGCAAGCATCCCGGGCTGGTCCGCGTAGCGAAGATGGCCGCGAAGGTTCTGCTGGAAAACGCGAGTGCCGGGTGAGGCGTCACTCTTCGCGATAGTGGGTGGGCGGAACGCCGGTCCAGCGCCGGAAGGATTTGCGGAACGCGGTGCCGTCAGAGAATCCAATGCGGGCCGCGATGGACTCGATGGACAGACTGGTGTTTTTCAGAAATTCGATGGCCAGTGAGCGGCGCACGTCGTCCAGTATCGACTGATACGACGAATCATCGGCGGCGAGCCTGCGATGCAGCGTTCTGACCGACATGCCGAGTCGGCCCGCCATTTCCTCGGCGGACGGAAATGCGCCTGTCGCGTTGAGGCACGCCGCACGAATCCGGTAGGTGAGATCCTGGGTTTCCGACTGCTCCGCCAGCACACGTTCGCAAAGCTGCTGGCAGATGCGCGCAGTAATGGGGTTGGCGTTCGGGCAGGGCAGGTCCAGCACCGCGGTGTCGAAATGCCATTCCATGCGGTCGGCCCCGAATTCGACCGGGCAGTTGAACATGCGTTCCCAGTTGCGCCAGTGAGCGGGGGCTGGGAACGATAGAACCATGCGCTTAGAGGGAAACGGCGCGCCGAGCACCGCGCTGAACAGCGCGGTGATCGAGCTGCGCCAGAATTCCGCCACGAACGGCAGCAGGTCGCCGAGCGACGTGTAGCCGTGGCTGCGCAGGATGCCGGTGTTGTCTTTCTCGGAGTAGCTCACACCGAATACGGCGCCAGCCATCGATACATGATCGAGGCTGAATTTGAGTGCATCGCCAAAGGTGGTGCTGCTCACCATCGCGTAGCCATAGATACCGAAATCGCTGATGCGTTGGCGGGCGCCCGCCAGCAAGCCCACGTCGGGCCGGCGCGCCAGGCGGCATGCATTCCGGTAAATCAACAGGCGCTGGCGGTGTGAAATCCGCGCCTGATCATCTTCCAGCTGGCGCGCATCCGCCCCGGTGCGGGCGAACAAATCATTCACCGATATCCCCTCGGCTGCCAACTCGGCTGCCAGTGCTGCCAGGCCAAGCAGATTTTGCGTAGGCGCATCGGGATCCGCATGCATGGCGGTGGTCAAGTTTGAGATTTGCACGGTTTCTCTCCTGGCAGCGATCCCACTGATTATATTTCCTCTTCAGTTCGACTGTCAGTTTTGGACTCGTTAAATAGGCAGGAAACGACATTGTGCCGACCTCGGTTTGCTGCGATATTTCTCGTGAATCTAGGTATTTACGTAGCCGGGCGAGATGAGCATTCGTTTTGCCGGTGACACTATCAGGGCCTCGTGCCGAAGGAGTTTTCGTATGCAATATCAGACCGTCAATCCGGCGACCGGCAAGCTGACAAAAGAATTTGCGTTCGCAACCAGTCAGGAAATCGACGCTGTGCTGGAGACCGCCCACAAGACTTTCGAAACTGATTGGCGGCATCGGCCGGTGGGGGCGCGCGCGGAGATCATGAAGAAGGCGGCCGCGAATTTGCGGGAGCGGGCCGAGGAACACGCGCAGATCCTCACGCAGGAAATGGGCAAGCGCATTTTCGAAGCGCGAGCGGAAGTCGATCTGTCGGCGAGCATTCTCGAATACTACGCGGAGCGTGCGGAAGACTATCTGCAACCCAAACCGCTCGCCGATGTGCCGAATGCCGAAGTGCAGACCCATCCGATCGGCGTGCTGTTGGGCATCGAGCCGTGGAATTTCCCGTATTACCAGGTCGCGCGGGTGGCCGGGCCGCAGCTGATGGCCGGCAACGTCCTGATTCTCAAGCACGCGGAAAGCGTCCCGCAATCGGCACTGGCGTTTGCGCGTCTATTCGAGGAAGCGGGTGCGCCGGCCGGAGCATATACCAACGTGTTCGCGACCCTTGACGACGTGGGCCGTATGATCGACGATCCGCGCGTCAGGGGGGTCACGCTCACGGGCAGCGAGCGGGCCGGCGCGGCGGTTGGCGAACGCGCGGGACGTAACCTGAAGAAAGTGGTGCTCGAACTGGGCGGTAGCGATCCTTTGATCGTGCTTGAGGATGCTCCGCTGGATTGGGCTGTCAGCAGCGCGCTGATCGGGCGCATGTTCAATTGCGGGCAGTGCTGCGTTGGCACGAAACGCATCATCGTGGTGGGTCGCGCACGCGGCGAGGCGTTCCTACAGGAACTCAAGAAGGCCATGAGTGGTCTCGAGCCTGGCGATCCCTCGGACGAGAATACCGTGCTGGGGCCGATCGCGTCGGAGCGTACGCTCAACAATCTGCTCGACCAGATCGCGCGTGCCGAAGCGGGCGGGGCGTTAATCGCCCATGGAGGCAAGCGTATCGACAGGACGGGCTTTTATCTCGAACCGACCATCCTCACCAATATCACGGAGAGCAATCCGGCGTATCGCGAGGAATTTTTCGGGCCGGTCGTGTCGTTTTACGTGGTCGATGACGAAGCGCACGCAGTACGTCTGGCCAACGACAACCCGTATGGCTTGGGCGGCTCGGTACTTACCGCCGATTCGGCGCATGGTCGCGAGATCGCTTCCCGGATCGAGAGCGGGATGGTTTTCGTCAACCGGCCGTTCGGTACGGCGCCGCAACTGCCGTTTGGCGGGGTCAAGAACTCCGGCTTTGGACGCGAACTGTCAGCAGTGGGTTTCGACGAATTCGTGAACAAGAAACTAGTCCACGTCGATCCGGTGGGCACGCATCCGTTCGGGCCGGCGGCTGCCGCATAAGCGGATGGTGATGAAATGATGAGTAAATCTGAAATTGTTTTATGTCACCCGGTCCGTACCGCGATCGGGGCATCAATGGCGCGTTGAAAAGCATCCCCGCGACCGACCTGGGTGCGGTGGTGGTGCGTGAGACGCTGTCGCGCGCCAAGCTCGATCCGGCGCGCGTGGGTTCGGTGGTACTCGGCGATGTGGTTCAGGCCGGCAACAAGATGAATCTGTCAGCGAGGCTTGCAGGTTGGCCAGGTAGTTCGCGGGCTGGGCGGGAGCGGCAAGCGCGGTCGATACGCTCGTGCCGGAGTTTAGCTGAATCGCTGTATTGGAATTGGCAAGGCCCCGACCGGCGGGTCGGGGCGTACCCGTTAGCCGCGCAGGCGGCGCAGTTCGTCAGCAAGGACCCAGAGGGCGCGATTGAGTCGGATGTTCTGGTCAATTCCGGTCACGGCGCGGGTCGTGGTGGTCCGGCCATTCGCATTGCGATCTCAAAACCACCCTATTGACACGGGGAGTCATATCAACAGGGAAACCGGCGGGTACGCGCGCTGCTGATCGAGATCGCCTGGACCTGGCTGCGCTACCAGCCTGGCAGCGCGTTAACGAAATGGTTTGACCAGCGCACACAGGGCACGGGACCGAACCGACGCGCACGTCGCATCGCCATCGTCGCAGTAGCGCGACGTCTTGCTCCCGGTCATTCGCTGTGTCCAGAAATCTGGACTCTAATCGATCTGGCTCCGCCCATCAGAGATCCAGCCCGGACGCGGCTCGCAGACAAATTCGATAACCTCGAAAAACTAACAACCAGTTCTAGGAGTGGGGAGATTGCGGCAGGGAAGCGGGACTAGGCGCGAACGACGAAACGGCGGGAGGTAGCTGCAAGCACGCAGCAGCTAGCGGGGAGCCGACGTGCGTCCATTGAGCGGCATTGCTTCCATGCAGCCTTGCAAAGAGCCGGGGACACGCCGGACTTTCTCCACGGCAGTAACCCGACCGCGTCGTCGAGCCTCTACTGTAAATGGGGCGACTCTGCCCGGCCAGCCGGAGAATCAGTTGAAGCGGTTGCTATACGGCTACGGGCAACAATACCGTCGTAACAGCGGTTCATTCCCATCGCTTGTAGACGCTCTATGCATGCATTTGTCCTTCAAGAACTTGCGAATAATAGTCTGCAGGAACACGCTGATCATCCATGAGTGCCATTGCGCTTTCCATCTGCGATTGGAAGCGGTTGGCGACGATGCGGGACTGTCGGGCGGTAAGTACCGGCAAACAGCCTGAACAAACTGGTTCAGGACGAGGGATTGGATGCCGAGATTGGTGATAGCTGTACCATTAGTCGCAAGCGCGTTTGAAAAGCGCGAAGCAGTTCATCATCATCGTTTGCTTCCATGGTCGGATGGCCTCCCACTGGTTAGTTTCACTATGATTTCTTGAGGACACTAGTACAGCGTCCCTCAATTACCTTTAACAATTCGGTGCATGTTTTGAGTCGGCTTTCACGTTCCTGCAATCTTCTCTGAGGATGAAAATTATTAAAGCAATTCACGGGATGTTGTACTAGTACGAGTCGAGGGCTCTCTATGAACAGTTGCGCTCGTGACGCCAATGACGACCGGTCAGCGCTTGTTGAATGGGTGTCTCGTCCAGCGAGTCCATTCGGTAGTTGCGTCTCCGTGGCTACTGTGAATGAAGAGATCATCGACGCCAGTGCTTTCGCCTCATTCTCGGCACGCGTGTGCCCCCCGCACGTTCCTCAACGAGAGCGACATTCTGCTGCGTGGTCGCATTTTTCGATTCTTGACTCTTGGCGAAATCGAGCGCCTCGCTCACGGAGCAGCGACGAAGCCCCAACCCTAAGAGGCACAAGGAAGCGGAAAATCAACATCGCCGAAGGCCTCATGCAATGATCCGGACGGGGCCTTCACGGCTGCCATGTCCTAGATCGACGCCGAACATTGACGCTGGTCTAGTTGACGAGTCAGTGACCCTTCGCCGCTCACGAAGGGGGTCAAAGGAGTTCGACCGCAAGCGCAATACCCTGCCCGCCGCCGATGCACAGCGTGACGATGCCGCGCTTCAGGCCATCGCGTACCAATGAGTGAAGCAGGCGGGTTGTGAGTACAGCGCCCGTTGCACCGATCGCGTGGCCGTGCGCGATCGCGCCACCCTCCACGTTGACTATCTCGTCCGGCAGCCCAATTTGTTCCATGACTGCTAGCGGGACAGCGGCGAAAGCCTCATTAATTTCAACCCGATCAACATCGGTCAGGCGCCATCCCGCGCGCTCAAGAACCAGCTTGACTGCGGGCGCAGGCGCGATACCAAAGATGCCCGGCTCAACCGCAGATACTGCAAACGCAACCAGCTTCGCAACGGGCCGAAGGTTGTTTTGATCGGCGAAAGCCCGGGTGGAAACGAGCATGCCAGATGCTCCCGAGTTCAGGCCTGGCGCGTTGCCTGCCGTAATGGTGCCGTCCGGCCTGAAGGCTGGGCGCAATTTGGACAGGGTTTCGAACGTCGAGTCAGGGCGCGGCTGCTCATCAACGGAAAACTCGACAAGGCGTTTGCCAAGAGAGATCTCAAGAGGGATGATTTCTTCCTTGAATTTTCCCTTTGCCTGGGCGTTCGAGAAGCGGCTCTGTGAGCGCTCTGCCCAACGGTCCTGCGCCTCCCGGCTGATATAGTATTCCTTGACTAGATCTTCCGTGTGCCAGCCGGAGTGCTCGCTTGAGAAGGCATCGTTCAGGCCATCGTGCAGCATGCTATCGATAATGTGCGCATGCCCCATGCGGCTGCCCCATCGACCCTCCGGAAGGAGATAAGGCGCGCGGTCCATGTTTTCCATCCCGCCGGCAATCACAGCCGCGGCCGCGCCAAGTGCTACCTCCTGGGCGGCTGTTACGATAGCCTGTGCTCCGGAGCCACATACGCGATTCACGGTCAGGGCAGGGGAAGACACAGGAAGGCCGCCCTTGATTGATGCCTGGCGCGCCGGATTCATGCCGTTACCAGCCTGAATCACGTTGCCGAAGACGGCAGATTCAACCTTCGAAGCAGGCAACCCCGTTCTACGAAGGACCTCCTTTACGACGGAGGCGCCCAGGTCGGTGGCCGCGACACCCTTGAGAGAGCCGTTGAACGCGCCAATCGCGGTACGGACCGGTGCGGTCAATACAATTTCCGTGTCTTTGAACATATCATTTCTCCGTGTGCTGCACGTGTTTTCTGACAGCGACGCACACCCATGCGTGCGTCAATCCTGCTGGAGGTTTTGGAACAAAACATCGTCGCGCTGGGTTACGATGCAGCGCGCTGAAGTCCGTATGCCTGAAGGTGTGAATAAGCGACGTCAAGATAAGGCGTTTCGATCGCGTGCTGCCTTGCACGTTGGATCATGTCGCCAACGATGGCGTCCGATTCGATCTGTTGAGCGCCAGCCTCGATATCACGCATCATCGAAGCCGCCCACTTTGAACTCGGATCAAGCAGAGAACCTTCCATGCTGCGGACAGCAGCATCATCAAGACCAAATCCCGATTTCTGGGCTACCTGCAGGCATTCGTTAATCAATGCGCGAATCTGTTGCTCACCATTGGTCGTATGCATAATTTGGCCGATTGTCGAGCGCATTAGACAAGTGGCTCCAGCGCCTGCACAAATCATGACCCATTTCTCCCAGAGCTGAGCTTCGATCCGCTCCGAAATGTTTCGATCCCCTCCAGTGCGAGAGAACAGTTCGAAAATTTTTCGGGCAGCATCAGCCTGAATTGGATCGCGCTGCCCGACGATCAGCTTATCGAACGGACTCAGATGTGCGATGTCACCGTTCGGCAACAGTTTTGTGGCGATATAGGCGATACCACCAACCACGCGGTGACGGCCGAAGCGGCGGTCGAGAGCGTCGTAAGTCGAAAGCCCGTTAAGCAAGGGGAGGATGACAGAGTTGTCTGCAATGGCGGGGGCAATCGAAGCAATAGCGGCATCGAGGTCGTAAGCCTTGCAGGTGAGAAGCACCATGTCATACAGTGGGTCTACGTCCTCGGCCAATACCGTCTTGACCTTTGACTGGATGTCGCCGGAGGCACTCTTTACGACAATCCCGTTTGCCTGCAGGGTATCCTGACGCTTTGGCCTAACGAGGAAGGTCACATCGACCCCTGCCTGTAAAAGTCGGGCACCGTAATATCCACCCAGCGCGCCTGCTCCCAGCACTAGAATTTTCATTTAATCACCATTGTCAAGACATCTGTCGCTCGCGCAAGCTCCCGCCAGATAATGGCGTGCTCGCCGGGAAAAACACCTGCCGTTGCAAGTTCCGAACGGCAGGCAGAGTTACTTCAGCGCCCCTTTACTGAAGCACCGCGTTGCAATTGCCTTCTTGTTGGTGCAGTCATTCGGCCCCACGCCCGTTGCAGACGATCGAGCGCCTTTCCTTTCCAAGAGCGGCTTTTGCCGTTGGCGCGACAGGAATGGCTGTCGTGGAGCACGACAAATTTTCGGGTCCTCGACTTTGGTAGCTTGTACCGGCAACCCGTAGGTCCTCCAAATTCGCTGGATTCACAGGTTCGCGACTTGCGCGACACGCGTTTACCTCCTGAGAACAGGGCAATCTTGCGGGGGCTATCGGCGGCGAACGCTGCAGTCGCCCGAGGTTCCAATCGACGTGGCGCCGCGTCCGCTATCGCCCGCCATCTGCATGGGTTCGTCAGGGACGACCGACGTCAAAACCGTCGAAGGCAGATGCCGCATGTCGTTCGGGCTGACCTTGCCGGCGAACTTCCATCCGCCCGGCAGCTTGACAAAGGTGAAGCCGGTCGGTTTGTCGACAAAGACGTCGAAGTTTTTCGCGGGTGCCACGACAGCCCCCTGGCTCGTTCCTGCAGCCACCTGTGCAAAGACGGTGGACGAGGCCGCTACGATCGTGGCAGCAATCAAGTTGCGAAGTACCGGTTTCATTTTGAGCTCCATTTCAATTGAGGAAAGGTGCATGCCGACGACGGCACGGCCTGGCTGCCACATTAATTCGCCAAATATGTGTCGATCGATACAAAATATTAGACCTCAAAAATTGACCCCAGTCCAGTTTTTTGTTATGATCGTTACAAAAAAGAGCAATGGGCTCATGATCCAATCAGGGACGCGGAGAAACATGATGGACGGTCGAGTTGATGCAGCGGCTCCGAAAAGGCGGGGCAGGCCCCGAACCTTCGACCGCCATGCCGCGTTGACATGCGCGATGGAGATGTTCTGGCTGAAGGGTTTCGACGGCTGCGCGATTAGCGACCTGACTGCCGCCATGAACATCAATTCGCCAAGTCTCTACGCCGCGTTCGGTAGCAAGGAAGACCTGTTTCGCGAGGCAGTCGACCTCTACGGGACGCTTGAGGGAGAGGCGACTCGGTGTGCGTTGGGGGGGGCACGCAGCATCCGAGATGCGCTTGGCGCGATGCTCAAGCGTAGTGTCGACATGTTCACGCGCGGTCCGCAGCCACGCGGTTGCATGGTGATGCTTGGCACGCTGAACATCAGTGCCGACCAGAGGGAGCTTCGTGCGCTGCTGCGCAAACGGCAGAGGCAGATCCTCGACGTGATCTGCAAGCGCATCGCGCTGGCAGTCGACGACGGCGAAATCGCGCAGTCGGTGGACATCGATGGTTTGTCAATGATGTGCGCGGTGCTGTTTACCGGCCTGGCGGTCCACGCCCATGACGGAGCCGGCCGGGCGAAGCTGAATTCGGCAATCGATGCCTTCATTGCCACTTTACCGGTAACGGGCCAGTCCAAGGCCGCGCCGCGCGTCGCGGCTGGAAAAAAAGGCACCGTGACAGCGCAAGGCTTGTCATGAGCAACTGGAAAACCGCAACCAGCATCATGTAAAGTGGGCCGCTACGCCATCGTTATGGCCGATGTACCTCGGAAGCCGCCATTGGAACCGCTCGGGGCCGAACGGCAGCTCAGGGTCGAACTGAGCCTTTCGGCAAACATTGAGCGCGAGG
Source organism: Paraburkholderia sp. 32 (assembly GCF_050435345.1). Taxonomy (NCBI): domain Bacteria; kingdom Pseudomonadati; phylum Pseudomonadota; class Betaproteobacteria; order Burkholderiales; family Burkholderiaceae; genus Paraburkholderia; species Paraburkholderia sp. 32. The sequence continues at coordinate 449,888 of NZ_JBNDKD010000002.1, forward strand.
AATGAACGACTTCGGGTGCTACGCCGTGTCCGGCTGGCGGGCTTTGATAATCATGTAGCGGGCCTGAACCTCGCGTCGAGAGGCGCAGGGGTAGAGTCAACTTGCCGGTAGCGAGACGCAATGGTGCCAGAGGTCGCCATTGCTCAGCAAGCACTCGACGGATTCTGGGTGAGGTCGGTGAATTCGTGCCACGCAGCGAATCGAGCCGCAAGGTGTTCGCGATAGAGCGAAGCACGCAGCAGATGCCGCTTGAGCGCGAAATGCTGCCGTATCGGACCGAAACACGAAAGGAATGCCTGCGTGCGTTTGCAGTCGCGAAATCCCCGCATGCGACGCTCGCGTTCGCGGGTGGGTTGGTGGCTGTTCTCCGCCCGATTGTTCACGCGCGCGGCGGCTTTAACGAACACGTGTTTGACGTTCGCCAATTCGGGAATGTCGGCCTTTGCGGCCGGGTAGCTGCGCAGTTGGTCGGTCACGAACTTGCGCGGCACAGGGCATGAGCGAAGTACGCGGTTGAAGAAACGTTTGGCTGCAGCCTTGTCGCGCCGCTTCTGCAAAGGATCCCGAGTTCGGCACCGTGCTCGTCGGCGGCCGGCCACAGCAGGTATGGCTCACCGCGCAGCGTCACGAACATCTCATCGAGATACGGTGCTGCCCGGTTTGCGGCGCGCAACCTTGACGCGATGCGCGAAGCCCACGCCGAACTTGTCGCACCATCGGCGGATCGTCTCGTAGCTCACCACCACGCCGCGTTCGAACAGCAATTCCTCGATATCGCGCAGGCTTAGCTGGAAGCGGAAATACCAACGCACCGCGCAACTGATGACTGCGGCGGGAAAGCGGTGACCGTGATAGAGCCAGTTCGTCTTTTTCATCGCGACATCTTACGCGACCCCCTCGGTAACGTGACAACGCCTGGCCCGGCTATGCAAAGTCATTTCCGGGACGGAACACTAGGCGTTTTGCGAAAAAGGCCGAAACATCGGCTAAAACTGTTGGGTTGGTCGCAAGGGCCTGGCGAGATGCGTTGTTGTGTCGCGTCACCTCAGTGGGAACGCCTGCAGCTATGAGTTCACCGGCGTACTTCTCCGCTTCCACGTGCAACAGGTCATTCTGAGCACTGGCAATCAGCGCTGGTGGCAGCCCCTTAAGCCTTCTGGACTCAATTGGTGCCGCATAAGGATGCATCCGATTCGAAGCAAGTGGCAGGTACGCCCAATACCCACGAGCGCACTCACTAGCACCGAGATCTGCCGACGGAACCTCGCGTTCGTCGGCCATCCTTGTCATGCTCGGATCCAGCAACGGCGCCAGGAGAGCCTGTGCGGCAAAGGAAAATTCTCCGCGGTCGCGGGCCATTGCGGCCAGACATGTAGCCAGATTGCCTCCGGCGTCGTGTCCTGCAACACCGATACGCCTTGCGTCAGCACCGTGCTGGCGCGCGTTGGTGACTGCCCAATGAGTTGCGCGATATCCATCTTCCAGCGCTGCAGGAAAGGGAAACCTGGGTGCCAACGAGTAGCCTACTGAGACGACCCACGCCGGCGTGCCCATCGCGATAGCGGTGGCGGTGTAGTCGGCATCGTCAAGCAGACCGCCTACAAACCCACCCCCGTGGAAGTAGACCACTATTGGCAGAACTGACGCCTTGTGGTAGGGACGATAAGTTCGCAACGCTATCTCCTGCGCGTGCCCAGCGACAAAAAAATGCTTGGTCAGTACTGTCGTGTCATCCGTTGGTTGCATTTTCCAGCTGACGCTCGTACGCCAGATATCAAGTTGCGATGCGACACATTGTGGGCCAAGACGGCAATCAGATAAATTGTTATAATCCGGAACACAATTCGTTCCGACGGAACAATCCGGAACCTGACCCTTCGAATTCTTCGCAGCGCCGTCGCTGGATTGATGGCACGCTGAAAGTGAGACTATATGGACCGGTTTCAGGCAATGCAGGTGTTCACCAAGGTCGTCGAGATGAAAAGCTTTTCGCGCGCGGCAGACGCTCTCGATCTTCCACGCGCCTCACCGACGATCATCATCAAGAAGCTTGAGGCCCATCTTCAGGTTCGTCTCATGCAACGGACGACGCGACGCCTGAACCTTACGCCCGAGGGCGCCGAGTACTACGAGCGCTGCGTGCGAATCCTTGCGGAAATAGACGAAACAGAAGATCTCCTTGTCAACACGGGTAAAGGGCCGCGTGGGCGGCTGCGGGTCGACATGCCCGCATCTATCGGCAGACTTATCGTCATGCCAAGGATTGAGGAATTTCGCGAGCGATTCCCGAACGTCAACCTGATGATTGGCTTCGGTGACAAACGGGTGGATTTGATACAGGAAGGTGTTGACTGCGCAATTCGAGTCGGAGAACTTGAGGATTCAAGCCTCGTCGCGCGCAGGCTTGGCAACCTTCTCACACTCACTGCTGCAAGTCCTGAGTACATTCGCCGCTTTGGCGAACCGCGACGAATTGAGGATCTTGAGCAACATCTTGCCGTGCACTATTTTTCAAGCCGTACTGGAAGAATCACGAATTTCAGCTTTGAGAAAGGCGATGGCAGCACTGACGTCAAGATGACCGGAGCGCTCTCGGTGAATGATGCTGACGCATACGTCATGTGTGGCGTCAGCGGCGCAGGACTCATCCAGGCGCCTAGGTTTATGCTCGCACCGTATCTGCAATCTGGAGAGCTTGTCGAGATACTGGCTGACTGGAAGCCAAGAACAATGCCGATTGCGGCCGTCTATCCGCATAACCGCCACCTCGCTCCGAAGGTTCGCGTCTTCGTGGAGTGGATCGCAGAACTTTTCGACAAGTGCCCTCTGATGTCTGATGAAGTTGATTCGGATGGTCGTTGTCCAATCAGCCACTCCATCAGATCGATGTTTCAAATGGACCCGCGAGTGGTCCCGCATCATTCGGCAATCCATCCAGCTGCGCTTGAAACTCACGCGTGAGCGCTAAACACGGGCGCGTACTCGATCCGCACACTTTACTCTTTCGTGTTGCGCAACCGTACCCTGAGATCGACACGCGGAGACAGGTAACCGAGCCGACGGTCGAGCTTCAGTGCACATTGCGGCAACAGAATCCACGTGACAGGAATGCTCATCAACTGTCTTCGCGGCCGGAATCTGGACCCCGGCACCGGTCGCCGGGTTGCGACCGACGCGCGCGGCCCATGCCCCCGTCGAACAGGCACCGAACCGTATAATCTGGACTTGTCGCCTTTCGTCACGGTCGTCCTAATCAGCGCGTCGAGCATTTCAGAAGCCGGCGCCTTGCTGGTGCCTGTCTCGGCGGCGACGGCATCTACAAGTTCCTTTTGTGGCTTTGTCACAGTAAGGGTCAAAGAGCGAGCGAGATCGATATGCGAAGTACTGCTTCTATTGCGAGCTCGTAGAATTGATCAGCGGCGGACGGATGGGCTCCGCGAGCACATTCCAGTCAGCTTTATATTCGGGCTTATTGCAGCCTGATACGCTGCGGCCCACTATGAAATCCGCTGGCCGGCGTTGTCACGTTACCGTGGCGGTCGCGTAAGATGTCGCGATGAAAAAGACGAACTGGCTCTATCACGGTCACCGCTTTCCCGCCGCAGTCATCAGTTGCGCGGTGCGTTGGTATTTCCGCTTGCAGCTGAGCCTGCGCGATATCGAGGAATTGCTGTTCGAACGCGGCGTGGTCGTGAGCTACGAGACGATCCGTCGATGGTGCGACAAGTTCGGCGTGGGCTTCGCGCATCGCGTCAAGGCTGCGCGCCGCAAACCGGGCAGCACCTGGCACCTGGCATCTCGATGAGATGTTCGTGACGCTGCGCGGTGAGCCATACCTGCTGTGGCGGGCCGTCGACGAGCATGGTGCCGAACTCGAGATCCTGTTGCAGAAGCGGCGCGACAAGGCTGCAGCCAAACGTTTCTTCAACCGCGTACTTCGCTCATGCCCTGTGCCGCGCAAGATCGTGACCCACCAGTTGCGCAGCTACCCGGCCGCAAAGGCGACATTCCTGAATTGGCGAACGTCAAACACGTGTTCCTTAAAGCCGCGGCGCGCGTGAACAATCGGGCGGAGAACAGCTACCAACCTACCCGCGAACGCGAGCGTCGCATGCGGGGATTTCGCGACTGCAAACGCACGCAGGCATTCCTCTCGTGTTTCGGTCCGATACGGCAGCATTTCGCGCTCAAGCGGCATCTGCTGCGTGCTGCGCTCTATCGCGAACACCTTGCGGCTCGATTCGCTGCGTGGCACGAATTCACCGACCTCACCCAGAATCCGTCGAGTGCTTGCTGAGCAATGATGACCTCTGGCACCATTTCGTCTCGTTACCGGCAAGTTGACAAAGCCGTGCGAACCAGTAGTTGTCTGGTTTTTCTCCAATGTCCGGCGGTGCAGTTGGTCTCGCCGCCGGACATTGATAAGGCTATGACGCCCGTGAGATGCCGCAGACAGACGCGGTAAGACCTCCAGTCTGCTGACAGGGGTACTTGTGCGCGGAAGCCTGTCATGGTTGACATTTCGTATTGTGATAAATAGCATGTCAAAATGGCACTCACGAATGTCCAGTTTTCTGTCGCCGCACACATTCTCGCCGTTCTGGGCTACCACTACGGTCGGGAAGTCACGTCCGCAGTGTTGGCGGAGAGCGTGAACGCGGAACCGACGTTTATCCGACGAGCTCTGTCGAAACTGTCGAAGGCTGGTCTCGTTACAGCCACCCGTGGCCGCAACGGGGCATGCGTGCTGGCTCGAGCGCCCGGCAAAATTTCGCTTCTTGACATCTACCTTGCCAGCGAAGCTCCTCCCACGTTCGCAGTACACGGATATCCAGTCGAAAAAGCGTGTCCGATCAGCTCCAACATCAAGGGCTCAATGGCCGACGTATTTGAGAAGGCACAGGCGGGGTTCGAAAAGAGCCTTTCACAGCAGACTCTCGCCGACGTGATCGCGAACATCAGGAAAGGGGAGGTCAAAACAACTGCAAAGACCCAGAGACGCGCTGTCACCAAGTAAGCGGCCGGCGCCACGTTGACAATCGCCGATGCCAAGCCGCGTACACTCCGGGCTATGTTCGGCAATCCACCGAGCGCATCGTCTGCGTATTTCCAAGCTAGTAGTCCGCAGCGGCGAAGGCGGGTATTGGCGCTCTATTCGTTTCGGCTCCCCTCAATCACTTCGCCGAAAACGTCCGAGAATATTTGTCTACGAACGCGTAGACGGTGACAAAAATATTGCCGTGCCACTGCCGCCGCTGCCGGGCTTCAGTGCGCGCAAAATGCGTGAAGATTCGTGGCTTGAGAATATACCGGCCCACCACGCCCTAGTTAGATGGTGCCTCGGCGGGGTCCGGTTTTTCGACCGGACCCGACAGTTTGAAGGTATTGTCTTCCCACTGCTTGCCATCGATCAGGCCATACGACTTCCAGTCTTCCGGCGCGATCTTTTCCACGCTTAGAATGGACGTGTGGTAATGATCGAACACGTCGATCATCTGCCGCAAAACGGGCGGCGTGCCATACAAAATGTCGTCGGCCAATACGACAGCAAACGGGCTGTCTCCCACGAGCTTTTCCGCGCACAGCACCGCATGGCCGAGACCGAGTGCTTCTGCTTGCCGTACATAGAAACAGTCGACCTGACTGGATTTGATATTGCGTACGAGTGAGAGCAGCTTTTCCTTTCCGCGTGCTTCCAGTTCGGCTTCAATCTCGTACGACTTGTCGAAATGATCTTCGATCGCGCGCTTCCTGCGCCCGGTCACGAGATCATTTCGGTAAGCCGACCACAATTGCTTCTTCAACGGCGTACTGGATCAGCGGTTTATCGACGATAGGAAGCATCTCCCTCTGACTTGCTTTGGTTGCAGGCAAAAATCGTGTGCCGAGACCGGCAACGGGGAAGATTGCTTTGGTCACTTTAAGCATGAGCTTCGAATCTCGATTGTGAAGTGATCATGTGCTCGCGCCGTACATTTTCGCAATAGGCGCCAAAAAGAACCTGCCCGTTCAGCGGATGGACGGGCAGGTTAAGCCGAGGTATTGAAGGTTCGCCAATGGGGACGAACCCGCAGCCAGTATGTCCGCCCATGCGTTCATTCAATAGGCGCACGTCGGATCGCGCTTAGCAGTTGACCGAACGTTCCAGTAAAGCTGCTTTCGGTGTTGGACCCGGTGCACACTGATGTGTTGCGCTGCTGTCGGCGGGCTGGCATTCAAAGAGTATGCGTTCCTGCTGGATGGCGGATTGGCGAAAAGGTTTTGTCAGCGACAAGTCTTTCAGAATGGATAGACCTTACACGTCTATTATCGCCAGAAAATCTGCCAAGGCGGCTGCATTAATTTTCGCGAATAGGACATGAATCGCCACGCTGGAAAGATGATGGAAGAAGAATCCGATATTTCTGATGCGATTGCGAAGTTCAATCTGTCGTATTTACAGCTTGCGCAGCAGATGGGCGTTGTTGCGTTAATCACGGGTAGCCCAAGCGCAGTTTCATACGAAACCATCATGAGCAAGTTATCCGGAAACGTAGCCATTGTCACAGGTGCGTCAAAAGGAATCGGCGCGGCAATTGCGAAGTCGCTCGCAGCAGAGGGCGCATCCGTCGTCGTAAATTTCGCATTCAGTAAAAGAAATACCGACGATCGGCGCCCACAAGGCAACGGCACTCCAGATTTATGGTCAGGTTGCGGACAACGCTCAGTGCATCGTCAGCTCGTGTGGCGTTTCGGACAAGTCCAATCCGTACATCGCCGTGACCGTAACCACTGTGCCACCTCGCTCGCGAAAAATTGTCAATCGCGCTCAGCTCTCCGTTCCTTTTTTTTGGTGAAGATTGTTCATTTTGGAGAAAGTGTGATTTCCATTTACACAATTTAAAAAATGATTGCGACGATATAGACTGCGTTTGTAACTGTTGTCCGTCGAGAGCCGCAATCTCGCGATGCGCGGTCAACTAGCCATCAATACTAGTCGTGGAGCTATCATGAAGCCCGGATTTCTGAATGTCGTTTTCCTGACAATGCTCGCAACACTTTCAGCCTCGACGTTCGCGAGCGGGTTTGGCCCTGCACCACACTACGACCCAATCATTGGCGCTCCGGCTTCCCAGCGTGGCCTTAGCGTACAAACGCTCGCAGCCGAACGTGAGACAGCCTACAGCGACCGGACATCATACGGTTCATCTACGAATGCTACCGCGCAGGCGGGCACAAGCAAATCTGTGGGTGCCCATCTGAGCTCGCAGATTGGACAGTGAGCAACTGGACATTCGACGTGGGACGATACGACGTCGATGATTCGACGCACGCACGGTCATACAGTTCAATGTCGTCTTTGAATAAAGGCAGCGCCCATGTGAGTCTATTGCCTGCGGCTTCTGCCGGATCTGCGCATGCAGAGGCAAATGATGGCTCTGCATGGCTAGTAGTGGTCAAGCATTTGGAAGAGGCGAGCAGTGGCGCGCTTCGAGATATTGCCAAGGGGGTCTCTCGGAATGCCGGTCCTTCTGTTCGGGCCACTGCGAGTGGTTCTCCCGGCGGTGGCTCATTTCAAAACCCCCTTTGCGTTCGCGTTTCTGAACCGCATTCGCGTGTGTTCACGGTTGTCGAAGAGCTTGACGAAAAAACCGTCATGCTTTCGTGGCATGACGCCACCTCTGGTCGGTTTACCGACCAGAGGTGGAAGCTGTCACGCGCTAGAACTAAGACTCGGTGCGTCATGAGCGGAGCGCCCGTCGAGCCAGGAGACACGGTGTATCGCCCAACACGCCAGACGTACCCGACTCTCACAGACGAAGATGTAGTTCTCGCTTCCGCGTTAGGCGCAGTCAAGTCGGCCACGGCTGACACATGAGGAATTGACCCGCGCGGTTCCACGATTGCGTTGATATTTAGGCACATGCTGCGACTGGCCGACGGCGGCATTGCCTATTCGCTTGTCCTCTTACTCGAAGGTTACCGGGAGGGATTCACGTAGCTTAGGGAAATGCCGATTAATGAGCTGCCGGGTCGGCTTGCAGATGAAGGGGCGTCGAATTTTCCGGATAACGAATCGAATCGGTGCTCATTTCGGTGAATTTGGCTCGTAAGCGAGCCTCCCTGGTTGCATGTTTCACACGCAGGACGGATTGCTCCCATGAACCGATCGCAGCAGATTTCGCGCAATCACCAGATTCGCCAGAGCGAACAGGCTGAACAGTTGCGCCGTGTTCCTGGCCAAGCCCTTGTATCGGGTCTTGCGATGGTGAAAGAGGTTTTTGACGATATGGAACGGATGCTCGACCCGCGCCCGGATCTGCGCCTTGGTCCGCTCGGTCGCAATCACCAGGTCCTTCAGTGGGCCTTCCGACATCGCCCTGATCTTTCCGCGCTTGGCCGCGACTTGCCACTTCACCGTCTTGCCCTTCATTTCCTCGCGCTTGTCTACGCCAATGTAGCCCGCGTCGGCGAACGCCTCCTCTTCATGCCCGTGCAGCAGGGCATGCGCCTGCGACACATCCGACACGTTGGCCGCCGTGCCAACCACACTATGGATCAGGCCCGAAGCGGCGTCCACGCCAACGTGGGCTTTCATTCCAAAGTGCCATTCGTTTCCCTTCTTCGTTTGATGCATGTCCGGGTCACGGCTCTTCCCAGCGTTTTTGGTCGACGGTGGCGCTTCGATGATCGTCGCATCGACCAGCGTGCCTTCCTTCATCAGCAGTCCACGCTCACACAGCGAAATACCGATCTCGTCGAGCAGCTTCCGTGTCAGTTCGCGTTCGATCAGCAGGCGCCGGAACTTCAACAGCGTAGTCGCATCCGGCACGTTCTCGACCGCCAGATCGATGCCTGCGAAGGCGCGCACCGCGATGCTGCCATACAGCGCGTCTTCCAGCCCTTCGTCCGACAGACCGTACCACTGTTGCAGGAAGTAGATCCGCAACATTCGCTCCAGGCCAATCGGCGGACGGCCTCGCGTGCCCTTCGGGTAGTGCGGTTCGATTGCCGACTGCAAGCGTTGCCACGGCACAATCTTCTCCATCTCCGCCAGGAAGCGTTGGCGCCTCGTCACGCGCTTCTTGCCTGCAATTTCCGCTTCCGCGAAGCCGATCTGCCTCTTCATCGTCGTGGGCCCGTTCCGTGAGCTGCCTTCTATAACGTCCTCGGCTACGTCACCGATGACCGCCGAGCTTTATTAATCAGTGTTTCCTTAGCCAAATGGTTCAGGACACATAGCAAAAACGAAGACCATGGACCACCTTGAATCGATCCGCACATTCGTGAGAGTAGCCGAGATCGGCAGTTTCGTTGGAGCGGCTAGCACACGTGGTGTTTCCAGCGCTGTGACAACAAGATTGGTGGGCTCCCTTGAGAGCCGATTGGGCGTGCAACTGTTCCTTCGGACGACCCGCCGCGTCTCGCTCACTGAGACAGGACAAATTTTTCTGGAGAGGGCAAGGCAAATCGTCGCCGATATTGACGAAATCGAATCTCTCGTTGCCAATCAACAGGCCGCACCAGCAGGTCCGTTGCGAATTGCGGCCCCTCATTCATTTGGTCATAACAGGCTCGGCCCGCTACTGAAGGCCTATGTGTCACGTTATCCCGAGATAAAACCTCACGTAACGCTGACGGACAAGCTTATCGACCTCGTTGAACTTCGCATCGACGTTGCGATCGTTCCGGAAGGTTGGGACCTTGGCAACACAGTTGTCACGCGCAAATTGTCGATGTGCGAACTAGCAGTCGTAGCCTCTCCGGAATATATAGAACGGCACGGGCTACCACTGGAACCGTCCGATCTCCGCACTCAACTGCTGCTCCACGAAGGCGCCCACATCAGCGTGACGCGTTGGGCAATTGCACAGTCTGAGGGGCTGCAGATGCGCCCTGCAAACTCAATTGGAGCAAACAGCGTCGAGATGCTGGGGCAGCTTGCTCTTGAAGGAATTGGCGTGGCGGTAATGCCGACATATCTTGTGGAAGCCGATATTGCGCAGGGAAAGCTCGTGAGAATCCTTCCAGAGCATCAGTTACCACATATAGGCCTGAACCTGGCCTTCGCCAGTCGAAAACATCTTCCTGCCAATATCCGTACGTTCGTGGATTTCATGATCGAGCAGCATCGCCCCTGATTTCATGATGAAGTAAGAGGCCTCCACTTCCGATTTTGATGATGAAACGCCTCCGGACAACTTTTGCGCAGTGCAATCGCTTCGCGGCGTGGGCGAAATGAAGTTCTTCGGCGACAGCGACAGCCATGAAATAACGAAGATGACGAGGTTCCATGCTCATCCCCTGCTATCAGATCTGCGGTTTCTACCGGCTTGCCTCGGCCTCAGGATCGCTGGGCTGCCAACCACCACCGAGTGCCTTGAAGGCAGCAACGGCTGCGCGTGCCGATTCCGTTTGCGCCTGCACCCGCTCATCGGAGGCGCGTAGCAGGTTGTCGTCGGCCTGCAGGACTTCGATCAGGCTGACGACGCCTTTTTGATAGGCGGCGAACGAGGCCGCTCGCGCACGGCCAAGGGAATCCACTCCCTGGGTGAGCACCGCGGCCTGCTCCTCGCGCTTGACGAGTGCCGAGAACGAGTTCTCGACATCTTCGGTCGCGTGAAGCGCAGCGAGCCGATACGCAGCCAACTGTTCCGCCTCCTGACCCTTAGCCTGCCCGATCTGCGCATTGATGCGGCCGAAATCAAACAGACGCCAGCGCAGCCCCAGCACGCCAGCGGCCTGACTGGCGCCGCTACTGAACAGGTTGCCGCTGGCCACCGAGGTGGCGCTGCCGATCAATCCACTGAGCGACACCTTTGGGTAATACTCGGCGATGGCCACGCCGATGCGCGCGTTCGATGCAGCAAGGCGACGCTCCGCCACGATCAGGTCGGGCCGGCGCCTGAGCAGCTCTCCCGGTGTTCCCGTGGCCGCGATCTGCGGGGCGGCCGGGATGTCGCCAGCTTCGGCCAGCTCGGCCCGATGCGTGCCGGGCTGTGAGCCCAGCATCACATCCAGCGCGTTCATGGCCGCGTCGAGACCCGTCTCGAGCACTGGCACGGATGCCCGAACCTGAGCCAGCGCACCTTCAGCCTGGCTCACCTGAAGGTCGGCCGCCAATCCTTTGCCATACAGGAGGTTGATGGTCGAGAGCAGATCCTGCTGCGTCTGCACCTGCCGCCGGGCAACCTTCAGACGGGCCTGCAATCCACGAATCGTGATGTAAATATCGGCAGTCTGCGCCGCCACTGCCAGGCGCGTGGCCACCGCACCGGCTTCCGAAGCCTGGTATTCGGCAAGTGCCGCTTCCCGCCCGCGACGCAGGCCACCAAACACATCCAGTTCCCAGCTCGCGTTGAAATCGGCCTCGTAATCATTGCCGTAGCGATCGAAACCGGGCGTCGAATTCAGGACTCGCCCCAAGGGGGTTTCAACCGACTGGTAGACTCGCGCCGCCTGCCCGCTGACATTGCCGGACGGCAGCAGCGCGGCATTCGCCGCGCCAAGTCCCGCGCGTGCCTGCGAGACGCGAGCAGCGGCCTGCGCGAGGTCGAGGTTCTGTTCCAGCGCGAGCGTGACGAATCGTGTGAGTTGCGGATCACCGAAACCCGCCCACCACGTGACAAGGTCGGCGCTGGCCGCGGCGTGCCGGTGATCCACCGCCGCCTGGCCCTGGAACTGCTCGGGCATGGCGACATTGGGCCGGACATAATCGGGGCCTACAGCGCAGCCTGCCGAAAGGCTGGCGACAATGACCGCGGCAAGGATGGGTTTGGGTAGCATGAGCGTCTTCGCAAGGGTTCCGGTTGTGACTATAATACCAAATAGTCACTGGTTGTCCATTCCTGTATGCTCTACCCATGAAAAAAGCCACCCCTTCCCCCATCCCGGCGCGCGGCCCCGCTGACCACGAGGTACGCGATCAGATCGTTGTCGCCGCCACCGAGCACTTCAGCCGGTATGGCTACGAGAAAACGACGGTCTCAGACCTCGCCAAGGCCGTCGGTTTTTCCAAGGCCTACATCTACAAGTTCTTCGAATCCAAGCAGGCCATTGGCGAGATGATCTGCGCGAACTGCCTGCACGAGATCGAAACCGAAGTCAGGGCGGCCGTCGCACAGACCGATCTGCACACCGGAGAAGCTGCGGCGGATGTTCAGCGTCTTCACCGAAGCGAGCCTCCGTCTGTTTTTTCAGGACCGCAAGCTCTACGAGATTGCCGCGTCTGCGTCCACGGAGAACTGGCAGGCGGCGCTTGCGTATGAAGCGCGCGTCCAGAAGCTGCTCCAGGACATCCTGCAGGCGGGCCGGCAGAGCGGGGACTTCGAGCGCAAGACGCCGCTCGATGAGACCGCGATGGCGATCTATCTGGTGATGCGCCCGTACCTCAACCCATTGCTCCTGCAGTACAGCTTCGATTACACCAGGGTCGCGCCTGCACAACTGTCCAGTCTCGTGCTCCGCAGTCTGTCGCCTTGACGGAAATTTCGATTGTGACCATTGACTATTTTGGTTACTAGAACCATAATGAAAGCCCCGATCACTCCGTCAATGGGTCTTTCATGTTCCGGCGTCGCCTTGCTACCTCTACAGTCGTCTGTGCACTGCCACTTGCGCTAGTCGCCTGCGGCGCCAAAAGCGCCGCCCGATCCGCGCACCGAGGCCCCATTGGTGCGCATGGCCGTCGTTCAACGCGCCGTCCCCGCGTCCCGTTCGTTTACGGGGACCGTCGCGGCACGCGTGCAGAGCGACCTGGGTTTCCGTGTTTCGGGCAAGGTGCTCGAACGGCTGGTGGATGCCGGCCAAACCGTCAAACGCGGTCAGCCGCTGATGCGCCTCGACCCGATCGATCTCCAGCTTGCCGCGCAGGCCCGGCAGGAGGCGGTCACCGCCGCGCGAGCACGGGCGCAGCAGACCGCGCAGGATGAGGAGCGCTATCGCGACCTGCGCGGCACGGGTGCGATCTCGGCGTCGGCCTACGACCAGGCCAAGGCGGCTGCCGATGCCGCCCGGGCGCAGCTCAGTGCGGTCGAAGCTGACGCCGACGTTGCGCGCAACGCGACGGGTTATGCCGAACTGTTGGCGGACGGCGATGGCGTCGTGATGGAAACGCTGGCCGAACCGGGCCAGGTCGTCAGCGCCGGACAGCCCGTGGTGCGCCTGGCCCACGCCGGGCGCCGCGAGGCTGTCATCCAGCTACCCGAAACCCTGCGCCCCGCCATCGATTCGGTCGCCCAGGCCACGCTGTTCGGCAACGGCGGTGTGAGCGTGCCGGCGACGCTGCGCCAGCTTTCGGATACGGCGGATCCGCGTACCCGGACCTTTGAAGCGCGGTATGTGCTGCAGGGAGAGCTGGCCGACGCCCCACTGGGCGCCACGGTGACGGTCCAGATTCCGGACGCGCGTTCCGCGGTGCAAGGCGGTTTGCAGGTGCCGATCGGCGCGCTGTTTGACGCGGGCAAGGGACCGGGGGTGTGGGTCATCAACGGCGCGCCGGCCAAGGTTGCCTGGCGGCCGGTTACTGTCGAACATCTGGACGACGATAGTGCTCGTGTCGCCGGTGAGATCAGGCAAGGCGACCGGATCGTCGCGCTCGGCGCGCAGCTGCTGCGCGAAGGCGAGCAGGTCCGGGTGACAAGTCAAGCCGTCGCCATGACGGCCGAGGGAGCCCGTCCGTGAGCGAAGGCCGTTTCAACCTGTCGGCGCTCGCCGTGCGCGAGCGCTCCATCACCCTGTTCCTGATCTGCCTGATTTCACTGGCCGGGCTCGTTTCGTTCTTCAAGCTGGGCCGGGCGGAAGACCCGGCGTTCACGGTCAAGGTGATGACCATCATCACCGCGTGGCCCGGGGCGACCGAGCAGGAAATGCACGATCAGGTCGCCGAGAAGATCGAAAAGCGCATGCAGGAGCTGCGCTGGTACGACCGGACCGAGACCTACACACGGCCAGGCCTCGCCTTCACGACCTTGACCCTGCTCGACAGCACCCCGCCGTCGGAAGTACAGGAACAGTTCTACCAGGCCCGGAAAAAAATCGGCGACGAAGCAGCCAACCTGCCGTCCGGCGTGATCGGGCCGATGGTCAACGACGAATACTCGGATGTCACCTTCGCGCTGTTTGCGCTCAAGGCCAGGGGCGAACCGCAGCGCCTGCTGGTGCGCGACGCGGAGACGCAGCGCCAGCGGTTGTTACATGTACCGGGCGTGAAGAAGGTCAACATCATCGGCGAGCAGGCCGAGCGCATCTACGTCCAGTTCTCCCATGAGCGCCTGGCAACGCTCGGTGTGAGCCCGCAGGACGTGTTCGCCGCGCTCAATGGGCAGAACGCCCTGACGCCCGCCGGCTCCGTGGAGACCAAAGGTCCGGAGGTGTTCATTCGCCTGGACGGTGCCTTTGACAACCTGCAGAAGATCCGCGACACGCCGGTCGTCGCGCAGGGCCGCACGCTGAAGCTGTCGGACATTGCCACCGTTACGCGTGGTTATGAAGATCCGGCAACGTTCATGATCCGCAACAACGGCGAACCGGCACTGCTGCTGGGTATCGTCATGCGCGACGGCTGGAACGGGCTTGATCTCGGCAAGGCGCTGGACAGCGAGGTCGGCGCAATCAACGCCGGGCTGCCGCTGGGCATGAACCTGACCAAAGTCACCGATCAGGCCGTCAACATTCATTCGGCGGTCGACGAGTTCATGGTGAAGTTTTTCGTCGCTCTGCTGGTGGTCATGCTCGTGAGCTTCGTGAGCATGGGCTGGCGCGCGGGCCTGGTGGTTGCGGCGGCCGTGCCGTTGACGCTGGCGGTCGTGTTCGTCGTGATGGCCGCGACCGGCAAGAACTTCGATCGCATCACGCTCGGATCGCTGATCCTCGCGCTCGGCCTGCTCGTGGACGACGCGATCATCGCGATCGAGATGATGGTGGTAAAGATGGAGGAAGGCTACGGCCGCATCGCCGCCTCCGCCTACGCGTGGAGTCATACGGCCGCGCCGATGCTGGCGGGCACGCTGGTGACCGCCGTCGGCTTCATGCCCAATGGTTTCGCGCGCTCCACGGCCGGCGAATACACCAGCAACATGTTCTGGATCGTGGGGATCGCGCTGATCGCATCGTGGGTCGTCGCCGTGGTCTTCACGCCCTACCTGGGTGTGAAGATGCTGCCCGACTTCAAAAAGGTCGAAGGCGGCCACGACGCGATCTACGACACGCCGCGCTACAACCGCTTCCGTCAACTGCTCACGCGCGTTATCGCGCGCAAATGGCTGGTCGCCGGTTCGGTCGTGGGGCTCTTCGTCCTGGCCATCCTCGGCATGGGCGTGGTCAAAAAACAGTTTTTCCCGATCTCCGACCGTCCCGAAGTGCTGGTCGAGGTGCAGATGCCCTATGGCACGTCCATCTCCCAAACCAGCGCCGCCACGGCGAAGGTGGAAGCGTGGCTGGCCAAACAGAAGGAAGCCAGGATCGTCACCGCCTACATCGGGCAGGGTGCGCCGCGCTTTTACCTGGCCATGGGGCCGGAATTGCCCGATCCCTCGTTTGCCAAGATCGTGGTGCGCACGGACAGTCAGGATGAGCGCGATGCATTGAAGCAGCGACTGCGTCAGGCAGTCGCGGGCGGTCTCGCTTCGCAAGCGCGCGTGCGGGTTACGCAACTCGTATTCGGTCCATATTCGCCGTACCCGGTCGCCTACCGTATCTCTGGCCCGGACCCGGACAAGCTACGCGGTATTGCGGGAGAAGTTGAGCAGGGGATGGAGGCCAGTCCGATGATGCGTACGGTCAACGCCGACTGGGGCACGCGCACGCCCACGCTGCATTTCACGTTGCAGCAGGACCGATTGCAGGCGGTGGGGCTGACCTCCAGCGCCGTGGCGCAGCAGCTGCAATTCCTGCTCAGCGGCGTACCGGTCACCGCCGTGCGCGAAGATATTCGAACCGTGCAGGTCATCGCGCGTTCGGCCGGCGATGTTCGTCTCGACCCGGCCCGGATCGGCGATTTCACGCTGGCTGGCGCGAACGGGCAACGCATTCCGCTGTCGCAGGTGGGCAAGGTCGACGTGCGCATGGAGGAGCCGGTCATGCGCTGGCGGGACCGCGTGCCGACGATCACGGTACGGGGCGACATTGCCGACAACCTTCAGCCGCCGGACGTATCGACGGCGATCACGAAGCAGCTTCAGCCCATCATCGCCCGGCTGCCGACCGGCTACCATATCGAAGAGGCGGGCTCCATCGAGGAATCGGCTAAAGCGACGACCGCCATGTTGCCGCTCTTCCCGATCATGCTGGCGGTTACGCTCATCATCATCATCTTCCAGGTGCGTTCGATCTCCGCAATGGTGATGGTGTTCCTGACCAGCCCGCTGGGCCTGATCGGGGTGGTGCCGACGTTGATCCTGTTCAGGCAGCCGTTCGGCATCAATGCGCTGGTCGGTCTCATCGCGCTATCGGGCATCCTGATGCGCAACACGCTGATCCTGATCGGACAGATCCACCAGAACGGGCAGGCGGGGCTGGATCCGTTCCATGCGGTCGTCGAGGCCACCGTGCAACGTGCCAGACCGGTGATCCTGACGGCCATGGCGGCGATCCTCGCTTTCATCCCGCTGACCCATTCGGTGTTCTGGGGAACCCTCGCGTACACGCTGATCGGCGGTACGTTCGCCGGGACGATTCTGACCCTGGTCTTCCTGCCGGCCATGTATTCGATCTGGTTCAGGATCAGGCCAGGTACCGCGGGTGATATGCGTAAAGATCGGCATGAGCAGGCGCAGCCTTCCGAGCAAACGCTGGAGGACGCGCTCGACGCGCGCAGTTAAAAACACCATCAATTCACCGTATCGAAGGAAACTGCCATGTCGAATTCCACTGTTGTCGTTGTTACCGGCGTGTCATCGGGTATCGGACGCGCTGCCGCTGAGAAGTTTGCCAGGCGGGGGTGCCGCGTATTTGGCACCGTGCGCAGCATCGCAAAAGCGGCGCCTATCCCGGGCGTCGAGCTTGTCGAGATGGATGTTCGCGACGATGCTTCGGTCCAGGCTGGAATCCAGTCCGTCATCGATCGCGCCAGGCGAATCGACGTGCTTGTCAACAACGCAGGAACGAGCATGATTGGCGCGGTCGAGGAAACGTCGACTGCCGAGGCCTCGTCTCTGTTCGACACCAATGTCTTCAGCATCCTTCGCACGACCCAGGCTGTACTCCCCCACATGCGGGCACAACGCGGTGGAAGGATCGTCAATGTCAGTTCGGTGCTCGGGTTTCTCCCGGCCCCGTACATGGGCCTCTATTCGGCATCGAAGCATGCTGTCGAGGGGCTGACCGAAACCCTGGATCATGAGGTGCGCCAGTTCGGCATACGCGTCACGCTGGTCGAGCCATCCTTTACCAGGACCAATCTGGACGTCAACGCGTCTCAGGCAAGCTCGAAAATCGCTGCCTATGACCGCGAACGTGCCCTTGCATCAAGCGCAACTGTGAACAGTGTCAAAGGTGGCCCCGCGCCCGATGGCGTGGCAAAGACAATTGTCGAAGCGGCGCTTGGCAGCTGGCGAATGCGTCGTACGCCCGCGGGCGAGGCATCTCTGCTGAGCAAATTGCGGCGCTTTATGCCCTCCCGCCCGGTCGATTCAAGCTTGAGGAAAACATTCGGACTTGCTTGAAGCGCTCGTCCACGCATCACATTGCGGCCAAGGTTCGACGAGCCCCTGTTTCTGAAAAAGGCGTATCAGTTATCAGGGCAACCCCATGACCCTCAATACAACCATCGACTAACGCACGACCTGTCGATCCCCGACATCGAGCCCTCGCCCGACATCAAGGCCGCTGCGGCTCTGGTCGCGCCGAGGGTGCAGTTCGGCGCGGGCGTACCCTGCGAATCATTTCACCAACGGAGTAACGGACCATGTCATCCCAGAATGTTTCCAGAATTTTCGTCATCGGGGCGACGGGGGCACAAGGCCTACCCGTCGTTCGCGGCCTCGTCAGCGATGGGAAATATTCCGTTCTCGCTCTCAGTCGAGATCCCAACTCGGCTCGCGCGAAGTCCCTCGTCGACCTCGGCAATGTATCGATCCTGGAAGGTTCGTTCGCAGACGAAGCTAATCTGCGGAAGGGTTTTCGCGCATGCGATGGGGCCTTTATCAACATCGACGGCTTCAATACAGGAGAGAAAGCGGAAACCTACTGGGCGATCCGCTGCTACGAAATCGCTCTCGAGGAAGGGGTCAAGTTCTTCGTGTACGGCAACCTCGACTATACGCTGAAGAAGGCGGGGTACGATTCCAGGTTCCGTACTGGTCACTATGACGGCAAGGGCCGCATGGGCGAATGGATCTTATCCCAGAATCAAGACAACAAGGACAGAATGGGTGCGGCGCTCTTCACCACGGGCCCATACATGGAGATGGCGTTCTCGTCCCAGACACCCATGACACCAACCGTGGAGGACGGCATCGTAACCTGGAGAGTGCCTCTTGGAGATGGCGCGGTCGTCCACGTCGCGATCGAAGACTGCGGATACTATGTTCGTTGGTTGTTCGACAACCCGGGACGCGCCAGCGGCATGGATCTCGAGGTTGCGATCGAGCACGTCAGGTATGCTGATCTCGCCGCTGCGTTCGAGCGGGTAACGGGGCATCCCGCCCGATATATCGATACGAGTCTCGAGGCCTACTTCGGTGGCCCGCTGAAGGCGGCCGCCGATCTGCCTGCGGGATACAACGCAGACCCCAACGACAAGAGTACGATGACCTTCCGGGACAATTTCACCGGGTTCTGGAACCAGTGGAAGCATAACATCATCAAGCGCGACTATGCTTTGCTGGACGAGATCCATCCGCACAGGATCAGGAACGTCGAGCAGTGGTTGCGAAGAGAAGAGCAGTTGGAGAGAGAGGCTGGCCGAGCGGGGCTCTGGGAGAGGATTCAGCCCGAGCACTTGCACAAGCATTCGATCCTGAAGCTTGGTGAAGACCAGAGGCGCGGCAAATTGTAAGGAATATTTAGCAATTAGCCCTGCAATAATCGTTCAGGCTGCGCGCCTTCTCGGGGACGTATTCGAAGCGAACTCGCAGGGCGCCTCCGCAGATCGTCGTGACTTTCATCGGGACGGATGATCGGATCGTCACGGCTCCCGTCGCCTCGTGCGCGTCAAACTACCGGGAGCGCACGGTCGAGTCGTCGACCGCCTTCGTGAACGAATCCGACATGCCTGGAGCAGGCTCATCCCCTGAGCACCTGATCTGCAGTTCTTATAGCTTTCGGTGACTATGATCAGTCGCTCCCTGCACATAACGAGAGTGCTCATCTGACACGGTCCCCCCACGAAGGTCCGTTATCTGAGCGGAGCAGCTGTTCAAACGACCGCGTGAGCGCGAATCCGAACGGCTGAAGATGGCCGAACCCGGTCCGACAGCAAACTTCGGTGAGGGGGCTGAACACCGCCGGTTTCGATCGGCGGCACCCGACCTAACCGGCATCCTGTGGCGGCGATTCCGTCAGCCACAGCCTTACTTGCGGCCGCATGCTGAATACCGGTTTCTCGGCCCAGGCCGAAAACGCGCCCTGCCAGTGGCGCCAGATGTAGTCGTGAAGATCAAATTCCTCGTCAAGTTGCCCTCTACCGTCGTCGCACAGGAAGCAATAGGGCGAAGCGCCAATTCACGCGCGCCGAACCTTCGCACACGCCTGGTGAACGGCGTCGGACACACCCATTACCGCGGAGCTTGCGCGTCAGGGTGCAAACGCAGTTAGCTTCCTCCACATCCGTGTGCGCACTGGCGGTGACGTCGGACAGGTCTTTGCCACGAGTCTCCGGAAGCAACAGCGCCGCCATCACAACCAGCAGGTAGGACACGCACGCGCACAGACCCATCGCGCTTCCAAGTCCAGGTTTTGCACTGACCACGCCGACGATGGCTGGCATCACGACGCCGGACGCGCGGCCGGCATTGCCGCATAGCCCTTGTGCCGATGCGCGGATCCGGGTCCGGGAACAGTTCGGCCAGGTAGGCGCCGGTGCCCGCTGCGGTGCCGGATTGCAGCGTGCCGGGCACGAACCCGAGCAGCAGCGTGACAGGCAGCGTCAGCGGCGCGAGTGTGTAGATCGCAACCGCCATTGCCTGAAGACAGGCAATCACGACGAAGGTGCGGCGCCGTCCAAAACGGTCGGCCATCCAGCCGTTCAGGAAAGCGCCGGCGAACGAGCCGAGAATGTTGATCGCGAGATAGCCGCCGACGTTCGTGATCGACAGATGCAGCACGAGCTTCAGATACGCTGGCGGCCAGGTAATCATGACGTAGTTGCCGCCATAAATCCCGAACGTCAGCAGGACTGCCTTAAACGTCGTCGTACAGATCGGGCGGTCAAAGACGGGCTATACGCGCGGCGTGTCGTCTGGGCGCGCGAGGCAAGCCTGCGTGAAGGCTGACGCCTCCTTGCGCCGGATCCACAAGACCAGCAGCGTCGGTACAAGCCCGATCGCGAAGAGTACACGCCACGCGAGCGACGGCTCGAGCGTGCTGAAGATGAGCGTCGACAGCACGCCGTATCCGACAGCCCAGCCGGCCTGCAGCGAACCGACCGCGCGGATCGCTATGACATCGGCGTGCGGCTTGGCGACCAGGTGGCCAAAGACATGGTCGCTGTACGCATTGCGCCGGACATGACGATCGCGATCGTAGGATCGCCAGACGGTTGTGGTGCATTTGGAATGCGTCGATCTGTTACGCTCGAGCTTTTGATGAGCACGAGCCAATGGGCAAGTTCAAAGACATCGACAAGTCGTTCAACGGGCGCCACTTCGACCGCGAAATTATCGTCCTTTGCGTGCGTTGGTACCTGCGTTACAAGCTCAGCTTTCGAGACCTCGCTGAAATGATGGCCGAGCGCGGTCTGTCTCTGGCACATACTACAATCATGCGCTGGGTGAAGCATTTCACGCCGGAGTTCGTCAAACGCTGGAATCGCTGGGCGACGACAGCCGGTCAGTCGTGGCGCGTTGACGAGACCTACGTGAAGATCCGTTGCAAATGGGCTTATCTTTACCGCGCGGTTGACCGGGCTGGAAAGACGGTCGATTTCCGGCTCAGCGCCAGGCGCGATGTCGCTGCAGCAAAGGCGTTCTTCGCAAAGGCGACCAGATTTCAGGGGCGTGCTCCTCGAACAATCACGTTGGATGGCTATGCGGCTTCTCACCGCGCAGTGCGCGAGATGAAGACCGACGAATTGCTGCCCGCGAACACGACGGTGCGCTCGTCGAAGTACCTGAACAATTTGATCGAGCAGGATCATCGCCACATCAAATCGCGGGTGAACGTGATGCTCGGGTTCAAACGCTTCCAAAACGCGGCCGTGACAATCTCCGGTATCGAGCTGATGCATCGCATTCGCAAAGGTCAGTTCGATCTCGCGGCCGCGCATCTCAAAGATACTGCTGCGCCCTCGATTTGGACGGCGGTTCTTTCGGCTCGTTAATGCAGCCAAGAAAGGCGGTCTTCTCGCTCGCCCGCGCTATTTGCACCATAACCAAGTATCTCAACAACATCGTGGAAGTGCGACACGAAGTCGCTTACAGAAGTTGTTCACCCTTCTCGCCGTATAGAAGGAGTGAACCACCGGTGTCACCCGGTGAATCTAGGAGCCTGAATCAAGAGCGGCTCTGACAACGTAACGAAACGCTGCAAGGCGTGGGGTATCAATCGCGAGAGGCGTACCCTTCTGGCAGCCATAAGCCGGATGAGTGCCAGATAGTCGGTATGGTGAAAACATTTGAATCTGCAATAGGGTCGTTATGTTGAACGAGCGGAAATGGCTATCGCGCTCGAACCAAAACGGTACCGGAGGTGGGAACAGCGTCTTTCTATTACGCTTTCGTGATCCATATACCTCCCGGCCCAGAGCCGGCACCTAACCCGACGTACTTCCATAAGCGGAACGTGGGAACCCCGTATCGCTCCCTTCGGGGACAGCAGGCTGCGAGGTCTGCTCATGGCGGTGCGGGCACAGGATCGGGGAAAAAGCGAATGCCCGGCTGTAATGGACGGGATACGGGTTGCAACATCACCCGACGCGAAAGCGGGCAGACTTCCTCGTGGTCTCTCTTCACCAGAGAGCTTGCAGAACCATCTATACGGAAGGAAAGCAAATGAGTGCAGCAACACGGGCGCGTGCACCTTCTGGCGTGGCGTGGGACGGCATCAATTGGGCCGATGTTCAACGTCAGGTAAGAAGGCTGCAGTCGCGTATGGTGAAGGCTGTGCAGGCCGGTCGCCATAACAGGGTGAAAGCCCTGCAATGGCTGCTGACCCACTCGTTTAGCGGCCGTGCATTAGCCGTGAAACGGGTGACTGAAAACAAAGGCAGGAACACCCCCGGTGTGGACAAGGTAACGTGGAACACACCGGCGGCAAAGGCCAACGCGATTGCGTCGTTGAAGAGGCGGGGTTATTCGCCCCTTCCGCTTCGGAGGGTTTTTATTCTGAAGAAAAACGGCAAGACGAGGCCGCTCGGCATCCCCGTGATGAAATGTCGCGCCATGCAGGCGTTACATCTGCTGGCGCTGGAACCTGTTGCGGAAACCACCGCCGATCTGAACTCTTACGGGTTCCGGCCGGAACGCTCAACTGCTGACGCGGGAGGACAATGCTTCATCTCTCTGGCGAAAAAGGCGAGTGCGGAGTGGGTGCTGGAGGCCGACATCCAGGGCTGTTTGGATCTCTCATAGCAATGCCCCTTGGTTCATGAAGTGCGTTCGAAGAAGTCCGGCTGATCGTTGACGACCTTGATACGTAAGCCTTTGGCTCGTCCACGACGGACCAGTACGGCGTCGAGTTCGCCGCGCTTTACACGCTGCAACACCGTTTGACGGGAAACGCCAAGTCGTCGCGTTGCGACTTGCATGGCGACGTATCCATCAGGAGTACTATCAACAAAGAGGCCACGCAACGCTTCCGTGATGCGGATGCGCCAAGGTGCGCCGGTCGTGGGATGCTCGCCAGCGATGAAGCCGGCGTTGACCCAGCGGTGGAGTGTCGACGGTGCGGTGCACAGTACCCGGGCGGCCTGGCGAATGCTGAGCAGTTCTCCTTCAGGCCGTTCAGCCGGTGGTTCGAAGCAGGGAATCTTCCAGTGACGGCGCAGGTTGCCAACAAGGTTCTGGTTGAAACGAAGGCCCTGTGCGCTCAGACGGCCTTGCGCGTTGAGGATGCCTGCGATGGTCGCATCGGGATAGTGCTGCGCGAGTCGACGTACCAATGCCAGGGTATCTTCGTCGGTGCGAATGGTGGCAGGACGCGAGCGAGGTAGTGCAACATCGCATTCGGTGAGCTTGCCGCCGCGCCAGCGCAGCTTCAGATGAGCCTGATATTGTTCGCGATTGACGGTAATCGAAACCTCCTCGAGTAGCGTGCGCAGCAACTGCTTCCTGTCGCGCACGGCGAGGCTCGGCGCCTCCCATAAGCGCTGGAGATCCTGGCCGAGCGAGAGCAGGTTGTGTCGTTCCTGAGCACTCAATGTTCGCGGACGAAGTTGTTCACGACGGGCAAGCTCCTGCTGTGCCTGCTCGAGTTCGTACAACTGCTTCTCCCATTGCGCTTCGAGCCCGCGTGCGACGAGGCGGTTCTCGGGATCCACGGCACGGTATCGCCGCTCGGCACGCTGTGCTTCATACTGCGCCCGTTCAACGCTCAGGCGCCACTGCGCGAGCGCGGCATCATGATCAGCTTCGAGACGTTCAGCCGCGCGTACGGCAGCCTCAAGGCCTGCGGGTTCAACCGCATGGAGAAAGGCCTGAGTAACTGCCGCGTCGATTTGCAGGCCGCCGACGTTAAGGCAGTAGACGCCGCGACTATTCTCGATCCCTTTGTTCGAGCAGTGGTAACCAGGCGTCTGGTTGGTTCCACGATAGTGAGTTCCAAGTTTGCGGCTGCAGTGGCCACATGTTGCCAGACCTTGCAGCAAGGCGGTACCTTCTCTCACGGCGCCGCCGGCTTCGTGGGGGCGGGGCTTGGTATTGGTAGCCAGACGCATTTGATTGGTCTCGTAGGTTGCCCAATCGATGTAACCTTCATGATGATCGCGGATGAGCACGGACCACTGCGACTGAGGCAGGCGTCGTATCCGTGTCTTGAGCACACCGTGCTCGTCGACATAGCGTTCTTTGCGGCTCTTGCCGTAACAGTAGGCACCAGCATAAACCGGATTGGTGAGCACGTTGTAGATCGCGATGTAGGTCGGTGCGACCCAGCGGATCGCTTCAGGGGTGCTGTAGTTGAGCTGCAGCGGGAACGATAGGTTCTCTGCGCGAAACCATAGCCAGACACGGCGAGCTGTGCCGAACTCGCTAAAGCGGGCGAACACCGCACGCAGCACGCTGATAACGGCTTCGTCCGGATGCAGTCGCACCTCGCCTTCAGCCTCGCCCCAAACCATTCCAGTAGGCAGACCTCGTCGCAGTTCGCCTCGTGCAGCCTTGTTCCGGATGCCACCGTCGAGACGCGCACGCAGGGTATGCAGTTCGGCCTCGCTCATCGTGCCCTTCAGGCCGAGAAGCAGACGATCGTTGAAAAGCGCCGGGTTGTACACGCCGTCGGCGTCGCCGATAAGCGTATCGGTCATGGTGCAAAGGTCGAGCAACCGGTACCAGTCAGAATTGTTGCGCGCCAGACGTGACACTTCGAGCCCGAGAATGATGCCGGCGTGCCCGAGTGCGACTTCGGCAGTCATGCGTGCGAAGCCGCCGCGGCTTGCCGTAGTGGCCCCCGAAAGCCCCAGGTCATCGTCAACTACGCAGACGTGCTGCTCGGGCCAGCCGAGGGCGGTGGCTCGCTGGGCGAGCGCGTACTGGCGTTGCGTCGATTCACGGTTGTTCTCAACCTGGTTGGCGCTGGACTGGCGAATGTAGACGAACGCGGTGCGCTGCAAATGACTGGGACTAATCTTGCTGCTGGCCTCACTCATCATCGTTCTCCCGCTGGCCCTGACGGCTTTGCGTCACGACCCTCGCGATTGCGCGAGCGAGTGCGTCGATCACCGCGTCGCGCGCCGTTTGGTCCAGTTGTTCCCATAGGCTGCCGTCGTCCGACGGCAGGTCCGCTAGGGGCAGGTTCAGTTGCATCGTCGCTCTCCTGTTCCGTCTGGCGCAGTAAAGCGTCAATGATCGCGCGAGCGCGGAGAAGATCGGCGAGTGAACCGATGGCGTCGGCTCGCGAAGCGGCGGCGATGGTGACGCCGTTGGCTGTGGACGCTGGGAAGTCGGTCCAGTCGATGGGAATAAGCCCGCGGGACTCGTCGGGCAGGATCAGCAGAAAGTGTAATCGGCCGGCGCGTTGCCGTCGGCTGATGACCTGTAGGCGCTGGCCTTCGAACGGATGGCCAGCTCGTGTGATGACGACTGATTCAGGAACGTCGTGGGATGGGGTAGTCTGTCGTGGCTTCCTTCGACAAAATTTCCCACGACTGGATGCTCGCCAATATCCCTACGGACAAGGTGATCCTAAAGAAGTGGCTCAAAGCGGGCTACGTGTATCAAAACGAACTCTTCCCCACTGACGCCGGCACCCCGCAAGGGGGAATCATCTCACCGGTGGCAGCCAACATGACGCTTGATGGCCTCGAAGCGATGCTCGCGGAGAGATTCCCGCGAGCCCGGCAGAGAGGACTGAAAGTGAACATGGTGCGTTACGCGGACGATTTCGTTATCACCGGCCATTCGAAAGAGTGGCTGGAACATGAGGTCAGGCCGGCAGTAGCTGAATTTCTGGCGGAACGCGGGCTGGTCTTATCGCCAGAAAAGACCAGGATAACGCATATCAAGGACGGGTTTGATTTCCTCGGATGGAACATTCGCAAGTACAACGGCAAGCTCTTGATGAAACCGTCGAAAGCGAACGTCAAAGCACATCTTGACAAAGTCCGTGAAATCATCAAGGCCAACAGGACGGCTAAACAGGCGAACCTGATAAGGCTGCTCAATCCTGTCTTACGAGGATGGGCGAATTACCACAGCCATGTAGTCGCCAAGAAAGCCTTCAATCGGGTTGATCACGAGGTCTGGTCAATGCTATGGCGATGGGCGGCAAGACGGCACCCTAAAAAAGGCGCCCGATGGATAAAAATCAAATACTTCAAGGCCAAGGGTCTCCGGGACTGGGTCTTTGCCGCCACAGAAAAAGAAGAGGATGGCACAACGAGAGAGGTCACCTTGCTGAAGGCATCGGACACGCCAATAAAACGGCATGTCAAGATCAAGGCGGGTGCCAATCCGCACGACCCGCAATGGGCGCGGTACTTCGAATCCCGATGGGGCCAGAAGATGCTGAACTCCGCGCGAGGTCGCCGCAAGATGTACCGTGTCTGGTCAAGGCAAGACGGCATATGTCCCCACTGTCAGCAGCCCCTCACAATGAACATCCGCTGGGATGTCATGCACATTGTGAAGCGAACTGACGGCGGGACGGATGCAGCAAGCAACCTCCAGGTGCACCATCCCAATTGCCGTAGAACTCCGCAATACGCCTGAAAAAGCAGTTGCACCACCGGGTATTGACAGATGCCTTTGTAGAGGCTTGAGCCGTATGCTCCTAAAGGCGCACGTACGGTTCTTAGGGGGCCGTACCGCAGCAATGCGGTACGGCTACCCGACCAAGACCATCGGGCGATCAAGCGCCGTACCCGACCCATGTTAGGATTCAAGACGTTCCGTTGTGCGCGCATCTTGTTAAGCGGCATTGAACTTATGCATATGATCGGCAAGGGGCAGATGAAAGACTGCGGCATCGGACAGGCTCCCGCGGAGCAGTTCTACTCGTTAGCAGTATAAGTAGTCCTCAGCATTCCGGCCGTTGTTCAAACGCACTTTTCTTATTGCGACAGAACCGGTTGCCTCAGGCCGCTGTCGGTGACCGTTCCCGACCGCTCGATGCTCAATCCGGTGTATCCGGCGGCGGTGGTATCGGGTAACGTGGAGACGTCGTCCGCAATCACCAATGCGCTGTATGGCGCGCTCGGTATCGTGGCATCGAGCCAAGGGACGATGAACAACTTCACCTTCGGCGATGCCCGCTACCAGTACTACGAAACGATTGCGGGCGGCAGCGGCGCGGGCAACGGTTTCAGCGGCGTCGATGCTGTGCAGACACACATGACCAACTCGCGCCTGACCGATCCCGAGGTACTCGAATGGCGCTACCCGGTGCGGCTCGAATCGCATATGATCCGCGCGGAATCGGGTGGCGCGGGACGCTGGCACGGAGGTAACGGTGCGATCCGGCGCATTCGCTTTCTCACGCCGATGACGGCGTCGATTCTGTCGAATAACCGCATTCATGCGCCTTTCGGCGCGGGTGGCGGACGGGCGGGAAGACGCGGCAGCAATCGCGTCGAGCGCGCGGATGGTCAGATCGTCGCTTTAGGTCATATCGCGAGCGTCGAGATGGAGGCGGGAGATGTGTTCGTGGTGGAAACGCCGGGGGGCGGCGGTTTCGGGGAAGTCTAACTCCCGTACAGCGGGGCTTGCGTCCAGCCTAGGCTCGTCGTGCCACACTGGCATGGTTGACCGGCCATGCCGTGGGTAGGGCGCCTCTGAGAGCAAAGCAGCCGTTCGAGGGTCCCGGGCGCCGCCAGTGCGAACGGCAGATGCTGGCCGGCTACGGTCTGACATGCGCGTGGGGCTAGTCTCCGTGTGCGGATTGCGGGTGCTACAGACGCGAGAAATTAGCAATATCCATCTTATCTATTTGCAACACTCGCAGGCCTCAACTATGTTGAATAGCCGGAAGGCTCGGCTACCGGGCCGGCGCCGTGTCCGATATTTCTCGCACTCTTACGCGATTCCGAGTTCGCAATAGCAGGGAGGCTCGGCTATGACGACACCGCTGCTCGGACAGATGATGGACGTGCCGCTGACGGTTTCCTCACTGCTGGCCCATGCGTCACGTCACTTCGGCACGACCGAGATCGTGTCAAAGCGCATCGAAGGCGACGTGCATCGCTACACGTATCGTGACTGCGAAAAGCGCGCGAAGCAACTGGCGCAGGCGCATATCGCGCTGGATGTGCAGCCGGGCGAACGGATCGGCACGCTGGCATGGAACGGTTACCGCCATCTGGAAGCCTATTACGGCACGACGGGCTTCGGGGCCGTCTGTCATACCATCAACCCCCGGCTCTTCCCCGAGCAGATCGCATGGATCATCAACGACGCCGATGACAGCTACGTGCTGTTCGATACGACGTTCGCACAGCTGATCGATTACCTTGCGCCCCTCTGTCCTAACGTGCATAGGTGGATCGCGCTTGCCGACGACGCGCATCTGCCTGCGGTGCAGACGCCCATACCGCTCATCAGCTATGAGACGTTTCTCAAGCCGCACGACGGCGCATTCGACTGGCCGCTCCTCGACGAGCGCCAGGCATCGTACCTTTGTTACACCTCGGGCACGACAGGCAATCCAAAGGGAGCGCTGTATTCGCATCGCTCCACGGTGCTGCACGCGTACGCCGGTGCGCTGCCGGATGCGATGTGTCTATCGGCGCGCGACTCGGTGTTGCCCGTCGTGCCGATGTTTCATGCGAATGCATGGGGCATGCCGCATGCCGCGCCGCTCACGGGCGCGAGACTCGTCCTTCCGGGCAAGGATCTCGACGGTAAATCCCTGTTCGAACTGATGCAGGCGGAGCGCGTCACGTATTCCGCCGGCGTGCCAACCGTCTGGCCTGCTCAACTACATGAAGGAAGCGGGGGTGCGGTTGTCGTCACTGCAACGCGCGGTGATCGGCGGGTCCGCGTGCCCGCCGGCGATGCTGCGCACCTTCGAGGAATACGGCGTCGAAGCCATTCACGGATGGGGCATGACCGAGATGTCACCGCTCGGCACGCTCGCAAAACTCAGCTGGGAACAATCACAGCGGCCGCCGGAAGAGCAGCGCAGGCTGCGCGAAAAGCAGGGGCACGTGATCTACGGCGTGGACATGAAGATCGTCGGCGACGATGGGCGCGACCTGCCGTGGGACGGCGTCGCGTTCGGCGAACTGCACACGCGCGGTCCGTGGGTGATCAAGCGGTATTTCCAGAAGGATGACTCGCCGCTCGTCGACGGCTGGTTTCCGACTGGCGACGTGGCCACGATCGACCGGGACGGTTTCATGCGGATCAACGACCGCAGCAAGGATGTGATCAAGTCGGGAGGCGAGTGGATCAGTTCGATCGAAATCGAGAACATCGCGATCGCGCATCCGGCCGTCGCAGAGGCGGCCTGCATCGCCTGCGCCCATCCGAAGTGGCTGCAGCGGCCGCTGCTCGTCGTCGTCAAACGCAAGGGCGCGGAGGTCACGCGCGACGAACTGCTCGCGTTCTACGAGGGTAAGGTCGCGAACTGGTGGATGCCCGATGACGTTGTCTTCGTCAACGAATTGCCGCATACGGCCGTTGGAAAACTGCACAAACTGAAGCTGCGCGAGCAGTTCTGCGATCACCTGCTGCCGTCGGCGCTCGAAGTTGAGAACTGTCCGCTTGCCGACGAGCGCGCAATGGTAGGCGGCGGGTCGAAACCTGCGGCGGAATAATCGAAAAGGAGGCTGTCAAAGAGACCGCCACCTCACCGCCATTTGGTATAGCCGGCGGTAGCCGACCCACTTCCGCCGTTGGACGCCTCATCAAGTAACCGGCAGCTTTCCGAGGCGCAACGGTCATCCGTGCCCGCGGCTGCCGGCATGCTCTCGGCCTTTGCCTACGGTCGCGGATTGTGTTGGACGAGGCCAACCCGGACCCTGCCGCGGAAGTTCGCTCCAGACAGGCGCTCTTGGTTCGTGGCCCTCCGCCCTTTCATCAGACTTCATGCGGGTGCTATCAGCGTGGCCCATCTCGCAACAATTGTGCGGCGCCCAAACCGTCACAGGACATGACGGTCCTCAACGCAGGCTCTCAGCCCAAATCCCGATGGCGCCGCAGTCGTCGAGGTGTATCCTCAGCAGATGCCTGCTGCTGTACGCGTTACTGACCGTGCAGATGCCCTCTTGTACATTGCTTTGCGAGCGCACCCTGCCCAATTGAGGCGGACGAAAGGTATTTAGACCAATGACGGGCACCAGCCCGACGGCAGGGCCGCGACAAATGAGCCCTACACATGGTTCCGGCACCGATGGGTAACAGTCTCCAAATCGCGTGGGAGGATGGCGAGCGCGTCTTCTCTCGAGGGCGGCACCCGGGCGATGGCGATGGCGACAACGTCCTGATTGCGCGGCCCGCCGCCGAACATCCACCACCCGGCATCCTCGAACGCCTCGCGCACGAATTCGGATTGAAGGACGGACTCGATGGCGGGTGGGCAGTGCGGCCACTGGAACTGGTGCGCGAAGGCGGCCGGACTCTGCTGGTGCTCGAGGATCCGGGCGGTGAGCCGCTCGCGCAGTTGCTCGGCGCGCCCATGGAGGTGGGACGTATGGTGCGGCTCGCTGTGGGCATCGCCGCGGCGCTTGGCAAGCTCCATCAGCGCGGCCTCGTCCATAAGGACCTCAAGCCGGCCCATATCCTGGTGAACTGCGCGGACGGCCAGGCGCGGCTCACCGGCTTCGGCATCGCCTCGCGGCTGCCGCGCGAACGACAGGCGCCCGCGCCGCCCGAGACCATCGCCGGCACGCTCGCCTACATGGCGCCCGAGCAGACCGGCCGGATGAACCGCTCGATCGATTCGCGCAGCGACCTCTATTCGTTTGGCGTCACGCTCTATCAGATGCTCACCGGCGCGCTGCCGTTTACGGCCGCCGACCCCATGGAATGGGTGCACTGCCATATCGCCAGAAAGCCGGTGCCGCCCAGCGAGCGGTCGGAGAGGATCC
The DNA here is from genome assembly GCF_050435345.1 of Paraburkholderia sp. 32. Lineage (NCBI taxonomy): Bacteria > Pseudomonadati > Pseudomonadota > Betaproteobacteria > Burkholderiales > Burkholderiaceae > Paraburkholderia > Paraburkholderia sp. 32. Next base: position 480,705 of record NZ_JBNDKD010000002.1, read on the forward strand.
CGGTTCCGGTCTCCCGGATCGTCATGAAGCTGCTCGCCAAGACGGCCGAGGCGCGCTACCAGACCGCGGCCGGGGTCGAGCGCGACCTGCAGCACTGCCTGGCCGATTGGGAGCATCAGCACCACATCGATGACTTCCCGCTGGGCGAACACGACACGCCCGACCGGCTGCTGATTCCCGAGAAGCTGTATGGGCGGGCGCGCGAGATCGAGACCCTGCTCGCGTCCTTCGACCGCGTCGTCAAAGGCGGCGCCCCGGAGTTGATACTGGTGTCCGGCTATTCCGGGATCGGCAAATCCGCGCTCGTCCATGAGCTGCACAAGGTGCTGGTGCCACCGCGCGGGCTCTTCGCCTCCGGCAAGTTCGACCAGTACAAGCGCGACATTCCCTATTCGACGCTGGTGCAGGCGTTTCAGAGTCTCGTAAGGCCTCTTCTCGGCAAGAGCGACACGGAGCTGGCGATCTGGCGCGGCGCGTTTCTGGAGGCGCTGGACCCGAATGCGCGGCTCATGACCGACCTCATCCCCGAACTGAAGCTCATTATCGGTGACCCGCCGCCGGTCCCGGAACTTGAGCCGCAGCAGGCGCAACGCCGTTTCCAGCTGGTGCTCCGCCGATTCATCGGTGTGTTTGCCCGACCGGACCATCCGCTCGCGCTCTTTCTCGACGATCTGCAATGGCTCGACGCGGCGACGCTCGACCTGCTCGAGGATCTGCTGACCCGGTCGGACCTGCAACACCTGATGCTGATCGGCGCTTACCGGGACAATGAGGTCGATGCCCAGCATCCGCTGATGCGCAAGCTTGAAGCAATCAAAAACGCAGGCGCGAAGATCGACGAAATCGCGCTTGCGCCGCTTGCCCGTGAGCACATAGAGCACCTGATCGCGGATGCCCTTCACTGCGAACCTGACCGCGCCGCGCCGCTGGCGCAGCTGGTGCATGAGAAGACCGCCGGCAACCCGTTCTTCGTGATTCAGTTTCTGCACGCACTTGCGGACGAGGATTTGCTCACTTTCGATTATGACGCGGCGTGCTGGTCCTGGAATCTCGATCGCATTTACGCCAAGGGTTACACCGACAATGTTGTCGACCTCATGGTTGGCAACGTGACCCGCCTGCCGGCCGACACGCAGCAGGCGTTGCAGCTACTGGCCTGCCTCGGCAACACCGCCGCGATCACGATGCTTGCGATCGTTCTCGGGACTTCGGAGGAGCAGGTGCATGCGGCGCTGTGGCCGGCGGTCCGTGAGGAACTGATCGAGCGCCTGGAAGGGTCGTACAGATTCATCCACGACCGGGTCCAGGAAGCCGCCTTTTCGCTGATCCCGGAAGCATCCCGCGCCGAGGTCCACCTCCGGATCGGTCGCTTGCTCGCGGCGCACACACCTCCCGAGAAGCGGGAGGAGGCGATCTTCGACATCGTCAGTCAGCTCAACCGCGGCGCCACGCTGATCACCGACCAGGAGGAACGGGACCAACTCGCCGAGTTCAACCTGATCGCAGGCAAGCGCGCCAAGGGGGCCACTGCCTACGCCGCGGCGCTCGCCTATCTCGTCGCTGGTGCGGCGCAGTTGGCGGAGGATTGCTGGGCGCGACGGCATGAGCTGATCTTTGCGCTGGAGCTGAATTGGGCCGAATGCGAATTCCTCACCGGCCAGTTATCGGTCGCCGACGAGCGATTGGCGGCGCTGTCGACTCGTGCCACGACAACGGTCGAACAAGCGATCGTCGCGTGCTTGCACATTGATGTCTGCATGGCCCTCGATCAGGCCGGCCGCGCGGTCGCTGTCTGTCTCAACTACCTCCGGCAGGTCGGTATCGCGTGGTCGCCCCATCCGAAAGATGAGGAGGTGCGACGCGAATACGAGCGCATCTGGTCACTGCTTGGGAGCCGGACAATCGAGGAACTCATCGATTTGCCGCCGATGCGAGACGCGGCATCCTTCGCGACCGTCGAGGTTCTGAGTAAGGTCTTGCCGCCGGCCGTGTATACGGACGCGAACCTGGCTTCCCTGACGACCTGCAAGGCGGTCAGTCTCAGCCTCGAAGTCGGCAACTGCGATGCTTCATGTGTCGCCTATGTCATGCTCGCCAGGATCGCCGGACCGCGTTTCAGCGACTACGAGGCCGGATTCCGGTTCGGCCAGCTCGGCTACGAGCTGGTCGAACGACGCGGGCTCAAACGCTTCGAGGCGAGCACCTATTGTTCCTTTGCGGCTTCCGTCGTGCCCTGGGTGAAACACGTGCGAACTAGCCGTGATCTGCTGCGCCGCGTGTTCGACGCGGCGAACCGGATCGGCGACCTCACGTATGCAGCCTTTGCGTGCAACATTCTAAACTCGGACCTGCTCTTCGCCGGCGATCCGCTGCGGGAGGTGCAAGGCGAAGCCGAACACGGCCTCGCGTTCGTCGAGAAGGCGCGCTTCGGCTTCGTCATTGACATCATCGCAGCGCAGCTCGCATTGATCCGGATGCTCCGGGGCTTGACGCTGAAATTTGGCTGCCTTGACGACGGGCGGTTCAATGAGCTTCATTTCGAACGCCATTTATCCGGCAACCCGGCCCTGGCGATCGCTGCGTGTTGGTACTGGATCCGGAAATTGCAGGCGCGCTATATCGCCGGCGACTACGCGACCGCCCTGGACGCCGCATCCAAGGCGCAACCGCTGCTCTGGACCTCATCCTCGCTCCTTGAGGAAGCCGAATATCATTTTTACGGCGCGCTGGCCCAAGCCGCGTGGTGCGATTCCGGACCGGCAGGCGAGCGGCCGCAGCACCTCGACGCTGTGGCTGCGCATCACAGGCAACTGCAGGCCTGGGCGAAGAATTGCCCGGAGAATTTCGGGAACCGCGCCGCGCTGGTCGGTGCCGAGATCGCCCGCATCGAAGGCCGCGGGCTTGATGCCGAGCAGCTCTACGAGCAGGCCATCCACTCGGCCCAGGCAAACGGCTCTGTCCACAATGAGGCACTCGCGAACGAACTCGCCGGGCGGTTCTACGCGGCGCGCGGTCTTGAGAAGATTGCCCGTCTGTATTTGCAGGACGCCCGCTACGGCTACCTGCGTTGGGGCGCCGATGGCAAGGTGCGACAACTCGAGGAGAGGTATCCGCACCTCAGGACAGAAGAGTCCGCGCCCGACCCGACAAGCACGATCGCGACGCCGGTCGAGCACCTCGACCTCGCCACGGTCATCAAGGTGTCGCAGGCGGTCTCGGGCGAGATAGTGCTGGAGAAGCTGCTGGATACGCTCATGCGCACGGCCACAGAGCAGGCGGGCGCCGAGCGCGGCCTGTTGATTCTGTCGGACGGCGGCGAACAACGGATAGCAGCGGAAGCGTCGAGCGGCGGCGACGCGACCCAGTTGCAGCTGCGCGATGTGCCGGTGAGCGCGGCAATGCTGCCGGAGTCGGTCCTCTACCACGTCCTGCGCACTCGCGAGAGCGTCATTCTCGACGATGCCGTGGCCGAGCCCCCGTTTGCGACCGATCCTTATATCCGTGAGCATCGTGCCCGTTCGATTCTCTGCTTGCCCCTGATGAATCAGGCCAGGCTGACCGGCGCGCTCTACCTCGAAAACAGTCTGACTGTCCGCGTGTTCAGTCCGGCCCGGATCGCCGTGCTGAAGCTGGTGGCCTCGCAGGCCGCGATTGCGCTGGAGAATGCCCGTTTGTACCGCGATCTCGCCGAGCGCGAAGCCAAAATCCGGCGCCTCGTCGACGCCAACATCATCGGGATCATCGTCTGGAATGCCGGTGGTGACATTCTCGAGGCCAATGACGCATTTCTGCGCATGGTGGAATACGAGCGCGCGGATCTCGTTTCGGGTCGCGTACGCTGGACGGATCTGACGCCGCCGGAATGGCGTGAAGTCGACGAACGAGCCCTGGCAGAGGCCGGGGAAACGGGGCGCGGACAGGCCTACGAGAAGGAGTTCACCAGGAAGGACGGCAGCCGTGTACCCGTCATGGTTGGTGGGGCCACATTCAAAGCAGGTGGCAAGGAAGGTGTCGCTTTCGTGCTCGATCTGACCGAGCGCAAGCGGGCCGAGGAAGAAGCGGGCGAAAGCGAACGGCGCTACCGCGAAGTGCAGACGGAGCTGGCGCATGCGAACCGCGTGGCCACTATGGGGCAGCTCACGGCCTCGATCGCCCATGAGGTCAACCAGCCGATCGCGGCGACGGTCACCAGTGCCCAGGCAGCGCTGCGCTGGCTGAGCGCGCAGCCTCCCAACGTGGAGAACGCCAGGCAGGGGCTCGGCCGTATCGTGAAGGACGCCAATCGGGCGGGGGACGTCATCGGCCGGATTCGTGAGCTGATCAGGAAGGCGCCACCACGGAAGGAACGGATGGACCTCAACGAGGCGATCCGCGAGGTGATCGAGCTCACGCGTGGCGAAGCAACGAAGCGCGGCGCCTCGGTGCAGACGCAACTCGCGGGGGGCTTGCCGCATATCGAAGGCGACCGGGTGCAACTGCAGCAAGTCCTCCTCAATCTGGTCATCAACGCGATCGAGGCGATGAGCGGCGTCAGCGATGGCGCACGCGAATTAATAGTCACCACCGGGACAGCCGACGCTGGCTGCATGCTCGTGGCGGTGCGCGATTCGGGGCCGGGCTTTGCCGCGGACAGCGCCGAACACGTTTTCGCCCCGTTCTACACCACGAAGTCCGCCGGTTTGGGGATGGGACTGTCAATCTGCCGTTCGATCATCGAAGCACACGGCGGCCGATTGTGGGCGAGTGCGAACGTGCCGCGCGGCGCGGTCTTTCAGTTCACCGTGCCGGTTTATCCAGAACTTTCATCGTGATTGCACGCAACACGAGCAATTTTCTGGCGGTTGCGGTCCGCGAGCCGGCTGAGGCCGGCGATGCGGTCTTTAATCGATCGGCCAGCGTCCGCTGTCTGGCTCGAAGCCGACGTTGCAATGTCTGCCGCGGCGCGCCTACGAGTGTCTCAAGATGGTCCAGGATTGCGGTAGGGATGCCCATTACTGAGCACCCCACGCACATGCATGGACGCCCCCGGTTTGCCAAGCTTTCAATCTGTGACTGCGTATTCCACGCAAAGAGAACAGCCATTCCACTGCAAAGTGAATCGTGATTCCACGGCAAAGAGAAAGGATTCCACGTATCCGTCAGCATAACCCGTCAGAAGTTGGAATTTAGTACGAGACCAACAACGCCGCGAGAGATCAGGACGAGGTGAGCGAGATCCCGCTGCGACAGTGCGACGGCTCTCTGGATGTCAGAATGCGTAACCTTGATCGTGCCAGTAGTGCCAGTCAGCGACGGCGAGTCGTGTCGGTTTATCGCTGTTCACCGGGACGATCTTAGCCAGGGGTGCCACCACGTCACGTTGGCCCCACCGGGCCCCGACGAAGATGCCAACCCGACATAGGTCTTCATGAGCGAGTCCGGTGACCGAGACGTGTTCACCCGGGTGCAGTGGTGAAGAGGCCATTGCCTGGCGAATGCCGGCCTCGAATGGAAACGAGAGCTGCTCTTCCAGATAGCAGTACCACGACATCGCCCGCTCTTCCTCGGTATAGGCGTCGACCACCACTTCCATCTCAATGCGATGTTCACGTTTTGCGTCGATCTTGGGCTTGGCGATGATGTTGTCTTCCGACCAGAGTTGATAGGGCTATAGATCGACGATACGCCGCAGCAGACCGTAGGAAACGCGCCAGTGACCCTCGGAATCTGTCACGGCAATCGAGGCCGTTTTCGAGTTGAGTCTGACGATGGTGCCGACACGCTCGCTCAGGTGTTTGTCGGTGAAACCGACGGTGTCGCCGACGAGGAACTCATCGCGTTGTGCGCGCGGTGGCGGTACCGGTTCAGGATGAATCGGGGCTGCGCTATCGGGAATGATCGCCGCGTACGGTAGCGCCCAGCGGCGCCGGCTCGCATTGTCCTGAACGACCGCCTGTGTTTGCCGAAGCTCAACGACGGTTCCCTGCAATGGAGGGGCCAGGGGGTTGTCTGCGATATAACTGATAGCCATGCCGAGGTGCAGGCGCTGCCGTACTTCCAGGATGCGTCGGGGATCGTCGAGCATTTTTCCGACGGCGAGATAAAGGCGATAGAGTTCGGCGCTGGGCGCCTGCCGAAGTGAGTCGAGAATGTCCATGAATGTGATGGCGTTTAACGGGCGAGCGGCAACAGTTCGTGCACGCGATTGACAGGATACGATGGCAGCTTCTCGAGCGTGTCCTTGAGCCACGCGTACGGCTCGAAACCGTTCAGGCGAGCCGTGCCGAGCAACGAATACATCGTGGCGCTCGCGCGGGCGCCGCGCGGGGAGCCCGCGAAGAGCCAGTTCGCCCTTCCGAGGGCAATGGGTCTGATTTGCCGCTCGAGGGCGTTGTTGTCCGGCAGCAGGATACCGCTCTCAGTGTAGCGAACGAGCGCCGGCCAGTGACGTAACGCATAGCCGAAGGCCTTTGCAAGCGGCGCCTGAGCCGGCAAGCCGATGACGTTGCCTTCCAGCCATTGCCGGAACAGCACGAGTAGCGGCAGTGCCTCAGTTTGCCGCGCCGCATATTTGAGCTCAGGCGTCTGGTCCTTGATCCGCGACTCGATCGCATACAACTGCGTGATCCACTGCAGCGCCTGCGCCGCAAGTCCCGGTTTGCTTTGCGCCTTCGCGATTTCGAAGAAGCGTCGGCGGCAATGGGCCCAACATCCAACCTCGACGATATCTCCGGTTTCGTAGAGTGCGCCATGTCCACTGTATGCGTCCGCCTGCAGATAGCCTTTGTACTTTTGCAGGTAGCGCAGCGGATGCGAACCGGAGCGCGACTCAGCGAATTCGAACACGACCGCCGGCGGGTGGTCAACCCAGACACCGTTCTCCTCGCGCTGCCCCGCGCCCAGGTATCCCCATAATCGTGCGGTGCGCGTCGCCGTGCGACCCTTCTCGAGTAACGGCAGCGTTGTGTCGTCCACGTGCATGCGCGGGGCCTGCAACTGGTGAGCCCGTAGCGGCGGCAGCAGCACTTCGAGCAGCTCGGCTGCCGCCAGCTTCCATTCACACAGCGTTGCCCGGGGCAGGTACACACCACGGCGCGCGTAGCGCGTCTCCTGGCGATTCAAGGGAAGATGATCGACGTAGGTATTGACCAGGATGTTAGCCAGCAGGCTCGCGCTCGCATTGCTCTTCGGCAGCGGTGAAGGCTGGGCGCTCGCCGTCACGATGGTCGACTCACCATCCTTCTTCGCCGCGTATCTGAAGCGGATATGCTCAATGACGGTGAGCCTGGATGGCTCGTAGTGCAGCGTCTCGCTGCGCTCTTCGCCGATGCATTCGAGTGAATCGAATGCCGCCTTCTGTTCGTCGCTCAGATCGTATTCAATGCGCGTGCGCGGCAGGTCCTTCGGCAGGGCAGGACGTCCCTTGCGGGTGTGGCCCGCAACCGGAACCTCGTCCGGCTCGGGCGGAACCGGTAACTCCGTAGCGGCATCGAATAGTTCCGCCTGGGCCGCCAGCCGCTCGGAGCTGACCCCGAAGCGCGCGCGGTTCGCCTGGGCAATCTGGTGCTGCAGGATTTCCAGCTGCTCCCACAGCACGCATGCCAGCCTGTTCTGTTCGAGCGCGAAGGCTTGCAGCGCATCGGGCTCGACCGGCAAATCCGCGACAGTGATGGCGGTGGGCGGCATGGCTATCATGATGCCCAACTCGCGCGACGTTTACAAGATGCCGCAGCGTCGTATCTACGCAGGCGAGAGCAAAGTCAGCTCACGCGCGTCACTGCGACGGCACGATGCGGCTCGCGCGCCGGGATCTCGATGCCTTCGAGCCAGGCGTTGAGTTCAGCGAGCGTGAAGCCACGTTGGGCGAGTGACGACGGTGATGGAAAATGTCCGTGTTCAAGCCGCTTGTACCAGAGCGCGAAACCGGTGCGATCCCAATATAAGCACTTGACCTTCGTGCGGTCCCGACCAACGAACACGAACAAATTGCCAGAGGCCGGCTTCTGGGCCAGAAGCGGTTCGACCAGATACGACAGTGTGTCGATCGACTTGCGCATGTCGACCGGATCACGGCAGATGTAGGCACGAACGTCGGCGGCGATCAGCAACGCGCACCTCCAAGCTGCCCGAGCACGAAGCGCACGATGCGCTCGGCGTGCGCGCCCGTCAGTTCGATGCGAACGCCGGCGAGGGACAGCGTCACCCGATCACGCGTAGACGACGTGTCCACTGTCGGTGATGGCACCGCTGGCGGCGCCCCGATGCCCGCATGGGCTACGACGAACGCCGCGTCAGGGGTGACCGCCAGCGGACGCTCGGTTTCATCCTCCAGGTTCGACAGTTTCTTGCGCCACAGATCGAACGTACTGACGGCAAGTCCCTGCTCACGGCAGAAGTGACGCTCGCCAAGTCCGCTTCCTTTCCATGCCATGACCATCTCTCGCCAGAACGCCTCACCCTGCCGAGGCCGCCGCGTGCCCGTCGATACAGTTTCTCCCGTGGTGTTCTCCATCGCATTGCTCCGTCGTTACGATGGCTACCTCTTCGCACCGCGCGTACGTGCGTTCAAGACGGGATGCGCTGACGGATACCTTGGAGTTCCGGCAAAACGTCCTCGAGTTCGAAAGGATCCACGACGGCCCCCAGTTCCTCGGCAGATAGGTGCGCACCATTCAACCGACCGCCGTCCCAGTACAGCACGCTGTCCTCGGTAATGTCGGCAGTGCTCCCGGGCGGGCGGTCGCGAAGAAGCATGGCTATGTTTGCGCAGGCCTCTTTAAGTTCGGCGCCGAGCGCGGCGCGCTTGTACTCCCGGGGGCTCAATCCTGCGGTTACGTATGCCAGTCTCGCGAACGCGAAGGCTCGCGGGCCGAGCTGCTGCTCAGTACAGCCGGTATAGGCACAAAAGTGCTCGAAGTCGTCTAATGGCGTGTGACCGAGATCGTTTTTTGGAAGATCGCGCTTCCCGATCACAAGTTCAAGCAACTCATCAGGTTCTCCGTAACACATGGCGTTCTCCCGTGGATCCCTTCGGGAGATGAGCAAGACAGATTCCTGGCCGCCTGCGGCAGGCAGCAGATGATTACGTCGGTACAGCCCGGCCGCAGAGCGGTGGCTATCGTCTTCGAAGCATTCGGGCTGGCCACGCAGCCATCCTTGGATGCGTGTGCCTTGTCGCAGTCGGAAAGCAGTCGTTAGACCGGCGCGTCGCGTCGCCGCTGTCACGGGCGAAGAGACGACACCTGCGCAAGTGCAGAGTTACCGACAGTCACGGCTTTTTGGCACGGCGCCGGGTGCGGTGTGCGTCACTGGCAGCTGAGGATGACAAGGCTGTTGACGTCGCCGGTATTGGCGAGCTTGGCGCCGTATGCAGCGGCGATAAGGGGTTTGCTGGCGTCTGAACCCATCACGCGCGTGATCAGCGACACGCCACCGCTCAGGGCCAACCCATTCGCGAGCGCGCTCGCCTTCGTGATCGTTGCGGTCTAGTGAGCCTGCCGCCACGCAGTTTCCAGCGAGCCGAAGACGATAGGCACAAAGTCATGGCCTTCGAACGAGGCGGGGCGCTCGTCATTCGGATATTGAAGGATTGCCGGGGCGCAGATCATCTGCAGAAGCCGCTCGCTGAATTGCCCGCGAGACGACACTTCTGCCAGTACCTCCTCGATCTGATGAAGCAGCTTCCAGGTCAGCACGCCCTTCGAGCGGTGCCGTGTAACCACGCGCGGCACAACTTCTTCGGTGGCGGCCTGAGCATCAAACAGGACGTTGTAGTTCGGCATCGACAGTACTCCTCGTTGAATTCAGTGAAAATTGCGGCTCGCCGTCGGTAGCTCGCCAAGCATGTGCGACACGTCCGCGCGCGCGACAACCAGGAGACTTGGCTGATAGCAACTGATGGATTGAATCGCTTGACCGGGTATCTGTGGAGGAGGCCCAAGATCAAACTATGTTTCAGTCAGGACTGGTGCATTGCAGAACATCTTTGTAAAAACGTTGCTCAAAATCGCTTCGGCCGAAGCGTTCGACAGATCATTGGGCATCGTCATGTTGAAGTAGAGGATGCCGTCGATCAATGCGATAACGGCGAGCGCGCGGTCGGCGAAAGGGCCCGGCAACTGTATGTTGAGGCGCTTGCATAACTGCTCAATGAAGTACGCGATCATGTCGCGCTTTTGCAGGCATAGGGCATTCACATGTTGCCGGAATTTCGCGTCACGCATGGCATGCAAACGTGCCTCAGCCCAGACGATGTAGTTGTTATCGTCGCGATAGCACTGCGCGTATAACAAGGTGAGCTGTTCTTGCAGGTTTTCGCTGGACGGTGCGGCGTCTCGCAGCTTCTGCAAGTTTTCTTGCATGTTCTGGTGATCGAGACGGAGCAGTTCGATGAATAGATCGCTCTTGCTGCTGAAGTTCGAGTAAAACGCGCCGCGGGTATAGCCGGCCTGGGCTGCGATATCCTCCACGCTAGTCGCAGCAAACCCTTTTTCGGCGATGCTCGACGCTGCTGCGTCGAGCAGGCGCCGCCGGGTTCGCCCGCGGCTTTCTGCTCGCGTCATTCGTTTGTGTGGCATGCGGCAAAGCGCTCGTCTGGCAAAGAACGATGGCCAGAATCCACGCTCCTGGCAAATCGTTGGGTTGCGTAGGGTTGCTATTTGATGGCGACCGCTTCGGATTCGCGAGGTTGCCATCCGCCACCGAGCGCCTTGAAGGCAGCAACGGCTGCGCGTGCCGATTCCGTTTGCGCCTGCACCCGCTCATCGGAGGCGCGCAGCAGGTTGTCGTCGGCCTGCAGGACTTCGATCAGGCTGACGACACCTTTTTGATAGGCGGCGAACGAGGCCGTTCGCGCACGTCCAAGCGAGTCCACTCCCTGGGTGAGCACCGCGGCCTGCTCCTCGCGCTTGACGAGTGCCGAGAAAGAATTCTCGACATCCTCGGTCGCGTGCAGTGCTGCCAGCCGATACGCGGCGAGCATCTCGGCCTCCTGGCCCCTGGCCTGCCCGATCTGCGCATTGATGCGGCCGAAATCAAACAGACGCCAGCGCAGCCCCAGCACGCCAGCGGCCTGACTGGCGCCGCTACTGAACAGGTTGCCGCTGGCCACCGAGGTGGCGCTGCCGATCAATCCACTGAGCGACACCTTTGGGTAATACTCGGCGATGGCCACGCCGATGCGCGCGTTCGATGCAGCAAGGCGACGCTCCGCCACGATCAGGTCGGGCCGGCGCCTGAGCAGCTCTCCCGGTGTTCCCGTGGCCGCGATCTGCGGGGCGGCCGGGATGTCGCCAGCTTCGGCCAGCTCGGCCCGATGCGTGCCGGGCTGTGAGCCCAGCATCACATCCAGCGCGTTCATGGCCGCGTCGAGACCCGTCTCGAGCACTGGCACGGATGCCCGAACCTGAGCCAGCGCACCTTCAGCCTGGCTCACCTGAAGGTCGGCCGCCAACCCTTTGCCATACAGGAGGTTGATGGTCGAGAGCAGATCCTGCTGCGTCTGCACCTGCCGCCGGGCAACCTTCAGACGGGCCTGCAATCCACGAATCGTGATGTAAATATCGGCAGTCTGCGCCGCCACTGCCAGGCGCGTGGCCACCGCACCGGCTTCCGAAGCCTGGTATTCGGCAAGTGCCGCTTCCCGCCCGCGGCGCAGGCCTCCGAACACGTCCAGTTCCCAGCTCGCGTTGAAATCGGCCTCGTAATCATTGCCGTAGCGATCGAAACCGGGCGTCGAATTCAGGACTCGCCCCAAGGGCGTTTCAACCGACTGGTAGACTCGCGCCGCCTGGCCGCTGACATTGCCGGACGGCAGCAGCGCGGCATTCGCCGCGCCAAGTCCCGCGCGCGCCTGCGAGACGCGAGCGGCGGCCTGCGCGAGGTCCAGGTTCTGTTCCAGCGCGAGCGTGACGAACCGTGTGAGTTGCGGATCACCGAAACCCGTCCACCAGTTGACAAGGTCGGCGCTGGCCGCGGCGTGCCGGTGATCCACCGCGGCTTGGCCCTGGAACTGCTCGGGCATGGCGACATTGGGCCGGACATAATCGGGGCCTACAGCGCAGCCTGCCGAAAGGCTGGCGACAATGACCGCGGCAAGGATGGGTTTGGGTAGCATGAGCGTCTTCGCAAGGTTCCAGGTGGCGGGCAGCCATCACGTGGCATGCGGAATGTGCCAAATCCGACGCGTGGAAGTTCAATTCCCTTTGTCTTCAAAGCTTCCATTGATGCTCCCCGAAGCTGATTCAAGTCCAGCATCTGCGCTGCCTTAGTCATGCTTGCTGTGAGCCGACTCGGCTGGCGGAATGGAAAGCGCCATAACGGCGGGTTGCAATCGCCTCAGCGTCGGACTGTGAAGCGGCCTGTACGAAGGCAACCGACCAGCGGCCGCAAATATCGCGATAACGTATCGAATAGATGAACATGGCAATCTCCTGTGCCCCCGCATGCCGGTACATAGTCGAATTGAACATGTCGTTCTCCCGCGGCTGAGCAGATGTGCTAGCCCTGCGTCGCGAGCGCGCAGCGGGAACGCGTCCGACATGAAATAACGGTACGCGCGGGGGGTTGGAAAATCCATTCTTCCAACGTATCGCGTTGATAGTGCTTGGCATCGAGAACTTATACCCGCGTATATCTCGTAAAATCGCCGGCAGGATACGGTTCGCCGAGTAACGATTCGTGTCTTGTCGCCTATTTCCACAACGGAGAACGCCAGCACCGTGGTCCCACGGACGCCAATTGGATGCGTCGTGGGGATCGCATCAGCGTCGTCGAGCTTGTTTGTGATGAGAATCCATACGGCCGTCACCACGAATGACGCGACCACCGCCCATTTATGATGTTTGGCCTAATCTCGCTTGCGAGCCATGCACCGAGCAGACCTGAACAAGCACGCCTCCGCCTGGCCGATGCCGAGCGGTCCCTGCAAAGCAGGGCCACAAGAGGCGCTACTGGGAGCAAACGCATCGCGACCGACAAAATCGAGTGGACTTGGCAAGCTTGATGAGTGTTCTCGCAGGCTTGCGAACCACAATCGCTTCACGACGCGAGCGAACGTCAAGTTCTCCGCGTCGGGTTGTGCGTCCGGCTCGGCCTGCCGGAACGCTTCCAATATCATCGCGTTTATAGCAAGGCGGTTACTCTCACGGCATTCTTATAGTCAACGAGTTTTATGAGAACCTTAGTCGACCCACGATAGAAGGCCGCGAGCTTGCGCCGGGTGAGAAGGATGAGAATGTTGTACTGGAATTTATGCCGAACCCTTCACACGATATGCTGGTAGCTTGCTTGTGGTCGCGCTGGTCCGCGCCTGGCGAACCGGATTTGCTGTCATTGGCGGCGGTTGAGGACGAACCGCCGCCCGAGGTAGCCGCGGCGGGTCACGAGGACCGGTGCATTGTTTCCATAAAGCCTGCGAACATTGATGCTTGGCTCAATCGGATGCGTCGGATTTGGCGATACTTGATGACAGGGACAGAGGCCGTACTATGAGCATCGTTTGGCGGCATAGCAATGCGTATTCGTTCATCACTTTTTTGTTTGATGACAGCGGTTTTTAGTAACATGGCGAGGTCAATTGAGTGACGCAATGAACCAGGATTCAGTACGCAGGCACCGCATGGATATTTTCTACTATTGGCAGAAGCTTGAGCAAAACCTCAAAAACGGTGAGGTCGGTTATTTCGGCTCCAACAACACGAAAATCCTGGAACTCTGAACCGCCCCGGGGCGGTTCACGTTCGTTTAGATGGCTCAAAAGTAATTTCTGCGTCACCGCTCGTCCAGATTTCATTCTCCAGCATGGTCACCGTTCGGAATCAAATCTTATCGATTTCGCCCCGCTCAGGAGGAACATATGCAGCCCCAAGCTATTGCCGCTGCGCGTATTGCTGCAACGGGCGCCACGTCCGCATTTGCCGATGACAACCACGACCGCCCGGAATCCCTCGTTTCGACCGCGTTACCGTCCGCGACCGGCGCCAGCCCACCGACTTCCAATGCGACGGCCCCAACCGCCCAGTCACCGCAGCAAGGGAATACCAGAGCGCTTTCGATGGTCTCTGCTGTCGCAACCACTCGCGTTGCTCCCGGCTCCCGCTACGTGTCTTGTCTCCCGCATCATTCAAGAGAAAATCGTGTTTAAGTTAAGGCAATGCTGATCAAGTCCACCACTCATGGCTGTCATGCGTTATAGCGTGGACATGCAACGGTAAAAGCAAAAACGATGAAGCAACTGACACTGGCGATGGCGGTCGATCAATGCTCGGGATTCGGAGCGCGGCGCAAACCTACGCGACGCGAGGCGTTTCTCGATGAAATGAACAGGCTCGTGCCGTGGGCGGAACTGTGCGTGATCGTCGAGCCGTATTACCCGAAACGCGGCAACGGTCGGCCGCCGATCTCGCTGGAGCGCATGTTGCGGATTCATTTTGTGCAGCATTGGTTCAACCTTGCCGACCTTGCGTGCGAAGAGGCGCTATACGACAGCCTCAGCCTGCGCCGTTTTGTGGGCATTGACCCGGGCAGTGAGACGGTTCCAGACGCGACGACGCTGCTCAAGTTCCGGCACCTGCTGGAAGAGCACAAGCTGGGCGAGCGGATCTTCGCCGAGGTGGGCCGGGTATTGCAGGCACGCGGAGCAAAGCTCAAGAGCGGCACGATTGTGAATGCCACGCTGATCGGCGCGCCTTCTTCGACAAAGAACAAGGAGAAAGCACGGGACCCCGAAATGCATCAGACGCGCAAGGGCCAGCAGTCGCATTTCGGCATGAAGTTGCACATCGGCGTGGATAGCCAGAGCGGACAGGCGCATAGCGCGGTCGTCACGGCAGCCAACGTGCACGACAAACACCCGCTGCCACAGCTTCTGCATGGGCAGGAGCAGCGAGTTTATGGCGACAGCGCGTATGCAAGCCAGAAAGCGCTGATCCATGGCAAGGCCCCGAATGCCCGCGACTTCACGAACAAACGCACGCGGCACAAAGGCCGCGTCGATGAGGTGGCGCGCCGCAAGAACCGCAACAAGTCGAAGATTCGCGCCCGCGTCGAACATGTGTTCGCCGTGGTCAAGCGGTTGTGGGGTTTCACAAAGGCGCGCTATCGCGGCCTGGCGAAGAACGCCAATCGCGCCTTCGTCTCGCTCGCGCTGGCGAATCTTTACCTGTCGCGAGACCGATTTACGCCACAGATGCGCCCGTAATGGGCGAAACGTGGGCGAAAAGCCGGTTCCGTCGCGGTAAGGCGATTTGGGCGAACGATAGCGATATGATGAGGATTGCTTACATCGCCAGCGAGTAGAATTGCCGGTCGGCCGATGGTTTGAGTTTGCCTGCGTCTTTCATCTGCCCCTTGGCGATCATATGCATGAGTTCAATGCCGCTCAACAAGATGCGGGCACAACGAAAATCCTTGAATCCCAACATGGGTCGGGTACGGCGCTTGATCGCCCGATGGTCTTGGTCGGGTAGCCGTACCGCATTGCTGCGGTACGGCCCCCTAAGAACCGTACGTGCGCCTTTAGGAGCATACGGCTCAAGCCTCTACAAAGGCATCTGTCAATACCCGGTGGTGCAACTGCTTTTTCAGGCGTATTGCGGAGTTCTACGGCAATTGGGATGGTGCACCTGGAGGTTGCTTGCTGCATCCGTCCCGCCGTCAGTTCGCTTCACAATGTGCATGACATCCCAGCGGATGTTCATTGTGAGGGGCTGCTGACAGTGGGGACATATGCCGTCTTGCCTTGACCAGACACGGTACATCTTGCGGCGACCTCGCGCGGAGTTCAGCATCTTCTGGCCCCATCGGGATTCGAAGTACCGCGCCCATTGCGGGTCGTGCGGATTGGCACCCGCCTTGATCTTGACATGCCGTTTTATTGGCGTGTCCGATGCCTTCAGCAAGGTGACCTCTCTCGTTGTGCCATCCTCTTCTTTTTCTGTGGCGGCAAAGACCCAGTCCCGGAGACCCTTGGCCTTGAAGTATTTGATTTTTATCCATCGGGCGCCTTTTTTAGGGTGCCGTCTTGCCGCCCATCGCCATAGCATTGACCAGACCTCGTGATCAACCCGATTGAAGGCTTTCTTGGCGACTACATGGCTGTGGTAATTCGCCCATCCTCGTAAGACAGGATTGAGCAGCCTTATCAGGTTCGCCTGTTTAGCCGTCCTGTTGGCCTTGATGATTTCACGGACTTTGTCAAGATGTGCTTTGACGTTCGCTTTCGACGGTTTCATCAAGAGCTTGCCGTTGTACTTGCGAATGTTCCATCCGAGGAAATCAAACCCGTCCTTGATATGCGTTATCCTGGTCTTTTCTGGCGATAAGACCAGCCCGCGTTCCGCCAGAAATTCAGCTACTGCCGGCCTGACCTCATGTTCCAGCCACTCTTTCGAATGGCCGGTGATAACGAAATCGTCCGCGTAACGCACCATGTTCACTTTCAGTCCTCTCTGCCGGGCTCGCGGGAATCTCTCCGCGAGCATCGCTTCGAGGCCATCAAGCGTCATGTTGGCTGCCACCGGTGAGATGATTCCCCCTTGCGGGGTGCCGGCGTCAGTGGGGAAGAGTTCGTTTTGATACACGTAGCCCGCTTTGAGCCACTTCTTTAGGATCACCTTGTCCGTAGGGATATTGGCGAGCATCCAGTCGTGGGAAATTTTGTCGAAACAGCCCTGGATGTCGGCCTCCAGCACCCACTCCGCACTCGCCTTTTTCGCCAGAGAGATGAAGCATTGTCCTCCCGCGTCAGCAGTTGAGCGTTCCGGCCGGAACCCGTAAGAGTTCAGATCGGCGGTGGTTTCCGCAACAGGTTCCAGCGCCAGCAGATGTAACGCCTGCATGGCGCGACATTTCATCACGGGGATGCCGAGCGGCCTCGTCTTGCCGTTTTTCTTCAGAATAAAAACCCTCCGAAGCGGAAGGGGCGAATAACCCCGCCTCTTCAACGACGCAATCGCGTTGGCCTTTGCCGCCGGTGTGTTCCACGTTACCTTGTCCACACCGGGGGTGTTCCTGCCTTTGTTTTCAGTCACCCGTTTCACGGCTAATGCACGGCCGCTAAACGAGTGGGTCAGCAGCCATTGCAGGGCTTTCACCCTGTTATGGCGACCGGCCTGCACAGCCTTCACCATACGCGACTGCAGCCTTCTTACCTGACGTTGAACATCGGCCCAATTGATGCCGTCCCACGCCACGCCAGAAGGTGCACGCGCCCGTGTTGCTGCACTCATTTGCTTTCCTTCCGTATAGATGGTTCTGCAAGCTCTCTGGTGAAGAGAGACCACGAGGAAGTCTGCCCGCTTTCGCGTCGGGTGATGTTGCAACCCGTATCCCGTCCATTACAGCCGGGCATTCGCTTTTTCCCCGATCCTGTGCCCGCACCGCCATGAGCAGACCTCGCAGCCTGCTGTCCCCGAAGGGAGCGATACGGGGTTCCCACGTTCCGCTTATGGAAGTACGTCGGGTTAGGTGCCGGCTCTGGGCCGGGAGGTATATGGATCACGAAAGCGTAATAGAAAGACGCTGTTCCCACCTCCGGTACCGTTTTGGTTCGAGCGCGATAGCCATTTCCGCTCGTTCAACATAACGACCCTATTGCAGATTCAAATGTTTTCACCATACCGACTATCTGGCACTCATCCGGCTTATGGCTGCCAGAAGGGTACGCCTCTCGCGATTGATACCCCACGCCTTGCAGCGTTTCGTTACGTTGTCAGAGCCGCTCTTGATTCAGGCTCCTAGATTCACCGGGTGACACCGGTGGTTCACTCCTTCTATACGGCGAGAAGGGTGAACAACTTCTGTAAGCGACTTCGTGTCGCACTTCCACGATATTGTTGAGATACTTGGCCTGGCGGATCTTGATGGGCGTTTCGCGCTCTGCGTTGATCGCGTGCAGTCCGGCCAGGTTGGCACCACTCTTGTCGATGGTTACGGTTTCGGGCGCGCCATTCTGATCGATGGCCTTCTCGAAGTACCGTCGGGCGGCTTCCTTGTCCCGCCTGGCTCGCAGCAGGAAGTCAACCGTGTTGCCCTTGTCGACGGCGCGGTAGAGATACTTCCATGTGCCCCGGACCTTCACATAGGTTTCGTCCATCCGCCAGCTCTTGCCGACCGGGCGCTTGCAGCGGCGGAACGCCTTTTTAAGCACCGGCAGAAGCTTGATGGCCCACCGGTGCACGGTCGAATGATCGACTGCGATCCCGGGTTCGGCCATCATCTCCTCGAGATTGCGCAAGCTCAGCGGGTAGGCCACATACCAACGCACGCACACCAACATTATCTCGAGCGGATAGTGCAACCGCTTCAGCACTTTGGCTACCGCCGTACTCAGCGCTTTCATTGTCGTTCACATCATTCTGTAAGGTCCCGCAGCATACCAGTCTCCGCTATTGCAACAGAACCGCGCTGCCCACATTCCAGCAGGCATCGTTCGCTGCGGCACAAAACGATGTGCGCGGTTCAGAGAGTCGCCGCGTCGTGCAGCACGCAGGCTAGGATCATCGCTTCCGCATTGATGGGTGTTGGGCGTGAGGTCGGCTTGTAGACGGCGTCGCCGGGATTGATCGCTTGCCCGCTCATCGCGCAGAAGCCTGGTATGCGCGCGCGCGCCATGCGCCAGATCTGGTCGCCGAAACAGCCGCGCGTCGCATCGCGCCAGGCAATCGTGGCCGTCGACGGCGTCGGCCGGTCCATCAGCGTCACCGCGGCGGTAGAGCATCCGTCGGCACAGTGCGCCTTCTGACGGCGCTGATCGGCCCCTTCCACAGCGGCCAACAGGCGCGATGGCGTCCCCAGCAGACAGATGGTCTGCCCCCACGGATCCATCACGTTTGCGTTTGCGAGCATGTCGAAACTCCTTGAAAGCGATCGGTTTAGCATTGCTTCTGGACTTTGGGACGCGGCGAAGCGCAGCGCGCGCGTTCTCTTCTGCGACGGGCGTGCTGGCGACTTATCCATCATTCACAGTCCTCGTCTCGTCAGGCGGTAACAGCGGCTGGCCGCGGCCTTTGTGATGCCAAGCATGCATCGGCCAGGCGCAAAGGTTGTTCTGCATCGTCTGCTGCGCGCCATTGCGCGCGCCAGGCCGGGCCGTGCGGGCCGCGCCTGGCCACGGGCATAGAGATATGGTCTGAAGCACTCTTGCGATGCGAACGACATATTTCTCTCCATATGTTGCAAGCCAGTCCGGTTTTTATGCTCAACCACTCGTGCGACACTTCCAGACGTCGATTCCAGCATACGGATCCCCGCGAGCGGCTGCAAAGCTGCGTTTGGACATTGACCTCATACCTTGGGCTACGCCGTGTCATACTTCTCAGCGTCTCATTGCTCGGATCGGCCGCGACGCGTCCCCCTCCGGCAAGCGGAATGTCTGAGCCTTCGGGCGCTCTTCAAGGAGCTTGTTATGGCTACCGATAGGCATGCGCCGCCGTCCACGAGCGGAATCCCCGGCTCCACAGTTTTCATTGTGGACGACGAAGAGTCCATGCGTCTGGCGTTGCGTGACTTGCTGGAATCAGTGGGGTATTGCGTCGAGACGTTCGGTTCCGTCCGGGAATTCCTCGATTCTCGCAAACCCGGTTGTCCTAGCTGTCTCATCCTCGATGTCAGGCTGAAAGGCGAAAGCGGGCTGGCCTTCCAGCAGGTAATGGCACGCGAGGGATTGCATATGCCGGTGCTTTTTATGACCGGTCACGGGGACATGGAAATGTCGGTGCGTGCAATGAAAGCCGGCGCGTTCCATTTTTTCCCGAAGCCTTTCCGCGACCAGGACTTGCTCGACGCGATCTCCGAGGCGATATCGAAAGATGCGCAGCGCCTCGAAAAGGAACTTGGCCTAAATGTTCTACGCGCCGCCTATGAGTCGCTCACGCCGCGCGAGCGCGACATCCTGGCGCTGGTCGTCAGCGGATTGCTGAACAAGCAGATTGCCGTCCAGCTAAACGTGAGCGAAATCACCGTGAAGATCCATCGTGGCCAGTTGATGAAGAAGATGGGGGCACATTCGCTCGCGGACCTCGTGTTCAAGGCCGCCGCACTCGACATCGGACCCCAGCAGAGACGTCCGCGCCCCTGAGCGCTATCCGGGGACCGTGACAGAAGAGGTCGACACAGCTCCAGCCTTGCGCGTCGCCATTCAGATCCGGATATTTGCAAGCTCCCGCTTCAGAGCTACCGCGTCCACCGGTTTGTCGAGGAGCGCGACAGCCGGGCTCGCCTGCACCCGCAAACGCAACCCGTCGCTGGGGAACGCGCTCACGAAGATTGTCGGCGGTGCCGCGCCCAGCGCGACAAGACGGTCGAGCAACTCCAGGCCTGACATCCCGGGCATGCGGATGTCGGAAATCAGAACTCCATTCTCGGTGCGCAGATGAGAGGTGCGCGCCGCCAGGTAGTCGGCCGCCAGCGAAAAAACCTGCGTCGAATAGCCAATCGACTGCACAAGGCTTTCGATTGCGAGGCGCGACGATTCGTCGTCGTCGATGATCCACACCGTCCCAATGACGGGAGTCGGCAGCTGTTGGCTGGATGGACTTCGCGAGGGCATGAGTTGTCTGCCTAAGCTTACCCTGTCCAAACTAGACCATCGAGCATCGACCTGTCCATTATACCGGCGTATGTTCCGCTATCCCTTCCGGAATGAGTAGCCCGAAGCTCGGCACGACATTGCGGCTTGGCGTGCGCGCCATCCTCAAAACGCCGCCTCTGTTCGTTCGAGGTTGTAGCCGCCCTATGCCGGGCGGGCCGCGTTGTTCTCAATCCCAAAACGCCACCGTTGCTGATCAACAAGCAGTCGTGTCGTGGAAATGCCATCGGGCCGCATGACGCCACCTTGCGTCGGTAGCGACCGGGAAAGAAACCTGCACCTGCGGCACCTCTCCTCCAGCCCTACGGTAGCGCGAGAGATACCGGCGTATAGCTGCGGCAAACAACGGTTGGCAGAAGTCGAAACATTCGGAGAATGGATTCGATACCAATTTTCGTCCTATCTTGGCAACCATAGGCGGTGCGGCTTAACGAGTGACTACTTCGAAGTTATGACAGGTCCCACGTCCCGTCTGTCGGAAGCAATGCGTCGCACGCTGTTCACGCGTCGACAGCAATTCGCAAATTGCTTTCGAACGCGCATTCTCGTCTCAGCATGCCCGTGCGAAGGTTGAACCTGAACAACATTGTCGAACAGGACCATCGTGCCATCAAGCGCATCATCAAACCGATGATGGGCTTCAAGAATTTCCGGTGCGCCAGCATCATTCTGTCAGGCATCGAAGTGATGAACATGATCAGAAAAGGGCAGATGAAGGACGACGGAGTCGCGCAAACCGTCGCCGCCCAGTTCTATTCGCCGATGGCGTAAGGAATCCTTACCATGGTCAGATTTTTCGCCTCGTCGGCCTTATCGCGACACAACCCTTTCATGCTCCGACGTCGCCTTGCTACCTCTACAGTCGTCTGTGCACTGCCACTTGCGCTAGCCGCCTGCGGCGCAAAAGCACCGTCCGATCCGCGCACCGAAGCGCCCCTGGTGCGCACCGCCATCGCTCAGGCGGCGATCCCCGCTTCCCGTTCGTTTACCGGAACCGTCGCCGCGCGCGTGCAGAGCGACCTGGGATTTCGCGTCTCCGGCAAGGTGCTCGAGCGGCTGGTGGATGCCGGGCAAACCGTCAAGCGTGGTCAGCCGCTAATGCGCCTGGATCCGATCGATCTGAGGCTTGCCGCGCAGGCCCGGCAGGACGCGGTCACCGCCGCGCGGGCACGGGCGCAGCAGACCGCGCAGGATGAAGAGCGCTACCGCGACCTGCGCGGCACCGGCGCGATATCGGCATCGGCTTATGACCAGGTCAAGGCGGCGGCCGATGCCGCCAAAGCGCAGCTCAGTGCGGCCGAGGCTGACGCCGACGTTGCGCGCAACGCGACGGGCTATGCCGGGCTGGTGGCGGACGGCGATGGCGTCGTGATGGAAACGCTGGCCGAACCGGGCCAGGTCGTCAGCGCCGGACAGCCCGTGGTGCGCCTGGCCCACGCCGGGCGCCGCGAGGCTGTCATCCAGCTACCCGAAACCCTGCGCCCCGCCATCGGTTCGGTCGCCCAGGCCACGCTGTTCGGCAACGGCGGTGTGAGCGTGCCGGCGACGCTGCGCCAGCTTTCGGATACGGCGGATCCGCGTACCCGGACCTTTGAAGCGCGGTATGTGCTGCAGGGAGAGCTGGCCGACGCCCCACTGGGCGCCACGGTGACGGTCCAGATTCCGGACGCGCGTTCCGCGGTGCAAGGCGGTTTGCAGGTGCCGATCGGCGCGCTGTTTGACGCGGGCAAGGGACCGGGGGTGTGGGTCATCAACGGCGCGCCGGCCAAGGTTGCCTGGCGGCCGGTTACTGTCGAACATCTGGACGACGATAGTGCTCGTGTCGCCGGTGAGATCAGGCAAGGCGACCGGATCGTCGCGCTCGGCGCGCAGCTGCTGCGCGAAGGCGAGCAGGTCCGGGTGACAAGTCAAGCCGTCGCCATGACGGCCGAGGGAGCCCGTCCGTGAGCGAAGGCCGTTTCAACCTGTCGGCGCTCGCCGTGCGCGAGCGCTCCATCACCCTGTTCCTGATCTGCCTGATTTCACTGGCCGGGCTCGTTTCGTTCTTCAAGCTGGGCCGGGCGGAAGACCCGGCGTTCACGGTCAAGGTGATGACCATCATCACCGCGTGGCCCGGGGCGACCGAGCAGGAAATGCACGATCAGGTCGCCGAGAAGATCGAAAAGCGCATGCAGGAGCTGCGCTGGTACGACCGGACCGAGACCTACACACGGCCAGGCCTCGCCTTCACGACCTTGACCCTGCTCGACAGCACCCCGCCGTCGGAAGTACAGGAACAGTTCTACCAGGCCCGGAAAAAAATCGGCGACGAAGCAGCCAACCTGCCGTCCGGCGTGATCGGGCCGATGGTCAACGACGAATACTCGGATGTCACCTTCGCGCTGTTTGCGCTCAAGGCCAGGGGCGAACCGCAGCGCCTGCTGGTGCGCGACGCGGAGACGCAGCGCCAGCGGTTGTTACATGTACCGGGCGTGAAGAAGGTCAACATCATCGGCGAGCAGGCCGAGCGCATCTACGTCCAGTTCTCCCATGAGCGCCTGGCAACGCTCGGTGTGAGCCCGCAGGACGTGTTCGCCGCGCTCAATGGGCAGAACGCCCTGACGCCCGCCGGCTCCGTGGAGACCAAAGGTCCGGAGGTGTTCATTCGCCTGGACGGTGCCTTTGACAACCTGCAGAAGATCCGCGACACGCCGGTCGTCGCGCAGGGCCGCACGCTGAAGCTGTCGGACATTGCCACCGTTACGCGTGGTTATGAAGATCCGGCAACGTTCATGATCCGCAACAACGGCGAACCGGCACTGCTGCTGGGTATCGTCATGCGCGACGGCTGGAACGGGCTTGATCTCGGCAAGGCGCTGGACAGCGAGGTCGGCGCAATCAACGCCGGGCTGCCGCTGGGCATGAACCTGACCAAAGTCACCGATCAGGCCGTCAACATTCATTCGGCGGTCGACGAGTTCATGGTGAAGTTTTTCGTCGCTCTGCTGGTGGTCATGCTCGTGAGCTTCGTGAGCATGGGCTGGCGCGCGGGCCTGGTGGTTGCGGCGGCCGTGCCGTTGACGCTGGCGGTCGTGTTCGTCGTGATGGCCGCGACCGGCAAGAACTTCGATCGCATCACGCTCGGATCGCTGATCCTCGCGCTCGGCCTGCTCGTGGACGACGCGATCATCGCGATCGAGATGATGGTGGTAAAGATGGAGGAAGGCTACGGCCGCATCGCCGCCTCCGCCTACGCGTGGAGTCATACGGCCGCGCCGATGCTGGCGGGCACGCTGGTGACCGCCGTCGGCTTCATGCCCAATGGTTTCGCGCGCTCCACGGCCGGCGAATACACCAGCAACATGTTCTGGATCGTGGGGATCGCGCTGATCGCATCGTGGGTCGTCGCCGTGGTCTTCACGCCCTACCTGGGTGTGAAGATGCTGCCCGACTTCAAAAAGGTCGAAGGCGGCCACGACGCGATCTACGACACGCCGCGCTACAACCGCTTCCGTCAGCTGCTCACGCGCGTGATCGCGCGCAAATGGCTGGTCGCCGGTTCGGTCGTGGGGCTCTTCGTCCTGGCCATCCTCGGCATGGGCGTGGTCAAAAAACAGTTTTTCCCGATCTCCGACCGTCCCGAAGTGCTGGTCGAGGTGCAGATGCCCTATGGCACGTCCATCTCGCAAACCAGCGCCGCCACGGCGAAGGTGGAAGCCTGGCTGGCCAAACAGAAGGAAGCCAGGATCGTCACCGCCTACATCGGGCAGGGTGCGCCGCGCTTTTACCTGGCCATGGGGCCGGAATTGCCCGATCCCTCGTTTGCCAAGATCGTGGTGCGCACGGACAGTCAGGATGAGCGCGATGCATTGAAGCAGCGACTGCGTCAGGCAGTCGCGGGCGGTCTCGCTTCGCAAGCGCGTGTGCGGGTCACGCAACTCGTGTTCGGTCCGTATTCACCGTACCCGGTCGCCTACCGTATCTCTGGCCCGGACCCGGACAAGCTACGCGGTATTGCGGGAGAAGTTGAGCAGGGGATGGAGGCCAGTCCGATGATGCGTACGGTCAACGCCGACTGGGGCACGCGCACGCCCACGCTGCATTTCACGTTGCAGCAGGACCGATTGCAGGCGGTGGGGCTGACCTCCAGCGCCGTGGCGCAGCAGCTGCAATTCCTGCTCAGCGGCGTACCGGTCACCGCCGTGCGCGAAGATATTCGAACCGTGCAGGTCATCGCGCGTTCGGCCGGCGATGTTCGTCTCGACCCGGCCCGGATCGGCGATTTCACGCTGGCTGGCGCGAACGGGCAACGCATTCCGCTGTCGCAGGTGGGCAAGGTCGACGTGCGCATGGAGGAGCCGGTCATGCGCTGGCGGGACCGCGTGCCGACGATCACGGTACGGGGCGACATTGCCGACAACCTTCAGCCGCCGGACGTATCGACGGCGATCACGAAGCAGCTTCAGCCCATCATCGCCCGGCTGCCGACCGGCTACCATATCGAAGAGGCGGGCTCCATCGAGGAATCGGCTAAAGCGACGACCGCCATGTTGCCGCTCTTCCCGATCATGCTGGCGGTTACGCTCATCATCATCATCTTCCAGGTGCGTTCGATCTCCGCAATGGTGATGGTGTTCCTGACCAGCCCGCTGGGCCTGATCGGGGTGGTGCCGACGTTGATCCTGTTCAGGCAGCCGTTCGGCATCAATGCGCTGGTCGGTCTCATCGCGCTATCGGGCATCCTGATGCGCAACACGCTGATCCTGATCGGACAGATTCACCAGAACGGGCAGGCGGGGCTGGATCCGTTCCATGCGGTCGTCGAAGCCACCGTGCAGCGTGCCAGACCGGTAATCCTGACGGCCATGGCGGCGATCCTCGCGTTCATCCCGCTGACCCATTCGGTGTTCTGGGGAACCCTCGCGTACACGCTGATCGGCGGTACGTTCGCCGGGACGATCCTGACCCTGGTCTTCCTGCCGGCCATGTATTCGATCTGGTTCAGGATCCGGCCAGGTACCGCGGGTGATATGCGTAAAGGCCGGCATGAGCAGGTGCAGCCTTCCGAGCAAACGCTGCAGGACGCGCTCGACGCGGGCAGTTAAAAAAACACCATCAATTCACGTAAGGCTACGCTGAACAAGCCGCGAAATCGGCGACGCATCAGCAATTTGAAGGTCGTGAAGTCGTGAGGCCGAGCTTGCGCCGTTGCTTTCCGGCCCTCGCTGGGGCGCTGTCACATTCCCGAAGTGCTCGCATAAGGCCTGATGATGAAATCGAAATCCCTCTTCTTCTATGAGGTATTGAAAGTCAAGCCCTGCTGAATGGAAAAATTCTGTTATGTGAAGGAAATCTCCTGGGACTGCCGGTTGTCTACTGGCCGGCCTGCGGGGTCGCCTGCTACGACCAGACGCAGGTCGGCCAGTAGACAACCGGAGAGCACAGAGGCTGGGCTGATGGCATATACCCTTTTGCAAGTTGACATGTCGATGTCATGTCATTCAGGTCAGAGTGTCTTGGGGGACCCGGCCAGTGCCGGGTCGATCTTCTATCCGTGCCGGCCAACCAGGCCGGTCACCTCATGCCGCATGCGCAAAGCGCTGGATCACTCTGTTACCGACGCGCCCCATCTAATCCAAACGGCTACCCGCATGGGTAGCCCGAGCGATTTACGGGCGCGTTGACCGTTGAACACCGCCTGCCATCCTGTGCCGTTCAGGCGTTCGCCATGTTGACATCACGTGGCTTGAGTATCGCACCGTCGGGAATTTCACCGTGTTCCAGATAGCGCCACAGGGCAATCGCCAGACGGCGTGCGAGCGCCACGATACCGATGCGCCGCAGTCGCTTGCCGGTGCCGGCAAACCGCTGGTTGAACCAGCGGCTAAGCTGGCTGTTGGGCTGGAAGCGTAACCAGCTCCATGCGAGCTCGACCATCAACCACCGGCATCGCTTGTTGCCCGCCTTGCTGATACCCAGTTCGACCTGACTGGTGCCGCTGGCATATGGCGTGGGCGTCAGGCCCAGGCAGCCGGCCACTTCCCGACGGTTGTGAAACTGCCGCCAGCCAAACAGTTCCCTCATCAGGGTCCAGGCGCTGCCTGTGCCGATGCCCGCAAGCTGTGCCAGCAACGCCATGCCGGGGTGCGAGCCGCTGCGCACCTGCTGGTCCTGCAGTGCTTCCAGCAGGCTTATCTGTTTGCGCACAAGCGCAAGCCGCTCACATTCGCGTTCAATCTCGGCGCGCAGGCCGGGCGGCAGTTGCTCGCACTGCTGGGCCCACCAGTGAGTCCAGATCCGGCCACCGACATACCTGACCCGAAGGTTGTGCAGCACGAGCAAGGAGCGGATCCGGTTGGTGTGTGCGGTACGCTCCTGCCGCAGGCGCTCCAGTTCCCGGTGCAGGCGCCGGTCGTCTTCCTGCTCAGGCGTGGGGATGCGCGCGACGGCCCATAGCCGGTGCTCGCCCGCGTAATAACGCATAAGCATCGAGAGGAGCTTGTCGCTGTCAAGGCGGTCCGTCTTCGCGCGACGGGAGCGCCGGTTCACCTCGATACTGGCCGAATCCACCACGAGATTGGCAATACCCTGCTGAGCCAGCCAGCGGTGCAGCCAGAAGCCGTCGCGGCCAGCCTCATAACAGCTGTAGACGGGTGCGTCGGCGCTGAGGTGGCAACGCACCCTGGCGTTCGCGATGGCGGTGAGGACCGCCGAGGTATCACCTGCGGCGACCGTACACCGGCTCGGCGCGCGGTGGCCATCACCCAGTGAGAGCTTCCAGCTCTTATCGCCCAGTTCAAAAGCCATGTACAGCCGGCCAACTACCGTCGTATTCTGCCCTCGAAGGGCTGAGTCAGGCGCATCCATTTTGCGTGCTCCTTTGGAGAAAACGAATATGAATCCCGTTTTTACTCCAGCGGGCCTACTTGCGCAGCCCTCCCATAGCATCTAATCACGGTCACCGCTTTCCGGCTGCAGTCATCAGTTGCGCGGTGCGTTGGCATTTCCGCTTTCAACTGAGCCTGCGCGACATGGTTCTGTTGCAGTAAGGGGCCAGGTTAAAATTGAGCAGCAAATTTTTTGAGCTGTTCGATGAAGAAGACGAAGACATCGCGATCTGCGCTTGCCCCGTGCCTGGCGAAGGTCCTGAAGCGGCTTCACTACCCGCTTGAAGTGATTTTGCTGTGCGTACGATGGTACGTGGCCTATTCGTTAAGTTTGCGCAATCTTGAGGAGATGATGGACGAGCGAGGTATCGCGGTTGATCATTCGACGGTGTACCGCTGGGTAATGAAGCTATTGCCGCTATTCGAAAAGACGTTCCGCAAGCACAAGCGTCCGGTAGGGAAAAGCTGGCGAATGGACGAGAGCTATATCAAGATCAAGGGCGAGTGGAAATATCTTTATCGGGCAGTGGACAAGGCGGGCGACACGGTCGACTTCCTGCTCAGGGCGAGGCGGGACAAGGTTGCCGCTTGGCGATTCTTTGAAAAAGCGATCGCCCGCAATGGTGCGCCAGAAACCGTGACCATCGACAAAAGCGGCTCCAATCTGGCCGCGTTGAATGCGGTGAATGCCGATCGCGAGACGCCGATCAAGGTGCGCGAGATCAAGTACCTGAACAACATCGTCGAACAGGACCATCGGGCTATCAAACGCCGGACCCGGCCGATGCTGGGGTTCAAGGATTTTCACTGTGCGAGGATCATTCTCGGCGGCATCGAGGTAATGCATATGATCAGCAAAGGACAGATGAAATGTACAGGCAAAGCCCCGTTGTCTGCTTCCCAGATGTTTTGCTCCCTTGCCTCATAAGCAATACTGACCATATCGACATTTGTCGCCTCGTCACGCTTACTGCAACAGAGCCCCGGATTGCCGTCGAATACGCCGGCCAGCACTGTCCACGAATCCGCAGGGGTGGCTCGCACGCGCACCCCGAGTGACGACAGCGGATAGGCGGGGACGCCCGCCGGCATGTCGGTGGACGGCAGCACCGGCCAGCCGAACGTCGCGTTCATGAACGTGGCTCCATACTGGCTCGTCATGAATTCCTGGTCGAGACTCTGCTGCCCGACTTTCACATCCACTACGCCCACGAGGAGGGACTGCTGGGACCAGAGTTCCCATAGTCTCGCAGTGGTATTGGCCTCGATGCCGTTCGGGGTTTGGGCAGCGCGCCGCGTTGTCCGTCAGCCGGGAGCTGGTCTCGCTATATCTCACAGATAGGCCGCGAGATCCTCGAGCGGCAGCGGCGACAAGGGCGGGGCGCAAAGGTCGTCGATCAGCTGGCGCCCGATCTCCGCGCGGCGTTTCCGGACATGCGCGGGTTTTCGCCGCGAAACCTGAAGTACATGCGTACGCTGGCCGAAGCCTGGCCTGGCGAGGAATTCGTGCAATACCCCGTCACACAATTGCCCTGGTCTCGTGTGGTCACGTTGGTGGATCAGCTTAAAGGCATCAAAAGCGCGCGAGTGGTGCGCCGCCAAATCTTTCGAATACGCTGGTCCCGGAACGTGCTCGTGATGCAGATCGAAAGTCGCCGGCAGGAACGCCGCGCCTGCCTCAAGAGCTGAAACACAACACAGCAGATCGTTGGTCCGGCCCTCCGGGACTGGCTGCCCGGCTATTGAGTCGAACCGAGGCAACGGTTGATTCCTGGTACCAGAACAAAGGCCTGGCCCCGTTCGGACGCTACCGATTCATAGCGTTGCTCCATGCACAAAAATTGCACCGATCCGGCACATGCACGACACGTCCTACCGTTTCACGCAAGATACGATTTGACATAAAAGAAATGATCGAAGATTAGTTCGTATTCCTTTGTGTTTTGCGCGATGCTCGGCTGCCGAGCTACCAGCGTGTCAGGCCTGTAGCGCCTCCGCATGGGAGCCACCGCCCAGTAATGCCCTCTTCGAATGTGTCGATCATGAATTGCGTGTCGCCTTCCCGGTTTCGCAAGACGGGCGGCGCCAGTTAGGCGCTGCACACAGTCTCTGTCAAAATAGTGGCATCCGGTCGCCAGTTCCTGCGCAACCCATTGCGGCTTCGTCAGGCAGCATGTTGCCGCCAATGTGCGATCAACAGTGTGGAAGACGGCAACCGCAATCCAACATCCTGGCGATCGCAGGAAGGACCGTTACGGCAGGCACGACATGGCACACGAGCGTTGCGAACAATGCGGCAACCAGACGCCGCCCTGGGACACCATCCACTGTGGCTCCGGCGATGGCAGCTATGAGGTGCTCTGCACGTCGTGCTTCAATGCCAGGATTGCCGAGTCCACTGGATTCACCGATTTCGAGAACGTCCGGCTTGACCCCATCCGGATGATCGACTGCGAGGGGGAGGCCCACCAGTTCCATTTCCAGCTCCGCCTCCTCGGGGACCGGATTGCTCTGGATGGATTTGAGCTTCGCGAAGAACGTCCCGCCGGCTACCGGTTCCAGCTGATCGGCGAGGCCGACGGCGATGCGTTTGTGCTGCTCGGGCGTCTCGTCGAAAGGATTCGTCGCGCGCTGTCGGTCAGGCACATCGATTTTCATGAGCGCCGGATCATTGACAGCACGGTGCGCGGGCGTATCGAATGGGACGAGTCGCAGCAGGGACACCTGCCACTCGTGGTGGTCGACGGCAAGGAGGTCTCGTGGAACGAACTTGGCCGAATGCTCATGAGCATGGAAGGATGGCAGTTCCGGCTCGATATCGCTGACCCGAGCGAGGAGCTTTGAGTCGCGGTGCCGACTCGGTGGGGCGGGCGGCCATCCCTGGCCCTGAGGCGGTTTGCAAACCGGGTCGCCCGAACGTTACACCTCTATCGGAGGAGAATCATGGTCGCAGTCAGGCACGACGATCTTTCCATGGCCTTTGACTTCGGCAGCTACGCGGCGCCAATGGAGCATAGCGCGTATGTCTCGCTCGATACGGGCAAGATCTGGTGGACTTCCGATTCCAGTGACGTGCTCGACGAGGAGACTCCTGACGACCTTGAAACTTCCAATCGCTACCTCGCGATACCGCACAGGAACGAGCTCGATCTCGGAAGACGTCTCGCCTTGCGCTTTGTCGCGCAGGCGTTGCCTGCGCGTTACGACTGCGTCGAAGGATTTTTCCGGCGGCAAGGGGCTTATGCGCGTTTCAAGGATTTGCTCGAGCATGAAGGTGTTCTGGAGCGCTGGTATTCGTTTGAAGCCGATGCTGTCGAAAACGCGTTGAGGCAATGGTGTGCCGAAAACGGGCTTGAGCTTGTTCAGACGTGAAGGGCGCTGTCAGCATTTCGCAATACCAGGCGCGCTGCCCCCTTTGGTCAAAAGCGAAAGTTCTGGTGACGCGAGCCCCGGGTTGCGCGATCGGCTACAGGCCATGCGAAAAGCCGCGACTCCACATCGTCAGGAGCGAGAGCACATGAGGTGTGGTATCGCGTGAAGAGGGCCTTTATTCCAACGGCTGAGCAGCAGGCCTGCGTCCTGAAGGATAGGACCGGTCCAGTTTCGAGTCGATAGGCATGACGCGAGCGGGCTTGCGGGCCACGGCGTTTCTGGCTCGCGGTCCGTCTCCCCAGTCAGGTCAAGGAAATTGAAGACGGCGGTAAACGAACTCATTCCATCAACCTGCTTACCGATACGGGGTTGCCGGCCGTCCTCGCGCGGGTTGAAACAGGGCATAACTTCAACCATGGACATCGTTTGCTCATGTTCGGAGATGTAATACGTTGAGAGCAGAGATTCATCGTCAAATAGCCAGAGGACGTGGAGGTCCTCTTTGCGCTGGACGTCAGCGTGATAGAGGGCAAGCACGCTCAACGCAATTGCCTCATCAGCAAGCATCAGGCATTCGATGGATCGGCCATTTGGGCAGATGTGAAGTTCGACGTGAATGTCGGGGCAACCGGTGTCAAGACTATCGCGTTGCCAACCCAGAAGTGGGACGACTACGATTTTATGCCCACGCAATTCGGTATGGTTAGTGAAGATGGAATCCGGCCGAACAATATAGCAGGTTTTAGGAGTGCCTTGCTTCGCACGCTCGCGGAGCTGATCGAGAGAGGTAGTCTGAAACTCGGTTAATCGTTATAAGCCGTCAGATATTCACTATTGCACGACATTTTGGGTTCTCAATGGGTAGGAGAAAGGTCGCAGATTTTATTTAAATCTGCAAAGCTTGTTGCATTTGCGACTCATAAAACATGGTGGATTACTGGTCGACTGTCTCCGGGAATCGAGTGACCATGGTATGGGCAGCTATTTGGTGCGCATGCAAGTAGGAGGAAGCGGAGGACGATGCCCTCCGCAGTTAAAGTAGTACGTCGTGAACTATTAGCCTGTCGTTTCAACGAGCCAGAAATTAATCGCCTCAATCACCACCGTTTCTGTTCTCACGTCGACATCCGTATCCGGGCCATAGTCCGTCTCGTGCCGATGTCCGTCGGCGACCATCGCAGCGGCCGAAAACCACTCCTCAGTCTCCTCGTCATAAGGATAGTGAGCGAAGGCGGCGCTGTCCTCAAAGATCCAAAGCACATTGAGCCGCCCGGCATGCAGCGGTTGCGCTTCGTTCAGCGCGTCTGCATGGACGGCCACCTGACCATTGGCAAGTAGCGCACAGGCTACGGGCGGCCCACCGGGACGTGTGCGAATCTGTGGCGTGACCGACGTTGCAGAATGGTCGATGGCCTCGGATGCGAGTCCGGGGAGCACGATTACCACGCATCGCTCGTGAGTGCCGACTGGCTCTCGGAGGACATGGGAAACGGGACCTACGTAAGCAGTTGGGCTCCCCTGACCGATCGCGTGCTGCCGAGTCGACTCAAGGAATGCTGCGTTGATGCTCACTGGGAAAGTGTCACCGTCAGGAGTGTGCAATTCGATTTTCTGCATGACTTGTCCTAGGTATTTTGCGAAAGGTGAGCGTCAAGAGTGGCCTGACCGAACGTATAGCGACCGCATGTCAGCGTGCTCGCACGTGATGACGGCTCGTCACCTTGAGAATCGACCTTCCGCAAAATCGCGTGAGCTTCGCTTTGCCTGCAATACGTTGTTCAGCTGACCATGCTGGTCATTCTGTCGCGGATATAGTGAACCGCTTTCACGCCGTCGAGCTCGAGGTACCTGAGGTGCGTCGATTCGCCTGTGCTGCGAAGATGGTTGTGCAGCAGTTCGTAAACGTCGTCGTCGTTTGACACTTGACTTTGCGGCAAGGAAAGCAACCACGTAGCACAATACTCGTCGAATTTTTTCGTGCGAATGGAGTTGACGAGGTCTTCGTGAAACGACCCACATCCCCAGCTCTCCCACGACAAGGCGAGCGCGGTCATATATGCTGAGTTGTGTTTCTCCAGCTCATTAACGAACCGGTCGGCGTCAACGTGGAACCAAAAAATCGACGCCGGCGCATATGCTCGCTCAATGGCGTCAGTGAAATGGCTTGGCAACACCCGCGACGGATGGAGGTGGAGCGGGATGGCCTCTTTTGCGAGTTGCGCCTCCGGAATGGGCTCTACGAAAGGTCGGGTTGTCGATGCAGTGCCCAACGCCGGCCCGAAGGATTGCTCCAGTGCGGCGTCGGAAGAATGGGATTTATGGTTGTTCATAGCGGTATAAAAATCATCGAAGTTTGAGCCGTAAGTCCATAGACTTCGTCGCCGATGTGAATCTCACGGATTGAATGAACGGCAATTTAATACATTGGATTCGCGGGAGTCAACGTATAAATTGTCCTGCTTGTAATTTATCTTGAGTGGGTTTTCGCATGCTGTTGATTCAGTTTTGTTTTTCGTTGTCGATATAAAACTTAATGTCAAAATGAAAAAAAGATTTGGTGGTATATTGGTTCGAGATTCTCGTTGAAAGGCGCGGAAATAATCTGGGGTGCGATTAGACGGGACGCCCGAACTGTTGGGCGGCGCGGTAGCCGAGACAGTTCAGTGAGTTTTGCTCCTATTCGGTCGGAAGCGGCTGACACGAAACGGCGTCGCGCGCGGCCGCCGACGGGAGTGTCGCCAGACGGGGAAATCTGGTTGCAGTCGAAGGTGGGCCGAAGAAGGGTCGAGCGCTCTATTAGGGCGATACCAGGTACTAGGTATTTCCACAGGGATGGAAAGATCTCGGGTGGCCGTCCGAACGCTTAAGGGGGAGATATCGTCAAGTCTGGTGTATGGCCGGTTGATAGCCAGCGACGTCAGGCGGCGAGTTTCTGCTGAGCCGGTCGATCGTCTTGCACCGGTTCGCCGTCCTTGAAGGCAATGCCCTCCAGCAACAGCTTGATCTGTTCGGGGCCGTTGATGCGGCGCCAGGTCTTC
This sequence comes from Paraburkholderia sp. 32, assembly GCF_050435345.1. Classification (NCBI taxonomy): domain Bacteria; kingdom Pseudomonadati; phylum Pseudomonadota; class Betaproteobacteria; order Burkholderiales; family Burkholderiaceae; genus Paraburkholderia; species Paraburkholderia sp. 32. The sequence continues at coordinate 514,547 of NZ_JBNDKD010000002.1, forward strand.
TCGGCCTCCTCGATCAGCTTGAATGCCAGTCCCAGGAAGGTCGGTCGCGACACACAGTTGCGCGTACGTGTAGTGCGGTGGCGCACCGTCGCGAACGTCGACTCGATTGCATTCGTCGTACGCAGATGCTGCCAGTGTTCCGCCGGGAAATCGTAAAAAGCCAGCAGACTTTCCCGGTCCTTCTTCAACGTTTCCGTTGCCTTCGGATATTTCGCCGCGTAGACCGTCACGAAACGATCAAATGCGGCATACGCGTCGGCGCGCGTGGCGGCCATCCAGATAGCCTGCAGATCCGCTTTAGCTTTGCCTTGCTGCGACTTCGGCAGTGCGTTCAGGACGTTGCCCATCTTGTGGAACCAGCAGCGCTGACCTCGGGTAGCAGGAAACACCTCCTCCAGTGCGGCCCAGAAGCCCATCGCGCCATCGCCCACGGCCAGCAGCGGACCAGCCTGCAGGCCTCTCGATTTCAGGTCGAGCAGCAACTCCTGCCATGACGCCTTCGACTCGCGATACCCGTCACCGATCGCCACACGCTCCTTGCGTCCATCCGGCCTCACGCCGATGATCACCAGCAGGCATTGACCGTCCGAGTTCTCGCTGCGCAGCCCGGTGTGAATGCCGTCGACCCACCAATAAACATAGCGCGACTTCGACAGATCACGCCGGCCCCAGCTGGCATGTTCGTCCGCCCACTGCGCCTTCAGGCGGCTCACCACATTAGCCGACAGCCCCTTGGCGTCCTCACCCAACAGCACGCTCAGAGCCTCGCTCATATCGCCTGTCGAAATGCCCTTCAGATAAAGCCACGGCAGCGCGGCACTCACGCGGGGCGACTTCCTCACATACGGCGGTACTATCGATGAATTGAACTTCACCCCTGAACCTGACCGATCGCGAACCTTCGGAACCTTCACTGCAATCGGGCCGGCCGCCGTCAACACCTCGCGCTCAGGCAAATAGCCATTGCGCACCACGGCGCGCTGCCCATGCATGGTCTTGACGTTCTCGAACCGCTCCAGCAGCGCTGCGAGCTCCGCTTCGATCGCCTGCTGGATCACCTGCCGCGCTCCGTGCCGCACCAACTCGTCCAGTCCCAGACCGACTTCCGATAGACCGACAACCGCTTTTTCCGTAAACTTGTTCATGGTGGATGGTTTGTTGTTTGCTGGTTTCCGACTTCGACAATCAGATTCTCAGCTGAAACCTCCACCGCCTTCAACTTCCCGCCTCAACTCCCCGTACACCACTTTCGAGCTTATCTCCTTAAGGGGAGATGGAGATGATGACGGTGCGAGAATTGATTGCCCTCCTGCAACGGGCTGACCCGGATAGGGTGGTTCTGTTTCTTGACGATTACGCCGACCTGTCGGAGGCCGATGAGGTTCTCGACGTCATCATTCGTGCGGAAGCGTGGACCCACGAGCGTGGAAGTCAGGGTGGCACTCAATACAGCGTGCGTTATCCCTATGCATTTGAGCCACGCGACGAGAGTTATACCGACGTCACTCACGATCCGGAGCGTGTTGTGTTGATCACGAATGGACCGACTAACTATCGGCGTATGAATCTGCCTGAACGACGGGATACCTGAGCCGTTCGAGGTAGGTCTATGCGCGAGCAGAAATCTGGGCGTGGGGAAGGTTGGCAGACGCTGCTCGGCGTCCGTGAGCGCCGCACCCAAGACTTCCCCGTAGTAACTGTCGGCCTTCCAGGTCGTCGACCGCAAAGCGTAGTTAGGCAGACGGCGGTTTTACCGGAGTGTCCGTACGCAAAGCGGTTTCGCCAAATGTCTCACGGACCACGGCTTCAAGGCGTGTGATCACTTCGGCTGGCAGATGGTGAGAGTATTGCCGGCGATTCATCGCAGAAAGCGCTCCGCCGATGGAATTCACCATTCGAATGAGAATCGACAGGTCAGGCTGGAGCAAGTCGAACTCAGCGTCGAGTTGCCTGAAGGCACGGTCATGGCCGCCGAGCCAGCTCAGCCCGTCGGGCAGCTCCGTACGAACAGCCTCCACGTGGGCTTTGCCAGTCTGAAGAACGTGCGAATCACTAATGTAAATGTTGTCGATGCGGACCCGCGCTTCCCGATGATCATCGCAGGTCTGGTCGATCATCCGGTGCAGAACGTCAAGATCAACAACGTCAGCGTTCAGTATCGAGGCGGCATGAAGATGCTCGACGCGGTCGAAAATCGCCAACTGAGTATCAATCACACGTTCACTGCCTATCAGGCCGCACAAACGACGGAGGAGGGGGGCGGTATCGAGTGCCGCTCCCCCTTGGCTTTAGCGTTGCACGTCGACTGTAGCCTGCGTCGTCTGACTATACTGCAGCCGTTTTGCTGAAGCAGAACACGAATTCGTACATTTCGAACTGGTCGATTTCCGGTTGAATGTCGGCAAACGTCGCAATTGCTCTCGCGAGCGCGGCAGGGTCAAGCGCGTCGATCACGAGGGCCCCGCTGAATGCGCCTTCGTCGCCGGTGCGCATCGACTTCTCGCGTGTTGAAATGGCAGTCGCCTCCGAAGCGACCGACATGGCCCGTACGCGATTCACTCTGTCGACGGACGCGACCTTATCGAGCGTTTGTTGTGCCACTATCGGTCGAGACTCCTGATGCCGTGCCACGGCTACAAAAGAGCCGACTGCGCCGGCATGCCCAGCTTGCGCGAATACCGTGCCGCCCCCTCGACGGAAGTGTTGCAACTGTGGCATTACCCGTTGCGTCCAGACAGTCGGATTATCGAGGCGTGCCCGATAGGCCGAGCTGGACATCACCGATGCATCATCGAGCTCATACAGCATTAGATATTCGGAAGGCGCGCTGTCGCGGCGGCGATAGACGCAGCCGGAACGAAACCCCTCGACGCCAACGCGTTCGAATACGTGTTCACGTGTAAGCCAATGCAAATAGTCCGTTTCAAAATTCTTCGCGACGGTGCTCCAGATAGCAAGCAGGCCGTTTGCCTTTTCGCTCATACTTCCTTCTCCTAGGTGATGTTTGGGCGCTCAGATAGACGCGTTGCGCGCAGCATGATGGTGCGTGCCGCTCAGATCGTCGACGCTGTCGAGACGATTCATGTCGATACCCGCCGTCTCTGGGCCGATCGCGATCATCGCGAACGACAGGATGTTGAGCGCACCGCACAACGCCACCAGTCCCCACGGCGAACCGTTGCCCAGTTTGATCAGCCAGGTCGCGACGACCGGAATCGGGCCGCCGGCGAACAGGCTCGCGCCGGTGAACGCGAGCGCCGAGCCGGAATAGCGCACGTTGGTCGGGAACACCTCGGCGAACGCGACCGGCTGAATGCCGGTCTGCACCTGGGTGAAGCCCATGAACAGACCCATCGCAATGGCCATCACCGCAAAGTTTCTGGTCGCGAGCATCGGGAAATAGCACAGCATGATGACGAACGTCGCCGCCGACGCGATCAGCAGCGCGCGCTTTCTGCCGATCCGGTCGCTCGCGAGCCCACCGACGATCGAACCGACGATCGCGCACGCGTTGGCGATCATCAGCAAGCTGAAGCTGGTCTGCTTCGGCACGCCGAGCGTGTTGGTCAGATAGCTGAGCGTGAACACCACTGCGAGATAGAACAGCGCGGTCGGGCCGCAGAAAAACAGCATCATGCGCAGAATCGTCTTGTAGTGCAGGCGAAACGCGTCGCGCAGCGGACGGCTGTTGGTCGCGATCGCCGAGCGCTTCATCTCGACGAACGCGGGGGTTTCGCTGACCCGCATGCGGATGTAGAGACCGACCAGCACCAGCACCACGCTCGCGACGAACGGAATGCGCCAGCCGTAGCTTTCGAACGCGGCCGCGCTCATCGTCGCGGATAGCAGCAGAAGCACCGCATTCGCGACTATCTGACTGAGCGGCGCGCACATCCCGATCAGGCCGGAGTATTTGCCGCGGCGATCGGCCGGCGCGTGTTCGAGCGCCATCAGTTGGCCGCCGGTCGACTCGCCACCCAGCGCGAAGCCCTGGATGATCCGCAGAATCACCAGCAGCAGCGGGGCGTACACGCCGATTTGCGCGTACGTCGGCAGCAGACCCATCAACACGGAGGTGACGCCCATCACGGAGACGGTCGCGAGCATCAGGTTGCGCCGGCCGAGCCGGTCGCCGAGCTGGCCGCAGATGATCGCGCCCAACGGCCGCGCGGCCAGCCCGACGCTGAAGGTGGCCAGCGATGCCAGCACCGCGTTGGTCGGGTCCAGCGCCGGGAAGAACAGCCGTGGCAAAATCATCGCGGCGACCGCGCCGTACAGCGTGAAGTCGAACCATTCGAGCGCGGTGCCCAGGGTGGCGGCGCTGACGGCCCGGTTGGCCATCGCGATCGACGAACGACCGGTTGGGGATGAATGCATGGAGGTCTCCTCACTTCAATAAAGCGTTTTGTGGATCTATGTCTCAGAAAGGTGGCGTTGGTGACAGGGCGCCGAATTCCTTGGTACACCTAAACAGATAAAATAAATACGAGAGGGTATAACGACGAAAGACGTCTTCAAGTATTGCCGGACGCCTCTACCAATTGCGCTTAGGCAATGTCGTGTCGCAAATGCGACGGATTGCCGTTTGAAGTTGCAGCTTTCGCCATTGGACGTCTAAACATCGGCGACACGCTGCTGGCTTCCGATAGTTCCAGTGAGGTGGCTTTTAGTGCCGGCACGAGGGCCAGCATGCGTTCTTCGGTCAGACGCGACATCGGACCAGCGATGATCAGGATCGCGCGCACCTCGCCATTAGAGCCGGGCACGGTCGTAGCCATCGAACTCATGGCCGGCAGGAACATGTCCTGGGTGGTCGCGTAACCGTTGCGGCCGGCCGTCTCGATCAGCGGCACCAGCGCCTTGAACGTGGTCGGCGCGCGCGGGCCGAATTCCGCCGGCGTGCCGAAGCCCTGCTGCGAGACCAGCCGCATCACGTCTTCTTCCGATTTGCCGGCGAGCCAGATCATGCCGGCCGCGCTGCACGACAGCGTGACCGGACGGCCCATTTCGGGATCGTAACGAAGCCCTTGCTTCGCGCCTTGGGCCTTGGCGACGTAGATCAACTGTTCGTCCTCGACAATCGCGAGGCGCACCAACTCGCCCGACGTCACAGCGAGTCGTTCGAGGATCGGCTGCGCGATGTCGACGACGCCGCCGGCGCTCAGAAACCTCAGTCCCAACGATGGCATTTTCATCGTGAGCGAGAATTCGCCGCTACGCTCGTTCTTGCGTACCAGCCCCTCTTCGATGAGGTCGGTCAGCAGACGGTGCGTCGCACTCAGCGGTAGCCCGAGGTCGCCAACCAGTTCTGTGAGCGTTTTACCCTCCGGTGCGGCGGATAGTTCCTCGAGAATGCGGAAGCTGCGTTGCAAAACGGCGCTCATGAAAGCCTCGATGAATTCGACTCTGTATATGCTACGGAGCCACCTCGCTCGTCAGCATGGATCCGATATTATGGAAAGAGTTTCCAGTTTGCAAGCTATTCCCACTTACGATGGGGTATCCCTAGTTCGACTTGGGTTCGATCTCTTCGCGAACATGCGCGTCGGCGCCGAAGGTCATCGGCTACAGGGTCGTGCGCGGCGTTTGTTTTGTCGGACGAATAGATGGCGTACGGCGCAATTCGCCTGAATCAGTCTAAACAAAGACCGAAGCGAGTACGTGCCGTCGATGGTTTCATGCACGTGTAGCACAGTGTTCCGCTGCCAGATACGCGAACACGATCGCCGGACCGAGATTGATGCCTGGTACGGGGTACGCCGCGCCCATGATCGACTGCATGTCGTTGCCCGCGACATATAGGCCGTCGATCGGTTGTTGCGGATCACCGTCCCGAAGCACGCGCGCTTGCGCATCTGCGGCGATTCCCGTGCTCGCGCCGATATCGGCCGGATACAGGCGAATCGGGTAGAAAGGCGGAGGATCGATGGGTCCGAGAGTCGGATTGGGCGCGACGCCGGGATCGCCAAGATTGCGCTCGTACGCGGTCGTGCCGCGCGCGAAGTCTTCGTCAATGCCACTTTGCGCGAACGCATTCATGCGCGCGACAGTTTCTCGTAGGCTGGCCGCATCGATGTCCAGGCGCGCGGCGAGCGCGTCGAGCGTAGGCGCCTCGACGAGATAGCCCTCGTCGATGAAGCGCCGCAGCCTATGGCCGCCCGGGCGAATCATGCGCAGGCCATAACGCGCGAGCGCGCGGCGATCGGCGATCAGAAAGCCGGGAATGCCGTTTGTCGCGTCGATCATGCTTCGCGCAAAGAGGTGATACGACGTACTCTCATTCAGATAGCGTGTGCCATGCCTGTTCACGAGCACCATGCCCGGCTTTGCACGATCGAGCACGAAATGGGGAAATACCGCTGTCGATTCGTCCCGCCGCTTCCTCACCGAAGCCGGCGCCCAGAACGCGGACGCGCCCGGTATCTCGCTGATCTTCGCACCGAGCGCCAGCGCCATCTTTTGCAGCCCGCCGTCGGTGCGCGCGCGCGGCGTATGTTCCACCGAAGTGGGAATGAAGCGGTGGCGTAGCTGCGGATTGTCGTTGTAACCGCCGGTCCCGAGCACCACGCCACATGTCGCCTGGATATCGTAGCGCTCCCCATTGCGTGTCACGGTCACACCGTCGATGCGCCGTTCATCGCCGAGAAGACGTTCGACCTTCGCGGAGGTCCAGATCGTCACGCCGCGCTGTTGCAGCGATCGCAACAGCCGCCCGACGAGCGCATTGCCCATCACGAGACGCGTGCCGCGTGCATAGCCCAACCGGTCGATCGCGTAGCGCCCGATGAGTCGGACCGAATGACCGAACGATTCGAACGAGCGCCCGAGCTTGAGCAAATGACCGATATCGATCCGATCGACCATCATTCCGCCCAGTACCGTGAACTCGGGAATCGGCGGACGTGCCAGCTGACACTGGGCGCCGAGCTCGCGGCCGTCGAACGGCAACGCCTCGAGCACGCGCCCCGACGTGGTGGAGCCCGGCAGCGCCGACAAGTAGTCCGGGTGATAAGCGAAGGCACGCAACTGCACGTCGGTATGCTCGATCAGCGTGGCGACGGCCTTTGGGCTGCATATGAATCACGTGGCCACTGTGTCGTGCTTGGCGGCCCGGGCAGTGGCAAGACCAAGACGCTGACGACCAAGTTCGCAAGGATACTTGCGGAAGACGTGCAGGAGCCGCGCGGCGTTGCCTGCATCACATATAACAACGAGTGCGCACGCGAGCTTGAAACACGCCTAGCCGCGTTGGGTGACACCGCTGGTGGGCGCGTGTTCATCGGGACGGTGCACTCGTTTTCGCTTACGCAGATCGTATTGCCCTATGCGAAGGTAGCCCAGTTGGGATTGCCTGCTGACTTCAAAGTTGCGACGCGAGGGGAGGTATCGGCGGCTTTGGAGCGCGCCTTGCGCAGGTTGAATGTCAATGTTGCGAGTCGGCGCGACTGGAGCCTGCAGATGAGCGTGTACCGCCGCTCAATCCTCAACCGGAACTCCGAGGAATGGCAGACCCGCGATCCTGAGTTGGCTGCGGTCGCCGAGACGTATGAAGATGAATTGCGCCGGGCGGGCAGAATCGACTTCGATGATATGCCCTTGCTTGCCGTCCGGGCGCTGCGTGAATGCCCCTGGATTCAGCGCGCATTGTTCGCGAAGTACCCGGTCCTGGTTGTAGACGAGTACCAGGACTTAGGGCGCGCATTGCACCGCATGGTGTTGGGGCTTTGCTTCTGCGCAGGCATGCGTCTCTTCGCGGTAGGCGATGTCGACCAGTCGATCTACGGATTTACCGGCGCGCATCCCGACCTGTTGGAGAGTCTGTCCGAACGCGAGGATGTAGAAACGGTCAGGCTGGAATTGAACTATCGCAGTGGAACCAGGATTGTCGAGGCTTCGGGGTACGCCTTGGGGCAGGCGCGTGACTATCGTGCAGCAGAGGGGGCTTCGCAGGGCACGATTTATATACACCCACTTGCGGGCGACTAGGATAATCAGGCAGAGCATCTTTTGGGTACACTGGTACGGGAAGCACTAGCGCGACATCCTGGAAGCAATTACGGGAATATTGCTGTTCTATACCCCGCTGCCTATATGGGTGACGCGATATCTCGAGTGGCGGGGACGCTCAATATACCTGTGCTTCGCACCGATGCGAACGCAATATACCCTCGTTCAAGCCGCCTCATGCAGTGGATCGAGTTATGTGCGCAATGGTGCTGCGGGGGCTGGCGGACGGGTACGCCTCGATTTTCAGCACTCTTCAATGATAGCCGTCGCATCTTCGCGGAAGTACTGATTGGCGAACAGCATTTTCTGCGCTTCCAGCAAACGCTCCTCAAGACGCTATGGGAACGGCGCGCCGCTGAGATTCAGCTGCACACATGAGCGCAGCGTAGCTGAATCGAAGACGACCGTCTGCCGTTGCAGCGGCATCGCACAGCGAAGCTGCGCAGCATGACCTGCGCTATCCTGGCTTGGTTTTTCCGTCTGCGGGCCGCTTGGGCGGCCTTGGTAACGTTCATATTAAGCGCGAAGTTCGCTAGCTTCCAGAAAGGGGCATGGAGCAACTGCGCCGCGCTCCAGCGCCCTTGGACAAACACTCCTTCCGCGTGACTCATCGCCCGAAATCCCTCGATGCCATGATAAGCACCCATTCCGCTCGGACCGATGCCGCCGAATGGCAGGTCCTCCAGAGCACCGTGCATGATTGTGTTGTTCACGCCAACGTTGCCTGACGTAGGCCGTAGCACCGCTGAAGCCTTCCTCACCGACAGGGCACGCAACCCGGCATGGAATCGACCTTCGATTTCGAAGCGCTGCTCGACGAAGTTCTCCAATGAGCGCGATATCGCTGTTCGGACTCGGCGGGGGCACACCGGTGAACTTCGTGCTTCCGATTTAGCACGGGTTTCGCGGCTGAAGCGTCATGTTGGCCGCGCCAATCCAGTGCCCGCGCACTAACCGCAGTCTTTTTAGTCAAGCACGGTGCGCGCCTTCTCGGCAGCCTTTCGCGCAGTTCCTTCCGGGCTCGCGGGCGGCAGGCTGATCGACAACAATTGCCCGATGGACACCATTTTTAGACCGAACTCATGTCATCGTGCGGAAAGCTGCCGCTGCCGAGTATCAAAATGTCCAATGCGGGATTCTTGCGGCTCATCAAATACGCAGCGCGACAAATCTTTTCGGCGTTGCGTTCAAAAACCGCAATGCGGTCGTCTCCGCCGCCAAATAGTGCTAGCGCAGTACCGGTAATGCGAGCGGGGCGCTTGCGCTCGTCGTCGAACACAGTGAAGGAAAGAAAGTCGCCAATAGAAGACTTCTCTGGCTCAGAAATTCTAAACGCGTCTTGCATGTCTGTATCTCAAACACAAATTTTGCAGATACTACCGTTGCAGCGTTCGAAACTTATTTGCTCTTGAGGGGGTGGTCATAGTTGCAGGAGATGCGGAAAGTAGACCTATAAACCAAGTACGCTGATTTCCTGCACCTCGAAGATGAATCGCGAATGTTCCGTTTTAGATTTGCATAAGGCTGTGGGGTCCTCACTCGTCTTCTTCCGGAAGTTCATCAACGTACAGCAAGGTGACACTGTATCCGTCAAGTTGCTGCAGCGTTTGCTCCAGGATGGTTTCCGGTAGAGGAGGGTGCTGCCTGTCTTCCATCCAATGGTTCGCAGGCACCTGTTCCCATTCGAGGCTTCGAGGACTCGACGCGTCGCGCCGCGGCAAGCGATGCCCCTTTCTCACGCAAAGCGAGTAAGGAAACTCGGGTCCCTTGGTCCAGTAGCGCACGATATCGTTATGCGCAAACACGAATGCAACCGGATAGTCCGAAAGCGCCTTATAGCGCCAGATAGTTGCCTCAACGCTGACGTCAAACTTTGAACTCAAGTCGACGACGTGTTCGAGTTCCGGCTCCCCGTTCGCGTTCAATATCTGCTTGAAATGGCGGCGCGGCATGAGCAGCTCCGCCGCGAACGCATTCGCCTCGACTTCGATGGTCGGTATCCTTCCGGTCGACATTGCGGATGACGATGAAACGCCAACGTCCGCAGGCTTGCACTCAAAGCGTTCCTGCTTATGCCATGGAAGGAGGAAGTGGCCTAGTTCGTGGCCAACGGTGAATCTACGGCGGCGAGGGTCCGTGCCCGCTTTTACGAAAATAGCACCTCGGGATTTTTCCGTGTTGGTAACAAGCATCCCGGCGAACCCATCACTATCAAGCTCCTTGATTGATTCAATGCCGGCAAGTTCAGAAAGCTCTTCAAGCGGGACTGGGAACTGCATTGTCGGATTCTGTCGGAAGACTTCGTCGGCAATAGCGTCTGGCGTGGTCTTTCCGTCAAGCTCCATCAGATCCAGTGTCACCTGATTAGTCATTTGTCATCCTGGCTTGATTTGAAATGCCTGATCATCTCTTTGACAGTAGCTCGATCTTTGTCTGAGAGAAGTTGTAGATCGCGGAAGAACACAGCAGCCTCGTCCTTTTCTGAGGGCGTGTCTCGCTTGGCATCTAGAAGGAAGTCGACGGTAACTTCGAAGTGAGCAGCCAGCCTAGCCAGCAGTTCGGCTGTTGGGTTGGAGCTCTTGCCTTTCTCCAACTCCCATATATGTGTCTTGGTTATTCCGACTGCGTCCGCCGTTGCTTGTAAAGACTCTGCCTTGCGCAGACGTAATGTGTTGAGTTTTGCCCCAAGGGACATGGCTACATCTCCAGCGCTTTGGGTTGGCGGAATTCTGATTCTCAACAGTAAGATACATCCGAACCGATTCGTTGTCACCAGTTGCACACGCGGCCCGTTAGATGTATCTTACGGATTCGACCGGTTCATCCACACGAAGACTCAGAATTAAAAGGGTCTGATGATTGGGCCGCATGCCGCACAATCCGTGTCATCCAGGATCTGGGCGAATAGCGGCCTTCTGGTAGTGGTTCTCGCAAACAAGCTTCCCACTGGCTCGTGTCCCGGTGCGGCGCTGCACTCACGGACGGGAGTTCCAAGTGGCACAGCGTGTACGGTTTTATCCGGTAGGGAATGGCGATACGAGTCAGATCATCCTTGAAAACGGGAAGCGTCTTTTGTTCGATTTCCGTCACCGTTCCAAGACGGAAAGCGGCGAGGGGCCCGAAATCAATCTGAAGAAGTGCCTGCTCGATGAGCTGAAGGCGGCCGAGCGCGATTACTTCAATGTTGTCGCGTTCACGCACGGCGACAAGGATCACCTCGAAAACAGCACGGAGTTCTTTTGGCTCCGTCACGCCGCGAAGTATCAAGGAGAAAAGCGCATCAAGATTGATACGCTCTGGGTGCCTGCCGCGATGATTCTGGAATGTGGCACCAATGACAATCAGTCGTCCGAGTTCGTTATCTGGCGGCAGGAAGCGCGTTATCGCCTTCGCGAAGGCAAAGGCATCCGCGTGTTTTCCAAGCCGGAGAAGCTCAAAGGGTGGTTGGAAGAGAATGGCCTGACGCTCGAGTCGCGTAAGCACTTGATTACGGACGCCGGGCAACTGGTGCCTGAATATACGCTTGCGGAGGACGGCGTCGAGTTCTTTTGTCATTCTCCCTTCATCAAGCATGTCGATGAAGGCGATGATCTGCGCAACGAGGCGTCCCTGATTTTCAACGTCCGCTTCCAGAAAGGTGGCCAGCGCTATGACTACCTCGCGGTAGGCGACTCCACATGGAACGTGCTCGAGGATATTGTCGCCACCACAAGGTTTCACGGCAATATGGACCGGCTTGAGTGGGACCTTTTCAATATTCCGCACCACTGCAGCGCGTACGCGCTGAGCGACGAGAAGGGCGATTTCGAGACCGTTCCGAAGCCAGGAGTCAAGGAGTTGCTGATGAAAGGCAGGCCTGGCGCGTACATCGTCAGTTCGAGTTGTCCGATTCCTGACACGCCCGCGGCTCGAGAGGACGTGCAGCCACCGCACATTCAGGCGAAGAAGTGCTATCAAACGTATCTTCGCAAGATCGGCGGGGCAAGGTTCCTTGTCACCATGGAGGAGCCCAACGGTTTCAGGCCACAGCCGATCGAGTTTCAGATTGATACCTATGGCATCACCTGCAATATCGCGAAGGCGTCTGCCGTGAGCCTTGCGACGGCTGCTGCTGCACCGCGGGCGGGTTAAGTGGGCACCGTCTTCGCTGATTTCGGCAAGCTGCTACCAGGCATCGACGCCGGGCAACTTCAGACGGAAGGGGCCCGGCGTCTTCTGGCAGCCTGTGAGAGGCACAGTGCTTTTGAAGTGATCGCGTTGCGGGCATTTGAACGCGAGCAGGAAGGCGAGGTGAAGCGATTCGCTGAGGCTATCGAAGTCGACTGCTGCGATGGCTCTGTTCCCTCGCGGAACTCCGTGGGGGTCCAACCGCGCGAGCGTCTTTTTCTGATACATCGGCCGGGCAGAGAAGTTCCATATGACGTCCGTGCTATGCGCGCCGATTTTCCGGCGACGCTGCATCAAAACCACGTTGTGCCCAACGAGCCGCGCTCGTTGTGCCTATATTTTGAGCCGTGGAGCGTCGTGGAGCGCGCCTGGACGCCGCAGCGATTTCTTGCTCGCGTGACGTGGTGGTTGAAGGAGACTGCGCTCGGAACGTTGCATCGCAACGATCAACCGTTAGAACGGATGTACTTTGCCACTCCATGGCAGGTCGTTTTGCCTCCGGATTTCCACGTGCGGTTACAGTCGACGGACGAGGTGTTGTCGCTTCGCGCAATTGAATCCGGCGCTGGCACCGTGGAGGTCGTAGTCGGGCAGTACGCTCCCAGGAAGTCGGCTGCGCAACCAGGTCATCTCTTCGCAGAGGTATTGCCAATTTCCATCGCGCCAGTCGAACATCGCCCTATTAGCGAATATCCGAACACGTTAGGGGACTTCGAGGACCAACTAGCCGCGCGTGGCTCGAGCATGATCGGGGAACTGAAACGCGCAATTGAAGCTCGCACGCCGCACGCCGGATTGGAAATCAAAAGCGTTGGCCTAGGCACTGTCATCATTGTCCGAATGCCCATAGTCGCCTCAGCGAGTGGTACTGAGCAAGTCGACCTTCAAGGATTTCGAGTCAAAGCGGGCATTGCGGATTTGGGTGTTGCCTGTGGAGTTCTTATCGATGGTCGGCGGGGCGTTGCTTACATCGACAGTAGTGCGAAGCTCGCGCAAGCAGCCGGCGCGGCTGAAGTTGCACAGCAACAGTGGCGTGACTTCGTGATGGAGCCGATGGACGTTCGGCTTGCTCCGACGAAGGCGGACGCCCGGCGGTTTTCCGGCGTGTCAGACCAAGGCGCAGAGTTTAATGGTCTGCTCGCTGGTGTCGGCGCCTTGGGCAGTGCGTTGGCTGATATGTGGTCGCGTGCAGGGTGGGGCAACTGGACCTTGATTGATGACGATGCCCTGAAGTCGCACAATACGGTCAGACACCAGGCGCGATACGATGTAGTCGGCCGGTCCAAAGCGCATACCGTCGCCGGATTGCTGCGCGACAACTTCGCCGACGGCATTGACACGACCGCCGGACTGCACGCGAAGGTGACCGATAAGGCGGCCAACGTCACAGAGGCAGTGAAGTCGGCGGCGTTGCTGGTCGATGCCACGACCTCTCTCGGTGCGCCACGTGACCTTTCTTCTCGTGAAAGCACTCCACGATCTGCGTCGACGTTTTTGACGCCTTCGGGGCTCGGTTCCGTTCTCCTGCTCGAGGACAGCGAACGCAACCTACGACTTTCTTCGCTGGAGCCGCAGTACTACCGCGCCATTCTGGAAAGCGACTGGGGAGCACAGCATCTTTGTGGCCACCATGGCGAGCTTTGGGTCGGTGGTGGGTGTCGCGACGTTTCGGCCGTAATCCCAGCAGAACTGGTGAACCTCCATGCTGCCATCCTCGCCAGGCAGTTGCGGTTGAGTGTTGCGTCGCCCGAGGCACGTATGGCCGTTTGGTCGCTCGACGATGCAGCCGGCAGCCTGGTCGCTACGGATGTTCCTGTGGCCAAATCGCTATTTCACGAAAGTGGCGGATGGCGAGTCGTGTGGGACGAGGGACTTTTGAAGAAGCTGCGCACGATGCGTAGCAGACGCCTTACCAACGAAACCGGTGGCGTGTTGCTTGGGTACTGGGATCTTCCGCGAAATACGTGTTTCCTCGTCGATGCATTGCCGGCCCCCTTGGACAGCGTAGAAGAAAAGACCAGCTTCGCGCGCGGTGTCGAGGGTTTGCAGGAAGCGCTTGGGCGATGCCGACGCAGAACCGCGAATATTGTTGACTACGTCGGAGAGTGGCACTCGCATCCCGAGCATATGTCCAGTCGACCGAGCACGGACGACTATGCCTTGCTCGACCACATGGCTGTCGTCATGGCGAATGACGGCTTACCTAGCGTTATGCTCATCGTTGGCGAATCTGATATCACCATACTTACGAGCTTGAAACAATCCTGACTTCGGGGCATTTAAATCGATGAGGCTTGGTCTTGCACTATCGGGCGGCGGGGCACGGGCCGCCGCATTCCATGCTGGTGTGCTGCAGTATTGCGCGGAGCAGGGGCAACTCGAGCACGTCACTCACATATCGTCCGTTTCAGGTGGAAGCCTTTTCGTCGGGCTTGTCATGAGTCGTTCGGCGTATGAATGGCCATCGTCTACTGCATATCGGGAACACGTGTTCCGTGACGTGCGAACGGTGTTGACTACAACCTCACTGCAGCGTGCGTCACTGATCCGCTTGCTGGGAAATCCCCGAAACTGGCGGTACGCGCTGTCGCGCGCCAACGTCATTGACCAGACCATCAGGGAAGTCTGGCAAATTGACGTGCCAATCGGGGAGTTGAAGCAGGCGCCCGTCTGGTCTATCAACGGAACGACCGGTGAAACCGGCGTACGTTTTCGGTTCAAGGGCGGCAGAATGGGTGACTATCATTCGGGTTACGCATCCGTTTCCCATTTGAACCTTGCATCCGCCCTTGCAGTTTCGGCAGCGTTTCCGGGCCTTATCGGCCCTCTCACCATTCAGAGCAAAGACTTTCAGTGGGTCAAGCGTGACCACTGGAATGCTATCGACGGCGAGAAGCCGTTTGCGATGCCGTACGCGCGGCTGCATCTGTACGACGGAGGTATTTACGACAACCTCGGACTTGAGCCGCTTTTTGATGTTGGCAAACAGCAGTTCAAGAACTCCGGCGACGAGCAAATTACTCGACTGATCGTATCCGATGCGGGAGCGGCCCTCTACCGCACCAACATACCGCACCCGTTGAATCCGCGTCGCTTCAGGCGCATTGCTGACATCGCCATGGAACAGACGCGATCGCTGCGCGTCCGGAGCCTCGCTAACTTCTTCCAGGCAAATGCAGGCGCGGGTCTATACCTGCGGATTGGCGATGCAGCTGAGACCGCGCTCGAAAAGTGGAAGGCTCGCATAAGCGAGCGGTCGTTGCTCGAGCATCAATGGCTCAACAAAGATTTGGCGCAGAAGGCGGCGAGCATGCCAACGAGTCTGAATCGCCTCGATGAAGATGTGTTTGATCTGATTGCAAGGCACGGCCACGAGACGGCCAGATGGAATGACGAACTGTGGAAGCAGTAGCCTTCGGTCAGACCGCCTGATTCAGACGCACACCACTCCGTTCTTACAGGGGCGAGACGCCGTGTGCCCTTGGCCTCATCTGCCTTTAGTGGTCCAGCGAACTAACCAGAGTAATTTGTCAATCCCGGCTCTTGCACAACCCGGTCGTTAGATATACCTTACGAAAACGGCCGATATGTCTCCGCGGCTGAAGTAGGAGTCGTTTTAGTCAACACGCTGTGCCAGACTTGGGAAGAGCGGACAGACGATGGCTAACCAATTCTTTGTGGGCAAACGGGATCAGTTTTTCCGCCCGTTGACGTGGACCACCCGGGAGTGTTGCGCGGCCGTTCTCCGGAATCTGTACGATCGCGTACACGGCCCGAACGCGGATTACTCAGAGGCGTTGACACGTGAGATAGTCGTCAACGAGGTATTTAACGTCTTGTCCCTGCCCGAAGTGCGAAAAGGCATGTTCGCAGGGAGGGACATGGTCTCTGCGGAAGAGGAGCGGCAATACGCCAGTGAGCTTGTCCGCGACCTGAAGGAACACGGATGGCTGGAAGACTATAAGGATCCGATCGACCTGAAGACGACGCTCAGGTTGACGCGTTCGGGTAAAGAATTCTCTGAGGTGTTCTCCAACCTTGACAACTCGCGTGCCAAAACGCGTCAGCGCAACATGCGCTCCGCGAAGAAGGCGCTGGCCGCCTTTCTGCAGAACCGCGACCCAGACGAGCTGCTTGATAGCTATGACTTCTCCTCTCGGGTTGTACAGGACCTCCAGGACGATATCGATTACTTCCGCTCGCTCATTCAGAGTCTAACGCGCGAAGCCCTGGAGCAAAAGCTTGCTTGGGGGGAATTTAACGAATTCATCGAGAAGCGCTTCGAAAAGGAATACTCGGTCCGTCTCGTAGCAGATTCTGCCGAGCGCCACCGGGGCGACATCGCTCACTACCTCGAATCGGTACGTGCGTTGCCAGACGAAGACCGGTTACGCGTGGATTCCGCGCTTCTGCAACGAGCAGGATGGCTGGAAGCGCAAGTGCAGGGACGCAGCCCGATGCTGTGGCTATGCGACCGGATGGACGGCATGGTTGAGGCCGCGTGCAACCTTAAATTGCCGATGCTTCGCGCGGAAATGGGTAACTACGTCAAGCGTTTCACCAGCCTTTTGCGCCAGGCTCTCTCGCTCGACTATGGCGCGAAATCGCCGTTGGGCCGGACGATGCAATGGCTGAAAGATGGGGCGTCGGACGAGCGCGATCGCTTATTGGACGTCCTGGCTGATCGCCTGGGTACTTCGGAAGTCCGTCTGCCAGCAGCCGGTCTGCGCTGGGTGCCTCGTGAAATCGGTGTTGATCGCAGGGAGGTCCAACCTCTGCAAATTTCCGAAGCAAGTCGCGTTGAGGCGGCGATGCGCAGAGCAGAGGCCGAAGCATTCGCCTTCAGTGAGCGGCAAATCCTGGAAAAGCTGCTGCCCCAACTCGACGGTGACCGGCTGACGCTCGACAGCCTCCCGCTTGATTCAGCCCTCGACGTGATGGTGGCATTGCACGCCGTAAGTGCCGCTCGATCTACAGAAGGCCGTGAATTTCTGCTTGCGCGCAAGCTACCAACGGTGTTCGAGACCGACTATTTCATCGCAGACAACTTCGAAATTCAGGTTCAGCCAGCTGACGAACAGGTTCAACCCAAGACTGGCACCTAAGTTCCCTGGAGAAGGCACCGATGTTGATATCTGTACAGCAGTATATCGAAGAGCGTCTAAAGAGCGAGGGTAACGGGACAGTCACGCCGGACCGGTTTGGCGAGCTGGTGGGCCGACTTCTCGCCAGCGGCGTGTTATGGCGAGACTATTCCGGGTCGGACGCGGACCTTTACGACGATGCCGTTCAGTGTGAGCAGTTGCTACGTGAGTACACGGGATCAATGCACTTCATTCTCACGCATGACGTTGACGCCAACCTTTTTCGTCTTTATCCGCCCGGCGAGGGGGCGGAGCCGGATGGTGACGGGGTCAAGCGTCTGAAAGCGCGCCTATCTCGAGATCTTGTCGCGTGTTCGATTGCACTTCGGTTCCTCTACACGGAAGCGCTCACAGGCAAGCGCGAGATGGTAAACCAGGTCCTGACGGTCAGTCTCGAGGAATTGTCCCAGACCGTCGTGTCACTGTTGGCGCATCAATTGCCGACATCAATGGTAGAGCGTGTGTCGCTGCTACGTGACCTTCGCAAGCATCGCATTATCAAGTTTAACGATTCGGACAGCGCTGGCAACATGGACACGTTGCTCAATATTCTTCGCCCCGTTATGAGCTATGTGAGCGACGAAGCGCTAAGCGACGCATTGGGAGTTGTGGAAAAGAATCGGGTCGAGAACGGCAAGGAGTTGAAGCCCGATATAGAAAACGTTCGCGACAACATCGCGATCCACGAGCAGGTCAGCAACCCACTTACCGGAGCATCGCTTTGAAAATCGCCAAGCTCATCACCTGGAACTGGGGCACGCTCGAAAACCGCGAGTGGCACATGACTGACACGGTGCTCCTGACTGGCGAGTCGGGATCCGGCAAGTCGACGCTGCTCGACTCCATTCAGACTGTGCTTACTGCGGCTCATCACCATCTCGTGCAGTTTAACGTTGGGCAGGATGAGTCGACACAGGGTAGAAGGGGACAGAAAGAGCCTCGAACCTTGGCTGCGTATGCCGTGGGTCAGCTCGCTGATGGGGTTTTTCTTCGGCCTCAATCCACCAGTTTTGTCGCGATCGTCTTCGATGCCAGCGAGGCTGCGGGTGAACTTGAACAACCGATTACTGCACTGGTCGGTGTCGAAGCCTATGAAGAAGGCGGGAAAGCGGTACTGTCGCGTAACCCTGTATTTTTTATCATCCGGCGCGCATTGGCGCTATCACATCTCGTTTCGCTCGACGCCGAATCGGGCAATCCAGTCACCGCGTCACTGAAGGATACGTACCTCCACCTGCAATCGAAATTGCGTGCGGGACCGGAAATCGTCCAACGTTATGAAGACAAGACAAGCTACTTGACCCATCTGTACGGCGCGATGATGGGCAAGGTGCAACTCAGCGAACAGGAAGCGTATCGCGCCGCCAGAGCAATTGTGCGGGCGATGGCATACAAGGAACTAGGCAATGTCAACGACCTAGTTCGCGATGAGATTCTTGATCCGCGTGACTTCTCCAAGGACCTGTCGAAGATGCGTGAGCTCATGCAGTCGATGGCTTCGCTAAAAAGGGAGGCCGAAAGATTGAAGGTGAACCTCGAGCGCCTGGACGATCTTCGTTCAGCCAGCGAGCAAGTGGTCACCGATGCCCGCAGCTTCGTAGTTAATCGTATGGCCTATGCGATTGGCATAGAGGAAGCGACGCAACAAAGTCTTGAGCGGACCGCAAAGGATATCGAGCGCCAGCGCACCCAGTTTAATGCAGATCAGCTCGCGTTGCGTGACTACGGAGCGAAAGAGGAGCGCCTGCGAGAACAACTGGCGGTCGTTCAAGCGAAGTTGCGCATGAGCGAGGTGGGCCAACAGCGTGTCCTGCTAAGAATGCGCGCGGACCAGCTCCATGAACAGTTTCTGCGCGAATGGGCGCATATGATCGAGGTAGTCCGCCGGTTGAACGACGTACGGGAATATCTCAGTGTGCTGCTTGTCGCCGATCTCGCACGGGCGCCGAAACTGAAGGATGCGGTTGAGCGCGTACGCCCGGTTGCAAAGCAATTTAAAGACATCTGGAACGACGGACTCGAGGGCGTTTTGCAGGCCAAGCCGATCGTGGAGGTCGACTTCGATGCGATGTATGGTCGCCTTGATCTTGTCAAAGTCGATGAAATGCTCGGGCGACTGAACGCGAGCTTGCATCGAAACGCCAATTCGATCGCGACAGCAATATCCGATTCGCTCGACGAGATATCAATTCTGCGGGCGCAGCTTGACGACCAGAAGACGCAGAGAGACGTTGAACTGGACCTGTTGCAGAGGGGACGCTCTTCCGCAAACCAGGATGTGCACCAGGCAATTGCCCTGCTCGAACAGACGGTTCCCGATTCTCGACCGTATATCCTTTCTCAGCTGATCGAGCCCAAAGTGCCTGGTAGTGAATGGCAGCAGGCGATTGAAGGCTACATGGGCAACGACCGGTTTGCGATTGTTGTTGACGCGGGATACGAAGCGCAGTGCGCAAAGCTGGTGAAGCGTCGTTTTCCACGTCGTTCGCCGAAGGTCGTACAGGGGACCAAGGCCATCGAGGACGGCCGTACTAGAACGGTTGACTCCGGCGCGGTCATCCACGAACTCGAATGCTCCCATCCTGTGGCGAAGGCATTTCTCATTGCTCAATATGGGCGGGTCAGGAAGGTATCTTCTGAAGAAGAATTGGCGCGAACGTCGCAAGGGCTAACGGAAGATGGCCTGGGCAGCCGCGGATACGGCATGTTCTCGTGTCGTCTGGATGCAAATGAACTCGCATTCGGGGAAGAGTCGAGAAAGCGCAGGATGAAATGGTGCGAAGCGGAATCCGCGCGTATCGGCCACGAGCTCACGGAGCTCGGTCAACTCAGTAAATCGATTCGAGTGGTACAGGCAGGGTTGAGAGGCGGCGAGCTGGAAATGGTCTCAGCTTCAGCCCGCGCCACTTCGACCGCGCGTCAGGGATTTCTCGATGTGACCGGCCAGTTGGAGACGCTTGATACCTCGTCTCTGGATGAGCTTGAGGCAAAGAGAGCAGAAATTGAAGGGCAGATCAAAGAGACGCGAGCGCAGGCCGATGAGACGATGATGAAGCAGGGGTCGGTCAGGGAGGCGTTGCTCAAGCTCGAAACGGATGAGCATTCACTTCGCGAACGTCTGCCTGGCTTGCAAAGCGATGTGGTCAACGCGCTGGTCTGGGCAGCGCGATATGTTAAGGGTGCGCCCACACTTGCCACTGAGCAGCAATTGATAGATGAAGCACGCACCTTGAGCGCAATGCACCTTGAGGCCCCGGACCGGCTTAGATTTCGGGCCGATGAGACCGCGAGAAACTTCCCGGATAAGCTCCGCTTGGTGAATTCTGCCGCCAGTACCTACCTGTCAGGCGCGCGGACTGATGACGAGCGCTTTCTGTATCAAGACCCGCCACGCACAGTAGAGGCACTGGAGGCAGTCCTCCAATCGCAAGTTGCTCTCCTAGCGAATGCGGAAAATCAGAGTCGGCGACAGGGCGCCATTGGGCTCGCTGAAAACGTAGACGGTCTGAAGCGCGCCGAGAGC
Organism: Paraburkholderia sp. 32; assembly: GCF_050435345.1. Taxonomy (NCBI): domain Bacteria; kingdom Pseudomonadati; phylum Pseudomonadota; class Betaproteobacteria; order Burkholderiales; family Burkholderiaceae; genus Paraburkholderia; species Paraburkholderia sp. 32. Next base: position 535,388 of record NZ_JBNDKD010000002.1, read on the forward strand.
CAGTTTAACTCGGTATTTACGACGAACTTCTGCTTCAAGATGCGCGACGAAATCCGGCAGGGGCAGATTACACTTGAACGACTTCGTCGCGAAATTAGAGGCATCCAGTTTGGCTATGACACGTACGAGCTCGATTGGGTGTGGATTCCGAAGTTCAAAAGGTATTTTGACTTTTTCGAGGAAGTCGAACGCCTGGTTGACGACCTTGAAAAAGAGAAGGTCTCGATATTTGAATCGCCCCGGTTGACTGAGGAGCATCGACAGACCGCAGCTGGTATAAGGGTGATGCTGCTGTCGAGCGACCAAAGTGCGTCTGAGCGCGCATTGCAGGAGATGGCCGACTATCGCAACTACCGTCGATACGACATCATTCGGCATAATCGCGCTGGCACGACGCGACTATCCACGTGGGGCACAGGGTCAGGGGGCGAACTGGAAACGCCTTTCTACGTAATTCGTTCGGCGGTCCTCGCTCACGCACTTGGTCATTTTTCTCGCAATCGCAAGGGCGCGCCAGCCCTTCGGCTGATGTTGTCGGACGAAGCGTTTGCGAAGATGGACGAGTCTCGCTCACGAGGCGTCCTGCAGTTCTTGTCCCAGACGCTCGGCCTGCAACTGATTGTTGCGATGCCGACTTCAAAGTCCGGAGCAGTAAAGCCGGAATTTGAAAAGGAATTCACTTTCTCGAAGCTTGTTGCCGCGCAAGGTGACAAAGAGGTGTTCGTAAGCGAAGTGCAAGAGAAGACACACAAGCAGGGGCCGATGCGTCGTCTCTGGCTTGCGCATGCTCAGGATGCGAGGGAGGCGGGACGCGCAGCCTATGAGTCGGCCCGTGTCGCCCAAAGCGGCTCGCATTCCACTGTCCGAATTCAGCCCGAGGGACCGGCCAACGCATGAATACAAATTCACCGCAACCGCACGTGTTTCTGCTCGAAATTGCCAACAAGCTGCTTCTGAAAGCAGACAGGTCCGTGGGCGAGCGGAACGTGCGGCTTCGACTCGACGAAAAGACAGTCCCGAAGTTATTCCGCTTGTATGATGGCGAGGCCATCAGAGTCCATCAACTATTAATTGAAGAGCTCGCACGTACTGGCTGGATCAAGCTGCACCTGTCACCGGAGCGTGAATTTTCCGGATTTCTCGAGCGCACCCCCATGCTTGAACTTGTTGACTTCGCCGGGCTTGCATCGTGGGCCAGTTTCCAGTCTCGCAAGGATACGTGGGATCGCCAACTGCTAGCCTTTCTGCGCCGGGTGCCGGATGCCGAGCTAGCTGGTCGGCGCGACGCGCTCATCGAGTACCTCAGTCGAAATCCGCTACCTGCACTTCAAGGGCTGTCTCACGACGACGCGTTGGCCTGTATCAAGCGCCTGGCAGCGCTATGCGGCTCGACGATTAGCCTACCGCTTCGCGAGCTTTCAGCGTTGGTTTTTCACGCTCGGTCAAAAGTGCTGGATAACCGCGTTGAGTTGCTTAAATTGTTGGGCGCCGAGGATGGGCAGTTCTATGAAGGTCCTGTTCAACTGCTGGTCGCTGCCCCGCGCGACTTTACTCATGTGGTGTTCGTCGAAAACCTTGTGACTTTCGAACGAATGGCCGACGAGAACGACCCTAGATGGTGTGGTGCCGCCCTCGTATTCGCGTCTGGGTTCAAGGGAAGTGCTCGACGTTTACGGTCACGCCGCGGTTCAGCCATCTACTTCCGAACACGAGCTGAATCTGACGACTCGTCGGTGTGTAACCGCTTCTCTAGATGGCTGTATGGCGACAGAGACTTTCCGGTCAGTTTTTTCGGCGACCTGGACTTTGCTGGCATGGGTATCCTGAGAAGCCTACGAGACGTGTTTCCGGGAGCCGGCGCATGGCTACCTGGATACCATTACCTGGCGCAAGTCCTGTGTCTGGGGGGCGGCCATTTGCCCGAAATGGCAGACAAGGATGGACAAATCGGTGGCATCACTACAGGCTGCGACTTTTCGGACGCCGTGCTGATGCCGCTCATGAGCCGGACAGGACGTTTCGTCGATCAGGAAGCATTTGTTGTGTCAGGTCACACCGATTTTCCGGCCTGCGAGGAATCACTCTCTATTTAGCCTTGGACTTCGTGAACAGGCTGCATACCTGCGGCAAGCACAATGAAACTCACCGCTACGGTCTTCACGATGTGACGGAGGAGCACACCGCCTAGCTGCAGATGCGACGTTTCGTGATTCGGCGAATTTGGTTGGGCAAGAGTCCAGACGAGCAATCTCGCCTGGTACGCTGGATAGAAGGCGCCGCTGGTTACACGACGTTGCAACCTGTGGACTAAGCCTTCGAAGCGTCCGACGCGAGCCGTGCGCTTACTCTAGCCAGATGAGTTCACGACAAGCTTCGCTGCCGCGCTTGGTGTCGCCGGATTCCTAAGGCTACGCTGATTAAGTCCTTTTCGCTCCCCGCAAAGCCTTGTCGCTACGTGGCCATTTGCGAAAATCAGGTACTTATTCAGCGTTGCCCTAACCTTGGTGGTGGCAAGTCGAACACCCGTCGGCAAGGACTGACATGAAAACGCGGGCATAAATGCTCGTCTTTCGTCGTCAACTCTTGCTTCGGGGCCTGTACCTTCTGCGTTGGATAAAACTCGTTTTCTACATGTCAGCAATCCCCATCTAATCTGACATTAGGAGCCGAAAATGAACAACGAACGTCTTGCTGGACCGAACCTGAACGAGCTTGAGCTGATGCTTGCCGCTGCGATTCGTTTCTTGGCGGAGGGTATCGCGAGTGCTCGTCATCATGCGTTCGTCTGCACTCCGGAGGTCACTCTCTGGGCGCTTGAGAAGATGGAGCCTCGGCGGATGAACGCGTTACGGGACAAGGGGGATATTGCGGCACTGATGCGTCTCCTGCAGCATTGCTTTGCCCTTTTTTCGGCAGCAGAAACCTGGCTGGCACGTACCTTGTCAGAGGACGGCTACCAGGCAGGTTTTGAGACCTATGACAGATGCATAAGCATTGACGACCTGCTCTACGTAGTCGAAAGCGACGACGAATGGTCTTATGTCGACAACTTCATCCGCGATACCTTCACTCTAGTTCTGCGTAGTCTTGTGCAAGAGGTGCAGACATCATCAATCACCACCTGCTTGCCAGCAGCAGATACCGTCCCGGCAAAAGAAGTTTCTGTCGGGACAGCGCGGAGTCTCAGCAGCGTAGAGACGGTCGTGGCGATGGCTCCGGGTCCAAACGACGCATTGGCGAGTGCGCTTGCCCACGCGCGATGCGAACTGCTTGCTTCTGACGATGGCTACGAATGCGACTTCTGGAGCAAAGTATATATATCCATCTTGGGCACGTGGCTAGAGGAGGATGTTCCGTCAGTCGCGGACGAACTCCTAGCGCGCGGGCAGAGCGTAGCCTACTTCGAAGGTGTTGCTGAACACCTCTCGATGATGAAAATTGTCGAGGACGTCTGGAATGGACTGGGACTTCCGGTGCGAGAACTCCTGCTCCGTGAAGCGTCCTTCTCGCGTGCGCTGGAAATCATCGTTGCGACCGTAAAGGTTCACAGGCGCGAGATCAGCGAAGAAGATGCCGAGCAAATTGCTGAGCATGTTTGGCGTATGGTGCAGCGTCGCGCGGTCTACAGGGACGATGCCACCGCTAAAGTGTTCCATTCGGACGCATCGAACGACCTGATTCAAGATGTTCGAGCGAACCTGGCCAGTCATCTGACCTGTCATGTCGTGGATAGGGCGATGCTCCCGATGTGCTATCGCGAGCAAATCGATGAGACAAAGGCTCTTGTGGTGCGACTCTCGGAGCTATGGCTCGACGTCGTAGGTGTCTTAGGAAAACCCTCAGGCATCAAACGCTTCTTTCTGCATGCAGGGTCCGACAAATGTACTACTGTGCTCTGCTTGAACCTCTCGTTCTGGGTGGAGAGTGAATCGCTATGGACGCAACTCTTTAGATTCCGTCGATCTATTCCGGTACTGTATGTTTTTGAGAGCAGGTGCACGCTTGTACGATATCGATTCAAGCACTTCAGTGATTTGCGTGCGGCAGATAAGTTGCATCCACGATACTGGGCCAGCTTAGATATTTCTTCTGAAGACTGGTTCGAATGGCCGGTAGGTTCAGCAAAAAGCGTGCGGTTACCGAACGGCGCATTGGCGATGCCGTCCGTGGTGAGATGCGTGAACGACATGACGACCGGCTTCGAAGGCGGAGCCGAAAGCGAAGGAAGTTCGGTGGAGAAGGCAGATGCCCCGCTGCCGCAAGGGCAACGGTTGATTCAGGCCTACGTCGAGGAGAGAACGAGAAAATATCCAGAGGTCGGGCAGGTTCAGGAGGCGGCCGCCGTTAGATGACGGGCTGACCGGCGCACCCGTCCTCCTCCAGGACTACACCGGGCTGCCTACGCGAGAAGTAGTGTCGCGGGTGCGGCATTCGCGACCTAACAGCGGGGCGCAGCCTCCGAGGCTGAAACTCGTTCCAGCGGAACATCGGTCCTGGTATAGTGTTTAGCCGTCGACCCTAGGGAAGCGCTGATCAATGGACCAACTGCCCAAGTTGCAGACGAGATGCCGTCGAATTTTCCGGATGACGAAGCGAATCGATGCTCAACTCGGTGAATTGGACGCGCAAACGAGGCTCCCTGCTCGCATTTTTTATACGCATGACGGATTGCTCCCATGGACCGATCGCGACAGATTTCGCGCAATCACCAGATTCGCAAGAGCGAACAGGCTGAACAGTTGCGCGGTGTTCTTGGCCAAGCCCTTGTATCGCGTCTTGCGATGGTGAAACAGGTTCTTGACGATATGGAATGGATGCTCAACCCGCGACCGGATCTGCGCCTTGGTTCGCTCGACCGCGATCACCAGGTTCTTCAGCGCCCCGTCCTGCATCGCCTTGATCTTTCCCCGCTTGGCAGCGACGTGCCACTTCACGGTCTTGCCCGCCATTTCCTCGCGCTTGTCTACGCCAATGTAGCCCGCGTCGGCGAACGCCTGCTCTTCATGTCCGTGCAGCAGGGCATGCGCTTGCGATACATCCGACACGTTGGCCGATGTGCCAACCACACTGTGGATCAGGCCCGAATCGGCATCGACGCCAATGTGGGCTTTCATTCCAAAGTGCCATTCGTTTCCCTTCTTCGTCTGATGCATTTCCGGGTCACGACTCTTCCCGGCGTTCTTGGTCGACGGCGGCGCTTCAATGATCGTTGCGTCAACCAGCGTGCCTTCCTTCATCATCAGCCCACGCTCGCACAGCGAGATGCCAATCTCGTCGAACAACTTCCGTGTCAGTTCGTGTTCGATCAGCAGGCGCCGGAATTTCAACAGCGTGGTCGCATCAGGCACGTTCTCAACTGCCAGATCGATGCCGGCGAAGGCTCGCAGCGCGATGCTGTCATACAGCGCGTCTTCCAGTCCTTCGTCCGACAGCCCGTACCACTGTTGCAGGAAGTAGATTCGCAGCATTCGCTCCAGGCCAATCGGCGGGCGGCCTCGCGTGCCCTTCGGATAGTGCGGCTCGATTGCCGACAGCAAGCGCTGCCACGGAACGACCTTCTCCATCTCGGCGAGGAAGCGTTGGCGCCTCGTCACTCGCTTCTTGCCTGCAATTTCCGCTTCGGCGAAGCCGATCTGCCTCTTCATCAGTGTGAGTCTGTTCCGTGAGTTGCCTTCTATAACGTCCTCAGCTACGCCAACGATGACCACCGAGCTGAATAAATCAGCGCTTCCCTAGGTTTGAGATATGTCCAGACTTGGAATTGAACGAGATACCGGCTTAGTCTATGAGGGACGCGACAGTGCCTCTTACTTGGCCGTCCCGTCTCCCGTTTTGTCCCAGTGCACCTTGCTTAAAACACCGGATGACCTCAACAGGCTTCCGACGAGCATCGAGGTTGTGCCGTTCTCATGGATTTTTCGTGAGGACTCGTTCGACGCCGTTTCCCGTGTACGGAGGGGGCGCGTTTTTCAAAAGCAAGGGGGGAGCAGTTGGGAACCTTGGACTGTCAATGCACATTCGTCTCTCGTGACTGACATTGCACAAGGTAGAACGGATGGGAGAATCGTAAAGCAACTTAATCTCTTCATGGAATGTCAGGAGCTCGTAAACCTGCCAAGGCGGGGCGAGGGCGCACAGCTCGCGATTGGAGTTGCGGGAGCTTTCTCTCTTTGGCGTGTACTGCAGGTGGAGCGTGCGGTAAGTGGCGACGTGATGGTGATACTGCGCGCAGAGTCAGCCTTGGGAATTCTGCCGCAACTGGATGAAACCCAGATTCACCCCGAGAGCATCCCGGCGGTGCGGGCCGCCGTTCAGCGCGTATTGGACGTCGCATATCGAGAGATTCCAACGTCTGTCGTCGACCAATGCCGTAACGCCTGCGCAGCTATGGCGTCACGCTGGCTTTACCAACAGACGGGCGACGCCCATCTATTGGAAAAGGATTTGGGAAAGGTGATCAGCGCTGTGCGGAACGTGCTCGGTGCAGACAAGTCACGTACCCTCTGTTCGGCTCTGGACATTGTGAACAGATTGCATCCTCGCGGCAAGCACAATGAAGTTCATCGCTACGGTCTTCGTGATGTGACGGAGGAGGACGCCGCCTTGGCTGTACATGTGACCGGCTTCGTGATTCGAGAATTTGGCTGGGCAAGAGCCTAGAGGAGCTCTCTCGCGCCAAGACGCTGGGTAAAAGGCGCGGGAAAACAGCGGACGCAGCAGCCTACAATAGGGCAAACGGATGTTCAGTCGTAGAGGTCGTTCTACGATATCCATGTGGCGACATCGGTTGCGAACGTGTTGCCGCAATGTACTCATTGATAGGCGCATGCGTCTCAACGGTATCTATCTGCGCGCCTAGGGTCTCGGTCTACGAGATGTGTATGCCTGCGTCGCGAAGGATCGGACGACTTCCTGTTTGAGCCACTTTGCACGGTGCCGTTGGCGAGAATGGGCCTTTCGTGACGAGCAGTGTTTCGGGCCCTAAATCCGTCTCCCCAGTGAGGTCAAGAAACTCAAATACTCTGGTGAGAAAATCCACCTCGTTAAACTGATGACCGATACAAGGTTGCGGAGCTGCCTTACACGGACCAAAAGTGTTCATTAGTTCAACCAGGAGCATCGTGCGCTCATCTTCCGAGACGCTGTACGTTGATAGCACAGCGCCATCTTCAGACAGCCAAAGCACCTGGAGATCAACTTCGCGCGGGACGTCAGCGTAGTACAGGACAAGCACGTTCAACGCAATCGCGTCATCAGCAAGCATGAGGCATTTGACGGGTCGGCCACCTGGGCCATTGTGGGCTTCGACGCGAACATCTGGACAACGGGTATCAAGACTATCGCGTTGTCGATCCAGCAGCGGGATGACTGCAATACTATGACCACGCAATTCGCTACGGTCTGTGAAGATGCAATCCGGCCGAACGATATAGCAGGTCCTGCGAATGCTCCGTTTTGCACGTTTGCGGAGCTGACTGAGAGAGGTAGCCTGAAACTCGTGAGGTGCGTAATCGTTGTAAGCCGTCAAATATTCAATTTCGTCCGACATATTTTTTCTACCGATGAGGGAGGGGCCGCATCGCGTACTATTTATATTTCTCGCTATGTCTATCGACGTGGCAGGAATAAAATATATCGCGTAATGCAGATCGTTTTGAAGCGTAAATGTTGTTTGCCGTTTAATCAATGGATTTGGAAAAATATCCAATTATTTATCCGGCCTCCCGTATATCGCGGCGTAAAAGATGGCTGATATCGGGGTTGGGGAGGGGGCCAGACTTGACTGGGTGGCTATCCGTCGTCCAGGCCAATGTAATCGAAAAATCCGGTGCGGTCGGCTTATTCTGCAACGTTTCCGAAGACCGTTATCTCCTCTTGAGTCAGAGTTGCATTACTCTTCGCGCAGGTCTCGAACATCGAATACACCCAAGTACCCGGCTTCGGCCGCGACCCGTTGCCAAGCCAATACTTCCTCTTGAGTTAGAGGATTGTGGTCTTCGATGGCTCTCGCATTGCGCATAGATCATGAACATCATCTGTGATGTCATAGTTCGACAAGCGCACTTCGTCGTCAAAGAGCCACAAAATGTGGAAGGTGTCGTCCAGGCTCGTATCGGCCCAATGCGGTGCCATGCTAGAAGCGTCTCGATCATGACGCTTCGCTTATGACTTGGGCGGCAATGCCGCGCGAAGCAACGCTTGCGCTATAAGGCAAGACGGTCCACGGTCTCCTGGAGGGCGGGGATCCGTCGACTACCGCATCGGAAGAATCAAATGAGGGATCGGCGCAACTTTTTGATGACTGGCGTCGATTGCACCGGACAGCGACGACCAAGCCGCTCGCGTCGCAAACCAAGACCAAGGCACATAGAAGAGGCGGCTGGCCAAACGAAAAGGGCCGGCGTTTCGTCGGCCCCACACTACGACCTCCGCTTTCGCGGAGAAGACGAAGCTCCGATTTCCGGAGAAGTCGCATGAACCGCCAATCTCCGCTTTCGCGGAGAAGACCTGAGTACAGACTCACTGGACTCGCCCCTGCATGACCGGACACGTGGTCACGCTTAGGTTGGTGAATTTGCTCGCTGGCGAAACTCGCGTGGCGAGCGGTATTTTAGGGCGCTGTGCGGATGCGATTCGTTGTAGTGGTCGAACGCGATGGCTAGGTTTTGCAGCGCCGTCCTGGCGTCAGGCTTGGGCATCCACGAAACGTAGTCACGCTTCATCGTTTTGACGAAACTCTCGGCCATCCCGTTGCTCTGCGGACTTCTGACGGGCGTCGTGACCGGCTTGTGGATTGTCAATTACGATGGCCAAGGTAATTGTCGTTCTCTACCGGCTTCAAGCCGATTGCCCGCGAGAACGTCAGCGTCTCGTCGGCAATGTAGCAGGAACCGTTGTCGCTGAGCCACTCGATTTCGCTGTCGGTTTTCCGCGCGGTCGTTAATCCAACCCCAGTTATTGTCGTCTCCCTTTCGCCGTAAATCTAAAACCAATACAGCGCCAAAACTTTTTTCCATTTTGATATTAAGTTTTATACGAACGACGAAAATTTAAGCGATATCAGCAACATACGGAAACTCACCTGCTAGTAATTAGAAGTCGGAAAATTTATACGTTGACTCTTTCGAATTCAATGCATTAAATTAACCACCATTCAACGACATGAGATTAACTGCGGAAACGAAGTTGATGAACTGCCCCGTCAAACTTCGACGAGTTTTATACCATTATGAAAAAAGCGAAACCCCACTTTTCTGGCGCGACACTTGAGCAACCCTCCGACCTGGCGTTGACCACGGCATCGACTGCCGAGGTGGTCGTAAAGGCGATTCCTGAGGCGGAACTCGCAAAACACGCGATCCCGCTCCATCTTCATCCGTTGAGGGTGTTGCCGGCCCATTTTACTGAGGCCATTGAGCGAGCATATGCGCCGGCGACGCGGTTCTGGCTCCATGTTGATGCCGAACGCTTCGTTGCTGAATTGCAGAATCAAAACGCAGCGTATATGAGCGCTTTGGTCCAGTCATGGGAGCAATGGGGATGCGGGTCGTTCCACGAAGACCTCGTCAACTCAATTCTCACGAAAAAATTCGACGAATATTGTGCTGCGTGGCTGCTTTCGTTGCCGCAAGGTCAAGTGTCAAACGACGACGACGAAGTTTACGAACTGCTGCACAACCATCTCAAGGGTGCAGGCGAGTTGACCCACCTCAGATATCTCGAGCTCGACGGCGTGAAAGCTGTGCGTTACATCCGCGACAGGATGACCAGCCTAGCCAGCTGAACAACGTAACGCAGGCAGACCGAACCTCACTCGTTTTTGCGGAAGGGTGAGCTCTCAGAAGTGACAAGTAGTCATGACGCGCGAGCACGATGCTACGCGGTCGCTATACGTTCAGTCAGGCCACATTTGACGCACACCCTTCGCAAAATACCTAGGACACGCCATGCAAAAATTTCAATTCCGTACACTCGACGGCGAAACTCTAGCATTTAGCATCAACGCCGGGTTCGTTGAGTCGACCCGGCAGCATGTCGACGCTCAAGGGGCGCCGACAGCTTACGTAGCCCCTGTTTCCCATGTCGTCCGCCAGGCAGTCGACACTACCGAGCGATGCGTCGTAATCGCGCTTCCCGGATTCGCATCCGAGGCCGTCGAGCATTCTGCAACGTCGGTGACGCCTCAGGTTCGCACACGTCCCGATGGGTCGCCCGTAACTTGCGCGCTAGTCGCCAACGGACAGGTCGCCATCCATGCGGACGCGTTGAACGAAGCGCAACCGCTGCGTGGCGGCCGGCTCAACGTGCTTTGGATTTTTGAGGACTGTGTCGTCTTCGCTCACTATCCCTATGATGAGGAGACTGACGAGTGGTTCTCGGCCGCTGCGATGGTCGCCGACGGCCATAGGCACGAGGCCGATTATCGGGCGCATATGGGTGTCGACATGGATGCAGAAACGGTGCAGATTGAGGCGATGACCTTCTGGCTCATTGAAACGACAAGGTAACGGTTCACAGCGTGACTTCAACTGCGGAGGGCGTCGCCCTCCGCTTATTCCTAGCTACGTGGCCCGATATTCCGCTACGCCTGGATGCGCTCGGAATAGCGGCAACCTGCTACTGTCACTTTTGCCCCGGACGCTTCGTATCTTCATCCCCAGTGCCGGTCGTTACGTTCGCGTCACCCGCTTGTTTTTGGGGTTCAATCCCTACCTCGCGACTCCATTTTCTCGACCAGTCGCCTCGGCGCATATTCCCCGCGCGCTTGTGCCTTTCGATGGCTTCGGACTGCCTTTTCTACAAGCTGCCGCTGACGTTCATCCGGTTTGAAATCAGACATCTCGCGTCTCCGATGATTCGATTCGCCGCTAACGACGTTTCCTCTCCGATTCTACTCCTGGAAGAATGCGGCGCTGGATAGCGTCAAGCAGCACGGCCGGTCCGGACTTCCTGCTTGACGCTATCCACTGGGCTTCCACAACTTCCTTCTTTTCAGCGAAGGAGAGCGATTTCCAGCTGTTCACCAGGATTGCCGTGTCGTCAATTGAATCCTCAATTGCCTCGCTGCTCCAGCGCGGAAACGCATGGCGCAACGCTGCGTGGACGGAGTCGCTGCCGAACGCCGTGTCCGCAGGCTGTGCGGTCCACGTGTGTTCGGCTTCTTTGAAGCCCTCCCTGAGTCGTTGACTCGCCGCCATGAATAACAGCCTCCCAAGCCGGCGCGCAAAATGCTCGGTGATGCCTGACGCGTCGAGCTGCTTCGCGAACGACGGATGGTCGTCGCGTATCCATGCGAGAAACGTCGCTGCTTCTGCCTAGGCCTAGGTGTCGCGGTATTCGGAATTTTGACTGCAAAGGTCCACAAGAAGCCTCGCAGCATGTTCAAGACCAACTCTGATGGTCTCGGTGGTTCCGGTATCGGGATTAGGGAGTGCAACTGGCATTGACGAAAAAGTATTGGTTAACGGTCAGGGCGGTGCGCCCTGTTTCGAGAAGACTACGAGGGCGAAACCGATAAAGCAATACGTCAGCCAAAATATCCAACTATTTATTAACCTCACCTCGAAGAGCTTGCCGACATGAACGCGGCGCGCGTCAAGCAAGTTGTCGCCTCACTCATGCAGCCAGAGGCTGTTTATTTGCGCTGATCGACGCCATCTCGACGACTGAGTCGCGTTCGGGGTTAAGCGTCACGGCACCAACCGGTGTCCAGTTGCGCGTGTGGCGCGACCAGCGGGCCGGATTGCGCTCGCGGGCCCTCTCGTACAGTGCATGCCGAGCGGCGAGAAGCGCACGATCGTCACCGGCGTGACGCTGCGCAGGCGTCACGTAGCGGATGCCACTATGACGATGCTCGAAGTTGTACCACTGCACGAAGCCGGCAGCCCAGGTGCGAGCAGCGTTCAGGTCCTCGAAGCCTGTGACCGGAAACTCCGGCCGGTACTTCGCGGTTCGGAACAGCGCCTCGGCATAGGCGTTGTCGTCGCTGACCCGGGGGCGCGAGTACGACGGCTTGATGCCCAGCCAGTGCAGCATCGCCAGCACGGTAGTGGCCTTCAGCGTCGCCCCGTTATCGCCGTGCAGCACCGGCCGGGCCTCAAGGGCGGCAATGCCTTCGGAGAGCGCCGTACGACGTACGAGATGAGCAGCGTGTTCGGCCGCGTCGCTGTCGTGCACCTCCCAGCCGACAATCTTGCGGCTGTACAGGTCCAGAATCAGGTACAGGTGGAACCATCGCCCTGTGACCGTTGCCGGCAAATAGGTCATGTCCCAGCACCACACCTGGCGCGGCGCGGTTGCAACGTGCGTGGTCGGCGGCCGGCCGCTCGAAGGAGTTCTGGCACGACCACGGCGCGTCATCTGCCCATGCTCGCGCAGCACGCGTGCAAAGGTCGATTCGCTGGCGATATACACGCCTTCGTCAGCCAGCATCGGCACGATGCGCGCCGGTGGCATGTCGGCAAAGCGCGGCTCGCTGGCTACGCGCAGCACGTTTTCCCGCTCCTCCGGGCTCAGGGTGTGCGCGGGCAGCAGGCGCATCGCGCCGGGCCTGGCGTCGCCAGTGACGAGCCCCTGATGGGCCCTCCAGCGCTGCAGGGTACGCACGTCGATTCCGGCCACCTCGCAGGCCAGGCGCAACCGTGCGCCAGCCAGTCTTGCCGAATCGATTTCCCGGGCCAGGAACTGGCGATCTTCGAGGCCGATCATTCGTCCTCGCCCTTGTCCGTGTTGAAGATCGCCCCGAGTTTTTTTGAAAGAACCAGCAATGCGGCTGCCTCGGCCAGTGCTTTCTCCTTGCGCCGCAGTTCGCGTTCCAGTTCCTTGATGCGACGCTGGTCCTGCTTCGTCTGCTGTGGACTCGCACGGGCCTCTTCGGGCTCGGCCAGCGCCTGCGTGGCCGCTTGCCGCCACTGCGCCAGTTCCTGCGGATACACGCCATGCTCGCGGCACCACGCATTGCGGGCCGTCTCGTCCATCGCTGCCGTGCTCAACACCGCTTCGAAACGCGCGGCCGCTGTCCATGCCCGCTCGCGAGCGGGCCTGGACAGCGCATCACTGCGCCAGCGCTCCAGCGTCTGCGCGCCCACACCGATCTCTCGCGCAACCTCTTCCACTGATGCGCTCTCCGGCGGCAGCAACCGCGCCACTGCTCTGTCCTTGAATGTCTTTCCGTAACGCGCCAACTTGTTCTCTCTTTATCGCCCCCAGATTCCAATTTTATCCAGGCGACAACCATTGTGACGCGGGGGGAACGGGCGGTCATAGATTTTTAAAAAAATAAGAAATTTGAGAAGAAAGGCTAAAAACGGGTTCTACACACGATATTCAGATGACGCAATCACGTCGCCGCATAGTTCGGAGATTGCCTGTCTCTGAATATTTATCCAGCTCAATAGGACAAACAAATGAACTCGATTCATAGCAAAGAATTTACTGCGCGCCAAGGAAGCACCGTGCCGAAGATCGTGGAGCTATTCCGGCAGCCGTGGTTCCCATGCGCACCAGTGTGCATCATCGACCGAAATCGTTCGCCGCGCGACAAGAGTGGGGTAATTGATGAACAGAATCTGATTGTGGTAAAGGTTGATGAAGAAAGCTTCGACCTGCTTGTTCAGGGCCCAGGCCGTATGAGCGTCGAATTGCATGAAACGATTTCCGGCGAGTCGGCGTGTGTTCTTTCCCTTGGGGACGGGGTCGTTCTTTTGCCGGCCGAGGAAATCTCAAGCTGCTTTTGGGGGCTCGAAGCCCGTGAGTGCATCATTGGTTTTGTGAGCGAAACTCGTTACGTATCTCTACGGTATCAATGTGATGAACCCATCCTGCAGACGTTGAATGGAGGGATAACGGAGGCGCGTTGTGACGAGCGCCGTAAAAAGGGGACTTCGATTGAGGAGATTTTGCTACGTGAATCGTACGTCAATGGCATTGTCCAAGGGGTCTTCGCCGTCGACCTAAGCAGTCTCGACGACACCGCACGTCCACTTCAGCGCGTGTTTTCGAATACGTTCCAAGAATTTTCGAAGGCATCTTTGGTAAGTAGCGTGGTCGATGTCCTGCGTGAATTCTGTACGGCGGGTGTGGAACTCACTTCCCTCGTCGTCGCGTCTGCCATGGAGGTCGTCTACGACACGCATTTCTCGAGACAATCCTTTAAGCATGTTTCCAGGCACTTCTGGCGGTATATCCGATATGAGGATGTTTTGGGCATCCTGCACGCGTTCGACAGCGAATTCGCGCGGGCGCCGGAGTCCCCAAGTGAGCGCGGAAAATTTAAGACAGAGATTGTTGAATTTCTCGCCAAAAATCGCGTCGCGGAGCGCTGCGTCGAGCTGCTGCCGTTCTATCCGAAGTCGAGGGCCCTTTGGGCAGCGAGCGCGGACGAGGTTTTAGCCGTGATTTCCCCTGCAATCACTGGACAGCCGGACGAGCAATTGCTGAGACAGGCAATAGGTCAGTACGGCTCGACCATCGCTAGTCGCGCGATTGAAATGCAAAGGCGCCTTGCTTTGATGGAGGCGTGCAACAAATCTCACGAATTTGGGTTTCAGCCCAAGAACTTCGCAGAATGGTATTTATGAGGAGCAGGGGAGATAGGCGTCCGCAGATTCCGCCCATGTTTTGTCATTGCGCGGCGGACTGATGGAGCGTAGCCAGCCACCGCATGACCCGCTCCGAGCGGGTGATAGAGGTTTTGCGGCATGCGCTTGCGCCCCCTCAGGAACGGAAAAGGCCATGACTTCTATCGGATGTCGCCTCCTTTCATCTTCTCATCAGAGAACGGGCCGCCTGGCGGCATCACTGGAACCGGCCAACGCAACGAGCAGTCAGCTCTTCCTTTGAAGTGGCGTTACGGGAAACTTGATAGTTCGTGCGTCAGGACGAGCAGACTGTGCCTGCCGCCGAGGCGGCCTACCAAGTGAGGGGAGGTGATCCCGGCTCGTCGCAAGCTTTCCGGAAAGTGATTCAATCCGTCGACGCAGATCAGCTCCCGTATCGATCGCGCGAGCCAGTTCCCGGTCTTTCTGCTCCAGCCGCTGCTCAAGCTCGCCCCGCCGCGACTCCGACGCAGCAAGTAACGTTTTCGTTCCAGCAAGTTCGTCACGAAGCGCGTCACGCTCCAGCCGGTGCGCGGCCTCCAATGCTCCGTTGCGCTCATTCGCCTGCTGAAGTTCCTTCCTGGCGCGCGAAGCAGCCGTCCGCTCAGTTTCGATTTCCAGAAGAGCTCGCCGCTCAGCTGCGGCAAGCCGCTGTTCGTTGTGCGCCGCCGATTCCCGAAGTTTTTCCAGTTCGACAGAAAAGTCCCGACGAGCGTCGGCGAGGGCAGAATTGGTGGTGCTCGCCTCACTACGGGCGCCGGCAAGCTGTTCCCGCAACGTCGCGTTAGCCGCCTGTTGGGCGGCCAGTTGCGACTCAAGCGCGGCGATTCGTTGCCGCTCTGTATTCAGTGTCAGAGTTGCTTCGTCCAGCGCCTTGCTGGCGGAGTCGCTCCGCGCCTGGGCCTCACGAACCTGTTGCTGTGCAGTCTGCACCGCACGCTCGGCGTCAAGCCGAAAGGCGGCCAGTGAGCCGTTTGCCTCGTCCATCGACAGACGCCAAAGGTTGGCGGCCAGTTCGCCGGCGGCCGTGGCGACTTCGCGCGGGAGATCCGGCTGCCCAACATCAACGCGTGTTTTTTCCCTCATCTCGGCCCAGAAGTCGCGCAATGCTTTGGCCGGTGCGCTCATGCTTCCTTTGCGAACCAGCTGGTAAAGCCGGTTAGCAGTCGGTGTCTCGCCATACCGGAAGAAGAGCAGTGCACAGACCTCGCGGTAGATCTGCTGTGTTTCGGACAGCCGCTGCCGAACTTCCGCGACGTCAGTTTCGAGGGCCACAACATTCTCCTGATTTGGGGCAATTTCACAGATAATACAATGTATAGTGTTATCTTCACAACACATTTGGTCCATGTACACGACATTATCCGCATAATGTCGGCCCGCCGACTCGAAAATACCTATAAAATCGCGTGAGACGTTACCTGGAAGTCATCCGTGTCAAAAGCACTCGTCGGCGTCGCGCCGGTAGAAACCCTGGTCGTACCCAGCCAACTGGACGGTAGCGATGGCTGGAACCGCGCCGACCCGACTCACAAGCAGATTTCGGCATCGAACGACCTTGATGCTCTGCGCGCGTGGCTGGCGAACTTTGCGGACAAGAAAACGACGCTCGCGAGTTACCGAAAGGAGGCAGAAAGGCTGCTGCTGTGGGCGCTCATCGACGCGCGGAAGCCGCTGTCCTCGCTAACGCATGAGGACTTGTTGCGGTACCGGGCTTTTCTGTTGGATCCGCAGCCCGCTGCCCAATGGGTATCAATCACTGGCAGCAAATTCGCGCGTGCGGATTCGCGATGGCGCCCATTCAACGGAGGGCTGTCCGCCGCGAGTCAGCGGCAGGCTATGGTGATCCTCAACACGATGTTCACTTGGCTTGTGAGCGCAGGGTATCTGCGGGGGAACCCCATTGCGCTGCTTCGAAACGGGGGCAGGCAGACGAAGCCCCGAGTGACGCGATACCTTTCCGCCGCCCTATGGGAGGACGTGAAGGCATTCGTCTCGCGGCTCCCCACGGAGACGCCGAGACAACGGACCATTCACGCCCGAAGCCGATGGCTGCTCACGCTTTTTTACCTTCAAGGTCTGCGCATTTCGGAGGTCGCGACAGGAAAAATGGGGCAGTTCTTCAGGCGTTTCGATTCTGATGGGAACGAGCAATGGTGGCTTGAAACTTTAGGGAAGGGCGACAAGGAGCGCCTAGTGCCCGTCTCGGCCGAGCTTGTCTGCGAGCTTAGCCGCTATCGCGAGGTGAACGGAATGCCCGCGCTGCCGCAGCCCGGTGAACGTACTCCGCTGCTGGTTCCACTGAGCGGCCAAAAGAGATCTCTGACCCGGTCGGCAGTGCACGACGCAATCAAGCACGTTTTCAGGGGGGCGGCCGAATCGCTTCGAACTCGCGGGTCAGAATACGCAGACCGCGCAGCGGAGCTGGAGCGAGCCTCCGCACACTGGCTTCGTCATACCGCTGGTTCCCGTATGGCGGACAGCGGCGTCGACCTTCGAGCAATCAGGGACAACCTGGGGCACGTTTCACTGAACACGACAAGCATCTATCTTCACGCGGAAGATGATGAGCGCCACCGCCAAACAGTCGGCAAGCATCGGGTCGCCTGGGAAACCGCGCAAGCAGAACCGAAGCCTACTGCAGGGCAAGCGGAGCGCTGACTAATAACGAGGGTTTCCGTTATAGGTCCGGCTCGCCCATTACGACAGCCCGAGCGCATGCAAAACAGCTCCCTGCATCTCGCCGTCCAGTGACTGACGACGAAGCAACAGGTGGAACGGAACGGGCTCGTGGCGACCGTCGACCAGATGTTTTTACCGGACTCGAGCGACGGAGGATCACGCCTTGGGTGATCGCTTCGATCGGACCCTTTTTGAAATGTATGAACTCTCTCGACGTGATTAGCGGCGAACCGTCAATCGACAGCCTCGATCGAATATCGAAACAACTCGGCGTTGCCATTTGCGAACTTCTCACTCCGCGCCGGCGCCTGACGACGAGAGGCTGCTTGCCGAATACGTCAGCCGAAACATCGGAGGCAACGGCAATCGCCCGTGGGACACATGCTGAAATTTCGCAGACGGCCGAACCGGTAGCGAGCGTCATCCATCTCGGTTGCGCGGCTGGCGCGGAGGCCCGACGATAAAAGCGCTCGCGATGACTATTGCAGTGCCGGGTCTTCAACCATGGCCGACGTGTTTGACTGCGTAAATTGCAATCGGCTGCGGCTAGTTGGAAAACGCCGTCGTAGCGATAACGACCGAAAGCCTAAAATGACTCGGTCGGGGAAACGGCCGCGCTTAGGTGGAGTGCGCCGTCCGCGCAATAGCAGCCGAAAGCCGATTATGGATTAAATTGGCCAATCGGCGCCGTTTAGGAGGAGAAAACGGACGCGAACAGTAGGAATGAGTACCAAATTTAAACCATTAACGTCCGGCGGCGATCTCCGGTGCGTCCATGTGCAGTTGCATTTGACATAATATAAATTATCGATTTTTCTGTATGTAGTTTATTCATAAGTTTGGGCGGATGCCCGATCAGCCACGTCTGTAGTTTCATCCGTTGGCCCGCTCAGACGGCATAGTCGATCTCACTACGCCTTTTACAATTTCCTGGCTCGATTGCGGATGGCAGCCGGCGTGGACAGGGTGAGCGCGCGAAACCCGCTTTCCTCCAGCTCCGCCCATTCGTTCGTGAACGGTAGATAGAGCCTAATGATCCAGGAGCGACCATCACTTCGTCCATCTCGACGCGCGGCGTACGGATGCAGGATCTCGCCATCGGCTCGCACGCGGTCGAACTGCAATAAACGCTTGTGCGGGTACGGACCACTGTCGAGCTTCTCGTCCATCATCCGGCATAGCGCCGCATGAGAAAAGCCGGGATGGCCTGGCAGGCGCGCCTCATCGATGCTCGCGCGAATCTTTTCGGCTTCGCTTCGATGCGCGTCTTCCAGTTCGGCCTCGTCGAGAACTACTTCATTGACCATGTACGGCGGACCTTCGTACCAGACTGGATCATCCTCGACGAGCCGGATGGCGGTCACTGTACGCGTACCGGTGTCTGTGCAGCGCCACCAAAACGGGCCGCACGTGAATTCGAGACCAATGTGAAATTCAGAAGGCTTCATGGACATGCTCAGTCCTTCGGACAGTTCCGGTTCAAGTCAAGAGCATCGAATCTGGAATCTGCTCTCGTCGAAGAGATGAACGAGACCACACTTGCAGAGATCGTCCGCATCCGGACGATCAGCCGTTTCCCGGCCAGACGCAGCCGGGCCCTTCGTACTCTGAGATCATTCAGCTCAGTTTAGCCTTTGCCGACGGTTGACCGGCACGGCGTCGTGGTGCACACAAAGTCGTAGCCGGACGGCAACGGCCGTAGTGCGAGGAACGCGGGCGCGGTCGCCGCTGCCGCATGCGCGCCGTGCACATGGGATCGACGTTCGCGAGACTCGCCTTTACACAATGGCGATAGTTTTCTTTCCATAGCAGCCAGTTGCAAAATCAGAACCATCGGACCCTCATTCGATCGCGATGTCACGTCGATCGTCCACTTCAGCACATACCGCCGCTGCGGCACGATGATGGATGGATTGGCCAGCAATCACACTTCGCAAGTATCTCTGATTTTATGCGCGTCCTATCCTGGATGGGAGCCGCGCGGAAGCCGGCCGCGAAGGAGTACGGACGGGAAGACCGTTGATTGGGGGCGCGGTAGCGGGGCCACGGAAACGCCTGCATGAACAACGTGGGCGTTTTCTTTTGGCGGGTTTACATCGAGCGTCACATTAACCTTGAAGCCACAATCCTGCGCCGGACGTTCTCGCGGACTTCTTCAGTCAATCCGCTGTGGCGACCGCTGCATCGATTTCGGAACCCCGAAGAGCCGCGCCCTGTTATGGCGCTTGACGCCATAATCGTCGTATGGCATCCTGCGCCATATGAAGAAGAAAGCCACACTCCTGTTCGAGGATCGAACCATCTACCCGGATGGAGCCATTCTCGAAATGCGCATCTGGCGATTACCCGAGAGCGACGGCGAACGACCGCACGGCCTCAAGTACAGCCTGTTTTATGGTCGTGCAGGTCAGCGAATCATCGGCTACGACAACGAACGGGGCAAAGGCGATCACCGGCACTACCGCGACCGGGAAGAGCCGTACGCATTCTCGACGCCCGAGCAGATGGTGGCTGATTTTCTGGATGATGTAGAACGTGAGCGAGGTGAATCATGAACAAACTTAATGTGCATGTTGGTGGCGCGCGGGATATGGGTCGTCGGTTCGCGGCGGCATTCAACCGTGCGCAGGCAGGCGAGCATGTCGAAGAGCGGCACGTGACGTTTCTGTCGCTCGAGGAGATGCTGGCTGCGCTGTCGCCGAAGCGCCTTGAGATGCTTCGTCACCTACATCGCGAAGGCGCAGAAAGCGTGAAGGCGTTGGCAACTGCGCTGGATCGGGACTACAAGCGTGTCTACGAGGACGTGGTGATCCTGGAGAACGCTGGCCTTATCGTGCGCGAAGAAGGTCGTCTGACTGCGCCGTGGGACGCGGTAACCGCCGAGGTTTCCTTGTGACCGAATCGTGGACGGCCATACGTGAGGTCATGCCTCATCGCTCGGATCCACCAGTTCAATCCGGAACTGCCACCCTTCGAACGCCATTAACATCGCCCCAAAATCGGACCAGTCGACCCGCCTGCCATCAATGACCACACATGGCAGCCGGTAGTTCTCGTTGCCGTCCCACTCGATTCGTCCACGAACCGTCGTTTCGGCTACCACGAGATGGCCTGCATCCTCGACCAGGTGTTTGACTGCCAGGGCACGCTTCATCTTCTGGAGCAGGTCGCCCAACAGCTCAAACGGGTCCGACCGCGGATCACCGAGAAGCTGGAAACGGAAGCCTGCGCGGTCCTCGTCACCCGAAGCGAGCTCGAACGCCTCCAGTGAAAGCTGGTCACCGAACAGCAGGCTACGGAAATGGAACTCGTGTACGACGCCATCAGCATCGGGCAGACGCACGGACGTGAACTCCGGATGTTCGAAGGCTTGAACGTCCGCCAGATACGCCATCTCAGTGTTAAAACAGCGGCTACAGAGCAACCGGAAGCCGCCATCCGGCGAAGCAACGCTGACAACGTCGTGCGGTGGGGTGACTGTTCCGCACCGGACACAGGTGTTACCGGTCATCAACGCTCCTCTTCGGCTCCTGATGGATTCGACGGTAATTTTCGCACCTTTCCCGGCACGGTGTTGTTCGCCGACGGGCGCCCTCTCCTGCCGTCTGGTGCTCAAGCAATCAGGTCAGTATCCCGCGGTTTTTGGGCGCGACGACGGCTCGTTCGTGGTGTCGTTCCGAGATATCCCAGAGGCGATCACCAAAGGCGCACGCTTGAGGAAGCGCGCGTCATGGCTGCAGACGCGCTGTTGATGTATTTGGAGAACAAGCAGACCGTTCCCACTCCATCGGAACCGAAGGTAGGAGAAGAAATGACCACCCGACCCGTCAGCGCGTTACCAAAGGTGCTGCTGCCCAACGAGATGATCGCGCAAGAGGTGACGCAGTCGGAGCTGGCGCGACGACTCAACACCCGACCGCAGGACGTCAATCGGATCGTCGACTTGGCCCACACGCCGAAGTTCGACATCGTCGCGGCAGCACTCAGGGCGCCTCAGTTGCGCGACACGCCAGACCCTTGCCCCTCGCCGCGCTGTTCAGCAGGCAGCAGACAATCGTCTCGTGCTGAATGCACTGCAAGCCGCGCTGCGCACGCTCCAGCAACATAGCGGCATTACCTGCCACGCAGAGGGCGAGGTGTTTCCTCGAGCCGGAAATTCACCTGGTGTCGTCTGCCGTCGAGCTGGTGACGAGCGACGTCGTTTCCGTCCCACCGCCGCCCGGGCTTGAAAAGACCATCGACCTCGAAGAGGACGGGCAGCCGAGCGACGAAGCTAGGGTTCTGCACGCATTGCATGTCGCCCGGTACGTGCTCTCGATACACAGCGATTTGGGAGGCGTGTTCGACTACGAAGAGCACATTCTCAATTTAAAGCTGCAGACCGATCTGCTGACGGACGCCATGAAGATGATGGGCATAGAAATGTCGAAGCCACTGCACGCGCCGAAACCGCGAGGCGCCCCCGTTACTATCTTCACTCCTCGACAATCGAGGATTTGGCCAGCTAGGCCCGGCATGATTCTCGCCCCCAGTCGCAGTCATGATCCGGGGGGTGTTGTCACCGGGCCTGGTGGGTGGCTGGTGATCGCTAATAGGGGCTCGGCCAGGATATCTTGAGGCCGTCCGTAACGTGGATGCCGAGACTTGCCACCGATGTTGCAGGCCAAACCGTTCAACCTGCAAAGCCTTCGATGCAAGAAAACCAACAACATAGCTCTGTCGATGTATTCGTCGGCGTCGATGTCGGCAAAGGCCACCATCACGCCGTCGCCCTCGATCGGACCGGAAAGCGCCTGTACAACAAGGCACTGCCCAACGATGAGGCCAAGCTGCGCGCCGTCATCACCGAACTCAAGACGCACGGCCAGCTCCTGTTCGTCGTCGATCAGCCCGCCACCGTCGGTGCATTGCCCCTGGCAGTCGCCCGTGATGAAGGAGTCCTGGTCGCGTATCTACCGGGTCTGGCTATGCGCCGCATCGCTGACCTGCACGCAGGGGAAGCCAAGACCGATGCTCGCGATGCCGCCATCATTGCTGAAGCCGCGCGCTCGATGCCACATGCGCTGCGCTCACTTCGACTGGTTGACGAACCGCTCGCCGAACTCACCATGCTGTGCGGCTTCGACGACGATCTCGCGGCACAGATCACGCAGACCAGCAACCGCATTCGAGGTTTGCTCACCCAGATCCATCCAGCGCTGGAACGCGTTCTGGGGCCGCGCCTCGACCATCCGGCCGTGCTCGATCTGCTTGAGCGGTATCCATCGCCCGCAGAACTTGCCGCGACCAGCGAGAAAACGCTTGCCAACCGCCTCACCAAACTCGCGCCTCGCATGGGCAAGAGCCTCGCGGCCGAGATCGTTCAGGCGCTCCGCGAACAGGCTGTGATCGTGCCCGGTACTCAGGCAGCAACCATCGTCATGCCGCGTCTTGCACAGCAACTCGCGTCCTTGCGCAAGCAGCGCGATGAGGTTGCCAGCGAAGTCGAGCGTCTGGTGCAAGCACACCCTCTTTGGCCGGTCCTGACCAGCATGCCGGGAGTCGGCGTCAGGACTGCCGCCAGACTCCTCACTGAAGTCGCTCACAAGGCGTTCGCCTCAGCCGCGCATCTGGCTGCCTACGCCGGCCTCGCCCCGGTCACCCGGCGCTCGGGCTCGTCGATACGGGGCGAACATCCATCCCGGCGGGGCAACAAGGTGCTCAAGAGAGCGCTCTTCCTCTCCGCCTTCGCAGCTCTGCGCGATCCAATCTCAAGAGACTATTACTCGCGCAAGGTCCAGCAGGGTAAGCGCCACAATCAGGCGCTCATCGCTCTGGCCCGACGACGCTGTGACGTGCTGTTCGCCATGCTGCGGGACGGCACCCTATATCAACCTAAATCCGCCCCTAATGCTTGACGAATCACATAGGGGCACCCCCCCGAGGACTACTATGACGACGCGTGAAAGCTTCTAAGAGCACCTTGCCCAGGATGGGCCCCTCCTGAAGATCCTGGCCATCGCGACCTGAGGTTCTTGTTCCCAACGTACGAACCCAGTTGACGTGTCCGCCAGTCATCGTTGGTTAGTCATACATTAAGGATTACTACATATATTCGCTAATTTCTTTTATGTCAATTGCGGTCATGGATCGGTGGGCGCCCCACACAGGCGCCCATATTTACCGCTCTACCGGCACCACTTCTGAGGCCAGGCCTCCTTCTGTCCCTGTCGTTCAGTTGCCGGTACGCCGATACCGCAACTCCCTCTGGCTGCGAATGGCGGCCACCAGCACAACGTCCAGCTCAGCCACAAAACGATACAGCGCAAGATAACCATGCGCTCCATTCGAAATGACCAGCTCGCGCATTGCGCCGGGGCCACTAACAGGCCGTCCAATTTGAGGACTCGTCTGAAGGATGTCTAACGCGCGAACGATATCGTCAATGTGTTTTGCGGCGCTCGCGGGGTTGTGTTCAAACAGGAAGTCAAAGATCCGGTCAAAATCATCGCGAACTTCAGGCGCAAGAACTATTCGCGCCATCGCTTGACCTTCGGTGTTCCCGGATCGCGCCCTGCGGCCCGCTGGCCCAGATAGTCGCGCATGTCGGCCCACTCAATCCCGAGGCCGTTCTCCAGCATGTTTGCGAGGCGATCGTTACCTTCAGTGAGGAATTCGCGACGCAGTTCTTCGCTGGTGACCCTCTCGGCAATCGCCTCCAGCATGAAGCTGTGGACTGTAGTTCCCGATTCTTCAGCAAGTCTCGAGATCCGCTCGCGGAGTTCCGGCGGAAGGCGGAGCGTGGTGGTAGACATAGAGACCTCTCATGTGTCACATCTGTGCTACATCATACTCTCTCAAGTTTGCCAGTGCACGCAGTCGTCCAAACTGAAGCGAGGGAACCAAGAAAAAAGGGTCGCATCCGCATGAGGCTTAGTCAGAACCGGACATTCACATCGTGGAGATGCGGTCGGAGTCAGGGTAGAAAGCGCGAAAATCGGCTCGCTAAACCACGTCCAAACTATGCCTGAGCTTGGCGGCGGAGCGGACTGACAGGCGCCGCCGCCGGCGAAACCGATTCAACCAGCCCAAGCTTCGCTACCATCCATCGGCGCGGCAGAACCACGAAGCTTTTTTCCCCGGGAGCTTCACTACATGCCTGGATAGTTCGGCCCACCGCCACCTTCAGGCGTGACCCAGACGATATTCTGCGTCGGGTCCTTGATGTCGCAGGTCTTGCAGTGCACGCAGTTCTGCGCATTGATCTGCAAGCGGTCTTCGTTTTGCTCGTTCTTCACGAACTCGTAGACACCCGCCGGGCAGAAGCGTGACTCCGGCCCCGCGTAGGTCTGCCAGTTCACGTTCACCGGCACCGACGGATCTTTCAGCGTCAGGTGCACCGGCTGGTTTTCTTCGTGATTGGTGTTCGAGATGAACACCGAGGACAACCGGTCGAACGTGAGCTGCCCGTCCGGTTTCGGATACGTGATCGGCTTGCACTGCGAAGCCGGCTTCAGCATCTCGTGATCGGAATGCTGATGATGCAGCGTCCACGGCACGTTGCCGCCGAGCAGCTTCTGCTCGAGACCGACCATCAGCGTGCCGAGGTAGAGACCCTTGCTCATCCACTGCTTGAAATTACGCGCGCGATACAGCTCGGTGTAGAGCCACGACGTCTTGAACGCTTCCGGGTACGTGCTCAGCTCGTCCGCCTGGCGGCCGGCCTGGACGGCGTCGAACGCGGCATCGGCGGCGAGCATGCCGGTCTTGATCGCGGCGTGCGAACCCTTGATGCGCGACGCGTTGAGAAACCCCGCGTCGTCGCCGACCAGCGCACCGCCCGGGAACACCAGCTTCGGCAACGACATCAGGCCGCCCGCGGTGATCGCGCGCGCGCCGTAGGACACGCGCTTGCCGCCTTCGAGAATCGCGCGGATCGCCGGATGCGTCTTGTAGCGCTGGAATTCCTCGAACGGCGACAGATACGGATTCGAATAGCCGAGGCCGACCACGAAGCCGACCACGACCTGGTTGTTGTCCATGTGGTAGAGGAACGAGCCGCCGTAGGTGTCGTTTTCGAGCGGCCAGCCAGCCGTATGCATCACCAGACCCGGCGTGTGCCTGGCGGGATCGATCTCCCACAGCTCCTTGATACCGATGCCGTACACCTGCGGATCGACGCCGTCGCGCAGCTTGAACTTCTCGTTCAGCTGGCGGCCGAGGTGGCCGCGCGCGCCTTCGCAGAACAGCGTGTACTTCGCGTGCAGCTCCATGCCGAGCTGGAAGTTTTCGGTCGGTTCGCCGTCCTTGCCGATGCCGAGGTTGCCGGTCGCGACGCCCTTGACCGAGCCGTCGTCGTTGTACAGCACTTCGGCCGCCGGAAAGCCCGGGAAGATCTCGACACCCAGCGCCTCGGCCTGCTGACCCAGCCAGCGCGTGACATTCGCGAGGCTGATCACGTAGTTGCCGTGGTTCCTGAAGTTACCCGGCAGCGCCCAGACCGGCACGCTCTTCGCGCCCGTTGCCGACAGAAACAGGAAACGGTCCTCGGTCACGTCGACCGTCAGCGGCGCGCCTTTTTCCTTCCAGTCCGGAATCAGTTCGTTGATCGCGCGCGGGTCCATCACGGCGCCCGACAGGATATGCGCCCCGATCTCCGAGCCTTTTTCCAGCACGCACACGCCAAGCTCGACGCCTTGTTCGGCAGCGCGCTGCTTCAGACGAATGGCGGCCGACAGGCCCGCAGGGCCGCCGCCGACGATGACGACGTCATACTCGATCGACTCGCGCGGACCGTACTGCTCTAATAAGTTGGAGTGCGTCATCATACCTGGCAAAGAAGCCGTGATTTATGATCCGAGCAAACGAAAAGCAATCCGCTTGCAGACGTCATTGTGTCCGCTGCCGACCTCTCCCTCAATCAACCGTATGGATGATTAAAAACCACGCCTTACCCGGCGATCGACAACTGACGCCGCAAAAAATATGGTGACGAAGTCGACGTGCATGTCGCGTTCTGCAACGGTCTGATTCGTCTTGATCCTTGTGACATAACTAGCAGATCCGCCCACAAGAAGCGGCGCTCGAGCAACTGAGCCGGGAACACCGCTTCAGCGACCAAACGCCTGTCGTTGCGGCCGCGATACCTCAACGTCGATCACACCACTCCCGAGATTTCTCCCTCCATCCTGGTAATTTCCCCATTGACAGCGAGAACACAATAGCTAACTATACCGTCCAGACGGTATAGTTACGAGGCTGAGCGTGCAAATCGAAGTTAGACACTCAAGTAGCATTGGAGCCGAAATGCGGCTCTTCGTCCTCCAACCGACGACCCAGGCTCCGCTTCCAGCCTATACGGCGGGCTCGCATATTGACGTTACAACGCCAAGCGGCTTGGTCAGACAATATTCCCTTTGTGGCGATCCGTCCGATCGTGCGCGTTTTTCCATACTTGTCAAAAAAGACCCCTGTTCGCGCGGGGGGTCCTTATCCATGCATCAGGTTTCGGTGGGCGACGTACTTGACATCGGTGAACCCCGCAATGCATTTGGCCTGAAAGACGATCACGGGCCCCATCTTCTGATCTCAGGAGGGGTCGGGATCACTCCATTGCTCGCGATGGCCCACGAACTCACGCGCCGAGGCGATCCGTTTATGCTTCATCACTTCGGACGACGGGAAGGCCTCAGCGATCTCCGTGCGGAACTCGGGGTCGAGTGCTTCGGGCAGAACTTTGCAGTTCAACTTGACGTCAGTCGAAATTCCGTTCCCGGTGTTCTCGACCAGGTGTTCCTCGCATCTTCAACTGCAAAACATATCTACACATGTGGCCCGTCGCCATTCATGGCAGCAGTCGAAGCCGCGGCTCGACATCATCTTCCTTCCGCTGCCGTTTATTCGGAAAAATTCCAGGGTGCCGCCTGGACTTCGAATCCTTTGGACGATTTTCAGTTAACACTTGCTCGAACCGGCCTGACGATCAATGTGAGATCGGATCAAACCTTGATACAAGCGCTCGAATCCAAAGGTGTTCTCCTCCCAACCGGCTGCCTCGAAGGCGTTTGTGGGGCCTGCGTGACGAAATTTCTGAACGGTGAGGTGGTGCATCTTGACGATGTGCTCACCGATGAAGAGCGAAACGAACAACATCTGATGTGCCCGTGCGTTTCCCGCGCCAAAGGTCATCTCACCTTGGACTTGTGAAAACGGCAGCTTCAAACTTACCACCCTAAACGATAAGCGAATTATGTCGGATAATGAAATGACTGCGATTGCGGACGAATGGCGCTCTGGATACTCGCTACCCCAACACATGTATTGTGACGATGGGATTTTCAAAAACGATGTCCAGTCCTTAGGACGCACTCAATGGCTCCTTGTGGACCACGAAAGCAGAATCCCTGAGCCTGGTAGCTATTTTACGGTCGAGTTCGGCGGCGAAAGCATTATTGTTCTCCGTGACCGGCAGGGATCTGTACGTGCCCACTTCAACGTCTGTCGTCATCGCGGCTCCAAAATTTGCCTCGAAAAAGAAGGAACTGTTAGGTCGCTGACGTGCCCCTATCATGCGTGGAGCTACGATCTCGCAGGGAATCTTAAGTCCGCGCGTTTCATGCCGCCGGATTTTCCAATGGCGGAACACGGATTGAACCCTTGTGCCGTTGGCATCTTCAAGGGATTTGTCTTCCTCAACCTGTCAAAAGATTCGCCTCCGTCGTTTGAACAGTTTGTTTCTCGGTTTAAACCTATGCTTGCTCGGTATAACCTTGAACAAACAAAGGTCGCCGCGCGCCGGGTCTTTCCAACAGCGGCAAACTGGAAACTTGTGGTCGAGAATTTCTTCGAGTGCTACCACTGCAAACCAGCGCACGCGACTTACTGCTCCGTGCACGACGACATGAAGATGTTAGCTTTCGGCGCGGGCCCGGGATCGTCCAATGGACTGGCAGACGAATACATGAAGACTTTCGCACTTTGGGAGTTAGCGGAAAAGCAGACCGGACGGCAGCCAGATATGTTCGCTGACGGCCCCTCCACCCCATTCCTCCAGTCGGCCGGGCGGCTCCCCATAGGCAGAGGCAACTTGACCGAGTCGCTCGATGGAAAACCAGTCGCGCCTCTGATCATCTCGGATGCTGAATATGATGGGGCCCAGACTGGCTGCATATTCAACCCGATCAGTGTGGTGCTCGCAAACAGCGATCACGCCATCGCATTTCGCTTTAATCCGAAAGGCCCACTTTCAACGGACGTCGAAGTTTTATGGATGGTCTCCAGCGACGCCCAGGAAGGTCCCGACTACGATCTCGAACGGATCAAAGCCGTGTGGCAAACAACAATACTTGAAGATAAGACAATTACCGAGAACAATCAGTCCGGAATCCAGTCACAAACCTACTCTCCAGGCCCCTATTCGGCGCAGGAGAGCAAAATCGCCGAGTTCGGCGCCTGGTATCACGAGCACATTCTCAGAGAAGACTAGAATTTTCCGCGTGAGTACCCTGAAGCTTGATCACGCTGTACAGGCTAACCGCTCGAATGTCGATGGCGGCCATCGCTGTCGACATAATCTTCCATAATCAGTCTGGCAAGCCGCGGCTTATCGCTGTCCGACTAACTGCACCATCACTTTGGTGCGGACGCGATGAAGAAAAATGGAAGCGACGACTGGACGAACACACCTTGCGAGTCGTCAGCGCGTTCCGAAACCAGCTAATACCATACTGCCATGCACGATTACCGCGGCCTCAGGACGGCGACGGAAGCACGCCAGGCGCAGTGCCTCCGTGACCGGTTCAACCATGATGTTCGGCTGCATCGCCAGCCCACCGTGCGCGGGTTGAACGGTCGATGACGGCCACGAACTGTACCCAGCCTTTGTTGTCATCAGAAAGTAACATCGCTCCTCCTGCCTCGCCCCTGGACGAAGTCGTCGTGGCTCACACATGGCGAACCGGAAAGCCCCGTGAGGGTATCGACGCCCGCCATGTTTCAAGCTTAAGCGTTAGTCAGCACGTTAAGTTCGCAGTCGACTCGACTATTTGAACATGTGGAAAAGCCTTTGTGATATAAATCCCCCGCGAATCATTCGGCATACTTCCGAGCGGCAATCAACGGGACACCACCAGATGCGACCCAACAATCGAGACTCAATACTGCGCGCAGCCGAAACTCTTGTCTTGCAGCGAGGAGCGGCGGCTCTGACGCTCGAGGAGGTAGCAGCGACTGCAAACATGAGCAAGGGTGGACTGCTCTACCATTTCAAGACAAAAGACCAACTCGTTCACGAACTCCTTGAGTTTGCATTCGCAAACTTCGAGGCTGCGGTTGATAGAATGGCGGAACAAGACAGGACGCCGGGAGGGTGGCTCAGGGCGTACGTCCGTGCGACATTCGAAACTGACCCAACAACGGAGGCGGAAAGTCTTGCTTCGGCGGCGCTCGTCGTCGCCTATTTCGGCCGAGACGCGTCTGTCCGGAAGCTATACGAAGACGCCCTCTCTCGTTGGAGCAATCGAGCAAAAAACGATGGCATCGACCGAGCAACT
Source organism: Paraburkholderia sp. 32 (assembly GCF_050435345.1). NCBI lineage: Bacteria > Pseudomonadati > Pseudomonadota > Betaproteobacteria > Burkholderiales > Burkholderiaceae > Paraburkholderia > Paraburkholderia sp. 32. The sequence continues at coordinate 565,197 of NZ_JBNDKD010000002.1, forward strand.
GCCGATGTCATTCGCATGGCAACTGATGGCCTGTGGCTCGCAGACGCGCTCGGCGTTTCCGGGTTCAGTAAAATCCGGAAGCGCGCTTTCGTGAGCAGGCTGCTCATGCTGGTCGATTGACGCATCAAAACGGACTCATCGAAAAATCAGCCGATTGACGGATTTTTTGTCAGGGGTACTCTGCGGCACGATGGCCATATCGTCGAGTCATAGCGGAGTTACCCGTGCTTTCGAATCAACAAGCTGCCGACCTTCTTTTCCTACATCAAGGAGAAGTAGAGGGCGAGGCCTTCTTCAATACCATGTTGGCGCAAGCTGAAGACCTCGACGAAAGATACAAACTCGCGATCATCCTTCAGGTCGAGAATGAGACGAAAGCCCGCCTGCGCTCGTGCCTGACTGCACACCAGATTTATCTGCCCGACCCCAGCGAGGCGATTTTAGAGGGCCGGCGCAAGGCTGCGCATTTAAAGACGCAGCCATGGTCCGAGCTCATATCCTGTTTCCGAAGCGACGTTTTGTATTACCGGGATATCTATCACGAAATCGCGCATCGTGGGGCGCTGACAGCCATGTGCGCACTCGCTGCAGCAGTCGCTCATGAGGACGCTTTATTATCATTTTGTACTATGGAACTCGCGGGCCTTGGGCATAAATCAGTGGAGCAGCTTCTGACATACCTGCGATTCGCGCCTACGCGCCGCTGAATATGTATCGCATCGCGCTGATTGCGCTGGATACGAGTCCATGCCGTGTAGGCATGCTGGTCGAAGGCGCGGCACACGACCTCGGAGCGTGTGCACGCGTCTATGGCGTGCGACTAACGTGCAATAGGTGAAGCGCTATCGGATGTCCTCTTATATGGGGAGCAGACTGCGCTAAACAGTACTCGCGAATCTTCCGGTCAATGGCGGCGCCCTGGAATCGTTGGTTGTTCCGCACAGACCAAATGCTCAAATAAATTGAACTAGTTTATCGCGAGTGGTCAGACGGACACTTTCTGAGTTCGCACTGTGGACCGCACTAACTCACGACGTCAACCGGCTCCGCATCGGATCATATGGTGCCTGAGACAAAACGGTGCCAGCGACCTTCCCGCTTTCGTCCGCAAGACCGATCTCCACCTCGGTGCCTTCCACTGCGAGCGCGGTCGGAAGGTATGCAAAAGCAAAGGTCTTCCCGAGATGAAAACCGGGATCACCCGAGGTCACCACCGCAACCTCCTCTCCGTTGTGGAATACCTTTTCACCGTGTAGGATTGGATTGATCGACCCTGTGTCGATCAACCGCAGCTGACTTGAGACACCCGTCGAGGCTAACAGATCGAGCGAGGAGCGTCCGACAAAATCCCGGTCGTCAAACCTGACCGTCCAGCCCAATCCGGCTGACAGGGGGTCGGTGTTCTCATTGATATCAAGGCCATACAGCAAATACGACTTCTCGATGCGCAGCGAACGCATCGTTTTCATCCCACAGGGCCTGATGTCAAATTTCGTGCCTGCATCCGCGACCGCATCCCAAACATGCTCGGCGTATTCGACCGGGAAGAAAAGCTCGTAGCCGAGTTCGCCCGAGTACCCGGTACGCGAAATCATTGCCTCCGGCACCTGAGCGACACTGCCCGTCTTAAACGAAAAGTACTTGAGCGCGTCGCGCGAAACGTCGGCGTCGGTCAACTCAGACAACAATTCGCGGGAGTTGGGCCCCTGTATCGAAAGATAGGCGTTTGAGTAACCAAGGTTAGTTACCGTCACACTTAATGAACCGATGAGTCGGCTGACCGCCTCGACGACTGCGTAAACCCTTGACGGAGTCGGCGAGAGCCAAAACTTGTTGCCGTCAAACCGGAAGCAGGTCAAGTCATCAACGATCCCACCCTTCTCATTGCAAACGGAGCTGTATATCACGCCGCCGTCGCGCATCCGCCTGACGTCATTGACCAGTGCTCTCTCCAGCAATTTCTCTGCATCCTTGCCTTTTACCTCCACGCCAACCTGATAGTAGACATCGAACATGCCGACCCGCTCGCGCACGGCCGTGTTCTCGTCCGCGACGGACGAGAAGAAATTCGGCGTGGCGAATCCGCCACGATCCTGCAGCTTCGCTCCAGCCGCAACCAACTTGTGATAATACGGTGTGTGTTTAAGCATTTTTACTCCGCGGGTTAGCCAAGCTCATTTACTAGCGCTGGTGTCAATTCAAAAAGATCCCCCACCAGTCCGTAATCGGCGACGCTGAAGATCGGCGCTTCCGGGTCCTTGTTGATCGCGACGATGACTTTCGAGTCCTTCATCCCGGCCAGATGCTGAATCGCACCCGAGATGCCGACCGCCACATACAGTTGCGGCGCGACGATCTTGCCGGTCTGGCCGACCTGGTAGTCGTTCGGCACGAAGCCCGCATCGACTGCCGCGCGCGAGGCGCCGAGCGCTGCGTTCAGCTTGTCCGCAAGCGGCTCGAGAACCTTCGTATAGTTTTCGCCATCCCCCAGCCCCCGGCCACCCGAGACGATGATTTTCGCGGAGGTCAGTTCCGGGCGGTCCAGCTTTGTCACTTCACGGCTTACGAACCGCGAGATGCCACTGTCTGCCGCGGCTTGGATCTTCTCGATTGCAGCGCTGCCGCCCTCGGCTGCCACCGCGTCGAAACCGGTCATGCGCACCGTGACGACCTTGATCGAATCTTGAGACTGCACCGTCGCGATCGCGTTGCCCGCGTAGATCGGGCGCTCGAACGTGTCCGCAGAATCCACTGCGGTGATGTCGCTGATCTGCGCGACGTCGAGTTTGGCTGCGATACGCGGCGTGATGTTCTTGCCGTAAGCAGTCGCGGGCGCGAGGATGTGCGTGTAATTCTTTGCGATGTTCAGCACCGTCGCTTCGACGTTTTCCGCAAGACCAGCTTCCAGTTGCAGCGCGTCGGCGAGCAGCACCTTCGAAACGCCGGCGATCTTCGCAGCCGCGTCGGCCGCGCCCTGCGCGTTGTGACCGGCCACCAGCACGTGAATTTCCTTGTCGAGGAAAGTGGAGATCAATGCGGCAGCCCCCATCGTGTTCAGCGTCCCGGCCTTCACCGTCGCGCTATCGTGTTCCGCAATTACCAGAATCGTCATTTGCCTTCGCTCCCTTACAGCACCTTGGCTTCGGTCTTCAGCTTCTCGACCAGCGTCTTCACGTCGTGCACCTTTACACCGGCGCCGCGTTTCGGCGGCTCGACCACTTTCAGCGTCTTCAGGCGCGGCGTGATATCAACTCCGAGGTCTTCCGGCTTCACGATTTGCAGCGGCTTCTTCTTTGCCTTCATGATGTTGGGCAGCGTGACATAACGCGGCTCGTTCAGGCGCAGATCGGTTGTGACCACGGCCGGCAGCGTCAGCGACAACGTTTCCGTGCCGCCGTCCACCTCGCGCGACACAGTAGCTTTACCGTCTGTCACGACAACCTTCGACGCAAACGTCGCTTGCGGCAGATTAGCCAGCGCGGCGAGCATCTGGCCAGTCTGATTCGAATCGTCGTCGATCGCCTGCTTGCCTAAAATCACCAACGAAGGCTGTTCCTTGTTTACCAGCGCCTTGAGCAGCTTTGCGACCGCTAACGGCTGCAGGTCTTCATTTGATTCGATCAGGATCGCGCGGTCCGCGCCGATCGCCAGTGCCGTGCGCAGGGTCTCCTGTGACTGCAGGACACCCGCGGACACAGCGATCACTTCGGTCGCCACGCCGGCTTCCTTCAGGCGTACCGCTCCTTCGACCGCGATTTCGTCGAACGGGTTCATCGACATTTTGATGTTGCTAACGTCAACGCCAAGTCCATCGGAACGGACTCGTACCTTGACATTCGAGTCCGAGACTCGCTTGACCGCGACCATCACCTTCATAGTTCCATCCCATAACTGTTTATTCCAGATGCCCGATCGTGTACGGGCTCGCTCTCAGAAAGTTGCGTCCGATGAGATGCCGTGGATCGCCAAGGTCGCCAGATAGGTGTTCGCGAGAAGGCAGGCGATTGTCATCGGTCCGACGCCACCGGGAACCGGTGTGATGCAGGCGGCCACTTCTGCCACCTCGCGATAGTCGACATCACCCACAACTCTGTATCCCTCGCCGCCAATGTTCAAAACACGGTTGATCCCGACGTCGATGACACAGGCGCCAGGTTTCACCCAGTCCCCCTTGATCATTTCAGGACGCCCAACGGCCGCCACCAGGATGTCCGCTGTTCTCGCCAGCGCGGGAATATCCCGAGTACGGGAGTGTGCGACCGTAACCGTGCAGTTCTGCGCCAACAGCAACTGCGCCATCGGCTTCCCTACGATGTTCGATCGACCGACAACCACGGCGTTCATCCCGGCAATGTCACCCAGCGCGTGACGTATCAGCATCATCGAACCCATCGGGGTGCAAGGAACAATCCCGCCCTCTCCGCTCGCGATCCGCCCGACATTCTCGGGATGAAATCCGTCGACGTCTTTCGCGGGAGCAATGCTCTCGATCACCTGCTTGTCGGAGATGTGACCGGGCAGCGGTAGCTGCACCAGGATTCCGTGCACCGCCGGGTCGGCGTTGAGCCTTGCAATCAGGTCAAGGAGTTCTTTCTGGCTGACAGTCGGCAACAATTTATGCTCGAACGATTGCATGCCGACCTCGACGGTCTGCCGGGCTTTGTTGCGCACATAAATCTCGCTGGCTGGATCGTCCCCGACCAGAACGACGGCAAGGCCAGGGGTTATCTGGTGTTGCTGTTTCAATTTTTCGACGAGCCCAGCGAGCTTTTCCCGGATCGTCCGGGAAAGGGCTTTGCCGTCAATCACTTTTGCGGACATATCGCGTCTCAATAGCTAGAGGCCAAATCGTGTTTAGGAGAAGACGATCGTCTTGTTGTCGTCGAGGAAGACACGGTCTTCCAGGTGCATCTTCAATGCCCTGGAGAGCACCTGACATTCCACGTCCCGGCCCATCGCCTGCATCTCCGCGACGGAGTAGCGATGGTCAACGCGACGAATGTCCTGCTCGATGATTGGACCTTCATCCAGCTCGCCGGTGACGTAATGCGACGTGGCGCCGATCAGCTTGACACCGCGTTTGTGCGCCTGCGCATATGGCGACCCGCCTTTGAAGCTGGGCAAGAACGAATGATGAATATTGATGCAATTCCCATGCAATTCGCGGGCAATATCGTCGCTCAGAATCTGCATGTAGCGAGCCAGGACGATCAGATCAACCTTCTTTTCGTAAATGACCGCCCGCAGCGCATTTTCCTGTTTCGACTTCGTCTCCGGCGTTATGGGCATGTAGAAGAACCTCAGGCCGTACCTGTCCGCGATCGGCTTGAGGGTTTCGTGATTCGATACGATTGCGGCCACTTCCATATTCAGCTCACCTGCCTCCCAACGGTATAGCAGGTCACGAAGGCAGTGATCAAACTTGGAAACCATCAACAGGACCCTCCGGGCACGATCGGTTCGCCGAACCGACCACTCCATGGTGAAGCGATCCGCCAGCATTTCGAAACCAACCAGCATGTCACGGTCATCGTCCGTGATCTCACCGTTCACCTGAAAAACACAGCGAAGGAAGAAGCGCTGCGCTTCCTCGTCGTCGTACTGCGACATTTCGTTAATGTAATAGTTATGTTCGGCGAGGAAACCACTGATCGCAGCAACGATCCCCGTGGTGGCCGGACACGTCACGCGCAGTGTGTAGGTGTTTGGAAGCTTGGTCGTATATGTCATGTCTATCTCAACAGGTTCAAGAACTGGATCGTGCCGTATCGTGCGCTAAAGAACCGCGCGCTCACGTAGAAAAGACTCGCTGCGGCGCGCTTCTCCGAGCTCCCTGGCATAGGCCGCTCCCGCGTAGACCGCCGCGGCAACCGTTCCCGGCGCCATTGCGTCCCCTATCAGGGCGACAGACTCGACGCCCGCGTTCTGCCATTCGCTGCGCCGAGCCGCCAGTTCGTCCATCAGCATTCGGTCTGGGGTGCGCAGTGTCACGGGCACGAATGTGCCGCATGCAATGCTCGATTCCTTCCTTCCGCTGGCGAGGAGTAAGGCGCCGGAACGCCCCGCCTTGACCTTCGTCTTCGTGACACAACTAATTCCAGCATCCTCCAGACGCTCCTCGATCCGCCTGAGCTCGAGCGTGTAGTACGACCATTGGGAGACATCGGCCAGAGGCGTGACAAGCGTGACGTCATAGCCCTTGGCGCGCAACCACTCAGCAACCGCATGCCCTACGTAATAGTGATCGTCGTCGTACACCACAACCGGTCCCGCAATTGCAGCACCGCCGACAACTGCTTCGGGTGACAGGATATGAACATGCTCCAGCCCTGTAATTCCATTCGGTGTCGCCGGCCCCACGCCATCCGTCCTCCAGTGGGATCCCGTCGCGAGCACAATGCGCTGGGCGCCGAATTGCAGAATGTCGTCAACACCAACCGGCGAGTGCCGGTAGATCTGTACATTGCTCATGCGCTCCAGCTGATAGATGCGATAATCGCGCACCCGTGCGAGTGTCTGCGCCCCAGGGAGCTTCGACTCCCATTCGATCCGTCCGCCGAGATGACTCTCGCGATCAACGATCGACACCTCTACGCCCCGTTGGGCCAGAGTCAGTGCTGCCTCAAGTCCCGCAGGACCAGCGCCTACGATCAGCGCGCTTTGCTGACCGTGCAACTTGGACGTCCGCTCCGGATGCCAGGCCTTGCGCCACTCTTCGCCGATGGTGGCGTTCTGCGTGCAGCGAATCGGCACACCGTACATTTCCGTTGACGCACATACATTACAACCAATGCACTCGCGAATCTCTTCAATTCGCCCGGTTCGCACCTTTTCAGGAATGAACGGATCGGCAATCGAGGGGCGAGCAGCACCCACGAAGTCGACGAGCCCGCGCCTGATGCGAGACACCATCGCATCAGGAGACGTAAAGCGGCCAACGCCTACCACTGGCTTCGATGTGAGCGCCTTAACAAAGCCGATGTACTCGTCCTGAAAGCCCTCTTCGGCGAAACGGGCAGTTGATGAGTCGAACGACCACGGACTGACATTCACGTCCCATAGATCCGGCAACTCGCCGAGCGCCTCGATCACCGCGCGTCCTTCTTCCTTGGCGGATATCGCTCCAGTGAAGTCATGCACCGCGAAGCGGACCGCCACGGCACAACGCCCCCTCACTTCGTCGACCGTATCTTCGATCAGCTCCTTCAAGAGACGCATGCGGTTCTCCAATGAGCCGCCATATTCGTCCGTGCGTTTGTTGTAGCGGGCCGACAGAAAATGGAGGGGGAGTGCTCGGTCGTGTGCGGCGTAGACATAGACAATGTCGTAACCAGCCGCCACCGCTCGCCCGACGGCGCGGCGATGTGCGGCGCGAAACGCCTGGATGTCCGCAATTGTCATGGGCATGGACTGCGTCGGCACATATGACGAGGTACATTTCAGACTGCCCGGACCCAATGCAGGTACACGGCTGTACAGGTTTCGGGCACCGAGACCGAGATGGGCCAGTTCGACTGCAGCGAGGGAGCCATGCTTGTGGATTTCATCGGTTGCCAGGCGATGACAGGCGACGTCGTGATCGTCCCAAAGACGATCGTTCTGATGGCCCATCATGTCCGACGTCTCATCGATCTCGCAGACTCCGGTACACACAACTGCCCAGCCGCCCTCCGCCTTCATCGCGCGAAGCGCCGCGGTTGCATGGGGCTGTGCAAAGCCCATTCCGGCGCTATGAGCGACGGCAAAGAATCGGTTTTTCGCCGTGACAGGGCCGATCTTCACCGGTTCAAACAGCACGTTGTATCGTTCATCCATCTCGAGTTCCTCAGGGGTCAGCCGCGCATGCGCTCGCTTTTCGGGTCGTAGTAGCCGCTAAACTGTAGATCTACCGGATGACGGACGCCGGCTACCTCCGCCTCGAATCCACCCTCGCGCAGCCACTCGGCGGTGACCCCGCCCTTACGTTTGACGGACGCCATGCCAAACGAACCGCTGAGCCGGAAACCCCACGCTCCGGACGTTACATAGCCCACCAGCTCGTCGCCCTTCCAGACAGGCTCGTTACGGTACAGATACGGGCCATCGTCAAGGTTCGCTTCGCGCACCTTGAGGTTCACCAGCCGCACTTCGAGAGGCCCGGCGTCACGCTGGCGTTCCAGCGCATTGCGCCCGATGAAGTTCACATCCTTGTCCCACGCGACTGCGAACCTCAGACCCGCTTCCAGCGGTGTATCGTCTTCGCCGATGTCGTGGCCGAAATGCACAAAGCCCTTCTCGAGGCGACAATGGTTCATTGCCAGAAACCCTCCAAGGCGCATGCCACGCGACTCGCCCGCGCTCACTAGTTCGCCGAAAACGTGCCTCGCGACATCGTTCGTCGGATAGAACTCGTATCCCAGCTCTCCAAGGAAGCTACGGCGCAACACCCAGCAGCGGGCCAGTCCGACGTCCATTAACCTCGCCTGTCCGAAAGCGAATGCCGCATTGGAGACATCGGCGTCGGTTACCTGCTGTAGGATCTCGCGGGAGCGCGGACCGCTCAACGAGAACATCGCATACGCTGTCGTGACGTCGTGGATCTGAACGTTCCACGAAGCGTCCACATGAGCTTCGAACCAGCAGCGGTCGCGGACCTGGCTTGGGTGCCCCGTGACAACAAGAAACTCTTGCTCGGCGAGGCGCGTGATGGTGATGTCGGCCTCGATGCCGCCCCGGTCGTTCAGCCAATGCGTATAGACGGACTGCCCCACCGGTACGTCAATACGGTTGGCGGACCCGTGTTCCAGCGCCTTCAGCGAATCGCGTCCCTTGACGAGCAGCTTGCCATAGCAGCTCTGATCGACGAGCAGTGCCGCATCGCGGGCGGCCAGGCATTCGCGCTCCACCATCGGGAACCACGCCTGTCGCTTGAGGCTGGGCTCGTCGGGCAACTGTGCGCCGGGCTCGTCAAAATACAGCGGAAACTCCCAGCCGATTCGCTCGCCCATTACTGCGCCGGCGGCAATGAGTCGGTCGTGAAGCGGGAAGTGGCGCACCCCTCGCGCGGTATGTACATGGTGGCCGGGCCAGTGCAGCGTCATGTGCATGCCGAGCGACTCTGCCACCCGTTCGCGCAAGTAGCGGTCGTTGGCCTGGAACGGCAACGCTCGCTGCGCGTGCAGCGCACCCATGCTGACGGGCGGCAGACCGTCGACCAGCCAGTCCGCCATCACCTTTCCTGCACCGCCAGATGACAGGATGCCGTTCGAGTTGAACCCGGCGGCCACGTACACACCGCCGACCTCGGCGCTCGGGCCCATGTAGGCACGGCCGTCGGGTGTGAAGCTCTCGGGACCGCAAAAGAATAACTGGATTCCGGTATTCTGCAGCACCGGCACTCGATCGAATGCTGACAGGAGCTGTGGCTCCATATGGTCCATGTCCGGCGGGAGTTCCGAAAATGAGAAGCTCGACGGAATCTCCATTCCCCGCTTCGGCCACGCATTTCCCGTTGCTTCAAAGAAGCCTACGAGCAGTTTGCCGGCGTCTTCCTTGTAGTAGGCACGTTCGTCGGCGACCGTGAGCACCGGCGTCGTACGCGCAAGCCCAGGCAACGCTTCGGTCACGATGTAATAGTGCTCAGCCGCGTGCAGGGGCACGGAAATGCCGAGCCTCTTCGCGAACGCGTGCGTCCACATACCGCCGGCCAGAAGCACCCGTTCGCAGGCAATATCGCCATGCGCAGTCTTGACCGCCTGGACCTTCCCGTCCTTGACAACGACGTCAACCACAGGCGTGTTCTCGAAGGCCTTCGCGCCTTTCTGCTTTGCGCCCTTGATGAGCGCGGCCGTGACGTCGAGCGGGTTCACCTGACCGTTTGAAGGCACGAACTGGCCGCCCAGCAAGTCGTCCGCTCGCAGCAGCGGCCACCGCTCCTTGATCTCCTCCGGGGTGAGGTAGAGACAAGGCACGCCCATCCGCTTGGCAGCTGAAACATTGCGACGAATCAGTTCCAGACGTTGGGGCGTGAGCGCAACGGTCATCGACCCGTTTTCCTTATAACCCGTGGCCTGTCCGGTTTCCTCTTCCAGAGACTGGAACAGACGCGTCGTGTACTGTGCAAGCTCCGTTTGCGCCTTCGAGTCACGCAACTGACCAACGATACCCGCAGCATGCCAGGTGGTACCGCTGGCAAACCGGTCCCGCTCTAGCAGCACAGCGTCGGAAATGCCCTTGTGAGCCAGGTGATAAAGGGTTGAAGCGCCGATGATGCCGCCGCCGATCACGACGACACGGGCACGTTCAGGCAGAGATTGAGTCATAGTAAACACCTTCGGTATCTTGAATCCGGTCGCACTAGTGCAAACGAGAGAGGGCTGCGGTACGCGCTCCACCGTCGGCCACCAGGGCTGCGCCTGTCACAAAGGATGCGTCGTCGGAAGCGAGGAATGCGATGCACGTCGCTATTTCCGATGGAACAGCCACACGGCCGAGCGCGATGCGCTGAGCCACCCGCCCAAACTCCTGTTCGACTGTCGTTCCATTCGTCTCGGCAAACTCTGCCATTTCGGCCTCGCTCATACGCGTGCGCACCCATCCCGGGCAAACGCAGTTTGCGCGAACGCCGTCGGCGCCATAGCGGTTCGCCAGGGCCCGCGTCAGCGCAACGAGGCCCGACTTGCTGGCGGCATAAGACGCCATGCCCGCCGACGCATTGAAGGCGGCGACCGATGAGACGTTGACGATCGAACCTCGCCTGCGGCGACGCATGTGAGGCAACACTGCGCGGCACATGCGCATAGTGCCGGTGAGGTTGACATCGAGGATGGTGTTCCATGTCTCGTCGCGGATCTCCTCGACATCGTCTGCCACCATCACGCCCGCTGCGTTGACCAGGACGTCGATTTGACCCCAACGATCGATTGCCATGCTCACGACGCGTTGAACGTCTTCGTCACCGCGAACGTCGAGCAACACCTCGTCCAGATTGAGTTGAGCTTTGAGCGGTAGCTTTCCATCGAACCCAATGTCCGCAGCGATGACATTCGCGCCTTCCCGCTGTAGCTGACATACGAGCTCAAGACCAATCCCGGAGGCTGCACCCGTGACGAGCACCGTCTTGTCCTTGAAACGAGACATCCTCAAACTCCTGTAGTCGTCGGAACGCCCGACTGAATCAAACCAGTTTCAACCCAGTGGTCGAAAATGCCGAGTGCCTCTTGTACGAAGGAAGAGTCGTTGATATGCATGTCGAGCACGCGAAGATCGACAGGGAGCTTGATCAGCTTCCTGTACTCGTCGATGAACACTTGATGGCCTTCCGGATCATGCAGCGCCTCGCCAGGGGCATCCCACGCGTGGATGCCTTTCAGCGGCAGCAGGAACGCGGTTGGCCCCTTCGCCGAGTTCACTTTTTTCGCGACGAAGCCTGCGAGCTCACGACGCTCCTCGTGCGTAGTCGTGACCGATGCGATCAGGCGGTTGTGAGCGTGGTATGGGCGGCCCTTATAGGCCTCGGGCAACGGTGCCCACGTCTGCACGTCCACCATGTCGCTGGCACCGGGCGCGATAATTTGCGGGACGCCGAGTCTGCCCGCCGTCTCCAGCCTCGAAGTCCCGGCGTTGACGACGGATCCGCGCAGGACATTGCTGAGCTCACACAACGCGAAATCGAAGACTGCGACGAATGTGCCCTGCTCGATCAGCGATTCCATCGCACGGCCGCCCATGCCTGTGCAGTGGAAGACGACGGGCTCGTAGCCGCGTTTTTCCAGCTGCGGCGTAAGCTCCACCATGTAGCTAAGGCAGGATTTGCCCAGCCCCCCGACAGCAACGCGGGGCCGCGCGGATTTCGACGTCACCACCGTGCTGCACGCGCCGAGAACGGCCCCCGCCGCCTGGCTGAGGGTGGCCTTGCAGATTGAATTGAGGCCATAGAGGCCGCCGGCCCAGAGAATCATCATGACGTCGGGGGCCAGCCGATCCGGAGGGACAAGATGTGAATAGGCAACTGTAGTCACGATGAACTTCGGCATGCCGAGCGGCAGCGAAGCTGTGACGTCCAGGGCGAGATCTGTGCCCATCGTGCCGCCGAGGGCCAGCACACCCTGGACCTTCCCTTTCGCGTAGAGGTCAAGAGTGAGCCGCACAGCCCCCTCGGCCATTTTGGTCATTGCAGCATTTTCGTCGCCCAGAGTTGCTACATCTTTCAATGCCATCCCGGCGGCTGCGGCGACCCTGGCATTGGAGATTTCGGGGTCGAAGGCAGGGGTACCGAGCACACCCACGTCCATGATGGCGGCACGAGCACCTTCGCGCTCGATGCACTGCTTCATGAACTGGAGCTCGTCGGCCTTTGTGTCAGCAGTGCCGATAATCAGGATATTCAATCCCGGTTTCATTTCTGCCCTCCTGGAGATACCTTGTGCGAGGAAGTCCAAAGCTCCTCCATTGCGTACCCCGACTCGGGCAGCGTAGTGCCGCCGTCGATCACGATCGTCTGTCCGGTAATCCAACCAGCCTCCCGACTGGCCAGGAACAGCACAGCGGACGCAATGTCTTCGGGCGCCCCCGGGCGCCCCAGGGGGATGTAACGGGTGAGCCGCGCCAGAGCCTCCGGTCGGCTCAGGCGGCCCCGATCCTTCGCCACCAGCCCCGGTTCGACACCATTTACCGTGATGCCACTGCTTGCCAGTTCCAGCGCCGCGGCCTTGATAAAGCCATTCACGCCCGCTTTGGCCGCAGCGTAGTGGGAGGCACCAACCATTGCCACCCGTGGCCCGGTGATCGATGAGGTGACGATAAAACGCCCTGCCTCGCTGCGCCGAAGCGCAGGAAGGGCAGCCTGAAGGAGCCAGAAGCCGCTCGTCAGATTAAGCGCGAGGGTTTCGTCCAGGACAGGCTCATCCAAAGCGTCGAGGCCGAGCCACTGACACCCGCCTGCGTTGTGGCAAACCACGTCCAGCCGGCCGCCGGTCGCGGACAGTGCCTGATCGATCATTTCCCGAATCCCGGCGCGATCGACGCTGAAGGGAACGACGTGAGCGGGGATGCCTTCCGCTTCGAGCTCGTGCGACACCGCCTGCGCAGCAGAGAGCGTGCGATTGGCCAGCACCACCTCTGCGCCGGCGCTTCCCAGTGCATGAGCGATCGCCCCACCGATTCCTGGCCGTGCACCGGTAACCAGGGCGACGCGCCCGGTCAGTCGAAAGTGATTCATGCACGCACCTCGCTCTCGCTGCACTCCGTGACAACGAATTTGCAGAATTCCTTGAGAACCTCGACGTACCTGTCGGCGTCAGCTGTCGCGGAGGCAGGGCACATCAGGAGCATGCAGTGGAATGGCGTGATCAGCACTCCACGGTTAAGGAAATACACGTGCAGCAGGGCTTCGAGATCTCCGTCGCGCCCAGCGTTTACGTCGGCAGCATTCATCGGGGGCGCCGGCGCAAACATGGTCTCGACGCGTGCCCCCAATTGCTCCACGTACCACGGCAGCGCGAATTCGCCGAGTACCTGCCTCATGCGCGCGGCCAGACTTTCAGCGAGGCCGACCATGTGGGCGAATGCCGCTGGAGTCAGCACCTCCGCAAGCACGGCACGCACGGCCGCCACCTGCAGGGCACTGCCCGCCAGCGTGCCACCGAAACCAAGATGTGCGCTTTGACGCACCTTTGTCGGATCCACCTTGGGCACCGCGTTCCACATCCGGCGCGCGACCTCTGCGTTGACACCATAAAGCCCAACCGGAATGCCACCTCCCACTGCTTTACCAAGGACAAGCATGTCTGGCTCGAGCCCATGGAGTTGGGAATAACCGCCAGGCCCGCTGGAAAACGTGTGGGTTTCGTCGATCAGCAGAAGCGTGCCATGGCGACGGGTCGCTTCACGCAACGCCTGGTGGAATCCCGGCGCGGGTGCGACCATTCCGTAGTTCGTCATGAATGGCTCGGTCAATACACATGCAACGTCTTTTGTCGCGAGCTTTTCTTCGAGCGCCTCAATGTCGTTGAATTCGACCACGACCGAGACGCGTTCATGATCCACAGCGTTCGGGTGGATACCATTGCGCATGACCATCGTGCCCGCGGCGTCCAGCGCAACGTGCGCCTCTTCAACCGACCCGTGATAGCATCCGTTAAAAACCAGTACTTTTTCGCGACCGGTGATCATCCGTGCCATGCGAATCGCCGCGCGATTCGCATCACTGGCCGAGGTCGTAAATCCCCAATACGGCAGGCCAAACCGCCACGTCAACTCCTCCCCGACCCACGAAGCATCCTCGGTCGGCAGCATGAGCGTCGCACCGCGGTCGAGCTGCTCGGACGCGGCCTTCGCCACGGCGCGCGGTCCGTGGCCGCACATGGCGCCTGTGTCTCCCAGACAGAAGTCAACGTAGCGCATACCGTCGACGCAGCGTAGCTCCGCCCCGGATGCTTCTTTCGCAAACACAGGAAACTTGCCGGCCCAGCGACGAAACCAGTGCGAAGGAGCTCCGTAAAGGTAGTGACGATGACCTTCTTCGAACAGCTGTCTCGAAAGTGGATGCAGCCGCGCGAACTCTTCCTGCTCGCGCTCGAGGGCTTCACGGACTCGCCGTGAGCTAAGGCGAATCGTCACTGTTCCTCCACGGCCTTGAAGGCGCCCTCGAGGACATCACACAGGAAATCGACCTCTTCCTTGTTTATCGTTAGCGCCGGGGACAAGATGATGTTGGATCCCGAAGTGCGGACCATCGCGCCGCGCACGTATGCTTCCCGCGCCACCCGTGACACTTCCTTAGCCCCGCGACCGAACGCAGCCTTGGTTTTCTTGTCCGCCACCATCTCCAGACAGACCATGAGACCGGCCCCTCTGACATCGCCGATCAACCGGGACTTTCGACCAAGGTCTGTCAGTCGCTCCATCAGATATTGGCCCTGCGTTGCCGCATTTGCCGCCACGTTCTCGCGCTCCACAATCTCCAGCGCGGCGAGTGCAGCTGCTGCTGCGACGGGATGGCCGCTGTACGTGTAGCCGTGCGAAATGGCGGCGCCCGACGCGTCCCCGGACATGAACACATCCGCGACCTTGCGAGAGATCGCTGTGGCCCCCAACGGGACGTAACCGGACGAAATGCCTTTAGCGAGGCACCACATGTCGGCCTTGACGTTCCAAAGGCGTGTACCGAACAGCTGGCCGGTGCGGCCGAAGCCCGTGACCACCTCGTCGGCGATGAGAAGCACGCCATAGCTGTCACAGATTTCCCGCACCAGCGGCCAATAGTTCGGCGGAGGAACGATTACCCCGCCCGCGCCCTGCACCGGCTCCGCAATGAATGCGGCCACCGTGTCCGGTCCCTGGAACTGGAACTCGCGCTCAAGCAACTGCGCACAGATCTCACCAAGTTTGATCGGATCGTCGGTATAGGGGTTGCGATACACCCAAGGCGTGTCGATGTGAAAGCAGCCCGGCAGGAGCGGCTCGTACGGACGTCGAAAATTTGCGTTTCCGTTGACGCTCATCCCGCCGAAATGCACGCCGTGATAGCCCTGCTTAAGCGAAATGAACTTCGTGCGATCACCTTGTCCTTTTAGCTTCCAATACTGACGTGCGAGCTTCAGCGCGCCCTCCACCGCATCGGAACCGCCGTTGCTGAAGAAGACCGATGCCACGCCATCGTCTTTCATCATCCCGACGATACGTGCCGACAGCTCGATTGCCCGGGGATGCGACGTGCCACGGAACGTGTTGTAGTACGCCAGTTCGTCGAGCTGAGCGACGATTGCATCGCGGATCTCTGTCCGGCCGAACCCCAGGTTGACACTCCACAGCCCCGCGACTCCATCGAGTAGCTTGTGGCCATCTGCATCCCAAACCCAGCTTCCTTCGCCCCGGGTAATGATGTCAGGTGGTGTGTCGATCATTGCCTGCGGATGGGCCATTGGGTGCCACAAGTACTTCGCATTTGCGGCCTTGAGCTCATTAAGCGTCATCCTCGTCATGCCAGTTCCTCCACCGGTAAATTGAGCCGCGCGGTAATCGCGGCGATGTTTCCTTTTACGTCCCGCAAGTCGAAGTACTGAACCTGCAACCCTGCTTTCACGGCACCGACGATGTTCCTCATCTGGTCGTCTACGAAGAGGACTTCGTCCGGATTCGTCTTGAGTGAATCGACCGCCATCTGATATGCGCGGCGGTCCGGCTTCAGGATGCCGGTATGCGTCGCATCGACGATCGCAACCATGTCTTTGAGAACCGACATTTGCGCCAGAAACTCCGGTCCGTAAAAGAGCTCGAGTTCATTCGAAAGAATCCCGATCACGACGCCGTTCGCTCTCGCACGCCGGATCAGCCTGACCATGCCCGGCCGCACCACCGCATCCGGGTCAGTCTGCCGGGTCCTGGTCAGCATTCCGCGTACTGTCCAGTCAGGCTCTCCAATTGCGGCACCGATCTCCCGTGCGCGGATCGCCCAGTAATCCCTTTCGCTGATGTCATCGCGCTGCATGGATTGCCACAGCGAGTCAGTGGATGGATCGACCGGCCCGAGCCACGTGAGCGTTCCGGCAGGCAAGCCGAGCGTGCGCTCTGTCTCTCGATGGCGCTCAAATACCGAAACGCTGATGACACTACCGAAGTCCAGGAGCAACGCCGTGGGGATCTTTTGCGGAAACCGTGCGCGACGCTGATCGGCCGAATCGTCTGGTGTGATGCTTGGGAGGTCGTTCACGATTGCGCAACCGAAATGAGTTTAAGGTCCGTGTAGCCAAGTAATCCCTCGAGGCCGCTCTCGTGGCCGAGTCCGCTCTCCTTGACGCCGCCGAAGGGCGTCTCCGGCTGCGAAACGCCGAAGTGGTTGATGCCAACCATTCCCGCCTGGAGGTCGCTGGATAGCCGATGCGCAAAATCAAGGCTACCGGTGAACGCATAGGCAGCCAGACCAACCGGAAGCCGGTTTGCGCGTGATATCGCGTCATCAAGATCGTCAAACACGTCCAGTACCGCGATGGGACCGAACGGCTCTTCGTTCTGGACGCGGGAGTCCAGGGACGCATGCTCAATCACGGTAGGCTCAAAGAAGTAACCGGAGCGATTCACCCGTTTCCCGCCACAGGCTATCGTCGCGCCGCGGGTGGCCGCATCGTCAACGAACGCCTGCATTTCCTGCACGCGCCGGCTCTCGATTAGCGGACCGAACTGAACGCCTTCTTCAAAACCCGATCCGATCTTCAGCGACAAGGCCCCCTTCACGAATTCATCGCGGAATGCTTCGTACTGCGCGCGATGAACAATGAACCGGATAGGCGACGCGCATACCTGACCCGCGTTGCGGAATTTTGCAGGCACTGCGAGCCGGGCAGCCTTGGCACCCTCGTAATCCTTGCAGACAATCACCGGAGCGTGGCCACCCAGTTCAGCCGTGTAGCGCTTGACATGTCTTGCCGCCTGCTCACCGAGCAATCTGCCGACACGGACAGAGCCCGTGAACGAGATCTTCGCGATCTGTGGGCTTGAGATGAGCGACGATGAAATGAATGCCGGGTCGCCAGCTACCAGGTTGACGACGCCCTCCGGCATGCCCGCATCGACAAGGCACTCCACGATCGCCATGCAAGTTGCAGGCGTCTCCTCGGCGGGCTTGATGACCACACTGCAGCCGGCCGCGAGTGCGCCACCCAGCTTGCGGGAAGGGAGGTTTGCGGGAAAATTCCATGGCGTGAATGCCGCGACGGGGCCGACCGGAACGCGCGTGACTGTCTGGCTCAACACGTTCGAAATCCGCGCGGGCACACCGCGTATGGGCAATCGTTTGGCTTCCTCGGCGAGGAATTCGATGATGTCTGCCGAGAGCGTCACCTCGCGGACCGCTTCAGCCAGCGGTTTGCCCTGCTCGAGCGTGAGAATATGTGCTATTTCCCTGGAGCGCTCACGCATCAGGGCCGTCGCCGTGGAGATGATCCGGAACCGCTCGAGCGGCAGCATGCTTGCCCAGCGGCTAAAGCTTCTTCTCGCGGCATCAGCGGCTCGTTCGAGCTCGCGGCGGCCAGCGATGGGGAGATGACCGAGCACTTCGCCATCTGCCGGATTGACGACCGGGACAGCGCCTTCGTCAGTCTTATCTATCCACTGGCCATCAATGAACAGCCTGAGTTTTGGGTATGACATGGTGCGAGCCGTAAAAAGTTGTTAGAAACATTTTCTGTCTCGCCTGGCTACCCAACAATCAACCTTTGGGTGGATTTTGCTGGTCAGGTTCTGCTCATTACCTCACGCACGGTCTTCACACTCGCTGAAACGCGCTTGATCAGCTTGTCCGAATCGTCCGCCAGCTTTTTGATTTCCGCTGCCACCACAGCAAACCCGCGTCCGCTTTCTCCGGCGCGAGCGGCCTCGACGCGTGCATTGAAAGAGAGAATAGACAGCGCCCGTATTGTTTTCAGAATGTCGTCCACATCGGAAAGAATCGCGTTCGTGGATACCGTCAGTGCCACCAGGCGCTTCTCGGCGGCCATCTGTGCCGCCCGCTCGCCTTGTACCTCTATGACCAGTCCTTCGATGAACAGGAGTTTTCCGCTATCGTCGAACACGCCACCACCTACTTCTCGTACCCATACCGATTGCCGGTCCGCCCTCCTGATGCGGTAGTCAACGGTCCACGTCTGCCTGTGGCGCAATGCGGAGGTCACCGTTTGCAAAACGTATGGCTCATCTTCCGGTTCCGTCAGCGAAGGCAGCGTCCGCACGGCGTTGCCGACGAAATCGGATGCCGGATACCCGGTAAGGGCATGAATACCCGGCGTCGCGTACACAATCGTATATTCGTCGTCATTCATACACCGATACAGGAAACCATTCATTCTCGCCGCGATGCTTTGCATGATGGCGAGTTCAAGCTCCCGTCCGGGTATTCCGTTCCGCGCATTGCTGCTGGAAGCGGAAAATAAGGTGCCGCCCTGTCTCAATTGATGTTTCCCATGGCAATCGTCTGGCGTCGAGCGCATCGCGCGCTCGACGGGACCTGAGCAGCGGTCGTGCCGGAGTCAATTACTCGTCAGGACTCCGTCTTTCGAGAAAAGTGCCGGCGCCGACGCGCGCAGGAGCACGACGGCTGTGAGCGCCTCGCGATCTTGCCGGTGTTTTGTCGTCAATCGCTGCGCCTTTGCACTGCCCTCGATCAGCAGACCGTCGAGTCCGACGCCATAGAAATTCTCGCCGTTCGCAACCAGATCGGTGATCGAACTAGTCGTCCCTGAGTCGACTGCGCTCCACGTGTCTCCATCGTCCCGGCTCACGTACAGATGACCGAGCAGCCCGCCAACGAATACCGTGCCGCCCGATGCGACTGTACCGGCCCAGAGGCTGCCCTTGCCACCAGTCTGACGGTATTCCCAGGTTGCGCCGTAATCCCTTGAGCGGAGCACGAGACCTTGCTCCGCTGCAACATACAATGTCCCGTTGCCGCCTGCGAAGATCCGGAACAGATTTCGATCGGCTTTGCTCGCGCCGGGAGGCGGCGGCAACTTCACCGTAGTCCAGTGCACGCCTCCATCCTCGGTCTGGAGCATCAGTGACCACAAGCCCACCGCCCACCCGTGGAGACGGTCGGCAAAATACACCGAAAATAGCGGCTGATCCGTGGATGCGTCTGACCGTTGCAACCTCCACGTCTCGCCGCCGTCTTCGGAAGCAAGGATAACGCCCTGCTGACCCACCGCCCAGCCGTGAGAGGCATCGGCAAAGTACACGCCAGTAAGCGTCGACGTAGCGGGCACCGAACGCGCCTGGATGTATGTTCTGCCATTATCGTCTGACAGCAGCACGATTCCGTGCGCTCCGACGGCAACAATGCGCGAACCAGCACGGGCGGCGTCGAGCAACATGTGGTGGGTTGCGTCGCGCCAGACACGTGCTGGCGTAACCTGTATCTCAGTCGGCGCGGCGTAGGCTGTCTGTGCAGCGCCGCAGACAGCAATGCACAACCACATCGCGATACCCTTTTGTTTCATTCCCATGATGCGCCCTTCCTAACACATGCGTCGAATCAGTGATTGAGAACGCCGGGCGCTCTCACCGGCGTGCGACGGGGGAACAGCCTCTCCAGAACGACAGCAAGCGCCGGCAATGCCGTCATCGCCATCACCAGATTGACAATGAACATGAAGGCCAGCAGTTTGCCCATGTCTGCCTGGAATTTGAGTGCCGAAAAGCTCCAGGTCGCGACGCCGATCGCCAACGTAATTGCGGTGAATATGGTGGCGACACCAACCTCGAGCATCGCGTGCTCGACTGCTTTCACGATAGATTGGCCGTTGGCCATGTGCAGTTGGAGACGGTTGTAGATATAGAAGGCATAGTCGACCCCGATGCCCACTGCCAGCACCATGACCGGCAGCGTCGCGACAGTCAGACCGATCTGCAGTACCTTCATGAACCAGTAACCAATAAATGTGGCCACCGTCAAAGGCACACAGCAGGCCACGATCGCACGCACGTCGCGATAAGCCAGAAATACCAGGATCAATATGGCAGCGTAGACATATAACATCATCGGCAGCTCGCTTTTCTGAACTTCGTCGTTGGTCGCCGCAATAACACCGGCGTTTCCTGCCGCCAGACGGATTCGGACATCTTTCATTTCATGCGTAGTCCGGTACTGCTTGACGTCTTCGAGCAGGCGGTTGAGTGTCGCCGCCTTATGGTCCGTCAAAAAAAGGTGCACGGCGCTCATGCTGCAATCTTTATTCATATATCCTTTGATCCTGCCAATTTCAGCGGATAGCCCGCCGTAGTTTCCCGGATCGATCGGCACCACGTTCATCTTTGGATATCCCTCGTTGTAGCCCTCGTTGTAGGCCCGCAGCATTGCCGGATAGGACTGGACAGAGACCACGCCCGGCTCGCTCTTCATCGTCGAAGCGAAGTCATCTTCGAACAGTCCGACGGCCGGGTTATCGCAGGCTGAACCCGACGACTCGAAAACGACGGTCAACCAGTCGAGTCCGACATCGTAATTGCTTGCAATCGATACCGCGTCGCGATTAAAACGGGCATCCGCCCGAAGCTCCGGCGCGCCGGGCTGGAGCGTACCGATCACCCGGTCCCGGCTTTGCCATACAGCCAGTGCAAAGACAGCCACCGTGACACCCACGACTAACCAGGCATTGCGCGGCTCGGCTACCTTCGCGAGCTTCCGCAACCAGGCCGATCGTCGCTCCCGTTTGTCGAGTGCCCGGTCAGCATATGCCTTAGTGAAATTGAAAAATGATGCGGCCACTGGGAGCATCACGAGATTCGTCACGATTTTGTAGCCGACGCCGAGCGATGCCGTAATTGCGAGTTCGCGCACCATTGGAATCGGGATCAGCAAAAGCGTAACAAATGAGACAAATGCGGTGACCAATGCCAACGTGCCGGGAATCAGCAGTCCGCTGAAACTGCTGCGGGCCGCTTCCATGGTTCCGCGCCCGTGCGAGAGTTCTCGCACGATGTAGTTCACCTGTTGTATGCCATGCGAGACACCGATCGCAAACACCAGAAACGGCACAAGGACGGCGAGCGGATCCAGCCCGAAGCCGAGGAGTCTGAGCGTACCGAATTGCCACACAAGAGAAGTCAACGAGCAGATGATGGGCAGGACAGTGAACCGTATCGAGTGGCTATACCAGTACACTGCGAGTGCCGTCAATAACAGCGCGATGCCGCAGAAGCTCAGGACCGCTTTTGCACCATCGGCAATGTCGCCAATCTGCTTCGCGAAGCCGATGATCTGTATCTCATACCCAGCATCTTCGAATGGCTTACGAATACGTGTATCGAGCAGATGGTTAAATTCGACATAGTCGAGAGTCCTGCCCGCGCTATCTCGCTCGTTCAGCTCGGCGGTAATCATCGCGCTGTCTTCGTTATGCGAAACAAGTGTGCCGATATACCCGCCGCCGGTTGCCGACTGGCGAATCCTGGCCACGACCGCCGGGGTCAACTGATCCGGCGTGACCGTACCATCGATGACCGGATTGGCACGAAACCCGTCTTCGGCGATCTCGTTGACAAATGCGTTCGGTGTCCACAGCGACAGCACCCCCTGCCGGTCGACGTTCGGCAAAAAGGTGACCGCCTGCGTGACACGATATAGGCGGGTCAATCCTTCTCGAGTCCAGATAGAACCAGTCCGGGCGCGCACGACAACCGTAATGCGGTTTGCTCCGAAAAGGTCCTTGCGGTACTTCTGGAAAGTCTGGATGTACTCATGACCGACCGGCATCTGTTTCTCAAAACCAGCCTCCATACGCAGTTGGGCCGCAAAGAAAGCCATCGCAGTGGTAAACAGGGCAATCGTCAGCATGACGATTGCACGATGTCCGAAAAAGAAATGCTCAAGGCGGAGGACGATACGATTCAGCACGGAATCTTCCCTTCAAAGTTCGCGGCGCGCACAACGGCGCGTCGTATTACAATCCCTACATGTCAGAAGTTGCGAGTGGCGAACACGCCGACAAAATTGCGATCCGCAAATGGTTGGCCCACTGTATTGTGTCCTCCGAAGAAGGCTGTGTAGTTAATGCCAGCCTGCCAGACGGCAGGGTTCTGGTTAAACAGAACGTAGACGTTGACTGACTTCGCCCCCTGCATGTAGTTGGCGGTAAACGTAGGCGTATAACCGTAGAGAGCATCGGAGAATGTGATGCCTGGAGTCACCTGCCAACCACGAATCAACGTGCCGTCATAGGTCCAGTTGAAGTCGACGGTCGCGCCGATTGAACTCGCCGTACCCTGTGCCGCGATGATCGGATAGCCAAGGCTCGAACCGTTATTCAGCCATGCGAAGTAGCCGGCCGCCGGCACCTGAGTCACGCTCTGGCCATTGATCGTGCTCGTCACGCCGCTCGAGCTCAGACCCGGGTAATAGATCCAGGTCAGTTCAGCCGTCAGCACCGCCATGTCGGCATGAATCAGCTTGAGGAACGGATACTCGCTTTGCGTAAGACTGAGCTGGCCGTTGATGTCATATTGAAGCTTCTTCCTGTCGGCCCATTGCGCGCAATTAGCACCGCTCACAGCGTTGGTATTGGCATCGAGCGGTCCGTTCGCCCCGAAGCAGCCGGAAAGTGCCACAGCATCGTGGGGGCGGTACGACAGCTCGGTGCCGATTGCCCAATCTCCGAGCGCAAAATTTGCGCTCACGCCGAAAAGCTGGCGACTGTGAAGGTACGACCACTGGCTGGAACCATTTGCCAGCGTCGAAAGTACCGGTGACTTGTCGGTGTAGTTTTCGTAGTAAAAGCCAAAGTTAACGTCAATGCTCTTCGGCTTGTAGCCAAGCTTCACACCGAACTGCGGCCTGGTGTTGGTCGGTAACACTGTCGATACGGGAATGCCGATCGAGTTGTAGGGCGGACCCGCGAACTGCCCGTTAACCAGCCCCTGATTGATCCCGGCAAGGGTTGTCGAGTTTCCGCTCTGCGGCCCGGCGATCGTACCAGCATCGAGCCCCCCGACGTTAAAATTGTTCGAATTAACGGTGGCCGGCTCCGCGCCACGTCCGAAGTTATCGGCGACAGACCAATACGAGCCGACCGGAGGATAGCGGTTTCCGTTCCACTGGAACTGATAATAGCCTTCCGTACTGAATCCATGTCCAAGCCCGGTCGCAAAGCTCAACATCGGAGCCGGTATCAGCGCCTGCTTGATCTGCGCGCCAGGTATCAGCAACGTCTGGATGTCGACAGCATTGGTGGCGTTGATGCCACCTTGTGCAAAATAGCTCTCGCCCCAGTTAATCACCTGATTACCGAAGCGCACGTGGGCAGCTTGGCCACCAACTGTGAAATCCTTTTCGACCCAAAGGTCAAGCAGGCGTACCGGATATTCGACCTGTGCCAATGCGGTGCTCGATAGAGGTGTCCGCGCAGTATCATGTACGATGAAGTCGTACATTCCCGTGCCACGGACCATGAACTTGTAGCCTTCGCTCGGCATCGTCAGCAACAACTCGCTCGTGGCGCTGATATACGTGCTGAATGGCTGGCCCTTCCGGTAGTTCAGGTTGCCATTGTCACCAAAAGACCATTGATCAACGTTGGCTGCAGCACCGCACCCGTACGCATTCGGATCGCCCGTCAGCGAACAGCTTGGACTTTTTGTACGAATGGCAGCACCGGCGGTCAGGTTGGTTACCCACGAACCCGTAAGGTCCCCAAAACCGGTAGTAAAGTCGTAGCCGTACGCATTACCCGTTACTGTACCGAGCATCGCCAGTGATATTGACGCGCCTACCCCTACCCTTTTCATCCCTGATCCCCATTTGTGGTTTTTGCGGAGGGCGTGCGTCTGTCAGGCGCACGCTCATCTCAACGCTTGCGGCCTACCGTTCGCTAATAGACCGCAGGTTCTCTGCTGTGTAGAAATCGGAACTGAACTTTGGATCGGTCGACTGCTCGACGTAACGCACGTCACTTCCCGCACCGATGACACCCTGATCGGCGACATATCGTCCAGACGTCACGTTGTACTGGACGAAAGGTTCGACATCGCACGTTCCACCCAACTCCCAGACGGGAATGGGATAGCCTTCCTTTGCCTTCCAAAGCTTGCCCTGTCCGTCATAGTCTTCCCCCGCGAGCGCCAGATAGGTATCTTCGTCAAGGTAAACGACCTTCTTCTGCGACACGTGCCGCATATTCGGCTTGAGCACGGCCTCGAGGACGTACACGCGATGCAACTCATAGCGGCGGGCCGACGGGTCGACCGAGTCCTGCTTGTACACATCACCCACACTCTTCTTGAAGTCATACATCCCAAAGTCGTTGTACGGGACGTACATCTCTTTCTTTCCTGCGAGCTTCCAGTCGAAACGGTCGATATCACCGTTAAAGAGCCATGGTTCGTCAACCGTGTACTGATTTTCGAACCCGATTTGCGGGGCGTCGTAGTCGTATGACGGCATACGGCGCACACGGCGCTGTCCGGAGAAGTAGTAGTAGGTCGGAGCTTCATTGTTGGCAAAATTGAAAGTCTGCACGAGACCCTGCCCCGCGAGTGCGGCTGGCGACTCGTAGGCGAAGTAGATCGAGAACAGCGCTCCATCGGCCTGCACCGCATTTGACCCCTTCTTGCCCCAAGGGAAGTACAGGGTCTGGTGGCTGACCACATCGATCCAGTCGGAGCTTCCGGGGCGCGGCGAAACAAGCGTATTAAGTTTGTTCCACTGGATGCCCACACCTCGATAACGCGTCAGGTAATTCCAGATTGCCTGCTGGCCGGTCTTTGCCGCCGGAAAAGGCACTCCTGGCAGTACGGCATTTTGAAGATGATTACCGCTCGCATCGAGCTTTGCCTCACCAGCATTCTTTTTGATGTTGTCCTGAACCCAGTCGGGGTATCCGCAGTCGCGATGCGTTGGGTAGACCTCCATGCGGTAGCCCTTGATCTGCTTGAACAGAGCGAGCTGCCCCGGCGACAGCTTGTCTGCATACTGCGCAACGTTGTCAGCCGTGATTGAGAACAGTGGCTTTTCCGACTTGTACGGCGAGTAGTCGCCCCGCGGTTTGCCCGGCGACCAGCCCGTCGGCGTTGCCTGAACGCCCCCATAAACAGGGATCTGGCCATCCTTGCTGGCCCCCCGTTCCGCCCCGGTTACGGTCTGGCTTCCGGCACCCTGCGCCCAAGCCGCCACAATGACAGCGCTGCATACGATTGCCAGCGCGGGTTTGATATAGAAGTGCATCGCCGACCCCTATCCAAGAGAAACTTGATGCTGGGCATGACAATCGGGCGACCCGTTGATTCATGACCAGTTGAGGCAATTCTCAGCAGCCTAAATTGTCGCCGCGATCAACCGAAGGGATGATTTGACGAACTCCTGGTCCTATGGATAACCCCGATATGGGCCATTGATCACTTTGGGCGTGTGCGGTATGCGTCGCAGTAGAAAATGAAGTCGCCGGCGCCACGCTGGCGCTCGGTTAGTTGTACTTATTAACTGACGAATCGCTAATGGCTACAATTGTTGCCACATAACTGTCGCGTTCGTCGCGTGCTTAGTTTCCCGAGGCCAACCTGGGCTGCATAAGCCCGGCCCAGCAGCCAGTGCTCCCTATTTCATATTCTCGAGGATAAAAACAGCCTGGGTGTGTCGGCAGAATATCTGCCGGCACACCCAGGCGTCCTGGCACTGAGATCAATGCCCTTCGTACTCTGCGATCATCGATACGAGGCTGGCGCGATTCGGCACGCCCACTTTCTCGTATATCTTGAGAACATGCGATTTCACGGTCGCAACACTGATGTGAAGCGAATCGGCGATGCTACAGTTTGTCTGGCCTGATATCAGGAGCTCTACGACGTCGAGTTCCCGGCGAGACAGTGCAAACTCCTTGGACAAGTCCTGTCGCAATTCCGACCTGCTCCGCCCAGTGAAACCGCGCAGGTTGTACTCAATATACTGGTGCATTGAGTCCACAACGGCGGCAACCTGCGAGCAGTCCTGGTCGCGACCGAGCAACAGACTGATCCCTCCAAGAAGTCGCGTGTCGCTCCGGAAGGCAGTCTCAACGACGTCTTCGAAACCGTGTGCCTTCAAAAAACGTACGTAGTGCTGATTTTCTGGCGTAGTGATTTGTGCGACGGTCTCACTCAACAACGCAGCACGAGCCGTCTCACTCTGCAGCCGATGATATTCGAAAGGGTCGAACTCGCACATGCCAGCCTTGTATTCGCGATGAAATGCTTCCGGGACATCCAGGCGGCGAAATTTGCAGCTTTCCGTCCGTTCCTCGACGACGTAGAACGCCAGCGCTCGGACACGCGTCATCGTTGCCACAAACTCCATCGTCTCGTCGACAAAACGCGCACCGACCAGGGGACGTTCCGAGCGAAAGCGATCCGTGGGGCGACACTCCAAGTTCTGATCACACTTCATTTAGCAGTCGTCCAAGTCTGTTATACAGGGTCGGGCGTGCACTTCTGAGCCAGACGGCGAAGCCCGCACCAGCGGCTCCCACGCCAAGCGTCGCCCACGGCACCAGTTCCGACCAAATCGATTTGCTGCCGCTCAGCAAGTCCACATGGACCATGATTTGCCACAGGCACAGGAACAGCCCGACGGATGCCATCGCCGGGGCAATGGTACGCTGCCAAAGGGAAACACCACGCCCGTTCTTCCAGAAGAAACCCACGACGGATAACGAGGCGAAGCCCTGCACAGCGACGATGCCGACGGATGCCACGACGCTCGACCACGGCAAGAGCCCCTGCAATGGATCAACTCCGCCAAGACCGCAGGCAACGATAAAAACCAGCCCGCTTACGGTCTGTACGATGCTCGCCACGAAAGGCGTCTGCTGCACGGCATGGGTCGTCGCCAACCCGCTCCAGATAATGCCCTCACGCGCCAGTGAAAAGAAATATCGCGAGATCGTGTTATGAAAACTGATGAGGGCCGCGAGAAGACTCGTTATCATCAGCATGCCCATCGCGTCAGCAGCCCACGCCCCGACCAGTCTGGACGTCATCGCGAACCACATATTGCCGGGATCTTTTTCAGCTTGAACCAGCGCGGCTTCGGGACCATATGCGGCGATGATCATCCAGACCGAAACTGCGTAGAGGACCATGATCAACGTGATCGCAGCGTAGGTAGCTCTCGGAATCGTCTTTAGAGGATTCTTCGCCTCTTCCGAATAGATAGCGGTGGTCTCAAAGCCCATGTACGAGCCGACGACAAACACCAACGAAGGCCCAAAACCGCTGGTCAACACGGTGGACGGAGCAAACGACGCAAGCGGAAAACCCTTCGGGCCGCCGCCATTCAGCACTACCGCAGCATCAAAGATCAGGATGATGGCGATCTCGCACAGCATCAGGAGGCACAAAAATCGCCCGCTGAACTCTACATTGCGATAGCCAAAATAGTGGACCACGAGCGCTGTACCGGCCGCACTGAGCCACCATGGCACGGCTGCGCCTACATGGTCATGAAGCCATTGACTCAGAAAGAACCCCACCATCGCGTAACAGGCGAGCTGAATAGCGTTGTATGCGAGCAAAGCGAGGAACGCGCCGCCTACCCCCGCCGGTCTGCCTAGACCCGCAGCGATATAGGCGTAAAAGGCACCCGCGTTCCTGACATGACGGCTCATTGCGGCGTAGCCGACACTGAAAAGCAGATAGACGGCTCCGGCAATAATGAACGAGCCAGGGACACCCGCACCATTGCCCATAGCAATGCTCACCGGCACCGCACCGACGAGGGCCGTCAACGGGCCATTTGTTGCAATCACTAAAAACACGATCGACGTCAATCCCAGTGCGTCCTTGCGCAGCGCATGCTCCTCGCCAGCCTCAGTCTTCATAGCGTTCCTCTTCTACATCCCTATTAGTCTTGACTTTCGGAATGCGTATCTGTGAATGCAAGACGGTTCTTTGGCCGAAATACGCGACACAGCCATGGTTCCGGTTGGCCTCTACTTCTGGATCGCTCCTTCAGCGGCGGTCCGATAGACAGCGTAGTACGCCAGAAACACAATGGGCCGGTTCAACGACGACACAGATGCCATCGATGATGTCTCAACTGCACCGCCCTAAATCATGTCATCCGACCTAGTTACCTTTTATAGCCCGGCAATAAACCAACAGCAAGTAAGTGGAAGCACCTAGCCGAGCGCACTGCATCCGGCTCCCCCATCGGCTGCGCAAGCAATGGGAGGGCCGTTCCGGGTTTCGTTCCTCTCTGCGGAGGCGATTGGGGGAAGCGCATGAGAGCGGCCAGACTGCCCGTTTTGCACCTCCTTATAGCCGGTCTGCTTTGCAAACTAGGTCATGTGACATATACTAATTTGGCGGATGGGCGGCTCGTGCTGGAGTGGATGCTGCGAACGAGTAGTCGCTTTTCCGATGATATGCATTCGAACCGATGTGGCGCCGCGAAGACACTGCAGGAAGGAGTGACGGCGTGCCGGCCAGACGGCGTCAATCGGCGTCAGGCCGCTGCGGAAGTACAGTGAAGAGCGAAGGAGAAGTTCATGGCTAGCACCGGAAAGTCATTGCGTCAGATGGTCGACCACTGGCTCGCCCCCTACGAGGGCGAACGCGTCAAGGTTGCGAAGTTCAGAAACAGGCGGTCAACCCGGGAGCGGTATGTATGCATTGAGGCATCGAAGCCAGCAGGGCCAGTAGCCATGTTTTTCTTCCGTCACGATGATGGCAACTGGTGCATATACCCGCCACGCCTGGAACAGCCCGCGATGAGCCTGACGCCATGGAGTGGGTCTTGCACAGACGCGGTCGCATGACCGACAATGGGTTTTTGAGACCAACTAGTCGGCAACAAACCTATTTGAGTGTGCCGCAATTAAACCATGGCCAACAAAACGTTTCCTGGCGAGGGTCCGTTACAGACGCGACGAGCGCCATTCGATACAGTGACTCAAGCACGGGCGCGCATTGACTCGGGTGCCGAAAACGGAAAACGAGCATTGACCGAGCGGGGGCGCAATGCCGTAGTGCGCATCTTGAAATGCGCGACCGATATTTTCATCGCGGAGGGTTATGGCGGACTAACTATGCGGAAGGTTGCATTGAACGCGGGCATAGCCCTCTCCAACTTGCAACACTACTTTCCAACCCGGGAGGCTTTGTTCGCCGCACTCATGAGGCAGACGATAACAGAATACGCTGAAACGAACGACAGCATTAGCCAGGATACCTCGCTCACCGCCGAGGAACGATTGGAAAAGATTGTCCGACTGCTTATCGAGGACGACAAACAACCTCGCACGCAGAGCCTGTTCATCAACATGTGGGCGCTCGCCCAAACCCAGGATTTTGCCCGCGAGATTATGGACGAGGCTTACGCTGTACAACGACGGATGATTCGTACCTTCGTCGAAGCCG
The DNA here is from genome assembly GCF_050435345.1 of Paraburkholderia sp. 32. Lineage (NCBI taxonomy): Bacteria > Pseudomonadati > Pseudomonadota > Betaproteobacteria > Burkholderiales > Burkholderiaceae > Paraburkholderia > Paraburkholderia sp. 32. The sequence continues at coordinate 595,047 of NZ_JBNDKD010000002.1, forward strand.
TAAACCCGGACTTGCTGCCATCGGAGCTTTCGTGCCGCGCAGCGCTAATAACCTGCCAAATTGAAGGCCTGCTCATCTTGATTCCCCAGAGGAACCGCTTTCCCTCTGATGTTAGAGGAATCGAGGACGAGGCGGTCCGAGCTATTCTGGCTCTCGCTCGGGCGGAGAGTGCGCGCAGCAATGTTCAAAAGGCCCGACCAATAAGGCCTTGACGCTTCGCGGCGGTTGCCAGCTAACCTCGTCACAAGGCTACTTTCGAGGGACGGAATAAACCGGAGTTCTTCGGCGACCTTTGTAACGACGACGGTGCCGTAAATGAGGCCGCGCTTCGACGGTCGCGTCGCGCTCGTCACAAGCGCTGGAACCGCAACCGGCGCGGCCACGGCAGCACCTATGCGCAGCGAAGGCGCGCACGTCTACATGCTCGGCCGGCGCGAGGCGCCGCTCGAGGTGATGGCGACTGTGACTGGCGCCATCGCAGTAGTCGCCGATGCAGCCGACGCGGTGCAGGTCCGCTCGGCGCTCGGGCGGATCTTGCAGCGTCACAACCGGCTCGACGCCGCGATAGCCCAAAGCCGCCGGCCTAGGCGTCGCCGCGCTCGGCGACCAGGCGACGACTGCGGCGCAGCACGTGCCGCGTCAATCTCGCCCTCGCGTTCCTCATCATGCGTGAAGCGCCGCCGATGCTGATCGACAGCTGCGGCGCGATCGTCGTCGTGAGTTCGTTCGCGAGTCTCGCAGCCGTGCCCGACGCGGCAAGGGTATGTCAACGCAGACGCTTCGTCATGCCATGCGGCAAGCCCCTTCTGTTTTGCTCGCAGAGTGATGACCAATCCGTAAGTAGATTTCATCTATCCGCTTTGCGCTGTCCGCTGTCCGGACTGTGCAAGAAGTCCAGCGTGTACCGCCCCCTGGGCTTGTTTTCCAAGGGGCCAGAAGTAGCCGTACCTTTCGGGCGCGACGGCAGGAAGTGGCGAGATGACACTCATTTTTCTTTCGAATCAGCTGCTTGATGGCACTTTGGCGAAAATCACACGATTACCCACACCGGGAGATTAGGCGAAGCACCATGTAGACGATGGCGACACCGCCGTATTCAGGCGGGATTGCGCGAGACGAGTTGTTGGCAATGGTTCGCATAATGTCCTGAACTTTTCCTACCGACCATGGTGGCCGGCAAGGAGAAGATGATGACGCAGTCGGAACCGTTGCGCGGCAAGGAATGCCCCGCAACGCTCTTTCCTTCAAACAAGACCGCAGCTCAATTTCTGAGCGAATTTGACGCATATCTCGGCGCCGTCAAGGGCCTCGCGGAGGGCACCCGGAGGAAGTACGGTCGATTCGTCCAACGCTTCCTGGACGGGTGGTGTGGCGACAGTCCGCCGAATTGGCAAGATCTGTCAATCGAAGATCTCCGCACATACGTGCGTCACGAACGCTCAAGCAAGAGGCGTCGACCATCGAACTCGCCGATCGTCGCGCTGCGCGCGATGCTGCGTTTTCTCGTGGTCAGGGGGCTGGTGCCGCCCGGTCTCGAGGAAACGCTGCCTCGAATCCGGCGATGGCGTCATGCGACGCTTCCAGCGAGCCTGTCGAGCGACGATGTGGATCGGCTCGTCAGATGCGTGGCCGACGCTGCTACGTTTCAGCCGCTGCGGAACACGGCGATCATGCTGCTGCTCGCGAGGACCGGGATGCGGGCCGCTGAAGTCGTGCACCTCAGTCTGGATGACGTGGACTGGGCCAGCGGCATCATTCATATCCGTGGAGCCAAGAATCGCCGTGATCGCGACCTGCCGCTCTTCCGCGACGTCGGACGCGCATTGCTCGCATACATCAAACGGGAGCGTCCTTCATCGTCGTACAGGACGATCTTCCTGCAAGCGGTAGCGCCGGCGCGACCATTCAGCGACTCGGGCGCAATTTCCAAGATCGTCCGGCGCGCCTTGAATCGTGCAGATATCGCGCCGGCACGCGGTGCGGCACATCTCTTACGCCATGCCGCGGCAACAACCATGCTGACAGGCGGCACGAGCTTCAAGAACATCGCCGATGTGCTCGGCCATCAGTCTCTTCAGTCTACCGCCATCTATGCGAAGCTCGACTTGCCTTCGCTGTCGCGCATCGCCATGCCGTGGCCGGGAGACAGATCATGAGCGGTGAGGAACTTCAGGAACTGCTGAGCCGCTACGTCGAACACCGCGAATTGCTGGGTTACCGGCAGACCCATCGCGGAATCCTCGCACGTTTCGTTCAAGACTATGCCATCGAGCATCCTGGCGAATCGATCAAGACCAACGACGTACTCGAATGGGTCACGCGGGTTCGCCGTGCACCGCCAACCCAGTCCGCTATCCTCAGTGCGCTGCGTGGATTTCTGCGCTTCGTAAAGGCTGTCGATCCGGCAACCTCAGTTCCCGACAACCATCTGCTGCCATCCCCGCGTCGCAATCCCCCGTACATCCTGAGCGTAGAACAATTGCAATCGATCCTGCACGCAGCAGCGACGGCGCGACCGCGAGGCGGCTTGCGCGCCGATGCCTATGTCGGGGTGCTGGGGCTGCTTGCGAGTTCTGGGCTACGCGTCAGCGAAGCATTACACCTCAAGGATACCGACGTGCACCTGCGGGATGAGCCACCCCATGTCGTCATTCGTGAAACGAAATTCAAGAAGTCACGCATCGTGCCCTTGCACCCGACGACCGCGGCTCATCTGAAGCAGTACGCCGAGCGGCGCGAGCATAAGTGTCACGCAAGGCGGGCAACCATGTTCTTCGTCACAGATTTCGGACAACCCCTCGACCAGAACTCGCTTTGGCGGTGGTTTTCGTGTGCAACAGGGAAACTCGGATTGCATTTGCCGGATGGACGAGGACCGACCTTACATTCTCTCCGTCATTCGTTCGCTGTTCATCGGCTAACGCGATGGTATGAAGACGGGGCGTCGGCAGCAGAACTGGCTCCGACTCTCTCCGTCTATCTCGGTCACGTCAGCCCCAAAGAGAGCTACTGGTACGTCTCGTCGACTCCCGGGCTACTGGGCAGTGCATCGAACCGTTTCGCCGCATTTGCTGGCGTGGGAGATCAATCATGAAGCGCACCGATGCCCTTGTTGGGCCACTGCTCCAGGAATTCTTCGTCAAGCATCTGATGACGCACCGAAACGTCAGTCCCCAAACGCTCTGGAGTTACCGCGATGCGTTTCGCCTGCTGCTTCGGTTCGTTGCCGAGAAGATGCATATCGAACCGGTGGCACTCAATCTCACTCACCTCAGTCCCTCGGTTATTCTGGCCTTCCTCGACAGCCTTGAAATGGAGCGCAACAATACGGTCCGATCTCGCAACGCCAGATTGGCGGCCGTTCGCTCGTTCTTTCGCTGGGTTGCCATATCTAGGCCGGATTTTGCCGGCCTGGCCACGTCCGTGCTGGCGATCCCGACCAAACGTGCCGATCGTCGTCTGATCTGCGGGTTGTCGCGCCCCGAAATTCAAGCGATTCTTGGTGCTCCTGACCTCTCGACCCCGTGCGGACGACGTGATCACGCGATGCTGCTGACGATGTATAACACCGGTGCACGAGTTGCGGAGATTACGACAATGGCGTGCAGCCAGGTGGAACTCGGCAGTCGCAGCAGCTTCGTGCATCTGCACGGCAAAGGGCGGAAGGAGCGATGTGTGCCACTCTGGGCCAGGACGTCTGATGCGATCAGGAAATGGATGCGCGAGCGTGATGCGGTGCCGACGTCGCTGTTGTTCACCAACTACCGCGGCGAACATCTGACCCGCAATGGCGTCGATTGCATCCTGAAGAAGGCGATTGCCGGCGCGGTGCATGCCTGTCCGAGTCTGTCAAAAAAGCACATCTCGCCTCACGTCATAAGGCACGCGACGGCGACGCATCTGTTACAAGCTGGCGTCGACATCAGCGTCATCGCATTGTGGCTGGGCCATGAAAGCATCGACACGACGCACATCTACATGGAGTCCAATCTTGCACACAAGGAAGAAGCGTTAGGCCGCCTGCGGCCCGCTGGACAGCGGACGCCGCGTTTTCATGCAACCGACAAGATCATGGCATTCCTCGAAACCCTCTGATTATGCGCACTGCAACGGCCGGGGTCCCGTGCTCCAGACGGCCCCCTGGCCGTCGCTTCGCCTAATTTCCCGGTGTGGGTAATCGCGAATATCTGAAGCTTCAGATATTAATGAATTCCGGCCGACCCTCCGGTAGGACCCAGTTGAGATGCGGGACAATCATTCTGCCACGGGCCGCAATGCACGCATCCCCTGCGGAGTTATAGCCTGTGTCGCTTCCACTGCCCGTGGGCCAGTTGCATGGAACGCGAAACGCACCCCCGCGCCTTCGCGTGCGCGGCCAGCGGCGCCCGTCGCGGAACTCCCCGCCAAGCCGCGCAAGACCGTCAAGCGGGCTGAGAAGGCTGAGGAGCCGGCTCCAGCGCCCCATGTCACACGCCCGCCTCGCGCGGTGGCGCGTCTCTGAGCCACTCGATAAGTTCGGGACGGCTGCTGAACGCGGGAGCAGAAAGCCAGTTTTCAAACGTTGGCTGCCATTCCTCCCACACGTAGTCTTCCATGTCGAATTCTTCGTCGATAGCTCCAGTCCCACGCTCACACAAGAAGGCAAACACGACGGCGTCCCCGTCCCAGTACGCGACTTGGCCTCCGGCGTCATCCGACCCTTCGCGATCAGGTTGTCGTAGACCTTCTCGATATGCGCGAGGCCGCGCGCAAGCGATACAGCGTCACGTTCGATCATCGTCACGGGCAGGCCCGCATCGAGTACCGCCACCGCGATCCCCGCGCCCATCGTGCCGCCGCCCACCACGCCGACGCTCGCGATCTTGCGCGGCTTCGCGTTGCGCGTTTCGGGCGCTTTCAGCACCTCGCGCTCGGCGAGGAACGCGTGAATCAAACCCGCTCGCTGCGGGCTGTCGAGGCACTGCAGGAACAGTTGCCGTTCGTGGCGCAGGCCATCGTCGAAGGGCAGTTCGAGCGCCGCTTGCACCGCATCGACGATCTTCAGCGGCGAGAACAGCCCGTGGGATTTCTTCGACGTTTCGGCGCGCGCGGCTTCGATGGCAGCTCGGCTGGCCGTGAGGTCCGCCAGCCCGTCGGCGTCGCGGGTGAGGCGGACAGGAGCCTGCGCGTCGAGCAAGGCCTGCACATAGGCGAGACCCTCGGCCAGCACGTCGTCGGTTTCGCATATGCGGTCGACGAGGCCAAACGCGTGAGCCTCTTTTGCGCCGACATGACGGCCGCTCAACATCAGATCCAATGTGGCCTTCGCGCCGTCTAGACGTGGCGCGCGCTGTGTGCCGCCTGCGCCCGGCAGCAAGCCGAGCGTCACCTCGGGCAGGCCGAGTTTGGCGGCTCCCAGTGCGATCCGGTAATGCGCAGCGACTGCGACCTCGAGGCCGCCGCCAAGTGCAGCGCCGTGAATGGCCGCTACAACGGGCTTGCGGCATGCTTCGATCGTGTTGCAAACGTCGGGCAGCGACGGCGGCAGCGGCGGCTTGCCGAACTCCCTGATATCCGCGCCACCGATGAAGTTGCGTCCCGCGCCAACCAGCAATACGGCGTCGACGTCAGGGTCTTTTTCGGCGGCTTCGATAGCGTCGCGTAGCTGGCGCCGCACGTTCGCGCCAAGCGCGTTGACGGGTGGGTTATCGACGGTGATGACGAGAATGCGGTTGCACAGCTCACGCCCGACGGCGTATCCGGTCGGTTCGGGTGTCATTGCCCGCGTCTCCATGTATTTCGTGTTGGTTGATTGTTAAATGCGGGAGACGCGTTGACAATCCAACTGGCAGTTGACGAACTGTTAACTGAAAATTGACACTGGCCGCGACAACGCAATACGGGACGACATCATTCGTCACGGAAGTTCGATGCCGGGATGGAGAGTTGGTGTGAAGCAGAGGGCCTTGCGCGGCGCGGGCGGCGCGAAAAAAACGTCCGCCCTAGTTCCAGGCTTGCGCGAGCGACAGGATTTCGGCTCGAAGATAATCGATCAGGGCTTGCGTCGCTGGCGACGGATAGCGGTTCGGAAGCGTCACGATGTACAACGTGTTGTGCAAGCCGGCCACACGGAAATCCGGCAGGATCCGCAGCAATCCGCGGCTCATCGGCGCGTGCGGCACATAGGCCGGCAACAGTCCGATGCCCATACCCTGACACACCGCCTCGGTCAGAAACGGATAGTCCGAAGACTGGAGCGCAGGCTGAATCGCGATCACGTGGACGTCCGACTCGTCCTGTCGATGCGTGAGCGTCATCGTGACCCGCCGTGCCGGATAGGGTGACGCGACCAGCGTCTGCTTTTCGAGGTCGCCGGGGCAGTTGATTGGACCGTGCTTTTCGACATATTCGGCCGACGCATACAGGTTCCAGTCAATCGAACAGATGTTGCGCGCCACGTAATCCAGCGGCGGCGTCGCCGTGATCCTCAACGCGACGTCGACTTCAGCGGCGATCAGGTCTTCGATCCGGTTGTTGAACGTGACATTGAGCGAGATGCCCGGATGCATGCGTGCGAACTCGAGCAGTCTTTCTCCGAGAAACATTCTGCCGAAGCCAGTCGGCACGCTGATGCGAACACGGCCGCTCAAGGTCTGCCCGAGGCTGTCGATCGATGCGCGGGCCGGGCTCAGGTCTTCCAGCATGCGCTGGCCGCAGTCGTATAGCGTATGTCCCGCTTGCGCCAGTTCGAGGCTTCGGGTCGAGCGGCGCAGCAATTGCGCGCCCGTTTCGCGTTCCAGCAGCTTGAGCCGCTGACTGATGTTCGCGTGCGTCATGCCGAGCTTGCGCGCCGCGGCGCTAAGACTGCGCGATTCGACGATCTCGACGAACAGGCCGATCAGGTTCAGGTCCATGGTTCGATAGTGCGTGTGATTACCTGGCGATCCGTCAGGATAGCGCTCACCCGTTCGCTCATCGACTGCAAACTGGTTTTAGCTCAATGCGACGCGGGACGAAAAGGAATCATCGCCAGCAACTGAGCAACCCCGGCGTGCAGCTTCCGTTTGCTGGCGCCGTCGGCGGCCTGGACGGACAGGCCGGAAAAAACCGACATGCACAATGTGGCAAGCGCCGCGGCGTCCGCCTCAGGCACGAGTTCCCCTTGTTCGACGGCTTTCTTCAAGCGCTTTTCGACGGTTCGAGCCACCTTTAGCCGCAATGCCTGAAGGAAGTTTCGCAGTTCGACGTGCTCGGCGCCAATCCCCGCGCCGCCGAGAAAAATCATGCATCCACGAGAACGCTGTCCGCCCGTGAAAAGCTCGATGCTCGCGTCGAACATGGCTTCGAGGCTTTCGCGCAACGTCGCGTGCGATTCGAAGTTCCTCAACGCCGCGCCGCCTTCGGCCCGGACGTATAGCTCGATCGCCTCTCGATACAGGCTTTCCTTGTTGCCGAACGCCGCGTAGATGCTCGGCGAGTTGACGCCCATTGCATCGACGAGATCCGACATCGAGCACATATCGAAGCCCTTTTCCCAGAAAAGGTCCATCGCGCGCCTGAGCGCCACCTCGCGCTCGAATGCTCTTGGTCTGCCGCGTCCTTTGGTTTCGCCGTAACTGGCCGGCTCCATGTCTCCTCCTGGCAAGCGATTGTCGCGAACCCACGAAAACTGAATTCTATGTCGATCATAACAAAATTATGGACGCATACGCTTCGCCTGTGCTTCAACATCTGTAATGGTCGTCACAGAAATATCGTGGCCATCTGTCAGGTTCGATGGTCGAGCGGTTCAACATCTCAAGGATTGTGCAATGAAGCTGATTTCCTCGTCACTTTTCGCTGTCACGCTGCTGGCCGCGCCGATTGTGTCGCACGCGCAAGCAGTTTCCGAGGCGAAGGCTGACTCGCCCGTTTTCACGGTGTTCGTCGATGCGCCCACGGGTTACACGTTCGTGAAGTTGCCGGACGGCTGGAAATACGTCGGCGCTGTGACGCAGGAAGACGCACGCCTCGTCCAGGCCGGGTCTGTGCCGAAAGCACAGTCATCGGCAAAACAGTCGAGCTAACAGAGGTTGAAAGTACGCGGAAGGTAGACGCTGCTCTTCCTGCGAAGAGCAGCGTTGGTCGTGCCTCATCCCTGTTTGGGATGGTCAAGAAAGAATCGCAGCATTTCAGCACTCGCGTCCGGGCCGCTTGGGTCCGTGTAACTGCCGCGTGCGTTACCACCTGACCACGCGTGCGGCGCGCCATGAATGGTCCACAACTCCGCGGCGATACCATCGGGGGAAGCCAGCTTCGAAACGGTACAACTGCGCTGCCCCGTATCGGTCCGACGCCCTACACTGCAGTTATCGACTCGCGCGTCGAAGCCCTGAACCAACTGCGCAGCATTCGCGACGTGAACCGTGGCGTCCGCGTCGCCGTGAAAGACGATCATGGGCCGATTCGGCGAGTCTTTGGCGCGCTTCGCGTGCGCTGTCGTGCTGCGGCGTTTGCCGCCTTTCATTGCCGCGAGCGCAGACGGTAAATCGTGTGCGCTGCCCACGGGCAGACCGGAATGCACACCCGCTGCAGCGTACAGGTCAGAATACGTGGCGATCATGATCGCCGCCATCGCGCCGCCCGCAGACAGTCCCGCGACGTACACGCGCGCAGGATCGACGTTGTGGGCCGCGATGATTTCGCGCGTGATGCCTGCGATCAATGACGGCTCGCCATTCTCGCGACGTTGGTCGTCTGGTCTGAACCAGTTCCAGCACTTCGACGGATTGGCCTGTTGCGGCTGCACGGGATACGCGACAAGACATCGTTGCTGCTTCGCAAGCGCATTCATCTGCGTACCTGCTGCAAAATCGTCGGCGTTCTGCGTGCAGCCGTGCAGCATCACTATCAGTGGCATCGGTTCGCCGACTGCGCCCGCCGGCACATTCAGCCGATACTGCCGGGCGCCGGCGGCGTTCGAATACGCATGCGTGCTGAAGTGCCCCCGGTCTTCGACATCCTTGCTGTCTTCTCGTGACGTGTGCGGTGTGACTTCGCTTATTTGTGTCTCGGCGAACGGGAAAACTTACGCCTTGTCCCGCATTCCATCAACGGCGCCTCCTCGCAGCGCGCGTTGTATGGCTTCTGTCGCTTCGACGGGACCGCGGGTACGCAGCAAGGTCATCGCTTCGTGCATTGAATTCAGGAAACCTTCATCGAGTTTCATCGTATGTGTCCGGTTAGCGGAAGTAGGCCTTGGGCGTCGCGTGGCTAGTGGATGCGGTCCGCGAGCGCCGCCTTGACGGCGGGCGAAGCGTGAAAGGCTCCCAGCACCGTGATGCTTTCGATCGTGGCGAGGGCAAGCTCAGGCGTGACGTCTGTGGCAAAGCTGGCGAGTCCCAGCACCTGAATGGTGAGGCGCTGCCGCGCAGCACGAACCGCCTCGAGATCCTGCCTGGAAAAGTGCTGCAGTCCGAGCACAAGCGCACGGCGCGTCACCGTGTCCTGCACGACCTGCGCATGAAGGGCAAGCTGGTTGCGAATCGCCGTTCGGATCAGGTCGGTCCGGTTCGAATAAAAACCTTCCTCGACCAGCAGATCGATTTGTCCGAGATCGACGGGGCCGAGGTTGATCGTGATTTTTTCCGATTCGCCGCCTTTGGGGCGAATCGGCTCAAGCGCGGCGGGCTTTTTCATTTTTCCGTCCTATCACCATCCATGTGGATGGTTACAGGCTGGTTCTTGTCGCACCGCAACACAACATTCAGGGCCAATACGCTTTCTTATGGGTTCACGAAGAAGATGCGCTGAACAGCAGGCTCGTGAGTTGTGGAAATACACCGATCAGCGCCAGCACCCCGGCCATGATGAACACATACGGCAGCGTGCCGAGCACGATGCGTCTGAGCGGCACATCCGGCGCCACGCTTTGCACGACAAAGAGATTGAGCCCGACGGGCGGATGGATCAGCGCCATTTCCATGTTGATGACAACGACCACGCCAAACCAGATCAGGTTCCAGTGATACGCCTGCACCACTGGCACGAGCACGGGCATCGTCACGACGATGATCGCAATGGTCTCCATGAAGCAGCCGAGAAAAATCAACAGCAGGTTGATGCTGACGAACAGCACCCACGGCGCGACATGCGCGCCCGCCACTGCCTGCGTGAGCGACGACGCGACCTGGCTCGTCGTCATCACATAGCCGAACACGATCGCCGATGAAATCACGGCGAGAATCATCACGCTGCTTTGCGCCGCGCTCACGAGAATCTCGTGAAACTTGCGCCAGCTCAACTCGCGATACACAGCGCCCGCGAGAATCAGGCTCGCGATGATGCCGAGCGATGCCGCCTCCTGCGGCGTCGCGAGTCCGCGATACAGCGAGCCGAGGATGATCAGGATCAGCAGCGCGAACGGGCCGATATCCTTCAGCGCGACGATGCGCGCGCGAAGCGGCGCGAGTGGACGCGTGCGTGCTTCGCCGCGCGCTTTGCGCCGCAGCGCGAGCGCCATCTGATAGAGCGCGAAGGCTGTCGCCATGATCGCGCCAGGCACGAGCGTCGCGACGAACAAGCGGCCGATCGACTGCTCGGCAATCACGCTATAGACGATGAGAGGAATGCTCGGCGGCAACAAAATGCCCAGCGTTCCGCCCGCCGCGACCGAGCCGCACGCCTGCCCGGCGGGCAAACCATGCCGGCGCATCTCGGAGACCGCGAACCCGCCGATCGCCGCCGCCGTCGCGACGCTCGATCCCGACACGGCCGCCATCACGCCACATGCCAGCGTGGTCGCGACGGCGAGACCACCCGGCACGCCATCGAGTATCGTCGCGAGCGCGCTGTACAGCCGCGCGCCCATGCCCGACGCCGACACGATCGCGCCCATGAACATGAACATCGGCACGGACGTCAGCGTGAACGTCGCGACCGAGCCCCAGTAAGTGCTCGGAATCAGGTTCAACGCGTCCCAGCCGCCGCCCGTGACGAACAGCGAGACCAGCGCGACGAACAGCAACGCGAACGCAATCGGCACGCCGAACGACAATACCGCTAGCAGCCCGCCGAACATCCCGGCGCCGATGAATAGCTGGGTCACTTGTCTCTCCCGAGCACGAGTTCGTCGACGGACAGATCGTGCGTGAGTTCGCGGCGCGCGAAGACGATCGTCGCGAGCCGCACCAGTTGCACGACTGACAGCAGCAGCGCGCCGGCGACGAGACTCAGATACGGAATCCACAGCGGCAACGAGAACATGCCCCATGAACGCTCGCCGCTCGTGTACGCGTCCCACCAGAACTGCGCGGCCAGCACCGCGATCACGACGGCAACGGCCGACATCACCACCGTCGAAAACGCCGCAAGCACGCGCCTGCCGCCGTCATTCAAATGATGGCCGAGCACATCGATCTTCAGATGCCGCGACTGCCACGCGAGCGCCGCCGTACCGACGAAAGTCATGTACGCCATCAGATAGGTCGTGACTTCCGTCACCCAGACGTCCGACAGATGCAATGCCTCGCGCGCCAGTACGCCGTACGAGATCACCGCGACTGTCGCGATCACCGCAACGCCCGCCGACAACGCGACGCCTTTGAAAAAGACGTCGAGCAGATGAATCAAACGATCGAGCGGCCCGCGCATGCCGTCCTCCTACTTGTAGAGCGCGACGCTCTGATCGAGCAGCCGCGCGCCGTCGGGCACTTCGTTGCGGAACTTCGTGAAGCTGACCTGCTGGAACAGCTTCTGCCACTGCGTCCATTCGTCGAGCGTCATCTTGTGGATCTGCACGCCGTGGCTGGCAAAGAGTTGCGCGACGCGGCGGTCGTCGGCCTTCGCGCCTTCGAACGCGCTCTGTTCGAGGCTCTGCCCGACGTCCGTCATGATTTTCTGTTGCGCGGGCGTCAGCTTGTTCCAGGTTTTCATGCTGATCGCGATCGGCTCGATCGTGTAGTAGATGCTGTACTGCTCGGGTGAGTCGTAGTATTTGGCCACTTCGTAGAGACGGTATGAGCCGAAGGTGCCCGACGAGGTCCACAAGCCGTCCAGCAGACCGAGTTGCATCGCGTTATAGGTTTCCGACGACGCCATCGACACCGTGCTCGCACCCGCGCTCTGCAGCGCCGCTTCCATCATCTTGCCTGCGCCGCGCACCTTGGTTTTCTCGAGATCGGCGGGTACGTTGACAGGTTTTCCTTTCGACGCCATGCCGCCCGATATCTGTATCCAGCACAAGGTCTTGAAGCCGTACGCTTCCAGCTTCGCTTCCAGTTCGCGCCATGGCGCCGAGGTACGGAAGCGATAGACGTCGTCGGGTGTCTTCCAGAGGCCGGGCAACAGGATCAGGTTCATCTGCGGCACCGCGCCCGCTGCATAGATGTACGGGTAAATCGCCAGATCGACGCTGCCGCTGCGCAACGCCGTGTGCATGTTGAGCGCCTTCACCAGCGATTCGGCGGGAAAGATGTCGATATGAATCTTGCCGCCCGAGCGCTGCATCACTTCCTGCGCGAACTTCTTGCCTGTCTGCACGACGTAGTCGTTCGGATCGTCGGGCCATTGATGCGCCATCTTCAGCGTGATCGTGTCGTCGGCGTGCGCGGCGGGCAACGCGGCGAATGTGCACGCGGCAGCCGCTACCAGCGTCGTCATCAAAAAACGAAGTTGTTTCATCCGCGTCTCCTTCCGTCTTGGTTTGTCGTTGTGCGGGATGGTGTCGCTACACTGGCGTCATCCCGAACCGCCTATCTGCTTCGCGATGCACGCATATAGCTCGGCAACCGACGCGGTGCGCGCGTCGGCAGGCAACGTATCGATGAGTTCGGCCACGCGGCGCGTCAGCAGACTGCGCACGTGAAAGCGCTTGCGCAGCTCTTCTGCGCGCGCCGTGTCCACATTCTCGGCACGCCAGTGCGTGTGGGCGTCAATTGCGGAAGAGAGTTGCGCAATCGATGCTTGATCGTTTGCACGCGTCAACACGACGGGCACAACGCGCCGCCCGTTCGCGCGATTGCGTTCGAGCACGTTGCCGATGTCCTGCGCGACGCGCTCGGCGCCCGGCAAATCGCATTTGTTGATAACGACGATATCGGCTGTCTCCAGCACGCCTGCTTTCATCGCCTGGATCTGGTCGCCCGAGTGCGGGCCCATCGTCAGCACGAGCGTGTCGACGAGTGCGCGTGCGCCGTTTTCGACTTGGCCCACGCCAACCGTTTCGAGCAGGATTTCCGCGAAGCCGTCGGCTTCGACGGCGGCGAGCACGTCGGCGAGATTGTCCGAGAGGCCATCGGCGGACCAGCCGCTCGGCAGCGAGCGGATGAAGACATCCGTGTCGGCGAGCACGGCGTCCATCCTCACGCGGTCGCCGAGCAGCGCGCCCGATGTCGTGGGGCTGCTCGGGTCGATGGCGATGATCGCGATCGGTTCGCCGCGCGCCGCGCGCGCCTTCGCCACGCGGCCGATCAATGTGCTCTTGCCCGCACCCGGCGGCCCTGTGAAGCCGATGCGACGCGCGGGCTTGATGTCACTGTCGCGCAACACGTGCAACGACTCGGCGACGCTCGCGCGCGCGAGCTTCGACAGATCGCGCGCCAACTGACGGCGCGCAACGCCGGCAGTGGCATCCGTTGCGCCACTCATGTCGACACCTCGCCGCACCACGCCGCCGTGTGCTCGCCCAAAAGCGGCGGCACGCCGTACCGAGTGTGAACGCCGTCGATATGAATCGGATTGCCGACCACCTTCAACGGCCCCGCTTCCGATTCGATCTCGACAACAAGCCCGCGCGCCTGCGCCTGCGCGCTCCCAAGCGCCTCGGCAATCGATGCGAGCCGCGATACCACCACGCCCGACGAAGCCAGCGCATCGAGCCAATACTGCGTGGTCTCGCCCGCGAACAGTGCGGACAGCGCGCCGATCACCGCGTCGCGATGTGCGCGCCGTTCCGCCATCGTCGCGAAGCCTGTCTGCGTGATCCACTCGGGATGCCCGACGCGTTGCGCGAAGATGCGCCAGAAGTTGTCGTGCGTGATGAACAGCATCAGCCAGTCGTCGCGCGTGCGGAACAGTTGCGCCGGCACGATATAGGGATGCGACGACAGCGCATGCCGTGAAGGCCGCTCGCCGCCGTTGAGCGCGGCGCCTGCCACGTAGTTGAGCTGCGACACCATCACGTCGAACATCGCGATGTCGACCTGGCCGCCGCGCCCTTCGACGATCTTCGCCAGCAAGCCGACGGCACCCATGATGCCCGTCGAGTTGTCGACGGTCGAGAAGCCGGCCTTGGTCGGCGGTCCATCGGGGTCGCCCGTCAGATGCATGATGCCCGTCAGCGCCTGGATCACGTAATCGTAGGCGGGCAATTCCGCATGCGGACTGTCGAGACCGAAGCCCGTCAGCGCGACGCAGACGATCCGCTCGTTATGCTCGCGCAGCCGGTCGTACGTGAGGCCGAGTTTGCGGATCGCGGACGGCCGCAGGTTCGTCACGAGCGCGTGCGCGTCGCGCACCATCGCCGCGAGCGCATGCTTGCCCGTCTCGCTCGCCAGATCCAGCACGACGCTCTGCTTGTTGCGGTTCAGGCTGGCGAAATACGCGTTGTGCGGGCCGATCGCATGCGGACTGATCGAACGCCCGATGTCGCCCTCGGGCGGCTCGATCTTGATCACCTCGGCGCCGAGGTCGGCCAGCAGCATTCCGCAGTACGGGCCCATCAGCATGTGCCCGATCTCGATCACGCGAATCCCCGCGAGCGGTCCGCCGGACGCGCGGCTCTGCGGCGCTTCGTCGGGTGCGGCGAAACCGGGCGCGTTCATCCGAGCACCTTCGCGACGGCATCGATCACGTCGTCGAGCGGCATGTCGCTCGTGAATACGCCGCGTATGCCCGCTTTCAGGAACGCCGCGCGATCGTCGGCGGGAATCGTGCCGCCGACGAACACGGGAATCGCGCCCGCGCCCTGGTCGGCGAGCAGTTCGACCGTGCGCGCGACGAGTTCGTTATGACTGCCCGAGAGTATCGACAGTCCGACGGCATCGACGTCTTCATCGACGGCAATCCGCGCGATGTACTCTGGGCTCTTGCGCAAGCCGGTGTAGATCACGCTTGCGCCCGCGTCACGCAACGCGAGCGCGATCACTTTCGCGCCGATATCGTGGCCGTCGAGTCCGGGCTTGGCCACGAGAATGCGCTTACCCTTGAGCGGCGCGTGCAGGCTGCGGACTGTTGCGCCGGCAGCGGCAGACGGATCGGCGGACTTGCTGCTCGTGCTGTTCATAGATGGACCGGCTCCTCGAATTCGCCCCATTGCTCTTTCAACCGCGCCACCATTTCGCCGACGGTCGCGTACGCATGACAGCAATCGACGAGATACGGCATCAGGTTGCCGTCTTCGCGCGCGGCCGCCGTGCTCAGCGCATCCAGCGACTTTTGCGCTTCCATCTGGTTGCGCGTGTCGCGCAGCCGCTCGAAACGTTCGACGACAGTCGCGCTCGCCTGCGGATTCAGATGGAACAATTCGCCCGGCTGCTCGACCTGGTTCTCGCGCCGGAAGCAGTTCTGCCCGACGACGAGCCGCTCCTGATCGTCCGTTTCGCGCTTGCGCTGCAGCGCGCTCTTTGCGATGCGCAATTGCAGCCAGCCGTCTTCGATCGCTTTCACCGCGCCGCCGTACGCGTCGATTTCGTCCATCAGTTCGCGGATGCGCGCCTCCGTGCGATCGGTCAGTTCCTCGACGAAGTACGAGCCGCCTAGCGGATCGACCGTGCGCGCAATGCCGCTTTCGTAGCCAATGATCTGTTGCGTGCGCAACGCAAGCTCGGCGGAGAATTCGGTCGGAATCTGAAACGCTTCGTCGTATGCGCAGGTGAACACCGACTGCGCGCCGCCCATCACGGCTGCACACGTTTCGATCGCGACCCGCACGACGTTGTTGTACGGCTGCGCCGACGTCAGCGATGAGCCGCCGCACACGACGCCAAAGCGGAACATCTGCGCCTTCTCGTCGTCGACACCGTAGCGCTCCCGGATGAGCCGTGCCCACACGCGCCGCCCCGCGCGAAACTTCGCGACCTCTTCGAAGAGGTCCATGTGCACGTAGAAGAAGAAGCTCAGACGGCGCGCGAACTTCGCGACATCGCCGCCGCGCGCGACGACGGTATCGACATAGGCCAGCCCGTTGGCAAGCGTGTACGCCATTTCCTCGACAGCGGTGCACCCCGCGTCGCGCATATGCGCACCCGCAATCGAAATCGGGTTGAAACGCGGCGACACCTCGTTCGAGTACAGGATCGAATCGGCGATCAGGTGCATCGATGGACGCACCGGAAAAATCCAGGTGCCGCGCGCCACGTACTCCTTGAGGATGTCGTTCTGGATCGTGCCCGTCAGCTTGTCGCGCGGCACGCCCTGCTTGTCCGCGCACGCGACGTACATCGCGTAGATCATCGCCGCCGTGCCGTTGATCGTGAAAGACGTCGAGATGCGGCTCAGATCGATTCCCTGGAACAGCAGTTCCATCTCGGACAGGTTCGACAGCGAGACGCCGACCTTGCCGATCTCCGAGCGCGCCATCGCATCGTCGGGATCGAGGCCGCACTGTGTCGGCAGATCGAGCGCGACAGAAAGCCCCGTCTGCCCCTGCTGCAACAGAAAGCGGTAGCGTTCGTTCGATTCCTCTGCCGTGCCGAAGCCCGAGTACTGGCGCATCGTCCAGAGTCGTCCGCGATAGCCGTCAGGGAAGATGCCGCGTGTGAATGGAAACTGTCCCGGCGCGCCGATGCCGTCCGTGCCGTTCGCTTCGCTGGGACCGACCACGACGGGCACATGCAGTCCCGACGGCGTGCGGTCGGGATGCGGCATCGCTATCGCTTCGTCGAGTTCGGCTGCGCTTGACTTCATGCTGTGACGCTCCTTTCTTGCGGTGGCTGAACGGCACGACTCGGACTAGGTTTTCGAACCGCCTGCCGCCGATGTGCGCTGCCGGTCGAGAAACTTCTGCGCCTGCTCCCAATGCGCGGGCGCCGTCCATGTCGCGACGAAAGCCGCGCGTTCGGCAGCGCGCGTGGCTTGCGACAACGCGCTTCGATGCGCAGCGGCAATCTGCTTCATCGCGCGAATGACGTGCGGCGGGCGGCCAACGAACGGCTTCACGAATTGCGCGACACATTCGTCGACCGATTGACCTTGCGCGCACACGTCGTCGAGTAGACCTAGCGTCAGCGCTTCACTCGCTTCGAGCACACGCGCTTCGGCAAGCACGCGCATTGCGCGCGCCGGGCCAAGCAGCGCGAACAGATCGGCGGCGCCGCTGAAGCCTGTGGTGATGGCGAGCGTCGCCTGCACGAAGCCGATGCATGCATGTGCTGCCGCGATGCGGTAGTCGCACGCGATCGCCAGTTCCGCGCCGCCGCCCAACGCCGTGCCGTTCAATGCGGCAATCACGGGCACAGGCGTCGCGCGGATCGCATCGAGCGCGGCGGCCGCGTGATCGAACAGCGCACCAGCATCGGCGTCGCTGCGCAGCGCGTCAAATTCGCGCAGATCGCCGCCCGCCGCGAAGCTGCGATCGCCCGCCGCCGACAGCACGACGGCGTGTAACTCCGCGGCATGTGCAGCATCGGCGAAGGTTTCGCGTAAGGCGTCGAGCGTCGCGCGATTCAGCGCATTGCGCTTGTCCGGACGGTTGATGGTCACGTGCAGCACACCGCCGCGCACGCTCGTCAGGACAGCCGATTCAGTCGCGTCCTGTCGCTCGCTCGACATTTCGCCGCTCATCAATGACCCCCCGCTTCGATCGAACGTTTCGCCTCTAGCAGCACCGCGCCGATCCGCTCGATCTGGTCTTCCATCCGGTGGCGCGGGCCGGCGACGGCAATGCCCAGCACGTCGCGATTCACATCGACGGGCACCGCGATCGCGAACACGTCGCTGACGCTCTCGCCGCGCGTCACGAAATAGCCCTTCTCGCGCGATTGCGC
The DNA here is from genome assembly GCF_050435345.1 of Paraburkholderia sp. 32. Taxonomy (NCBI): domain Bacteria; kingdom Pseudomonadati; phylum Pseudomonadota; class Betaproteobacteria; order Burkholderiales; family Burkholderiaceae; genus Paraburkholderia; species Paraburkholderia sp. 32. The sequence goes on from NZ_JBNDKD010000002.1 coordinate 612,989, forward strand.
GATGTCGTCGAACAGGTCGTCGGCGGAGGTCAAGGTGTTGTCAGTGACGCTCGTCAGCGCGGCCTGCGCGAGAAAGCGTCGAAGTTCGCTTGCATTGACACGGCTCAGCATCGCCTTGCCGATCGAAGTCGAATGCAGCGGCTTCAACGCGCCCGCCGCCGAGCTGTAGCGGATCGTCTGCGGCCCTTCGAGCACGCTCAGATAGACGATCTCGTCATGCTGCCGTTTGCCGACGATCACGGTTTCCTGCGTCGCGTCGCGCAACGTCTGAAGCTGCGGCTCGATGCGTTCGAGGTAGGGATCGTTGGCGATGATTTTCGCGGCCATGTCGTACAGGCGGCGCGTCGGGAAGAGGTCCTTTCTGCGGCTCGTCAGGTACAGATAGCCGCGTTCGAGCAGCACGCGCACGATGCCGTGACTCGTGCTGACAGGCAAACCGGCCGCCTCGGCAAGTTCGCTGAGCGTCATCGGACGCCCTTCCGCCTCGAATGCTTCGAAGATGCCCAGTGCTCGATCGGTTGGCTTCATTTTCGTATGTTCGAAAAATAATTTGTCATTTCGAAATTCAGTATAGGCCAAACGCTGGGTTGCGCCAGCACTGGCTGCTCATGGAAAGCCCTGGTGCATGCTTCGGAAAGCTGCGAAGCCTTGCTGTACAAGCTCTTGACGCGCTTTCGACGACGTTATTCGCTGCTCGACCCTTTCTTGACACCGCAAAAACTGACTTCTATAGTCAATCCATATATTAGAAATTACTTTCGAAATAGCGAAAAGTAAAGGTCGGCGGATCAGACACGACCCGTATCGGCAAGGAGACAGACATGTGGATGACGGAGCTCGACAAGACTGAGCGGCGCACCATGGCCGGCTGCTTCCTTGGCTGGACACTCGACGCGCTCGACGTGCAGGTCTACAGCTTCGTGATTCCGGCGCTGATGGTCGGCTGGCACATCACGGCTGCCGAAGCAGGCGTGCTCGGCACGGTGACGCTGCTGGCGTCGGCGGTCGGCGGATGGTTGAGCGGGCTGGCCGCCGACCGCTTCGGGCGCGTCGCCGTCTTGCAGGCGACGATTCTCTGGTACGCGGTCTTCACGTTCGCGTGCGGCTTCACGCAGAATTACGAGCAGCTCTTTCTCTGCCGCGCGCTGCAAGGCTTCGGCTTCGGCGGCGAATGGGCGGCGGGCGCGGTGCTGATCGGCGAGACGGTGCGCGGCGCGTACCGGGGCCGCGCCGTCGGTATCGTGCAGAGCGGCTGGGCCGTGGGCTGGGGCATGGCCGCGCTGCTGTTCGGCCTGTTCTTTTCGATCATGCCGGAGCAACTCGCGTGGCGCGCGCTGTTCTGGGTCGGCCTCGCACCCGCGCTGCTGGTGTTCTGGGTGCGCCGGCACGTGCCTGAATCAGCTGTCTTCACGAAGGGCCGACGCGAGCGGCGCAACCGCGGCATGCTGCGCCAGTTGCTCGCGATCTTCCGCCTCGACTATCTGGCGACGACGCTCAGGGTCTCGGCGCTGGCGACAGGATCGATCGGCGGCTCTTACACATTCCTGATCTGGCTGCCGACCTACCTCAAGACGACACGCGGCCTGTCGATCATCGGCACCACGGGCTATACGACCGTGATGATTCTCGGCGCGTTTGTCGGCTTTATCCTCGGTGCGTATCTGGCCGACTCGATAGGGCGCAAACGAACGTTCATGGTCAGCGCAATCGGTTCAGCCGTGATTCTCGCCGCCTACATGTTGATGCCGATCAGCAACGGCGCGATGCTCGTGCTCGGTTTTCCGCTCGGCCTCTGCGCATTCATGATGTTTTCGCCGATGGGCCCGTACATGACCGAGCTGTTCCCGACGCGCATGCGCGCGGCGGGCCAGGGCTTTTGCTACAACTTCGGCCGCGGTATCGGCGCACTCTTTCCCGCGCTGGTGGGCAAGCTGACGAGCGTGATGGGACTGGGCAATGCGATTGCGGCGTTCGGTATCGCGGCTTACGCCGTCATGCTGCTCGCCGTGCTGCTGTTGCCCGAAACGCTCGGCCGACCGTTGCCCGACGATGCCGAAACGCCGCTGCAGACCGAGGGCGGCGCTGCAAACAGCTATACGCCATCCTGATACCGACACGTTCCGCCAACGCCACCGACACATGTCCGCAACTTGCCAGGCTCCACGCACGGCCATCAAGACGCCCGACCAGAAGGCACCGCCCGGCGCGTGCGATTGCCATATTCATGTCACCGGTCCGTTCGAGCGTTTCCCGCTGAGCGAGCGCCGCGCCTATACGCCGCCCGAGGCAACGCTGGCCCAGTACGAACACGTGCAGGACGTCCTCGGAACGCAACGCGTAGTGATCGTGCAGCCCAGTTTCTACGCCACCGACAACGGCTGCACGCTGGATGCCGTCGCGCACTTCGGCGTGCAACGCAGCCGTGCCGTTGTGGTGGTCGCTCCGCAGATCGGCGATGCGCAACTGCGGCAAATGCACGAAACGGGCGCGCGCGGCGTGCGCGTCAATCTGGTGACGCCGGGCGGCCCGCCCGTCGATCATCTGATGCAACTCGCCGACAAGATCGCGCCGTTCGGCTGGCACGCGCAGATCTACGCGAACGGCGAAGATCTGCCCGATTTGCTGCCGATCCTGCGCCGCCTGCCCACCGATGTCGTCATCGATCACATGGGACAGATACCCGCCGCGTGGGGCATCGCGCATCCCGCGATCACGGCGTTGCGCGCGCTGCTCGACGGCGGACGCGCGTGGTTGAAGCTGTGCGGCTATCGCTGTTCGAGCGTAGGCTATCCGTTTCGCGATGTCGACGCACTCGCGACGCTGCTGGCGCGCGTCGCGACGGAACGGTGCGTGTGGGGCACGGACTGGCCGCATCCGAATTTCGAAGGCACGATGCCCGACGACGGCGAGCTGCTCGATGCATTGATGCGATGGGCGCCTTCAGCACAGGCGCAACAACGCATTCTCGTGGACAACCCTGCCGCGCTCTACGGGTTCGACCCGCAATGAGCGCGCGATCCGTTGAGTACTGGAGACGAACATGCTGATGGAACAACAGATGCCGTCGAATGCGAAGTCGATGGTTTCCGAAGCCGAGTGGAACACGCGTGTCGATCTTGCCGCGTGTTATCGGCTGATGCCGTATTTCGGATTGAGCGATCTCGTATACAACCACATCACGGCGCGCATCCCTGGCGACGAGACGCGGCTGCTGATCAATCCGTATGGCTACATGTACGAGGAGATCACGGCGTCGAGTCTGATCACGATCGATATCGACGGCAACGTTCTTTTCAATCCGAACGAAGGCACATACGGTGTCAACGCTGCCGGTTACGTGATTCATAGCGCCGTGCATAGCGCGCGGCACGACGTGAACTGCGTGATCCACACGCACAGTCGTGGCGGACTCGCTGTTTCGGCGCTTTCGTGTGGGTTGTTGCCGCTCACGCAAACAGCGATGCGCTTTGGCCCCGTCGCGTATCACGACTATCAGGGCGTCGCGATCGACCTCAAAGAACGCAAGACGCTCGAGGAAGACCTGGGCCATGCCGAGGCGATGATCCTGCGCAATCATGGGCTGCTGGTTGCGAGTGCATCGATTCCGCAAGCCTTCAATGCGATCTACTGGCTCGAGAACGCATGCCGCGCGCAAGTCGACGCGATGGCATGCAATACCGAGCTGCATTTGCCGCCTCAGCATGTGATCGACAAGACCGCGCATCTGTACAAGCCGGAAACGCGACGCCCCTATGGCGAAATGGAGTGGCCCGCGATGCTGCGGTTTCTCGATCGACGGGACCCGTCGTATCGAAACTAGACGCAGGGCGGTCACCCCTTATCGCGCAGCCCGCTTTGGCGTTTTCGGCTGCTGCTTCTGGGACTGCCAGCTGTCGTCGTCGAGCAACCGGTCAAACAGGCGATTGATCATCGTTTGGGGCAATGGCGCCAGTCCAAGCAATGAATTGAACGCTATGCCGCTTGCAGCGAAATAGCGAAGCAATGAAAGCTCGAGGTCGCCCGACTCGCGCTGGAGTGCTTTCATCCTGTCTGCATCCGCCGCTTTCGAGTCGTCGAGCAAGTCCGGACTCTCGACCAACGCTGCCAGCACGGCTCGCGCGACCGAATGCGGCTGCTTGATGGACTCCCGATAGACGGCTATATGCGCCGCGAGATCCGGTTCGGCTTTCTTGCCTGCTTCCTTCGCCAGGTAGTCGAGCCGGATCTGTTCAAACTGTTGCCGCTGATAATCAAGCAGCGCTGTAAGCACACCATGCTTGGTGCGGATGCAGCCGCCCCCCCTTGCTCACGCCACTCTCGCGCACAGCGAATCGAATGTAAGGCCACCCACGCCTTCTCGCGCAAGGATTGTGAATGCGGCCTCAATAGCCTTCTTGCGGGTCGTCTCGGAACGGGTCTGATTGTCCATTGATCAATAAGGCACTGTCACATTGGCGACGCGCTCGAGTAAGATACCGTGATGAACAAGACGAAATCGCTATATTACGGTCATCGCTTTCCGGCGGTCGTCATCAGTTGCGCCGTGCGCTGGTACTTCCGGTTCCAGCTGAGCCTACGCGACATCGAAGAACTGCTGTTCGAGCGTGGTGTTGTCGTCAGCTACGAGACTATTCGCCGCTGGTGCGACAAATTTGGCGCGGACTTCGCATCTCGCGTCAAGGCTGCTCGCCGCAAGCCCGGCACCACGTGGCATCTGGACGAAGTGTTTGTGACCTTGCGCGGCGAGCCTTACCTGCTATGGCGTGCGGTTGACGAGCACGGCGCAGAACTCGACGTCCTATTGCAGAAACGGCGGGACAAGGCGGCCGCCAAACGGTTCTTCAGGCGAGTGCTTCTTTCATGTCCTGTGCCCGCGCAAGATCGTTACCGATCAATTACGCAGCTATCCGGCCGCCAAGGCCGACATCCCCGAACTGGCGCACGTGAAACACGTGTTCGTCAAGGCTGCCGCACGCGTAAATAATCGGGCCGAAAACAGTCACCAACCCACGCGCGAACGCGAGCGCCGCATCCGTGGCTTCCGCGAGCCGAAACGGACTCAGGCGTTCCTGTCAAGCTTCGGTCCGATCCGGCAGCACTTCGCGCTCAAGCGACATCTGCTGCGCGCTTCGCTCTTTCGCAAGCAACTCGCCCAACGCTTTGCCGCATGGCATCGTTTCACCGAGCTCGCCCAAAATCCGTCAGCTGTCTGAGCCAACACGCGTGCTCTGCTGTTTTGCGCCATCAGCAAGTCAACGTGACAACGCCCCCCTGACCCCGTAACTTGCGCGGCAGTATGCGCAGCGATACGGCGCCTCCAGAAGCTGGACGCTGGCGAGACACTGCGCCTCGTAACCACAGCGGCGACATGCCGTTTCCAGCGGCTGGCGATGCGCCGGGCACATGCCTACGCCTTCCATCTGATGGAGTACGCTATGGTAGCCACGCGCTACGCAGCGGTGACAGTAGCGAAACAGTCCACTGTAACGGCGTCGATGTGACGGCAGCAACAGAGATGTCCGCAGCGTTTTCATCGGCACGGCAAGCGTGTCGCGTAGTCGCTGGATATCGACCGTACCCAATTGCGGAACGATGCCTTCGTGCGGATCGATATCCGGTCCCATCAGACGCGCGACGACGTGCCCGGGCAGCGCATCCGCCTTCTCGAAGTTCCAGACGATCGAGATGAGCGATTCGCAGGGATGGAGCCACTTCCTGTTGAAGACGTAACCCAGCGAGGGCGTCAGCCTGCGTTCGTCGAGCGTGAGGATCGGAAAGCTCGGCGCTCGCAGCACCGGACCGTTACACGGTGGCGACGAGCACGCGTCCGGTTGCATGACGTGACTGCACATAGCCGCAGTGCTGTACGGCGTGAGTCCACAGCGCGGGTTCCGGACAGTATTGCAGACTGTCCTTGACTTCGCTTTCCTTCAGCACGATCTCGACAACGCGCGCAAATGATTCCATGGCGATTTCCAGCCGGCCCGGCAGGTTCGCCTTGTTGTGCGCAGCCTCGAACGCGCGCCACAGCGCGTCCGCGTCACTGACCAGCCGATACCCTGCATCGAAACCCTGCGGAATATAAAAGCGCGTAAAACTCCAATCGCTGCCTTCCGGGTAACCGGTCTGGTCGTACCTGTTCAGACACGTCGCCACGTCCTCGGCGTTGCGGATGCCGTAAAACGCCAGCTCCTCGACCATCAGTCGCGCGACGATCTGTGTCTTGCCGGCGACCTGCATCGCGGTCTTCTGCGCGAGGAGCTCCTGCTGGCCCACCAGAAACGTGAATAGCTTGATATTCTGCCGGTCGAGTGCGTCGTGAACGTCACGCAGCCACTCGTATTCGTTCTCGTTGTAACGCTGTGCTTCGTCGCAAAAGAGGAGCACGGTGCCGCTGCCGGCCCGGGCCGCCGCCTCGCGGATTCTCAGCGACAGACGCATGCGTTTCGAGGGATTCGATCCGGCGTTCGGGTCCGGGTCGCCGACGGCCTCGAGCAGGTTTGCGAAGAATGGGCCTTCGGCGTGCCGCGGCTTGTGTTCGCACTGCGCGTGATAGCTTGTCATCTTCGGATAATTGCGCGCGAGCAGCAGACGCACATACTCAATCGCGCGGGTCATGCCGATCCGCGCTGGCCCGTAGATCAGTGCCCCCATTGATCCGGTAGCGTAGACACCGGACGACCAGCTCGTAGAGCGCCTCGATCGCGGGCGTGGCGATGCGGTAGTTGCCAGACGCCAGTGGCTGCAGCGACGGATCAATGGGGCGTGGTTTCTGAAGCGACATGATGCCTCCCATGCAAACGACAGGGTTAAAAGACCTGGCCGGTACCGATGGAAAGTTTCTTTGGACGCACCGGGGCGCGGGGCGCACGCACAGTTGGGGCAGAACCCAGCAGCCGCATGGCATGGGCAAGCTGTGTGGCAGCCTTACGTGTCTTTTTCGCCTGCGCGAGCTTTTCCTGTACGTACGTTCCGATCGGATTGGCCTCGCCCCCGACATGCCCACGCCGTTTGCCCCCGTGCTTGCGGATCTCCTGGCGCAGTTTGAGGTTGTGCGGCACCACGCGCCACGCCCCTTGAGCATCGAGCACGACGGTCAACATCAAGGACAAGATCGCGTACTCCGCTTTGCAGAACATTGTCGACTCGATGGTGAAGGGCAATGCGAAGGGCTGGAACGCGTACCGGACCTCGTGGGCGGCCACGTAATGCACGCACCGCTCGACCTCTGGTGGAATCGCCAGTTCGGACGCCCAGTCCAGATGCAGGGCCGGGCCGCCGACCGACGCTACCGTATCGAACAGGCCCATGAAGGTGATGCGCAGCGGATACGCTGCAGATCCTTCCCGACCCAGCACCGTTGTCCATCTTTATCGACGCACCGCGAATAAGGTGCAGACACGTACGAGACTGAGACCAACGAGGATGATGTCTGTGAATCACACGCGTGATGATTTGCACAATTAGACTTTTCGGGTCGTCGAAATAGCCTAAAGCAATGAGCGCAAGGGAACAGTCGGGTCAGCCAGTTTTGTTGGGTCTAGCGGCTTACGCGTGGTTATCAGTCGTTTGCATGCGCTGATGTCGCGACCGGAGTTCACCGCGGCCACCGCCTGTAACTCCCCAGACTCGCCCAACGCCATCAGGCTGAACGCGCGATCACCCGCTGTGCCTCGCGTCACCAGCCTCTGACTGTCAGTAAAAACGCCTAGCGTTTGCAGATTACAATCGTGCTGATCGGACCACAGCCACGGTATTTCCGCATAGCTTTCCGCACCGCCAAGCATGTTTGCAGCCGCAATCGCCGGTTGATTCTCAGCGACCTGCCACGACTCGATGCGCACGTGCCGCGCCATCAGCGGATTAAAATGCATTGTTACTTCGCCAGCCGCGAAAATCGCCGGGTCGCTCGTTCTGCATTGCGCATCGACGACAATGCCGTTTTCGACGTCCAACTCCGCTTGCGCAGCAAGTTCCACATTCGGCACAACGCCAATGCCGATCACCACCACATCTGCCTCAATATCGCCGTTGTCGGTTTCGATGACCGCACCATCACCATTCGCACTACGTCGAATCCCGAGAGGCTTTACGTTCAGCCGGATATCGGCACCCTTTTCCCGATGCATCGACAGTACAATTTCCCCTATTGCAGCCGGCATCGATCGCTGCAACAGCGCGCCAGCCGGCTCGATAACGACAACCGTACATCCAAGCGTTGCCGCCGACGCTGCGACTTCGAGACCAATAAAGCCGCCGCCCAAAACCACGACGCGCCGGCGCGGCCCCAGATCTGCACGCAACGCGCGAGCATCGGCCACAGTGCGAACGTAGTGTAGCGTTACGCCCTCCTCGACTGGCCCGCTGAAGCGTCGTACGCGAGAGCCTGTTGCAAGCAGTAGGCACTCGTACTCGAGCGTGGTTCCCTCAGCCAGAGTCACTTTTTTTCGCGCGCGATTGATCGACTCGACCCTCAATCCTAGTCGCAATTCGATTCGATGATCTCTATAAAACGCTTCGTCGCGGATAAAAGCACGACGCTCACCTTCGCCACTGGTAAGGACGTCTTTCGACAATACTGGCCGGTCGTACGGCAACTCTGGCTCTGCACCGATCATCACGATCCGCACGTCGGCGTTACGCTCTCGCAGCGATTCCGCTGCACGCCGCGCCGCTTGCCCACCGCCGACGATCACATAAGGTTTATTCGACATGAATTTCCACCTGGCCGTCGACTATCCGGATTGGGAAACTGCGCACGGCTTCCGTCACCGGCGCACAACGCGGCGCCCCGCTGCGAATGTCGATTAGCCCTTGATGCAGCGGACATTCGACACAACCGTCTTCCACATAGCCTTCCGACAAACGCGCATGACCGTGCGTGCACAGATCGTTCAGCGCGAACACTTCTTCGCCGAGCCTGAAAATTGCGATCTGCCTCGAACCAGAGACAATCGCAACGGGCTCACCTTCCGTATAGTCGTCGAGCGCGCCGAGGGTCTGCCAAACGTTGACCAACTGATCCATTGCAACCCCCTCAGATCGGCGTCGCGAGCAAGGTCTGCACACGCGACGTATCGTAAATCGCGCGCTTCGCCTTGTAGCGCAAACCGTCGGGTGTATGCACCACGCGGTCGTAATATTTGCCCGCCTGATACACACCCGACTCGCCGTTGGAAAGCGTCTGGATTACCACGTAGTTGCTTTCCGTTTCGATCACACCGTCTTTCTCACCGGTCACCGTGAGACCCGATGTCATGTGGCGGTAGCTATGTTCTTCATAGATGTTCGCATTGCGCAGCGACACCACACGGTCCCGCAGCATGCGTTGGTTTGTGCAATAGATGATGCCAACTGGCAGACCCATGTCCGCGTTTTCCTTCGGAACGATCTCGTACAGGCAGTCCTCGGTAAACAGCGCCGGCCATGCTTCGAGACGGTCGTTGTCGAGGTTGTTGATGTACTGGTCCTGCAGCCTGTGCAGTTCGAACCACAGCTTCATTGCATCCATGATGCGTTCTCCGTCGACATTCAATAGCCCATCAGCTTCTGGTAACCGACCCAGAACTTGCGGATCAGGCTCTCTGTAATCATCGTGTCATGCTGGTCGGGATTGCCGCGCGACATTTCGATCACCGACGTGGCGTCCGCGTCGCGAATCGTGCCTCGCTGAACGAGTTCGGTGGCTTCCGTGTCTTCCATTGAGATATAGCCCGCGGGGCCGACAAGGTTCGCCTGCTTGAGCCGCAACTCGCGCAACCCGGGGGTGTCGTCGGTGTAGCCGAAGAAATGGAAAATCAGTTCGAAGTTGTTCGGGCCTTTCGGCAGCAACTGACGGGCGACCAGCGTGTTGTGAATCTGCTGGATCACCAGTTGCGGGAAGATCGGTTGGATGTGATTCGTCGTGTCTTCTTCGTATTCGGACACAAGACCGAGAATCGAGTCGTCTTCGAGCGCGAATCCTTCGTCAAATGATCGAATGTTCTGCTGCTTGTATGCGGCCGATGTATCTTCACCGGTCTTCGTCACCGTGATAATGCTGTGAAGGCCGTGCGTTGCATCGGGAATCGACCGTGCCTTCATGCCGACCCGGAAAATATTGAAGGTCGTGTGGAACAGATGCAACATGCTCGCGTGATACGGGTCCTTCACGTTCTCGAAATACAGCTTCCAGTTCGATTTCGAGAATTGACGCGTGCAGCCGAGATACTCGATCGGCTTATGAAAAATACGGTCGATCCACGGGCGCATCTCCGCACCGAGATATTCCGGCAGCGGCGCGACCTCGTCGCTGAACGAGGCGAATACGAGGCCGCGATAGCTGTCGACACGCAGCTTTCTAAGGCTATGATTCTTCGGATCGAAATCCGCCGGCATGCCGGTCATCCCCTTCTGTCCGCGCCGGAACGGCACACCGAGCAGGTAACCGCTGTTGTCGAAACTCCATTGGTGATAGACGCAAGTGTGCGACGTAGCGTTGCCGCGCGCCTTGCGGCACACGGATGCGCCGCGATGTGCGCAGCGGTTCACCCATGCCGACAGGCTGCCCTCTTCGAGGCGGGTGACGACCACCGGTGTGTCGCCGACGAAGGTGCTCTTGTAGTCACCTGGGTTCGGGATTTCAGCTTCGAGTGCAACGAAATTCCACGTCGGGCCTCGATAGACGCGTTCCTGCTCGCGGTCGTAGACGGCTCGCGAGCTAAATACCTTGTAAGGTACCCGGGAACCATCTTCGCGCGGAAACTTGACAAAGTCAGACTCAGGCATGCCCAGCGGAAGCAGGGGTGATTCAACCATTTCCATGGTGGATTCTCCAGTTTGAGGGGGGTGGGGTTCCCCAGAAGTTCTTGATCAAGCGACGAGCGCAGGCTATCGGCTCGGCTAGAATCTTTTCCGGATGCCAAGCCGCAGAGCGAGCTGATTCTGCGAACTCGAAGGGGAAAGAACCGGGGCGAGATCGGCTACGGCGCCGCCACCCGCGCGCATGTATGTTGCGGACGCGTAGACGTCCGTTGCTCTCGAAAGAAGGTAATCGACGCTGGCATCGACCTCGTTATAGTGCGGCGACTTCCCTGTTGCCGATACATTGCCTTGTGTGTAACTGTACGCAGCGCCCAATTGAAGCGTTGGTGTGACCATATAGCTGGCCACCAACTCAGCAATATTGAATGTCACGTGGCCATTGATCTTGGCTCCGAGTGTGGGATCAAGGCCGCCGAATTGCGTGTGCGTCCAATCAGCGGTAAATCGTGCAGAGCCGATCGTATAGGCGGCCGCAAGAGCAAGCACCTTGTAGCTACTAGCCGCGAGACCGTAATTGCCATTGACTGTGTTATTTGGCGTCCATACGCCTTCGGGTACGGCCGTTGCTGGATGGTCGATCGACGTGTAGGCTCCGACCAGTTGCAGACTCCCGCCTACGTATTGAAGAGCAAAGGATTTCGCGCTGTTCTTGTTAAAGTCACCTGGAACACCGCCGAAGCTATACATCGCAACACCGGTCAAACCAGCAATCGTCGGCGACACATACTTGACCGCATTGTTGAGGCGAAAGTCGATGCCGTTATTGTCCAGGTCGCCCGGATGAGGAAACAGAATGCCGCCCGGCAACGTTCCATTTGCGGACAGTGCTCCGATATAATCGCCCACCGCTTCGCCCTGCCGGCCTAATGTGAACGTACCGTAATGATCGTTCGACAGCCCAACATAGGCCAGCCGACCAAACAGGCGTCCGCCTTGACTGAGCGTACCGGTATTGACGTTGAATCCGTTCTCCAGGCGAAAAATGGCCGACGTCCCGCCACCCAGATCCTCAGCCCCCTTAAGGCCCCAGCGATTGCCTTGGGAAATGCTGCCTTGCATCTGGACAGCGCTCTTGCCACCCTGATTGCTCGTCCACGTGAGCCCGTCGTCGATAATCCCGTACAGAGTCACACTACTCTGAGCGAAAGCCGCGCTGCTTACAAGCGACATACCTAGAAGAACAACGAGCCGTTTGTTCACGACTATTCCTTTTTTCAATTTTTCCAAAATACGGTTCGGATACCGAAATGCATTTAATAGATTTTGGAAAACAGATAGGCCTCCATTTCTCAACCGTGAGTCTGGAAATCACTGAGGCTGAACGAACCTTGATCGGCCAAAACCGCAATCGTCCAGGAGACTCTCTGATCGAATTTTTTGGATTCTTGTGCGCGGATACTTGCCCGGTATTAAATCGGCTTATTTGCGCTGGTTTCCCAATTTCGCATCAGCGAATTGCTCGGCAGACTCTCGTCGATCAATTTCTTCGCCGTTGCAATGCCGGCAACCGGGAGCCCCGTGGGGTCAAGCAACCCGATCTGCACGAGCACGGATGCCTGATCCCAATAGATATGCTCGTTGTAGAGTTTGTCGCCCCGGAAGTGCACAACCGCAAGCATTGGAATTTCGAAGTATTTTCCGGTAGGCGACAGCCCCGGGAGCAACCAGTCGATTTCGCGATCATGCGTCGCGCAGAATACGAACTCATCCACGATCCGATCGGCACCGATCGTTCGCGAGACCGGAATGAGTCGCGTGTCAGCCGGGTTAGCATCGACGAAGTGGTATTTATAAAACCGCTTCAGTTGGTCATGGCCTACGCCACCCGTCATGGTCGGAATGTGGTTGACGTAGGGCGAGGCGATCATCGTTGGCATGATGGCGTTCACGTTACGAGTGGCAAATTCGTAGTGACAGTGCGATTCCCATAGCGAATCCAGGTCATATATAGGCCCTAGTATCTTGCGCAACATTGAGAGGCTGCGCGAGTACGCCATCATTGCGGCGGGCTTGTCGAAATGCTCGCGCTCAGAAGTCGCAAACGCGTGATCGCAACCGGGATAGACATATTGTTCGATCGCAGCGTTTGAACTAAGCGCGGCCTGAATCTTCTCGCGGGTTTCCGGGGGACAAAAGGCGTCCTCGCCAGCAAAGTGAAACACCATCGGACAGCGGATCGACGGCACCTCGTGCAGGTAGGCGTCCAGCCCTACGCCGTAGTAGCTGACGGCACAGTCCACATCTGTTCTTGACGCCGCAAGCATCGCCAGTTTTCCTCCGAGACAGTAGCCTAGAGCACCAATCTTGCAGGCATGTTGGGATAGTGCGCGCAACGCCTTGGCGGTGGACTGGATATCGGCGACCGCGAGGTCAATGGATAGTCGCTCGTTGTAGTCGAGCGCTGCTGCAAAGTCCTCGTCGCTGTAGCCGAGCACGACACCGGGTTTCATCCGCCAGAACAGGTCGGGCACCACGACTACATACCCTTCTTCGGCGAATCGGTCGGCCATGGACTTCATATAGCCGTTGATGCCGAAGATTTCCTGCAGCAGGATCAATCCGGGCCCGGAGCCATTTTTGGGCTTTGCAAGGTAAGCGGAAAACGCTTGCCCATCCTCTGCGCTAATCTGGATATATTCGCCGTTCATGATGCTTTCCTTTCGGTCTGGGGTATTTTTACGTCCATATTTGTGGGGATTCAAAATCCTGACAGGCTTTCCTGCAAGGCTCGGCGGTCCGCCGCCAAACCAGCTGCTACTTGCTGCGCCATGGTCCCAATGTAGACTTCGTCGGGACCGTCCCGCAACGCAGCCAGGGCCTCTTCGATAGCCTGCTCGGCCGGAATCTTCGGAGGCGGAAAATCTCGACTCATATCAGTGTCAATCGCACCCGGCAAAAGCGCGAGCACGCGCACACCATAAGGCGCCAGCTCAGCTCGCACGCCTTCCGTCATGCGCAGTACGGCAGCCTTAGATGCACACAGTGACGCCATGGACGGCAATGCAACCCGAGCGAGGATTGACGACACATTGATAATCGCGCCTCGCTCGTGCTTCATGGCCGGTGCAAACGCCCGGATCATGTTGAGCGTTCCAAAATAGTTGACTTCCATCTCTCGCCGCGCGGCATTCAAATCGCGCGCGCCAAGTAGCGGCTCGACGTGATTAATGCCCGCGTTGTTGACAAGCAACGTGACATCGCTGGCAAGAGTTGCCGCTTGCTCCACCTGCACCAGATTCGTAATATCGAGCGTGACCGGCACAACACGCGCGTCCTGCAGCGTGACCATCGAAATGTCTCTGGCTGCTGCGTAGACCTTGCTCGCGCCTTTGTGGAGCAGGCTTTTTACAAAGCACGCTCCTAGACCCCGATTCGCGCCAGTAACGAATGCCACCGATCCCTCAACCTTCATGTCTATCTCCAAACCTTGTCTTCACGTTCCAGCGCTTGAGACGGATAGCGGCCAACCTCACGACGCATGCGCCAGAATCCGATTCTCGCCGTCCATTTCAAGCCGCACCGAATTGCCAGATTCCAGCGGATGCTCCAGGCGAGCCACAACGACCGGACCGGCGCTCGTTATAACGCTGGCGAGATAGACTTCACGAACATCGTCTGCTCCGACGCGGTGACGCACAACGGTCGACTCTCCTACGGTGCCGTCGAGGACCACGCGTTCAGACCAGTCACTGCCGCCACACGTAGGGCAGAAATATCGCGAAGGGAACAGCGTCGATCCACACGTCTCGCACTGAAATACTTTAAGTGTCATTGCACACCTCGTAGCTCGCGCTCAAGTACGACCGCGTTGGCACACATGCCATAACGGTATTCGACCATTCCGTACCCGCTCACGACCGCCAATCTGGCATCTGGAATCTGCCGTGATCCCGCGGCGCCACGTAGCTGCCCGATAGCCTCGACGAGACCGTGCATGCCGCCCGCGGCGCCAGCTTGACCCGCTGATAACTGGCCGCCCGAGGTATTGACAGCAAGCTCGCGCGACGCGATGCGGGAGATCAACGCGCGCAGATCCCCGTCTGGAGCGAAACCGAGATCCGCAAGCTGCGCAAGGACCATGACGGGGTAGTCGTCATAGACCGACACCAAATCCATCTTTTCGGGCGCTGCGTGCGATTGCTGCCACAGCCGTTCGGCGATCGCTTTAAGTGATGTCTCGCATCCATCGCCCGCCTGATGGTCCGCGTTGTAGAGGCATTGCAGACCCCGCACTCGCACGTTCACCGATTGACGTACAAGATCGGCCCGCGAGACGATCACTGCATTAGCGCCGCACACAACCGGAACGCAATCGAACCGGCATAGGGGATCGGCGACCATTGGCGCTTCGAGGTAATCGTCGATCGTTAACCGGCAGCGATAGACAGCCAGGGGATTCAATGTCGCCCACTCGCGCTGTGCTACACATAGGGCGCCGTAGTCCCGTCGAGTCAAACCGTGTTGCTTCGCGTGGCGCTGCGTCAGCATCGAGAAAAGACTGTTTGGACCTCCATTCTGGAGCGGCCGCAACAGGTTGCGCGTCGTCAGGTTGTAATGCTCCACAAGTTGCTTGAAGTCGGCCGGCTCGAAGCGATCGCCAGAAACCAGCGCAACGACGTTCGCGTCGCCATGCTGTATCGCCCGAATCGCATGCTGAAGCAGGTTAATGGCGCTCGCACCACCATGGCAGTCGTCCATGCACCAGCGTGGGCTCAATCCCAGCCGCCATGCCATGTCAATGGCATGATCCGGCCCAAGGGTGAAAGACGCCACGCCCAAACCATCGACGTCTTTCGCCGAGAATCCCGACTGTCCGAGCGCCGCAGCAAACGCCTGTGCAAGCAGATCCGCGGTCGACTCTGTGGTCGCGTGACGCTGGTACTGGATCTCCACGCCAGCCGTGAGCAAAACGTCGTCAAAATCACTGGGTTGCATGGAGGTATCCTTAAGGTCGCTTTTTGCCAGACACGCTGGGCCGTGTTTCCCGAGTGAAAAGCAGCGAGACCACAGTCACCATGGACAGCCCTATCATCAGCAGCGCGACCGGCCAAGCAGCGTGGTAGTGCGCAAGCAACGCAGTCGCTACCAGCGGAGACAACCCACCGGCAAAGACCGAAGCGATTTCGTGCCCTAATGCCATACCCGAGTACCGGACTTCAGTGCTGAAAAGTTCACCCATCAGACTGGGCTGGGTGCCTATCATCGCGCCGTGGCAGACCGCGTTGCCGAGCAGAAACGCAAGCCAGATCAGCGCTGGAATTTGCGTGTCGATGAGCCAGAAGAAAGGAAATGCGATAACCACAAATCCAGCAGCACCGATCATGTAGACCGGCTTGCGGCCAATCCGGTCCGACAGGCGTCCCCACAGGAGCATCGTCACCAGTTCGAGGCTCATGGACACGATGACGCCAGCGAGCATGACCTTGTTGGATATGCCGATGAACTTGCCGTACACGAGCGAGAATGCGAGCACGATGTACGACCCCCCGTTCTCCGCGACCCGCAGGCCCATGGCCATGAGGATTTCCTTCGGGTGCTTGCGAATGACCTCGAACACGGGCATACGAGCCTTTCTGCCTGCGGCTTCGGCCTTCGCGAATTCGGCGCTCTCTGGCAGCCTGGAGCGGACATACACGCCGACACCAAATATCATGATCGACAGCAGGAAAGGGATGCGCCATCCCCAACTCATGAAGGCATCTTTCGGCAGCAACTGCACGAGAAAGAACACAGCCGCCGACAACACGAAACCACCGCCGACACCAATTTGGCTCCAGGCTGCGTAAAAGCCTCGTTTCTCTTGGGGTGCCGATTCGCTGATCATCAGCACGCCGCCGCCCCATTCGCCGCCTGCGGCTACGCCTTGCAACAAACGCAAGACAAGCAGCAGCGCAGGTGACCAAAGTCCGACCTGTGCGTACGTCGGCAAAAAGCCGATCATGAACGTTGCACCGCCCATTATGGACAATGTCCATACCAACGCCGTCTTACGACCGTACCGGTCCCCGATATGACCAAACAGCGCGCCTCCGAACGGCCGTGCGGCGAACCCCACGGCAAAGCCCGCGAACGCGGCAAGGGTGCCGAGCAGTGGATCAGTACCCTTCGGGAAAAATAGCGATCCAAATACCAACGCCGCGGCCGTGCTATACAAAAAGAAGTCGTACCATTCGAGAGCATTGCCCATCACGGACGCAAAAACGATGCGCTTCAGCGACTTGGCGTCGACCTGATCAGGGAGCGCATCGGCAGCATTGGCGGGGTGAGTGGTCGCTGCGGAAAACGTATGCGGGGTTGCCATCTAATTCTCCAGATGTACATCGTTAGTGCGTTGAGACTCGCAAATGCTGCAGCGATATCGAAACCACACCGAAGACAGTTGATGAGAAGCCGGTTCGGATCAAGGACGTTTCAAGCGGTATCCCGATGTCTCAAGATCCCATGTCGTTTCGGTCACACCTATTTCCCGAAGCTTGAATTTTTGAATCTTGCCGTTCTCAGTCTTCGGCATGTCCTCCACAAACGCGAGAAAACGCGGCACTGCGAAATACGGCAAGCGCGGCTCGCAATACCGAATCAGATCAAGCGGCTCCAGCGCTGCGCCTGCCCTCAGGACGACCACCGCCATCACGTCGTCCTCCGCAAGCGGAGACGCCACGGCAAAGACTGCCGCCGTTTCGACAGATGGATGGCTGAGCAAAACCTGCTCGACTTCGAACGAAGACACGTTTTCACCGCGTCTACGGATGGCATCCTTTTGACGATCAACGAACCGGTAGTAACCCTCAGCGTCGCGCACGACGCGATCACCCGTGTGGAACCAGAGGTTTCGCCAGGCTTCAACGGTTTTTTCAGCCATGCCGAGGTAACCGCTCGCAAACGCAAATGGAGCGTCGGCTCGCAGAATCAGTTCGCCAGCCTCTCCATCTGGAACCTGTTGGTCGTTCTCGTCGACCACCCGCGCATCAAAGCCCGCCGCGAGTTTGCCCATATAACCGGGCCTTTGGTTTCCCATACCTCCACTGATCACGCAGTTCGTCTCTGTCGATCCGTATCCGTCGACCAGGCCAATTCCGCAGCGCGTGGTGAATTCCGACTGGAAGTGCGCCGGAACGCCGGGAGCTAACGCGACACGTACCCGATGTGCCTGCTCGTTCGTCGTTGCGGTACGCCCGAGAAGAATTGGCACCATCGCGCCGAGAACGAATGTGACGGTCGCCCGTGTCTCAACCAGCGCGTCGAAGAATCCACTTGCGGAGAAGCGACGGTCGACGACAAGCTCGGCGTCGTGGATCAACGCCTGGAAAAAGCTGTTCAATGCATTCGTGTGGAACAGTGGAAGGCACGTGTATAAGACATCGCCCGAAGCAACGCCAAGGTCGCGCGCCGTATACCGTCCCCACCAGTAGAACTGCGCATGCGGACAGATCACACCTTTCGATAATCCGGAGGTACCGGATGTATAGAGCACGGCAAAAGGATCGCCATCTGAAAGGTCCGCAGCATCGACGGGTTCGCCAGCCGGTGGCATCGGGATCGCACTGATTCGTGCTGGCACGGATTCGGCTGGCTCCGTATCTCCAACCAGCCAAATTGCTTCCAAAGGAAGGTCCTGCGGGTCGAGGGCTTGAACGGCGTCGACCAGACTCGCCTCCGCCACCAAGAGCCGCGCACCACAATTGCGCAGAACGTGTTCGAGTTGAAACCCTCGAGAAGCCGTGTTAATTGGAACCACGACAGCCCCAAGCCAGCCGCAGCCAAGGACGATCTCCATGAACTCCGTGCGATTGCCGCAGAGCAGTGCAACGTGGGCGCCACGTTTGACACCATGCGCCGCAAGCGATCCGGCTCGGCGCGCGGCAATGGTTAGGGCATCGTCACCGGTCCACGTTGTTCTCCGGTCGGAAAAGAGGGCGCGACTTCCGTCCCGCGCCACCCTCGCGGCGAGCAGCGCCGGGAGGGTACGGTCTGTCGCAAACGCCGACTCCTGAAAGCTTTGCTGGGCATCTGTCGTATCAATAATTGCCGTTTCCACAACTGTCTCCTATGCATGTAACGCAGTCTAGGAGTGGGTAAAATATCGGTCAAATTGATCAATTTGCAGTCCCCCATAGATATGAATGATTTTGAAAGAATCGATCTAAATCTGCTCAGGGTGTTCAGCGTGATACTCGAAGAGCGCAGTCTGACGCGCGCCGGGGAGAAACTCGGTTTGTCGCAACCCTCAGTCAGCTACTCATTGGGGCGCTTGCGAGCGCTCTTCGACGATCCACTATTTGTCCGGACACCCGGTGGCATGATGCCTACGGCCAAAGCGTCGCGACTCGCGCTCCCCCTTGGGGACGCAATCGCGGCAATACGGGAGACGCTCAGTCAAAGGGAGCAATTCGATCCACTAACGAGTTCGCGCGAATTCCGGCTGGCAATGTCGGATATTGGCGTGCAGGTCTTCGTGCCGCCTATCTGTGAGAAGTTGCAGGTTGTGGCGCCCAGACTCAGGATCGCGGCGCAATTGGTCCCGGTGGATGAGGTCGAAGAACGTCTGCGGCTAGGTCACCTTGACTTTGCTATTGGGAACCTGTCTGCGCTGAAGCCCGTCGCGAATTCGGCAGTGCTATTTCGCGAACAGTACGTATGCATGACGCGCAAGCGCCCTGGGTTGCCCGCTCGCCAACTTTCACGAGAAAAATTTCTTGAGCTATCACATGTCGCTGTCGATTCGACCGACAGGAGCCACGTCGAAATTAACGACTCGTTGCACGCCCATGGCTTGCACCGGACCATCGCTTTGCGCGTGCCGCACTTCACCGTGATTCCCCAAATTCTTCAACATACGGACTGGATCGTGACATTGCCGCGCGGCGTCGCACGAGCGCTGAATCAATCTGGGCAATTCAGGATATATCCTCTACCAGTCGACCTTCCGGAAATCACGTCAAGGGTGTACTGGCACGCGGCCTTCGAGAAGGACGAGGCCAATCGTTGGTTTCGCGAATTTTTGATCGAGACGTTGCCTTGGATTCCTCCGTCGTCAACGACCCATTTGACGAGGCCGAAGCAGTGAGCCGATGAAGGACGAAGTCTCCTTCAACAAATGCTGTCAATAACGCGACCGGGAGCGATCCGGCGGTCACGCCGCCCCCCTTAATCTGCGGCACGCGTATTTCGGGTCCGTTTTGGCAAATTGATGCCGCTTCGGGTGGGGACGTCCATCCCATTACTCTTGACGTTAGCTCGTTGTATTGCTGACCGCCGCGGAGTGGGTAGTGCACCAAGTGGCAATTCGGCCCGCACCAAACGACAGGTGCGTTAATCTGAAGGTCCTTTGGAGGTAAGGCCGGTAATCGTGAAAAATTCGCCACATCTCGACCTAAAGGCGCCCCGTGATTTCCATACACATTACGACGGTAGCGCGATCTAGGCGCGCCAATGGTTGGCGGTCCGCCCCCAATATTATGTTTATATAGAGCAAATTACTGTTTGTGGTTCGCTCTCGGTCGCGTACCGGCGTGTCAATTGTCTGTTGATCTGCCAATTTTTTCCGGCTAGGCTGGTCGGTCCCTCTTTCGGTTCCGGAGCGGACGACGATGGAACACTGGCGACTGGCATATGGGCATGCCCATGGGACGACCGAAGGCCGAACTGGTGTTGAGTGAAGATGAGCGCTCGCAACTGACTTCGATAGCGCGTTCGCGCTCGATTTCGGCGGCGCTGGTCACGCGTGCGCGCATCGTGCTGGCTGCTGCTGCCGGGGAGCCCAACAGCGCCGTTGCCCAGCGTCTTCAACTTACGGTGCAACGGTGGGCAAGTGGCGTATCCGGTTCCTGGAGCATCGCATCAACGGGCTGTATGACGAAGTACGCCCCGGCAAGCCGCGCACGATTGACGATGAGCGACTGGCTCAACTGATTCACAAGACCCTGCACACCAAGCCAGCGGATGGCTCCGCGCACTGGAGCGTGCGCACGATCGCCGCCGAAACGACTATCTCGCCCACGAGTGGCACCGTTACTTCAAGTTGCTGGGGCTGCAACCGCATCGCAGCGAAAGCTTCAGGCTCTCGACCGATCAGTTCTTCATCGAGAAACTGCGCGACGTGGTCGGCCTGTACCTGAGTCCGCCTGAGAATGCATTGGTCCTGTGCGTGGACCAGAAGAGCCAATGCCAGGCGCTCGAAGAGCTAACGTCAAGAGTGGGGTATGGGCAGCTTGATAGCGTTCGGCTTCAGGCGGCGAGTTTCTGCTGAACCGGTTGATCGCCTTGCACCGGTTCGCCGTCCCTGAAGGCAATGCCCTCCAGCAACAGCTTGATCTGCTCAGGGCCGTTGATACGGCGCCAGGTTTTCTCGGCTTCCTCGATCAGCTTGAATGCCAGACCGAGGAAGGTTGGTCGCGACACGCAGTTGCGGGTGCGAGTCGTCCGGTGGCGCACGGTCGCGAATGTCGACTCAATCGCATTCGTCGTGCGCAAATGCTGCCAGTGCTCGGCGGGGAAGTCGTAAAACGCCAGCAGGCTCTCCCGGTCCTTCTTCAGCGTTTCGGTTGCCTTCGGATATTTCGCGGCGTAGACCGTCACGAAACGATCGAACGCGGCGTACGCGTCGGCGCGCGTCGCCGCCATCCAGATCGCCTGCAGGTCGGCCTTCGCGCGCCCCTGTTGCGACTTCGGCAGCGCGTTGAGCACGTTGCCCATCTTGTGAAACCAGCAGCGCTGGCCGCGCGTTGCAGGAAACACTTCCTCCAGTGCGGCCCAGAAGCCCATTGCGCCATCACCGACGGCCAGCAGCGGACCACCCTGCAAGCCTCGCGATTTCAGATCGAGCAGCAGTTCCTGCCAGGACGCCTTCGACTCCCGATACCCGTCGCCGATTGCCACACGCTCCTTGCGCCCATCCGGCCTCACGCCGATGATCACCAGCAGGCATTGACCATCCGAGTTCTCGCTGCGCAGGCCGGTATGAATGCCGTCGACCCACCAGTACACGTAGCGCGAGTTCGACAGATCACGCCGGCTCCAGCTGGCGTGCTCATCGCCCCATTGCGCCTTCAGGCGACTTACCACGTTCGCCGACAACCCCTTGGCGTCCTCGCCCAGCAGCACGCCCAGCGCTTCGCTCATATCGCCCGTCGAAATGCCCTTCAGATACAGCCACGGCAGCGCCGCACTCACGCGCGGCGACTTCCGCACATACGGCGGCACAATCGATGA
Organism: Paraburkholderia sp. 32; assembly: GCF_050435345.1. Classification (NCBI taxonomy): domain Bacteria; kingdom Pseudomonadati; phylum Pseudomonadota; class Betaproteobacteria; order Burkholderiales; family Burkholderiaceae; genus Paraburkholderia; species Paraburkholderia sp. 32. Next base: position 635,000 of record NZ_JBNDKD010000002.1, read on the forward strand.
ATTGAACTTCACACCTGATCCTGATCGATCGCGAACCTTCGGCACCTTCACCGCAATGGGGCCGGCCGCCGTCAGCACCTCGCGCTCCGGCAGATAGCCATTGCGCACCACGGCACGCTGTCCGTGCAGGGTTTTAACGTTCTCGAACCGCTCCAGCAGCGCCGACAGCTCTGCTTCGATTGCCTGCTGGATCACCTGCCGCGCGCCCTGGCGCACCAGATCGTCCAAGCCCAGACCGACTTCCGATAGACCGACGACTTCTTTTTCCGTAAACTTGCTCATGGTGGATGGTTTGTTGTTTGCTGGTTTCCGACTTCGACAATCAGATTCTCAGCTGAAACCTCCACCGCCTTCAATCTCCCGCCTCAAATCCCCCATACACCAGATTCGAGCTTAGCTCGCGCTCGAACGCACGCAGCCCATGCTGCCGATGGGCTTCGGCTACGTCGAAGGCGTTACCCACGACTACGTTCGCCACGGCACCACGACACTGTTCGCCGCCCTGAATGTGCTCAACGGCGCACTACTTGCCACCTGCAAGCCGCGTCATCGACATCAGGAATTCCTGCCGTTTCTGCGCGAAATCGACCAAGGCTGTGCCGGCTGAACTCGACGTGCACTGCATCGTGGACAACTATGGCAGTCACAAGCATTCCAAGGTCAAGGCGTGGCTGGCAGCAAAGCCGCGCTGGCACATGCATTTCATTCCTACCTACAGTTCATGGCTTAACCAGGTCGAACGCTTCTTTGCGCTGATCACCGACAAGGCCATCCGCAGGGGCTCGTTTGGCTCGGACAAACAACTAGTCACGCGTATCGATCAGTTCGTTTCCCACTACAACGCAAACTGCAAATCATTCATGTGGACCGCTGCCGCCGATTCAATCCTCGAAAAGCTACACAGACTTTGTTCGCGAATCAGCGGAACACTAGCCACCGCTGCCATATCTCCGGCGCGCGTCAAGCAAGTTGTCGCCTCACTCATGCAGCCAGAGGCTGTTTATTTGCGCTGATCGACGCCATCTCGACGACTGAGTCGCGTTCGGGGTTAAGCGTCACGGCACCAACCGGTGTCCAGTTGCGCGTGTGGCGCGACCAGCGGGCCGGATTGCGCTCGCGGGCCCTCTCGTACAGTGCATGCCGAGCGGCGAGAAGCGCACGATCGTCACCGGCGTGACGCTGCGCAGGCGTCACGTAGCGGATGCCACTATGACGATGCTCGAAGTTGTACCACTGCACGAAGCCGGCAGCCCAGGTGCGAGCAGCGTTCAGGTCCTCGAAGCCTGTGACCGGAAACTCCGGCCGGTACTTCGCGGTTCGGAACAGCGCCTCGGCATAGGCGTTGTCGTCGCTGACCCGGGGGCGCGAGTACGACGGCTTGATGCCCAGCCAGTGCAGCATCGCCAGCACGGTAGTGGCCTTCAGCGTCGCCCCGTTATCGCCGTGCAGCACCGGCCGGGCCTCAAGGGCGGCAATGCCTTCGGAGAGCGCCGTACGACGTACGAGATGAGCAGCGTGTTCGGCCGCGTCGCTGTCGTGCACCTCCCAGCCGACAATCTTGCGGCTGTACAGGTCCAGAATCAGGTACAGGTGGAACCATCGCCCTGTGACCGTTGCCGGCAAATAGGTCATGTCCCAGCACCACACCTGGCGCGGCGCGGTTGCAACGTGCGTGGTCGGCGGCCGGCCGCTCGAAGGAGTTCTGGCACGGCCACGGCGCCTCATCTGCCCATGCTCGCGCAGCACGCGTGCAAAGGTCGATTCGCTGGCGATATACACGCCTTCGTCAGCCAGCATCGGCACGATGCGCGCCGGTGGCATGTCGGCAAAGCGCGGCTCGCTGGCTACGCGCAGCACGTTTTCCCGCTCCTGCGGGCTCAAGGTGTGCGCGGGCAGCAGGCGCATCGCGCCGGGCCTGGCGTCGCCAGTGACGAGCCCTTGATTGGCCCTCCAGCGCTGCAGGGTACGCACGTCGATTCCGGCCACCTCGCAGGCCAGGCGCAACCGTGCGCCAGCCAGTCTTGCCGAATCGATTTCCCGGGCCAGGAACTGGCGATCTTCGAGGCCGATCATTCGTCCTCGCCCTTGTCCGTGTTGAAGATCGCCCCGAGTTTTTTTGAAAGAACCAGCAATGCGGCTGCCTCGGCCAGTGCTTTCTCCTTGCGCCGCAGTTCGCGTTCCAGTTCCTTGATGCGACGCTGGTCCTGCTTCGTCTGCTGTGGACTCGCACGGGCCTCTTCGGGCTCGGCCAGCGCCTGCGTGGCCGCTTGCCGCCACTGCGCCAGTTCCTGCGGATACACGCCATGCTCGCGGCACCACGCATTGCGGGCCGTCTCGTCCATCGCTGCCGTGCTCAACACCGCTTCGAAACGCGCGGCCGCTGTCCATGCCCGCTCGCGAGCGGGCCTGGACAGCGCATCACTGCGCCAGCGCTCCAGCGTCTGCGCGCCCACACCGATCTCTCGCGCAACCTCTTCCACTGATGCGCTCTCCGGCGGCAGCAACCGCGCCACTGCTCTGTCCTTGAATGTCTTTCCGTAACGCGCCAACTTGTTCTCTCTTTATCGCCCCCAGATTCCAATTTTATCCAGGCGACAACCATTGTGACGCGGGGGGTCTCGGCCCGGAACCTGTCCGCTAGTGAATGGCGGATATTGGCAACTCTGCCCCTCTAATGACGCAAAAAGTGTTGTTGGCGGTGCATTGATCTTCGTCATTCGCACGAATTTGGGGATTCAATCCAGTTGTAAGCCCGATTTTTCAATGGCATCGTTCTTGCTTATAGATCTATCAGATAGTTATATCAGATACCGGAGAGCCTCTTGTGTGCTCGCCTCTCATCAACGGCTTTGCCTCACTGCAAGCAGGTACTTCGACATGACGTTCAACGCTGCCAGCGTCGCTGAACAATGCGTACGGCTTCCGCAAGATCTTCCTGACCTGGAATGGATCACGGATGACGTCCGCGTCAACCGCCTCTCCTCCGATTTTTCGTGGTTCAGCCCGGTCCTGCGACGGGAACTCGCGGGAAAACGCGCCAATATCGCGGTCAAACCGCGCAGTCACGAGGAACTCAGCCGGGTCGTCTCCCGCTGCGCCCGCGCCGGGATTCCGCTTACCATCCGCGGCGCCGGCACTGGCAACTACGGCCAGTCGACGCCGCTGCACGGCGGCGTCGTGGTCGACATGAGCGCGCTGAATCAGTCGCTCTGGTTTCGCGACGGCATCGGCCGGGCGCAGACCGGCATCCGCCTGGCCGACTTCGATGCGCTCGCCCATGACAACGGCGCCGAGCTCCGCTGGCTGCCGTCGACCTTTCGCAGCGCCACTCTCGGGGGCCTGTTCGGCGGCGGCTTCGGCGGCGCCGGCTCGATCAATTACGGCCCGGTCGCGGCGATAGGTAACGTCCTCGGCGCGCGCGTGCTGACCGTCGAACCTGAGCCGCAGGCGCTGGAACTGCGCGGCGCCGAAGCCATGCTGCTGCACCATGCCTACGGCACCAACGGCATTGTCACCGAGCTGGAAATTGCGCTGGCCCCGGCTCAGGCATGGCTCGAATGCATTACGACGTTCGATTCATTCGCTGCGGGGCTGAGCTTCGCGGACGCGCTCGCGCGCGCGCCGGGGCTCGTCAAAAAAGAGGTGTGCTTTCTCGCCGACCCGGTGCCGGGCTATCTGCAACCGCTCGCTGAATATCTGCCGCGCGGCTGCCATGCGGTGCTGTTTCTCCTCAGCGAAGCGTCCGAACCCGGCATGCTCGCGCTGGCCAAGGAAGCGGGCGGCACGGTGACGTACCGCCGCACGTCGGAGGAAGTCCGCGCCACCAAGAAGACTTTGATCGAATATTGCTGGAACCATACGACGCTCAATGCGCTGAAGTGCGACAAATCGCTCACGTATATCCAGAGCAATTTCGATCCCGGCGAGTACATCCAGCAGGCCACGACCTTGCAGGAAAGCCTGTCGGACGAAGTCTTCATGCATCTCGAGTTCCTGCGCAATGCCGCGGGGGCGCTCACCTGCAGCGGGCTGCAGATCGTCAAGTACTCGACCGAGGAGCGCCTGAACGAAATCATGCAAATTCACCGCGACCATGGCGTACGCATCAACAACCCCCATGCGTTTGTTGTGGAAGACGGCAAACAAGGCCAAGTCAATGCCGCCGCCGTGCGGATGAAGGAGCGCCTGGATCCGATGGGCTTGCTCAATCCGGGCAAGCTGCGGGGCTGGGATCAACGAACCGTCCTCGCATGATCGATTCGCAAACGCTTAGCCCGGAGAATCCGATGCTTCCCGTGAAGCCAGTAGAAAGCACTTTCATGGTCACCAGTGACGGCGTGAGACTCGATGCTGACATCTATAGACCAGACGATGAGGAATCCTATCCGGTCCTACTGATGAGGCAGGCCTACGGCAGGCGCATCGCCTGTACCATCTGTTATGCCCACCCGGCCTGGTATGCTGCCCACGGCTACGTGGTGGTGGTCCAGGATATCCGTGGACGCGGCACGTCTGAGGGCGAGTTCCGCGTCTGCGAAGACGACGTCAGGGACGGCGCGGAAACGATCGAGTGGGCCTCCAGACTCCCGGGCACGACGGGTCTGGTTGGCATGTACGGTTTTTCCTACCAGGGATACAACCAGCTCCTTGCCGCGAGCGCCACGGGCACGGCCCTGCGTGCGATCGCTCCGGCCATGACGCCGTGGGATGCCCGCGAAGGCTGGAGCTACGTGAACGGCGCCTTGCGGCTCCAGAGCACGTTGAACTGGGCGACCCAGCTTGGCGCGGAAAGCGCGCGCCGCGACGGCGAGGTGATCGCTTACGCGGAATTGCTGTCGGCCGCGAAAGCCCTGCCGTTCTACGAACCGGTCCCGGCCCGCCCCGCGTTCATCGAAAGAAACCGCGAGTGGACGCACTATCACAAATGGGTCGATACGCCGGCCAGCGACGATTACTGGCAGCGCATTTCGGCGGCATCGTTACGCGCGGATATCGTGGACAGAGACGTTCCGATGTTGTTTATCGCCGGCTGGTACGACACGTTCCTGGAACCCACGCTCGCCGCGTACCGCGAGATCAGCCGGTTTCAAAGCAATGCGAAGCTGGTGGTCGGCCCCTGGGCCCACTTCCCATGGACACGCAAGGTCGGTTCGCTCGATCTCGGCCCTGCCGCGGACGGCGGCATGGACGAGTTGCATATCCGCTGGTTCGATCACTGGCTCAAAGGAACGGCCAACGGCATCATGGACGAGCCGCCCGTCAGCCTGTTCGACCTCGGCCTCAAGGATTGGCGTGACTATCCGGCGTGGCCGGCAGAGCAGACGCAATTCCAGCTACAGGCCGGCGGTAATGCGGCGCTCGATCAAACGAGCGGCCGACTCACTCCCGAGACGGAACCGGCTCCGAGCGCCCACACCGAATTCATCGTTCACGACCCGTGGCGCCCCGCTCCATCCTTCGGGGGCGCGTTCGGCACGCCGGTGGGCCCATGGGACCGCAGCAATATCGACGCGCGGGCCGACGTGATCACGTTTACCACCGCCGCGCAAACGGCCCCGCTGACGTTGGCGGGGAGCGTCGTGGCCAGGCTCTGCCTGTCCAGCGACAGGCCGTCCTTCGACGTTTCCTGCGTGCTCTCGAGAGTCAGTGCGGCCGGCAGCATTATCCAACTGACGGACGGCTACCGTTGCCTCGCGCCCGGCGAAGCAGCGAGTGCGCTGGACGTCCCCATGCAGGGCATCTGCGTCACACTGCAGCCCGGAGAGGCGCTGCGCCTGTCGATTGCGGGCGCCGCCTTTCCCGCCTACCCGGTCAATCCGGGCACGGCCGAAGACCCCACGCGGGCCACCGCGGTCAGCGCGCAGATCACGACCATTGGCATCGAGATCGGCGCCGAGTCCTCGCTGCTGATCGGCACGGCGCAACCAGAGGAAGGTATCCCGGCAACCGAGGCGATCTCATGAAGGAATCTTCCATGTGCCCCGATCAGCACCATGCATCCCGTCCGCTCGGCTCGTCCGCGCGGAACCGATGGCAGGTATCGAAGCAGTCTGTCGATATGGTCCGCGCGCCGTTCGCCGCGAGACCGCTCCCGGTCGACGCGCAACCGCAGCACGTCACGCTCGATCTGAACCGCACGGCTCTGATCGTCATCGACATGCAGAACGACTTCTGCCACGAGCAGGGATGGCTTGCCTCGATCGGCGTCGATATCGCCCCGGCGCGCACGCCGATCGAGCCGCTGAAGGCACTGCTCCCTCCATTGCGGAATGCCGGCGTGCCCGTCGTCTGGCTGAACTGGGGCAATCGTCCCGACCTGCTCAATCTCAGCCCCTCGCTGCTCCATGTCTACAAGCCGCATGGCGACGGGATCGGCCTCGGCGACCGTCTGTCGGGCGAAACCGGCAACGTGCTCGAGGCTTCGTCGTGGAACGCCGCCGTGGTCGATGAACTGAAGACGGCGCCGAACGACATCATGGTCGACAAGTACCGGATGAGCGGCTTCTGGGACACGCCGCTTGACTCGATCCTGCACAACCTGCAGGTCACGACCTTGCTGTTCGCCGGCGTCAATGCGGACCAGTGCGTCATGTGCACGCTGCAGGACGCGAACTTCGCGGGATACGACTGCATTCTGCTCGAAGACTGCGTGGCGACGACGTCTCCATCGTATTGCATGGAGGCGGTTCTCTACAACGTCAAACAATGTTTCGGCTTTGTTGTCCATTCCGAACGTCTCACCACGGAGCTTGAGAAATGATCTCTCTGCCAGCGGTCAAGAAGACCACCGGCGATTGTCCGGCCTTCCGGATCTCGCCGTCCGACACCAACTATTTCGCCCTGGTTTTCGATCAGACCGCGGAAAACTGCGACTTCGTGGCCGTCGTCGAGATATTCCAGCCAGGCGGGAAGACGCCGCCCAACGTGCACCAGGTCGCTCACGAGATGTTCTTCGTGCTCGAGGGTAGCGGCAAGGCCTATGTGGATGGCCGGGTCACTTCCTTGAAGAAGGGCGATGCATTGCTGGTCCGCCCCGGCTCGACGCATGAAGTCGAAAACACCGGCCCCGGCAAGCTGTACTGCCTGACCGTCATGACGCCGGACGAGCAATTTGCCGCGCTGATCCGCGCCGGACAGCCAGTCGAGATCAACGACGACGACCGCCGAGTGCTTGGAGGCCTTGGATGACCAGCGACGAAATCAACTCTTACGTCGACAGCGCACTGCGCCTGCAAGGCTATGCCGTCGATGCAACGGTGACGGCCAATGTCCGGCGCGAGTTCGCGCGCGTCTGCGAAATAGCCGCTGTGTTCACGGAGCACGTGCTGCCCGTCGAAATCGAATCCCCCGCCATCTTTACGCCATGACCACTCGTTCCTCAAATTCCGCCAGTCAGCCTCCGGCGACGGTGTCTGCCCGCGTCGAGCAGACCCTCGCGGACATTGCCGCGCGCAACCCTCTGTATAACGCGTTCACTTGCGTGACTGCAGATCGGGCCCGCCGGGAGGCCGCCGAGATCGATCGCCGGATAGCGGCCGGAGAAGCGCCCGGTGCGCTTACGGGCATGACCTTCGGCGTCAAGAATCTCTTCGACGTCGCAGGCATCACGACGCTTGCAGGCGGGAAGGTCAACCGTACGAACCCGCCGGCCACGCGGGACGCGCCGCTGATCGAGCGGCTCACCCAGGCAGGCGCGGTGCTCGTCGGCACGCTGAACATGGACGAGCACGCCTATGGCTTCACGACCGAAAACACCCACTTCGGCGCGTGCGTCAATCCTCACGATCCGTCCCGTCTGGCGGGCGGCTCGTCGGGCGGCAGCGCCGCCGCGGTGGCGAGCGGGCTCGTGCCGCTGGCGCTCGGGTCCGATACCAACGGCTCGATCCGTGTCCCATCCTCGCTGTGCGGCGTATTCGGACTGAAGCCGACCTTCGGCCGGCTGCCGAGAGGCGGCACGTTTCCGTTCGTCAACAGCCTGGACCATCTCGGCCCGATCGCGCGCGACGTCGCCGATCTCACCAAGGCCTACGATGTCATGCAAGGCCCGGACACCGACGATGTCGCCTGTGCGCAACGGCCGGTCGAGGCCGCTGCCGGCAAGTTATCGCAGGTCGTGCCGGGTACGCGCATCGCGATACTCGGCGGCTACTTCGAAGCCTGGGCCGATCCGACCGCGCGCGCCGCAGTGCAAGCCGCCGCGGCGGGACTCGGCGCCACAGACGTCGTCGAGCTCCCGGGCGCCGAGCGCGCTCGCGCGGCGGCCTTCATCATCACCGCGGCCGAAGGCGGCGCGCTGCACCGGGCCCGGCTCCAGTCGCACTACGATGAATACGAACCGCTGAACCGCGACCGTCTGGTGGCCGGCAGCCTGATTCCGGCTTCCTGGGTCGTTCAGGCGCATCGGATCCGGCAGCAATTCCGCCTGGAGATGGCGCGGCTGTTCGAGCAATACGATCTCGTTCTCGCCGCCGCGACGCCAGTCGTCGCGCCACGGCCGAGCGATTGCCCTGATCGGGATCAATGGCCGGCAAGTTCCCGCCAGGGCAGCACTGGGCATCCTCACCCAGCCGATCTCCTTCGCCGGCCTGCCGACCTGCGTCGTACCGCTATGGCCGAGCGGCCAGGCCGGCGATGCGCTGCCGATCGGCGTGCAGCTGATCGCGGCGCCGTGGCGCGAGACAGATTGCCTCGCCGCGGCCAGCCACCTCGAATCCCTGGGCATTGCGCGATGCCAGCCGCATTGACGCTCACGCAACCCTTCCATTTCACATTTGACGATGAGATCGGCCATGACTTTCAAGGGTGTGGAAATCAACCTGCCGGAACCGCTGGCAGAAGTCGAACGGGCTTTCGACCGTTATGAAACGGCCCTGGTCACCAACGACATTGCCGTGCTGGACGAGCTGTTTCATATCAGCACGCATACGCTCCGCTACGGCGCAGGGGAACAGCACTACGGCTACGAAGCCATCGCCGCGTTTCGCGCGAGCCGTCCGGCCATCAACCTCGGACGCACGGTGACGCGCCGCGTGGTCACGACCTATGGACGCGATTTCGCGACCACCAATATCGAATACAGCCGGCCGGCCCACCCGGGCATTGGCCGCCAGAGCCAGAGCTGGGTGCGGTTTCCCGAAGGGTGGCGCATCGTGGCAGCCCACGTCAGCAATATCGGCTAATCGCGCCGCTCAGCGATCACCCTCAAGGTTTGCAAGGAATTGAACATGACATTTCTTAGGAATGCATGGTATGCGGCGGCCTGGTCCACCGAAGTCAGCCGCGAGCTTTTCTCGCGGACGATCCTCGGCGAGCCCGTCGTCATGTACCGTAAGGAAGACGGTACCCCAGTCGCGCTGGCTGACCGTTGTCCGCACCGCTTCGTGCCGCTTCACTTCGGCAGGCTCACGGGCGACACGCTCGAATGTGGCTACCACGGCCTGTGCTTCGAAGCCGACGGAACCTGCTCAAAAAACCCGCACGGCAACGGCGCCATCCCTAAACTAGCGCAGGTCAACCGCTACGCGCTCGCCGAACGCGACGGCATCGTATGGATCTGGATGGGCGATCCGGCGCTCGCCGACGCGTCCTCGATACGCGACTTCAGCCAGTTCGGCGACAGCTGCCGCTTTGCCAGCGTGCAGGGTTACCTCTACGTCGAGGCGAACTACCAGTTGATCAGCGACAACCTGCTCGACCTGACGCACGGGCAATATCTGCATCCGCTGTTTGCGAACCCCGCAGGCCCCGCCGCGATGGAACCCGATGATTCGCAGGACGACGGCACCATTTGGGCGAAGTTCATTCGGCGCGGCCAATATCCGAACAAATACTTCCAGATGCTCGGCTATCCAGCGGACTGCCTTGGCGACCATCGCAATTACATGCGCTGGAACGCGCCGGGCAGTCTGCTGCTGGACGTCGGCATGACCGGCGTGGACCGACCCCATCACGAAGGCATCTCCATTCCGACCGCGCACCTGCTGACGCCGGAGACCGAGTTCACGACCCACTATTTCTGGGGTATGGCACGCGACTTCAGGTTCGACGACGAAGCACTGGGCGCGCAATTGCTGAAGACCGGCGTGGACATCTTCAATAACGAGGACAAGCCGGTCATCGAGGCGCAGCAGAAGGCCATGGGGCCGACCTCAGATCTGCTAGGCCAACGTCCGGCCCTGTTGTCGACCGATGGGCCCTCCGTTCGTGCGCGGCGGATCCTGGCCGAACTGATCGACAAGGAAAGTCGCTCGTCATGAACGCCTTCGACTGGAAGAACCCCTATCCGACCGTTCGCACGCCCGTGTTCGCGCGCAACGTGGTGTCGACCTCGCATCCGCTCGCCTCGCAAGCCGGCCTGCGGATGCTCTGGAAAGGCGGCAACGCGGTCGACGCCGCGATTGCCGCGGCCGCCGTCATCACGCTGGTCGAGCCGGTCTCATGCGGCCTCGGCGGCGACGCGTTCGCGCTCGTCTGGGACGGCGCCAGGCTGCATGGCCTGAACGCGTCGGGCACCGCGCCGGCCGCCTGGAGCGTGGACTACTTCCGCCGGCGCTACGGCGAACAAGGCACTGCATCACCGTTCAGCCGGTGCGCGGCTGGGATACCGTGACGGTGCCGGGCGTGATTGCCGGCTGGGAAGCGCTGCACCTCAAGTTCGGCAAGGTGCCGTTGGCGGATCTGCTGGAACCGGCCATCGAGATCGCCGAACGCGGCTATGCGCTCGCGTCGATCGTCGCCCGCAAATGGGCCGCCGCGATTCCGGACCTGAAGAACCAACCAGGTTTCGCCGAGACGTTCATGCCGCACGGCCGCGCGCCGGAGATCAGCGAACTCGTGCGTCTGCCGGGGCATGCGAAGGCGCTGCGCCTTCTCGCTGAACAAGGGCCGCGCGCCTATTACGAGGGCGAGATCGCCGAGCGCATTGCGGCCTTCGCACGCGAGGGCGGCGGCACAATGACCACCGACGATCTGCGCAACTACCGCGCCGACTGGGTTGAGCCGATCGGCAAGGACTATCGCGGCTACACCGTGCACGAGATTCCACCGAACGGCCAGGGCATCGCGGCGCTGATCGCGCTCGGGATACTCGAGCACTTCGACCTCGGCGCTCTGCCGGTCGACAGCCTGCAGTCGCAGCATCTGCAGATCGAGGCGATGAAACTTGCGTTTGCCGACGTCTACCGTTATGTGGCGGACCCTCGCGCGACGGACATCACGCCGGAACAGATGCTCGACCCGGCCTATCTGAAAACGCGCGCCAACTTGATCGATCCGCAGCGCGCGACGCATTTCGACTTCGGCATGCCGAAGTCGGGCGGCACGATCTACCTGTCCGCCGCCGATGAAAGCGGCATGATGATCAGCTTTATCCAGTGGAACTTCATGGGCTTCGGCTCAGGCGTCGTGGTGCCCGACTACGGCATCGCGCTGCAGAATCGCGGCAACGGCTTCTCGATGGACCCGCAATCGCCCAACGTCGTCGCGGGCGGCGAGCGGCCGTTCCATACGATCATCCCGGCGTTCCTCACGCAGCAGGTCGACGGCCGGACCGAGCCGGTGATGGGCTTCGGCGTAATGGGCGGCGACATGCAGCCGCAAGACCATCTGCAGACCGTCGTGCGGATGCTCGACTACGTCCAGCAGCCGCAGGCCGCCTGCGACGCCCCGCGCTGGAAAGTGAACTCCGACTTCACGCTCGACCTCGAAGGCACCTTCGATCCGGTCTGCGGGAATGCGCTGGCCGCGCACGGGCACACCATCAAGTCGATCGACGATCCGTATATGGATTTCGGCTCCGGCCAGTTCGTCTGGCGTCTTGATCGCAACGAGTTAGAACGTGGCTACGTCGCGGCCAGCGACAGCCGGCGCGACGGCCTGGCGGCCGGGTTCTGACGATAACGGGTTTCTCGCCTGGCCGGCACGACGCACGCGTGCGCTGGCGGTACACTTCCACGTTGATTTCCTACGACGAACGCGATGAAGACCACACAGGCGAGCACAACCCCATCACCCGGCCCGAAAGTGAAGACAAAAAAGCCGAAGCCGACCCAGCGCAATGCGCTGGAGCGGATCTGGGAAGCCGCCATCGCGGAGTTCAGCGCCCATGGTCTCAAGGGCACCTCCACGAGCAGCATCGCGAAGCGGGCCGGTCTCACCCAGCCGCAACTCTATTACTACATCGCCAGCAAGGAAGATCTGTACGAGGATCTGCTGCGGACCGTGCTCGAGGAGTGGGCCGTGCTGTTCGTCTTCGACGAATCGCTGCACGACCCCGCGGCGGTGCTGTCCCGCTACATCAGAAAGAAGCTCGAGTATGCATTCGAGAAACCGGAACTGTCGCGCATCTATACACGCGAGATGCTGAGCGGCAGTGACCTGCTCGACAAGCACTGGCCGAAGGCCTCCCAATCCGCGAGCACCAAGGTGAAGCTGATGGAAGGCTGGATGGACCAGGGCCTGATCCGCCGGATGGATGCGCGGCTGTTGCTGATGAATATCTGGGCCGTGACCCAGCATTACGCCGATGCTGATATCCAGGTGCGCGCGATGTTCAAGGGACTCGGCGGTCCGGGCTACGACCAGGAACACATCATCAACGAGGTCACAAGCCTGTTCCTCGGTGCTTGCGGTTTGACAGCCACTCCGTAATTTTCATCGCTGCGCGCCGTTATGGCGCGCCTCCCCCGCGGTAGCCCAGGCGCCCGTCATCCCTCTTCATCCCCGCTGCTGCTGCACTCCCGTGAATTGAATCGTGCGTAACGCATCAAGGTTGTGCGGCTCTCGCGAATTTGGTGCGGTTTTTCCTCGCCGCATTCTTGCCTCGCCGACATCACGCCCCGGCGATCGGCTGGGCGCTCCATCCATCAAGGCTCCTGCCGAGTCGACACTACCGACATCGGCTTGGCATGGATCATGCATTAATCCCGATAGATGTATCTGATAGATCTATAAATTTCGGGACCGCTCCGGCATTGCAGGATGCCCGGTCCGTTACTCGGCGGGAATGAACGGTATGTCTCCAAAGAAAGCAATCGTATTTGGCGTGGCCAGCTTGATGGGAGCTTCAATCGCGCACGCGCAGTCGTCCGTGACGCTGTTCGGTCACTTTGACAATTCCCTGGCCTATGTCCAGGGCGGACCGGGCAAGTCGACGTTCGAGATGGCCGACGGGAATCACATCGGCTCGGGATTCGGCCTGCGCGGCGTCGAGGATATCGGTGGCGGAACAAAAGCTATTTTCCAGATCGAAAACGGCTTTTCCACACCAAACGGCGCGTTTGCCGCCTCGGGGTCCACCGCGCGCATGTTCGGACGCCAGGCCTGGCTCGGCTTTACCAACGACCGCTTCGGCACGCTGACGTTCGGCCGCCAGTACGACTTCATGCTCAGCGGCATGTGCAGGTATGCGAGCGGCTGTCTGCTTGGTGCGCCGTTCGACCGCGCCGCGACCACCACGGCCACCATCTCCACGCTGCTCGGCGGCAACGGCAGCAATGCCGACCTGGACCGTCTCGGTGGCGCACGCGTAGACAACGCCGTCAAATACACGAGCTCCAACTTCAATGGCGTGGGCCTGTCGTTCGGCTCGATGTACGGTCTCGGCGGCACTGCCGGTAGTCTGACCAACGGCTCTACCTACAGCGTATATACCGGTTATGCCGGCGGCCCGATCAGCCTGGGCCTGACGTACACGAACAAGCAGGACCAGACCTCCGACTCGCACTACACGGTCCTGGGGCTCGGCGGCTCGTATACGTACCGTCAATTCGTGTTCGATATGCTGTTGACGCAGGACCGGTGGACGGCCCATCAGGACGTCGTCAACGGCATTGACGTCAACGCGCGCTATGCCTTCAGTCCGTCCTTCACCCTTCTTTTTGCCTACACATTCAGTGATCCTAATCACGGTAGCGCCAACCGATTAATGAAGGGAAAACGCCACACGGCTGGATGCGAAGCGGACTATTTCCTGTCGAAGCGGACCGATCTCTACGCGTCGTTCGCGTACCAGAAAGCCGAGGACGGCCAGAAGGCGCAGTTCATCTATCAGACGGCCAGCTCGCTTAGCTGGGCCACCATGACCCAGATCGGCATCCGTCATCGCTTCTAGGCCGGGGGACCCGGCCGATGTTCGGGCCCATCATGCTGCCAGGGTGCTGGCACACGGGTCCGCGCTCTTCTGGACGCGGTGCATCTCTATTTTTAGAGGGTTATCGTCCCCATTCCTTCCCATCGGTTCTATCGAAAGGACGCCAGCATGAAGTCCCGGTTATCAAGAGTACTTGTCCTCTGTCTTGCCCTGGTTGCCGTCGTCAGCCCGACGCTGGCCGCAGCCCAGGCTTTGAGCGTCCGGTTTTCCTGGAAATTCAAAGGCGAATACGTCCCGTTTTTTGTGGCCCAGGAAGATCACCTCTATGCCGGGCAACATCTGGACGTCTCCCTCGGCGAAGGCGCCGGCGCGCAGGCGGTGCTCGCAGGCCTAGTGCGCGGCAACGACGACGTCGCGATCATTCCCGCACCCTTCGCCCTGACCGCCATCACGAAGGGCGCGCCGGTCAGGATAGTCGCAATTTACCAGCCCACGGCGCCTTTGGCCGTCGTATCGATGGCCGGCAAGCCTATTCGATCGCCCAAGGACATGCTCGGGAAGACGATCGGCGTCACCGTGGGAGACACGGTCGCGCAGTACCTGAACGTCTTGTGCAAAAAGAACCGGCTCGACTGCTCAAAGATCGAGACGGTCACGATGGATCCTCAGGTGCGTGCCTCGCAATTTCTGACCGGCCATGTCGATGCCCTAAGCTCGTATACCACCGTCGACGTGCCGGTGATTCAAAGCAGGCTCCCCGAGCACGGTCTAGTCGTCATGCCGCTCGCGCCTTACGGGCTGTCGCTGCCCGGCATGGCTGTGGTCGTCAAGGCGTCGGATGTGGTGGCCAGGAAGGCTGAACTGAGCAAATTCCTGCTGGCGACCAGCGAGGCCATCAAGGTGGCCAGGGCCGACCCCGGCAAAGCCACCGACATGACCCGGCTCGCATGGCCGACCAGCCCCGAGCAGAAGGTCATACGCGGGCAGATCGAGGCCACGCTGGCATCGATCCCACAGCCCGCGGCACATCAGGCCGGCTGGATCGACGAGAGCATCCTGCGCCAGACGCTCGACCTGTTGGCCTCGAGCGGAGACATCGCCGCGCCGATGCCGGTCACCGCTTATTACTCGAACAGCCTGCTCAAGTAAACGCAACAGGCGCGGTCCGAGACCGCTCCCCGGAAGGAAAAAATGATCGACCAACACATCGGGCAAGTCTCGCCCCTGCGGCCCCAGAGCTCCCTCGAAGCAGTCGTCGAACGGGAGCGCATCGAGCGGCTGAAACGTCGCCAGCGCCGCGATCGCTCGCGCCGCTTCGCCGCGCCCATGCTCGCAGCCATCCTGATCGTCCTCTGGCAAGTCGCCGTCGACGCGGGCCTGATTTCCGCCATGCTGCTCCCGTCGCCGGCCAGCATCTTCCTGCGCGCATGCACGGATTTCCCGCTGATCGTGCAACATGCCTGGATCACCGCCAGCGAGGTCCTACTCGGCTTTGCGATCGCCGCCGCGGCAGGCATCGGCACTGCGATCGCGGTCTTCTATTCGAAGTTCTTTCGGCATGCCGTGTACCCGCTACTAGTCGGACTCCAGACCGTGCCCAAGGTCGCCCTGGCCCCGCTGCTCGTCCTATACCTCGGATATGGATGGTCCCCCAAGCTGTTCCTTGCGGCTCTGCTGGCGTTCTTCCCGATCGTGGTCTCTACTGTCGTCGGCCTCGAAAGCGTCGATGCGGGCCTGATCCGGATGATCAGCTCCATGGGAGCGAGCGGCCCCCAGATTTTCTTTAAGGTCAGGCTCCCGGTCGCACTGCCCAATATTTTCGCCGGCCTGAAAGTCGGCATCGGCCTGGCCGTCATCGGTGCCATTCTCGGCGAATACGTCGCCGCACAGAAGGGCCTCGGCTATCTGCAACTGCAAGCGAACGCCAACTTCGACACCACCCTGAACATGGCCGTCGTCGTCGTCATCGCCCTGATCGGCATTGTCTTCTACGGCGCACTCGCCGCATTGGAAACGCTGGCCACCACTACGCGAAAGGATCGAGCATGACCGTTGCAACAGTCGACCATACCGTCAACGGCGCCGCCCCCGGCATCGATGACAGGCGGCCTCCTGCGCTGAACTTCCGGCGTGTCACCCGTTATTTCGAAGGCCCCGACGGCAGCGAAGTTGTGGCCTTGCAGGATGTGAATCTGGCGGTACGCGTCGGCGAATTCGTCGCGATCGTGGGCCCAAGCGGCTGCGGCAAGAGCACTCTGCTCTCCATGGCCGCCGGACTGGATGCGCCGACGGCCGGCGAGGTGTCGGTCGACGGCACGCCATTGACCGGCCCGCGGCGGCACGTCGCCAACGTGTTCCAGAACGATCACCTGCTGCCGTGGCGCACCATCATCGACAACGTGCTGCTGCCGATCGAACTCAAGGGCCGCATCGAAAACAAGCATCGTGAGAAAGCGGCCGAACTGTTGCGCCAAGTGGGTTTGGAGCGCTTTCAGAATAGTTATCCTCATCAATTATCTGGAGGAATGAGGCAACGCGCGTCGATCACACGGGCACTGATCCAGGATCCGAATCTCCTGCTCATGGACGAGCCATTCGGCGCCCTCGACGCGCTGACCCGCGAGCAGATGATCTCCGATCTGCAAGCGTTGTGGCTCAAGCGCGGCAATTCGGTCCTTTTCATCACGCACGGGATCGAGGAGGCCATCTTCCTTGCCGACCGGGTCATCGTCATGTCTCCCCGGCCCGGACGCATCGTCCAGACCCTCGAGATCACGTTACCGAGACCGCGTACCTGGGCCGGCTTGCATAACGATCCGCTTTTCCAGGAATTCATGCAGATCATTCGGACGTCCTTCGAGGAAAGCCGCTCGGCCGGCTGAGCACACTGAATATGGAAAATATGGCAATACCAGACCATCCGGATCGCATCGTCGTCAAGGTAGGGTCCGTAGCCGTAGAAGCTCGGGACGTGCTTGCGCTGACCCTGGTTCCGCTCCAGGGGCGTGCACTCGAGATTCCCGCAGCGGGTTCGCACGTGCGCGTTCATCTGCCCAATGGGCTCGAACGCAGCTACTCGCTGTGCGCCGGCTCGGGACCGGCCTCGTACAAGCTCGCTGTCGGCTACGTTCGCGCGGGAAATGGCGGGTCTCGCTGGATCCACGAAGAGCTCCGCCCCGGTCAAACGCTCGAAATATCGCGGCCGATCGATGCATTTCCCGTCAACTCATCGGCCAAGTACCACCTCCTGATCGCCGGCGGCATCGGCATCACGCCGTTTACGGCCATGGTGGAATACCTCGAGACGACCGCGGCGCCGTTCAAGCTGATTTTCTGTGCCCGCTCGCGCCAAGAGGCGCCGTTCCTGAATCTGCTCGAACGCCTCGGTCCCGATCGATTCAGCGTGCATTTCAGCAGCGGTCCAGAAGGACGTCTCGATTTCTCCGTCGCTTTAGCTCATCTGGATGCGCAGACTCACGTATATTGTTGCGGGCCGACGGGTCTGATGCATGCCGTGCGTGACGCCACGGCCCATCTGGCGAACACCAATGTACACTTCGAGGCATTCGGTACTGATCCGGTCGTCGACGTGCAAAAGAGTCCGTGCTTCATCAGGCTGAATTCGACGGGCGAGCTTCTGGAAGTGCCGGCGAACCGGACGGTTCTCGAGATACTGCATGCGCATCATGCCGACATACCCTCCCTGTGCGAAACCGGCTCGTGCGGCACCTGTGTCGTCGGCTACGAGGGAGGCGAAATCGATCACCAGGATTTCTGTCTCTCGAAGACCGAGCGGGCAACCCTGTTTACGCCTTGTGTCTCACGCCTGAATTCACGGATCGTGACCGTTCTCGTCTGATACGATGCTCGTTCGTACTTCCGTAGATTTCTTGAACTAGCTTTATGGGCGAACACATCGTCTTTCACGCCAAAGCACTTCGCTGACATGGGATCGCGGAACGGAGATGGCCGGGCACAAACGCTTTACCGTGGCTACTGATATCCAGGTGTACTTCTGCGATCCCCAGCATCCATGGCAGCGCGGCTCGAACGAAAATACATCGCGCTGCAGAACCAGCGCGATGACCTGCTCGCGTTCGCCGGCGTGCTCGATGAGAAGCTCGCCGCGATCGCGCAGCGCGCCAACGTCTCGGATGAGCTCGTGCGCGCCGCGTGTGTGCTGCATCGCAGGCCGCGCACCTCACCCGCGTACTGGCAGGGATGGGGCCGGCTACGCGCCAGACTGGGCGGCCAGTTCCACGCCGTGTTTGCCGCGGTGTCCGAGGCCATGGCCCACACGCCGCGCAGCAGTGCGCTCGTCGAAAATCTGAACTCGCGCTTGCGCAACTATTTCACCCTGCGTCGCCATCTGGGCGCCCCTTACCTCGACCTACTGCGCTTCTTCCTAAATCATCGGCGCTTCGTGCGCAGCCGCCGGGCCGAGCGTCAAGGCAAAAGTCCGTGTGAGTTGATGACGGGGCGGGACCACCCGCGCTGGCTCACGATGCTGGGACTCGGATCGCTTCAACCGCGGCAAGCCTGAGCGCGGGGGGGGGTGCCCCTATGTGATTCGTCAAGCATTAGGGGCGGATTTAGGTTGATATAGGGTGCCGTCCCGCAGCATGGCGAACAGCACGTCACAGCGTCGTCGGGCCAGAGCGATGAGCGCCTGATTGTGGCGCTTACCCTGCTGGACCTTGCGCGAGTAATAGTCTCTTGAGATTGGATCGCGCAGAGCTGCGAAGGCGGAGAGGAAGAGCGCTCTCTTGAGCACCTTGTTGCCCCGCCGGGATGGATGTTCGCCCCGTATCGACGAGCCCGAGCGCCGGGTGACCGGGGCGAGGCCGGCGTAGGCAGCCAGATGCGCGGCTGAGGCGAACGCCTTGTGAGCGACTTCAGTGAGGAGTCTGGCGGCAGTCCTGACGCCGACTCCCGGCATGCTGGTCAGGACCGGCCAAAGAGGGTGTGCTTGCACCAGACGCTCGACTTCGCTGGCAACCTCATCGCGCTGCTTGCGCAAGGACGCGAGTTGCTGTGCAAGACGCGGCATGACGATGGTTGCTGCCTGAGTACCGGGCACGATCACAGCCTGTTCGCGGAGCGCCTGAACGATCTCGGCCGCGAGGCTCTTGCCCATGCGAGGCGCGAGTTTGGTGAGGCGGTTGGCAAGCGTTTTCTCGCTGGTCGCGGCAAGTTCTGCGGGCGATGGATACCGCTCAAGCAGATCGAGCACGGCCGGATGGTCGAGGCGCGGCCCCAGAACGCGTTCCAGCGCTGGATGGATCTGGGTGAGCAAACCTCGAATGCGGTTGCTGGTCTGCGTGATCTGTGCCGCGAGATCGTCGTCGAAGCCGCACAGCATGGTGAGTTCGGCGAGCGGTTCGTCAACCAGTCGAAGTGAGCGCAGCGCATGTGGCATCGAGCGCGCGGCTTCAGCAATGATGGCGGCATCGCGAGCATCGGTCTTGGCTTCCCCTGCGTGCAGGTCAGCGATGCGGCGCATAGCCAGACCCGGTAGATACGCGACCAGGACTCCTTCATCACGGGCGACTGCCAGGGGCAATGCACCGACGGTGGCGGGCTGATCGACGACGAACAGGAGCTGGCCGTGCGTCTTGAGTTCGGTGATGACGGCGCGCAGCTTGGCCTCATCGTTGGGCAGTGCCTTGTTGTACAGGCGCTTTCCGGTCCGATCGAGGGCGACGGCGTGATGGTGGCCTTTGCCGACATCGACGCCGACGAATACATCGACAGAGCTATGTTGTTGGTTTTCTTGCATCGAAGGCTTTGCAGGTTGAACGGTTTGGCCTGCAACATCGGTGGCAAGTCTCGGCATCCACGTTACGGACGGCCTCAAGATATCCTGGCCGAGCCCCTATTAGCGATCACCAGCCACCCACCAGGCCCGGTGACAACACCCCCCGGATCATGACTGCGACTGGGGGCGAGAATCATGCCGGGCCTAGCTGGCCAAATCCTCGATTGTCGAGGAGTGAAGATAGTAACGGGGGCGAGACCCAAGACCTCCAAATCCATCGGGATACTAATCCAAAATCAAAACACCGAAATGCGGTCCTGTCAATTCAATAAAGCATCCTGACCTCTGGGAAATAATCGACCGTAACGCCTGTTTGCACCACAGCCGCCGACCGGCATGAGCGTGCCGAATTCGTACTTTCCGTCGGCGCCCGTTTTAACTGCACCGCGCAGATTGAAATCGGTTTGCGCGCGGGTCGGATCGAAGTGCGAGTAGAAGCCCTCCGAATTCGCGTGCCAGCACTCGACGACCGCATTCGCAACCGGCTTTCCATCGGAACCCGTGACCAAGCCGCGGATGATCAGCGAACCAGCGTCTTCGTCGGGATTGATGTCGATCTTCGAGACGCCATCGCGAATCGGCGCACCGGCGACATACAGCGGGCCTTCGATCGTGCGCGGCGTGCCGCCGTGGATATTGGCTTCGCGATCGGCAGCATCCATGCGGATGTCGAGATACTTTTCCAGTCCGAGGCCGGCGGCGAGCAAAGCGGCTTCGCCATCCTTGCCCAACTTGTTGAAGTAATGGACGCCGGCCCAGATTTCATCGGGCGTCATGTCGAGGTCGTCGATCGCCTTGAACAGATCGCTCAACAGGCGATGCGAGATCTGCTTGGCGCGAGCACTGCCGTCCTGGCCTCCGAGGTTAGCAGCGGCCTTCAACAGGTCCCGCACTTCCTTCGTCTCGAACACGTTGATACTCACGTCTGCTCCTTATTCCCGAGTCTGCTTTCAGTAGATGGTAGTGGTGACCCGATTCCACTCCTGACGAGTTTCAATCCGACGGCACGTTCAGCACGAAGCTCTCACACAGCGTCATAATCTCGATGACCGTGTCGTTGCATGTTCCACATAAAAGCGCCGGGGTAGATGATCATTTCGTGGCATTTTTGATTGGATCGGGCGTTCTTCCTGAGCGCATCTATGGCGAGCGCGTTCGACGCGATCGCCAATAGTTGTTCATCAGGACGGGGACGACGCGGTCCCTAGAACATCTTTAGTATGCTCACCCAAGAGTGGCGCCCGCGACCGTACGTCAATCGAGGCTGCGCTAAAGTCAACGGGGAAGTTCATGTAGCGGACTTCACCGTAAGTCGGGTCTTCGAAATCGACATACGCGTGGCTGTGTTGAACCTGGGGGTCCTGGAAAAACTCCTCGAGCGTATAGACGGGACCAATTGCGATACCTCCCTCCGCTGCCCGAGCTAAAACCTCCTCCCGACTCATTTCAGCCGCCCGGCGCCCAAACTCCCGCCACATATCTCCATTGCGCTCGACGCGTTTGGCGACCGTATTCCAATCACTGTGTCCGATCATGTCTTCGCGTCCAAAGATTCGACACGCAACCGAAAAGTGCTCGTCGCTTTGTATGTGACCAATCACCCACCCGTTTCGCGTCCGAACTGGATGATGAATGTCGAGTGGTTTCGCTTTCGGCGCTTCCGGAGACCGAAAAGTGTCGATGTTGTCCGTCAAGCCAATCCACGAGAACATGTTGAGCAGGGACGCATCTATCCGTTGCCCTTCGCCGCCGCAGCGTTCACGCTGGAGGAGAGCTGCAAGAATTGACCCGGTCACGATCGCGGCCGCTGATTTATCTACGATCAAATTCCGGATTGGCTCTGGATCGTCACCGCGACCTTGGAGATACATTATCCCAGTCATCCCCTGCAACAAATGGTCGTACGCAGCGTTTGCCGCGTACGGACCCGTAGAACCAAAGCCTGAAATTGCAGCGTAGATCAGCCCTTTGTTGATCTCTCTAAGCTGGTCGTACCCCAAGCCGAGGCGTTCCATGACGCCCGGACGATTGTTGTGGATGGCTACGTCGGCCGAGGCGATGAGTTGCTTGGCAACTTCCCGATCCTCGGCCGACTTCAAGTCTAGGACAACACTCTTCTTACGTCGATTGACCATCATAAAGAGTGCGCCCATCTCCTTATGAAAAGGGCCAATCTTGCGCAGCGGATCTCCGGCGGGCGGTTCGATCTTGATTACTTCTGCGCCCATGTCACTTAGAATCTGTCCTGCGATAGGCGCGGAAAAAAGAGAGCCTAGTTCAATCACGCGTAGACCCGAACACGGCCCGCTCGTGGCAGATGCATTTCCCATGTTACCTTCCCCTTCCTTGTTGTCTGCCTAACTCTTCACAGACCTTGATTCGATTCACCCGCATTCGAAGCCAACGTTTCATCGACCGGGCATTTCAGCGCCCATCCGTTTTCGCCGCGGTGCGCTCCAGTAGCGCTAAGACTGACATGACAATGTAAAGCTTTCTGTCACGAGCCTTATCGCTCCCTACATAGACGTGTAGTTAGGTCCGCCTCCACCTTCAGGCGCAACCCAAACGATATTTTGAGTTGGATCTTTGATGTCGCAGGTCTTACAGTGCACGCAGTTCTGTGCGTTGATCTGCAGTCGATCCGCGCCCTCGTCATCCTTTACATACTCATAGACGCCCGCTGGGCAAAAGCGCGCCTCCGGACCCGCATAAATTTCGAGATTCACCCCAACCGGCACTGAAGGGTCCTTCAAAGTGAGATGGGCAGGCTGGTTCTCTTCGTGGTTAGTGTTCGAAATGTACACGGAGGACAGCCGATCGAACGTGAGTTTCCCGTCCGGTTTCGGATAATCAATACGCTTGCATTGCGAGGCACGACGTAACATCTCGTGATCGCTGTGGCGGTGATGAAGGGTCCAAGGTACTCTGCCAGCCAACAGCTTCTGTTCGATACCAATCATCAATGTGCCGACGTACAAGCCCTTGCTCATCCATTGCTTGAAGTTACGCGCTCTGTAAAGCTCACTGTACAGCCACGACTTTCGAAAGGCGTCCGGGTAGGAGGTCAGTTCATCGTTGCGGCGACCCGATTGAATTGCATCGAAAGCATTCTCGGCAGCCATCATCCCCGTCTTGATTGCAGCATGGCTTCCCTTGATCCGTGAGGCATTAAGAAAACCCGCATTGTCTCCGGCTAATGCCCCCCCGGGGAATGTAAGTCTCGGCAACGACATGAGCCCCCCGGCTGTAATAGCACGGGCGCCATACGAAACGCGCTTGCCACCTTCAAGATATCTGCGAATCTCCGGATGAGTCTTGTAACGTTGGAACTCTTCGAACGGCGACAGGTATGGGTTCGTGTATCCGAGACCAACGACAAACCCGACCATTACTTGGTTATTGTCGATGTGGTAGAGGAAAGAACCGCCGTAGGTGTCAGAACCTAGAGGCCAGCCGGCCGTATGAATCACGAGACCCGGCTGGTGCTTCGAAGGGTCGATCTCCCAAAGCTCCTTGATGCCGAGGCCATAGACCTGCGGATCCGAATCCTTGTTGAGTTTGAGTCTTTCGTGCAACTGGCGGCCCAAGTGACCTCTCGCGCCCTCGCAGAAGAGCGTGTACTTCGCGCGGAGCTCCATCCCTCGCTGGAAGTTTTCGGTGCGCTCCCCGTTCTTTCCGACTCCCACATCGCCGGTTGCGACACCTTCCACGGCACCATTGGCATCATAGAGAATCTCTGACGCCGAAAATCCGGCAAAAATCTCGACCCCAATTGCCTCAGCTTGCTGCCCCAACCATCGCGTGAAGTTGGCCAGACTAACGACGTAGTTTCCGTGGTTCTTGAAGTTGTCAGGCAATGCCCAATTGGGCACCGCCTTCGCGCCATTCTTCGACAAAAAAAGAAAGCGATCTTCGGTCACCTCGACGTTCAGCGGTGCACCTTTCTCCTTCCAATCCGGAATCAACTCGTCTAGCGCCCGCGGATCCATTACGGCGCCGGAAAGGATATGAGCGCCTACCTCCGAGCCCTTTTCAAGCACACAGACCTCGATGTCAGTGCCGCTCTCTTTGGCTTTTTGTTTCAAACGAATCGCTGCAGATAGGCCCGCTGGGCCACCGCCAACTATCACTACATCGTATTCCATACACTCGCGGGCATCCGCGAGAGCGACTTGAGGTTCCATTTTTCGTCCCAGTTTCCTTGAACACCAGTCTGAGCACCGAGAATCCAATTTCGCGCCTCGCGGGTGCTCCTTACCGCTATCCGCAACTACTTCATTTCGCACATTTTCAACTTCGAACGTTGCAGGTCAGGTATTGCTACCGGTTGGCGGGTGCTCGCGTCGATAAGGACGAGAACAACCGCAGCGACAGCAATACAACGACCGTTCGAGAACAACCCTTGTGTTACCTTGCACGAGCTTTGGCCTACGCTCATCACTGCAGTCCCAATGCGAACCGGATCGGGCCAATGCAGTTCCCTAATAAAGTCGATCGTCAGCGCCGCCGTGACAAACATCTGGTCTGGCTCTTGAATCTCTCCAATGAACCGCGATCGACCCGTCTCGAAATACGCACCAAGAGCGAGATGGTTGACGTGGCCGATCCGATCAGTGTCAGACCAGCGCACGGTGTCGGTGGACCAATGCCCGTAAGCGGTCTCTTCGATTTGACGTGAGGAGAAGCTACGCATATCGCCCTTTCATTGAACAGTTACTCTAACGGGTACCATCCCTATTCCGATGCTTGAGGGAAAGGAATAGGCCACGAGAGCGGCACTC
Organism: Paraburkholderia sp. 32; assembly: GCF_050435345.1. Classification (NCBI taxonomy): domain Bacteria; kingdom Pseudomonadati; phylum Pseudomonadota; class Betaproteobacteria; order Burkholderiales; family Burkholderiaceae; genus Paraburkholderia; species Paraburkholderia sp. 32. Next base: position 659,688 of record NZ_JBNDKD010000002.1, read on the forward strand.
TTCTCGTTGGGCTCAGTCAGCCGAGAGTGCTGCGACCAACTCTGGTACGGCAGAGAAAAGGTCCCCCACAAGACCATAATCTGCGACGCTGAAGATGGGCGCTTCCTCATCTTTGTTTATCGCAACGATTACCTTCGAGTCCTTCATTCCGGCCAGGTGCTGAATTGCACCGGAGATACCCACCGCTATGTAAAGTTGCGGAGCAACGATCTTTCCTGTCTGGCCAACTTGAAAGTCATTCGGGACGTAACCCGCATCGACTGCCGCGCGGGAAGCTCCCAGAGCGGCGTTCAGTTTGTCGGCTAACGGCTCGAGAACCTTCGTGTAGTTTTCCCCGCTGCCGAGACCGCGGCCCCCGGAGACAACAACTTTTGCGCTGGTGAGTTCTGGGCGATCCAGCTTTGTTACCTCTCGTCCGACCAGTCGCGAAGCGCCGCTGTCTGCGGCAGCATCGATCTTCTGTACAGCCGCTGTACCCCCTTCGGCGGCAACAGCGTCGAAGGAAGTGGTGCGGACGGTGATGACCTTAATAGGATCGGCCGATTGGACAGTCGCAATCGCGTTTCCGGCGTAGATCGGACGCTCAAACGTGTCGGCGCCGACGATGGCTGTGATGTCGCTGATCTGCGCGACGTCGAGCTTCGCGGCTAAACGTGGGGCAACGTTCTTGCCTGCCGCTGTCGTCGGTGCGAGGATGTGTGTATAGTCCTTCGCGATCTGGAGAATAGTCGCCTCAACGTTTTCTGCGAGGCCTGCCTCGAGATGCGGCGCATCAGCGAGAAGCACCTTCGACACGCCTTCGATCTTCGCCACGGCGTCGGCGGCATTTTGTGCGCCATGGCCTGCGATAAAGACATGGATTTCGCCACCGATCAGTCGAGCGGCCGCCACCGTATTACGGGTCGCGACTTTGACCGACACGTTGTCGTGCTCTGCAATAATGAGGATCGTCATTTCGTTCTCTCCCTTAAATGACCCTGGCTTCAGCTCTCAACTTCTCGACTAGCGTCTTCACGTCGCCGACCTTCACGCCAGCGCTGCGGGCTGCCGGTTCGGCCACCTTCAGGGTCTTCAAGCGAGGCGTAACGTCTACGCCGAGATCTTCCGGCTTAATCGTCTCCAGCGGCTTTTTCTTGGCCTTCATGATGTTTGGCAACGTCACGTAGCGCGGCTCGTTCAAACGCAAGTCCGTTGTGATCACTGCAGGAAGGCTAAGCGACAGCGTCTCTGCACCGCCATCGACTTCGCGCACGACTGTTGCCCTGCCTTCTTCAATGGTGATCCTGGAGGCAAACGTTGCTTGCGGTAGTGCCGCCAACGCAGCCAGCATTTGCCCCGTCTGATTTGCGTCGTCGTCGATTGCCTGTTTGCCGAGAATGACAAGTTCCGGACGTTCCTTATCGATGATCGCTTTCAGCATCTTCGCGACCGCTAGGGGCTGCAGTTCCTCATTGGATTCAATCAAGATCGCGCGATCAGCTCCGATGGCCAAGGCCGTGCGGAGCGTCTCTTGCGCCTGCACGACGCCCGCCGATACGGCGATGACTTCCGTCGCGAGCCCCTTTTCCTTCAGACGAACTGCCTCTTCGATGGCAATTTCGTCGAAAGGATTGATCGACATCTTCACGTTGCTGAGGTCGACAGAATTACGGTCTGATCGGACCTGCACTTTCACGTTCGAATCTACAACACGCTTGACTGCAACTAGAACTTTCACTTGGTATTCCTCATCAACAGTATTAGCTTTGGCTCTTGGGGTAAAGCAATCGGTCTAAACGAACAACTTCCTCAAGGCAACCTTGTTTATTTTTCCTGACGCCGTAGTAGGGAGCGTCTCTACTATCTTTACGACATCTGGAAGCCACCAACTTGCCATGTGAGGGCGCATAAAATCAATGATTTGCTGGGCTTCAACAGTCTTTGCTGGATTCGCCGTAACAAGAAGCATCGGCCTCTCACCGAATTTTTCGTCTCCGATTGCTATCACTGCGGCACGCTCCACGTCTGGATGCATCATCGCTACCCGTTCCAGCTCGACGCAGCTGATCCACTCCCCGCCGGACTTGATGACATCCTTGGCGCGATCAACGATTTGTATATAACCGTGGCAGTCCAACGTCGCTAGATCGCCCGTGACCAACCAGCCCTCTGCGTCCAGCGCTTCGCCATCTGGACGATTGATGTAACTATGCGGCGCCCAGAGCCCGCGAACGCGTAGATGTCCAACAGATTTTCCGTCGCGAGCGACCTCTTTCCCTTCGTCATTAACGATACGTAAGTGCATCCCAAAAAGCTCGCGTCCGGTTTTTTGCTGGAAGGCAAGTTTGACGTCATCTGGGAGCGCCCCGTGCCCGGGCTTGAGCTTTCCACTACTTGCGCTAGGTGTCTCGGTCATGCCCCAAGACTGCGTAACGTTTAGACCATAGCTTTTTTCTAATGCATGCAGCAGCTTCGTCGGCAGGGGCGCTCCTGCAGAAAGCGCGTTGCGTAGCGTCGAGAAGGTTTTTCCATTTTCTTCGAGCCAGCCAGCGATGATCTGCAATATGGAGGGAACGCCGGCGACGCACGTTACGCGCTCCGCTTCGATCAGCTCATAGAGACTCTCGGGGCGCATGTCGCGTCCCGGAAATACAAGCTTCGCCCCGGTCAGCGGGCCCATGAAAGGGAAGTTCCATGCGTTCGCGTGAAACATGGGGGCAAGCGAAAGAAGTACCTGCTGCTCGCCGTTCGCTACGCCCGGAAGGTTCGCTGATGTACCGATAAGAGAAGACAGTAGTAGCGCGCGGTGACTGTACGTGACCCCTTTGGGTGCATCTGTTGTCCCGGAGGTATAGCAAATTACGGCAGGAGCCTTTTCGTCAAGGTCCGGCCAGGTGTAAGAAAAGTCGCCTTCTTCAACGAGGTCCTCATAAAAGACCAGGTTGGGCAGATGAACGTCCGTCCAACCGTCTTTGGCTCCCATCGCCACGTACAATCGCACACTGTTCAAATGAGATGCGACTGTTTGTACGACAGGCAGTGTTTCCCGGTCGAGAAAGAGGACTACATCGCCTGCGTCGTTGACGACGTGTTCGATCTGCCCGGTAAAAAGGCGCGGATTGACTGTATGCAGCGCTGCGCCCGTTCCCGGTACTGCATAGAATAGTTCGAAGTACTCGAGTGTGTTCCAGGCAAGCGCTGCCAACCTAGAACCCTGCCCGTAACCGCGAGCCGATAGTGCCGATGCCAGGCGACGTGCGCGCACCTCTGTTTGTGAATAGGTCTGCCGGCGAATGTCACCCGACAGGTCCCGAGCAACGACTTCGATATCACCGTGGCATCGAGAGGCGAATGCGAGCAGGCTCGATAGGAGCAATTGCTCTTCAAAGGGAACACCGCTCATCAACTATCTCCTCTGCCGCATCCGTTTTTATGTTCGCTGTGGCGCGCGGTGAACCACCGCGCGCAGGGCTTCATTTATCGCAAGTCTTTCTGCGAATATCCGAGCAGGTGACGCGCGATAATCAAGCGTTGAACCTCGCCGGGGCCTTCGTAGATATCGGAAATCCGAGCATCCCGGAACCACTTCTCGGCGAGCTCTCCTTCAGTGAGCGAGATATTGCCCAGCAACTCGAGACAGCCCTGGGTGATGCGACGTGCCGCCATACCACCCATCGCCTTTGCGGATGATGCCTCGACTTTCACTCCACCCGTGGTGTCTTCCATCCATTTAGCACGTACGACGCTAAGCCATGCTGCCTCATACTCTGCCTCGAGGTCCAGGAGGCGGTCCACGACGGCAGTCTGAGCTGCAGTCCCGGAACCATATTCCGGTACGAAGCCTACTTCCGCAAGTTTCTCGGTCGTGAAGTCAAGCAAAGCCTTCGAGGTGCCCAAGCCGAATGCGGCGACAATGGGGCGAGAGAAGTTAAAGACCTCGAATACCGTTTTGAAATTGGCTTTTACGTGATTGGCGGCGGGGATTCGGCAATCTTGAAATACGAGTCCGGCCGTATCTTCCGCGCGGATCCCCATTTTCTTCACCTGGGGACCCACCTCGAACCCGGGAGTACCTTTCTCGATCAAGAACGTGGTTAGGTTGACGTCGCCGTCCGGCCCTTTTGCGCGCGCGAAGAGCATAACGGCATCTGCGTCTTCGGCGTACGTGATGAAGATTTTTTCGCCGTTGATGACCCATTCGTCCTTAGCTGCATCGTAGACAGCGGTCGTCGAGATGCGAGAAGGATCGGAACCCGCACCAGGCTCTGTGATGCCAATTGCAATACGCGTTTTGCCCCAGCGTTCGATTTGCTCAGCGGTGCCCACGCTCTCAAGTACGTAATTGCCCAGGCTGATCTTCGGAACGCGCAGCGGCACCACATCGCCACGGAAAAACTCCATGTGAAGAAGTGCTTCGACGATGGCTTTCCCGCTGATCTTGTCACCCATTTCGAGACGCTGCTGGAAGGGATCGGGGCGGCCAATCGCCTCTTCCAGTTCTCGCGGCGGAACAACGTTCTCATTTTGGTCGTAATACCGTGCGTACTTTCGAGCTAACGTCGCTTGCTCTCGTGCTTCATCGACGAGAGTTTTGTCCCCGTCCGACAATTCGAAATCGATCATCTCCGTCCATCCATAAAAGGTTGCTGATTCGCGAGTTAGATTCCCACCAGTCCATCTAGGACCGAGAGCGTTCGAACGTTGCGATACCACATCTCAAGTGGGAAATCTCGGGTGTATCCGTGGCCACCGAGCATCTGCAATCCTTCATCGGCTACCCACATTGCGTTCTTGTTCGCATAGATCTGCGTCAAGCGCGACAAGCGGGTCGACGAACGATAGCGCTCTATCGCTGATGCAGCCCTCCAATACATCCATCGCATCGCTTCGGTTTTCATGTGCATGTCAGCGATTCGGAAAGCGATGACTTGCTTCTTCGCAAGCTCTGAACCGTGTGCAATGCGTTGTTTGGTGTACGGAATCACGTACTCAAGGATTGATGCGCTCACCCCGGTGAGGATCGCGGCGAGCGAAGCACGCGCGGAATCGACTACCCGGTCTACAACCGCACCGTCGGCGGACACCAAGCGGTTGCTCTCAGGGACGAAGACGTTATTGAACTTGATATCTCCTGCCGAGAGCCCCCGAAGTCCTAGCGTCGCGTGACGCGGCTGCAGTTCAAGTCCTGCGCAACCTGCGTCGACGATGAATGCCTGTTCCGACTCGCCCAGCTTCGCAATCACCAGGAAATGCTCACATTCGTCGACGAACGGAACAAAACTTTTGACTCCCGTCAGAAGGTACCCGTTGTCCGCCTTCTCGGCCTTCGTGCGCAGCTTCGTGCGATCAAACGCCGGCGTTGGCTCAACGAGCGCGACGCTGGCCGCATGAAACTTATCATCGTCGAATATCGGGCGGAAACGCTGGAGCTGCTCGGGGCTGCCAAAATCCCGGATCGCGGCAGCGAAGCCCAGGGACGATGCGAGCGCAACCGCGGCGGAGGCGTCGCCGCGCGCCAGCTCCTCCAGAAAGAGCGCACTCATGAGTGCACCGCCATCGCCGGTATCGCTTTCGAGGCGCGTTTGGACAACGCCCAGAGACCACAGCAAGTCTAACGTCCCGCGGTCGAATTTTGCTGCATCGTCTACCTGGCGAGCCTTTGGAGCAAGCACCTCAGTCGCAAACTCGCGAGCCGCTGACTGCGCGATCGTCTGCTCTTCGGTAAGTTCAAAAGAGATCATGGTTTGTCATCCGTGTCTTCGTGGTGAAACTGGTCTTTACAACGCCGAAACTGAAGTTCACTATAGGCATGCATGAAACAACTGTCAAGAACGTTTGTATAAAACATGTGTTTATATGGTATACATCTATCATTCGGCCTTCGCTCTCTATTACTGTCGGCCTGTCGATTGCACTGCAGTAGAATCAAAGTTCCGCTAGCGCGGGGATTTGCTTAGTGATCACAGCGTGAACGTCGGCGTGGACAACCTCCAGTTGGCGACTATCGCCACAATCTTTCCGACGAATTTATGGATACCAGCGACCGTATAAAACTTGCAGCCATCAGGCTCTTTGCGAAGCTTGGGGTTGAAGCGGTGACCGTCCGCGACATCGTTGCGGCTGCAGAACTGAAAAACCCTGGCTCGTTGAACTACTACTTTCGTTCAAAGGACGAACTCATACGGCAGGTGATTGTCGAGTCGATGGGTCACGCCAATGAACTGTGGCGGCGACGCCTTGAGGCGATCGAAGAAGAAGGAGGACCCGGTTCACTGAGAGAGGTGGTCGAAGTTCTCGTTACGTGGCCGCTGTCCGAGCCGCTAGACGGCAGCGTTTCACATACAGCGCGATTTCTGGCGATGGCGTTGCAAACACGCGGCCAGACGGTTCGATCATTGACGCGCGAGATGAACTACACGGCGTATGATCGCGCGATCGGCCACATGCGCAACTTTCTTAGCGACCTGCCGCAGGACGTAGTCGCTCAGCGAGTGATTTTCTTCTTTTGGTCACTGACCGGTTTTCTCACTGCCTATGAGGCGTACGTCGACTCAGAGGCTCGCGATGATTCAGTCTGGCACAATATCGACCCCTTCGCGAACTTCGTGGATTCTATGGTCGGCATGCTCACGGCACCGGTGAGCAAACAAGTCGCGACTATGCCAAAGGCAAAACGAACGGCATAGCATAGGGACAATATGATGGCTACCCCGGCTGGGATGATCGCAGGCGACAACGGCCGCTGAGAAGCGTGCAGCGCTTCGCCTGGTATAGCGGAATGGAACCTTCAAATCACGCTCCTTTCGGACCCATCGTGCAGTCCTAGGGAGCGTGCATGGCTGATTGTTTAGCCAAATAGCCGCGTGGTTTCACCGTCGCGATCTATGAACAGCCACGGTGCGTTCGGTGGGGTCAGAATTTGTGTCGTATGCCCGCGCGAATCAGATACTGTTGATTATTTGAAGAATCACCGAAATTGTCGATATTGGCAACCGCCGGTTGTCCAGTCGACGAAATTCCAGAAGCTCGCTGCCATCCTGCGCCTAAATAAAGGTCAGTTCGCTTCGATAGAAAGTAGTCGCCAAGCACTGAAACTTGATGATAATGTTGATTTCCAACGGCCTTTCCTTCAGCTGTGGTCACCCCTCCAGACGTCAGGTAGTTGTAGCCGATTCCAACGCTCAGTGCCGGAGTAAATCGGTAGCTCGCGCCGACGTCGAAATTATTGAAGATTGCGGTTCCGTTTGAGAGCGTCGGACCGAGGTTCGCGTATTGCACGTTTGAGTACGACGTCGCGAGGGTGAGCGCTCCGATTGCGTAATTCAAACCGACGACAGCGGATTGGTATGCTTGCGCTGTCGTATAAGCCTTGTTCAGTGAGAACGCGAGCGGAGAGGCACCATTGGCGAACGCAGTGAAGAATCCCGTTCCTGGAGTCGATGTTGGATTTTTAAAATAATCGAACGCCGCAGCGATTTTAAGCGGCCCGTTCGTATATCCCATCCCCAACGAATACCCACTTTTCGACGTAAAGTCCCCAGCAACTCCGCCTAGGCTATACTCTAAGCCAAAGGTCAGCCCGCTATAATTGCGGCTCATGTAGCGCACTGCATTATTGAATCGGACAGTGTTTCCGGCATTATCGAAATCACCCGGATGAGCTGCTGGTGACGCCCCGACTACAGCTGCGGCAGTCAAAGGTTCCGGGAAATACCATATCATGTCGTACTGGCGCCCAAACGTGATCGTCCCCAACTGATCGCTGCTCAGTCCAACGAAAGCTTGGCGGCCGAACGCGGTCCCCCCCTGTCCAAACTGCCCATTATTCAGGTTGATCCCTGACTCGAGGGTGAACACGGCGCGGAAACCGCCACCAAGGTCCTCGGTTCCAGTCAGACCCCAACGACTCCCTGCGAGACCACTGAGGGAATCGAAGAAAACCCTTTTTCCGCCATTTACATTGCTTTGATATTGAAGCCCCTCGTCGATCAATCCATAAAGGGTTACGCTTCCTTGTGCGTATGTCGTGGCGCAAACAGTTCCTAAAACTACGCCAGCTAATGCAGTATTTCGTTTCATGATTTGGTATCCGCGCATCGTCCAGTCGACCTCACTTCGGTCAACGCTTGTTTCGCTCCGAAAATTTCTTGTTATGTCAGTTCTGATCGCTGACAAAGCGTATGTCGCGCTTCGACACGCGATGAACGGGCGGAAAGATGTATTCACCCAAACTCAAAACGCAAACCACAGCAACTCCGATCATCACAATGTAGAGGTTGGCGACGAGCGAATAGGACTTGAAACTGTCATACCCCTTACTAATAAGCAGTGTTCCGCCTGCGCCGCCCCATGCGAACGTCATCCATACCGCGCCAGTAACTTTCCCAAAAGAATGGATCGGAAAATACCTGCTTACTAGAAACGTTATGAGATCTCCCTCAGCGCCAAGCCCAACTCCAAGCAAGATCGCGCCGACGGTGATGGTGGTAATGCTATCGCCGTGTACGATAAGCCAGATTCCACTCATCGCCGCAACGAAAATTGCAGAGGTCACATAGGGTGCAAAGATTCGGTCAATGACAAGTCCGACACCTAGCCGCGCGCAAAGTGAGCTGGTGCCTGCCGCTGCGAGGACGCCAGCTGCCACGCCTGCAGCATATCCTCGGTCCGTCAGAATGGGGACCATTTGAGACATTAAGCCGAAGGTCGAAAATGAAATGAGACAAATTGACACTGCAATAAGCCAGAAATGCTTTTGACGCAAAAAGCTCACCGAATCGACGCTGCCGCTCGACGTGCGCTGCGCCTTACGCTCTTCCTCGAACTTCCGCGGCATGCGAACCAAGAATGCTATTCCAAGCAGAGGGATGAGTGTGCAAATCAACCCCATTGCGATATAACCGACTCTCCAGCCAAACGTGTGCAACAAAGGAAATGCAAAAAGCGGCAGCAGGATGCCCCCGAGCCCGTTTCCCGCATTTACTAGACCAAGGGCAAGGCCGCGGCGCTGATCAAAGTGCGCACATACTGCAACGGCATAAGGAATCAAGGTCGCTGCTGCGCCCGAAAAGCCGATGATGGCAAAGGCCGTTATGAATAGCGGTAGACTTGGCGGGAGAATTCCTATCGAAGAAATAGTCAAACCGAAGACTGTGATCATCACTCCTGTTGTCCGACGTGCGCCCCACCGGTCAATCGCAGCACCGATCAAATAAACGCCAATACCGTTCCCGATGACGAAAGCCGTAAGTCCGAGCGATACTGAAGTTCGTGGCCAGTCAAATTCTTCTCCGATGGATTTGGCAAAGATTCCGAACATAAACGTACCGATTGTGCCGGCCCCCACTGTCGTCGCGAGGGTTCCGGCTAAAACTGTCCACCACCCGCTTAGCCTGTTGTTAAACATGTCGTCTCCAAACGATTAGAATTTCTTGATCTCGAAGTAGGATTTCCTACGAACAGCGTCGCCTTTTTTGAATTTTTTTAAGATCGTCACCGACCAAATTCAAAACACAAACGACCGTTCGCTTTCGCCTTCCGAATTCATCTGTGAACCTTGAGATGCGATGAGCCAATGGGTTGCGCGAATTAGCGACAGGCTCTCGTTGCGAGGGCGTCTCCAGCTTTTTTGGTAAATCTTCTTTTTCGTTGGCTTCAATTTAGTTATCCCTAAAACAGTTGTCAAGAACAGTTGTATTAGACAAGTGTTTACCCCTAGGGTCGTTGGTCGCGTTCAGATAACGGTGTCGGATTGCCGATATCTGACCCCGATAGGCCACTGGCGATGCAGCGCAGCCGCCGGAGGCTCGCGCATTCGCCCCGCGAAAGGCGGATCTGATCTTCCAAATGCCTTGTGAAGGCCATGTAGCGTGTGGAGATGTTGACGCTTGCCGACTGCATTGGTTTGAGTGCACATTATTTGAGCCTAGGTTCGCTCGCTGATCACGATGGCTGGTGATTAGGCATGCCGAGTGACCACGACGGGCTAAAGGCAAAGGCCCTGAGATCTCGAAGAGATTCCTCTCAGTTCGATCCGACCTTCTATGCGTCTGAGGGGATCATTGAGCGGCGCGTCGGGCTAAACCTACACTTGGGTTCGTCCGACGCATTGACGTCCGAAAGGCCTCGCATCTAGAGCCTTGTATGAGAGCACGGCATCGTGCCTCGTGTTGTTCTAGAGACCTACTGCGCTTTCGAGCCGGGTTCTTCTGCTCAATTCGCAATCGCCAATATTACAGAGATTGCACTGAGCAACGGCATGTACTTTTATTTTCCATCTCGACAATATTCGTTTCGTCGGCGGCGATGACCGCCCCGAAGAAAACGGAGCAAGCAAATGAGCAACATCAATATCCGAAAGACCCTTGACGCGCTGATCACTGCGGGATCGCGGGTTCTGTCGCGCTAACGATTACAGCTTGAGTAAAGCGTGATATCAGTAGGACTACGTACACTGCCAACGAGTAGAATTGTTCGGCTGTAGTCGAGGCGACGCCATCGTCACACAACTGCCCCTTGCGGATCATGTGTGCGATCTCTATGCCAGACAGGATGATGCGCGCACAGCGGAAAGCCTTGAACCCCAGCATCGGTTTGATGATGCGTTTGATGGCACGGTGATCCTGTTCGACGACGTTGTTCAGGTATTTGTTTTGACGGACCTTGATCGATGTAAAACGCTCGGCATTGAGCGCTTCAAGCGCAGCCAGATTCGCACCGCTGCAGTCCACGGTGATTCCCCCCGCGTCACAATGGTTGTCGCCTGGATAAAATTGGAATCTGGGGGCGATAAAGAGAGAACAAGTTGGCGCGTTACGGAAAGACATTCAAGGACAGAGCGGTGGCACGGTTGCTGCCGCCGGAGAGCGCATCAGTGGAAGAGGTTGCGCGAGAGATCGGTGTTGGTATGGAAACGCTTGAGCGCTGGCGCAGTGATGCTCTGTCCATGCCCGCTCGCGAGCGGACATGGACAGCGGCCGCCCGCTTCGAGGCGGTGTTGAACACGGCAGCGATGGACGAGACGGCACGCAATGCGTGGTGTCGCGGGCATGGCGTATATCCGCAGGAGCTGGCGCAGTGGCGGCAAGCGGCCACGCAGGCATTGGCCGAGCCCGAAGAGGTGCGTGCGAGTCCACAGCAGACGAAGCAGGACCAGCGACGCATAAAGGAACTGGAACGCGAACTGCGGCGCAAGGAAAAGGCACTGGCCGAGGCGGCCGCATTGCTGGTTCTTTCAAAAAAACTCGGGGCGATCTTCAACACGGACAAGGGCGAGGACGAATGATCGGCCTCGAAGATCGCCAGCTCCTGGCCCGGGAAATTGATTCGGCAAGACTGGCTGGCGCACGGTTGCGCCTGGCCTGCGAGGTGGCTGGAATCGACGTGCGTACCCTGCAGCGCTGGAAGGCCCATCAGGGGCTCGTCAGGGGCGATGCGAGGCCAGGCGCGACGCGACCGCTGCCCGCGCACACCCTGAGCCCGGAGGAACGGGCAAACGTGCTGCGCGTAGCCAATGAGCCGCGCTTTGCCGACATGCCGCCCGCGCGTATCGTGCCGATGCTGGCCGACGAAGGCGTATACATCGCCAGCGAATCGACCTTCGCCCGCGTGCTGCGAGAGCATGGGCAGATGACGCGCCGTGGCCGCGCCAGAACGCCTTCGAGCGCCCGGCCGCCAACCACACACGTCGCGACCGCACCGCGCCAGGTCTGGTGCTGGGACATGACCTATTTGCCGGCAACGGTAACAGGTCGATGGTTCCACCTGTACCTGATCCTGGACCTGTACAGCCGCAAGATTGTCGGCTGGGAGGTGCACGACAGCGACGCTGCCGAACATGCAGCGCATCTGGTGCGGCGCACGGCACTCGCTGAAGGCATTGCCGCCCTTGAGACCCGACCGGTGCTGCACGGTGACAACGGCGCAACGCTCAAGGCAACTACCGTGCTGGCGATGCTCCACTGGCTGGGTGTCAAGCCGTCGTACTCACGCCCCCGTGTCAGCGACGACAACGCCTACGCCGAGGCGCTCTTCCGAACCGCGAAGTATCGGCCGGAGTTTCCGGCCACAGGCTTCGAGGACCTGAACGCTGCTCGCATTTGGGCTGCCGGTTTCGTGCAGTGGTACAACTTCGAGCATCGTCATAGCGGCATCCGCTACGTGACGCCTGCGCAGCGCCATGCCGGCGACGATCGCGCGCTTCTCGCGGCACGTCATGCACTGTACGCGAAGGCGCGTGCATGCAATCCGACCCGCTGGTCGCGTCACACGCGTAACTGGACACCGGTGGGTGCCGTGACGCTCAATCCCGAACGTGACTCAGTCGTTGAGATGGCGTCGATCGGCGCGAATAAACAGCCTCTGGCTGCATGAGTGAGGCGTGCGAGGCTATCGTGACGACTGACTCGCGCTCCGGATTGAGGGTGACGGCGCCGATTGGTGTCCAGTCTCGCGTGCAGCGTGACCAGCGGGCCGGGTTGCGTTCCCGCGCCTGCACATACACCTCGTGACGCGCCGCGAGGATCACGTGGTCGTCGCCGTCATGGCGCTGCGCCGGGCTCACGTAGCGGATGCTGCTGTGGCGATGGCCGCGCTGTTCCAGACTTCCGCATTGCTGACGGACAGTTGCCCGCCATTGGCGAACGAGGTTTCCATCGCCGCGTAACGATGGCGCTCGAACACGGTGACGTGGTGGCCGCGCTGAGCGAAGGCGTGAGCAGTCGTGACGCCGGTAATGCCGGCGCCAATGATGGCGATTCGTGACATGACATGGTCCAGAGTAAATTGAGCATCACCGGTGTCGATTTCATTTCGAAACCGGCGTCGATGTCCCATCTGTCCATGTACCTGAGAGTTTCTTCTCCAGCGGCGCGGGCTCGTGCGGCCGTGCGCGGAAAATCCCCTTCGGTGGGCGTGCGTGACGCCGCTCGCCAGATGTCCCTGCTACGCGGTCCTTTTGCCTGAGAGTTTCCGGGGCGGTTGCTCCGTCGGCGTCGTCACACCTTCTGACGATCTCTCCGGCGCTGCATTGCAGAACGATTCGACGTTACCTGTCCAAATTGCTGGCTGCAAGTACTAGTTGAAAGTGTTTTTCGAAAGCCTTTGCGATTTGAAGAGGCGCTTCGATCTGGCAACAGGGATGTCGATCATTACCATGCGTGTCTACGACGGTGCGACCGCACTCCGACAGCATAATGTGACCTGGGACCAGGCGCTGCGCCGGCGTGGATCTCACCGGGCAGTGGCCCCACCGTCCACCGGCAACGCGACGCCAACCACGAAGGAAGCCGCGTCTGAGCACAACCAGACGACGGCTTCGGCAATCTCCTCAGGTTGAGCCATTCGTCCCAGCGGATTCGCAAGCCGTGAACGCGGGACGAGGTCATCGCCGAATCGCGCCTGCGTCAAAGCGGTTTCAACAAGACCCGGACACACCGCGTTCACTCTGATCTGTTTAGACGCAAACTCGACCGCCGCGGCCTTCGTCAACCCTATGACCCCGTGCTTGGCCGCGCCGTAGATTCCGTCACTCGGTACACCGACCAGACCTGAGCGCGAGGCATTGTTGACGATCGCACCTTTGCCGGCGGCCAACATGTGGTCGAGCTCTGCCCGCATACAGTGCCAAACGCCTTCCAGATTGACGGACATCACACGGTCCCAGTTGTCCTGAGTCGACACCCGCAAGCTGCTCGATTTGTCGGAAACACCGGCGTTGTTGAATGCACAATCCAACGCGCCATAGTGGCTCACGGTCGTCCGGACCATACGCTCCACGGAATCTGGATCTGTCACATCCACGGCGACGAAAAGCGATTGCTCGCCAAGGCTTTCGGTAATGTAATGAACAACCTCGGCGCCGCGTTGCGCATCGGCGTCCGCGACAACCACCGCGGCGCCTACTCTGGCGAACGCAATGGCCGTCGCGCGCCCAATGCCGGATGCCGCACCGGTCACGAGGGCTACCTTCCTGTCGAATAACCTGCTCATTTACCATTTCCTTCATGGGTTGAGATCACGCTGCAATGTAGAGCGGCCTTTCTCTCCGGTCGCGGGACCGGCCGACCTGTCCAGAACGTCAGGCCACCATCACCAGATCCGCGAGCAAGGCTACGAAGATACCCACGCCCTCGCGCAAATGAGTCACGGCAACAAACTTCCAGTTCATAACGACCGACTCCATCTGTCGAAGGTGGATGAGTGATCGGCGCTACACGTTTGCAGCACCGGCCACGAAGGGGGCGAAAACAGGTTCTCCGCTCGGGTTCGAGACCGGCCGGTCGTTCGAACCGGAACGCTCACCAACTCACCGGTAGTTCCCTAAGGCCGTAAACAAAAGATTGGCTCTTGAATGGCAAGGCATCGAATTCAACCGCCAATTGCAGATTGGGAAACCGTTTGAACAATGTCTCGAACACCACCTGGAGTTCAAGTCGAGCCAACGGCTGGCCCAGGCACTGGTGAATTCCAAATGAGAACGCCACATGAGACTGTCCGCCGGTCTCACGATGGATATCGAAACTCTCGGGACTCGGAAACGCAACCGGATCGTGATTCGCTGCATGCAGCAGTGCGAGAACACCCTCTCCCTTACGAATCAGTTGCCCGCCAATCGTGACGTCCTCGGTCGCAACACGGTTGGAATTCATATGCGTGATGGAATGGAACCGGAGCATTTCTTCGACTGCTCCGCGCACCAGAGAAGGATTCGCGATCAGGTCCGCCTTCTGCCGCGGATGTTGAAACAGACTGAGCAGCCCGAGTCCGATCTGGTTGGCCGTCGTCTCGTGTCCGGCCAAATACAGCAACGTCGCCATCTGAACCGCTTCTGAATGCGGCAGCTTTCCCGGGATGACCCATTCCACCGCCAATCTGCTCAGCAGATCGCTTCCATCGCCCGGGTCTTGTTCTTTCTGGCGCAACAGTTGATCGATATAGGCCGTCATCTCCTGCGCCGATCGCGTCAAAGCTTCCGGAGCAATGGAGAGATTCATCCGATCCGCGCTCCACTTCTGCAGTTTCGCGTGATCTTCATACGGCACTCCCAGCATGATCGAGATCACCAGCGACGGCAGCGGCAATGCGAGGTCCGCGATGAAATCGGCTGGCGCGCCTTTCTTCTCCATAGCATCGAGAAGCGTGTCGAGTGAACGCTGAACCAACGGCCGCAAATCCTGCATACGCTTTGCCATGAATTCCTTGGTGAGCATGCGGCGATAATGGCCATGCTCAGGCGGGTCCATGGTAATGAATGTCTGATACGACTTCGACTGAGCAGCGCGCGCCGGCGCCACGAACGGAAAACCCGCGACAAGTGGCGATGCGCTGAAATGGGGATTTGTCAGCACCTCGCGGAAATGTTCCATGTCGGTCACGATCCATGCGGCACTGCCGTCCCAAAGCTGGACTTTCGCCATCGGCCCTTTTTCCCGCAAAGCGGCGTATTGCGGCGGAGGGTTCAACGGTGCTTCCGTATCGCGCGGCCAGGGGAATGTCTGCCGGGCAAATGGGCACGTGATTTCAGCATCTTGAGTCGACATGTTTCGGCACTCTCTCTTTAAGTTGAGCAATTGGCAAAACCCGGTCTTGCTTGAGATTGGAAGCAGGCAATTTCCGCGACGCGTGCTGCCGGTCAGCAGATCCGGCGTGACGCGCTAGAAGAGATGTCTCATACCAACACGCAGAACAACCTGGCGGGAGTTGCTGGAAGGCGTGATCGTCAGATAGGACGCCACCGCGGATTGACCGGTCGAATCGGTTCCGGACGCGATCTGATAGTTCGCCATGAAGTACACGTCGGTGCGCTTCGACAGGAAGTAGTCGACGGTGGCGTTGATCAGATGGTATTTCGCGCCCTCCTTGCCATCGATGGCACCGCCGGTCAGGTAGTCGTAAGAGCCGTTGAGCCACAGGAATGGCGTAAGGCTATAGCGCACAAAGGCAGAATAGCTGTTGAACGTAGCGTTGCCGGTATAGCCACGGGGGTTCATAACCGCAAGGTTCCCCGATGCCGGGTCGTTCAGCCCGCGAAAGCTGATATTGGAATAGTTCGCTCCAACGATAACGCGGGAAAACGCGTATTGCAGAGCCGCTCCCGCAACCTGATACGCGGATGCGGAGGCGAAGCCGCCGTAGACAGGATTGACCTGCACTCCCGATATCGAACCCAGATTACTGGCAGTCGCCGAACTATTCGCATTGTTGCCCCAAAACGACCGGTTCGGATCACGCGCCCGGAGATACGCCGCGGCGACCGTGAGCCCGTTGAATCGATAAGAACCGCCCAGAGAAAAGACGCTGTTGGTTCCAAACGATCCCGCCACTCCGCCGAAACTGTAGAGTCCGCCAAACTTGAAACCGCCGTACGTGTCCGACGTAAATTTGATCGAGTTATTGACGCGATAGGTATTCCCGAAATTGTTGACGTCATTGCCATGTAACGAATACGTTCCGTTCCCTACGGCACCGGTTAGCGGTCCGATAAAGTCCACGACTGAATCGTACTGACGCCCAAGCGTAACCGTTCCGTATGGAGTAGCAATGCCGACATAAGCCTGCCGGCCGAACAGGTCACCGCCCTGCTGGAAATTCCCGGTCCCGATATCGAAACCGCTTTCCAGGACGAAGATGGCCTTATAGCCACCGCCGAGATCCTCCACGCCTCGCAGACCCCACCGGTTACCCTGCATGATGCTGCTGCTCATCGTATATTGTTGGCGGCCCGTTCTATGGCCATTCTCGATGGTCTGCGCATTGTTGACGAAGTTCAGACCAAAGTCGATCACGCCGTAAAGCGTGACGCTGCTTTGCGCGGAGGCCGCCTGGGTAAAAAGTAAAGCAGTCGACATCAGCATCAATTTCGGGCATTTCATTTCTGTCTCCAAATATAATTTAATAGATTTGTAAAGCTCTCGGATTGCGCAAGATTTTTAATTTTTATCGTCAACCCGAGGCTTTCGGACGTCTCTCGTCAATCGCTGCCATGCGTGCATGAAAGGACTCCGATAGCGTTCCCGCTTTTAACTGCACCTGCAATCTGTCAGGAATTTCGTTTTACAAAACTCAAGATTCTGAATTGGTGTAGCAGCGCGCGTAGATAAACCGCGCCGCGAGCTCGCTCCTGGTTGTGTATCAGGAGTGCTCGCGAGACCTGATGATGTGCAAAAGATAAGGCGTGTCGAAAAGAAGGGACAATACTAAAAAACGATGGATCGAGCAGATCCACCAATAGCTCGTTCAGGACACCTTCCGGCCCTCTCGGCGGAACGATGCCGGAGAACATCCGACGATCCGGCTGAACGCCGTGCTAAACGCGCTGTCGGACAGATAACCGATCGAAAGACCGATATCGTTGACGGAGCGATTGCTGTTCAGCAACGCATCCTTGGCAAGCGCAATGCGCCAATTGGAAAGATAGGTAGCGGGGGCCTGGCCCACGCATTCGGAGAAGCGGCGTGCAAACACCGCGCGTGACATGCCGACCTGCTTCGCAAGGATGTCCACCGTCCAGTGGTTCGCAACGTCGGCATGCATTTTTTGCAGCGACATGGCGATCTGCGGGTCGGCCATACCGCTTAGCCACCCGGTTCGTTGTCCTTCTATTTGCAACATCGGACGACGCAACACCTCCACCAGCATGATTTCCACCAGCCGGCCCATGACCAGTTCACGACCCGCCAACTGACAAAGCGACTCCTCGCCGATCAATTCGACGATACGGCTCAGACGTCCGGCTTCTTCATCCGAGGATCGGACGTAAAGAAGATCCGGCAGCAAACTCGCAAGGAGCGCAGTGTGCTCAGGTTCGACCTGGAAATAGCCGCCCACGAGTCTGACTTCATCGCCACCCTTGCCGTCGTTCCATCGGGCATAGTCCGTTTGCCCGGCGTCGGCGGCGAGCGCAGTCACGGCTGGGATAACATCCAATCCGCTGCCGAGGCTATAGCGAGATGACGCGTTCAACATCACGTAGTCACCTTGCTTCATTAGCAATGGAGGGCCATTGGGCGGGACAAAGCAGCAGTGTCCCGTCACGACGAGGCAGAAGACCGGCTCGTCTCGCCGAGGAACGCTCATTCCCCAACGTCCGTGCTCTTCGAGCGTGCGCCATAACACCGATTGAGGGCGCATCAGTCTGACGATATCGGTCAGCAGGTCCACTTAGGACAACCCATTAATAATTGCTGATTTTTCATTATGATCGTCTGTTAGCGCCCTACCAGCGCCCACGTGAAGCCGGCCGCGTCAGTACATCATGACCGCGCGACTTGCATTGCCACACGCACTGACATCTCGATCGACATACTGACGGCGTCCGCGAACCGCTGCAACGCATCGACTGATCCACACACGATCTGATACTCCTCGCGCCCTATCCGCCCATCGAGAACCACCTGCAAACCCGATGCTCGCGCCAATTCGATCACGTCCATGACGCTTCCTCCAATCAACTGACATACTGTTGTATGGCCATTGCGGGACGCTCGACGTGAGGTGGAAATACGCACCACGAACCGTCGCCATGCCGGAAAAAGAACACCGACAATACGTCCGATGAACGCCTGACCTCGAGGCGAACACAGCGCGTGGAGCGCATCCGTCCGGTTTTCACCCGAACGACCCGAGCCGGTGACGCCGCGGTTGGTTGAAGCCACTTCTCAACCAGCCAACGCAATGATGTGCTGCCGCTGTCCATGCAAAAACTCCGCACTGCTCGATTGCCGCGATCAGGACCTAGACTCGCGAACGAAAAGCAGATATTTAGTCCGTTGACCAAATACTAGTGGTCACCAGACCTATTATCAAGAAAGATAAAGCTGGCGTTTACCCTGTATTCACGCGAATTTCTCGTACCTTTTCGTTGGAGCACCGGCCGTGTGTTATACACTTGACCAATACCCTGACTGAACGGCTGCGGCCGCCCTGTTCGATAGCAGCGTGCAACGCACAGCCGCTCGCAGCCAGCCGGATTCCATCCCTCGAGTGTCAAAGATGAAAGACCTCTCTCTCAGCTCGGCGGAACTTGGCGGACACGATCCGCGCTCACCTGCGCGGCAGCGCGGCAATCGGTCGACACGTATCCCTGAAATTCTCGAGGCTGCGATTCGCGTGTTTGCGTCCGAGGGAAACGTGGGGTTCACCCAGCGACGCGTGGCAGCCGAAGCGCAGATTCGCCTCGGTACTCTCCAGCACTACTTCGGGAGCCGGGACGCGTTGCTGCTCGCCACCATAGAAGAAGTGGCCCGACGCTATCTGGAGCAATACCGTTCGCTCTCCAGCGATCCGGCACTATCGCCCGAAGCGCGCCTCGACGCCGTGCTGGACGACGTATTCGACGCATTGGCCGAAGCCAACAATGTCGTCAGCCCGTTTGCATTCGAATGCTGGTGTCTCGCGGAGCATCAACCCGCTGTGCGTGAATTGATGGTCAAGGTAAGCAAGGAGTTTCAGGCCTTGTTCAGCGGACTGGTCGCGCAGATCAATAAGGTCTTGCCTGCCGACGAATGCCGTCTGCGGGGCGCCTTGCTCTATTCGCACTGGCAAGGCTTGATCGTCTTTTTGCGGCGCTCCGGTCCCGGCGGCGTCGACGATGCGGCATTCCGAACGGCAACCAAAGTCGTATGGAAAGCAATGAGCGTCGCTCCGCAATAAGCTCCCTCCTGCCAGACCTCGCAGTTCCTTCGATACGTTTATTCGATCATTTGAACATTTAAAGCTATTGGCGCGCCTCGAAAAAAAGTGGTCAACTTCGGCTAGATCCCAGGTTGAAAACGGAGTAATAGAGATGAGGCTGAAGGCATGAAAGTTCTGGTCGCTATCAAGCGGGTGGTCGACTATAACGTCAAGGTTCGCGTCAAGGCGGACAAGAGCGGCGTAGACCTCGCGAACGTCAAGATGTCGATGAACCCCTTCTGCGAGATCGCGGTAGAAGAGGCCGTACGACTCAAGGAAAAAGGAATCGCCACCGAAGTTGTCGTGGTCTGCGTGGGCCCGAGCGAAGCGCAGGAGCAATTACGCACGGCACTCGCACTTGGCGCCGATCGCGCCATTCTGATTGAAAGCGATGAGGCGCTGGGTTCACTTGCGGTCGCGAAGCTTCTCAAGGCCCTGGTCGACAAGGAACAGCCACGCATCACACTGCTTGGAAAGCAGGCTATCGACAGCGACAACAACCAGACCGGCCAGATGCTGGCCGCACTCACCGGCTACGCGCAGGGCACGTTCGCATCGCAAGTCGAGATTGTGGGCGAAAAGATCCAGGTCACTCGTGAGATCGACGGCGGACTGCAGACGGTTGCGCTCAATCTCCCGGCCATCGTCACCGCCGATCTGCGGCTGAATGAACCTCGCTACACGACCTTACCCAGCATCATGAAGGCTAAAAAGAAGCCACTCGACGTGCGCAGCGCAAGCTCGCTTGGCGTATCCACCGCGTCGAGCGTGAAGACGCTCAAAGTGGAAGCACCGGCCGTGCGCAGCGCTGGCGTCACAGTCGCCTCCGTCACCGCGCTGGTCGAAAAGCTCAAACACGAAGCGAGGGTGATCTGATGGCCATTCTCGTGATTGCCGAACACAACCACGGCATTCTGGCCACCGCCACCCTGAGCGCAGTTTCCGCCGCGCAAAGGATCGGCGGCGATATCGCGATGCTGGTGGCGGGTCGGAACGTCGCAGCGCTTGCGCAGACCGCGGCGAAAATCGAAGGCGTATCCAAAATACTAGCCGCCGATGAGGACGCCTACGCGCATCAATTGCCGGAGAACATCGCGCCTTTGATTGCGGGAATCGCATCCGCGTACACCCATGTGCTCGCGGCCGCCACAACGCATGGCAAGAACGTCTTGCCACGCGTTGCAGCGTTGCTCGATACCGATCAGATCTCCGAGATCATCGAGGTGATCAGTGCGGACACGTTCAGGCGTCCCATCTACGCCGGCAATGCGATCGCGACGGTTCAGTCCTCTGCCGCAATCAAACTGATTACCGTTCGCGGCACGGCTTTCGACGCATCGGACACCACCCAGGAACCTGCCCCTGTCGAGCAACTTTCGGGTCCGGGAGACTCGGGCCTGTCGGCCCTGGTCGACGAACAACTGGCTGCCAGCGATCGTCCTGATCTGACCGCCGCGAAGATCGTCGTGTCCGGCGGTCGCGGTATGCAAAGTGGCGAGAACTTCGGTTTGCTCTACCCGCTCGCGGACACACTAGGCGCGGCGGTCGGTGCATCGCGAGCGGCGGTCGACGCGGGCTTCGCACCCAACGATATGCAAGTCGGCCAAACCGGAAAGATCGTCGCACCGCAGCTTTATATTGCCGTCGGCATTTCAGGGGCCATTCAGCATCTGGCGGGCATGAAAGACTCCCGGATCATTGTTGCAATCAATAAAGACGCGGACGCCCCGATCTTTCAGGTGGCGGACTATGGTCTTGTTGCAGACCTCTTTGAGGTCCTGCCCGAACTGAACAGCGCCATCCAGACGAAAAACCGTTGTTCCAGCACACAACTACCTGATACAGCAAGGAGCGAGACATGACGAGCCTCACCCAGGGACTTGCCGACTTCGTGGTAAAGACGCGTTTTGACGATCTGCCACAGCCCGTCGTCGCCGAGAGCAAGCGCCTTCTTCTCGACACGTTGGGCTGTGCGCTCGGAGCGATTGGCACCGGTAGCGGACGGATCGCTCTCGAATATGTCGATACTCTCGGGGGCAATCAGGATGCAACCGTACTCGGCAGAACACAGCGCAGTTCGGTCACCGCCGCCGCCTACGCCAATGCACGGCTGGCCAATGTACTGGATGCGGACGATACCTTTCCGACCTCGACGCATTTTGGAAATGCCACGGTCTTTTCCGCATTGGCGCTCGCCGAACTGTATAGACGCAGTGGACGCGAGTTGCTGACAGCCATCACGGTCGGCTTCGATGTCGGCGCACGGATCGGCAGCTGGATGGGCGCCCCGATGCAGATCGAGAACGGCAAGGTGATCGGCTGGAACGAACTGGGCGGTCCGGCCGCGACCATCACGTGGTCCGCGATCGGTGCGTCGACGAGCATTGCCGGCCTGAATGACAACGAGGCCAATCACGCGTTTGGCATCGGAGGAAGCAACTCCCCTCAGCCGACGCTGCGAAAATGGGCAGAATCCGTCGAGCAACCCATGTACAAGTATGCCGACGCCGGCTGGTGTGCCGAGACCGGTGTGTCCGCGGCATTGCTCGCGCGATTGGGCAGCACGGGCTTCAAGGACATCCTCGACGGACCCAACGCCTTCTGGAAGTTCTACGGCTCTCCGACGCACGACGACGAAGCGCTGATGGTTGGCCTCGGCAGCGACTGGCAGATTCTGAACACCACCTACAAGCCCTGGCCATGCTGTCGCTGGATTCATCATCCGCTCACCGCGTTCACCCAGTTGCGCGCGCGGCACGAACTCAGGCCAGACGAAATCGAACGGGTCGTCGTGCGGGCCAATCCTTTTGCGCTGACCTCCATCTTCCGCGAGCAGCAGCCGCGCGATCCTCTTAGCGCGGAATTCAGCCACGCTCATGCAGTCGCCGCGGTCGCGTACGACGTGCCGGCCGGTCCCCGCTGGTATGACGAAAAAACGATGAGCGACGAGCACATTACCGCTTTCCGCAAGCGCGTCGAAGTCGTGCCGGAGCCGACATCGTCGAACATTGGGGAATGGATGACGGGTGGCCAATGGCGAGGCGTGCCTGGTGGCGTGGACATTCATGCGCGCGGGCAGATTTTCAGCGCCACGGCCGATCACTCTGTGGGCGATCCGTGGACGGCGGCAACGCTGTTCTCCGATGAACAGATCCACGGCAAGTTCAACGTGATGATCGGACTGGACGAGCACGGCAACGGAGCACCGGCGCTCGCCAAGGCGGCGAAGGAAATCATCGAAGTCATCATGACGCTCGATGAAGGTCCGGTCAGCCGGCTAACGGACAGCTTGACGACTCTCGCCCAGTCGCTGTCCGACGGGGCCCGCTAGGGTTCTGTCGCGCTAACGATTACAGCTTGAGCAAAGCGTGATATCGGTAGTACTACTCACGCTACCAACGAGTAGAATTGTTCGGCTGCAGTCGGGGCGACGCCATCGTCACACATCTGCCCCTTGCGGATCATGTGTGCGATTTCTATGCCAGACAGGATGATGCGCGCACAGCGGAAATCCTTGAACCCCAGCATCGGTTTGATGATGCGTTTGATGGCACGGTGATCCTGCTCGACGACGTTGTTCAGGTATTTGTTTTGACGGACCTTGATCGGTGTTAAACGCTCGGCATTGAGCGCTTCAAGCGCAGCCAGATTCGCGCCACTCCTGTCCACGGTGATTGTCTCGGGCTCGCCGTTCTGTTCAATCGCCTTCTCGAAGTAGCGGCGCGCCGCGGCCTTGTCCCGATGGGCGCGCAGCAGGAAATCCACCGTATTACCTGTCTTGTCGACGGCACGGTACAAGTATTTCCATTGGCCTTTGACCTTGACGTAGGTCTCATCGACCCGCCAGCTCTTGCCCACAGGCCGTTTGCGTTTGCGGAATGCTTTTTCAAGCACCGGCAGCAGCTTAATAACCCACCGGTGCACGCTCGAATGATCCACCTCGATACCCCGCTCGGCCATCATTTCCTCGAGGTTACGTAGGCTCAGTGAGTACGCCACGTACCACCGCACGCACAGCAGGATCACGTCCAACGGGTAGTGCAGCCGCTTCAGTACCTTGCCAATGCCAGCGGGCAGCGTCTTGCGCGGCGTTTGCGTCTTTGCCATGATGCTTATCATGCGTTGCGGTCCACGGATTTTACTTGACCGCGTTAATGCGACAAAACCCATAGAAGTAGCTCAGGTGAGCGTCTGCGTCGCTGCTACCGGGAACCAGCTGCGCAAACATGCCCTGACTGCGCAACGAGGCGTCCGTTGCCGTGGCATAACGAACCGTCTCAACACGCTCCCCTGCGCCGTTGTACCGGTATTCGGTCAGGAAACCTTCCGGGTCAAGTTCCCCGCGCAACAAACCATCCTGATCGTAGAAGTAGCGCGTGACGCGATCGTTGGCCGGATCGGCATCTGGTAAGACCTGTGTCGGCGCCACGCTGGTGTCGACCCGGTTCGCAAAGACCGTCTTCACCACGGGACGTCCGCTGCCGTCGTACTGAACCTGGGTGACGGTTCCGTCCGCGTCAACGGTATGGTCGATGAAGTTGTTGAGATAAAAAGCCCATACCGTCCGGTCGTCCACCGATGCAGGCGGGCGCAGCTTCGAGGAGTCGAGCGTCAGCAACGCCCCCGATTTCAGCCTTTCGGCGGGTGTCCCGTCGGCGTTGGTCAACGAGGCGAGTTGCGCGGCCGTAAGCCTGGTTGCATAGGTGAGCGTGCGCAGCGGCCTCGCGAATGTGGTGTCGTAGACATACTCCGTCAATGTTCCATCAGGGGCGATCTGTGCGACACACTGGCCACGCCCGTTGTACAGGTAGTGCGTATTCAGTCCATTGGCATCGGTCGTCATCTGCAACCGGCCGTTGGTGTCGTAGTAGTTCCTGATCTGCGACTGCACTTTGCCCTGCACCGAATCGACCACGGCGACCAGTTCCCCCGCGGCGTTATACGTAGAGGTACGCGTCAGCCCGTTGCTGAAGGTGACTGAAACCGTGTGGTGCGCATCGTCGTACTGATACAGCGTCGTGACGCCGTCGAACTGAATCGCGCAGAGGAAGCGGCCGAGCCCGTCGTACGTGAAAGATTCAGCCTTCTCGTTGCCCGGACTGCCCGAAAAACGCTGTAGGAGACGACCGGCAGCATCATAGACGTACCGTGTCTGGATGATTGCTCCCGTCACATCGCCTGTGCCGTCGGCCAGCAGCTTCTCATAGCGCGTGACCGTCGCGAGGTTCCCACGGTAGTCATACGTCGAATCGATACGGATCGCCTCGCTGGGATTCACAAGGCCCGCCGCCCATGCATTCAACGTCGCCTCCGACACTGCATCGGTGTTGCTCAAGGCGCTGACGTCGAATGCCGCCGATGTGTACTGGATCTCGCTGACCTTCTGGCCCGCCGCGTTGTACCTGAACTCCGTGACGCGGCCCGCCGCACTCACCACGTATCGCAGATGCCCGGCTGCGTCATAGACATAGCGCGTCGTCAGGTACTGGTTCGCGTAACCATTAGCAAAATTGCTGGTCTTGTCAAAGACCGTCTCGGTCAACAGTTCATTGTTCGACCCGTACGTACGGGTAACGTCGGCTGAGCTGTCCGATTGGCTGATCAGATTGCCCGCGGCATCGTAAATAAAGTAGATCGGTTTGCCCTTACCATCATTCAGAATCCGCAGGTCGCTGTCGCCGTTGACGGTATACGTAAAGTTCAGGTTTACCCACTGTCCGTCCAGAGACGAAGTCGACCGGATGCTGATCAACCTGCCGGCATCGTCATACGTCAAGACCTTCCTGTAGCCAAGCGGATCGGTCACCGTCGTCTGCCTGTTCGCGGTGTCATAGCTAAGCGTGGTGATCCGAAACACCCCGTCGTCGGCCTTTTCGGCAATCGTCGCCACCCGGTACTCGCCGTTCACCTGAAGATAGGTGAACATCACCTGGGATCCATCCGACTGGGTGATCGAGGCGATCCGGTTGCTCGTGCCGTCGTACGTATAGGTCGTCGTATAGACGTGAGCGTCGGCGATGCTGTTGTCTTCCGGACTCAGGTCGACTGTCACCCGCGACAGTCGACCCTGTGTGTCGTACGCGTAACGGATCGTGGTCGACGTGACCAGACTGTTACCCATCCCCCGGTAGACCGAGCGCAGATCCGTCAGTTGACCGGCTGCGTTGTAGTCGAGATAGGTGACGTCGCCCCCTGCAGTCGTTACCTGCGCGAGCTGCCCTGCGGCGTTGTAGGCGTAGCCGACCGTATTGCCGTCCCTGTCGCGGGTTGACACGAGCCTGCCGCCTCGCGTGGCATCGTAAAGCTCGCTCAGCCCGTTGTTTCCGTCGTTCCACTGCCAGTTGCGGGTCGCCTCATCAAAGGACAGCGTCGCGTACGCCCCTGTGCCAGTAGCATCGGCATAGCCGGGCTCAAAGTCGCCTTGGGCAACGCTGGCGCCAAGCCACGCGGTCGACACATACAACTGGCGCGACGCATCGTACTCGTACACCGTACTCGAACCATCCCAGTCTGTCAGGGTTACCGTACTGCCTATGCTATTCAGCGTCCCAGTGAGGCCATCCACCGTGCGCGATCCGCCTGGGCGCCAGTTGTCTCCAGCAAACTGTCCGAGGCTGTTATAGGCGCGGTAGATCGAACTGTTCACCCCCTGGCCGAGCAGCAACTGGTCACGATCCTGAATCACCAGATTGCCGTTCGCCGCGTTCACATAGAGCTGCTCTCCGGTCTGCCCGAATGCCGCATTGCCGACCTGGCCATGGGCTCCAAGCCCCAATGCCGACGACGACTGCAAACCCAAACCATTGCCCGTGACGATCGCTACCATCTATGCCCCGTACCTGTTCGTTAAGCCTTGCGCGATTGGTTTCCCGAACCGCTTCCGAACAAGTTGTCCGAAGATTTTCAGAACTGTTTAGCGAAAATCTCAGGCCCTCAGGATCTCGTGCCTCCTTGCGTGCGATGAAGCATAAATTGTGGCGGCGATTGCCGGCCTGATCTCGCAATAAGGATCCCGCAGCAATTCCAGACTGCTATGCTAGAAAAGGGCTACTCACTTCCGATCCCTCACTTTCGGCTTTGTCCACCGACGCAGCGAACACCCGACGCCAAATGAACTCCACTTCCGAACACGCCGTTGCTTTGGCATCTGCCCGACTGACCCGGCTGCTTGCGTTCCTTGAGTCCGACCCCAACAACCTGTCGCTGCTAGGAGACGCCACCGCGTGCGCATTCGACGCACAGCAATTCGAACGTTGCGATGAACTGCTCGCACGTCAGCAAGCGCTCGGTGCGGTGCCGCCGGAGTCGATGCATCTGCGTGGACTGTGTGCCATGGCTCGTGGCAGATTCGAGGACGCGCTCCGGGCATTCGCCGCGTTACCGGACGGTGAAAGCCATCCCGCGATTCGCTATAACAAAGCTTATGCGCACGCCATGCTCGGCGCTTTCGACGAAACGCTAGCGCTGCTGGATGAAGGCGTGCTGACAACGATTCCGCAAGCCATCACGCTCCAAATGCGTTCGCTTCACCATCAAGGCCGCCTCGACGAGGTCATCGAAGTTGGCAAGCGGTATGCGGATCATCCAGAGACCGGCATCGAAGTCTGCGGACTCCTCGCCGCTGCTTTGTTCGATGCCGGACATCCCGACAGCGCGCAACAGTTCGCGTCTCTTGCAAAGAGCTCTCCCGACGGTCTCGCCATAGCTGGTTTGCTGGCACTCGGCGAAGGCCGCGAGTTCGACGCTATGGCGCTGTTCGAGCAGGCGCTGCGCAGCCAGCCGGCACACAGCCGCGCGCTTCTCGGCACAGGGCTCGTGCTACTCGAACAACACCGGTTCGCGCAGGCCGCGCAACACATCGACGCCGCATCCGAATCGTTCGGCACCCATGCGGGCTCCTGGATTGCGGCCGGCTGGGCCCATTTGCTCAATGGCGATCTGCAACTGGCGCGGTCGCGCTTCGAACAAGGCGCTCACCTAGATCGCGGTTTTGCCGAAGCCCCTGGCGCACTGGCCATCGTGGCGCTGCGGGAAGGCAGACTCGACGAGGCGCGTGCGCATATGAAGGTGGCGTTGCGGCTGGACCCCGAGTGTCTGTCCGCCGCGCTTGCGAAGAGTCTGCTCAGCACCTCCGCAGGCGATCAAAATACAGCGAGTCAAGTCCTTGATGCGGCATTGAATCGGCCCTTGGACCCACAAGGCAATACATTTGCAAAAGCGATCGCGAGAAAGGTGACCCGGAGCAATAAGACCCCTCCCCTTAACAAATCGTCACAAGAACTGGAATAGGCAAACGCCTGATTTTTCGCGAATGGTCGATCATCTGCGAAATAGAACCTGTCCTAAAAATACGTGACGATCGACTATTTTGATTTTGATATAAGCACCTACCTCTCTGATTAATCTGATTGCATTCGTTTTTGATTCGTTTGCCTCACTATTTTCATCCGTTCGCCTTACTATTTTCAATTTCACCACTTCCAATTCGAAAGAAAACTCCCCATAATGCGGCCCACTTAAACACGGGACCTCATCCATGTCGGCAGACCAGGCACTCCAAATGATGACGCAGCTGTTCTGGAACAGCTTCCTCATTGCGGGGCCAATTGTTATTGCCACGCTCGTGGTCGGTCTGCTGATCAGTGTCTTTCAGGTCGTCACGCAGCTGCAGGAAATGAGCCTGAGCTATGTGCCGAAGCTCGCGGTCGCCGTCATCGTGACGGTTTCGCTCGCCCCGTGGATGCTCGCGCGTCTGACCGGTTTCGCAGCATCGCTTTTCCGCAGCATTCCTGATCTGGGCTAACGCAATGACAATCGAAGCCAGCACGAGCTGGACGCTCGGCGTTCTTCTTCTTTCGTTGCGAATCGGCCCGGTGTTCGTTCTTGCGCCGCCGTTCTCACAAACGCAGGTGCCCGCGCGGGTCCGCGTGTGCTTCGTGCTGGCGCTGGCCGCATGTCTGGCACATAGCGCTGCACCCGACGTCTACATGGACGGCGCAGCGCTACTCATCGCCGCTGCAGCCGAATTGATGCTGGGCCTCGCGATCTGCTTCGCGTTCCAGGCCGCGTTTGCCGCGCTAACGTTTGCTGGCCGCGTGCTCGACGTCCAGGCCGGTTACGGTCTCGCGATGGTGATCGATCCGGGTTCGCGTGCACAGGCGCCGCTGTTCGGCACGATACTCACGCTCGTCGCGGGCCTGCTGTTTTTTGCTTCGGGCGGTCATCTCGAGCTGGTACGGCTTTTGATTGCGCTAACGAGCGTCATACCAGTCGGCTACGCGCGAGTTGCCGTCACTCCCGATGCGCTGATCGGCTATTTCGGCATTGCGCTCGGCATGGGTCTGTCGGTCATCGCGGCCGCAATGGTCACACTGTTTCTAATCGATGTATCGATCGCCTTTCTCTCCCGCGCGTTGCCGCAAATGAACGCACTGATGTTGGGTCTGCAAATCAAAGTCATCGCGACGCCCGTCATGATGGCGCTATCAGCGGGTCTACTCGCACCTGCGACATTGCGTTTGCTGACGCACGCCTTGGCTTTCGTACCGTCCCTGGACTAGTCATGTCGGATACGGAACAGAACAAATCGGAACAGGCCACCGCTTACAAGCTCGAGCAGGCGCGCAAGAAGGGTATGGTGCCGCGCAGCCAGGAATTCGGCATGGTGCTCGGCCTGCTTGCGAGTACCGGCTACCTGTCAGTGTGGGGCGGAGAAATGGCGGCACGTCTCGCTTCGCTCGGCGCTCATGCGCTGAGCGAAGCCGCGTCACTCGACGCAAGCGGCCGTGCGCTGCCGGTCGCGTGCGCGGCGCTGCTGCTGCAGGGCGCGCACGCGGTTGCGCCACTGATTGCGATTGCGATGGGTAGCGCGCTACTGTCAGCGCTGATGCAGACCGGCTTCCTGTTCGCCCCCGGCGCACTCAGGCTGGACACCAGCAAGCTGAATCCGGTGCAAGGTCTCAGGCGTGTTTTCTCGATACAGACGCTGATCGAAGCCGCCAAGGCATGCTTCAAGATGGTCGTCTATGTGGCGATCATCCGTTTCACGATCGTCGATGCGGCCGTCTCCCTCGCACATGAGGACCTGTCCGCGGTACGCATTGCGCAGACGCTGCTCGCTAGCGGCGTCCACCTGCTTTTCATGCTGCTCGCGGCCGCGTCGGTGTTCGCGTTGCTCGACCAGGTGCTGGTGCGACGCTCATTCGCGAGAAAGATGCGTATGAGCCGCTACGAGCAGAAGCAGGAAATGAAGCAGCGCGAGGGCGATCCGCGCATCAAGCAGCGGCGCCGCCAGTTGCAGCGCGAATTGCTGCAGCGTTCGCGCAGCATGAAGGCGGTGCGTAGTGCGGACGTGATCGTCGCGAACCCGACGCATTATGCCGTCGGTCTGAAATACGATCCGTCACGGATGGCCGCGCCGCATGTCGTCGCCAAAGGGGCCGGCGATTTTGCACTGCGTCTGAAGAAGCTCGCCTTCATCTATGGCGTGCCGGTCATCGAGTCGCCACGTTTCGCCCGCGCGCTCTATTTCAAGGCAGTGCTCGAACGCGAGGTGCCGGGCGATCTGTATCGCGATACCGCGGCGATGTATTTGCAGGCGCGACGTGCGCCGTCGCAGGTGATGTCCGCATGACGCTTCGATCCCGCCTGCGCAATCATTCCGACCTCGCGCTCGTCTTCGCCGTCGTCGCGATCCTGTTGCTGCTGTTTACACCGATTCCGGCAGGGGCGCTCGACCTGTTCATCATCGTCAATTTCGCATTCGCGTTCACGATCCTGTTGATGACGTTTTACGTGTCGCGACCCGTCGAGTTCTCGACGTTCCCTTCCCTGCTGCTGATCGCGACGCTGTTCCGCTTGTCGCTGAACATCGCCGCGACCCGTCTGATCCTGTCCGGCGCCGAAGCGGGCCAGGTCATCGCGGCAATCGGCGCATTCGTCGTGCAGGGTAACTTCGTCATCGGCCTGATCGTCTTCTTCATCCTGATCGTCGTGCAATACGTGGTGGTCACGACCGGCGCGCAGCGCGTGTCGGAAGTCGCCGCGCGCTTCGTACTCGACGCGATGCCCGGCCAGCAGATGAGTATCGACGCCGACCTCAACATGGGTCTCATCGATCAGGACGAAGCGAAGCGCCGACGCAAGGCGCTCGAAAAGGAAGCCGGCTTCTACGGCTCGATGGACGGCGCGAGCAAGTTCGTCAAAGGCGATGCGGTAGCCGGCATCATGATCCTGCTGATCGACATTCTCGGCGGCTGGGCGGTCGGCGTCGCGCAGATGGGCATGCCGCTCAGCCAGGCAATGCAGACCTTCACGCTGCTGACGATCGGCGACGGCATCGTCACGCAGGTGCCCGCGCTGATCATTTCCGTCGCGACCGGCATCATCGTCACGCGCTCGTCTGCGGACGGGGAGCTCGGCAACGAGGTGCTGCGTCAGCTCGTGCAATTCCCGAAGATACAGATCCTCGTCATGGTCGCGCTGACCGGCCTGCTCGCGCTGCCGGGCATGCCGAAGTGGCCCGTGCTGATCCTTGCAACGATTGCGGGTGGCGCCTGGTGGATCGCGCGCCGCAAACGAAGTGCGGCGCCGGATAACCAGGCCGCGACGGACGGAGACGACAGCGACGCGGCCGCGGCCACCCAGGCCACCGATCTGCCGGCCGTCGAAGTGTCGTTCGGCGCCGCGCTGACGGCCGCATGGATCCCGACGCAAAGCTTGCTGGCCGAACGGATTGCGGCGTTTCGCAAACAGTACGCGGCCGAGATGGGCGTGTCCATTCCGCCCGTGGTGTTCCGCGACGGCGCGCAGCTTGGCTCCAACGACTACCGGATCCTGCTGTTCGGAGACCGCTTCGGTCAGGCAACGCTGTATCCGGAAAAAACACTCGCCATTCACTCGTCGGACAAGGGTGAGAAGGTGCCCGGCATCGCCACTCACGATCCGGCCTTCGGGCTGCCCGCGGTATGGATCGATACGGCCGACCTGTCGCGCGCGCGCTCGCTCGGCTACACCGCGGTCGATCCGCTGACCGTGCTGATCACGCACGTCACCGAGGTGATCAAGGCCAACGTACCCGCGTTGCTGTCGCGCACCGAAGTCGTCGCGATGCTCGAAGGAGTGCGTTCACGCACACCCGGCCTCGTCGAGGAACTCGTGCCGAACGTGCTCGCCGTCAGCGACGTGCAGCACGTCTTGCAGAATCTGCTGACCGAGCAGGTCGCGATCCGCAATATCGGCCTGATCGTCGAAGTGCTGGTCGACGCGGGTCGCCATGAAAAAGACCCTGCCGCGTTGAGCGAGCGTGTGCGCCAGCGGCTCGGCCACGGCATCTGTCAGGCAATCCAGAGCGATCACGATGCGCTTGCGGTGCTGACGCTCGACCCCGCGCTCGAAAACGCGATCGTGCAGAACCTGCAGGGTGCTGACGGCGCAGGCGCGTTCGTGCTCGATCCGCGTCTGGCCGAAAGCTTCCTCGCCCGGCTCGCCGCGCAGGTCGACGCGATGATGCGGCAGAACCTCAAACCTGCGTTGCTGTGCCGCCCGGAAATTCGTCGTCATCTGAAAACCTTCACGCATCGTGTTGCGCCACGGCTCGCCGTGCTGTCGATGAACGAGGTTCCGCACTCGATCAGCCTGAGATCGTTCGCGATGGTCAGTCTCGACACAACTGCGGCTCGGGCTCCCGCGCGCGCCGCGCAGCCCTCGAACGCTACAGCGCTCGCCGCCTGAGTGTCGAGCAGCTTGCCACCTGCCTGCCAAATTGAAACGGATTCCTGATGGATAACATGATGACTGTCGCGGCCAGCCTGATCTCGCACGAAACGCGCCGGATCGAAACCGCTGGGCAAAACCTCGCGAATGTGGCCACGCCCGGCTACAAGCGGCAGATCGCGTTCGACGACGTGCTGGCAGCCGGACGCACCGGGACGGTCCCTGTGTCTGCCATGCTCGTGCCGCCTCCAACCGGCATCGCCACCGACTTCTCCGCCGGCAAGCTGGTCCACACCGGCAATCCGCTCGATCTGTCGATCAGCGGCTCCGGCTTCTTCGAGGTCATGACAGCGAGCGGTCCGGCCTACACTCGGCTCGGCGCGTTCCATCGCGATGCCGACGGACGTCTCGTCACGGCCCAGAATTGGGCGTTGCAAGCCGCGGGTGGCGGCGACGTGGTCTTGCGTTCGGGCAACTGGCAGATCGCCAGCGACGGCACGCTGATTGACGACGGCACGCCTTCGGCCGTGATACGCGTCGCAACTTTTACGGATCCGACCCAACTCGAGCGCCGCGCGGACGGCCTGTTCCATGCCACGGACGCGCAGGCCGTCGACGCCGAACAGCCGCACATCGCGCAGGGCTTTATCGAATCGTCGAACGTCGCGCTCGGCAACGACATGATGCAGATGATGGAGGCAATGCGCCGCGTCGAGTCCGGCCAGAAGCTCGTGCATGCGTACGACGACATGCTCGGCGCCGTTTTGCAGCGTTTGGGAGACATGTAAGCGTGAACAACGTTTTTTATATCGGCGCGATGGGCTTGAACGCGCAGCAGACAGCCGCCGACGTCACCGCGAACAACATCGCGAACATGAACACACCGGCGTTCAAGCGCGGCACGGTGTCCTTCAGCGAGTTACTGACGTCGGCGGTCGCCCCACTCAGCCGCGCCCCGGCCAACGAAACCGTCACCATCGCCCCGGGCGTGGCGGCCGACCCGTCGCTGCACGTTTTCACGGCGGGCGAGTTGCGCCCGACCGGCAGCGCGCTCGATCTCGCGATTCGGGGCGACGGCTTCATCGAACTGGCGTCGGACTCGGGACCGGCCACGTTGTGGCGCGGCGGCACGCTGCACGTCGGGGCCGACGGTTATCTGACTGCGTCGAACGGCCTGCCGCTCAAAACGATGATTTCCGTTCCGCGCGACGCCTCCAGCATCACCATTTCGGCGACCGGCCAGGTGCAGGCGGTTCTGCCGAACCAGACCGACCCGATTGATCTCGGCGAAATCGAACTCGTGATGCCGACTGACGTGCGCGCGCTGCAATCGGCCGGCGACGGAATCTATCGCATTCAGGACGACGGGATCACTGTCAGCCGCGTGCGTCCCGGCGAAGACAACGCTGGGACGTTGGCGCAAGGATTCAGCGAAGCCTCGAACGTGTCGCTGTCGGATGAGCTCGTCAGTCTGATGCTGTATCAGCGTGCGTATGCGTCGAATGCGCGACTCGTGCAGGCCGGCGATGAGTTGATGGCGATTGCGAATGGGTTGAAGCGGTAATCAGCGCTGGAATGCATCGACCGACATTCAACAGTGAGACGAACCCAAAAACACACCATGCAATTTACGTTCAAAAAAACGCTGCTCGCAGCGTGTTGCACGCTCACTCTCATCGGCTGCGGGGGCGGAGGTAACTCGGACAATGCGAGTTCGTCCAACGCCAGCGAACAAAACGCGGCGTCGAATCCCGATCGCGATTCGGGCAGCGTCGACGCGTCCGCCCCGAAAACGTCTGCGGAGACGCTACCCGGCGAGCCAACCTCACCGCCCGACAACGCAGGCGCGACGCCCCCGCCCGACGCCGAAGTCGGGCCGCCGACGCCGGGCTACGTGAAGATCGCCGACCTCCCTCTCGGGTCCATCGAAGGCGTGCAAAGCGTCGCGATGAACGCTCGTTCGAAGCTCAGCTATACCTTCCCGCCAGACCCTGTTGCTGTGATCGATTCGATTACGAACCCGGTTTCCGGGGATATCAAACTGCGGCTCGTTTCCAAATCGTCGGTCACCGGCGGCTATCTTTCGCAGATCGGCGCAAGCATGTCGGCCACGGCCAGCGTCGACGGTGCACCGACCGCGCCGTCATTCGACGAACTCGTGGTTTCCCTGATAAATAGTCAGAAGCGGATCCTCGGAATCAACTACGACATCTCATCCGGCAATCCGTTGAGGTTCGCGCTCGTACGCGGACAGAACGGTAGCGGTTATGTCGCGGCCGGCGCCTGGGAGGCGAGCCGAACCGCTATCTACGTCACCGACTATTGGGTCACCTCGGGCGGATTCGCATTTGGCAGCCAGACTCGCCCGGAAGACTTTGGCCAGATTCACTCGCGCACGTATGCCGGAGCGTTGGTCGGCAAGTTGCGCTATCAGACCGACTGGGTAGGCTCGCCGAGCTATCCGCTCGCCGGGGCTGTTATTCAGGGCGTGGCCGATATGGACGCGAGGAAGATCTCTTTTCAGGTGCCGAAGGTGACCAAGATCTCAGTGGCAAATGACTGGAGCGTGGCGGAAGCCGAAATGTCACCGCCTCTGTTCACCTGCGACGCCGACATCGATGTGGTCAACAACGCGTTCTCGTGCGATCTCAAATCGAACGACGGCTATCCATCAACCGGACGGATCAGCGGCCGGTTCTACGGCCCCAAAGGCGAGGAAATTGGTGGAGTACTGAACTACACCAACTGGTCGACCTTTCCGTTCAGTGAGGTCGTCGCCGGCTTCGCACTCACGATCAGATAAGGCCGCCCCGTGTTCGATCCAGGCGTGCCCGATCTCATGTCGCCTATCCGTTTTCGCCGGCTCGACCCGTTAGCCATCGCGCTTGCCTGCATGGCGGCGAGCGCGGCGGTTCACGCGTCCAGTACAACGCTGACATTCCGAAACGTCGCCGACTTCGACAGCAGCATAGTGCGATTCGGCGATGTCGCGGAGGTGAGCGCTTTGCCTGTCGCCTTGCAAAAGCAGGCGGCCGATCTCGTCGTCGCAAGGTTACGCGAAGCGGATGCGAGTGTTGCCATCGAGCCGCGGCGTCTGACCGAAGCGGCCCGACGGCAGATTCCGGCTCTCACGCCGTGGCTTGCGACGCAGGACGGACAGCCGGCCGTCATCATCAGCCGACCTGTTCGCGCTACGCCTGATCCAGCGCGCGAAGTCCGGTCTGTGCCGGCGGCACGCTGCGTCGAACTACTTCGTGATCTCTCGAAAGGAGATGCAATCACGTTCGACGGGGTGCGTGATATCGCGTGCCCGCGGGACGCGGTTACACGTGGTGTTCATTACGACGACAAAGCGCGCCTCGCGCGCGCGGCTCAGGACCTCACGCGCGGCGACGTAATAACCGGCATCCCCTCACAACGTCTCGCCCAGGTCATTCGCGGCGAACGCATTGTGGCCGTCGTACGAACGGGTGCCGTCACCGTCTGGCGAACCGGCATCGCATTAACGGACAGCGCGAGTGGCCGCGTAACCATGATCGCGACAGGCGATCACGACATCCTGGCCATTCCTGCTACCACCTCGCTGTCGAAGTAACTCAGTCATGCAACCCAAGATCCGTTCAACGCTGGCAACGATAGGCATCGCCTGGTGCGCGCTCACGCCCACCCACGCCGCTGACCTCTTCCACAGCGACGCCTACCAGTCGCTGACCTCGGACCGCCGCGCCTCGCGCCCGGGCGACATCGTCACGATCCTCGTCTATGAGAACTCGACCGCGAGCAATACTGCGGACACGTCGACCAAAACGAACGTGGCTGTGCAGGGCAACGTGTCGACGATGTGGGCCGGCAGCAATGCTGCGCAGATCGGCCTCGGCGATAACTACGGCGGACGCGGACAGATCCAGCGCACGGGCCGTTTGCTCGCGCAGATCAGCGCGCGTGTGGAGGTGACTGAGCCGAATGGTGACCTGATCGTCGCCGGCGAACAGGCCATCGACGTCAACGGCGAAAAGACGCGCATCCATCTGCAAGGCCGCGTGCGTCCGGTCGACATCGCCGCGAACAACACAGTGCAGTCGAACCGCCTCGCGGACGCGAAGATCGACTACGTCGGCGAAGGCTTCATCACCGATCGGTCGAGACCCGGCCTCATTCCCCGCTTTCTCGCATGGTTGGGCTTATGGTAATGCGGCTCTCTTCTCGCACGATGCGGGTCATCCAGGCCGTACTGCTGCTCGTATGCGCGATGGCCGCGGGCAGCGGTCCAGCGCACGCGGCAAATGAAGTGCGCCTCAAAGACCTCGGACGCTTTCTCGGCTGGCGCGACAACATGCTCGTCGGCTACGGCATCGTGTCGGGTCTCGCGGGCTCGGGCGACACGCCGCGCAATCAGGCCACGCGTCAGGCCATGATGAACATGATGTCGCAGTTCGATCTGAATCTGACCCAGGACCAGATCCAGAGCCGCAACGTCGCCATGGTCATGATTACGGCCTCGCTGCCGCCGACCGCCAACATCGGCGACCGGATCGACATCAACGTCACGTCGATGGGCGATGCACGCAGCCTGTCGGGCGGCACGCTGATCATGACGCCGCTACGCGGCCCCGACCGCAAGACGTACGCACTCGCGCAAGGACCGATAACGGTCGGCGGCTACCGCTTCGACGCCAACGGCAATCTGCGCCAGAAAAATCATCCGACGGTCGGTACCGTGCCGCAAGGTGCGATCGTCGAAGTACCGGTGCGCGCCGAGCTCGTCACGCAGGACGGCTATCTGAACTTCGTCCTGCGCAACGCGGATGCGACCACGGCAGAGCGCATCGCACAGCGTATCAACCA
Organism: Paraburkholderia sp. 32; assembly: GCF_050435345.1. NCBI lineage: Bacteria > Pseudomonadati > Pseudomonadota > Betaproteobacteria > Burkholderiales > Burkholderiaceae > Paraburkholderia > Paraburkholderia sp. 32. Next base: position 696,897 of record NZ_JBNDKD010000002.1, read on the forward strand.
GGCGTTCGGCGCCAGCAGCGCGCGCTCGCTCGACGCGGAAACCGTCCAGATCCGCGCGCCCGGTGAAGGCAGCGCGCTCAACAGTTTCGTAGCGCGCGTGGAGACGCTCGGCGTCGTGCCCGATCAGGGCTCACGTGTCGTCATCAACGAACGCACGGGCACCGTGGTCGCTGGCGGCGACACGCACATCTCGCCGATCACGATTTCGCACGGCGACATTCGCGTGACGGTCACGACCGAATACTCGGCGTCGCAACCCGAGCAGATCGGCATTGCGGGCCGCGGCGTGCGCAGCCTCGTGATCGGCAACAGCGATCTTTCCGTCGACGAACCCGGCCAGACCGTCGCCGCAACGTTCCCCTACGGCTCGGTCGGCGAACTCGTGCAAGCGCTCTCGCGCAGTCGTGTCAGCACCCGCGACGTGATCGCGATTCTCGAAGCCATCAAGGCGGCGGGCGCGTTGCACGCCGACATCATCGTTCAATAACAGGAGGAACCGCTATGACGATCAACCTCGTCGCCGCCATCGCCGGCAAGGCCCTCGACGGGCTGTTCGCACGGCAAACGGCCACCGCGCAGAACGTGGCCAACGCCGGCTCGGCGAATTTCACGCCGCTGCGGGTGTCGTTCGAGGATGCCTTGCGCGACGCCGCCGCGTTGCACCCCGGCGACACGCCGGCCAGCGTGCTCGCGCGTGTCGCGGGTGTCGCGCCCCGCATCGACGCGCCGCTGCCGCTCGCCTCGAATACCGTGCGAATCGACGACGAAATTGCTACGGCATCTGAAACCTCGGCACGCTACGCGATGCTGGCCGGCATGCTCGATCGCACGATGCAGATCGAGAAACTCGCAATAGGCGGAGGCTGAACCGATGACCGATTCCATCTTCGCGATTGCGCGCTCCGGACTCGACGTCGAGCGCCAACGCATGGAAGTCATTGCGCAGAACCTGGCCAATGCGAGCACGACGCGCACGGCAAGCGGCGCGTCTTATCAGCCGCTGCGGCTCGTGTCGGGGCCGCGCCTGGCCGCAGGGGACTTCCCCAGTCTGCTCGGCAACGGCGGCACGCCCGGTGCGCACAGCGCCGCGGGACTTCCCACCACGCATGGGCTCGGGGGCGTGCAGACGTATGGCATCGAGACGGTCGACGCGCCGCCGCGCCTCGTCTACGACCCGTCGCATCCGCACGCGGACGCGAAAGGCTTCGTGTCCTACGCCGGTCTCGATCATGCCGGCGAGATGGCGCTCATGGTGCAGACGTTGCGCGTGTACGAAGCCAACACGGTGATGTTCAACGCGGCACGCTCGATGTATATGCGTGCCCTCGAAATGGGGAGCCACTGATGAGCATCGCCGTCATCTCCGCGCTCGAACCGGGCTTTCTCGCGCCGACGTGGCAAACCGGCCTGGCGCCGTCGCTCGCGTCGCAAGTGGAGCAAGGCCTCGGCGCGACCACTCAACCCGGCTTCGGCGCTCTACTCGTCGATGGCCTGCAATCGGTCGACACGCAGGTCAGCACCGCCAATGCAGCGATCGCCGACTTCGCGCTCGGCGCGGACCTGCCGCCGCATCAAGTGATGATGGCGCTCGAACAGGCCCGCATATCGCTGCAATTCGCGTTGCAGATCCGCTCGCGCCTCGTCGAGGGCTACCAGGAACTGATGCGGATGCAACTCTGAAATGGAAGCCAGCATGTCCCGCTTCAAGTCGTTTTTTGCCGATGCGCCGCGCGAGCGGCAATTCTTGATGGTCGGCGCGCTATCACTGCTGCTGTGCGGCGCGATGGCAGCCGCGTTCTTCCTGTCACGGCCCGGCTATCAGGTCCTGTTCCGCGATCTGAAGCCGCAGGACGCGTCCGCGCTCGTGGCCGAACTCGACAAACAGAAGGTACCCTACCGGATCGACGACGAGACCTCCGCGATTCTGGTGCCCGCCGGCGATACGCGCGCACTGCGTCTGAAGCTGATGAGCAGCGATCTGCGCCTGCACGGCGCGGTCGGCTTCGAGCTGTTCAATAACTCAGATCTCGGCCTCACCGAGTTCGCGCAGAAGGTCAACTATCAGCGCGCGTTGCAAGGCGAACTCGCGCGCACGATCATGACGCTCGACGAGATCGACCTCGCGCGCGTGCATCTGACGCTGCCCGAGTCGTCGCTGTTCCGGCGCGATGCGGCGCGGCCCAAGGCCTCGGTCGCGCTGTTCATGCGCGACGGCCAGGCGCTCGCTCCCGAAACGGTGCGCGGCATCCAGCGGCTCGTGGCCGCCGCGGTGCCCGAGCTGTCCGCCAACGACGTCACTGTGCTCGATCAACGCGGCGGCGTCGCGGGCACGAAAGCCGGCGAAAACGCGCTGACCGACGACCCGCATTTCACGTTGAAGCAGGCGATCGAGCAACGCTACGAACGTAAGATCCTTACGCAGATTGCGCCGCTGGTCGGCGACGGTCATGTGAGCGTCAGCGTCGACGCGGCGCTTGACTTCGCGCAGACGCGCACGACGCGCGAGTCGGGTGTCACCCGGCCCATCGTCAACGCCGACGGCGCGGCCAGCGCCACGCCGCCGCTGCCGTCAACGAAAAACGCAAATGCGTTGCCGCCCGCTGGCACGCCACCGCTGCCCGCAATGCCCTCCGTGGAGGGGACAAAGACCGATCGCAGTCTCGAGCAGATCGTGTCGGAACCCGGTTCGATCCGCCGGCTATCAGTCGGCATCGTGCTCGACCATGCCTTGCCGCAAGACGATATGACACGCATAAACGCGATGCTGGGCGCGTCGATCGGTTTCGACGCGGCGCGCGGTGATGTGCTGTCTATCTATGTGCGTCACTCCGCCGACGTAGCGACGAGTGCGGTTGCGCAAACGACGCCCGCGAACGCCGGCGTTGCGGCACCAGTCGAGCCCGATGCGAGCGCGGATCTGGAGGCCGGCGCCACGATTCGCGACGCATCCGAACCCGTCGCATTGGCCGTCGCAAAGTCCGCTGCACGCGACGCCGACGCACGGCGCTTGGAGGCTGTGGTCCAACACCTCGCGCAATGGATGGCCAGTCATCCGACCGCCGGCGTTTGCTCTGCCCTGTTGCTCGTCGGCATCATTGGTGCGTTGCTCGCGATGCGCCGGCGTCGTGCTTCCCGCCGCTCGCCGTCACGTGCTTTGAGTCTGCATCAGCGCGAAGCCTACGTGCTGCGCTTGCGTGCGCTGCTCGCCGAAGAAGGAGAGCAGCATGAACACGCCTGAGCGCGACGCATCGCGCGAACGCCGTCTGAGGCGCGCGGTTGCCGATCTGAGCGGGCTTGCGATCGACGATATCGAGGCGATCTGGAGCGCGCTCTCGCACGACGAGCGCGCGCGCTTGCGACCGCTGCTCGCTGACGCGGCGCGCGTCGCACCCGGAAATCTGGTGGCGGCGATAACGGCCCCGGCGACAGATGACCGCGTTGCGATTGCCAGCGACGGCCATTCGCCTGAAGACGCGCGACTCGCCGCATCACGGCTTGCGCGTTTCGCCGAGACCTTGCCGCATGAACTGCTTTGCCGGTTGATGTCTTGCGTGAACGCACCGACCCGCGAGGCCGTGATCGCTGCGTTGCCGCCCGAGCGCCGCGCAATGCTCGCGCCACATGGTCGTGCATATGACATCACGGAGCGCGCGCGTAAGGCGTTGCAGGCCGCGGCGCTCACAGCCAGCGCGCAACTCGGCGATATTTCTGATGATGACGGCAAGCCGCCGCAGGTCGAACCATTGCGGCTCCACCAGAAGCTTCGCCGCTGGATGGGGCGGTCCGCATGAGTCTGCTGCTCAAAGCCGCGCAGGTCACGCTGGGCAGCGGACGCAAGACGCTCGGTCGAACCACGCTGGTTGCCGTAGCCGCCGAGCCGTCCGAACACGTGCCGGGGCAAGTTCAGCACACTTTCCAAACCGACGCACAGATCGACGAACTCAGACGCGAACTGGCGGAACTCGCGCAAACGCATGCCGAGCAAATCCGCGACTTCGAGGAACGGGAACGCGCCGCCTATCAGCGAGGCATCGAAGAAGGCATCGAAAAGGGGGTAGCGCGCGTCAAGCTCGATCACGTGCAGCGGATCGAAGCACTCGCCACCGGTATCGACGCGGCGCTCGCTGCGTTGCGCGACCGCCTGCAAGCAGTCGAAAGCCTCGCGCTCGATGTCGCACAAGCCGCGCTGCGGAAAACCCTCGGCGACACCACTGCGTGTGCGGCGCTCGTCGTGCAAACCGCGCGCCATCATCTCGCGCAGATCGCGGCGGGGTCGGCGATCGGCGTGCGCGTGTCCGCGAAGGACTTTCCTGACGCCGATGCGCTGCGCGACGCATTCGCCACGCTCACGCGCGATACCGCACTGACGGTCGACGCCGATCCGCAATTGGCTGCCGGCGCGTGCCTGATCGATCTGACACTCGGCCGCCTCGACGTGAGCCTGCCGCGGCAGCTCTCGCATTTCAATCGCACGCTCGACGAACTTCGCGCCGATGACTGACCGTCCCTCGCTACACCGCTATCTTGCCGCAATGCGTCAGGTCGATCCGGCGACCCGGGTCGGCGCGATCACGCGCGTAATGCCGACGTTCGTCGAAGCGGACGGACCCGGCGTGCCGCTCGGCTCGCGCTGCTCACTCGGCGCGCCGGGTCCGCAGCAATGCGAGGCGGAAGTCGTCAAGGTCGAGGTGGGCCGCGTCACGCTGGCGCCGTACACGTCGACGGCAGGGATCTGCGTCGGCGACCCGGTGTGCGCGATGCGAGTGGGAGCAACGATCCCCGTTGGGCCACGCTGGCTCGGACGCGTCGTCGATCCCCTGGGCCGGCCGCTCGACGGCGGTGCACCGCTTCCCGCGAACGACGCCTCATGGCCGCTCGCCGGCGTCTGCACGCCGCCGCTCGATCGCCTGTCGCCGGTCGAGCCGCTGGAGACCGGCATTCGCGCGCTCGACGGCCTGCTAACGCTTGGCGTCGGCCAGCGCGTGGGCATTTTTGCGGGCAGCGGCGTCGGCAAAACGACCCTGCTCGCGAGCCTCGCGCGCCACGTCGAAGCCGACGTCTGCGTGCTGTGCCTCGTCGGCGAGCGGGGCCGCGAAGCGGAGGAGTTCTGGCAGCGTGCGCTGTCCGACAGCGCGCGCGCCCGCTCCACGATGGTGGTCGCAACCTCCGACCAGCCTGCCGTGATGCGCGCCCGCAGCGTGCAGGTGGCGCTGTCGCTCGCCGAGTATTTTCGTGCGCAGGGCGCGCACGTGCTGCTGCTTCTCGATTCGGTCACGCGCTATGCGCTCGCGCTGCGCGAGATCGGCCTCGCCGCCGGCGAGCCGCCGACCGTTCGCGCGTACACACCGGGCGTGTTCGCCGCGCTGCCGAAAATCGTCGAGCGGTGCGGCGCAATCAGGAACAGTGGCGCGATCACCGCGCTGATGACCGTGCTCACCGAGACCGACGACATCGACGATCCGATGGCCGAGACGATGCGCGCGCTGCTGGACGGCCATATCGTGTTGACGCGCGAACTCGCCGAACAGGGTCATTACCCGGCGATTCAGGTGCCGAGAAGCATTAGCCGCGTGATGCAGTACGTCGCTGAGCCCAACGAACGGCGGCTCGCCGCCGAAGCCGTCGCGCAGCTTGCAGCGTACGAAGCGTCGCGCGCGCTCGTCGAATCGGGGCTTTACGCGCCAGGCAGCAACCCGGCGCTCGATCGCGCGCTGCAACAGCGCGCCGCGCTAATCGATTTTCTGCGTCAGGCCCCTGATGCGACGACGCCGCGCGCGACGACCATCAACGCGCTCGCTGCTTTGCTTCGGGAAGTTGCATGACGAGTCATTCATGAAAAAACGCCGCCAGTTTGAAACGGCACGAGAGATCGCCGACTTGCGTCGACTGCAACTGGAACGCGCGCGCCTGGATACCGTGCGAGTCATTCAACTCCATCAGCGCAGCCACGCACGCGAACAATCGCTTTGTGCGAGCCTCGACGCCCATGTCGCGCAATGGCGCGACGCGTTGCAGGCGCCGGACGGCTTGTCGCCTGCGCTCGCGGCCAATTGGGCAGGCGCGCTCGCCTCGGCTCGCGCCGCCCATCTGCACGCGCAACAGGACACACGCGATGCCGCAAGCCGTGTCGAACGACAGCGCGCAGTGCTGGCGCGCCACGAACAGCAAACCGAGCACGCTTGCGGCGTGGCCGCCAGGGTCGAGCGGCAATTCGAACTTCAGCGCGACGAGCAGCGTGCGAGCCGGATCGAGGACATGTATCTGTCGCGGGAGGAGCGCCAATGAAGCTCACCGTATTTCCAACGTGGCGCAATGCGCCGATGTCCACAGCAAGTTCGCCCAAGCCCGATGCCAGGCACGCGGCGTTCGATCAGGTATTGCGGGTGATGGAGAAAGTCATGTGGTCGGGCGCGAAGGCCGGCGCGTTGAACGAAGATCCTACGCCCGCACGACAGCGACGCACGCCAGCGGAACGTTACGACAACGCGCCGGCATTCGACGCCCGCTCCTATGCTCGCGATACGTCCGTTGACCATGCGAGCGAGCCGCGCGGCTGTGCATCGGCGAGATCCGCTCGCATCGGTGTCGAATCGCATGCGCGCGACACCGAGCCTGCGCTCCCTGACCACGATGGCGCTCACGCCGGGCACGTCACCGGGTCGCCGGTCACGGTCGCCAGTTCGTCATTCTCAGCATCGGGCAGCACGGTTCACGACGCACTGTCGCGCGAACAGGCCGTACCGTACAGGGCCGCTCGTATCACTTCGTCCGCCGCATCGATCGCCTCACGAGCCGCTAAGGCCGCTAATACCGAGAGCGGCGCCAGCGCCGGGAGCGCGCCAGCGCCCTATCGTCTGACCGTGATGACCGGCGAAGCCGGCGTGTCGATCGCATTACGCATCAACCATGCGATCACGAACGCGGACGAACCCGACGCCCGCGCCCAGCGCGCCCTCGACGAGCTGCGCCGCGCCGTACCGCGCGCCGTGCGAGTCGTCGTCAACGGCGTCGAACACTTTCCGACTACATCGCAAGGCATCGCTCATGGCCACTAATCCGATCAGCTCGAGCAGCGACGTCGGCAACCGCATCGATTCGATCGGTCTCGACATGCAATCGCTGCTGCAGATCATCCTGACGCAGCTCACCTATCAGGACCCGCTAAAGCCGGTCGACAACTTCGAGTTCGTGTCGCAGCTCGCGCAGTTCACCTCGCTCGAACAGACACGCCAGATCACGGACAAGATCGACGACCTGCTGTCGGTTCAGTCAGCCACGCAGACGCTCGGCCTGCTCGGCCGCAACGTCGACGTGCAGACCGACACGGCGCTGCTGAGCGGCATCGTGAAGAGCGTGTCGTTCAAGGATTCTCAGCCGCAATTGACGATCGAAACCGAGAGCGGCGAATTTCTGACGAACGCCAATATTTCGCAGATCGTCGCAGTGCGCCAGACGAGTGGTTCTTAAAGGAGAGTTTCCATGCTGGAAAGCATTTACATCGGCATGAGCGGGTTGACAGCGTACGCGAAGGGCCTGCAAACCATCAGCAATAACGTCGCGAACCTGAACACCGCGGGCTTCAAGACCTCGACGCCGGGGTTCGCCGATCTGTATTACGGCCAGCAGTTCGCGCGGGGCGAACCAGGCGCGATGAACACGATGCAATTCGGCAGCGGCGTCGAGTACGGTTACTCGTCGTTGAATTTCGCGCAGGGTGATCTGCGCGTGAGTAACGGCCAGCTCGATCTTGCAATTCAGGGAAAGGGCTTTCTGACGCTGCTCGACGGTGACACCGCACGTTACGCCCGCACCGGTCAGTTCGCGGTCGGCAACGACGGCTTTATCGAGGACAAGGCGACGGGATTGAAACTCGCGGCCTTGAGCGCATCGGGCAGCCTCGGTCCGATTTCGCTCGCCGGCAAACAGATCAGCCCACCGCAGGCGACGACGGTGATCAGGTTTTCCGACAATCTGTCGACGGGTTCGACCAGCTTCTCGATTCCGGACGTTGACGTCTTTGACGCGAACGGCGGCAAGCACACGCTGACAATCGCGTTCGCGCCCGATTCGAGCATCGTTCCCGGGCGCTGGCAGGTGACCGTCTCCGACGAAAACAACATACCGGTCCAGCAGGGCACGCTGCAGTTCAACGGTGGTATTCCCGAGCCCGGACGCGACCGGATCGACTTCACGCTGACTTCCGCCGACGCGCCGCCGCTCACCGTCACACTCGATTTCTCGACCGGCGTCACCGGCTTCTCCGCCGGCAGCTTCTCGAGCCTGCGTGTGTCGGACAAGGACGGCTATGGGACCGGTACGTTGTCGTCGATGAACGTCGACGTCGATGGGCGACTGGTGCTGCAATACTCGAACGGACAAACCGATGAGCTCGGCACGATCGCGCTCGCGAGCTTTGCGAATCCGCAGCAACTGGTGCAACAGGGGAATGGTCTATTCGATGCGTCGCACGCGTCGCCGCCGCAATATCGCACCAGCAATGGCGCGGGCGTTGGGCAACTGCTCGCGGGCGCGACCGAGGCGTCGAACGTCGATCTATCGACGGAGTTTGGTCAACTGATCCTGATTCAGCGCGGCTTCCAGGCGTCGTCGCAGGTTATCAGTACCGCCAACGAAATGATCATGCAGCTGTTCCAGATGCGAGGTCAGGGATGAGCGTCGTGCCAATCCGCTGGCGGCCGCTCGGCGCGCGCGATCTCGCAGCCGGCGCGGCGTGGTTTGCGCGCGCAATCGATCCGTGGCGGCAGGCGTGGCTGGCCGCGCCCGAGCTCACTGTCGAAGCCGTGGACTTGCTCGATCCGTTCGACAGCGCGCCGCCTTCGGGCCAATGCGAGTCGTGGTCAATCGGCGACAACGTCTGGCTATTCACCGAGCCTCGGCAGATCGTCATGCTGGTCAACGAGACGCTCGATCTGCCGAAGACGTTCGCCCTGACCGACGACGCTCGCGCGCCCCTGCTCGCGGACGTCGGCAAGCAGCTTGTCGACGAACTGCTCGATGCGATCGGTGCGGCGTTATCTCCTGGGCAACAGTCCGCTGCCCGCGTCCGTACGACAGGAAACACCGATACACCGCGTCTTCGTTTTGGCGGCGCCTGCTTCCGAATACGGAACACGAGCGGCGAGACCGTCTTGACGCTCGTCTGCGGCGCGCCGGCGCTGTGGTCGTGTTTGCCCGTCAGCAAGCCGACGGTTCATGGAGCGAACTCACCGGCCACCACGCGTCGCAGCACGGCCGTCGAATCGAGCCGCGTATCGCTCTGGGCGATGCTCGGGCAGTGCGAACTGAGCGTGCCGCAACTGGCCACGCTCGCCGTTGGCGACGTCATCCGACTCGACCAGACGATTTCCGAGCCGATCCCGTTGCTGTTGGCGCAGTCCGATTGCGGACGACTCACCCCCATCGCCGCCGGCACGCCTGGACAACACGGCGGCAAATTATCCATTCAACTGACTTCGATAGCCGGGCCCGATACCCCATGACTCTGAGTGCCCCACCCAACCGACCGCTCGTCATGCGTGTCGATCTTCCCGAACAAGAACCGGTCTTCGACGACCGCAACACGACACGCCCGCAGCTGGCGCTGCTCGAAGAAGTGAAGGTCACCGTCGATATCCGCCTCGGCTCAGCCGAGATGTCGATCAAGGAACTGCTGGCGCTGCAATCCGGCGCTGTGGTCGAACTCGATCGTCATCTCGGCGATGCCGTCGAGGTGTTGCTCAACGACAAGAGCGTTGCGCGCGCCGAGATCGTCGCGCTTGGCGAGCAGTTCGGCATTCGAATCACTGAAATCTCGACGCACCCATGACCGTTTCAACCCCGGCCTCATGGCTGCAAGGCGCAAGCGACGCGACCGCAGGCCAACATGCGTTATCGGCAACCGGCCTCGCACTCGCGGGGGTCGACGTCATGCGCGTCGGCATCACACTCGTGTGTTGCATCGCGCTTGGTATCGTTGCGATTCTGCTTTTGCGGCGAAGCCATCGGGTCGGCGCGTGCGGTTCGTCGTCGAGCCTCACGCGGCGGATCACCGCAGCCGCATCGCTGCGTCTGGGCCCGCGCACGACGCTTCATCTGATCGAATACGATAGCCGCGTCGTCCTGCTCGCCTCGGATGCAACCGGTGTCAAGCTGCTGGACGCGCGCGATCGACCTGACGGAGCGCGCGAAGCATGATGCAACGAAGTCGGTTTCACGCGTGGCGCTGGCTGATCGCGCTGCTGCCAGGAGTCTTCTGCCTGTATGCCGGATTCGTCGACGCTGCGCCCATCGCGCCAATCGCGCACAGCGGTGACGCAGGCATGCTGTCGCTCTCCGGTTCCGCATCCGGAGTCATCGCGGACAGTAAGGGCGTATCTGAAGCGGTACGCATTGCGACGCTGCTCACGCTACTCAGTGTCGCCCCTGCACTGATCGTGTCGATGACGGCATTCATCCGCATCGCGATCGTGCTGGCGATGATCCGGCACGCGTTTGGCATGCCGGAAACGCCGCCGACACCCGTGCTGATCAGCCTCGCGCTGTTCCTGACGGCATTCGCCATGCTGCCGACGCTGCAGGTGATCAATCACGACGCGCTGCAGCCATTCATGCACGGCCAGATCGACCTCGCTCACGCTCTCGACAGCAGTACCGCGCCGATTCGCGATTTCATGCTGCGCCAGGTGCGCGAGGATGAGCTAAGGCTGATGTACGAGATGTCGCAACAGGCACTGCCGCAGACGCCGGCCGACGTCAGCCTGGTGCAGTTGACGCCCGCGTTCATCCTCAACGAATTACGCGTTGCGTTTCAGATCGGCTTCGTGATCCTGCTGCCGTTCCTGCTGATCGACCTCGTCGTGTCGAGCGTGCTGCTGTCGCTCGGTATGCTGATGGTGCCGCCCGCAACGATCTCATTGCCGCTCAAAGTGCTGATGTTCGTGCTGGTGGACGGCTGGAGCCTCGTGTTGCGCGGCGTGCTGGGTAGCTTCAAATGAACTTGCCGGCGGAGTATGCGAATGCCGACGAGACCCACGGTGGCGCCGCGGCGTCCGCAGTGGAGGAGAGCCTATGGTCAGCGCTACGCGACGAAAGCGGTCCGCAAGCGCGCGCGAAGCCGTATTCGCGCACTTTCTGCCCTACGCACAGGCGCTCGCGGCGCAACTATACGCAGGCCGGCACCGCGACGACGTCGAGTTCAAGGACTTTCTGCAACTTGCCTGCGTCGGTCTGCTCGAAGCAATCGACCGCTTCGAATCCGGGCGCGGCGTGTCGTTTCGCACCTTCTGCACCCCACGCCTCAGAGGCAACGTTTTGACCGGCGTACAGCGCCTGAGCGATGCGCAGGAACAAATCGCGCTGCGCAAACGGATACGGCGCGAGCGTGTTGCATCACTAGAAGCGCCCGCTCGCGCGAGCAAGCAGTCCGATACGTTCCAGGCTCTCGCGACGCTCGCCGCGGGCCTCGCGATCGGCTTCATGCTCGACGATACCGGCATCGTCGAGGAATCCGCCGCACAGGCCGCGCCGTATGCAACCGCTTATCAAATCATCGCCTGGAGGCAGACAACGGAGCAACTGCATTCGGCCGTCGCACGATTATCCACGCGCGAGCAGAAGATTATCCGCTACCATTATTTTCATGGACTGGGATTCGAGCAAATCGCCGACATTTTCGGCGTAACCAAGGGCCGCATCTCACAGTTGCATCGCGGTGCGCTGCTCGATCTGCGCAACCTTCTTGGCAATACCCAGCATCTGCATATCACTGGCTAGAACTATGACTCATGAACACGATTCTCCTACGCACTGCAACGATGGCGTCATGTCGTCCGTCCTCTCCGCGATGCAGGGCACCGATGAACATGCGCTCGATGTGCTGAACGAGACGCTCGCTGGCTGGCCGCTCGATGCACGCCTGTGGTTCCTGCGCGGCTCGGTGTACGCCAACCAGGGTCGACACGGCGAGGCGCGTACTGATTTCGTTCAGGCGTTGACGCTCGTGCCGGATCTTCACGTCGCCCGCTTCATGCTGGGGCTTCTCGAACTGCAAAACGGGCTCGTCGCGCAGGCGTCGCGAAGCTGGTTGCCACTCGATCGCCTGGCTGAGTACGACGCACTGCGCGTGCTCAAAGATGGGCTGCTGAGGTTTGCCGACGATCAGTTCGATGACGCGCTCGACAAGCTCAATCTCGGCATGGAGCTCAATCGGCAGTATCCGTTGATCAACGCCTATGTCGGCGCGCTGATCGCGACATTGACTGCCGAGGCCGAGCCTGCGGATCAGGCGAAAGAAGGCTCCGCGGCGCAACACGACCATCTGCTGCTGTCGGGCTATCAGAACAATCAGACCCGTCACTGATTCGCGGCCGCGCCATGGACCCCATTTCGACGCTCAATCAGACAATGCAGGTGCTACGGCAACAACTCGCCGAAAAGGAGCAGCGGGGCGAACGGACGGCCTCCGGCCGCAAGGGGGCATCTTCCATGCAGCCTGGCGGACCGCCGCCGACTGCCGAAGGTCTGCCTGATGCGATTCGAACGCGGATCGACACGTTACGCGCGGCAGGTGTCGACGACGAGCGGCAGTTCTTTCGTGCCGTGGTCGACCTGCTGTTGCTGCGCGAGTTCGGCGAAGAAATGGCCAACGATCCCTCTTTCCAGCAGATGAGCGAATGGGTCAGCGAGTGCCTGTCCGAACAGCTCGACACGCGTCATGTGCTGCGCGAGGTCATCCGTGATTAACGACGTGCATCGCTGACGCTGAGTTTCTGGGTGCCATTGCCGAGGACGACACTGTCGACATGGTGGCAGAAGACGGCTGGACTGAATCTTGCGTCTCCTCAATCATTGGAGGAAAACGATCATGACCAGACTACTCTTTGCAATCATCGTGGCAGTCGGCCTGGCGGGCTGCGTCGTCGCCCCGCCGCCGCCCAGCTCTGGCTACGGTTATGAGCCAGCGCCCGCCTATGGCTATGCCCCCGGGTATTACGTCGCGCCCTCCGTGAGCCTCGGCATCGGCATTGGCGGCTACTGGGGTGACCATGGGGGCCATTGGCACGGTCATTGAAACAGCCGTTCCCGAAAGTCCACGAGCGCTCTACCGAACCAGGGTAAACATCCATCCTCCCACGAAGTACTTCAAAATGGTTGGTGTACGGAGTATATTCGCGTTCAGCAAATATCTACTGAACGGAGGAGGACGTCATGCAATTTCATCTCAACGGTTTCCGGGTCGGCGATCCGACGATCGAGCCAGTCATCGGCAATGCGCATGCGGCGCAGATGCCCGAGACGGTCGACGTGCTGATCGTCGGCAGCGGCCCTGCCGGACTCGTACTGGCGGCGCAGCTGTCGCAATTCCCGTCGATCGGCACGCGCGTCGTCGAGCGTCGCGACGGACCGTTGCAGATGGGTCAGGCCGATGGCGTGGCGTGCCGTACCGTCGAGATGTTCAATGCGTTCGGCCTCAGTGACCGCCTGCTGCAAGAAGCCTATTGGGTCAATGAAACAGTATTCTGGCGACCCGATGCAAATGACCGCGGCGCGATCAGTCGTACCGGCCGAGTTCAGGATACCGAAACAGGCCTTTCGGAATTTCCGCACGTCATCGTCAATCAGGCCCGCATCCAGGAATATCTGCTCGACGTGATGCGCCGCTCCGCGCGACGGATCGAACCGGACTACGGCCTCGAAGTGGTCGACGTTCAGCGCGACGATACGCACGAATACCCGGTGCTGGTCACGCTGCGCCATACCGATCCCGCGCGGCTCGACGAGACGATGTCCGTGCGTGCACGCTATGTCGTCGGTTGCGACGGCGCTCGCAGCCGCGTACGCACCGCCATCGGACAAACGCTGCGCGGTGACGCGGCCAACCATGCGTGGGGCGTGATGGATGCGCTGGCGGTCAGCGACTTTCCGGACATCCGGCTGAAAGCGGCGATTCAGTCCGCGAGCAGGGGCAACCTGCTGATCATTCCGCGTGAAGGCGGATATCTGGTCCGCTTCTACGTCGACCTCGGCGATGTCACCCCGGAGAACCGCGACAGCATCAAGCAGATCACGGTCGATCGCATCATCGAGACGGCGCAGCGCATCCTCCGTCCCTATACGCTCGACGTAAAAGAAGTGGCGTGGTTCTCGGTCTATGAGGTCGGGCAGCGCCTCACCGACCGCTTCGACGATGCCATCGCCGCCGACGGCACTTCGCGCGAGCCTCGCGTGTTCATCGCGGGCGACGCCTGCCACACGCATAGCGCCAAAGCGGGTCAGGGCATGAACGTGTCGATGCAGGACGGCTTCAATCTCGGCTGGAAGCTCGGCGCGGTGCTGGAGGGCCGCAGCGACGCCGCTCTGTTGCGCACGTATTCGGACGAGCGCCAACCTATTGCGCAGGAGCTGATCGATTTCGACAAGGAATGGTCGGCGATGATGGCCGCGCCGCCGAAGGATCCCAACCGGCCCGAGGCAGGCGGCGTCGATCCCGCGGAGCTTCAGGCGTACTTCGTTCGCGCTGGCCGCTACACGGCTGGCGTCGCAACGCGTTACCGGCCGGCCACCCTGACCGGTGAAGCGACGCATCAAGCGCTCGCCAAAGGCTTTGCGATCGGTACGCGCTTTCACTCGTCGCCTGTCGTTCGCCTCGCTGATGCAAAACCGTTCCATCTAGGGCATGCCGCGCAAGCGGACGGCCGCTGGCGCCTGTACGCTTTCGCGGACGCGTCGCATCGTGCGCTGGATGCGCTGTGCGAGCATCTCGACAAGTCGCCCGATTCCGTTTTGAGGCTCTTCACGCCGAAGGACGCCGACGTGGACAGCGTTCTCGATCTGCGCGCGGTGCTGCAACAGCCGCATCGCGAAGTCCGCCTCGAAGACGTCCCCGCCCTCCTGCTGCCGCGCAAGGGTCGCCACGGCCTCATCGACTACGAAAAGGCATTTACGAGCGACGCGACGGCTGATATCTTCGACGAGCGCGGCATCGATCGCGAACAAGGTGCACTCGTCGTGGTACGTCCCGATCAATACGTGGCCCATGTTCTCCCATTGAATGCGTATGCGGAGTTGAACGCCTTCTTTCGGCCCATCTTTCGCGTGCGTTAAACCACAACGAAACCCAAACCTCCGAAATTGCCGATCAAACCCGAAGACGCCGGCGCGCTCCCCAAATTTACTGGCAGCCTGGTGCGCCGTGCCCAACAGCGCCATGCAGCGGTCTGGCTGAGCGAGGTTTCCGCGGAGATCACGAGCGTGCAGTACGCGGCGCTCGAGGTCTTGCACGAGACGCCTGGCGTCAGTCAGCGGCAACTCGGAGACAAACTCGACGTGGATCGTTCGACGATTGCCGATCTCGTTGCACGCATGGTGCGCAATGGCCAGATCGAGCGCGCCGACGATCCTGTCGACAAGCGCAGTTATGTGCTGTTTCTCACCACTGCCGGTAAGAAGCAACTCTCGGCCTTGCGTCCGCGCGTCGAGCAGGTCGAGCGCATTCTCACTGAAAGACTGACGGCAAGCGAATTGGCGCAGTTGCGCCGGCTGCTTTCGGCACTGTTGCCGCCGCGGGCTTGATGCGCTTGCTCCTGAAGACCGCCTGCCGTCGCGGTCTGCCAGACAGCGCCTCCATTTCGGCTCCCATAGCCCCCTCCCCGCCGCCACCTGGTTAGAACCGGGTGCCTTTCCAGAACAAATGACGGACGACGCACGCGAGCCCGCACATCTGTTCCGGCACGCAACCTGAAACGAAAACCGCGCCAGCGGACATTCGCACGATCCGGCATCCGCCAACCCCGCTGCGGCTCGCTTCATGCCAGCGCGGCGATCGCGCTTGGCTTATTCCAGCAGCGCCATGCACGTCGTACCGCCGCTTACGCTCAAGCGCGATAACGATAGCGCTCGATATTATTTGTGCACTACCGAGCGCCTCTCTACGATCTCCGGACCTACACTTCGATCTCTTTTCAAAACATGGCTACGACAAAAGCGCTCAAGGCCGCACTCCTCTCGGTTCTCGTTACATGCGGCATCGTCAGCGCGCAACCGGCGCTCGCGGCGGGACAAACGGTGCGAGTCGGCATCATGTCCGGCGAGGACGAAGACGTGTGGCGTGCGGTCGCGGCCAATGCCGCCAGGCAGGGCGTCACCGTCAAGATCACGACCTTCTCCGACTATACGCAGCCGAACGAAGCGCTCGCGGAACACGACCTCGATGCGAATTCGTTCCAGCACAAGCCGTATCTCGACGCGCAGATCGCGGCGCGCCACTATCGGATCGTGCCGGTCGGCTATACCTACCTGCAGCCGATCGGTCTCTACTCGCGCAAGGTGAAATCGGTCGCGGCGCTGCCGCAGGACGCGGCGATCGGCGTGCCGAACGATCCGAGCAAT
This sequence comes from Paraburkholderia sp. 32, assembly GCF_050435345.1. NCBI lineage: Bacteria > Pseudomonadati > Pseudomonadota > Betaproteobacteria > Burkholderiales > Burkholderiaceae > Paraburkholderia > Paraburkholderia sp. 32. The sequence continues at coordinate 713,283 of NZ_JBNDKD010000002.1, forward strand.
GAAGGCCGCGCGCTGCTTCTGCTGCAGGCGAATGGACTGATCAAGCTGCGCCCCGACGTCGGCCTGCTGCCGACCGCGCGCGACATCGCCGAGAATCCGAAGCACGTCCAGATCAAGGAACTCGACGCCGGCATCGTCGGCCGCGCGATTGGCGACCTCGACGCTGCCGTCGTCAATACCGACTGGGCGATCAAAGCGGGCATCAAGATTCCGCAGGAACGCATCGCGCAGGAGAAAGTGCCGGGCAACCCGTACCGCAACTTCATCGCGGTCAACGCGAAAGACGCGAACGCTGTGTGGGTGAAGACGATCGTCGACAGCTACCAGCAGACCAACGTCGCCGCGGCGATCCTGACCGTTTATCACGGCGCCACGCTGCCGGCATGGGATGGCGCGCCCCAGCACTAACCTGACGCACGAACAACGCACGACTCACGCCGCGGCGCTTCGGCCGCCGCGCATCCTGCCTTCTTCATTGCCCTCCTGATCGTATCGTCCGTCATGTCCATTAACAGAACGCTCCACGACCGCCGCACCTTCCTGAAACTTTCGCTCGGCGCCGCAGCGGCCGCGGCAGCACCGCTTTCGTTCGCGCAAGGCAACGCGCGCACGCTGCGCGTCGGCAATCAGAAGGGTTACCTGAATCTGCTGAAGGGCCGCCGCACCCTCGAAAAACGGCTCGCGCCGCTGAACGTATCGGTTACATGGACCGAGTTCGCGGCGGGCCCCGTGCAACTGGAAGCACTGAACGTCGGCTCGATCGATTTCGGCGACGTCGGCGAAGCACCGCCGATCTTCGCACAGGCCGCCGGCGCACCGTTGGCCTATGTGGCGGCGACCGTCAAGCGGCCGCGGTCGGAAGCGGTGCTGGTGCCGCCGCAATCGACGATCCGCTCGGTCGCGGACCTGAAGGGCAAACGGATCGCGCTCAACAAAGGCAGCAACGTCCACTACTTTCTCGTCAAACTACTGCGTCAGCATGGCCTGCAATACGGCGACGTAAAGCTCGTGTTCCTCGCGCCCGCCGATGCACGCGCCGCGTTCGAGCGGGCGTCGATCGACGCGTGGGTCATCTGGGATCCTTTCTTCGCCGCGGCGGAGCAATCGCTCGGCGCTCGCGTGATTGCCGATGCAAGCGGCGTAGTCGGCAATCGGGGATTCTACTTCTCGTCGCAGAGTTATGCGGCGAACAATCCCGACGTAGTCCGGATCCTGATCGAAGAACTCGACAAGGTCGATCAGTGGGGCAAGCAGAACAAGGATCAGCTCGCCAGCGAACTCGCGCGGCTATGGGGTCTGCCGAAGCAGGTCGTGGACGTGGCGGTGCAGCGTCAGCAGTTCGGCACGCAGCCGATTACCCGCGCGATTCTCGGCGAGCAGCAACAGATCGCCGATACGTTCCTCGATCTCGGCCTGATTCCGAAGCACGTCGACGTGCTGAAGGCGGCGCCTTCGAATCTCGCGTAGGCGTATGGGCGGCGGAACGACGCCGCACCCGCGTCAACGCTCGGAGACCGACCGCGTTGGCGTAGCCTGCTGTTCCGGCGGGGCGTCGCTGTGCTCCGTCATACGCCGCACCGAACTCACGCCGGCCGCGATCAACGCGAGCGCCGCGGCAATGCCGGCAATCAACGTGAGGTGCCGGCCATGCACGAGTCCGAACACGATGGACACCGCCACCGCGCCGCTCGACTGGCCGAGCAGACGACCCATCGATTGCAGGCCGGACGCGCCGCCGCTGCGATGCCGCGGCGCACTGCCGATGATCACGCGGTTGTTCGGCGACTGAAAGATACCGAAGCCGAGGCCGCAGACCGCGAGCCGCCACACGATGTCGAAACGCGTCGCCGTCTCGCCGAGCTGGCAGAGCATCGCGAGTCCGCACCCGAACACGACGAGCCCGACGCTGCTGATGCGTCCCGGCGCCCACCGATCGGACAGCCGGCCCGCGACCGGTGCGATCAACGCGGTCACGAGCGGCCACGGCGTCATCAGAATGCCTGTCTGTGTTTCCGACAGCTTCAGCGTCTGCTCGAAGTAGAACGGCAGCATGATGTACGCCATCGTCTGCGCCGCGAACGAGCAGATCGACGTCGCCATCGACAATGAAAACACCGGCATGCGCAGCAGGTCGATGGGCAGCATCGGTGTCGCGAGCCGGCTTTCGCGTCGCACGAACAGCACGCCGGCCACCAGTGCGATCGCGACCATCGCGGCGCCGCGCTGCGTCGCGCCCGCCTGGTTGAATGCCGCGAGACCGGAGATCAGCAGGCCGAATGTGAGCGCGTTGAGCAGGACGCTCAGGCCGCTCAGGCGAGCCCCCGAGGTCGGCGTTGCGGGCAACGTGCGCGCGCCGATCGACAGCGCCAGCACGCCGAGCGGCACGTTGACGAGGAACAGCCACTGCCAGTGCGCGACCGACAGAATCGCCGACGCGATACTCGGCCCCGCCGCCGACGAAACGGCCACCACCAGCGACGAATAGCCGACGCCGACGCCAAGCCGTGCCTTCGGGAAGACGAAGCGCACCAGCGCGATATTCACGCTCATGATGCCGGCCGCGCCGAAGCCCTGAAACACGCGAGCGACCGCAAGCACCAGCAGCGTGTGCGCATTCGCGCAGGCGAACGACGCCAGCGTGAAAAGTGCGAGTCCGTAGCAGTAGACCCGTTTGTAGCCGAGGCTGTCCCCGAGCACCGCGAGCGGCAGCAAGGACACCGTGATCGCCAGCTGATACGCGTTGACGACCCAGATCGCGCTTGCGGGCGATACCGCGAGGTCGTTGCTGATGGTGGGCAGCGCGACGTTGACGATCGAGGTGTCGAGCACCGACATCGTCATCGCGATGGCGATCGCGATGTACGCAAACGCACGTTGGGGATTGGGCAGGCCGTCGGTCATGGTGCAAGCGGGTCGAAAGAAAATGCGCGGGCGACTGCGTGCGGCGCGGGCGCCGTCGCGGGTGCATTGTTGCAACTCCGACTCGCGGGAGCAAGGTTGCACTCGATACCGGAATGATGGCTACCCGGCTTGTCTCCCCGGGGTCTTGCGATTCGCGAGCGCGTGGATACGCGCGCTCGTCAGGCATGACACGTGCAACCCCTGAATCGGGACACAGTTGACGTTACTGCGCCGCACGTTGTAAGTCTGTAGGGATCGTCGCCGCTATCGGCGCCGGCGAAGCACGCATGGAAACGAAACGCCCTTTTTTCACGATCGGCCACTCGACGCGTCCGTTGCAGGAATTCGTCGACTTACTGAAAGGCGAGCAGATCGCCTTGCTCGTCGACGTGCGCAGCATCCCGCGCTCGCGGACCAACCCGCAGTTCAATCGCGACACGCTGCCCGCCTCGCTCGCACCGGAACATATCGACTACATGCATCTCGCCGCGCTCGGCGGACGCCGCAGCAGGCGCAAGGATGACGCGCCGTCGCCGAATGCGTACTGGACGCATCCGGCCTTTCGCAACTATGCCGACTATGCAATGAGCGACGCGTTCCGCGAGGGACTGGCGCAACTTCTGACGCTCGGTCATCGGCAGCGCTGCGCGATCATGTGCTCGGAGGCGGTCTGGTGGCGCTGCCACCGGCGTATCATTACGGACTATCTGCTGATGCACGATGAAACCGTGCTGCACATCATGGACGCACATCACACGAACGCCGCCACGATGACACCGGGCGCCGAGCCCCAGGCCGACGGCACGCTGATCTATCCGGCTCAGGCGCAGAACTGAGCCGACTCACGACACGACTGCGCACCAGTCACCTCGCACCGCTTTATGGCTGTTAGCACCAAACGTCCGTCGAAACTCGACACGCTGCTTCGCGACATCCGCGCCTGCACGCTGTGCGCACCCATGCTGCCGCACGCGCCCCGCCCCGTGCTCGCCGCGTCCACGCGGGCGCGCATTCTGATCATCGGGCAAGCGCCAGGCGCGCGCGTGCATGCGTCGGGGGTGCCGTGGAGCGACGCGAGCGGCGCGCGTCTGCGGACATGGCTCGGCGTCGACGACACGACCTTCTACGACGCTTCCAGATTCGCCATCGTGCCCATCGGCTTCTGTTTTCCGGGCCGCGGCGCGAGCGGCGACCTGCCGCCTCGGCCCGAGTGCGCCGGCCGTTGGCACCGCGAATTGCTCGCGCAAATGCGTTCGGTGAAATTGACGCTGCTGATCGGACAATACGCGCAGCGCTTTGGCCTCGGCGACGCGTTTGGCCCGACCTCGACCGAAACGCTCGTCAGGTGGGCCGAGTTTGGACCGCATGTGATGCCGCTGCCGCATCCGTCGCCGCGCAATATCGCGTGGTTCAAGCGCAATGCCTGGTTCGAGGGCGCGGTGCTGCCGACGTTGCGCGAGCACGTGGCGACGGTGTTGGCGGGCGGCGAGCTTTGAGCGCCGCGCACCCATCCGCGCGATCAGCCGCTCGTGGTAAACACGCATCCTGACCCGGCGTCCCAATCTTCGGAACGGTTACGGGTATACATGGATTAGGAGTCGCTACCGCACTGCACTAACATTTTTGCGGTACCGCACGGCTCGCATCGAGCGCTTCCGAATCGGGGTTGCACGTCCCACGCCAAACTCTCGCGCTGCCCCGCGAACTCCCGGTGCCGTCCAGCATCTGCACGCAATCGACGCAACGTCGACCACATCGACCAATGAAGACAAGAACCGGAGGATCAGATGGCACAGCAACGGGATGACGATCAGAAAAGCAGCGGCAACGGTTTCAGCACGGCGCGGCGGGGGCTGATGCAGGGCGCGGGACTCGGCGCAGCGCTTTCGCTGATGGGCGCGCTAGGCGGCGCGGGCGGTCTGATCGGCACCGCGCAGGCAGCGCAGACGGCTTTTCCGTCGCACAAGAAGTGGAGGATCGTGTTCGTCAATCACGTCACCACCAACCCGTTCTTCGTGCCCACGCAGTACGGCATTCAGGATGCCTGCTCACTGCTCGACATGGATTATCAGTGGACCGGCTCGGCCACGTCCGATGCCGGCGAAATGGTCCGCGCCGTGAACTCGGCGATTGCCGCGAAGGCCGACGCCATCGCGGTGCCGATCGTCGATCCGAGCGCTTTCGACAAGCCCATCCTGGCCGCGCTCGACGCCGGAATTCCGGTGTTCGCGTACAACGCCGACGCGCCGCGCGGCAAGAAGAATCCGCGCCTCGCGTATATCGGCCAGGACCTGTATCTGTCGGGCTACCAGATGGGCGAGCGCATCGTCAGTCTGATCGACAGCGGCATGGTCGGGCTGTTCATCGCCACGCCGGGGCAGCTCAACATCCAGCCGCGTCTGGACGGTGCGAGCGACGCCATCAAGAAGTCCGGCAAGAAGATCGACATCCAGACCGTGGCCACGGGCGCGACCGTCAACGAGGAGCTGTCGAAGATCAAGGCGTTCTACCTGGGCCACCAGGACCTGAAAGGCATGTTCGCGGTGGATGCGGGCAGCACGCAGGGCGTCGCGCAGGTGATGAAAGAGTCGAACCTGCCGTCCAAAGGCGTGCACGGCGGCGGCTTCGACCTGCTGCCGAGCACGATCCAGCTGATCCACGAAGGTTTCCTCGACTTCACCATCGATCAGCAGCCCTACGTCCAGGGTTTCTATACGGTGATGGAGGCGTTCGTGTTCCTCAGCTCCGGCGGCCTCGTCGGCCCGGCCGACATCAACACCGGCCTGAAATTCGTGACGAAGGATAACGTCGAGCCGTACCTGAATACCTCGACGCGCTTTGAAGGCAAGACCGACAAGGAGCAAATCGTTCCGAGATCCGGCGCAATCAAGTCCTGATGAATACAGTGAACGAAACCAGCAAAGCGGTCCGCGCGTCCCGGCGCGCGGGCGTTTCCTTCGCGTCTCAATGGGCGGCCGAGCTGCGCATCCTGCTCGTGGCCGTGCTGCTGGCCGCCTACTTCGAATTCGCAAACCACGATTTCCTGCTCACCAACGCGAGCCTCGTCAACCTGTCGCAGTTCATCGCGCCGGTGGCGATCATCGCGTTCGGCGAAATCATGTTGATGATCGGCGGCGACATCGATCTGTCGGCGGGCATGGTGTTCGCGTTCGCGCCATTCATGATGGTGTTCGCGAATGACGCGGGCGCGCCGATGTGGCTCGCCGTGATCGCGGGGCTCGTGGCCGCGGGAATCGTCGGCTTCGTGAACGGGGCGGTGTCGGTTTGGCTGCGGCTGCCCTCGTTCGTTACGACGCTCGGCACGCTCTTTCTGATCAACGGTATCACGCTCACGATCTCGCGCGGCACGCCCGCCGCCACGCCGGGATCGCCCACCTTCGCCGCGTTCATGGGCGCGTGGGGCTACAGCGAGATCATCTGGACCCTGGTGATCGCGGCCGCGATGCACGTGCTGTTGCGACATACACGCTGGGGCCTGCATACGCAGGCCGCGGGTGCGAATCCGCTCGGCGCGAGCGAGGCCGGCATACATGTGAAGCGACTGCGCCTCGGCAACTTCGTCCTCGCCGCGGTGCTGGCGGGCTTCACCGGCATGCTCGAAGCCTTTCGCATTACCTCGATCGACCCGCAGGCCGGCGGCAACCAGATCATGTTCCTTGCCGTGGCCGCCGCCGTGATCGGCGGCACGCCGCTCACGGGCGGCTCGGGCACCATCGTGGGCGGACTCATCGGCGCAGCGGTGCTCGGCATTCTGAACGACGGCTTTACACTGATCGGTATCAACGCGTTTACGTTCAACATCATTCTTGGCGCCGCGATTCTGGCGGCGATGATCTTCAACATCCACGTCGGGCGCATTCGCCGCAAGGGTGGACGATGATGGACCAATCGCAAACCTCCTCCGCGGGCGCCAATGCCACGGCCGCTGCGCGCAGCGCGCCGAACGCCCCGCTCGCGCTGCGCGGCGACAGCCTCGTCAAGCGCTTCGGCGCGGTGACGGCGCTCGATGGCGTCTCGCTCACGCTCGGCAAGGGCGAGATCCTCGGCATACTCGGCGACAACGGCGCGGGCAAGTCCACGCTCGTGAAGATCCTCACGGGCTTTCATCAGCAAACGAGCGGCACGCTCCACATCGACGACGAGGAGACGCTGTTGCGCTCGGTCGATCATGCGCGTTCGCTCGGCATCGAATGCGTGTATCAGGATCTCGCGCTCGCGAATTCGCTGAGTATTTACCACAACATGTTCCTGAACCGCGAAATCGTGCGGCGCGGGCCGTTCAGGCTGCTCGACCACAAACGGATGCGCGAGCGCGCGGCGCAATGCCTCGACGATATCGGCGTGCACGTGCCTTCGGTGGATTTGCCCGTGGAGCGTCTTTCGGGCGGCCAGCGCCAGGCGATCGCCGTGGCGCGCGCCGTGCATTCGAACGCGAAAATCCTGTTGCTCGACGAACCGCTCGCCGCGATGGGCGCGCGCGAGGCGGGACTCATCATCGACCTACTGATGCGCTTGAAGGAAAAAGGCGGCCTCTCGATCATCATGATCATGCACAACTATGCGCAGACGCTCGATATCGCGGATCGCATCATGTTGATGCAGCGAGGCCGCGTGACCTACGAGCAACAGAGCGCGCTGACTTCGGTGGCGGAGCTGATGGACATCGTGCAGCGGGAATACCGGGCCATGCGCGCCGGCGGCGCACAGTGAGCCCGCCACGGCCCGCGACACCGCGCAACTCAGGTCAAAAATCGATCTTCGCGTTCACGCTGACCATGCGCGGATCGCCCGGCGCGATGTAGTCCGAGTACTGGAACATCCAGTAGCGGCGATTCGTGATGTTGTCGATCGCCGCGCGCAGCGTCACGTCGTGCCCACCGATGCGCGTCAGATAGTTCGCCCCGATGTTTACGATCATGTGCTTCATCGACGGCCTACTGAATCAGCGGACCTTCATTGCGATTCAGGAGGCGCTGCGATGCTTCGACAATGTGGACTGGCGATGGGCGCCGTCGTTCACTCGCGACGCACTCTGCGCCGATACCGTTATGTGTTCATCGTACGAGAGCCGCAGGACGAGAAACATGATCATCGGCGACACCGGCGAAAGATGCCGCAGAAATGACCCGTAGTCCGGCTCGAAAATAGCTTGCGTTGACAGGAAACTGACCAGAAAACAAAAACAAAGCGTCTCGAATCGGCCCACCGGAAATAGCGCCGCCGCGGAGCGATAACGCATAAACACAATCGCAAAAGTGAAAAACACGCCAATGCCGCCCAGCATTTGCAGCGGAGAACCCGACGTAATCAACCGCACCGGCAAAACGAAGGTCGCCAGTGTGATGGCGACGTTCGCCACGCCAATGAACATACCACTGCCTGGAATGAACTGTACGATCATCGACCCCACTTCCTCCGGGTCCCGCCACTCATTGGCGTTCTGCCTTGCGAAATCCAGTGATTCGCCATAGGCCTTCTGGAACACGAAGGCGACCATCACAAACATGGCCAGCGCGAAAAAGATCAATGAAACCGGCCTTCTGAAGCCGTTTGGCGCGAAATAAAGAAACACGGTTGCGGCCAGTGTAATGCCCCAGTACGATCTGAAGTACACGGCTACCAGCGCTGCCAGGACGACAAACAAAACCAATATCGCACGCGACGAGTTGTAAAACAGCATCAGAAGAACCAGAACCGAAATGATGATTTCTTTCGATGGAACGCCGATGTAGACGGTCTGATTGGCGAGCCAGAACGCAACCAGAAAGAACTCGGCCGGTTTTAGCGAAGTGACACCGGAACGCCAGACGGCGACAAACATGCCGATAGTCGATGCGAGAAATCCTATCAAAGAAATGGAGAAACTCTGGAGACCGAAGAAGTTGAACAGCCACGCGAGATTGTCAAATGAGTCGCCAAACGCCCTGAAAGCCGTGACGGTCTTCATCCGGTCGAAGATCACCAGTTCATCCAACAGAAAACGCGCCGGCAACGTGCTCTCGTGAAACGCGGAGATCGCATAAAGTGCGATGACCAGAATGAACCAGACCACGGCCGACACGCCTGGACTCGCATTCCTGCCGATGATGCCGGGGAGTTTTACAATGCGCATTCTCTTTCCCTGAACAAGTGAGCGACTCGCCTCGCGGTGGAGGAGCTAAACTTGCAGCGTCGCTGATTTTTGAGCGCAGAGATCACGGCGCTTCAAAACTAGGTTGGCGATTCAAATAAGCGTCCGGCTCCTTGCCGATCTTGAGCGCCTGGTAAGTACCCGCACTTGCCACGATCGTTCCACAGACGCTGAGCAGAAGAAGCGAGTGGATGAACCCGACGCCGAGGAATTGAGCCGTCGCAAAGATCAGGAAGATCGATACGGCATTGACTGCTTGAATCATCAAGTCGATCTTCAGCCGGTTCGCGACAATGAATACCTGAGCCATCGAGCCATAGATCGCCATCGTGATGAAATAGGGAACAAAGATCAGGTACACGGACATCGACGGTTCCCATTCGTCGCCCATCTTCATGTGGATAATCAGGCTAAGGCCTGCATAGCACGCTGCCACCAGAGAAATGCTGATAAACGTCAGCATAGTAAAAAACTGTTTCGAGGGATTCACTCTGTCTTTTCTGTGGCCGTCGAAATAATCGATCAGATCGCGGCGGAAGACAGCGCCCAAACTTTGCGACAAGAGGGACGCAGGGAAGTACCCCACACGATACGCCAGCGCAAAGATGCCGGCTTCACGATGATCGAAGATCATCGGCATCAAAATGGCGGACGCATAGATCACGAATGAATTCAGCGTAGTGGTCGGCACACCAAATTTTGCATACTGGATCTGAAGCGCGGAGAACCTGAGGAAGGCCGACGGGATCATCCGGCGCGCCGAGTAAAGGCAGATCGCGGCCGGCACAACGGTCGAGGCCAGAAAAATCCAGCTATAGATGTTGAATACGGTGGTGCCTGTGCACTCCCCTTTCGAAAACATCATCATGCAGACGAAGTAGACGGCGAACGCAGCATTAGGGAAGAACCGGATCGTCGCGATTTGCGCGTACTTTCTTTCGGTGGTGAGTGCTCCGCACAACGCCTGTTGCAGGAACACGCCAAGTGCCAGACCGATAACAGGTATGTATTCCGTATGCCCGGCCGCTGCCGTGGCCACCACGAGCGCCACGCCGATCCCTATGGCGACCGCACTGGAACTCGTCATTGCGCGCACGGCCTGGGCCTTGTCCGCCGCCATGCACGCAACCTCCAGACGCAAGCCGATCACCGACCCGATAAAAAGACCACCGGCCATGAGCTGGCTGAAATACCCGAGAGCCGTCGGCCCGCAGAACTTCCCGATCAATAGAATCGAAACGAAATTGAGCGCCTGACTCAGTACAACTCCAGCGACACTGACGATCGAATGTTTGATATTCACAATTTATCTACGTCGAAGTCCGGGTGAATTTTTCATCGCTCTACACGACGATGGTTGTCGTCTGAAGGCTAGCCTTTCTGCGTCTTTCCGCTGGCGGGCAATGCGTCGAGATAGGAAGCACTGCGATAGAGGCCTGCGCGCGCGCCGAGACTATAGCGATAGACATCCGTATCGATCCCGTTGAAGATCACGCCCTTCACCCGGGCATTCGCCTGCTTGAGCTGCTTGGTGGCCTCCACCACCTGCGCAATGGAAGTGGTCTCGAAGCGGGTCACCAGTAACACGGTGCCGCAGCTATCCGCAAGCGCGGTCGCGTCGGAGACGGCGAGCACCGGCGGCGTGTCGATCAGCACGATGTCGTATTCGCTCGTCTTCGCGAGGAATTGCTGCATGCGTTCGCTCACCAGAAGCTCGGCCGGGTTCTCCGGTATCGCTCCACGCGCAACGAAGTCGAGGCCCGGACGCACGTCACGCATGATCACCGGGTCGGACGTCACGTCCGACGTCAGATAGTCAGCCAGGCCGGGTGTCGAGTCGAGACCAAAGTATTGCTCGAGATGGCCTTTGCGCAGGTCCGCGTCGATCAGCAACACCCGCTTGCCGGCCGCCGATACGACCGCCGCCAGATTCGCCGACAGGAACGACTTGCCCACCTGTTCCGTCGGCCCCGTCAGCAGCACGCGATTGTCGCCCGATTCCGATTCCAGCATTGCAAAATGAAGCGCGGTTCTGAGTCGGCGCAGGCTTTCAATCGACGGGTCGCGCGGAAACTCGCTCGCCAGCAGGAACTTCTCGCCAGCGGGCAGCTTCGGCGTCTTGCCGATTCGCGCGACTTTCGCCTGCGACAGCGGCACGCTCGCATAGACGTTCAGGCCCGTTTGCTCCTCGATCTCCTGCGCGTCGGTCACGCCCCGATACAGCGCCGTACGCCCGAACGCCGCACCCACGCCCAGAATCAGGCCGCCCAACGCAGCATAGACAATCACCAGAAGCTTGTTCGGCTTGATCGGCTCTTTCGGCACCACCGGGTTATCGATCAACCGCACCGTTCCAACCTTGCCGGCGCGAACCAGTCTGAGCTGTTGCATGTTGTTCAGCATGCCGACGTAAAGCTCGTTGTTCACGTTCATGTCACGGGTCAGGCGCACCGCATTCTGCTCCAGGTCCGGCAACGCCTGTTCCTGCTGCGACAAGCTTCCGATCCTGCTGCTCAGCATGCCGATCTGCTGATCGATCGCCTGGATCGCGGGGTGACCCGGCGCGTAGATCGCGCCCATCTCCGCGCGCTTCTGCTTCAGTTCGAGCAGGCTGCGCTGCGTGGCTACGCTTTGATCCAGATAGGCCTTGCCCTGCTCGCTCAGATTGAACACGCCCATGCGGTTGCGCATGTCGTTATAGCGTCCCTCGGCGCGCTCCAGGTCGCTCTTGAGTTGCGGCAGCTGCGCGCTCAGGAACGCAAGCGACTTCTCGGCTTCCGCCGCCTTGCGCTTCAGATTCTGGTCAACATACGCATTGCCGATTTCGGCGAGCGTGCTGGCCGTCAGCAGCCGCTCAGAGCCCATCAGCGACGCGCCGATGATGCCGCTGTCTTTACCCTTCTGCGAGACCGTCAGCCGGTTTTGCAGGCTTTCCACCGTCTTCTCGCGCGACTGTCTCTCCAGAATGAATTGCGTGCCCGGCTTTGCGTTCAGCGAATCGACCTGCAGCGTGATCGCGCCATCGGGCAGTTTCGTGTCGAGCTTTTCGCCCACGCGACCCTCGATCGGCTCGCTGAGATCCGACTGCTCCAGCCGGTAGCGTCCGCCCTCCAGAACCGTCAGAACGAACTTCTCGCCTTCGAATGCTTCCGGGACGTCGAAGCTGGACACCTTGATCGCTTCATCGCCCCATGCATATCCGCCAAATCCAAAGATACCTGGCTCGGAAAGACTCCGGGCTTGCCGGCCCAACCAGTCTCCGATCAAGGGAAAGCGCTTCGGCTTTGCGCTGACGTCGAGGTGCAGATCGTCGACGGCTTTTCCGACCACCATTCTCGACTGCAGGATTTCCATTTCAGCCGTCGCCTCCGTTTTGACGTCGAACATGCTGGAGACGTCGCCCAGCGGGCCTTTTGAATTGCTGGTCGGAATGCTGTCTTCAACCTGGACGAGAATATCGGCCTGGTACACCGACGGCGCGATAAACGCGTAGGCCACGCCCACGGCGAGCACGCCGCCGGCGATTCCACCGACCAGCCAGCGGTTCGCCATTAGAACGTCGAAATAACGCGAAAGACTGACATCGTTATTCCGGAGCACGGCAGCATTCGTAAGCAGAGAGTTCTGATTCATCGAAACCCCAGGGCGGGTGTACGAAAAGGATGGAAGCTCGATTTAATGTGCAGGCGATGCGGCGTTGCCAGATCTCGCTTTTTGTCACGGGACGGCAACATTTTGGGTGCTGGAGTTGCGCGCGTCAGTTCGGTGTGCAACGCAATCTGTCAACAATTCCTCTGCTTTGCGCGCCACCAACTTCAGAATAATCGTCTTACCGTACAAAGATAAGACTGCCTAATTCTCCGCTGAACCACTGTTTCCCCGCAGTAGATTTCTCGGTGGAAAATTAGCGTATATTTCACACTAACAAGTATCCCAGACTATCTGAAGACGGTCATCACCTCCGTACGCTAACGCACATCGCTTTTGTGGCCGTGACGGCACAATCCCATTCAACGCCGTTAGCTTGGGATGCATATGAAACAATTGATGCGTGAGATATTCACACGCGCGCTGCTTTTCAGTGGAACCCCCGCGGCGATTCGAGCCTTTCTCTGGCGCGATCGCACCGCGATTCTGCTCTATCACGATCCGTCGCCCGCCACGCTCGAGGCTCATTTTGAGTACCTGAAAGACAAGGTCGAGTTCGTGCCGTTGTCGCAGGCAAATTCGCCAGGTAGTGGTCGCCCGCGCGTGGCCGTCACGTTTGACGACGGCCATATCGGCAATGCAAATCTGCTGCCCGTATTCATCAAGTACGGCGTGTACCCGACCATTTACATCTGCAGCAGTGTCGTGGCGCACGATCGTACTCACTGGTTCCTGCATCCTGTCGCGAGGGATGCAGGTGTGAAGCGGCTGATTCGCATGAAAAACCACGAGCGCCTGGCTGAACTCGACGCGCGAGGCTTTCGTCAGGACTTGCCAGACCCAGCGGCGACGATTAGTGGCCTCAGCGCCGCCCATATTGAAGAGATGCGCCCCTATGTCGACTTTCAGTCTCACACACGCTATCACCCGACACTAACCTTCTGTGACGATGACGAATGCTTTGAAGAGCTTGCGCTATCAAAGTCGGAGGTAGAACGGATCGTAGGTAAGCCTTGCGAGCATTTCGCGTATCCCTATGGCATTTATGGTCCGCGCGAAGTCGAGCTGCTGAAGGCCGCCGGCTACAAGACCGCACGCACGACCGACGTGGGCTGGAATGACGAAGGAAGCGACCCGTTCCGACTCAAGGCGTTCGACATTGACGATGACTCTTCCGTGTCGTGGTTCGCCGCGCAGCTCACGGGCCTGACGTTGGTGCCGCGCTATCTGCGACTGGGACGCGTCAGGCGCCTCGCTCAGCGCATCTTTAGCAGGCCACGTGCATTGAACCAGGCGTAGAAAGCACAGCGCCGACGCGACAGCTCGCGCAGCGGCGTACGACACCGTCGTGCACCGCGCTGCATCCAACCCAGGGCGGCGAATCGTCACGATAAGGTATTCGCTAATACAAATACTATCGCGCGCGATCTCGGCTTCGAGCAGAACAAGCGGTCAACGTTCGAGCACCTGTCAATCAAAGGCGCAACCGGACCGCCAGTGCACTATTCGTAACGGCCTTATTGTTCCTTATCTCCACGGTTAAAAAGGAAGGCGGCATGCGTAAAATCTTCATCACGTCTCCGGGTACCGCCAATTATCCGGAAATTACTGCATATCAAAACTATTTTAAAGCGCGCGGCGTGGACGTGGTGGTCGGAACAATCAGCGATTACCGCGCCCTCGATAACAAACGAAATTTCGTGTTGTGGGAAATCATGGGTTTTTATCCGAACCGGTTTGAATCCGACTTTGTCATCCATGACTACCGTTCTCTCTCCGTTGGCGGCTGGCCGGCGATGAAAGACGTCGCGAAGCGGTATTTCAATTGCCAGCCGAATCTGCGGATCTTTCAGAACAAACGGCAACAGGAGATCATGGGTTTCGGTCACGGCGTACCCAGTGTGATCCTGCCCATGGGCGTGCCGAACTGGATCTTCGAGGTACAGGATGGCGGTCAGACCGAAAAGAAAGCTGATTTCTGTTATATCGGCGAAATGAGCGTCGAGCGGGGCTTCGATCGCGTGCTGGAAGCATTTATAAACAACTTTCAGAAGCGCGACGTCTCCCTCCTCCTGGTGGGAAAACCGGACCCGCGCATCTACGAAAGATTTTCGAATGCAAAAAATATCATTTTCACTGGGCCCTTGCCGCAGCGTGAGGCGCTGAAGCACGTGGTCGAATCCGATGTTGCGGTGTGCTATTTCCCCTATCACCGGCCGCACTGCTATCAAACGCCGACCAAGCTGCTCGAGTATGCTGCGCTCGGCAAGAAAATCGTGTGCAACGACTCGCCGTCGAATATCAGATGCTGTGAAGAGATGGGCATCCATAGTGTGATCACCACGGCGAACATCTTTGACGGAATCGATGAAGACGCCGCGCGCGGTGCGACAGCGAATCGTCGGACGGACTTCGCAGACCTCATTTGGGACCGGGTGATAGAGCAGTCCAACGTCGCGACATTTCTGCCGACGGATATCAAGCTAACCAACGCTTGACCAATCCATTGAGGTGCGACATTTCAACGAATGCGACTCGAACTGCCCTTGGTAGCACTGAGTCAGCCGAAGAGACGACATTTGAACGGTGGTAATGACATGCAGATATTCATTCTTCACCCCGGCAAGGCGAATTATCCTGAGATAGACGCCTACACGAAGTATTTCGTGAGAAACGACTGTAAGGTAACGTCAGGGACACTGGATGATTACAAAAAAGTCAAGAATCCGGAAGAGTACATTCTCTGGTGCATCATGGGCTTTTACCCCAGGATCCCTGCTGCAAAATACGTTATCCACGATTACCGCTCGCTGTCTGTCGGGCGTAACAGTGCGCTAAAGGACAGCATCAAGAAAACGTTTCAACCACGGCCCGATCTTCGAATATTTCAGAACGACTCAATGAGTGCAGTCATGGGCTTCCGCGACGGCGTAGATACCGTTTTCCTGCCGATGGGCGTACCAGATTGGATTTTCACGACGGATGCTGACCGCAACCAGGCGCTTCCGTCGGGAACGTATTGTTATCTGGGCGAGATAACACGGGAACGCGGCTTTGTCGGCTTCATCAGGGACTTCCTGGCCGCCAAGCGCGACTCGGATACCCTCGTTCTGATTGGGCCTGTTGAAAAGGAAATCTCCGACGCATATCTTCGATCGCCCGGCATCCTGTTCACGGGACGTCTTGCGCAACGCGATGCCCTCGCGGTGGTTCGCAACTGCGAGATTGCTATTTCAACCATCCCGTACAAGCGTCCGTACGACGTGCAGACGCCGACCAAGCTTCTGGAATATGCTGCGCTCGGCAAAAGAATCATCTGCAATGACTCGCCTTCGAATCTGAACGCCGCCGCCAAGTTTGGAATTCAATGTAAAGTAACGGGCCCAGACGTATTCTCTAGCATCTGCAATTTCCACGGCGATATGGTGCCGAAAAATGACCCCTCCACGCTGCTGCATTTGCGGTGGACAGATATAATCGCCGCCTCGGGCGTGGAGCGATATCTCGCGCGGCTCTAAAAATTAAAATGGTTTGCGCGATGACACGCGCAAACCATTTCTCAAAAGTCAGTCTCGTCGCGATCGCGTTCCGTGAACGTTGGTTACGGAGTGGTGCTTCGATTCTTGCCGCGCCCCATCGGCACGTTCGGGCCAGTTCTTCGCCCGTCCCGACTGCGCGAATCGATGAAGAGTTGATGGTCACACGCGTGAAGAGGCTTTTGTCCGCTACTCTTCACTTCGGCAAGAGCACTGTATGCAATCGGTCCCAGACGACGGCCTGCTGCAAATCGCGCAGTAGTCACTCGCTCAGCACCGAACGGCCCTGGCGAATGCTTCTCAACTGGGCCGAATAAAGCAGCGCGATGTTGTTGAAGAAACGATCTTCACTGAATCTGTTGCGCGCTTCTTCCTGCGCGCGCCGCAATAAACCTTCACGAAATTTATCCTCGGCTATCATCTTCCGGATCAGCGAAGTCGCTTCCGCAGCCGTCCGATAAAGAACGCCGGTCGAATTGTGACGAATGGTGTCTATATTGCCCGGACAATCTGACGCCACAACGGGAGTGCCGAGCGTCATTGCTTCAATCAGAGAAATCGGCATTCCCTCCCAGGAAGCTGTCGACAAATAGATATCCGCTTGCGCCACAGCCGCGATTACGTCAGCACGCGTAAGCCAACCGGTCACACGCACGCCGGCGTCCTCGAGCGTCCTCCTGAGATCTGCGTCGCCGTCGCCGATCCATACGAACTCGACGCCGTCCCGATCAAACGAGCGTGCAATTTCCGCGAACAATCGCGGATTCTTTTGCACACGAATGCCGCCGACAGTCACAAGTTTTCGCCTTTTCGTCGATCCGACTTTTCCGGCGTTTTCCAAACGATTGTTGCCCTGGACACTGACAGCCCGATCGATCGCGTTCTCGACCAGTACTGCATCTCGCCGAAGATAGCGGCGAATAGCGGCGCATTCACTCTCGGAGCAGCCAACGTATGTGCAGTTCTTCACACACGCAAGCAACTCCAACGCGGCGAAACAGTATCGCTTCAACCTGCCTATGTCTCGCCGTACGAAAGAGATGCAGTGCGGGCTATAAAGAAGCGCCGTCGACGGCAACGCAAACAAGGTCGACATTCGTCCCAGGAAACCTGCGAATGACGAGTGCAGATGGACGATATCCGGGTTCAATTCGATGAGTTGTTGGCGCAAGACAGGCATGACCCGTGCCAATGATGGCCCTTTCATCTGCAGATGCTGCAGGACGACGTCAGAGTGAAACATCGCGCGCAAATTCTTCGGTGTTTCCTCGCGCTCTGAATAGATCACATACACCTCGTGACCTTCCTTGGCGAGGCGCGTCGCAAGCGTGCTCACAACTGCAAGCGTTCCTGTAGCAGTCGATTCGATTACGTGGACCACTCTCATAACATGTTTCTCGTGAATTGCGCAGCAATAGCGGAACACATCCCCGATCGGTCACGGCGATCGGGACGACATGCAATCTACGACAGGGAAAGGACCTCAGCCGGCTCAGTAGGCACCGTCTTTCGCGAACACCACTTTGACGGTTCTCAGAAGAATCGTCATATCGAATGTCAGCGAGCGGTTCATTGCGTATTTAACATCGAGCGAAACCCGCGTCGGATAGTCCACATCGTTGCGGCCGCTGACCTGCCATAAGCCTGTCATTCCAGGCTTCAGCGCGAGGTAGTAACGAACATCGCGGCCATATCGCACCAGCTCCTTCTGCACGATAGGACGGGGTCCCACCAGGCTCATATCGCCGCGCAGCACGTTCCATAGTTGCGGCAACTCATCGAGGCTCGTCTTGCGCAGAATGCGGCCAACCGGCGTCACACGAATATCGTTTTTAAGCTTGAAATCGCGGTCCCATTCCGCACGAGCCTGCGGATCGGTTGCGAGCAGTTTGGCGAGAACTTCATCCGAGTTCTTGACCATGGAGCGGAACTTCAGGCACTTGAAAGTACGTCCTCCTCGGCCAATTCTTGGATGACCATATACGGCGTTTCCGTGATCTCTCATGACTGCCAGCGCAATTATCAGAAGAACCGGGAAGAGCAGGATCAGTAGAACCGACGCCCCGCAAACGTCCATCGTTCTCTTCACTGCGTCGCCCCACCTTGCGACGAAGATGTTCTCGCTTTGCGGGTTCGAGTCATCCAGGGCGACCTGTTTTGAATTCGCCTCAAGGCACGCCTCTTTCAGTTTCGGATCCGCGGTGGCGTTGGATTCGAACATACTATCTCCTCAGTTCGGAAACTCGTGGGGAACGATGCCGCCGTAGGCACCCTGCGCTTGCAAAACAGATTTTGGTGTGGAAGTGAATCGTTTAGTGAAGCTAATTTCATTGATTCACTGACGAGTCACGACGAGCGTAACATCTCACTCAAAGACCGAATGTTAGCAATAGCGCATAAAGTCGCCATCGTACAGTTCGATCGAGACACGTCGCCCTTCATCAGGTGCACCAACAGTTCTTCTGCCAATCAAATACGCAGAATTCGAATCATGGTTCGTTCTTTGATTGGTCTTATCGCCAGGTATCACTCGTAAATATCATGACAAAGCGTTCAGGTCAGACGCATGCTTTTATCAGAGGTGTACCGTTCTTTCGAAAGCTCGTGATTGCGAATTTGTCTAAAGAGAGACGACAGTTTTCATCTTTAGGAAAAAAGAACATTTGATGAAGGAACAACTTGTGTAATGACTGACCTCGGCAAGGTCTATGCGATGACTCGCGCTGCACATCGAAGTCGCAAGTATCCCGGCTCGGCACTACGAATCGATGTGCGTTCCCGTACATGATCGGACGATTCGCTCATTGCGGAGTTCGACGCGAAAACTTCGTGATATGCCGACAAGCGTGGCGCAACCGGCGTCGGAAATCTGATAGTGAGGCATTGCGTCACACAACAAACTTCAGCTTGGACTGATGCCGAACAAGGGGGGCGCATCCTTAGGAAGATTGAGTCGCTCTGTTCGGAAGTGTAGTGTCAGTGCGGGACTCTGGCGTCGACACGGTATTCGATGCGCGTGTTCGACATATCCGTGTCGTCAATGCGGTCGCTTCAACAATTGATGTTCATCGGCACACTTAACTCTGACGTTTTCGGACCAATTCCACGCGACAGCATTTATAGTTGAGAAATGAAACTCACACTTTTCTTTTTATTCGCCGTCTTAGCCCTGTTGTGCGGGCAATCGATGCCAGCGTTCTCCCAGACGAGTTCGACCGCCGCCACCGCCCAGCAACTCGCGGCGCTGCAGCCGCCGCCCACCGGAAGCGGAAACGACCGTTTTGCAATGGACGTGAACTGCAATCTCTGGAGTGCGGATCAGACGGCGCTAAGCGAATGCTCAAAGGACCTGGATCTGATTGCCGGATTGGGCGTCGGTACGGTTCGCCTCGGCGTTTCGTGGGACTTCATGACGCTGGCCGACGGCAGCACGCTGGACCCCAACAAAGTGGCCTTTCTGAAGTCGCTTCTGAACGCCGCACGCACGCGCGGCATGAAGATTCTTTTCCAGGTGGGCATGTACGCGCCGTCTAGTGCATACCAATGCCCGGCCACCAAAAATCCGCCGAGCGCATCGTCACCGCGACTCGACTTCTGCGACGCGACGTTCACGAAGTATCTCGGCTCGCTCATGGACGTCGTTCTGCCCTTTACGGCTGACATCGAACTGTTCAATGAGACCAACTGGTCGTTCTCCGCTTCGGACCCGTCTTACGGCGATCCGAACGGTATCTCCGGATACATTCTGAATCGCAGCAAGACGCTCTATTCGGAAGCCAGGCAGATCCTGAACACGAAAAGCCAGTCGGGCTACAAAACGGTTCTGCACACTCAGGGCATCTCGTACTTCTACAACTCGGCGTACCCGAATAACGGCTGGAAACCGCCCGCAGGAAACGAGTTGATCCAGGCGACCGACTACATCAAGGCAATGGGTAACAACACCAAGAGTGCTTCCAGCCCGTTGAACATCGAGATCGACGTCGTCGACGTTCACCCGTACTTCAGCAGCGCCGACTACCAAACGCTGATGCAGTCGTTCAAGACGACCGTTTCGAATCTGGTCGCTAGCGGTCCCAAGCCGATCTGGATCACGGAAACCAACAACGGGACGACCCGTACGGACGCCGGACAACTCGCGGCATTCAATCAGTTGAAGGTGCTGATGGACAACGGTTCGGTGGCAAAGGCGTTCTGGTATGTCGTGCGTAACGGCGATCCGAGCAACGGGGAAGGCGACGGCTATTCGATCTACGATTACAACCGTAACCTGATTTGTCCGCAACTTGCCGCCGCTATTCGGGCTTACACCGCGAGCATCCCGCGAGCGCAGCGATTCCTATCGGGTCCCTACCTGACCCCGGTCCAGTGAAGGCGTCTAATTGCAATCGATGAGATGAACGCGAACGCCGACTCCGCCGTCTGCGTCATTTTGCTGTTCTGCCCTGCTCCAGCGTGCTTGATGGTGTTGCAAAGAGGAAGCAGCGGACATCCGCAATGACGGATGGATCATAAGAGGGCGATAAGACTAATTATCCTCCTTTGATCCTCTCGCGCGCGCAACGCAAAGCGCACACGCGAAGACCCCAATCGCCACGCCGATCAGCAGACAGGCGGCATGCGTCAAGAAAGTTACCATCTTCCACTCCCTTTACGACCACATCGAATTTTCGAGAAGTTGAACAGCACGATGTCATCGGTGGCTTAGCTATGGCTTGAGATCTTCCCTAGCTGCACCGGACAGTGTGATGAAGGCGATCCAAAGTCCGGCAGAGATTGACAAGGGCGCAATGTCCCGCTTGCGGATGGATGCCGACCTAATAATCGAACTCACTATACCACGGGTTTAGCCACGCTTTCGGCGCCAAACTTCAGAATGGCAAGCGCATTGCATCGCCGGCGGCGCGCGGGTTCAGAAGAACGTGACGTACGAAAATAGCCGACGCAGTAGGCGAGCGCGAAGCTGCCGGCGTCGCGATGGACGAATATCATCAGCATCAAAATGGCAGACGCCGGCCGGCACAAACAGAGAGGTCGGAAAGATCCCGCCATAGATGAAGACGCCGGTGCCCGTGCGCTCAGCTGGTCAGCGCTTCACCCAGCGTCTGCTGCAGAAATACGCCGAATGCGAGGGCGATCACCGGGATCGAATCGGAGGGGCGGAAATGATCGTGGCCACCAAGCGCGGGGCCGATCGGTATGACGACGGCGCTGCAACTCGTCATTGCACGCACGGCTTGGGCGTTGTCCGCCGCCATGCACGCAACCTCCGGACGCAAGCCGATTAACGAGCGGATAAAAAGTACCCGAGAGCCGTCAGCCCGCAGAACTTCCCGATCAATAGAATCGAAACGAAATTGAGCGCCTGACTCAGTACAACTCCAGCGACACTGACGAATGAGTCTTTGATATCCGCCAATCATCCACGCCGAAAGTCGGCTGATTTTTCATCGCCATTCGTGACGACGGCCCTCGCGCCGTGAAGGCTAGTCTTTCTTTGTCTCTCCACTGGCGGGCAGTGCATCGAGATAGGAAGCACTGCGATAGAGGTCTGCGCGCGCGCCCAGACTATAGCGATAGACATCCGTATCGATCCCGTTGAAGATCACACCCTTCACCCGGGCATTCGCCTGCTTGAGCTGCGCGGTCGCCTCCAGCACCTGCGCAATGGAAGTGGTCTCGAAGCGGGTCACCAGCAGCACGGTGCCGCAGCTATCCGCAAGCGCGGTCGCGTCGGAGACGGCGAGCACCGGCGGCGTGTCGATCAGCACGATGTCGTATTCGCTCGTCTTCGCGAGGAATTGCTGCATGCGTTCGCTCACCAGAAGCTCGGCCGGGTTCTCCGGTATCGCTCCACGCGCAACGAAGTCGAGGCCCGGACGCACGTCACGCATGATCACCGGGTCGGACGTCACGTCCGACGTCAGATAGTCAGCCAGGCCGGGTGTCGAGTCGAGACCAAAGTATTGCTCGAGATGGCCTTTGCGCAGGTCCGCGTCGATCAGCAACACCCGCTTGCCGGC
This sequence comes from Paraburkholderia sp. 32, assembly GCF_050435345.1. Lineage (NCBI taxonomy): Bacteria > Pseudomonadati > Pseudomonadota > Betaproteobacteria > Burkholderiales > Burkholderiaceae > Paraburkholderia > Paraburkholderia sp. 32. The sequence goes on from NZ_JBNDKD010000002.1 coordinate 735,542, forward strand.
CGCCGATACGACCGCCGCCAGATTCGCCGACAGGAACGACTTGCCCACCTGTTCCGTCGGCCCCGTCAGCAGCACGCGATTGTCGCCCGATTCCGATTCCAGCATTGCAAAATGAAGCGCGGTTCTGAGTCGGCGCAGGCTTTCAATCGACGGGTCGCGCGGAAACTCGCTCGCCAGCAGGAACTTCTCGCCAGCGGGCAGCTTCGGCGTCTTGCCGATTCGCGCGACTTTCGCCTGCGACAGCGGCACGCTCGCATAGACGTTCAGGCCCGTTTGCTCCTCGATCTCCTGCGCGTCGGTCACGCCCCGATACAGCGCCGTACGCCCGAACGCCGCACCCACGCCCAGAATCAGGCCGCCCAACGCAGCATAGACAATCACCAGAAGCTTGTTCGGCTTGATCGGCTCTTTCGGCACCACCGGGTTATCGATCAACCGCACCGTTCCAACCTTGCCGGCGCGAACCAGTCTGAGCTGTTGCATGTTGTTCAGCATGCCGACGTAAAGCTCGTTGTTCACGTTCATGTCACGGGTCAGGCGCACCGCATTCTGCTCCAGGTCCGGCAACGCCTGTTCCTGCTGCGACAAGCTTCCGATCCTGCTGCTCAGCATGCCGATCTGCTGATCGATCGCCTGGATCGCGGGGTGACCCGGCGCGTAGATCGCGCCCATCTCCGCGCGCTTCTGCTTCAGTTCGAGCAGGCTGCGCTGCGTGGCTACGCTTTGATCCAGATAGGCCTTGCCCTGCTCGCTCAGATTGAACACGCCCATGCGGTTGCGCATGTCGTTATAGCGTCCCTCGGCGCGCTCCAGGTCGCTCTTGAGTTGCGGCAGCTGCGCGCTCAGGAACGCAAGCGACTTCTCGGCTTCCGCCGCCTTGCGCTTCAGATTCTGGTCAACATACGCATTGCCGATTTCGGCGAGCGTGCTGGCCGTCAGCAGCCGCTCAGAGCCCATCAGCGACGCGCCGATGATGCCGCTGTCTTTACCCTTCTGCGAGACCGTCAGCCGGTTTTGCAGGCTTTCCACCGTCTTCTCGCGCGACTGTCTCTCCAGAATGAATTGCGTGCCCGGCTTTGCGTTCAGCGAATCGACCTGCAGCGTGATCGCGCCATCGGGCAGTTTCGTGTCGAGCTTTTCGCCCACGCGACCCTCGATCGGCTCGCTGAGATCCGACTGCTCCAGCCGGTAGCGTCCGCCCTCCAGAACCGTCAGAACGAACTTCTCGCCTTCGAATGCTTCCGGGACGTCGAAGCTGGACACCTTGATCGCTTCATCGCCCCATGCATATCCGCCAAATCCAAAGATACCTGGCTCGGAAAGACTCCGGGCTTGCCGGCCCAACCAGTCTCCGATCAATGGAAAGCGCTTCGGCTTTGCGCTGACGTCGAGGTGCAGATCGTCAACCGCTTTTCCGACCACCATTCTCGACTGCAGGATCTCCATTTCAGCCGTCGCCTCTGTTTTGACGTCGAACATGCTGGCGACGTCGCCCAGCGGGCCTTTTGAATTGTTGGTCGGAATGCTGTCTTCAACCTGCACGAGAATATCGGCCTGGTACACCGACGGCGCGATAAACGCGTAGGCCACGCCCACGGCGAGCACGCCGCCGGCGATTCCACCGACCAGCCAGCGGTTGGCCATTAGAACGTCGAAATAACGCGAAAGACTGACATCGTTATTCCGGAGCACGGCAGCATTCGTAAGCAGAGAGTTCTGATTCATCGAAACCCCAGGGCGGGTGTACGAAAAGGGTGGAAGCTCGATTTAATGTGCAGGCGATGCGGCGTTGCCAGATCTCGCTTCTTGTCACGGCTGAAATCGGAGGCACAGGCCGAGTACGTCAGTCCTGCTCGCAAGCGTGCTCGAAATGAATCGTCTTATGGTCTAAAAGAGACTTCCGCCGGGTCTGGCGCAGACTTCTAATTTTTCCGCATCCGATGTATTGCGCCAGCAAACAGAAATCGAGTTATTCATAGCAGAAGTCATCGCAGCCTATCTGACGGCTTGCCGCACCTCCGTACGCTGCCGCACATTCGCGTTTTTCGCCCCAACGGGGTCATGCGCAATTGCGATGTCGCTATTTCGATCATTTCGAACAAGCGCCGGTATAGCGTGAAAACACGGACAAAAGCTGGTGGAGCAAACGGCGCCGAATTCGCGCAACCGCGCGCAAAGGTGCTAGCGCTTCGTCACGAAATGCCAGAGCGCCGCACACTCGGTCTCGGATATCCGGTAGTGAGGCATGGCTTTGCGCAACATCACGTTGACCGGGTCGATGCCTTCCCTCAGCGCCCTGCAGAACGTTGCCTGATCGTAACTGCTCGCCGGACCGTCCCTTCGACTCTTCGCAGGAAACAGGTTCCCGGCGGTCAAGGGTGGTGCGAATGCGTCGCCCGAGCCGGTTTGCGAATGGCAGTTCGCGCAACGCGTGGTCGAGCCGGGCAACAGACGATCGTCGTCGCGCAATTGCGCCTCAACCGAATGCTGCCCGTTGAAGATCGAACACCCGAGATCGTTCGACTCACAAGGCGGCGCGCCATGCGCGACATACGTGATGTTCGCCAGCGCCAGCGCCAGCGCACGCGCCGCGGTTCGCCGTGACCGTAACGCCATCACTGGATCTGCACCGTGCGCGAAACGCTCGGCACGCCCTTCGCGTTCAGGCCAAACAGCATGTAGTAGCCAGGCACGACGACACCCGGATCGGAAGGAATATTGATCAGATATTCGCCCGCCGTTCCTACCGTGAAAGTCACGGGTACCCGCCGCTGCTCGTTGTTGACCGCGTGGGTCGACGAAGACATGCGCATCAACGCAAAGGCCTTGATGCCACTGCTGCCCGTTACGGCGATCGATGTCCCGAGCTGTGCCGTAGTGGGCGCGGCTGTGAGGGTCGGTCGTGTTGCCGCCGAGCCGTCCGCGTTGAGCAGGTACGGCGGCGTCAGTATTTCGAGGTTCGTATGGTTTGTCGAGCAGGTTCCGCACAGTCCACCGCCACCACTCAGTACGCGACCGTCCGACAACAGCAGTGCGATGCTGTGATAGTTACGCGGCACGGCTTGCGGCGGGAGCACCGAGAAAGTCTTGGTGGTAGGGTCCCACAACTCTGGCGCCAGCACGGCGGTGTCGTCCGAAAACGTTATCGGGTACGCCTCTCCACCAAGGACTACCACCTGACCGTTCGGCAAGACCACGCTGGTGTTGAAGGCGCGGCGGTAATTCATCGGCGTAAGCGTTTGAGTCACCGCGGTGCCGCTGCTGATGTCGATTAGCGTGGCGTCCGCAGTCGCGTTGGCATACTCGTAGCTCGGCGCACCGCCTACAGCCAGGATCTTGCCGATATCGTACATAACGGCGTTGCCGTTCATCGCATCGGTATCGCTGCCCCGGTTGCCGGCAGGCGTCACGTTGCCCGCGCCGGCGGTATCGAACCAGTGCATGGCGACGCTCGGGCCGGCGTGGAAGACTCGCCCATTTGCCACCGCAAACAGCCATGCATGATTGTCGGAGCGGAAAATGCCAGCCGCGTCATTCGTGAGGATGTAGTCGGCGAGAATGGCGCTATTGAGCTGCCAACCCGTACTCGGTGACCAGGTTTCGCCGGTCTTGCCGCCCTCGCCTCCGTTCCACGAGCCGCCCACCAGGAATACGTTGCCATTGCTCAACGTTACGCTGCCGTGGTAGGCGCGCGGAATATTCATTAGAGGACCTGACGACCATTTTCCAGTCGAAGGCGTGTAGAAACTCGTCGCGTCGCTGCTCGAGCCACCGGTGACGTAAATACGGCCATCCGGAAGATTGACGATTCCCGGGCAGAACATATCGTGGCCGGTATTCGACACGAGAACCTGTTTGCTCGTGCCGGTAGTCGGGTTAAAGATTGCGGTGTATGTGTTGCCGGGGGTGACTTCGCCAGACGTAAAGTCCAGCTTCTGGTCGGCGGACCACACTACCACGGTGCCATCGGGCAGATTCGCCGCAGCTGCCGGCACGATCGACAGGTTATAGGGTGTAGTCCACTTTGCCGGCAATGTTTTCGCGGTCATGCCGCTGATCTGCCACGTCTGCAGAGCGGTTCCGCTGCAAGCCTGCTGCGTGATCTGCGAGCCCTGCGCCGTGAGGCTGGCAGCAGCCAGACACAGGTGACTCTGCGACGCGACGATTGCAAAGCCGCCACCTTGCGGGATCAGCTGAAAGCTTTGATTCGCCTGGCCATTGCAGGTCCACTGGTCCGCCCCAGCGCCGGCGTCCGTGCTGACACCGTAGATGTCGAGGCAAAGGTTGCTGTTGACGTTGACGAACTGATAAAGCCCGTTGTTCTGCGTCAGTGTCCAGTGCTGGTTATTCCCGCCATTGCACGTCCACTCGATAACCGAGGCGCCAGGCGTCTTCGATTCAGCGTTCACGTCGGCGCACAAGGTCGTGCCGTTGACGGTGAGCGTGCTCGATGTCTGCGCGTCGGCAGCTGTGGAGAACATCGAAAGCGCCGCCATGAATGTGATCAGCAGCAACGCTTTCACGCACCCGTCGAACGATTGCGAGAGGATCCTAAACGATCGGTTTTGTGACATAGCCTCAGTCCAGTAGGTTACACACGCCCTAATGCGCCCAGTACATCGCAAATTTGATCCGCGCGAGGCAGGTCGTCACTTCGCCAGCGCAACATTGCGTTCGCATCGAAGCAGTAGATTTGGGTCGAGTGATCGGCAATGTTGCCGAGTGGCAGGGTGCTGCCCGCAAGCGCTCGGCGCATCCGGTCGACGTCCTGCAACGTCGGCGTGGCCGCCCGCCATTCGGGTCCGGCCTGGAAGCGCATGAGCCATGCGTGCAGCGCGGGCGGCGAGTCGGAAAGCGGATCGATTCCGATCGACACCAACTGAACGGGGTAGCGGTGCTGTAACTGCGATATCCGTTGCTGAACGGTGCTGAACAGTGCACCCTGCAAAGGACAAACTGAGGTGCATCCTGTGTAAATCGTCTGCAACGCAGTCACTTTCTGACGCAACAGGTCGGTTAGCAACTGTTTCTGGCCGCTTTGATCGACCACCCAGAAGTCGTCGAGACGAATGGGCGGCGTGACGAGTCCTATGCTTGCGTGCTGCGCGTATAGCGGAAAAGAAACGCCGGCTAACGCCGCGGCCGATATGCCACGCAGCAGCGCGCGGCGTCCCGGACTTCGGACCGGCGCGCACGCACGCAACGTCGCGCGAGTGGGCGCGTGTTGATGGAACATGACTATGATCTCCCGCAACGTGTAATGGCTCGCAGAACCATTCGTCGCCATCTTTTATTGCGTGTTACCCACGCGATAATGCGCACGAGTCGCGCGACGGCTACGTTCGCTTTCTAATTGCGAATCAACGGCATTCGGGAGCGTAGCAGAGAACTTTCCGGAAAATGACAGCGTCAGGCCCGCGACTTGCTGCGCTTTGTGAGGTCGGCCACATAACAATGAAACTTCAAAAACTGGTTGTTTTAGAAAGCCCGAGCAAAACCCTATGTCGTCCTGAGATTCGTCGTGAGGCGGCGGAAATGGCGAAGTCGCGAAAATGGATTGCGCGCTCAAACGTGGCGGCAAGACGCGTCGGGCAGGCGGACCAGGTCGGCCTGGCCGAAGAGACTCGGCTGACCGTTACCGAACTGCCAAGCCCTGCTCCTACCACGAAGGGGTTGCCCAACAAGGCCTCAGCATCGGCACGATGGCAAGTCCGCGGTGGCGAATAGCAAGCAGCGCCGGTGTTCCGGCGGCTTCGAGTTTCGCCGCGACCAGGCGAGCCATTGCGCGTGTTTCGCTGGCGATGATATGCAGGTTCCGCGCCCCTGGCTCCCGGCCGTCTCCTTGTTCCAAAGCCCAAAGTCAAACCATGGCAAAATTCGCATTCCGCGATTTATTTGATGCGACCGGTGCGGCCCATATAAATGCCTCGGCAGCATTATTTTCTTTCTAAAACCATACCGAAACATTTAATCAGCATTTAATTAGGTCCCAGCCATCCCGATAAGAACCATACATTGGCGGAAATAAAGCACCGCGACTGTCTAAAAGCGACAAGTAACAATTTTGTAACGGCTTTTTTGTTGTTTTGTGAATCTCTAATTCGGGCGTGAGAACGCGTCTGGATAAGCGTTGGAAGGGAGGAGGGACGCGTTGCCGATAGGCTCACATAGCACAAATTTCGTTGTTACGCTTAGTTACGTCCGATGGCGAAAGATTTGTTCCAATTCTGTATCATTCGTATTCATCAGATCACTCAGGGAAAACCTTGTCGATTTTGATTCGATTGGAAAAACTTCGCAATTTGCGACGAATTACCGAATCTTCCGATTGAAAATGATGAAAGCGGGTTTTCAGTAGGTCGCATTAAATCTGAAGATTAAACGCGATTAGTGCCCCACGCGAGTGCGGCAGCGGGCGGCTCTTGACAAAAGCCGATCATTATTCAGTTGTACTTCGTGTTGTTGCGTATTTTTTCGTGGCGACGTCCTTATCACGCGAACGTTGTTCGTTTTAGCGGCCAGGTTCCATCGGCCTTGATAGACAGATGTCCTTCTTCAGCAGACTCTCTCCAAGACTGAAACCGTCATTTCGTCGGCTTCCCCAGATCGCAAAAACTGCTTCGGCGCTTGCATTTATCGCAGGCGTACTAAGCCTTGCAGGTTGTGGCGGTGAAACAAGCGATGATGGCAGCACCGCGTCCGTGACCGCCAACTCCCTCCCTGCCGACACAGCCGCGAACGCGGCTACAGATCCGTACAGCAACGGCGTAGTGCCCCCCGACAATGGCTCTCCGCCGGTTCAGGCGAACGGTCAGCCTTATAACCGCGCCCTGGTGCAACGGGCGGGACAAGGCGATTGAACCGTTTCGCGACGATCGATACGAAACCAGCATATCCCGTGCAAGAGCATTTTCAATCGTGATGTCAGCGACCGTTGACTCACGCGTTTGACGTGTTTGCGTTACGTATGCCATCGCTTCAGGAACTGATGGTCATCGGCAAACGTAATTCCAACGTTCTCGGCCCATCCCCGGTCAGTAGCAATTTATAGCTAAGCCATGAAACTCAGACTCTACTCACTATTCGCCGTTTTAGCCCTGTTGTGCGGGCAATCGATGCCAGCGTTCTCCCAGACGAGTTCGACCGCCGCCACCGCCCAGCAACTCGCGGCGCTGCAGCCGCCGCCCACCGGAAGCGGAAACGACCGTTTTGCAATGGACGTGAACTGCAATCTCTGGAGTGCGGATCAGACGGCGCTGAGCGAATGCTCAAAGGACCTGGATCTGATTGCCGGATTGGGCGTGGGTACGGTTCGCCTCGGCGTTTCGTGGGACTTCATGACGCTGGCCGACGGCAGCACGCTGGATCCCAACAAAGTGGCCTTTCTGAAGTCGCTTCTGAACGCCGCACGCACGCGCGGCATGAAGATTCTTTTCCAGGTGGGCATGTACGCGCCGTCTAGTGCATACCAATGCCCGGCCACCAAAAATCCGCCGACCGCATCGTCACCGCGACTCGACTTCTGCGACGCGACGTTCACGAAGTATCTCGGCTCGCTCATGGACGTCGTTCTGCCCTTTACGGCTGACATCGAACTGTTCAATGAGACCAACTGGTCGTTCTCCGCTTCGGACCCGTCTTACGGCGATCCGAACGGTATCTCCGGATACATTCTGAATCGCAGCAAGACGCTCTATTCGGAAGCCAGGCAGATCCTGAACACGAAAAGCCAGTCGGGCTACAAAACGGTTCTGCACACTCAGGGCATCTCGTACTTCTACAACTCGGCGTACCCGAATAACGGCTGGAAACCGCCCGCGGGCAGCGAGCTGATCCAGGCGACCGACTACATCAAGGCAATGGGTAACAACACCAAGAGTGCTTCCAGCCCGTTGAACACCACGATCGATGTCGTCGACGTTCACCCCTACTTCGGCAGCGCCGAATACGACATGATGGTGCAGGCATTCATGACCACGGTGTCGAACCTCGTCAGCAGTGGCGCGAAGCCGATCTGGCTGACCGAGACCAACAATGGCACCAACGGTACGGACGCCGGACAAACGGCCGCATTCAACCAGTTGAAGGTTCTGATGAACAACGGTTCGGTGGCAAAGGCGTTCTGGTATGTCGTGCGCAACGGCGATCCGAGCAATGGCGAAGGCGACGGCTATTCGATCTACGACTACAACCGTAACCTGATTCGTCCGCAGCTGGCAGCCGCGATTCAGGCCTACACGGCGACCATTCCGCGTTCGCAACGCTTCCTGTCCGGCTCTTACCTGACTGCGATCAAGTAAGCCTGCCTGCTGTAACCCATGAATGAACGGAGCGCGACTGTCGCGCTCCTTCGTTTTTCCGTTTTGGCCGAGTTGACAGGACCGCATCCAGTTTGAGCGCGCAGCGAAATTCCCGAGGCCGAGCTTCGCGAGGATGAACTGGCACTGTGCCAATGCGTTGCGTCAAACTCGTCGCTGCCGTAATCGAAGGAGCAGACACGGCAAACAACGCGGCGCCACCCGAGAAGCGGGCACGCAATGGCTATTCCCGAACATTCGTAGCCTCTTCGCGCCATCTACCGCATCGCTCGCCCAGCAGGACGTTGCGGTAAGAAAATCACGCAGAGCGCCATGAACGAAACCAGAATCACCGACGCATAGAGTCGGCTGATCTCGAGCCCACCTTGAGAAATGGGTTTGTCGAGCAGGTCCCCCAAGGTCGCGCCGAGCGGACGCGTCAGGATGAACGCCGCCCAGAATATAGCGGTCCGTGACAGCCGCGACCAGTAATAAAGCGCACCGACGATCAGCAGCCCCCCACCGAAGATCAAAGCGCCGTACTCATAGCCAAGCCCCAGACCGCCTTCGTCCGATCCCGCCACCCAATCGCCCAAGGCCGTACCCAGTGTCTGCGAAAAGAGGATCGTCACCCAATAGAACCACTCGGCTTTGGGCGTGGTTACGCTCCGCACCGCCACCGTACCTTCCGATTTGTACCAGACGCCCAGGCTCGCAAGCAGAAGCGCGAAGACGATGACTACACCGCCCGGATAGCCGACTCCCACCGAACGATCGAAGAAGTCGGCCAGCGTGGTACCGAGCGTGGTCGTTGCAACGATGGTCGCCCAATAGAGCGAGGCATTGAACCGCTCCGCCCTGATCTGCCCTGCGACCAGCCCAATAAAAATAACCGCAAAAATCGCGGTGCCGATCAGATAACCCAATTTGAGCGACATGGTCACCCAATCGCCGCCCGTTTCGCCAAGCGTCGTGGCGGCGATTTTGATGATCCAGAAGCCCAGCGTGATCTGCGGGACTTTACTGAGTGCATGCGCGCGAGTTTGCGACGGGTTGCTATTCATGTGACGTGCTCACTATTCTCATGGCTTGAACATAGGCTCAACCATCGCAGAGCAACCCTTAACAGCACCTTAAGCATCCCGCCGAATCACGCGGTCAGATTTTCCTGCGCCAGTGACGGGGCGGTAACTCCGAGTCCCTTCAACGCAGTTCCAGCCACATCGGCTGATGATCGGACGAGCGGCTGTGCTGATCGACATCGCACGATGCAATGCGTGCGCTCAGGTCTGCCGTGACGAAAACGAAATCGCACGCGAATGCTCCGTCGGGCCATTGCTCGTGATCGTATAGGCCGACCGTCGCGGCACGCGGCTCGCCGGGGTGCGCGCGGGCCCACGCATCGACGAACGCCGGAGCGTTGGTGATCGGTTCGAGCATTCGGCAAAAGGCGGTGTCTTCGAATGCGCTGTTGAAGTCTCCGCACAAAATCGCGCTGACCGGGCGCGCCGTATCGGCAAACGGACTGTCCGGCTTCTCGCCACGCGCGGGAGCGCGCGCGTGAGCGCACGCCTCCTGATGCAACTCGCGCAGTCTCGCCACTTGTGCGAGCCGCTGTTTCTCCGAATAGAACTCGAGGTGCGTGGTGATGACACGAAGCGGACCGACGTCGGCTTCGAGCACCGCTTCGAGCGCGACGCGCAGCATCGACGGCTTGGCGGGGTCCGCGGGCCACGGCAGAGAATGGCGCAGCACCTGACGAACCGGCAAACGGGTCACGATGGCATTGCCGAACTGCCGCCGATGACGGCTCGCGCCCAACGAGGGCAGATCGGAGCCGACCGCATCGAGCACGGTCATCTCCGGCAGCAGAGCGGCAAGTTCGGCGAACTGATCGGACGATGGCGCGCCTTTCAGTCCGCCGGCCGCCGGTTCTTCGTTGAAGCCGCGCGTGACTTCCTGCAGACACAGGACGTCGAAGTCGCACAACGCGCGTGCTTCCCGCACGATCCGTCCGAGGTCGACGCGGCCGTCGACGCCGCATCCCCACTGAATGTTCCAGTCGACCAGTTTCATGACGGCCTCCTTGAAAGATCCGACTACAGTGTATCGCCGCATCCTGCGCGGTGACTCAGCGCTGGACAGGACGGGCGCATTTCAATCACACGGCTCCCCTTGTTATGAGCGTCCACAGGGTCACTGAAAGTTAGCGATGAAATTGCGCGGTAATAATTGTCAGTGAAAGTAAGCGCCAAAAAATGCCGTGCATGCGATGAATTATGCTGACCCTCATCCGCGACCGGCTCAATTTCTTTAGAAAACAATGAATAGCTTCGATTTATCCATCGAAACATATCTGTCCAACATACACCTTGGTGAGTTCGCGAATCTATCCATCCAGGCCATCGACAACCTGTACACCTTCAAAGGCCTCGTACTCATTCCCGTGCTGTGGTGGATGTGGTTTCAGCAAGACGAGTGCCGCGAATGGCGGCGAGAAATGGTTCTCGCGACGCTTGTCAGCGGCATCGTGGCGCTCTTAGTCGGAAGACTGCTGACTCACTGGTTGCCATTCAGGGTGCGCCCCGTCTACGACACCGAACTGCATCTGCGCTTTGCCAGCGGCGAAATCAAGGACGCAGTGCTGACCAACTGGAGTTCCGTCCCAAGCGATCACGCGATGCTATGGATGGCGGTCGCCACCGGCATCTTCCTCATGTCGCGGCGCGTCGGCGTGCTGGCGCTTCTCTATACTGCGCTGTTCATTTGCCTTCCGCGCGCCTATCTCGGCTTTCACTATCCGACCGATTTGCTGGTGGGCGCCGCGGTGGGAATCGTGATTACATTGGTGATGACGCGGGATGCGATCCGCGTACGCTACGCGACGCCGGTGCTGCGATGGACCGAACGCCACCCGGCGCCCGCAGCGACGCTGGCCTTTATTCTGTGCCTCCAGCTCGTCACGCAGTTCGACGAACTGCGCAAGCTGGCGAGTGGCGTAATGAAACACCTATGATGACGGCGATGGTTGCTCCAGGTTTGTTCTCGTGGGACGGCGGCTGACAGCGACAGCGACAGCTACGTGGACACCTGAACGTAACGCGCTTCGTTCAGATCCGCGAGAAGCGTCGGACCTGTCGGTCGCCAGCCCAAACGCGCCTGCGTCTGCGCGCTCGATGCCGGCATATCGAGCGCGGCGAACATCGCCATCCATCCGAAGTACGCCTGCGCCTCGCCGCGCGCGATCGAGACGACCGGCAACTTCAGGCCGCGTCCAAGCGCCTCGGCGATCTCGCGGGCGCTAACGCCTTCTTCGCCGACCGCGTGATAGCGCGCACCGCGTTCGCCCTTCTCGATCGCGAGCCGGTACAGCCGCACGACATCCGACAGATGCCCCGCCGGCCAGCGGTTGCGTCCCTCCTCCACATAGGCGCACACGCCTTTGTCCCGCGCGATCTGGATGAGCGGCGTGATGAGGCCTTGCCGGTACGGGTTATGCACTTGCGGCAAGCGCATCACCGACACGTTGACGCCCGCCTCCAGCTGCACGTTGCCGGCCAGCTCCGAGCCGATGCGCGGGTTCGGGTGACTGGTGTTGAACACGTCTTCGGTGGCCGGCTGCCCGTTATCGCGGCTGCCGACGCCCGTGCCCGACGTGATCAGAAGCGGCCGATCCGAGCCGGCCAGCGCCGAGCCCAGTGCAGCGATAGCACGCTTGTCCTTCTCGCAGTTCTCCACGAAGTGCGAGAAATCGTGGTCGAAAGCAAGGTGTATGACGGCGTCCGCCTTCGCGGCGCCGCTGCGCAGGCTGTCGGTGTCTTCGAGCGTGCCGCGATGGACCTCCGCACCGGCCGCGCTGAGAGCCTGCGCGCCCTGGTCGGACCGGGTCATGCCGATGACCTGATGCCCGGCTTGGATAAGTTCGGGCACCAAAGCCGAGCCGATAAACCCGGTTGCGCCCGTCAGAAAGATTCGCATGGTCAAGTCTCCAGAATAGCCACCGACGCACTATGCGATCATTCACTATGCTATTGAAGTAGTGAGCTTATCCCGGTAAAGCGACTAACAGGTTAATCATCCCAGTGAACACCGCCCAAACCCTCGGGGACTTTCTGCGTAGTCGCCGCACGCGGCTCGATCCGGCCAGCTTCGGCTTCTCGGGCCGCAGGCGCACGCCCGGATTGCGCCGGGAAGAAGTGGCGCAGCGCGCGAATATCAGCTCGACGTGGTACACGTGGCTCGAGCAGGGCCGCGGCGGCGCGCCGTCCGCCGCGGTGCTTGAGCGCATCTGCGCGGCGCTGATGCTGACGAATACCGAGCGCGAACATCTTTTCATGCTGGGCCTCGGACGCCCCCCGGAAGTGCGCTACCGGTCCACCGACGCAGTGGACCCGCGCTTGCAACGCGTGCTCGATTCACTCGATGCCAGCCCGTCGATCATCAAGACCGCGACGTGGGACGTCGTCGCGTGGAATCGCGCCGCAGCCGTCGTGCTGACCGACTACAGCGCGCTGCCGCCGGGCCAGCGCAACATCCTGCGCTTCCTGTTCGGCGATCCGGCCGTCCGGGCAAAACAGCACGACTGGGAGAGTGTCGCGCGCTTCGTCGTGGGGACGTTCCGAGCGGACGTTGCCCGCGCGGGGCTCGCTTCCGAGGTGGGCGATCTGGTCGACGATCTGTGTCGCGCGAGCCCGGACTTCGAACGCATGTGGCGCGAAAACCAGGTATTCGGCCACAGCGAAGGACAGCACGTTAAGCGCCTGCTGCATCCTGCGTTCGGGACCATCGAAATGGAGTATTCGCTGTTCGCCGTCGATGGTCGGCCAGACCTGAGCATGCTCGTGTACACGCCGCTCGACGCGCGAATCGCCGCGCGCATCCGCAGTACCGTTTCATCGATCGATGAGAGTGCCAGCGCCGCGCCTTTGACCGCTGCGTGATCGGCTTTGACGCTCGAGCGCGAGCGCGGCCGCCGGATCGCACTCGGGCGACTTCGCAATTGCTCGTGGAAACCAATGAGGTTGGAGCACCTTGGGGACGACTACCGAACTGCATCGTTCGGCCCGTTAATCGGCCGCACGGCATCGCACAAGCTTCGCGTAAGAATCACGATGACCGCCTCGCTGGCGGCAAGCAAGTTGGCGCGATCATTTATTGCCTCTCGGTAGACACCTTCATGGATGCGAATGGCGACGGCGTCGGCGACTTCGAGGGCCTGATGCGCAGGCTCGATTACCTGCAAGGGCTCGGCATGACGACGATCTGGCCGAAGGCAACGTGCCGCCCCAAACCGACCTGCACTACTTCGGCGACGAGGGCGAGCGCCTGCCGATGATGTTCAACTTCCGGGTCAATCAAAACACGTTCTACACGCTCGCGACGGGCAACACGAAACCGTTGAAGGACGCGCTCCTTGCGACGAAGCCACGGCCGCCGAGCGCGCAATGGGGGGTGTTTCTGCGCAATCACGACGAACTCGATCTGGTCCGGCTGACGCCCGCTCAGCGCGCGGCAGTGTTCGCCGCGTATCGCGGGGCGACACGGTTAAACTGATACGATCGCATGCTTCTGGTCGTTCGCGGACTCACGCGACTTGTCGACTCACGCGAATGTTCAGCCTGCTCGACTCATCGGATACGCAATCGAATAAAGGGATGTCATGGCAAAGGATGAAATAGTCTGGGGAATTTTGGGTGCCGCAAAGATCAACGACAAGGTGGTCGTGCCCATGCACAACGCGCCGAAGTGTCGGGTGAAAGGCATCGCGTCGCGCTCTCCGGAGAAGGCGCGGGAAGCCGCGGCCAGGTATGGTCTGGCTGTCGCGTACGATAGTTACGAGGCGCTCCTCGCGGACCCGGAAATCGACGCGGTCTATATTCCATTACCCAATCATTTCCACGTGGAATGGACGATCAAATCGGTCGAGGCGGGCAAGCACGTCCTGTGTGAGAAGCCGATCAGCCTGGACGCTCAACAGGTTGAACGGCTGATCGCCGCGCGCGACAAGACCGGCCGATACATCCAGGAAGCGTTCATGGTTCGCACGCATCCGCAATGGTTGAAGGTGCGGACCTTGATCGACGAAGGCGCGATCGGCGAATTGCGGGCAGTGACCGGCGGTTTCACCTATCACAACACGAACGAACACAATATCCGCAACAAGAGCGAGCTAGGTGGCGGCGGTCTGCTCGATATTGGTTGTTATCCGATCACGACGTCGCGCTTCACTATCGGGCGTGAGCCACGGCGCGTCGTTGCGCTGGTGGAGCAGGATCCGACCTTCAAAGTGGACCGGCTCGGCTCCGTGCTGATGGACTTCGATGGCGTGCAGGCGAGTTTCTTTTACTCGACTCAGACCTATCCGTACCAGCGGATGCAATTTCACGGTACCAAGGGGCGAATCGAAGTCGAAATTCCATTCAATGCACCAAACGATCGACCGACACGCCTGCTAATCAGTGAGCACAATAGCGACGGTGTCGCGACTGACCGCTGGCTGGAGCTTGCGGTGTGCGATCAATATGGCGTAGCCGCCGCCACGTTCGCGGAGGCGATCCTGAGTGGGGGCCCGCAGGCTATTTCGCTAGAAGATGCGCGCGCGAATATGCGGGTGATCGATGCCGTGTTCCGCTCGGCTCAATCGGGCGCGTGGGAGAGCATCGCCCAAGGTTGACGTGCAACGCTGGCGCGAGCCGCGCTGTTCAACGCGCGGCAAGTGCCCAGTCGTCCGCTTTCGCAATGCCATAGACTATGGCGAGCGAAAATGGTCTCTACCTGGCCGGCGCGGTGACATCGCAGTCGCCGCCGTGGGCACCGCTGCCGGTGTTTTTCAGCGTAAGCACGAGTCTGCTACCCCTGTTTGCCGTCATGATCTGACCATAGCTAACGGTGGGAATGAACTGGATATCCGGCGCCACCGCCACCGGGGGATTTCTCGCTCCGTCGACGGTCAGGTCGAGTTCCACGGTGATCGAGTCGATTGCAGCGCCGAGATCCTGCTTCCGGCCGGCCTGATCTTTGCGGAAATTGCACAGGCCCTGGAGAACCTGCTCGAGGGCAGTCGGGATATCGACCGGCTTGCCCGGTGCGATCGGAGGCGTGTTACAGCCGACGATCATGAACGGCAAGGTGCAAAGCGCTACGTATCGGCAGGCTCGCATCAGCTTCCCCGCTTGATCTGGTGGACGTGGTGTCTGCCATCCCCTGCTGTCGCTGGTTCAGTGCCCAGCCGGCGCACGCGAACGCAAACGCTCAATACTTGATATTCCTGGCCGCCTCACGGCCATTCTGCTTGGTTTGCCGCTTGTCCTGCCGGCATTGCGAATTGCTCTTCTGGTCCGTGGCCCGGCACTCCTGCTTCGTGTGGCGGGAACCCTGGCGTGTCTCCTGGCGAACGTCACGTCCGGCGCGACGCTGCTGAGCCTGTTCGGTTGCCCAGGAGCTTCCCGCGCAAACCATCACGGACACAGCCATGACCGCGACCGCGAACTCCCGGCTCCATGAAAACATGGCGACCTCCCTGACAGGTTGAATACGAGTATGCCGGCTTTGTACGAGGGTGCCACGCGTGGCTGTCGCGTCAATCGGACCAAGGTCTTAGGGCCTTCGCGTCGTGCGCGATCCACATGCGGCGCGCTTCGTTTTCCCAGGCGGGTCCGAACAGCCGCCGCGCTTCCGGTTCGATGAACATGAAAACGAGGATGTTGCGATCCGCTCAACGAAGCGGTACCCCACGCGGCGGCGAACGGCGGTCCATTCAGAATGACCGTGAACCAGCCGTAGCCAGCGAATCAGCGAACGCTCACTCGTCCGCCAAAAAATTCGGATGACTTGTGCGGATCTGATCGATCTGACTCAGCGTCCCCGACAGATGCTTGCGTAGCGCTGCCTGCGCCGCCTCGACATCGCCTTTGTCGATCGCATCGACGATCTCGGTGTGATCGCGCACGACCGCTATTGTCTTGCCCTCCACCGGCAGATTCAGGCGCCGCAGCCGGTCGATATGGCCGCTCAACCTACGCACCAGATCCCATAGCTGCGGCACGCCGGCCGCCTCGTACATCTGCCGATGAAACGCCTGATCGAGCAGCGAGAACTGCTCGTAGTTCTTCAGGTCGAGCAATTCCGTTTGCCGCGCGATCGTCAGGCGCAGTTCAGCGATCAGCGTGGCGTCGCGCTGCTCCGCGAGCGTGCGCACCACTTCGAGTTCAATCGAGCGGCGCAGGAAATGCGCCTGCAGCGCGGACGTCACGTTGATCTGACTGACGACCGTCGCGTGCTGCGGATAGATGTCGACGAGACCTTCCTCGCCGAGCTTCATCAGCGCGTCGCGCACGGGCGTCTGGCTGAGCCCGTAGCGGTTCGCCAGCTCGGCACGCGACAGCACCGTACCCGGCGTGAGTTCGAGGGAAAGGATCATTTCGCGCAGTCGTTCGAATACTTGCGGCGCGGCGTGGCGGGAGCGGTCGAGCCGGGTTACCGTCGACGAATGAGCGTGGTTTTTCATGGCAGAAACTGAAGCATGGAAGCAGACGTGACCCGGCATGGCGGTCCGCTGAGGCACTAGTACTATAGCCGACGCGCGCCCCTTCCAGCGGGCTTGCGAGCGGAATTCCGCGAACAGTGCACATGGGTACTTACCCCAGTAACGCACTAATACATTAGTGCTTTACCATCCGTCCCATCAAACTCTTCTTATGCCGATTGCCATCATGACTCGCGACATCACCATCACGCAGGTGCGCATCACCCCGATCGCCTTCCGCGACGGCCCGCTGCTCAACGCCGCCGGAATCCACGAACCTTGGGCGCTGCGCGCCATCGTCGAGCTGGAGACGAGCGACGGCCGCGTCGGCATCTCCGAGACCTATGGCGACGAACCGATGCTGCGCGTGCTCGAACAGGCGAAGTCGCTGGTGGCCGGCCTGTCGCCATTCGACCTCAATCGCATGGAAGAGCGCGTGCGAGCGTCGATCAAGGCGAGCCCGGGCGCGGTCGAATTCGAACTCGCGCCCGGCTCGCACTCGGCGAAGAACGCGCCGAAAGTCATCAGCACGCTCGAAGTCGCGATGCTCGATCTGCAAGGGCAGATCGTCGGCGCGCCGGTCGTCGACCTGCTCGGCGGCAAGGTGCGCGACGCCGTGCCCTACAGCGCCTATCTGTTCTTCAAGTACGCCGAGCACGTCGACAAGCCCTATGCGCCCGATGCCTGGGGCGAAGGCCTGAGCCCCGGGCAGATCGTCGCGCAGGCGCGTCGAATGATCGAGCTGTATGGCTTCCAGAGCATCAAGCTGAAGGGCGGCGTGTTCGAACCGGCACACGAAATCGCGTGCATGCGCGCGCTGCATCAGGCGTTCCCCGGCGTGCCGCTGCGCCTCGACCCGAACGCCAACTGGACGCTCGAAACGAGCATCGCGGCGGCACCTGAACTCGACGAGCTGCTCGAGTACTACGAAGACCCGTGCCCGGGTCTCGAAGGGATGGCCGAACTGGCGAAGCACACGCGCCTGCCGCTCGCGACCAACATGGTCATCACGACGATGGAAGATTTCCGGCGCGGCGCCGAGATGGGTTCGGTCAAGGTCCTGCTGTCGGATCACCACTATTGGGGCGGCCTGCGCGCTACGCAGACGCTCGCGCGCATGTGCAAGCTGTGGGATCTCGGCATGTCGATGCACTCGAACTCGCACCTCGGGATCAGCCTGATGGCGATGACGCACGTCGCGGCAAGCATCCCCAACCTGACCTATGCGTGCGACACGCATTACCCGTGGCAGGAGGAAGAAGTCATCAAGGGCGGCCGCGTGACGTTCGACAACGGCTCGGTGCGCGTGCCCACCACGCCGGGCCTCGGCGTCGAGCTCGACCGCGAGCGGCTCGCCGAACTGCATGCGCAGTATCTGTCGTGCGGCGTGCGCAATCGCGATGACCTCTCGCAGATGCGCAAGTACGAGCCGGGCTTCACCGGCAAGAATCCGCGCTTTTAACTCCCGCTTCCCATCCGCGCCTACGAGCCCTGCGACGCGCAACGCGCGTCGCCATCGAAGGAGACAACCCCATGAGTAGCCCGATTGCCGACACGGCGCGGCCCGAGCGCGCCGGCGCGCTGGCGAGCGCGGTGCGCAAGATCAAATGGCGCGTGCTGCCGCTGTTCGTCGTGATGTTCATCGTCAACTACATCGACCGCGTGAACATCGGCTTCGTGCGCCAGCATCTGAGCGCCGATCTGGGCATCGGGGCGGCGGCCTATGGGCTCGGCGCGGGGCTCTTCTTCATCAGCTACGCGATCTTCGAAGTGCCGTCGAACATCCTGCTGCAGCGCTACGGCGCGAAGCTGTGGCTCGCGCGCATCATGCTGACGTGGGGGCTGGCCGCGGCCGGCATGGCGTTCGTGCGCGGCGAGACGTCGTTCTACGCGATGCGGCTCCTGCTCGGCGCGGCCGAAGCGGGCTTCTTTCCCGGCGTCATCTACTACTTCACGCAATGGCTGCCGAGCAACGAGCGCGGCAAGGCGATGGCGATCTTCCTGAGCGGCTCGGCGCTCGCGTCGGTGCTGTCCGGGCCGATCTCCGGCGGGCTGATGCTGATCGAAGGCGCGGGGCTGCGCGGCTGGCAGTGGATGTTCATCATCGAAGGCATGTTCTCGGTCGTGCTCGCGGGCTTCATCCTGCTGTGGCTCGACTCGAAGCCGCGCGACGCCGCCTGGCTCACCCGCGCCGAGCAGGACGCCTTGCTCGATGCGGTCGACGAAGAGCAACGCCAGCGCGCCGCCGCGCACCCGGTCAAGCCATCGATAGGCGCGCTGCTGCGCGATCCGCAAATCCTGATCTTTTGCCTGATCTACTTCGCGGTATCGCTGACCATCTACGGCGCGACCTTCTGGCTGCCCAGCATCATCCGCAAGATGGGCCATTTCAACGATTTCCAGGTCGGCCTGTACAACTCGATTCCGTGGCTGATCTCGATCGCGGCGATGTATCTGTTCGCGATGCTCGCGGCGCGCTTCAAGTTCCAGCAGGCGTGGGTCGCGTGCGTGCTGCTGATCGCCGCGCTCGGCATGTATGCGGCCGGCCAGGGCGGCCCGGCATTTTCGTTCGTCGCGATCTGCTTTGCGGCGATCGGCTTCAAGGCCGCCTCGTCGCTGTTCTGGGTGATCCCGCAGGGCTATCTCGACGCGCGGATTTCCGCCGCGGTGCTGGCGCTGATCAACTCGATCGGCAACCTCGGCGGCTTCGTCGCGCCAGCGGCCTTCGGCTTCCTCGAACAGAAGACCGGCTCGATCGAGGGCGGCCTCACTGGACTCGCGGTGATGTCGGTGGTAGCCGCCGGGGTCGTGTTCTTCTCCCGTATGAGCCCGCGTGAAGGAATGCCCACCTCCGCGCATTGACTGCATCGAACAACCGTATAGACACCATTTGCAGAAACCTTAAGGAGACACGATGAAAACGATAGAAGCCACGACGGCCGCCGCACGCACGGCCGTCGGACGATACCGATGGACCATCTGCGCGATGATCTTCGCCGCGACGACGATCAACTACATGGATCGTCAAATGCTCGGGCTGCTCGCGCCGCTGCTGCAAAAGGATATCGGCTGGAGCCAGGTGCAGTACGCGCAGACCGTGATGGTGTTTACGGTCGCCTATGCGGTGGGTCTCGCGATCTTCGGCCGCATCGCGGATCGCGTCAGCACGAAGAAGGTCTACGGCAGCGCGATGGCGCTGTGGAGTCTCGCGGCGATGCTCCACGCGGTGGCATCGACCGTGCCGGGCTTCGCGGCCGTGCGCGGTCTGCTCGGCTTCAGCGAGGCGGCCAATTTTCCGGTTGCGATCCGCACTACCGCCACGTGGTTTCCGAAGAAGGAACGCGCGCTAGCGACGGGCTTCTGGAACATGGGCGCGACGATCGGCGGCATCGTGGCGCCGGCCTTCGTGCCGATCGCTGCCGTGATGTGGGGCTGGCGCGCGACGTTCATCGCGGGCGGCGCGACCGGTTTCATCTGGCTGGCGGTGTGGATGCTGGTTTATCGGCAGCCTTCGGAGCATCCGTCGGTGTCGAAGGAAGAACTCGACTACATCAATGCCGATCGCGAGGAAGTCGCCGAGCAGAAAGTCGGCTGGTTGTCGGTGCTCAAGTACCGCGAAACGTGGGCGTTTGTGTTCGGCAAGCTGCTGACCGATCCGGTGTGGTGGTTCTATCTGTTCTGGCTGCCCAAGTGGCTCAATGAGTCGCGCCATATCGACATCGGCAACATGGGCCTGCCGCTGATCGCTATCTATACGATGTCATCGGTCGGCAGCGTGGCGGGTGGCTGGCTGTCGTCGCGTTTGATGGCCCGCACCAACAGGCCGAATTTCGCGCGCAAGCTCACGATGCTCATTTGTGCATTGTGCGTGGTGCCGATCGCAACGTTGTCGTATTTCCAGAGCCTGTGGTGGGCGGTCTTCGCCGTTGGTCTCGCGGCAGCGGCGCACCAGGGCTGGTCGGCGAACCTCGTCACCATCGTCGGCGACGTGTTTCCGAAGCGGCTGGTCGGCACGGTGGTCGGTATCGGCGGCGTGGCGGGGATGGTCGGTTCGTTCTTCTTTTCCGGCGTGATCGGCGAGACCTTGCAGCGCACCGGGCAGTATTGGGCGCTCTTCACCGTCGGCGCGTCGGCGTATCTGGTTGCGTTGGGCATCATTCATCTGCTAATGCCGCGGATGACGGCGGTGAAGCTGCGGGATTGAAGTGCTGGTGGTGGGTGGGAGGACGGGGGGACGTGGTATGGATAGGTGGCGTTCCTCACCCTTGCAGGCACGGCCCCCGCAGACGCGGGGCCGCTTCTTGTCATTCCTTAGAGCGTGTTAGGCACTTTCTGTCAGACCTGGTAACCTGGCGGGATGATAGAACGCAAGCCATACCCGACAGATGTTTCGGACGAGGAATGGAGCTTCGCCGCTCCGTATCTGACCTTGATGAACGAAGATGCACCGCAGCGCCGATACGAACTGCGCGAAATGTTCAACGCGCTTCGCTGGATGGCGCGCGCGGGTGCATCGTGGCGCATGCTGCCGACCAACTTTCCGCCGTGGGAAATGGTCTACCAGCAAACGCAGCGCTGGCTGAACGCGGGTTGTTTCGAGGCGATGGTCAACGATTTGCGCTCGGTGCTGCGCGTGGCGCAACAGCGTCAGGGCCAGCCCAGTGCGGTCATTCTGGATGGACGCACATTGCAGTCCACGTGTGAAAGCGGGCCGCGTGCGGGCTACGACGGTTACAAGCGCAAGCGGGGCAGCAAGGTTCACATGGCTGTCGACACGCTGGGGATGCTGCTCGCGGTGCACATTACGCCGGCCAACGAGCAGGAGCGCGCGCAGGTGGCCGAGCTTGCGCGTCAGGTTCAGCACGTCACCGGTCAGACGGTGAAACTTGCGTTTGCTGACCAGGGCTATACGGGCGACACTGCTGCACAGGCCGCACGTGATGAAGGCATTGAACTGCAGGTCATCAAGCTGCCTGAGGCGAAGAAGGGCTTCGTGCTGCTGCCCCGCCGCTGGGTGGTCGAGCGCAGTTTCGGCTGGCTCAACCGCTTCCGGCGGTTGGCACGCGACTACGAGCGCCTGCCCGAAACCCTGGCAGGCCTGCACTTCGTCGTCTTCGCCATGCTTATGCTCGTTCATGCTGCACCGATTATGAAAAGTGCCTAACACGCTCTAGCGTCCGTATAAACACAAGCCGATATATCCACCGTTCGGAATAATCCTTCTTGCAACACGACGCAATCTCCGCGCGTTTTTCCCGGTGAAATATACGCTTGTGGCGGAGCCTTTTTATAGTCAAAGGCCTATCCATCGGTGGATGTGGACGCAGAGGTCCCGGCTGCGCGGTCATGCAGAACAACTCCAATCAACTAGTGGCGCGCATCATAAACTCCGAGACGTTGAATCGGGATAGGGACAGGCCTCGCGGCCCGGCCCCTCCCACACCACCGTGCGTACGGGTCCGTACACGGCGGTTCGGATCGGTTAATCGACTATGGCCTTAGTGATGGAAGCCCCAGCGAGCGAAGGTAACGGTTTGACAGGGCGATGCCCAGCGCGGGACTGCAACTCAGCCGCCACGCATCGTGTGGCGAACCGACCGTCTGGGCAGCAAGGTTTCGGCTGACGCCGCGTACTGTCAGCTCCCGGAATCTTGTGCGGCCCCGTTTCCACTGCTTCCAGAAGAAGCAGCGGATGCGGCGGCGTATCCATTCATCCAGGCGTTGCAGAACGCTGGGCGTTTCGCAGAAACCGAAGTAGCCCCGCCACCCTGCCAGATAACGTTTCAGCGCGCCGATCATCTGGTCGACGCTGACCCCGCGCGTGCGTTGAGTCAATTCCCGGATGCGCTCCTTGAGGCGGGACAGCGCCTTGGGCGCAATACGCCGTTTGACCTTGTCCCGATCCGAGAAGGTGAACCCCAGAAACTTCCGCGTGTGTGGCCGTGCGACCGCGCTCTTGGTCTCGTTGACCGTCAGCTTCAGCCTGCCGGCGAGGAAGGCCTTCAGCCCCGCCATCACACGCTGGCCCGCGCGTTCGCTGCGTACGTAGACGTTACAGTCGTCAGCGTACCTCGCGAAACGCAGCCCGCGTCGCTCAAGCTCCCGGTCAAGATCGTCGAGCATCAGATTGGATAATAGCGGGGACAGGGGACCACCCTGGGGTGTGCCCTCGTCCGTCGCACCAACCAGCCCGTGCTCCATCACACCCGCCGTCAGGAAGGAGCGGACCAGCTTCAGCATTCGCTTGTCGCTGACTCGCTTTGCCACCCGACTCATCAGGATGTCGTGGCTCACGCGATCGAAGAATTTCTCCAGATCCAGATCTACAACCCATCGGTACCCCGACTGGATGTAGCTTTGCGCCTGCGCCACGGCCTGATGTGCCGAGCGGCCCGGACGGAAGCCGTAGCTGGACTCCGAGAACGTCGGGTCCCACTGCCTTTGCAACACCTGCAAGACCGCCTGCTGGACGAATCGATCAAGCGCAGAGGGGATGCCGAGCTTGCGCACGCCACCACCATCCGGCTTGGGTATCTCGACCCGTCTCACAGGTTGAGGCTTGTATGTGCCGTTCAGCAGCGTGGCCCGTATCGACGGCCAATGCTCCCGCAGGTACGCCGGTAATGCCTGAACGGTCATCCCGTCCACGCCCGGTGCGCCCTTGTTCGCTTTCACACGCTTCAACGCCTGCTTCAGGTTCCCCCTTTCGCAGACTTCTTCCATCAGTCGGTCATATGCCGACGGGCTTTCAGACTCGGGGTTCGCCGCCATAGGTTCAGCCCCTCCACCAGCAGCCATCGGGGCTTCACCCCTGCTTCCGGTGTCGAGGACGCGATGCGTTTTCTGCTGCTCTCCCATGTCGAGTTCTCCGGCTTACTCGCCGCTCCTTTCCGTTCGGGCCTTCAGGCGTCGCCGCCCTAATATGCCCTCTGCTGACTCCTGCACGGTGGTCAACGGCCCTTGCGAGCCGCTCAGTCCTGATTCCAGGACGCCATGCAGGCCTCCCGAGGTAAGCGCAACCGCCTTCACCACACACCTGCCAGATCTACCACCCCAGCCCTTGATGGCTATGGACTTCGCAATCAATTGCTTGCTCGTCCGGCTAGGTAGGCCTCGCATCTGGTTTCTGTTCGTCAGGTCATGGCTTTGCTACACGCTTCCTTCAGACCCCGCCTCACGACGACGCCCTTGCGTTTCGCTAGTCCTTCACCACCATCAGGTTGGACAGGGGACTCACACCCCCAAGCTGTTGCGCATGCTCGGCGCACAACGAAAGAGCCCGCATTGGCGGGCTTTTTCGTTTCATGGACAGCATTGCAGCTGATTAACTGACGTATCAGGCAGTTTTTGTCGATTGTCAAATCCGACTTTTCATGCGAATCCGGTTTTGACAATCAGATGACTCCGAATTCGCAAAATGTGGTTTTAGTGTCGAATCCTGACAATCGTTGACAGAAATTAGTTTGCGATTGCCTCAGCATGAACCGCATGCGCGCGAGGTGTGCGCCGTCAGGTGCGATGCCGGTCCGGCGTCGTGTGAGGTCACTGGAATACGCCGTTGCAGTATGCAGGGCTTCATCCAGCATCACAGGTACAAGCAATGAATAACCGTTATTACCGGCTTGTTTTCAGCAAGCTCCGGGGAATGCTCGTTGCGGTCGCAGAAACCGCAGTCGGACAAGGTAAGGCAGGTCAGGGAGAAACCGGCCCATCGGTCGCGCTGCAATCGTTCACCCTCTTCGCAATCCGTCACGCGGCCTTTGCCGCACTAGCTATTTTCGGTCTTGCGCCCGTCACGTCGTACGCGCAGATCGTTCCCGGTGGCGCACATGCACCCGGCGTCATCAGCACGGCGAATGGTCTACCACAGGTGAACGTGAACAGACCGTCGAATGCGGGCATATCCGTGAATACGTACTCGCAGTTCGATGTGCAAAAAAACGGCGCGATCCTCAATAATTCGCCCGTTAATACGAACACCCAACTCGCCGGACAGATATCGGGTAATCCGAACTTCGGACCGAACAACGCCGCAAAGATAATCGTCAACCAGGTCAACAGCAATAATCCGTCGCTATTGCGCGGTTATGTCGAGGTCGCGGGGAAAAAGGCGGATGTCATCATATCGAACGCTTCCGGCCTGGTCGTGGACGGCGGCGGCTTTATCAACACCGCACGTGGAATTTTAACGACTGGTAATCCGCTGATCGACGCCAATGGCAATCTGACGGGTTTCAGTGTAACGGGCGGCATGATTACTGTCCAAGGGGCGGGCCTGAACACTTCAAATATTGATGAAGTGGACTTATTGTCCCGCGCCCTGCAGGTGAATGCAGCCATATATGGCAAGTCAATGCATGTTGTGACGGGCGCAAACAGCATCGACTACACGAGCCTGATTCCAACGCCGATTGCAGGAAGTGGCCCCGCTCCCGGCGTTTCCATCGACGTGTCGCAACTGGGTGGCATGTACAGCAACCGCATCGTTCTGGTGGGGACGGAGAACGGCGTGGGTGTTGCGAATGCCGGTACCATCGCTGCGCAGGCGGGGGATCTGATACTCACGAGCGCGGGCCAGCTTGTACAGTCCGGCACGATGAACGCGAGCGGCAATCTCGGAATTAACGCGGCGGGCGTCGCGAACAGCGGCACGATCTACGCCCAAGGCAATACCTCCATTGGCACGGCGGGAGCCGTTACCAACAGTGGCACCGTTGCGGCACAACAGAATACGTCGATCACTGCGGGCAGCGTTGCATCGACCGGCACGCTCGGCGCGGGCGTGAATGGCGATGGTTCGGTGGGCAGCGGCGGCGACCTGCTGCTTTCCGCATCGGGCCAGCTTGATGCCAGCGGCCTGAACATGGCGGGCGGCAATGCGACGCTCTCGGGCAGCGGCGTGAATCTCGCGGGCAGCGAGACGGCGGCGAACGGCAACATGGCGCTGGCGGCATACGCGGGCGACGTGAACCTCGCCGGGGCGACCACGAGCGCCGCAGGCGCGGTCAACGCGCAGGCTGCAGGTGCGCTGGTCAATGACCGGGGAACGCTGACGGCCGGCGGCAGCATGACGCTTGACGCCGGCAGCCTGTCGAACCAGAACGGCGGCATGTCCTCGCAGGGAACGTTCGTCGCACAGACTTCGGGACAGATTGCGAATCAGGGCGGCGAAATGGTTTCGCAGGGTGCGATGCAGGTACGCGGCGGAGACATTTCGAACAACCAGGGGGCCATGCAGGGCGCCACGGGCGTGCTGGTAGCCGGAGCCTCGCTGGACAACAGTGCGGGCCGGATAACGTCGCTCAGCGCAGACGGCCTGTCAGTCACGACCACGGGGCAGCTTCTGAACGCAGCAGGCACCACCGCCGGTGGTGCGCAGGGTGGCGTGATTGGCGGCAATGGTACCGTGACCCTGCAAGGCGGGAGCATTGTCAATCACGGCACGGTCAGCGCGCAAACGGATCTCCAGCTTGACGCGCAGTCCCTGAACAACGACGCGGGTACGCTTCAGGCGCAGAACAATGCGACCATCAATGCCGGGGCGCAACTTACCGATAACGGCGGCGTGATCGTAGCCGGTCAGCTGGCGGCGGTGAGCGCCACGACGCTGGACAACAGCGGTGGCGTCACCCAGGCGGCGCAACTGTCGCTTGACGCCACGAACCTCCTCAATCACGCAGGCACGATCACGCAGACTGGCACGTCAGCGATGACCGTGGCCGTCTCGGGAACGCTCGATAACTCTGCGGGCGGGACAGTCCAGACGAACAGCACGGACCTCACGCTCGCCCCGGCGGTTCTGAAAAATGATGGTGGCACCATCACCCACGCGGGAACTGGCACTCTCGCGATTGATCCGGGTAATGGCTCGGGTTCCTTTTCAAATGCGGGCGGCACGGTGATCACGGCGGGGCAGCTTTCGGTGCACGCCAGCAGCCTCAACAATCAGGCCGGCGCGCTGGCTGCGATGGGGGCCATCGCGGCCAGCGTCGCAGGCGACGTGAGCAACACGCAGGGGGCGGTACGTTCGCTGTCGTCGATCTCGCTCGCGAGCGGCGGCGCACTCACGGACACGGGCGGCCAGATCCAGTCAGGTACCGGCGCTGCGGGCGACGCCAGCTCGCTCTCGGTTCAGGCGGCTTCCATCGACAGCACAGACGGGCTCATCGGCAACCTCGGCACGGGAGACACCACCGTGCAGGGCGGCAGCCAGATCGTGAACAGTGGCGGCCTGATCGCAGGTAATGGGTCCGTGAAGCTCGGCGCGTCTTCCATCTCCAACACGCAGGGCGGCCAGGTCAGTGGCGCGAATGTCGCGATCCAGACCGGTACGCTCGATGACACGGGGGGCAAGATTGGCACCTTCGCCGGTTCGGGCGGCAATGTCGTCATTTCGGCGAGCGGGGCCGTGTCGAACACCGACGGCCAGATTGGCGCCGATCACGACCTGTTGCTGAATGCCGCGACGCTCACAGGGGGCGGCGCATACAGCGCGGCCAATGACGTGTCGGTGAATGTTCAGGGCGATTTTGCGCCGACGCCGGATATGCAGTTCATGGCCGGTCACGACCTCACCTTTACGCTGCCCGGCACGTTCAGCAATTCCGGCTCGCTCGAGGCGGTCGATAACCTGGCCATCAACGCGGACGACATCGCCAACAGTGGGGCGATGATGGCAGGCGGCACGCTCATCACGCACTCGAACACGCTGGAAAACACCGGTGCAATCGTCGGCGGCAGCGTGTCGCTGAACGCCACTAGCAGCATTTCGAATGTAGGACCATCCGCGCTCATTGGCGCGACGGACAGCAGCGGCACGCTGGAACTGCTCGCGCCCGACATCGAGAACCGCGACGACACCACGGCCACCGACACGCAGGCGACGACCGCGATTTTCGGCTTGGGCAATGTCGTCCTCGCAGGCGGCAAGGATGCGAACGGCAACTACACGAACGCGAATCTTATCCGCAACCAGTCGGCGCTGATCCAGTCGGCGGGCGACATGACGCTCGCCGCCAATCAGGTCACGAATACGCGGACGACGATGACCACGACGGGGCTGAATCAGTCTGTCGATCCGTCCTTGATCGCTCAGCTCGGCATCAGCCTGTCCGGGTGTACTGCGGTCAACATGGCCGCGTGCTCGGGTCAGGATGTGGGCTGGACCACCCCGGATAACCCGGCGTTCCTGACCATGATTGGCGGTGTGTACACGGTGCCGCCGCACGGCGGCCAGTGGAATAGCGGCTACCAGTACACGACCTATACGGGCGTGGCGGTAGCAAACCTGATTGCGTCCATCAGCCCGCAGGCGCAGATCATTGCGGGCGGCAACCTGGACGCGTCGAAAACGGGGCTGTTCCAGAACTACTGGAGCGCCGTCGCCGCCGCGGGCAACATTGCGATGCCCGTCTCGCTGGACGCGGATAGCTGGCGCGGGCAACTCGCGCCCGAGGTACAGGTCACCTACTCGGGCTACTATCACTACAACAACTATGACAACAGCGAACACAACTGGACCTTGCCGTTCGGCAATGCGCCGTTTGTCGGTTCCAATCCGGGCGGCTACCAGGTAGCACCGGCTGACGTTCGCGTCTACGGCCTGCCCGACTACGAATCCACTTGGACGGCCGGTGGCACGATTTCTGGTACAGGCGTGAGCGTCAACAACACGGCGGGTAATGCGGGGATTCCATCGCTCGGGCTTGTACCCGGCCAGTCGGTCAGCGGGGTGAATGTCGGCGGGGTCGGCGGCAGCGCCGTCCAGGTCGATCCGGCGATCGCTCGCGCCACGGCGGTGAACGTCCTGAGCAACCTGACGATCCCGCAGGGCGGACTGTTCAGACCGGACACGGCACCGAACGCGCCGTACCTGATCGAGTCGAACCCGGCCTTTACGAACGCGAAATCGTTCATTTCCAGCGACTACTATCTCCAGCAGCTTGGCCTGAATCCCCAGACGGTGGAAAAGCGCCTCGGCGACGGCCTGTACGAGCAGCAGCTCGTGCAGAACCAGATAACGTCGCTGACCGGCAAGGCCGTACTCGGCCCCTACACCGATACGCAGTCGATGTACGAAGCGATGCTGGCAGCAGGCGCATCGCTCGCTGAATCCCTGAATCTGTCGCTCGGAGTGGCGCTGTCGCCCGAGCAGGTCGCCGCGCTCACGACCAACGTGGTCATCATGCAGACCGAGATCGTGGACGGGCAGTCGGTGCTCGTGCCGGTCGTCTATCTCGCGCAGGCCAGTCAGCAGAACATGAATGGGCCGCTCATCGCGGCGACCAACATCGATCTTCAGAACGCGCAGAGTTTCACGAATAGCGGCACGATCCAGGCAAGCAATTCGCTGACGATCAACGGCCAGTCCGTAGACAACGCGTTAGGCACCTTGCAAAGCGGTGGCCTCATGTCGCTGGCGACAACGGGCGATGTCAACCTGACCTCGGCGACCGTAAAGGCCGGGAGCCTCGCGCTGAATGCAGGCGGCAACCTGCTGCTGAATACGGCGACGAACACCGTCAATCAGGTCAGCGCAACAGGGGCGACGCGAACCACGACCACGCTGGGCCCCATCGCGAGCGTGAGCGTGGCAGGCGACGCCGCGATTGTGACAGGCGGCAACTTCGAGCAGAACGGGGCCAATCTCAATGTCGGCGGCAACCTCGGCATGGCCGTGGGCGGCAACTACGACATCGGCACCGTTCAGACCGGCGAGCAGAAGGTGGTTCATGGCGCGAACGGCGTGTCGGATACGGACCTCAACAGCGCGAACGGCAGTTCCGTGAATGTTGGCGGCGTTTCGCAGATCGGCGTAGGCGGCAACCTGACCGCGACGGGCGCGAATATCAATCTCGGCGGCGGCGGGACGATCGCGGTGAACGGCGACGTGACGCTCCAGGCGGCGAAAGCGACCTCGACCGTCGACAGCAACAGCTCGGTCAGCGACAGTCACGGCAGCAATTCAGACTCGTTGCACACGTCCGCCGATACGCTGACGGCGACGACGCTTAATTCCGGCAATTCGCTTACCGTCGCATCGGGAAACGATATCAACCTGATCGGCAGCACGATCAACCTCGACAAGGGGACGGCCACGCTTGCGGCTGCGAACAACGTTAATATCGGCGCGGCCACCACGACCTATGTCGACAATTTCCAGGGGCAGCATAGCCACAGCAACGTGGTAAGCGGCAAGGAGGTATCGAGTTCGAGCAACACGACGACGACGCTTTCGCAGGGCAGCATGATTTCTGCAGACCGCGTGTCGATCTCAAGCGGCAAGGATATCAACGTCGCGGGCAGCACGATCGTCGGGACAAACGATGTCTCACTGAGCGCCGTGCATGACGTGAACATCACCACGACGCAGGATACGAGTCAGAGCAGTTCGTTCTATGAGGAAAAGAAGTCGGGCTTCGGCGCGATGAGCGGTGGTGGCGTGAGCCTGAACTACGGCAATAGCGACACGAAGGAGACTACGCATGACAGCAGCGTGACGAACAACGCCAGCCTTGTCGGCAGCACGAACGGCAACCTCTCGATTCAGGCGGGCAACACCCTGCACGTAACGGGCAGCGATCTCGTGGCAGCCCAGAATGTCACGGGCACGGCGGCCAACGTGATCATCGATGCGGCGCCCGACACCTCGCACCACGACGAAACCCAGGAGGTGAAGCAGAGCGGTTTCACACTCGGCCTGTCGGGCAGCGTGGGCGATGCGATCAACGGGGCGTACCAGCAGGGCCAGGCGCTCGCGAGCGGCAACAGCAACGGCCGCGCCGAGGCGCTGCACGCCATTGCGGCGGGCGGCAATGCGGCGATGGCGGGTATGGGTGCAGCGGGTGTGATGGGCGGCGCAACCGGGCCGAACGCGCCGAGCATCGGCGTGCAGTTGAGCTTCGGTTCCAGCCAGAGCAAGAATACGTTCACCGAGGATCAGACGACGCAGAAGGGTTCGAACGTTCAGGCGGGCGGCACCGCAGCTTTCGTGGCAACTGGCGACGGCACGCCCGGCAGCGGCAACCTGACAATCGCGGGTTCGAACGTGAGCGCGACCGATGTCGTGCTCGCCGCGAAAAATCAGGTCAACATCGTCAACACCACGGACACGGACACGACCGCCAGCACGAACAAATCGAGCAGCGCGAGCGTCGGTGTGTCCTATGGCACGCAGGGTTTCGGCGTCTCGGCGTCAATGTCCAACGCGCACGGCGACGGCAACAGCAATGCGGCCGTCCAGAACGCCTCGCACGTCAGTGGCACGAACAGCGTTACGGTGATTTCAGGCGGCGATACGAACATCACCGGGTCGCAGGTCAATGGCGGTACGGTGAACGCGGCTGTCGGCGGCAACCTGAATATCCAGAGCGTGCAGGACACGACTGTGAACACCGCGCACCAGAGCAGCGTGGGCGGCGGCTTCAGCATCAGCCAGGGCGGCGGCAGCGCGAGCTTCAGCGCGCAGAACGGGCATGCCGATTCGAACTATGCGCAGGTGAACGAACAGGCGGGTATTCAGGCGGGCAACGGTGGCTTTGATATTAGTGTCAAGGGCAACACGAATCTGGCGGGCGCGATGATTGCCAGCGATGCCGATGCGTCGAAGAATTCGCTGACGACCGGTACGCTCACGTACAGCGATATCCAGAACCAGTCGCACTACAGCGCGTCCAGCAACGGTATCGGCGCGGGTGTGGGCGTCGGTAATACCGGTAAGGCGATTGGGCCTGGCTCGGTGAGCGGTACAGGTGGCGTGTCGCCGATGATCTCGCAGAATGAGAGCGGTGATTCGAATGCGACGACGCGCAGCGCGATCAGCGCGGGCTCGATCAACATTACCGACCAGGCCGGGCAGAAGCAGGACGTGGCGACCCTGAGCCGCGACACCACGAACACGAACGGTACGGTCGCTCAAACGCCGGACGTGAATACGATCCTCTCTCAGCAGACCGACACGATGCAGGCCGCGCAGGCGGCGGGCCAGGTCGTGGCGCAGGGTATCGGTGCCTATGCGGACAACAAGCGTGATACGGCCACCGACAAGGCTACCTATGACGCCTGGGACGAAGGCGGGGACAATCGCGCCCTGTTGCAGGCGGCGGGCGGTGCGCTCATCGGTGGGCTTGGCGGCGGCAGTATCTTTACGGCGGTTGGCGGAGCCGCCGGCGCGGGTCTTTCCTCGAAATTGGCCGGCCAATTGGACAGCCTTTCGAAGGGCGTTGCCTTGGAAACCGGTTCGGACCTGCTCGGCAATCTTGCCGCTAATGTCGCAGCAGGTCTTGGCGGGGCGTTGGTGGGTGGAACCGCAGGCGCGGCAACGGCGTCAAACGTGCAGTTGTACAACCAGATGATGGATACGAAGAAAACGCTGTCGAAGGTGTGTAATGCTT
The DNA here is from genome assembly GCF_050435345.1 of Paraburkholderia sp. 32. NCBI lineage: Bacteria > Pseudomonadati > Pseudomonadota > Betaproteobacteria > Burkholderiales > Burkholderiaceae > Paraburkholderia > Paraburkholderia sp. 32. The sequence goes on from NZ_JBNDKD010000002.1 coordinate 767,755, forward strand.
CGGCGCCGTGCGATCCTTCGCTGGCCATGGCTGCGGTCAATGCGGATGGGGCGAACGCTACTATCGCATCGAATAACATGCAGACGGGTGCCATGTACGGGGTGCCTGCTGCTGCTGTAGCGGCGCTCGGACCGGAGGCCGTGACCGCTGCGGTGCTTGCTGGTGGATACGACTATGCAGGAAGCTATGTCAACTACAAGACCGGGGCGAGTCCGGATGCGCCGAACTTTACAAACTCGTACATTGTCGGGATAGTTGGTGGTCTGAGTGCCCCATTTGCGATAGGAGACGAAGCAATCGCCACAATGGGAGCGGCCGGAAAGATCGCCGCTAATGGCTACAACGCGGCGGTAAACGGCGTCGCTGCATTCGGCAGCGCCGGCATGACCGGCAATAATCCTGATCTGTCCGCCGGGGTAGCCACCGCGACGACGGGCGCTGGGTCATGGGCAAAAGCAGTGCTGCCGTCGCCAATTGGAAATCTTGTCAATCAGATTATGCAGGGTGCTGCTGGACCAATTCAGCAAGCTATTCAGAATAATCAATCACAAAAATGATTATGGAAACTCAGGCGAGACGTAGGTTCATTACCCGTTACGTAAAGGCATACATTTCCGTCTTTGCCGTCGTCGCTGTTGTTATCGCGATATCAGAGCTACGGGGTGCCGGGTGGCGCCCTGCGTTAGCCGGAATACCGATGTATGTCTCGCTTTTTGTGTTGGTTACCTACGCGATGCTACGGGAGCGTCGTCAGATCAGGAAAAGTAACAAGATGGATGAGGGCGAAAATTAATGCTCGAAGCATTTAGGCATGCGATGTCGGGAGCTTCTAGGAGAAGCCCTCTTTTTTTCCACATAGCTGTTGTTCTAGTTGCGGTATCTCTGTTTCGGGGTAACAACTGGAAGGCTATCGCTGGCAAGGTTGCGTTCGCGGCTATAGGGTTCCTCTTTGTCATTTTTTTCGAGTTGTACAAGGGATGGCGAACTGCTGCTGGAGAGCCGCGGTTAAATGCATCGGCTTATACACAATTTCCAGCGTGACCGCCGACACGTAACTTCTGCAATGTCTTGGCAGCGATATGAACCTCTTTGAGTCCCAGCCAAATAGCTTTCGCGCCGGGTTCGCCATCGCCCTTGCGGCCGAGGAATCCGCCCAAGCGCGCGATCAAGCGCAGCACCTCGTTGAGCTTGGGCTTGGCCGGCTGCTTGACGTCGGTCAGCAAATACGCGCCGCGAATTTCATCGACATCGAAGAACAGTTCGGCATCCAGATCGGGGCAACTGCGGCCCATGTGCATCAGATGGACGATTCGCCAAGCCACGACCAGAAACAGCGCCAGCGCGCGTTCGAGCCGTTCGATCGCGCCCAGTTGCAGCGCCTCGACTCGGCAACCGTTCTTCAGCACGTTGAACAAGATCTCGATTTCCCAGCGCGCCCGATACCAGTCGATCAGTTCAATCGCTTCCTGCAGCGTCCTGGCTTCGCGGTTGGTCAGCAAGCGCCATTCGATCGGCTTGACGCCGTCTGGTGCATCAAACTCACGCGCCACCAGACACGTGGCCGCTACGCTTTGACCAACGCCTGCCGGCAGTTCGATGCGCCGCAACCATACGTGCTGGCGCACCTGGCGCGCCTTCACGCCGTGACGCGAGCCCATCGTGAAGGCAATCTCGCCGAGCGGTGCGCCTTCTGTCGTCGCCGTCCAAAGCTTAGCTCCCTCGGGCAGCGAGCGGTCGTGGGTCGAGCGAATCAGCCAATCCGCCGGCGTGCCCAACTCCTGCGCCCGCACCATCAGCGCGAGCATGTCTGCCTCGCGATCGGCGACGTACACCAGTCGCGTGTGCGGCAGGCTCGATGCCGTTTCCGCTACCCGCTCGTAACCCTCGATCCAGCGCAGGCTTTCCTTGAGCCCGCCGCGCTTGCCCTGCGCGTCCTTGGGCTCACGCGCCCACATCCACGCGTCGAGTACACCCAGCGGCACCCGCTCAGGTGTCACCGCATAGGTCGGATGCAAATACATTCCGCGCTGCATCTCGTAAGACAGTGGCCCAAGGCCCGCGGCCTGCCGGCCGTTGAAATCCAGTTCCGTGGTGTCCTGCAGGCACAACACGACCGACTGGGCGGCCATTCGTTGCTCGGTCTGCCGCCAGTGCGGCTCCAGAATCGCACTCCACTGGACCTCGCCGTTGTCGAAGAAGCGGTACGCCGCCATCGTCTCGCCCCAGCCCCGACACGCCTGCGGCACGCCAGCCGTCGGCTTGGCCGCCAATCGTTCCATCAATGTCCTTGCTCGCTTGTTCAAGCGCGCGTCGCCAAGGTCGAGCCCAGCAAATTCGGTTTCCGTCCAGCACGGTGCTTCCAGGGCCAAGGCGTTCACGCAAAAAGCAAGAGTAAACGCGACGCGCCGAAAGTTTACAAGCCCCGGTCGATCTCATTGCTCGACGACGGTTTGTTCCGGCCTACGGTGCGGAGGGCAGACTTGTGTATAAGACGATGGGTTAAATGGCGGACAGCTATGGAGACGATTCGTTATCGTTGCGGTGGTGTTGTCGACCATTTATATCGGGTTGGCTTTGTACCTCGCAGTCTTTTCGGGCAACCCGGATGGTTTAGCTTTGTTGTTCCCTTTTTATCTTCTCTTACTGTTTTCGTGCGCCTTACCGTTGTTTTGGGAGTTCAGGGATTTACGTGCAATCGAAAGCGAAAGTGACTCAATTTAACAGGCTTGCCAGAGAAACATAGGGGGTGACTTCTCAATCGCCCCTCCTACGACCTCACGTTCACCCATGAAAATCCGAAAGAGGCTGGCGGCCCTGCCGCTCACAGCCCTGGTATCACTCGCATCAAACGCGCAGACGCCTCCCGATGTGGCGGCAGCGGCCCGTACGAACGCCGAGCAGAACCAGCAGGTCCAGCAGCAGCGCGACGCACAGCAGCGCGCGGCCACCGTCGCCGCGCCGGTTGTGCGCTCGACCGCACCGGTAGCGGGAGAATGGCCGGTGCTGCCGGTCGAGACGCCGTGCTTTCGCCTCGACACGTTCGCGGTCGAGGTGCCTGAAACGCTGCCTGAGGCGGTTCGCGTGAAAGGCGCGTCGGCATTGCCGATGGACCCATTCGCATTCCTGCATGAATGGCTGCGGCATTACGAGGGGCAATGCGTCGGCAAGCAGGGTGTAGACATGCTGGCGAAGGGGCTGCAAGGCGCAGTCCTGAGCCACGGCTACATCACGACGCGCGTCCTGTTGCCGACCCAGGACCTCTCGAAAGGTACGCTGAAGTTCACCCTCATACCGGGCGTTATCAGAAACCTGAAGTTTGCTGACGCCAGCACGCAAGGCACGCTGAAAACCGCATTCCCTGCACGCGACGGCGACGTACTCCAGTTGCGTGACCTTGAGCAAGGTCTGGAACAGATGAAGCGCATACCGAACCAGGATGCGACGATGGAGATTGTCCCCGGCGTCGTGCCCGGCGAAAGCGATGTGGTCGTGACCGTGAAACGCACGAAGCCCTGGTCGCTCGTGGTCTCGGCAGACAACTCGGGTACCGACGAGACGGGCCGGTATATCGGTAACGTAACGCTCGGCCTGTATAACCTGCTGGGCCTGAATGACATTCTCTCGGCGGGGTTCAACCAGGATTTGCAGTTTGGCAATCACGACCTCGGCACGCACGGCTGGAACGCCTCGTATGCGATGCCGTGGGGTTACTGGACTGGCACGCTGTACGGCTATACGAACACGTATTACCAGCAGATCGCGGCCACCAATGGAACCTACGTTGCGAGCGGCAACGCGCAGACGGCGGGCCTGAAACTGGAGCGGGTTGTCCACCGCAGCCAGAACGATGTGTCGGGAGTCGAGTTCCAGCTTATCAAGCGCTTCGGTGTGAGTTTCATCGAGGACGCCGAGATTCCGCAGCAGTACCGCGACAATACATTTATCGAGGCGGGGCTGACCAACCGGCACTACTTCGGCGCGGCGCAGTTCGACGGGACACTGGCCTACCGTCAGGGTATCGGTGGCCTCGGCGCGCAGCCCGACACACCGGGTGGCCCAACCTACCGCTTCAAGATGGCGACGCTCGACGCAAACCTCTCGGTACCGTTCGCGGTCGCCGGGCAGGCGCTTCGCTATGTCGGCACCCTGCACGGGCAGTTCACCAACGACGAACTGAACTATATCGATGACCTGAGTATTGGCAGCCGCTACACGGTGCGTGGCTTTAGCGGACAAACGATGCTCGCGGCAGAAAGAGGCTTCTACTGGCGCAACGAACTCCAGTATCCGCTCGGCCAGACGGGGCAGGTTCTTTATGCAGGCCTCGACTACGGTCACCTGTGGGGACCGTCCACGGCGTACCTCGCGGGTACGCAGCTCGCGGGTGCGGTCCTGGGGTTCAAGGGTTCCGTACCCTCGCGCCTGGGCACGTTCAGCTATGACGTGTTCGCCGGGACGCCGGTCTATGCACCGACCGGCTTTCCTGCGCCGAGCGTCACCCTGGGCTTTCAGGTGACAGGGCAATTCTGATGAGTGATTCACTGACCATAAGGAGATAACAATGCTGATGAGCCGGAAATTTTCGATGAGTCTGATTGGCGCCGCAGTGCTGCTTGCTGCGTGCGGCGGTGGGAGCGGCAGCGATGGCGGTAGCGGTGACGCAGCAGCAGCGGCGGATTCGTCGGCCTCGTCACCGGGAGCCGCCTCTGCTCCAGACGCGGCGTCATCCCCGCAATCGACCGCGTTCAACTGTCCGGCCAACTACAAGCGGCTGGATATCGCCCTCGGTACGGCAGCCGGCACGCCTATGACGATGGTAACCGACGACAATATTGCAACCCTGACACTGAAGGCCCCCACTGGCGGCGTCACGCGCGCCCTGACGCTCTGCCTGGGCAAACCCGATCCGGCGCCGGCTGGCGTGCAGACCAGCTACGCCTACGAAATCACGGAAGGCGGTGATGGCGATATCACGCAGATGGATAGCCGGCTGCTGACGTTCAATTTCACGACGACCCAGCCCGTGACGGGTACTCCGGCGATCGAACTCGCGACCGTTACGACGTCGGGTGTGGCCTATTCGCCGACAATTCCGGGCGCGCTGATCGCGGTGAGCCCGAACTACAGTGTTGCCGGTTATGTGAACGGGACCGGGCTGTACGTCGTTCGCCTGGCGAAGTAGGCCCATGAGCGGACGACACAAGCAATGACTTGGCAGCGATGCGCGAGCATCTGCGACATACTCACGACGCGCTATCCCGCATCAGCGAAATCCTCGAACCCTAAGACTGCGCTTCGCCCCGAACGCGGTCGCCACGAGAGGCCTTATGACCATCGATCCCTCCGTCGTCGCCGCATTCACGCCCACGGGCAAGCTGCGCGCATCGATCAATCTCGGCAATCCAATCCTCGCCAATCGTCACGCCGACTCCGGCGAGCCGTTCGGCGTATCGATCGATCTCGCGCGCGCGTTCGCCGCGAAACTGGGCGTCGAACTGGAGCTGGTCGTCTTCGATACGGCCGGCAAATCGGTGCAGGCCGTCGGCGAGGAGCGCGCGGATTTCGGCTTCTTCGCGATCGATCCGTTGCGCGGCGAGACGATCGCGTTCACAGCGCCGTATGTGTTGATCGAAGGCTTCTACCTGGTGCGCGACGACTCGCCGGTACGCTCGAATCAGGATGTGGATCAGGCGCACAACCGAATCGTCGTTGGCAAAGGCAGTGCATACGATCTGTTTCTGACGCGCGAGCTGAAATCCGCGCAAATCGTGCGCGCGCCGAGCTCGCCGAGCGTCGTGCCGACGTTTATCGAGCAGCATCTGGAAGTGGCGGCAGGCGTGAAGCAGCAACTCGAGGCCGATGCGAAGCAAACTCCCGGTCTGCGGTTGCTAGACGAGCGCTTCATGGTGATCCGGCAGGCGATGGGTGTGCCGAAGAGCCGCGGCGAAGCGGCGGCTCACGCGCTGCGTTCGTTTGTCGAAGAGATGAAGGCTTCGGGCTTGGTGGCGCAATCGCTCGCGCGGCACGAGATCGCGGGAGCGTCGGTTGCGCCTGCGGCGTAGCGGGCCGCACGAACCCGACACCGCGTAGCTTTCGAAGCTGCTGGCATGGCAGATACGCGGGGCCGCGCGATGCTTCGGCGCGGCCCCGCCACCACCCTCAGCGACGCTCAAACGAGCGTAGTCTGCACACCCACATTACCGCGCAACGCCTTCGAATACGGGCAGGTCAGATGCGCTCGCTCGATCAACCCGTGCGCCACGTCACGCTCGACACCGGGAAGACTGACGAACAGACGCGCCTGAAGGAAATAAGCGCCATCGGTGGTGCCGAGATCGATCTCCGCATCGACGCTGGTATCGGCCGGCAACGACAGGTGCAACGCGCGCGCCGCCAGCCCGAGTGCGCCGATGAAACACGCCGACCAGCCCGCGCCGAGCAACTGCTCGGGATTCGTTCCACCCCCCGAGGTGCCGGGCGGCGACAGCTTGATGTCGAGACGGCCGTCCGAGCTGCGCGCGGCGCCTTCGCGGCCGCCGGTCGTATGGGTTTTGCCGGTGTACAGCACTTCTTCGATGCGGGTCATGGTGGCTTACTCCTGCTGATCCAGTGATATTCAGGTCTGCAAATCCGGGCTCGAACTTGCGGTGCACGTATTTGAACGCGCCGACGTATCTCGCATGTGTCTGGATCAACGGGTTTGGTAAGCGCACGTATCCCCGGGCCGCGCGGATACATTGCGATACAAGGAGCGGCAAACGGGAGCCAGGCGGAGCGCGGCGCGACAACTCACGCGCGCCATCGCGCCCGTCGCTTCATTCAGCGACGCCGGTCGAAATACCGCCGCAACAGATAGTTCGCGGTCGAGCCATGCAGCAGCACCGACAACACGATCGCATCGAGCACGGCGGGCAGCAGCGGCGTCATCGCGCCACGCACGTATTCAAGGCCGAACATCAGGTAGTAAAACGCGCCGACGCCGCGAATCCCCATCCACGCCATCAGATGCCGCTGGCTATTGTCGATGCGCGCACCCATCATCGCGACGACGACGGACAGCGGCCGCGCGACGAAAAACAGAAACACCGCGGGCAACACGGCGCGCAGATCGAACATCTCGCGCCAGTGCGCGGACACGACGCAGCCGATGATCAGCATCAGCGACAACTCCGCGAGTCGCTCCATTTCGCGCATGAAGCCCATCATCGATTCGGCGAGGACCGCATGCGCCATTTCTGGATCCTGGGCGACATCGACCTGTTCGCCGTGCTGCACCTCGTCGAGCACTTCCGAGGGATTCTTGTCGCCCGTCGCGCGCAACTCCTCGTGACGGACGGCGACGCCGGCCACGAACACCGCGACGAACGCATACGCGTGCAGCAGCAGCGACGCGCCGTACGACGTCGACATCAGGCCTAGCGCGAGAAACCCGTCGAGACCGATCGCTTCGCCGTAGCGGGTGCGCAGAAAGAAGATCGCGCGCGCGAACACGATCGCCAACACGCAACCGATCACGAGCGCACTGACGATCCCCCACAGCACCGAGCCGACGAAATGCACGCCGCTGCCCGAGCCGAACAGCCTCGCGCCGGCAAGCGTCAGTCCCAGCACCGCAAACGGATAGGCGGCACCGTCGTTCAGGCCGCCTTCACCCGACAACGCGAACCGCACGGGCTCGTCGTCGCCAGCTTGCGTCACGCGCAGCTCGTTGGCGAGCACCGGGTCGGTCGGCGCGAGCGCGGCCGCGAGGAACAACGCCGCGCCGTCCGCGCGTCCGGTCACCAAAGCGGTGAAGCCGAACATCAAGGCGACGGTGAAGAGCATCGCCGGGCCGCCGAGCCGCAGCGGCAACAACCACAGCGGATTGCGCAGCCGCACGCGCAGATGCATGCCGATCGAAAACAACGACACGACAAGCCCGACTTCAGCCAGCGTCGCGAGCAACGCGGTATTGCGGAGCAGATCGACCCCGACGAGCCCGGACACGGCCGGCCCGACCGCCACGCCGACCAGCAGATAGATCATCGCGCCGGTCAGCGGCAAGCGGCGGATCGGCCCGCGCGCGACGGCCATGAACGTGAGCAGCGCGCCGATCAGCAGGAACCAGACCGGTTCGTCCTTCATGGCGGAATCGCGAGCACGCGCGGCGGTGGCGGCAGCCAGGCCGCGTCGCCGCTAGCGCGCACTGCTCGCGCCATGCCGGCGGCACTGTCCGTGCTGAACCGCTGCCTGGTTCGCGCGCCCCGCATGTTCACGGTTCGCCTGGTCGCGGCTCAGCTCGCCGGGCGCCTTGCGCGCAGACGACGCCACTGGCAACACCCGACATCGCGGCGATGGCAAGGCGCTGTACAACCTTGTTCATGAGCGACCCCTCGGTTCGGACCAGCTGGAATGCACTGTCCGTTCCGTTGCAAGCCGCGTTCCTCGCCTGAGGCCTGAGCGTGCCGATCGCCCTCACACACCGAATGGAAAAGTCTCCGCCGCATGGTTCTTTTCGTCGGCGGAAACGGGCAGCGCGCTCACCGCGCTCGTGCGATCGAACCACACGAACGCATCGAACTGCTCGGCCAGCGACGCTTGCGCGTAATGGCTATGCCGCTCGGTCCCGGGACGGTAGATGACGCCGATGAAGCGCTCCAATAGCGGCGCGCGCAGCCGTTCGCGCAGCGTGTCGTGCATGCCGGGCCGCAGGTCGAGCAGGAAGCGCGGGAGACCCGTGCCGTGCATGCTGAATTCGACGCTGCCCTCGAGCGATGGCTGCACGGTTTTGACCTCCATCGGTCCGCCCCAATCGCTCGCTGCGGCGACCGTGCCGCTGTGCGTGCCAAACCCGATCAGCGCCGCCGCGTCGCCGAACTGCGCGCGACACAGCTGGCCGAGATTGATCTCGTCCTGCATGCGGCCCATCTGCGTGGCGCTCGCGTCGCCGATATGCGAGTTGTGCGCCCACACGACCAGACGCGCCTGCGGCCCGCGGCTGTCGAGCGTATGACGCAGCGTGTCGAACATATGCGTGTCGCGCAGATTCCAGCTTTGCGGCCCGCCGTAGTACATCGCGCGATAGTAGTGCTCGGCGACCGCCACGAGCCGCGCGTTCTGCGCCGCGTCGAGGAAGCGCTCGCCGTCTTCGCGCGCATAGTCGAGCCGGCTTTTCAGCAGATCGCCGAGTTGCGCGACCACGTGTTCTTCGCACTGCGCGTAGCCGCCGCTCAACGCGGCGCGTCCATATACGGCCGGATCTTTCTGCCACGGACTGAGGCACCCGTAACGCTCGCGAGCGATGCGCGCCGCGGCAGGGTCGACGCTGTCGAGATAGCGCAATACCGCATCGATCGATTCGGAAAGGCTGTAGATATCGAGCCCGTAAAAGCGCGTTTCGCGCTCGGGGTGCGCGGCGTTGTGCGAGCGCAGCCACGCGACCAAGCCCATGAAGTCGGTGTTGCGCCACATCCAGGTCGGAAAGCGGCGAAACGGTCGGGACCGCCCGCCGGGCATCGGCCGATCGCGCACATGCCGGTCGACGATCGCGGCGTCGGGCCAGTCGGCCTCGACCGCAATCATCGAAAAGCCGTGCTGCTCGACGAGGCGCCGCGTGATCGCCGCGCGCGCACGGTAGAACTCCGACGTGCCGTGACTGGCCTCGCCGAGCAGCACGACGCGATGCCCGGCGAAGCGGTCGAAAAATGCCGCGAATTCCGCGGAATCGATGTCGGGCAACGGTTCGGCCGCGTCGCGAATCGCGAGTTCGAGCGCGGCCGGCGTAGGTGCGGCCGGCATAGGCGTGAGCGGGATCGGCGTGGACGTGGACGCGGGCCGCAAATCCGCGCGCGCCGCGCCGCCTGGCTCCGGCCAGCCATCGTCGCCGACGAGCGGCACGAAGCGCACGTCGCCGAACGCATCTTCGTCGTAGTCGTGTTCGTCGCGCCGCACGATCTTCACGAGCCGCTGACGGCTCTGACTGCTGCCGACCGGCATCACGAGCCGTCCGCCCACGGCGAGTTGCATGCGCAGCGCTCGCGGCACACGCGGCCCGCCCGCCGCCGCGATGATCGCGTTATAGGGCGCATGCGCGGCAAGACCTGCGGTGCCGTCGCCGACATGCACTTCGACGTTCTCGTAGCCGAGCCGCTGCAAGCGCTCGCGCGCGCCCTCGGCGAGGCTCGCGTCGCGTTCTATGGAATCCACCCGGCCCGCGATCTCCGCGGCGATCGCGGCCGCATAGCCGGAGCCCGTGCCAATGTCGAGCACGCGATCGCCGGGCTGCAACTCGGCGGCCGCGAGCATCTTCGCGACGATGTACGGCTGCGAGATCGACTGCTCGCCGCCGATCGGCAGCGGCGTATCGTCATACGCGAATTCGCGCAGATCGGATGGCACGAATGCCTCGCGCGGCACGCGCCGCATCGCTTCGATCACGTAGTCGTCGCGCACGCCGCGTTGCACGATCTGCCGTTCGACCATCCATGCGCGCGCTTCGTCGAAATCGCTCATCGCCGCCTCCTCGCGAATGCGCAGCGCTGCGCGCGCCACGCATTGCGACGGGGCCGCGCGCGAGTCCGCTGCTCTTTCACGCTTCAGCAATGAGCATACCGCCGGCAGGTACTCGTGGCGATGCGCGAAACGCGAATCGCGCCCGGACCGATCTTTGCTGCGCGCTTCTCGAGAGCGATTGCACGAACCAAATGCCGGTCCGAATCCTGCACGGGCGGTCAGATCGCGTCGTATCTGGCGAGCGTGCCGGGTAGCGACGCGTGTCTCGATGTCGGCTTCGTCAGCTACTCGCCATCGGGCAAAGCAGGCTTTCTCGGTGTGCGGCAAAGCACGATGAAGCAGTACGGGCTTACCAGCGAAGCGGTCGCGCGCGAAATGGCCGAGGGCGCGCTGCGCCAGCAAGGCTGCTGCGCGGACATCCCGGTATCGAACACGGGGCTCGCCGATAGCGGCGCGCATGGCGGCTCCGATGACGATCCGCCACCAGGCACGCAATGCTTCGCGTGGTCGTTCCGACGGCGCGGCAATGAGTTCACCACGTTCGCCGAGACGCGGCGCTTTTCGGGCGACCGCAACGACGTGCGTTCGGCCGCCGCGCTGTATGCGCTGTCGCGCGTCGAGCATTACTTCGATCAACTCCCGCGCGTCGAGCGGGACCACTGACGAGAGAGCGCGACGCGCCACCAACGCGCATTGCCGGTGGCACCGACGCCATTGCCGGCGTCGGTGTGAAGGGGCGGCGCTCGCTTATCCGGCGCGCGGCCGCGTGGCGCGCTTCGGCGGTTCGATGTCATCGCCCGACATTTCCTGCAGTTGCTCTTCGGGCGCGATGCGCGAGCCGCGCTCGCGCTCCGCGGACTGATCGGTCGGCTCCTGCGGCACGGCAGCGTCGTCGGCCGCGCCTTCCGCCTCGATCTGCCCGCGCGCTTCTTCCCAATGGTCGTCGGCTTTCCCTTCCGGCGACGGATCGTTTTCCCAGATCTGGTACGCCCGCGTGCGAATGCGGGCTTCGAGTTCCTTGTCCATATGTGCTTCTCCGTGAACATGAGCGATGCCTCGGTACGGCGCCACATGCACCGTGCCCGAATGACGGCGAGCCACAGGCCAGCAAGCGTTGTTCCGCGCGTCGCACGTTCGTTCGATGGCACCCCGCTATTCGACGTGCGAATCAAATCAGCGCGCCGCCGGACTGGTGCTCGAGGAAGTCGACGTCGACGACGTCAGAACGAAAACGGCGGGCGCACAGATCCACCGCGTGCCGGTCGTGAACCAGGGCAAGCGTTTGACGGGGAGGGTGTCGCCAGGCGATGTCGCGACGGGCCGCGCTCACGCCTCGGGACAGGCAAGGTCGGCCGCGACGATTCGCGCACCGTACTCCTCGGCGGCGAGCCGCGCTTCCTCGATACTGTTGAAGGGACCGACTTCGGGCGCGCCATCGAACGGGAACAGACGGCGGCCATCCACTTTACGGCTCACCAGTAGATCGGCATAGAATCGCCCATCGGCGCTGCGGCGCGCGGTGACGTAGATGGAAAAGTCGTCGCGCGAGGCGACCCCTGCCGCCAGATACGGCGTCAGTTTCAACTTTCTCCTTGACATGGCTCTCCCCTGCTGCATCAGGCGATCCTGTTGTACCCTCCTGAAATCGATGTTAATGGACTTGTAACGGGGTGCGCACGTCCGTAAGTGTCGACTTATAGACATGACTGTCGCAGCGACGTCTTAAACGAATCAGTGCGAGCGCCGCGCGCAAATTCAAGACTCCCATCAGGTCTTGTCGCCGACCGCGCGACTGCCCGCCTGATCCAGCCTGGCTTGCAGCGTTTGCTTGCGCGCCGCGATCTTTTCACCGAGCGCGGCGAGATCGCAGCCGGTGCGCCGCAAGGCCGGAAAGAGTTCGCCTTCCTCTTCCTCGACGTGATGCCGCACGAGCTCGGACATGACCTTGAACGTCGCGTCGAAGCCTTTGTCGCCCGGCTTCAGCGTCTCGAACTTCGCGATCAGCGTTTTCACCAGAAAATGCTCGACGTCGCCATACCGCGCCAACGGTCCCGCGTCGGTACGTCACTTGCTGCTGGTGGTCCGGCGCGGCATGTTGCGCGCTAACCTCTCCTTCCTCTTTTCAACGACTGATGAGAATCGCCCAGATCGCTCCGCTTTACGAAAGCGTGCCGCCGTACGCGTACGGCGCCACCGAACGCGTCGTGTCGTATCTGACCGAAGAGCTGGTCGCGCGCGGCCACGACGTGACGCTCTATGCGAGCGCCGATTCGACGAGCGCCGCGCGGCTCGTGCCGATCTGCCCGCGCGGTCTTTGGCGCGACGCGAACGTGTGGGACACGCAAACCCATCACATCAGGCAGCTCGCGCGCGTGATTCGCGACGCGGACCGCTTCGACGTCGTCCATTTTCACGGCGAGCCGCTGCATTTCGCGTGGGCCGAGCGCCTGCCATGCCGTACGCTGACGACGCTGCACGGCCGTCTGCTGCTGAACGATCATGGCCCGCTGTTTCGCGAATTCGCGCGCGTGCCGGTGGTGTCGATTTCCGCGAGCCAGCGCCGGTCCGTGTCGTGGGCGAACTGGCAGGGCACCGTCCATCACGGACTGCCGCTCGACCAGTTCGAATTTGAACCGATGGCCGGTTCCTACCTACTTTTTCTCGGCCGCATGATGCCGGAGAAACGTCCCGATCTCGCAATCGAAATCGCCCGGCGCAGCGGCTTGCCATTGAAGATCGCCGCGAAGATTCATCCCGGCGAACGCGACTATTTCCGCGAACGCATCGATCCGCTCTTGCGCCGCTCTGGCGCGTTCACCGAATACCTTGGCGAAGTCGGCGGCCTCGCGCGCCGGCAATTGATCGAGAACGCGCGCGCGTTGCTGCTGCCCATCGAATGGGACGAGCCGTTCGGCATGGTGATGATCGAGGCGATGGCATGCGGCACGCCGGCTATCGCGTTTCGCCGCGGCGCGGTGCCCGAATTGATCGAAGACGGCGTGAGCGGCCTGATCGTCGATAACGTGGACGAGGCCGTGCAAGCGGTTGCGCGCATCGACGGTATCGAGCGCGGCGCGTGCCGCCGCGCGTTCGAGCGCCGCTTCACGGCCGCGCGCATGACCGACGACTATCTGACGATCTACGACGCGCTGCTCGCGCACGACACGAGCGGCCGCCCGCGAGCAACGGGCAGTCAGCCCGCGCCAGTGTAATTGCATTAACCGGACCGCCCGCGCGGCGCACTTCGGCTTCGCGGGGCGTCCGGCTCTGCATCACCGCGAGCACTGCCGCAGCGATGTCCACTTGCGGACCAGATTCACGAACTGGGTCGATTCGCGCGGCAGCTGATCTTGAACGACATTCGTCATATGCATTGTGCGAGCTTCGCGCGGCGCTTTCGGCCCGCGTGCCTGGATTGTGGCGGAGGCTGAAAACCGCCGTCGCCAAAAGAACGTTTTTACCGGCAACGCCCCAAAAAATGCAGCGACGGCATATGGCTTGCTGGTTTGTTTGACTAACAGGAAAGGTCCGCTTGCACGCCCCGCTTCCACGTCCCGGAGCCCACTTGACCCACCGCGACTTCATCGTAATCGGCACGTCCTCGGGAGGGGTCGATGCGCTTCGTTCGCTTGCCTCGCAGCTTCCCGTCGATATGCCCGCCAGCATCGCCGTCGTGCTGCATATCGGCGCGCATGGCAGCATGCTGCCCGCGCTTCTGAACCAGGCCGGACCGCTACCCGCCAAGCACGCACAGGATGGCGAACATTACGCGCCCGGCAGAATTTACGTGGCGCCGCCCGATCGGCACCTCGTCGTCGAGGATGGGCTACTGCGGCTTCGGCACGGCGCGAAAGAGAACTTCGCGCGCCCGGCGATCGACCCTCTCTTTCGCACTGCGGCCGCGCAGATAGGGCCCCGCGCGATCGGCGTGATCCTGACCGGCCTGCTCGACGACGGCACCGCGGGCCTCGAAGCAATTCAGGCGTGCGGCGGCGCGACGCTCGTCCAGGACCCGGCCGACGCGTTCGCGAGCGAGATGCCGCGACATGCATCGCCGTTTGCCGACCACGTGCTGCCGCTCGATCAAATGGGGCAATGTTTGGTAAAACTGACCGGCGGCAACGCCGGCGCGCTGGGAAAAAACGGCCGTGCGCGGCGCGAGGCGACCGATCGCATCGTTCTCGAACAAGACGCGTGGCTGGCCGGCACCACGGCATTCGAAGCAATCAGGGGACTCGCGACGCCCTCGACTTTCACATGCCCCGAATGCAACGGCACGCTGTGGCGCATCACCGGATCTCGAGTGATGCGTTATCGCTGTCATACCGGTCATGCGTATTCGGCCGCGTCGCTCGGCGACGGCCGCATGACGGATGCCGAGGACTCATTGCGCAAGGCGCTGCGTGCGCTGCGCGAGCGCGAAATGTTTAGCCGCGAGTTGCGCGACCATTTCGCCAAAACCGGAGATACCGCCGCCCAACAGCGCGAGGAGGATAATGCGCTGCGCGCGAGGCACGCGGCCGAACTGCTGCAGTCGATGCTGATGGAAAAATGAGTGCAATGCGGGATAATAGCCGTCCGAGCCAGCAAGAAATGGGCTCGTCGCCCTATAAAAATCCACCGCTGAACACTATCCTTTCCAAGAAGGGACACGCAGCCATGTCAAAGAAGCGAGGGCAAACTCTGCCTAGCCAGGCACTCTATCCGATCGTCGGTATCGGCGCATCGGCGGGGGGGCTTAACGCGCTGACGGAGTTCTTCGAGGCGCTGCCCGCGCACACGTCGATGGCCTTCGTCGTGGTCGTTCACCTGTTGCCGGATCACGAAAGCAATCTGGCCTCACTGCTGCAGAAAGTCACCAGCATGTCCGTGCAGCAGGTCACAGGCCCCACGCCGATCGAATCGGACCACGTCTATCTGGTCGCGCCCTCGTTCGAGATGATCATGGTCGACGGCTACCTGCGCGTCACGCGGAAGCTGCCCGAGGAAGGACGCCGCGCGAGCATCGATCTGTTTTTCCGCACGCTCGCCGAGGCGCACCGCGAACGCGCGATAGGCATCGTGATGTCGGGAGCGGGCTCGGACGGCTCGGTCGGCTTGTCGCGCATCAAGGAAATGGGCGGCATCACGCTCGTGCAGGACCCTTCCGAGGCCGAATACGACAGCATGCCGCGCAGCGCAATCGCGACCGGCATGGCCGACTTCGTGATGACCGCGGCCGAGATGCCGCAACGGCTGCTCGATCTGTGGTCCACCGCGCGGGAAATCCATCTGCCGGCCGCGGAGGCGGACGAGCCCGAGGAAGACACGGTCAACGAGTCGGCCGAGCGCGCGCTGCGCGAAATCATGGTGATTCTGCGCACCCGCACCGCACACGATTTCCGACATTACAAACGGGCTACGGTTCTGCGGCGTATCGAACGCCGGCTGCAAGTCAACGGCATTACCGACCTGCAGGTGTATCGCGATTATCTGCATCTGCACCCTGAAGAAACCCAGGCGCTGTTGCAGGACATGCTGATCAGCGTCACCAATTTCTTCCGCGACAAGGAAGCGTTCGACGTGCTCGAACGTGAAGTATTGCCGCCCCTGTTCGAAAGCCGCGGCGAACAGGACCGCATCCGCGTGTGGTCGGTGGGCTGCGCGACGGGCGAAGAAGCCTATTCGCTGGCGATGCTGCTGCAGGAACGCTCGCTGAAATCGCCCGAGGGCGTGTCTTTTCAGGTATTCGCGACCGACATCGACGAGCGCGCCATTTTCCCTCGCGCGCGCCGGTGTGTACCCGGACTCGATCTCCGCCGACCTGACGCCGGCGCGCATCCGCCAGTTCTTCACGAGGGACGCCGCGCATTTCCGGATCAAGAAAGAGCTGCGCGAGCACATGCTGTTCGCCCACCATAACGTGCTGAGCGACCCGCCGTTCTCGCGGCTCGACATGATCTGCTGCCGCAACCTGCTGATCTACCTCGACCGCGAAGCGCAGATCGAAATCCTGAAGATGTTCCACTTCGCGCTGCGTCCCGGCGGCATGCTGTTCCTCGGCAGCTCGGAGTCGGCCGACGGCGTGAGCTCGATGTTCACCGTGGTCGACAAGCGCAACCGCATCTATCGCGCGAACATGGCGGTACGCAGTGACACGCCGCTGCCGATCGCGATTTCCGGCACCATGAGCTCGCGGCCTGTCGTGACCACGGTGCAGCCGCCGGGGCGCCGGCGCTTTTCGTTCGGCGATCTGCATCAGCGGCTCGTCGAGCAATATGCGCCGCCCAGCGTGCTGGTGAGCCGCGAATCCGAAATCGTTCATCTGTCCGATCGCGCCGGGCGTTTTCTGCAGTATTCCGGCGGCGAGCCGTCGCACAACATCGTGGCCGTCGTGCGTCCGGAACTGCGGCTGGAACTGCGCACCGCGATCTATCAGGCCTTGCACACGAACCGCAGCGTCGAAGCGCGCCGCGTGCGCATCGAGCGCGATGGCCGGTCGTACTTCGTCAACATGACCGCGCGGCCCGTGCACGATCCGGAAGCGAACGCGGACTTCGTGCTGGTGCTGTTCGACGAGGTCGAGGACAGCGTGGCGAACGCCGAAACGGCGCCGGCCGACGTGCAGAAAGACCCGATCATCACTCAGCTCGAACGGGAACTGCAACGCACGAAGGAACAGTTGCAGTCCACGATCGAGCAGTCGGAAACCTCAACCGAGGAGCTGAAGGCATCGAACGAGGAATTGCAGGCGATCAACGAGGAACTGCGCTCGGCGACCGAGGAACTCGAAACCAGCAAGGAAGAGCTGCAATCGATCAACGAGGAGTTGACCACGGTCAACGCGGAGCTGAAGTCGAAGGTCGAGGAAACCGGCAAGATCAACGACGACTTGCACAACCTGATCGCCGCGAACGACATCGGCACGATCTTCGTCGACCGCAACATCTGCATCAAGCGCTATACGCCGCGCGCAACCGACGTCTTCAGCATCATTGCGTCGGACATCGGCCGTTCGCTGCTCGACATCACGCACCGCCTCGAATACGACAAGCTCGCCGACGACGCGGCCGAGGCATTCGACTCGTTGCGCCTGATCGAACGCGAGCTGAAGAGCAACGACGGGCGCTGGTATCTCGCGCGCTTCGTGCCTTACCGCACGACCGAAGACCGCATCGACGGCGCGGTGCTGTCGTTCATCGACATCACCGGGCGGCGTCAGGCGGAAGACCGGCTGCGCGAAGGCGAGCGGCGCATGCGCATCGTCGCGGAAAGCACGCGCGACTACGCGATCATCACGTTCGACGACAATGGCGTGATCAACAGCTGGAACGCGGGCGCGGAACGGATTTTCGGCTATACGGAAGCCGATATGATCGGCCAGTCCGCCGACATCCTGTACACCGAAGAGGACCGCGCCGACAACGTCGCGCAACGCGAGTTCGCCGAAGCGCGTCTGAATGGCCGCGCCGAAGAGGAGCGCTGGCATTTGCGCAAGGACGGCACGCGCTTTTTCGCGAGCGGCGTGCTGTCCCGCCTCGACGAACCGGGCATCAGCGGCTTTGCGCAGATCACGCGCGATCTCGGCGAATATGTGAACGAACCGACCTCGGGACGCGGCACCCATGTCGAATCGCTGCGCGCGGCAAGCGAGCGCGACGCGCAGCGGCGCCGCGACGAATTTCTCGCGGTCGTGTCGCACGAGCTCAAGCATCCGCTGAACCTGATTTCGGCCAGCGCCGAGCTGATCGCGCGCGCGCCGGAAACGCGGCAGAACCTGAACGTGTCGCGCGCGACCGATACGATCCGCCGCACCGTGATGGGCCAGGCGCAAATCATCGACGATCTGCTCGACATTTCGCGCGTGCGCACGGGCAAGCTGTCGGTCGTGCGCACCGTAGTGGACATGCGCGAGATCGTGCAGCGCGTGTGCAGCGCGGTGCAGGACGATACGGCGCAGCGCGGCGTCGCGTTGAGGGTCGACATCACCGATGCGCCCGTGATCATTCACGCGGACCTCACGCGGATCGAGCAGATCGTGTGGAATCTGATCAGCAATGCGCTGAAGTTCACGCAGCGCGGTTCGATTCAGGTGTCGTTGCAGGTCAACGATCACGCCGAGGCCGTGCTGCGCGTCAGCGATACCGGCATCGGCATCGAGGCGTCGCTGCTGCCGCATATCTTCGAGATGTTCCAGCAGAGCCGCGATCCGGGCTTGCGCCGCGGGGGCCTCGGCATCGGCCTCGCGCTGGTGCGTGATCTGGTCAACCTGCACGGCGGCGCGGTGCGTGCGGAGTCGGACGGCGTCGGCCGCGGCGCGACTTTCACGGTGACCCTGCCCACCCACCGGCTCGCCACCCGCACGAGCGCGGATATCGAAGTCACCGCCGAGCCGTTGAAAGGCACGCGCATCCTGATGGTCGACGACGACGCCGCGACCGTCGAAACCTTCAAGCTGCTGCTGGAAAGCGAGGGCGCCGAAGTGCGGACCGCGACGAGCGGCGAGGAAGCGTTGACGATCATCAACGGCAACGCGCCCGATATCATCCTGTCCGACATCGGCATGCCGGGCATGGACGGCATGGAGTTCATCGGCAAGCTGCGCGGCATGCCGGCGATGAAGTCCGTGATCTGTATCGCGGTCAGCGGCTTCGGCCAGCAGGCGGACGTCAGCGCGGCCGAACACGCGGGCTTCGACGCGCACCTGAAAAAACCGGTGGTTCTCGAAGACCTGATGAGTATTTTCGCGCGGCTGCGCGGCTGAACTAGCGGCTTGACGGGGCGCAACGCATCTATCCGTTGCTTTGCGACGACGACGCGTTGCGCGAGGCCGATCCGTTTGTCGGCCTCAGGGCTGAACCAGCCGTCGGGCGACGACGTATTTAAATGCGCGCGTGAATGCGGGCCGCTCAGGAAGCCAGACCAGCAGTTCAGCACGTGCTTGAGTTGCGCATTGAGCGCCGGGTCGCGAAACAGCGCGTAGCCGGACGGCATGCACATCGGCCAGTCGAGCACCGCGTTCAGCGGACAGTGAATCAGATCGGATTCGCTGAACGGCGGTGCGTAGGTCATCAGGTAGTCGACGATCGTCATCAGCTCGTCGATCGATGCATAGCCGAGCACGTAGCCCGCCTCTTGCGCCTGAATGATGGCCCGCGTCATATCCATGCGCAGCACCGGATCGCCTTCGATCAGCGCCGCGAGTTCTTCAACGGCGCGCGTGCGTGGCGCCGTGCGCGCACGTTCGCGTAGTAGTAGAACCGCAATGGGAGCAAGTACTATTCCCGCACCGACCCTTCGCGCACCGCGCCGGCGGAATGCAGCTTGCTACTCGCCGGTATGGAATCGGACCAGCGCTTGCTCGTCATCTCACCGCATCTCGACGATGCGGTCCTCAGCTGCGGACTTCTGATCGCCGCGCATCCCGGCGCGGTCGTCTGCACGGTTTTCACCGCGCCGCCCGCCGAGAACATGACGACCGATTGGGACCGCGCGGCCGGTTTCGCCGACGCGTTCGAAGCGATGCGGGCGCGTCAGGCGGAAGACTGGGAGGCGCTGGGGTTGTTGTCGGCGATTCCGGTACATCTGCTGTTTCGCGACGCGCAATACCACGCATCGCCTGATGCGGACGAGCTGATCGCCGCGTTGAACCACGCTGTTTCCGAAACAAAACCCACACTGATCGTCATGCCGTTGGGTCTGTTCCATTCGGATCACGTTCTCGTGTCCAATGCCTGTCTCGCCCTGGTGCGGCGTCAGCCAGCCACGCAGTTCGTCGCGTATGAAGACGTGCCCTACCGGCGCATGTCCGGCGTCGTGCAAGCGCGCCTGTCCGACCTCGCGAAACGCGGCTACGCCGCCAACACACCGCATGCGTTGGACGTGCCCCGCACTACGCAACACGAGCGCACGAAGCGCGCGGCACTCGACGCCTATCGCAGCCAATTGCGCGCATTCGGTCCCGAAGGACAGGCAAGCCTTTTTTCGTCCGAACGCTATTGGCAGCTTGGCCGCGACGAATCGGGTCGATCAACGCAAAACGCGTGACGCACGGCACGAGGTTTGCGTCGTCGCAGTCCAACCGTCGAAGCGATTGCACAGCATGCAAACCAAAGCCCCCCACCCGCGTATTTCGGTCGTCGTTCTCACGTATAACCGTGCGGGCGAATTGCTCACTACCCTGGAACGTCTGCTCGCGTTACCCGAAAACCCGCCGATCATCGTCGCCGACAACGGTTCCACCGACAACACGGTCGCACTCGTCGAAGCGCGCTATCCGAGCGTTCGCGTCGTCGAATGCAACGGCAATCTCGGCGCGGCAGGGCGCAACCACGCGGTCGCGTGCGTCGAGACCGACTATGTCGCGTTCTGCGATGACGACACCTGGTGGGGCCCGGGCTCGCTCGAACGCGCGATGCAATTGCTCGATGCATGGCCGCGCGTCGGTGTGCTGAATGCGCGTGTCGCGGTCGGCGCGGACAACACGACGGATCCGACCTGTGCGTTGATGCGCGCAAGCCCGCTCGGCCGTGTCGGTCTGCCGGGGCCCTCCTTGATCGGCTTGATGGCGGGCGCGTGCGTGTTTCGCGCGGCGCTGTATCGCGAGATCGGCGGCTATGAGCCGCGTCTTTTCATCGGCGGTGAGGAAACACTCGTTTCGCTCGACGTGCTCGCGTCGGGACATGCGATCGTCTACTGCGAGCAGTTGACGCTCCATCACCATCCGTCGCCGGTGCGCGATAGCGCGTTGCGCCGTCGCATGCTCGCGCGCAACGCCGCGTGGGTCGCGTGGCTGCGTCTGCCGTTGGGCGAAGCGTTGAGCGCGACTGTGCGCGCCCTCGACGTATTCGCGCGGGAAGGCACGCTGCTGCGCGACGGCACCGAATTACTGGCCGGGCTGGCGTGGACCGTGCGAGAACGCCGGGTAGTCCCCCGGTCGATCCTCGCGATGCGCGACCGCGTGCGCGCGGCCGAGCGCAATCTCGACGCGTCCGCAACGACGACTGTTGGTGGCAAGTTCGACGCGCCGATCTGAGACCTCGCTCAGACCTGAATCGCGCGCATCATTATCGCGGCAACGCCGTGTCCGTGCGCGACGGCGCCTGCGCGAGCCGCCGGATCGCGGCGATCAGTTCTGCGGGCGCCACGGGCTTGTGCAAGTGCGTGTCGAAACCCACGGTGCGCGCGCGCTGTTCGTCGAGTGCGTCCGTGTAGCCGGTCAGCGCGATCGCGGGCAGTGGCCCGCCGCGTATCGACGGCCGCCCGCCTTCCAGTGCGCGCAAACGGCTCAGCACGTCATAACCATCCTCGCCGGCCAGCATCAGATCGCAGAGCAGCACGTGCGGCCATTGCGCCGGGTCCGTCGCGCGCAGCCAGTCCAGCGCTTCGGTGCCCGCTGCACATAGCCGTACGCGTGCGCCGCTCGTGCTCAGCACCGCTTCGAGCGCGTCGCGCGCTTCTTCCTGGTCGTCGATCGCGAGCACGAACAGGCCATCGAGCGGAGCGGGCTCCGCCGAATCCGGCGCCGTGGGCGCCGACGCCAGTGGCGGTTGCGCATCCGCGACCGGCCGCAGCGGCAGCATCGCCACATAGGCGAGCCGCCCGTTCAGCGGCGTCAGCGTGAAGCTGCCGCCCGCGGCCGCCAGCGCGCTTTCCATCTGCCGCGCCGCCGCCTGCGATAGCTCGGCCGGCTTGTCGCCCATGCCGAGCACGCTGAACCACACATGATTGCCGTGCCGCTGCGCGCGCAACGCGATGCGCTGCCCCGGGCTCGCCTGCGCGATCTCATTGCGGCACAACTCGGCGATCAACGGTTGCAGCACGCTCGGATCGCCGGTCACCCGCAGCTCGTGGTCGGACGGTTCCGCGTAGACGACGACGCGCTGCTCGGCGATCTCGTCGTGCAAGGCATCGATCACACCCGCCGTCAATGCGCTGACGCTGACCGATCGCGCGGTCAGCCGGCGCTGCGCGTGTTCGAGTTCACCCTGCTGCCATTGCAGCGACCACATCTTCGCGTACACGCCCTCGCGCGCGAGCAGTTCCCGATGCGTGCCCTGCTCGACCACCTGGCCGTGCTCCATCACCAGAATCCAGTCCGCGTCGACGACGGTAGAAAGTCGATGCGCGATCACGATCGACGTGCGGCCTTGCGCGAGGCGCGTCAGCTCGGTCTGGATCGCGCGCTCGGAGCGCGTGTCGAGCGCCGAGGTCGCCTCGTCGAACACGATGATGCGCGGGTCCTTCAGAATCGCGCGCGCAATCGCGATGCGCTGCCGCTCGCCGCCCGATAGCCGCACGCCCCGCTCGCCGACGCGCGTGTCGTAATGGTCGGGCAAGCGCTCGATGAACTCGTCGAGCTGCGCGGCCCGCGCCGCCCGCACGACGTCCGCGCGCGTCGCCGACGGACGTCCATAGGCAATGTTGTAGGCGATCGTTTCATTGAACAGCACGGTGTCCTGCGGCACGATGCCGATGGCCTCGCGCAGACTGCGCTGCGTGAGCATGCTGATGTCTTGCCCGTCGATGCGGATCATGCCGCGCTCGGGCCGATAGAGGCGAAACAGCAGCTTCACGAGCGTCGATTTGCCCGAGCCGCTGCCGCCGACCACCGCGAGCGTCTTGCCCGGATACGCGTGAAAGTCGACATCGCGCAGCACCTGCCGCGCCGTGTCGTAGCCGAAATCGACGTGTTCGAACTCGATCAGCCCCGCGCCGACCTTCAGCGGCTGCGCGTCGCGCGCATCGATATCCTCGCCGACGCGGCCGCGCGCCGCCAGAATCACGAACATGCGCTCGACGTTGACGAGCGCGTCGTTGGTCTCGCGAAACACGAAGCCGAGCGTGTTCAGCGGCATGCAGATCTGGATCAGGTAGGCGTTCACCAGAATCAGATCGCCGACGCTCATGCTGCCGGCCACCACGTGCTGCGCGGCGAGCAACATGACCGCCGCTACCCCGAGCGCGATCACCGCGCTCTGTCCCACGTGCAAGGCGGTCAACGCGTTCTGGTTAGCGATGCGCGCGTGCACCCACTTCTCCAGCACGTTGCCGAGCCGTTGCGTCTCGCTCTCTTCGGTCGCGAAGTATTTGACCGTGTCGTAGTTCAGCAGACTGTCGACGAGCCGCCCGTCCGATTGCGCTTCGAGCAGATTGACCGCGCGCTGGAATGCGACGCGCCGCCGCGTGAACACGAACGTATAGCCCGCATACAGCACGAAGGTCACGACGATCGCGAGCAGGAATTCGCGCGCGTAGCTATGCACCATGATCCCGACGATCACCGCGATCTCGAAGAAGGTCGGCACGATCGCGAACAGCGCGGTGCCGAGCAGAAAGCCGATGCCGTCGGCGCCTTTCTGCACGTCGCGCACGATCGCGCCAGTCTCGCGCCGCGCATGAAAGCGCGCGCTCAACCGATGCAGATGCGCGAAGGTCCGCTCGGTCAGCGCCGCGACCGTGCGTTGCACGACGATGCTGAACACGACGTCGCGCGCCTCGTTCAGCGCGTCGCCGAAAAATCGTAGCAGCGCATAGGCGAGCACGAGGAACACTGGAAACGCCACCTGGGCGAGCGGATGGCTCAGTTCGTCGACGATGTGCTTCAGCGTGAGCGGCATCAGCACAGTCGCGAGCCGCGCGGCGATCATCAGCGCGAGCGCCCCGCTGGTCTGCCAGCGATAACGCCATACCGCATGCGCGAGATCGCCGACGATTCGGCGCGTCAGTTCGGAGCGAGGCGGCGGGGCGGAATTCGGCATGAGGTCGTGGTGGGGGCACCCGGAAGAAACGTCGCACAAGTGTGGCGTCGCGCAAGCGGCGCGCCCGGGCGCAAGCAAAAAAGGCGCTGGCTCCAGCCCTTTTCCGCGCACTTCTTACTTGTTAATTGGGCGGGGTCCTGCGCCCATCCTGGTACCGGCGCGGCGCAAGCGGTTCGAAGTTACATGACCGTATGTAGAAACAGGGGACGCCACAGCGCTTCTCTACCCACGACAAAGGGCACGCTACAGCGCTTCGTACGGTTCCGCGCGACGTTTGCGTCGTTTGTCCGCACCGCAGGATGCGAATGGCACACCACATGCTGTGCGCCGCTTACGAAAGTCAACATCAATAGCCGCTCATCGCAGGAAGGAATGCCAATGAAGATCGCCCTGATCAGCGAACACGCGTCGCCACTTGCTGTCGCCGGTGGCGTCGACAGCGGCGGACAGAACATCTACGTCGCGAACGTCGCGCGTCAACTGGTGGAAATGGGCCATCAGGTCGACGTGTTCACGCGCCGCGATCGCGCACTGCTGCCCGAGCGCGTCGACATGGACGGCGTGCGCGTGATTCATGTGCCCGCGGGACCGCCGCGGCAATTGCCAAAGGAACGACTGCTGCCATTCATGGACGAGTTCGCCGCGTTTCTGAGCGCGTTCTTTCGCCGCGAACCGCAGTCCTACGACGTGATGCACGCGAACTTCTTCATGTCCGGCCTCGCCGCGCTGCAAGTGAAGGCTGCGCTCGGCGTGCCGCTGGTCACGACCTTTCACGCGCTCGGCCGCGTGCGGCGTATCCATCAGGGAACGGATGACGGCTTCCCCGACGAGCGCTTCGCGATCGAAGACGAACTGGTCGCAGGCTCGGACGTGCTCGTCGCCGAATGTCCGCAGGACCAAGCCGATCTGCTCGAACACTATCGCGCCGATCCAGCGCGCATCCAGATCGTGCCGTGCGGATTCGATGCCGAGGAGTTCCGGCCCGTCGAGCGCGAAGCCGCCCGCGATGCGCTCGGCTGGCGCCAGCACGACTTCATCGTGCTGCAACTGGGCCGGCTCGTGCCGCGCAAAGGCATCGACAACGTGGTGCGCGGCGTCGGCGTGCTGAAGCACACGTTCAACGCGTCGGCGCGGCTGTACGTAGTCGGCGGCAATTCGGACGCGCCCAACGAAATCGCGACGCCGGAGATCGCGCGCCTGCGCGAGATCGCCCGCGAATGCGGCGTCGCGGAGCAGACGAGCTTCGTCGGCCGGCGTGGTCGCACGCGGCTGCGCTACTTCTATAGCGCCGCCGACGTGTTCGTGACGACGCCCTGGTACGAGCCGTTCGGCATCACGCCGATCGAGGCGATGGCCTGCGCGACGCCGGTGATCGGCGCCGATGTCGGCGGCATCCGCTACTCGATCCTCGATGGCGTGACCGGCTTTCTCGTGCCGCCGCGCGATCCGCACGCGCTCGCCGCGCGTCTCGACCGCTTGCGGCGCGACCCCGCGCTCGCGCGCCGGATGGGCGAAGCGGGTCTCGACCGGGCGCGGACCGGCTTCACCTGGCGCGGCGTCAGCGATGCGCTCGCGCAAATCTATGCACGCGCGGCAAGGCTCGCACCGACCAAGACATCGCTCGACACCGCGTCCGAGCCGGCGCAGCTACCGCTGCGAGCAGCAGCCGGAGCGTCGTCCCGTTGACGACGGCGCACGCCGCGCGAACCCGCACGGTGTGCGCATCTGGAACACGCCGCGGCCGGTCCAGCGGCTGCGGCGCGCCTTTTCCCGACTTTTGACCGAAGCTCGCGCATACCACGAACCATCATGACGCTACCCGCCGTGTTCATCGACAAGGACGGCACGCTGCTCGAAGACGTGCCCTACAACGCCGATCCCGCGCTGATGCGTTTCGCGCCGGGCGCGCGCGAAGCGCTCGCGCTGCTCGCCGCGTACCCGTACGCGCTGTTCGTGATCAGCAATCAGTCCGGCATCGCGCTCGGCAAGTTCGAAGACAGAGCGCTGTTCGACGTAGAACGCCGGCTGCGGCAGATGTTCGCCGAGTGCGGCGCCACGCTCGCCGGCGCGTACTGGTGTCCGCATCATCCGGGGGGCAGCGTCGCGCGTTACGCGATCGTCTGCGACTGCCGCAAGCCCGCGCCCGGCATGCTGCTGCGCGCGGCCGAAGAGCATGAGCTCGATCTCGCCAACAGCTGGTTCATCGGCGACATTCTCGACGACGTCGAAGCGGGCAATCGCGCCGGCTGCCGCACGATCCTGCTCGACAACGGCCACGAAACCGAATGGCGAACCGGCCCGCAGCGCACGCCGGGCGCGCGCGCCGCCGGTCTGCACGAGGCCGCGCAACGCGTCGTATTGCACGGCCTGCCGCCGGGCACCGCGGCGCGCCGCAAGGAGGCGCCGCGGTGAACGCACCTCTGCCACTTGCGCCGCCCAAGCTGGCTCACGCGCGCGCGCCCGATACGTCGCAGCCGGTGTGCTGGGGCGGCGAGGTCAAACGGATTCTGTGCGTGCGCCTCGACAATCTCGGCGACGTGCTGATGACCACGCCCGCGCTGCACGCGCTGCGCGAGTCCGCCGAAGACCGCCATCTCACGCTGCTGGCGTCGCGCAGCGGCGTCGCGCTCGCGCCGTTTCTCGACGACGTCGACGATGTGATCGAATACGACGCGCCGTGGGTCGCGCCCGCGTCGACCGTGACGCGCGATCTGCTCGACGATCACCGCATGCAGCAGCGGCTGCGGCGCGGCGGCTTCGACGCGGCGGTGATTTTCACCGTCTATAGCCAGAGCCCGTTGCCGGCCGCGATGCTGTGCTATCTCGCGGGGATTCCGCGCCGCCTCGCGCATTGCCGTGAAAACCCGTACGCGCTGTTGACCGACTGGCTGCGCGAGCCGGAGCCGCAGCAACGCACCCGGCACGAGGTGCAACGCCAGCTCGATCTGGTGCATCACGTCGGCGCGCAGACGGGCGATACCGGCATGCGCTTTCGCGTGCCGCCGGACGCGCGCCAGTCGCTCGACGCGAAACTGAGGACGCTCGGCATCTGCCGCCACACCGAGTGCGTCGTGTTGCATCCAGGTGCGACCGCTGCGTCGCGCCGCTATCCGCCCGAGCGCTTCGGCGAGGTCGCCACGCAGCTCGCGCGCGAGACCGGCGCCTCGGTGCTCGTGACCGGCGGCGCGAGCGAGCGAGCGCTCGTCGAGACCGTCATGCGCACGGCCGCGCCCGGCGCGCGCGCGCAGCTATACGACCTGAGCGGTGCGCTGACGCTCGCCGAACTCGCCGCGCTGCTCGAACGCGCGAGCGTGCTCGTGTCCAACAACAGCGGCCCCGTGCATGTCGCGTCCGCGCTCGGCACGCCGGTCGTCGATCTTTACGCGCTGACCAACCCGCAGCACACGCCGTGGCAAACGCCGCAACGCGTGCTGTATCGCGACGTCGAATGCCGCTGGTGCTATCGCAGCGTGTGTCCGCACGGGCATCACGCCTGCCTGCTCGGCGTTCCGACCGACGAGGTCGTGCACGCGGCACTCGAATTGCGGCAAGCGCATGCGCATGCGCCGCGTCGTGGTGTATCGGAGCGCGCCGGTCGCGCCGATGACACGAGCACGCCGTCGCTGATCGATCAGCCAACCGTCCCCTGAACCCACTTCCACTGCCAATGCCATGTACACACTCGGAATCAATGCGGTCTATCACGACAGCGCCGCCGCGCTGCTGCGCGACGGTGTGGTGCTCGCCGCCGCCGAAGACGAACGCTTCACGCACGTCAAGCACGCGAAACGTCCGGTGCCGTTCTCGACCTGGCAGCTCCCGTTCGATGCGATCGACTACTGCCTGAAGGCCGCCGGCATTACGCTCGCCGCGATCGATCACGTCGCTTACTCGTACGACCCCACGCTATTCGGCGGCATGCCGAAGAGGCCGGGTGCGACGATCGAGCTGCCGTTCGATCCGGCCGGCACGCGCCCGGACAACCCGTCCGCGTCGGCGTGGGACCCGCTGTTCCTCAGCTATATCGCCAACGCGAAGGGCCAGCTGCTCGACGGCGCGCCGCATCATCTGCGCAAGCGCTTCCGGGGCGTGGATCGCGAGCACGGCTTCGCATGGCACTTCGTCGAGCACCATCTCGCGCACGAGGCGAGCGCGTTTCTCGCCGCGCCGTTCGACGACACCGCCGTGCTGACGATGGACGGCCGCGGCGAGGGCGTGACGACCAGCATGGGGCAATTCGTCGGCGGCGAGTACCAGCGTCTGAAACAGGTCGAGCTGCCGCACTCGCTCGGGCTGCTCTACGAAGCGGTCACCGACTGGCTCGGCTTCCTGCACTCGTCGGACGAGTACAAGGTGATGGCGCTCGCGTCGTACGGCAAGCCGGCTTATGTCGAGGTGTTCCGCGAGATCGTCCGCTATCGGCACGACGGCAGCTATACCGTCGACGCTCCGCGGCTGACCGAACGCTTCGGTCCCGCGCGCGAACGCGGCGGGCCGCTCGAACAACGCCACTTCGATATCGCCAATTCGTTGCAGCGCGTGCTCGAGGAGACCGTGCTGGAACTCGCGCACTGGCTGCATCGGCGGACCGGCTTGAGCCGGCTCTGCATGGCGGGCGGCGTCGCGCTGAACTGCGTGATGAACTCGAAGGTGCGCGACGCCGGGCCATTCAGCGAAGTGTGGGTGCAACCGGCGGCCGGCGACGCTGGCACCGCGCTTGGCGCGGCACTGTGGACCGACTATCGCGAGCGTGCCGCGCGCGGCGACCGCGAACGTCACTGGAGAATGGATCATGCGTATCTCGGGCCCGAATACAGCGAAGCGGAAATCGAGCAGTTCCTGCGCTGGTCGAAAGTACCGTACCGGCGACTCGCCGATATCGCCGGCGAGACCGCCGATCTGCTCGCGCAGGGCAAGGTGATCGGCTGGTATCAGGGGCGCACCGAATTCGGGCCACGCGCGCTCGGCGCGCGCTCGATCCTCGCGTCGCCGGTCGATCCGCGGATGCAGGCGAAGCTCAACGAGATCAAGGATCGCGAGGACTTTCGCCCGGTCGCGCCGGTCGTGATGGAAGAGGAAACCAACGAATGGTTCGTGAACGGCCAAACCGCGCCGTTCATGCTGTTCGTGTTCGACGTGCGCGCCGACAGGGCCGCGCGTATTCCGGCCGTGCGGCATGTGGACGGCACCGCGCGCGTGCAGACCATCAACCGCGCGCAGCACCCGCTGTACTACGACTTGCTGGCGGCGTTCAAGCAGCGCACGGGCGTGCCGATTCTCGTCAATACGTCGTTCAACACGCGCGGCGAGCCGATGGTGAATTCGCCGCGCGACGCGGTCGAGTCGTTCTGGACCTCGCCGCTCGACGCGCTCGTGATCGGCCCGTTCCTCGTCGACAAGGCGGGGGGCCGCGCATGAACGCCTCGGTCATGTGTCCGTCGCCCCTGCATGGCGGCGTGGCCGAGCGCTACAGCAGCGAAGATGCCGACGAAACCGGTCGCACGTTGCGCACGCAGTCGTGGCCCGACGTGTCGGTGGTGGTGCCCACCTACCGCCGTCCCGCGATGCTCGCGAACTGCCTTGCCGCGCTATGCGCGCAGCAGTTCGCGCCGCACCGCTACGAGATCGTGGTCTGCGACGACGGTCCCGACGAGGCCACGCGCGCCTGCGTCGAACGATTCGCGCGCGAGATGGCGCCGCGCGGGCTGGAACTGCACTACCTCCCGGTCACGCGCACCCAGGGGCCGGCCGGCGCGCGCAACGCGGGCTGGCAGTATGCGCGCGCTTCGCTGATCGCCTTCACCGACGACGACACGCTGCCCGATCCGCACTGGCTGACGGCTGGCGTCGCGGCGCTCGCGCAAGGCGCGACGGCGGCCGCCGGCACGATCGTCGTGCCGCTGCCCCCGCCGCCCGATCTGCCGACCGATTACGAAGCCGACGCGAGCGGCCTCGCGCGCGCCGAATTCGCGACCGCGAACGTGTTCGTCACGCGTGCGGCGCTCGTCGCGACCGGCGGCTTCGACGAACGGTTCACGTCGGCGTGGCGCGAGGATTCGGACCTGCAGTTCACGCTGCTTACCGCGGGCGGCCAGATCGTGCGCGCCCGCGACGCGGTGGTCGTGCATCCGGTGCGGCCCGCGCGCTGGGGCGTCAGCATCGCGCAGCAGAAAAAGAGCCAGTTCGATGCGCTGCTTTATCGCAAGCATCCCGAACTGTTTCGAACCCGCATCCGCTCGCGGCCGCCGCTGCTGTACTACGCGATTCTCTGCGCCGCGGTGCTGGCGATCGGCGGTTCGTTCGCGGATCAGCCGATGCTCGCGGGCGCGGGTTTGAGCGCGTGGTGCGGGTTGACCGGCTATTTCTGCGCGCGGCGGCTGCGCGGGCGCAACCACGGCTGGCGCCACGTCGCCGAAATGCTCTGGACGTCGATCCCCATTCCGTTTTTATCGATCTACTGGCGGCTCTATGGCGCCATCCGTTTCAAGGTGTTCTTTCCATGACCCCACCCTCGCTGCTGGCGGCGCTCGCGCCGCGCCGTATCGCCGTGTTTCGCGCGCTGCAGCTCGGCGACATGCTGTGCGCGGTGCCCGCCTTGCGCGCACTGCGCGCGGCCGCGCCGGATGCGCATATCGCGCTGATCGGACTGCCGTGGGCACGCGCGTTCGTCGAGCGCTACGCGGCGCTCGTCGACGAGCTGATCGTGTTTCCGGGCGCGGTCGGTTTTCCCGAGCAGCCCGAATCGAACGGTGGCTTGCCCGCGTTCTTCGCGCGGATGCGCGAGCGGCGTTTCGATCTGGCGATCCAGCTGCACGGCAGCGGCGGCATCGCCAACGCTCTGCTGCATCAACTCGGCGCATGTGCCGACGCAGGCTTCGTGCAGCCCGACGAGGTACCGCGCGAGGGTTGCTTCATCGATTGGCCCGATGCGCTGCCGGAGCCCGAGCGCTATCTCGCGCTGATGAGCGCACTCGGCGCGCCGACGCACGACCGGCGTCTGACCTTCCCGCTCACCGAGCTCGACCTCGACGAGTACACCGCGCTGCGCACGTATCACGGCATCGAAGACGAGCGGCTCGTGCTGGTTCACCCCGGTTCGCAATTGCCGTCGCGCCGCTGGCCCGCCGAGCGCTTCGCGGCCGTCGCCGACCACCTCGCCGCCGACGGCTGGCAGATCGCGATCACCGGCACGGCCGCCGAAGCGCCGCTGACCTGCGCGGTGCTCGGTGCGATGAGCGCGCCCGCGCTGCATCTGGCGGGTGCGACGTCGCTCGGCGGACTCGCCGCGCTGGTCGCGCATGCGCGGCTCGTGGTCTGCAACGACACCGGCATCTCGCACATCGCCGCGGCGATGGCGAGCGCGTCGGTCGTGATCGCATGCGGCAGCGACACGCGGCGCTGGGCGCCGCTCGATCATGCGCGGCATCGCGTGCTGGCCGACTATCCGGCGTGCCGGCCGTGCATGTTCCGCGACTGCCCGTATGGTCATCCGTGCGCGCTGAACGTGCAGGTCGAACAGGTGGTCGAGACCGCCCGCGAGCAGCTTGCGCGCGCGCCCGGCGCGCAACCAGGCGCGCCAGGCAGCCTGCATGAGGGAACCGTTTTGCTGTCTTTCGAGGATCTGCACCATGTTGCGTAATTGCCGCCGGCTGCGCGTGCTGACCTGGCACGTGCACGGCAACTACATGTATTACCTGAGCCAGACGCCGCACGATTTCTATCTGGTGACGAAACCCGCTCATCCGCCCGGCTATGCCGGCAAGGTCGGCGTATTGCCGTGGGGCGACAACGTGCACGAGATCGCAATCGACGACGTGCCCAACCGCGAGTTCGACGTGGTGCTGTACCAGCATCGCATCCACTGGGACCACGACCGCGAGCGCGTGCTGAGCGCCGCGCAGCAACGTCTGCCACGCGTCTATGTCGAGCACGACCCGCCGCAGGAGAACCCGTTCGAGCAATGGCATTGGGTCGACGATCCCGGCACGCTGCTGGTCCACGTCACGCACTTCAACCGGCTGATGTGGGACAGCGGCGTCACGCCGACGCGCGTGATCGAACATGGCGTCGTGGTGCCCGACGGCGTGCGCTACAGCGGCGAACTGCAGCGCGGCATCGTGGTCGTCAATCATCTCGCGCAGCGCGGCCGGCGGCTCGGCGCGGATGTCTTCAGCGAAACGCGCACGCGCGTGCCGCTCGATCTCGTCGGCATGGACGCACAGCGGCTAGACGGCATCGGTGAAATCGGCAACCTCGATCTGGCCGCGTTCAGCGCGCGCTACCGCTTCTTTTTCAATCCGATACGCTGGACCAGCCTCGGCCTCGCGATCGTCGAGGCGATGACGATCGGCATGCCGATCGTCGGTCTCGCGACGGCCGAACTCGCCACCGTGATCCGCAACGGCGAAAACGGCTTCGTGCATACCGACGTCGACGCGCTCGTCGACGCCATGCTCGGGCTGCTGCGCGATCCCGGCGAAGCGCGGCGGCTCGGCGAAGGCGCGCGGCGCACGGCGCTCGAACGCTTTCATATCGACCGTTTCGCGGAGGACTGGCACGACGCGCTGCTGCACGTCACGGCGTGATGCCACGCTGATTTTCAACGTTCATGCGGTCCAACCTCAGGATCACGCATCATGAAAGAACTTACCCGCAAGCGCATTCTGGTCACCGGCGGCGCCGGCTTTCTCGGCTCGCACCTGTGCGAACGGCTCGTCGCGCAGGGACATGACGTGCTATGCGTTGACAACTTCTATACCGGTACGAAGGACAACATCGCGCATCTACTCGACTGCGCGAACTTCGAACTGATGCGTCACGACGTGACGTTCCCGTTGTATGTGGAAGTCGATGAAATTTATAACCTCGCGTGCCCCGCGTCACCGATCCACTACCAGCACGATCCGGTGCAGACTACGAAGACCAGCGTGCATGGCGCGATCAATATGCTCGGGCTCGCCAAACGCGTGAAAGCGCGGATTTTCCAGGCGTCGACGAGCGAGGTGTATGGCGACGCGCTCGTCCATCCGCAGAAAGAAGACTACTGGGGCCACGTGAATCCCATCGGTCCGCGCTCGTGCTACGACGAAGGCAAGCGCTGCGCGGAAACGCTGTTCATGGACTATCACCGCCAGCATGGTCTGTCGATCCGCATCGCGCGCATCTTCAACACCTACGGCCCGCGCATGCATCCGGCCGATGGCCGGGTGGTGTCGAACTTCATGATGCAGGCGTTGCGCGGCGAGCCGCTGACCGTCTATGGCGACGGCTCGCAGACGCGTTCGTTCTGCTATGTCGACGACATGATCGACGCCTTCATCCTGCTGATGAACAGCGCCGACGATCCAGGCGGCCCGGTCAACCTCGGCAATCCGCACGAAGTGTCGATGCGCGAGATCGCGCAGCGCATCGTCGCGGTGACCGGCTCCGCGTCGCCGCTCGAATCACGGCCGCTGCCGGCCGACGATCCATGGCATCGACAGCCGGACATCTCGTTGGCGACAAAACTGCTCGGCTGGCAGCCGGGCACGTCGCTTGACGAAGGGCTGCCGCGCACCGCGCGTTATTTCCGCGCGCGCATCGAGGCGAGTCAGCACACGCCGCCGCCTGCGGGCATGGACGGCGCCGGAGTCACGTCCGCTCGCCTTTATTGAGCCAGCGGCGCAGCGCTGCCGACGCAGTGGCGCGTTTCACGCGATTAGTCGTGCGAAACGCGCCGCGCGGGCTGCACGATCAGCGATGCGGTAATAAGATGACGCAAACGGCTCCGGCACGCAATTTCTACACGGCTGGCGTGTCCGCGCGAATGCGCATCACGGTCTGACGCGACGTGCCGAAGCGCCGCGCGACCTCGCTGACCGACTGTCCTCTGCCGAGCGATTGCAGCACGCGTTGACGCTGCTGCTCGGAAAGCGACGGCGGCCTGCCCGTGTGCTTGCCGCTCGCGCGGACGGCCGCGAGACTGTCGCGGCTGCGCAGGCTGCGGCACGCGGCGTCGAGCCGCACCAGCGCGCGCAATGCCTTCACCGCCGAGGGCTCGGGGCGCCCGGCCAGATCGGTATGGCCGACTTCGACGCAACGCAGCGCCA
The DNA here is from genome assembly GCF_050435345.1 of Paraburkholderia sp. 32. Classification (NCBI taxonomy): domain Bacteria; kingdom Pseudomonadati; phylum Pseudomonadota; class Betaproteobacteria; order Burkholderiales; family Burkholderiaceae; genus Paraburkholderia; species Paraburkholderia sp. 32. The sequence continues at coordinate 802,073 of NZ_JBNDKD010000002.1, forward strand.
CGCCGGCCTTCCGGCACTGCATCACGGTGGCGAGGATGTCGCGCGCGTTGCAGCCGAGCGCGGCCAGCTCGAGCACGACGAGCGTGTCGCGCGGCGCGATTCGTCGGATCAGACTCTGCAGCTCGCAGCGGTCGCGCGCCTGCGCATAGGTCGGCAGATCTTCGACCACGACCCGCGCGAGCGTGACCATGTAGCCGGCCTTGTCGAGCCGGATCAGCGCCTGCTCGTGCCGAACCGCATCGTGCGCGCCGAACAGATAGATGTGTAGTTTTTCCACTTCGCCTTCGTAGTCACGATCCGCCGTTAGCGGCGCTATTACGTCGGGGGGTCCGGTTTTTCGAGCGACGACGCCCGGACACGCCGTCACTCAGCGCGCTCAGGGCTGCCGCTGGCCGCCCTGATGCGTCGGAGGAGTCTGGTTCTGTTGCTGCTGTCCGCTGTCGCGGCCGGGCTGCGCCGGATTCGACGGCTGACGATTCGAATTCTTGTCCGAAGTCATGACGCTCTCCTACGTGAGATTGCGGGTGACCGTGGCTAACCGCGGCCATCGTGATCAAGCCGCAACCAGTGTTCCCGGTCCTGCCCGCGCCAGAGCGTTGCGGCGCGGGCATGCAAGCGCCTGACGATGCGAGCAGCCCGGTGGAGGAATTTTCAGAGTGTATCAACCGCATTGAACGTCCAATACGGTTGGCGTCGGTATTGGCGCGATTGAACTGTCATTACGTGGGCGGTGCAGGCGCGGCAAGTGACGGCCGCCCATCGCGGAACCGCAATCGGGGACGACCGCGGAATCCGTCTGACGGCAAGGCATGTAGCGCCCTGCTCAAAGCTCGGCGCCAGAGCGGCCATGCAGATACGAGCCGACGCGAAGAACGCGACGGCTCGCTCGCCTCTTTACTGAAGCCCGCGATGATCTTCTCCTTACCGGCCACCACGGCCGGTAGGAAAAGTGCAGGATTATGCGAACCGTTGCAACCCGGTTCGTCTCGCGCGATCCCGGCTGCAAAATGGCGGTAGCGGTCTCAAACCACAACAGGCGACCGCGGCGTGAACGACGGCCCTGCCCTTCTGCCGTGTCAGACCGACTCTGGTTGAGTGGAAAGCTCGTACTGCAAGAGTCGTCGTACAGGATGAGAGAACAACTGTCGGCTTTTCCACAGGCCACCGCGCTCAAGCGCTCGCTCCCCGTCGACAACGCGAGCGTGGTCGGCGTGCCTGGTTCAGTAACCTGGCGGAGGCGCCGTATCGTAGGCCGGCGGCGGAGGCGTCGCTTCGTCGTGCGTCCGGTACGCATCGGCGGCGCTGCGCGGCACAGGCACCCGCTGGCCATTGCCATACATGCACTGAACGTACGCCTGATCGTAGCGATGTTGAAGGCTGATGGAGGAGCTCTGCGCCATGCCGGCGCCGATCATGCTGCCGCCGAGCAGGCCTGTGCCTGCGCCGACCGCTGCGCCACGGCGGCCGTTGAACGCCGCACCGGCCGCCGCCCCGAGCGCGGTACCGACGGCCATACCGCCCAGGGCGCCCGTCGCTGTGGCCTGTTGATTGCTGATGCCGCCGGTCTGCTGGGAAGCAAATTGCTGGCATGTCGCGTCGTCGGCGCGGAATTGATCGAAGGACTTGCCGGTGCCGGGCAGGGCCATCACTGTGGGACCCATCGGCATGCCCGCACAGCCGTCGAGCGCGATGATGCAGCTCAGGCTGACCGCGGCGGTGACTAGCGCGGATACGCCCCGTTTCGTGCGCATTGCCAGAGAGAGGGAATTCATTTTGCTCATGTCATTTCGGCCCGGTTGGCCTCACCGGCACTTCCACCCAGCCGCTCGAACACCCCTTCACGTACGGGTAATACTTTTTTGTCACCGGGCAATACCACCAGGTACCCGACGGCGGACTCGTCTGCGTTTTTTCGACGTAGACGGTGCTCGGGGTTGGCTGGACCGACTGGACGACGAGTGGGGCGGGCGCAGCGTAGACGACGGCGGGGGGCGCCATCATCATGGGGGGCGGGATACCCACAAGGACACCGACGCTCACATGCGCTTGCGCGGTGCTATTCAGGCATACGGCCGTAGTCGCGATCAGCGCAAGCAAAACTATCCTGGATCTCACAAACTTTCTCCTATTCGATGAAGCGGGCCTGCCGCGACTCGGCGCAAAACGGTAAGGCCATGGCGCAAAAAACCGAACGGGTTCAACCTGGCGAATTCCGCTACGCGACAAAAAAGGGATCTCGTTGGTGCTGGTTGAAGTGAATCCCGCGTAGCCGAACCTGGTGATTCCGGGGCCGGCCGACCCCGAATGCAGATTCCCGAGATCTACGCCTGCCGCTGAACCTCGCGTCCGGAGGGGGTCGCCGACGTCGCTATGGAAAGCCAGACAAGGCTGCGGCTTACCCCGCCGTGATGTCCAATCAACTTTCGTTGTAGATAGAACGATACGAGGCCAACTGAGCCATTGCCGGTACCCCCGAAACTGCGGAGCCCAGTTTCACGCCACCGTGCCCACTGAACGCCTGCTGTTGAGCCGCCACGCTCGCCAGAGCCGCGTGGATGTTCGCCGGATAGTGTGCGTCACCGTTGGGGTGGTCAGAGCCCGCTAGCTGCAGTCGGATGACTTCTTCGTGCACCAGCTCACGCGTCAGAGGACCGTTGCCCTGAGCAGAGGTGCCCGTGGGGAGAGCGATGACTGACACGACAGTGAGAACGGGCATGAACGCTTTAGCCATGATGAAGCTTCCAGTCTCTAGCGCCAGGAACAAGGCGCCGGGTTAGCGAAACAACGACCAGGCAAGGTCCTTGAAGTCCGTGTGCCCGTTCCGTTGAGGTCCGTCATCTTCTTATCGTTTAATTGCAAATTGCTCTCTTCAATACATTGTTTCCGTGCTTGCAACGTCGAGAGGCATCTATCCGCGCGCAGCGGTCGCGAAACGACAGGGCAGGTCAACGATTCGCGAGCCACCCAACCTCCATGTTCATGAAATGGCAACTCACAATTGCGCGCGTCGAATAACGACGCGCTGTCGTTATACTGCAACCCACATCTGACACAGCACGTGCTCAGTTTTGCGGTGGATACCGGCTCCGTTATTTACACTGATGCACTGATTGGTATAGGTCCGGCAGCAATCGACACTCACGCTCCCGGTCGCGCCACCGATGCCGTCGGCGCAAAAGCACCCGCGATTCTTCCTTTAACCCATAGGAGTCTTTAATGCAAAAGTGGTTTGCCGCGCTGCTGATTTTATTCGCAGCGAGTTCGCATGCAGCCGGCGATTCCTCGATGAACGCAACGGTTGAAAGCGTCGCAGATACGAATCAGGTCGGCGGCTTCGTCGTGCTACGGTCAGCGGACAGCAAATGCCGTTATTACGGTGTACTGCAGCAGACCGCTCGTGCGCCGCGTGGCATGGCAGAGCGCATCGCTGCACTGACCCAGGACGGAAAAGTCTATGACTGGATGACAGTTATCAGTTACTCGGAATGCCTGCAAGCGAACGGAACCTATACCAAGGAACGCGTTTCGCTGGATTCGCCCGGCGGAAAGCGGTTCCGCGTGGGCGATAGCGTAGAGCTGCGATCACCGGTGTAACGAGGGCCAGCAAGCCACCGATAACGGCTTTTACCAGTCCCACGACCGCGAGGAATCACTTCGACGACTATCTATTCTCGCTGATTGCAGACAGGACACGGAGCTCTACCGGACCGGAATTGCGATCGGTGGGTTCCTGGTTCGAGATGATATCGCTCGTACTTCGGACCACGACGGTTCGAGAGATCGACAGCGGTATTTCCGCAGCACGTAGTCGCTTCAGGATTGCAAATAGCAGATCGCTTCTGGTATCCCCGGCGATTCTCGGGCTACCGACATAGCCGGTAACAGTCAATGTCATACCGTCAGGCGTCAACTGGCTAAAGATCACCGATGGCGCGGGACGATCGAGAACCGATGGGTGATCCAGGTAAGCTTGCAGAAGAACATCGCGCACCTGCTCCGGATCGACGTCCAGCGCAAAAGTAAGGGCCAGTGTGACAACCCCCTGCGTTTTGTTTCCCATTGTCACGTTGCGCACATTCTGAGAAATCAGGTGCGAATTCGGAACGATCACCGTTGATCTGTCTGCGAGCTGTATTTCGGTCGCACGTACACTGATGCGCCGGATATCGCCTTCAATGCCGGTGATACTGATCATGTCGCCTACTTTGACCGGCCGTTCAGCAAGCAATATCAGCCCGGAAATGAAGTTTTTAACGATTTCCTGCAGACCAAAGCCGATGCCTACCGACAGCGCGCTGACGATCCACGCCAGGTTATGCCATTTCACGCCGAGTACGGACAAGGTTTGCAGCGCGACGAGGACATAGCAGACGTTGGCGAAGACCGTCACCAGCGACGCGCGCATACCCGAACTCATTTGCGTCTTGGGCAGAAACTCGGCGTCCAGCCATTTGCGCATGAGCCCAACCAGATACAGGCACACTGCACAGGTAAAGATAGCGCTGAAGATATGGGCGGGAACGATATTGAGCGCATGTAATCGCTCGCCACCGAGTACGTCGAGAATGCTATCGACCAGATCTCGGGGCGTTGTCCCGAGGCCGCCCGTTAGCAGTGCGATGACTGCGGCGAGCATCAATGCGCTGCGAAGAATGGCGGAGAGTACCGTTGCCACCTGTTCGAGATGAACATCTTGCAGCCCGAATAGATGCCTGATTGTTTTGCCGCTGGCGTGGCATGGCGAAAATACGGTTTCGCAAACATCATGAGCGAGCTTCGTCAGCAGATAAACGCTGCTCAGTACGAGATCGAACCAGACCAGTTCGTAAGTCAGGAACCGCGCGAACGAAACATAACCACAGAGCAACGCAATCAGAGAAGCTCCGACGTCAAGGCTGACGGCGGCATGAATAATGCCAGCGAGGGTAGAACGCGCCTCAGGCGATTCTCCGGCAGCGGCGAGCGCAGTGAGTACCCGGTTTGCGCGTAAAAGCGACATCCCGATGGTCAGAGCGACCACCAACGCCACCACGCCGCGAGTAAAGAGCGTAAGTTGCACGCTGGTATCGACGGCCCGGTTGATCTGCTCGATGGCTCCTGAAAACAGCAGCAGTGCGGCCAGTGTCCGTGGAAAAGGGCGTAGCGCGCGAGCGATGGGATCCGCGATGGCCGGCAACCGCCATGACGGATGTCGTGTGCAAAGTAATGCCCGGCCGAGAGCAGCGACCAGCGCGCAGGTCACAACATGTTTGATGATTTCGCTGGCGAAGCCTTGCAGCGCAGGAGGCAGCGCCTGCTGACGGGTCAACGCGAAGTAGAGCAGATCAACGGCACATATGGTGGTCACCAAAGACGCGAACACGGTCGAGATCGCCATCGCGCTGCGCCGTATCCGGCCTTCCGGAAGGCGGCGTAGGCAGAACCGTTCTGATGCTCTGTCAAGAAGCCGCGTTCCAATCGTTGCAACGGCCAGGGCGAGCAGCACAAGCAGGGCGGTTGCAACCCGCTGCCCCGGTTGCCATGTCGTTTGAATCTGCCTGTCGATCTGCGCCTTGAAGTCTCGCAGACGTTGATAGTCAGCCGTGTCCGGGTGGAGCGCCGACGCCCAGAACGCGGCGCTGACTATGCTGTCGGAACGAAGGGCCAGTTGATCTTTCAGATGGTTTTGCAGCAGTCGCGTGATCTGGGCGCTCAGGTTGGCAAGGTTCTCCTTGATCGTTGCCGCCTGCTTGAGTTCGGCATCGAGTTGCAATTGCTGAGCAGCGAGAACGCTGCGCTGTTCGGCGACCGCGGGAGTTTCCGCGGCGGATTCGGAAGCGGGTGCTGTTCCGAGTACGTCGAGCTGGGCATGCGTTTTCGCGCGATCGGGCTCCAGCGACGTGGTTATCAGCCTGTCGACGTCTTCGGCAACGCGCCGGCTCAATGCGTCCAGCCCGGACAGCTGCGCGTCGCTTGTTGCCGTCGAAGCACGCTGCCGGATCTGGTCCTGTTTTTCCTGAAGCGCGCCGAGCCTTTGTAATGCCTCGGAGCCCGCGCCCATGGATGGCGAAAAATCAGCAGGAGCATCTATGCTAAGGGGCGGCAGCGGCGCTGCGTTGGAGGCAACCGGAATCAGGCCGAACATCGTCAGCGCGATAAGGTGAAAAATGACTGCAACTATTTGTCGCGCGGCGCAAGCGCGGCGAAGAGTATGCATTTGAGAGATCTGGCTCATGCACGCGATACCTATGTAAGCGGTGATGCATTCGGTCGCGGCCGGGCGTGAAATGAGGGAGCCGCACTGCGGTAGGAGAGCAAGCTTAATGAATCATACGTGATTATACTATCATATATGATAGGCAAGGCAAATATGAAAGGTGGGTGCACGGTCAGCGCCTGCCCCGCTGATGTGCGATGGGGGCCGCTTGAGCACCGGCGTGCGCTATCCAGTTTGGGCGCGAAACGTTCGGTATAGCGGGACGTTGAAAGATGGAAGCTGATCTTGGATGCTTTTTACAAGGCTTCCCGCGATATCGGGCTCCCGACTAATTGGCATCTATCAAACCATCGTTTCCTGGACTCACCGGTAGGCGCGCAGGCAACGCGGTAATGGAGGAGCATCGACATGGAACAGAGCAACGCATTGCCGGATTCGATCCGAGCAGCGATTGAGGCGCACGGCGGTGCAGCGCGATGGGCCGAACTGGCGGAGATCGAGGCGACGGTTTCCGCCTGCGGCCTTCTGTTCACCGCAAAGCGACGGCCGATACTGCGACAAGTGCAGGTTCGCGCGTCGACACACGAGCCTCGTTTCGCTTTCCACGATTTTCCGCAGGTTGGCGAAACGAGTGAACTTCAAGGAGAAGAACTTGTTCGCGTCGTCGGGCGAGACGGGGCTATCCTGGCTCGCCGCGACGGACCGCGAACAGCATTTCGTGGCTGGCGACGGCAAATCTACTGGGACGACCTCGACTTTGTCTATTTCGGCGCCTACGCGTTCTGGAACTATCTGACAGCACCTTTCTTATTCTTGCGCGGCGGCTTTACGTTCCAAGAACTTCCGCCACTGGCGACTTCGGCCGGGTTATGGCCAAGAATCCGGGCGACCTTTCCCAGCGACATTCCAACGCACAGCCGGGTCCAGGATTTCTATTTCGATAGGCAACATCGCCTTTGCAGGATCGATTACACCGCCATGGTTATCGGACGCTGGGCGCGGGCCGCTCACATCTGCGAGGACTTTCGCGAATTCGATGGATTCCTGGTACCGACTCGCAGAACGGTAAAGCCGCTGCCGGTTGGCAATGCTCCATTGCCAACTCCGACTCTCGTCGCGATCGAGGTCCACGATTTTCGACCAAGGCCTTCCGATTGACGCCAGTTCAATCGGCCGCTGCGACTGACGAAAAGGCGGCCGCGGTCAGTTGTTCGAGGTTGTGAAGACACTTGCATGCTGACTTCGACTCGACATCGAGGTTGCCCTCGCCGGGCGCCCGGCGCGTCCGCTGTCGTGACGGGAATGACGGTTTTCGGAAACTCGCGATGGTAGCTTTGGGGCGGCGCTGCCTGAACACGAAAGGGATCTGCCTCGTGGTACTTGATGTGTCTGGATTCCATGGCGGGTTCCCTCACTGACGGGTTGGCGCCACTCACGATGCCGTGGCCCGAACGCGCGGTGCGTGGGCCTTTTGGGGCTGCGACTCGAGCGCGGTTGTCGCGCCGAGCACTGACCGGATGGCGCGCAGCGCCTCTTCCTGCGCGGGTGTCGGCGGGATGCGCAGCACCCGCCGGTCGGCCAGCAGCTTGTCGAGCAAGGTCAGGAGCCGGTTTCGGTCTTCCGGGCTGGCGAGCAGATCGGGCAACGTCTGGATAGCCTGTTGCGGCTCAAAAGTCGCGATGAGTTCCTGCTCCCCGCGAATGCGCCGCCAATCGGCAGGAGGCAAATGCGGCAGGTCGTCGGCATATTCATCGACCAGTTGCTTGACTGTCTCGATGCGCGATAGCGGCAGCGGCTCGCCCTTTGGCGCGAGCAGGAACGCGGTGCGCGCGACCGCCTCGTTGTAGCCGCCCTGCCTCAGCGAGGCGAGCGCCGCCTGGACGAACGGCAGGCTGCGAGGATCGGCGGCGGCGGACGTGCCGGCCCCATGCTCGCCGAGGCGGTCCGGGTCGTACATTGCGAAAAGATTCGCGTAGATGGAGAAGAACAGTGCTTCGATGCTGGCGTCTCTTACCGCCCGGAACTGATCGAGCGAGGCGCTGATCAGTTCTGAGCCGCGCTGCTCCACCTTGCGCCAGGGTTCGAGGTCGCTCGAGGGCTGCCGGCTGGCTCTGACAGCATCGGCCATCGGACGCAGCGCGGCCACCCACGGATTCAGGTCCGAGAATGCCCAGCGCTGCAGACGCAACGGATGAAAATCGCGCAGCAACCGCGCGGTCATCTCGTTCGACGCATGCTGCACAAAGGGTTGAACGAACAGCTCGTAGGCTCGCTGGTTGAACTCCGACACCACCGCCACGGCCTTGAACGGCTTTTCGTCCTCGCGCCGCAACTCGTTGAAATGCTCGACGGCTTCTTCCAGCCGGTGTTCGGTGAGCGAGACTTCGTACTCCGTTTTGCCGTCTGCGCCCTTTCCCTCCTTGATCGACATGCCGTAGAGGCCCGGCGCGAGCGTCTCGATTGTCTCCAGCACGTTGAAGATTTGCGTGTATTCCTTCTTCGCCACCTTGCCGGAAACAAAGATGCCGAGATGGCCGACGTCCTCGTGCATCAGGGCGACGATGACCTGGCCGCGCGCCTTGATCTCCTCGGTGCTGCTGTATATGTCAGCAACCCAGTTGAACGCCTGTTGCGGCGGCGTGATGTTGTCGCCCATCGATGCGAAAAGGATGATGGGCGAGCGGATGGCGCGCAGATCGAAGGATTTGCCCGACGGGCCCGACACTTCGCCGGACCACAGCTTGTTGCCGATGAAGAGATTACGGGTGATCCACTCGATCTCCTCCCGGTTCATCAGGTAGTAGCTGCCCCACCACCGCTCGAACTCGATAAAGCGCGCCGGTTCCGTATCGATGTTGGCGAACACGTTGTAGTACTTGTCCCAGAACGTGTTGGCGGGGTTCAAATACTCGAAGTTGTTCACGAGATGCGCGCCGTCGAACTTGCCGTTGCCAAGATCGGCCGCCAGGGACGAGAGCCACGTGCCGCCCAGAATGCCTCCGGCATAACGCATTGGATTGGGCACCTCGCTCTCGCTCCACGCCCCGCTCCAGTAAGACATGGGCGCGCCGTTGACCAGGATGGGACCGGTGTCTTCCGGCGACGAACTGGCAAGCATCATCGCGGCCCAGCCGCCCTGGCAATTTCCGACGATCGCGGGCTTTGGGCTGTCTGAATGCAGTTCGCGCACCTTCCGTACGAACTGCTGCTCGGCCGCGCACACGTCGAGCAGGGTCTGGCCGGGCTCTGGCTCCTGGGAGAACACGACGAAGTAGACGGGATGACCGGCGCGCAGGGCAACGCCGACCTGCGAATCGTCCTTGAAGCCCCCGATGCCGGGACCGTGCCCGGCGCGCGGATCGATGATCAGATACGGGCGCTTCTTCACGTCGACCACGACACCCTCCGGCGGCCGTATCGACAGCAGAGCGTAGTTGACGGGCCGCTCAAAGTGCCTCGCGTCGAGCACTGTGTCATAGTCGAAATGCAACGCCGGCTTGATCCCGGCCTTGTTGCGCTCGATGAACTCGTTGCCGCGTTGACGCAAGGCATCCCAGAACAGGACGGAGCGCTGCGCGAAATCGGCCGTATAGTGCCAGGCACCCCATGGTGTGAACTGCGCCAGGTTGGGAATGGTGAGCTCGGACGTGCCGTCGCCCCCCTTGATTGCGTCGCTCGTCCTCTGCCCGAACCGTTGCCGGGCCTCTTCCAGGCGATTGTGCAACAGGCGCAGGATTTTCAATGCGATCTCGTGATTGCGTGTCAGTTGGGTAACCTGGTCCATCTCATGAATCTCCTTAAGCGAAGCGACTAACCCGGCACAACTGCTCATTCCGTTGCCCGGTTGCAGAGAAGCTTGCATCGTCGAGGAATTGGGCGTGCGCGAAGCGCTGGATGCGCGCCGCATCCGCCCGGTGCGCATCGCGCTGCAGAACCAGCGCGATGACCTGCTCGCGTTCGCCGGCGTGCTCGATGAGAAGCTCGCCGCGATCGCGCAGCGCGCCAACGTCTCGGATGAGCTCGTGCGCGCCGCGTGTGTGCTGCGTCGCAAGCCGCGGACTCACCCGCGTGCGCCACCTAACCAGCAGTGGAAGGTCCCATGCCCTGTTCGAAGAACTCCGCGGTATGGTCGATAAACGCCCTGACTTTCGCGGGCAACAGTGCGCGTCCGATGTATGCCAGGCGGACCTCGGCCAAAGTATCGGCGATCTCGAAGTCTTCCAGCAGACGAACGAGCCGTCCGGCCTTTATGTCCTGCTCAACAAGGGCGATTGGAAGCAGACCAATACCGAATCCTTCGAGTACGATGTCGCGATTGAATATGGGATTGTTCGACGCAATTTCGTAGCTGATCGGGACCGCGATGTTTTCCTGTTCCATTCGAAAGGTGACGCAGGGTTTGTGCATCGAAGGAGGGACCGTGACGAACACATGGTCGGCCAGCTCAGCCGGATGCCGGGGCCGAGGACGCCTGCCCAGATAAGCTTCCGTTGTGACAACGACCAGCGGCAACCGCTGCAGCAGCCGCGTCACAGCCAGATCCGTCGCCAGCATGAAAGGCAGGACGATACCCAGATCGTAACCGTCGGCCGTCAGGTCCACGGGCCGCTCGGTCAATGTGATATCCAGGGTGACGTTCGGATGCTTGCGTTTAAAGGACGCAATCAGCGGTGCGAGCCACGTCAATGCGGTGGTCGTATGTGCGACCAGTCGCAGCATGCCCGCCGGCACTCGACCGTGGCCCGCCGCACTGGCTTCCAGGCAATCGAGGTCATCCAGGATGCGACAACATCCATCGTAAAAACGCTCCGCCGCTTCCGTCAGCGAAAACTGTCGGGTCGAGCGATGGAAGAGTCGCGTGCCCAGGCGCTCTTCCAGCGATGCGATCGCCCGCGAAACGACCGATGGCGAGAGATCCATCATTTCCCCGGCACGTCTGAAGTGTTTGACTTCGACGATACTCCGGAACAGGCGCAAGCTTTCAATGTATTCCATGGTTCACGTCCCATCTGCTATCTGACGACTTGTGTAGATATCCTTTGGATATCAGTCCTGTTCGTGGACCTGTACCGCACCGCACGCTGTGGAACCTAGTCCAATGCCGTGCAACCGCGACCAGGGGTACTGTCCGGTCACGCCTCGCGCGCGTGGATGCGCCTGGTGTCACTGCCGCACATGAAAGCGCTGAGCATTCTGCCGTAAAGACACCAGAGAACCGAATCGCATCAGATCGGCTGTTCTATCAGGCTCACGCTTCTCGCACAGATCATTGCGTGAGCATTAGCCGGTGTGGGCCCAGTGAGGCGCGGCCTGTAGATGGCATCTCCGACTTCGATTAGCCGACCGGTCAGCGCACAGATGCCTGGCACCCGCGCGGCGCCTCCGCACCATGTCTGGTATCCATAGTGTCCGGAGCGCGCATCGCACCATGAAACGATCAGTGTTTGCGCGGTCGGTTGTTCGAGTACCCGTATGATTGGCTTATCGCTCGAAGCGATCGACTGTCGAACAGAGGAACCGTTCAAGGCAGATCCGTGCGCAGTGGCTCGTTCGTTAAGTCTCCAATCGCCAAGCCTTCTGACGGTCATACTCCACGGATCAACAGCGCGATTCATAACCTGGCTCCCTCTGTGCAAGCTCGAACGCTTGCGCTTCGCGTGAGCGCTGCCCACCATAGCTGCTCTCTTCCGTCGATAATTACCGGTCCGATTGCGTCGGCAAAGAGCTTTTTGATGTCTTTGCCCCTGCGACTATAGTCACGCTTTCATGAACGGCGCCTACCCGAAAAACACCGTGGTTCCGGCAAGTCCCCTGGGTCGGGGAGATCGTTCTTCGAGGCTTTACCGGTATGCTGCTGCCGGGCCCAAAGTCCTATGCGTGCGCTGCCCCCGTGCCGCCATGTGCGTTGTCGCAGGTAGCAGCCGGGACGCTGCGGGCCGCCTCGACCAGGACTGCATATCGGCAGCAACGCGTGCAAAATCGCTCGCCGCCGGGGACCCAGGAAATGCATCGACGACACAGCGCGAAAGCTCTGCCGCTTGCGCGATACACGGATCGATCGAGATGCAGCCTGCCTTGAGAACCGAGACAGCCAGATAATCGCGGGCAATGGCTCCGAGACTTTCCAGCAGCGCGTGAGTGTCCGCTTCACCATCGAACAGATTCACAATGATGCGGAATTCCTCGATGCCCTGTGCGAGACGCAGGCGCTTCATGCAAACGTAAGTGTCTGCTACTGCAGCGGCCGACAGGTGCATGACGACGATGACGTGGTGGGCTTGCAACGCAAGTGGTGAAAGCGCGCCGTTGCCAGCAAGCGCGGCATCAATCAGCACGATGTTCGGCGGGCTCGTGAGCACCGCGTCGTACTGCAGGCCAGCGAAGTTTTCGTGATCCGTATGGCCGGTGCCAGTCGAGTGGAACTGACGTCGACCACGGTCAACGGCCAGCACGCGCGGCAAGTTGCGATGGATCGCGGGAGCGAACACGCCTGCGGCGTGAATATCTTGAAGCATTGTGCTCGCCGACCGCGCGCCGGGACATTCGTCCACCACCAGCACGTCCATACCCTGTCTGGTCAGCGCCATCGCCAGGTTGACAACGGCAGCCGTACGGCCGACTCCTTTCGAGCCGCCTGTGACAGCGACCACACGCGTAGCACTTTTGGCGAACATCTGGCGCAACCCGAGCGCCTGTCCGGAGACTATATCCTTCACTGATTCACCCACGTATCGAGACCTCCGCGCCCATCACGAGTAGCGTTGACGACCCGCGCGCCGTCAGTCATAACGACTTTCGGATCGCACGTTTCATCGACGCGTGGATTGTACGCCTTCTCGTCACTACTGACAATGCAATCATATATGGTTTGCATGTCAGATATGAGTGACAGATGCAAAAAGCGCGAACGCGCGGGTTGGCCCCGAACTCATCCGGTTCTTTCTTGCACGTCGGGAATTGAAATGCTGCGCGCTGCCTGAAAATGGAGGTAGCGGTACGTCTAGCCGGCTACAGCAAGGCTTGACGCCGTGCCTTTCGGGTCGTCTCGATCGACAGCCGACGGTGCTTGGGGTGCGCCAATGTGCTGTTGTGGCGAGCGGGGGTGGAGTGGCACCTGTCGATGCCTCCGACTGATGCCCGCGGTAACTTATCGAGCGGTTGCGTCGCCTTGGCGACAGCTCGGCGCCGCCATGCCGCGTTCACCCGGAAGGGGCTGCCGCGGGAATTGGGCTGTGCCAGTCCATTCAGTCATATGAGTCGCTACGGTGCGCCCATGGGTACGTCCGGGCGATGATTGTCGTAGACTGTTTCTTCCGGCTGTCGCGACAACACGCACGAAAAAAATCCGGCAAGCACTGTCTGAAGCACCTTGTCGCTCACCGTTTGCGGACTGCACATCCTGAAGAACTGCACGCCGTCGCACAGGCTCACCAGGCCAACCGTGAGAGCCTCGGCCTGCAGGGGCAACGGCCTGCCGTTGCGCTCCGAAAGCATGCAGATGTGCGCGCTGATCTGTTCCAGCTTCTCCTGCCGGAAGGCGTTAATGCGCTCCCGAAACGGAGTGTCCCGGCACGCGAGCAACTGGGCCTCGACCCAAAGTGGAAAGCAATCGTGTTCAACAAAAGATTGGCTGTAGTACGCGATGGCGCGGTCCTTCATTTCATCCGGCGTGCCGCCCTTCTCCACCATCGCCAGGAGATTCGTCCGCGCCCTATCGTCATCGCGGCGCAACAACCTGATCAGCAGATCCGGCTTGCCGCCGAAGTTTGAGTAGAACTCGCCGCGCGTATAGCCAGCCGCCTCAGCGATGTCCTCCACGCTTGTCGCGGCGAATCCCTTTTTAACGAACATCTTCCGCGCAGCCTCGAGCAGGCATTCGCGCGTCTGCTCTCTGCGCTGTGCCCGTGTCAGGCGTTCCCGCTTCATGGCATAAAGTACCGGTCAGGCCGACATCTGCGGTGCCGCCAGATCGGCATGCTTGTCAGATGACGGGTTTCGCAATGATCCGTCGACGCCCGATCAGGCCGTCTCGTGGTTTATGTGACATTAGACTCATATCTGATTTTGTTGTCAATAAAGTCAACGGAATATGGCACACGTGAGAGGAAATCGGAACCGTCATACCGAAGCGTGAGCGGTCCGCCTGTCTCATGCAAGCAGCTTCGTTGCGGTGCCCATGATCACGCGACTTCCATACCGTTTATCGACTGTGCGAGGCTGAGCTCCCCAAGGTAAACGCTTTCGCCCAATTCGCATTTGCGCCAGGCGCTGCCGAGGGCATGACGGATTTCGACTCTGTAAAGACCGCTTCCCTTGGTGAGACCACCGAAGCGGAAATCGCCGAAGCAGTCAGAGACAGTCTCCGCCACCTTCTGATTGCCGAGGTAAAGGGCTACGACCGCATCCGTGACGCACTCGACCACATCTCCCATCCGCGCGCTGACGCTTCCGCCGATGAAGCAGGTTTCCCAGCGCTCGAGGTCGCTGTACCACACGCGCGGTTTCGTGCCCAGGTTAGGCCGCAAGACCTTGAGCCCCTCGCGCTGGGCCTTCTCGGCCATCGCAGCGTCATCGAGCTTGACCGTCTCGAAGACGTCGGTGGGGCACGACTGCTGGCAACGCGGCTGCGGCCAGCCCTGGTCGAGTAGATGGGCATCGAAAATCCAGGTCTGCGGCAGTTGCAGCTCATCGTTCCAGACGATCGCCTTGTACGGGCAGGACTTCACGATGTCCTTGCGGCCTCGAGCCTTGTCCGGATCGATGATGACGACGCCGTCGGCGCGCTTGCGAATGGCGTCGCCGCCCACCCGCAAGCAAGGCGCTTCGTCGCAGTGGTTGCACATGACCGGCAGATACGTGGTTTCGACCATATGCGAGTCGCCCTGGACGCGGCGCAGGATCTGGATCGGGCTGTCGGCGTTGGCGGCGGCGGGCGCGGCATAACCGGGGAAGTCGTTGCCGACATGCTCGTCCCGCGCGGCGATCACGCAGTTCTGGCAGTTCTCGCAACGCCCCACTTTGATAATCAGGTTCCACTTGCTCATTCGAAATTCCTCACGCGGCGCGACCGAGCATGAACGCTTCGGTGCCTTGCCACTTCTCGACCTGCACCAGGCAGGAATTTGGGCTCATGCTGCTCGTGCCGGCGGTTTGAGGCCGGTCAGGGGTGAGCATGTTCATGCAACCGCCAATCTCGACGCACTCGCCGTCTATTTCGACCAGCTGAAATTCGGCGCTCGCCTCATACGACTTGACCACTCCCGCGCTAACCAGCGGCGAGACGTCGGCTGCGCAAATCACCGCGCCGCGGTCGTTGTACACCTTGACGAGATCGCGATGGTCAATGCCTCGAATAGCCGCGTCGGCCGGACCAAGCCTCAGCAGCCAGAAGCGGTGCCCGCCAATCAGCGCGCGATGGTCATCGATGCTGTTGACCGAGGAGTTCTTGCCATCACAATGGGTATGGAAGCTGTAACGGCTGTGAGTGGCGATCAACTGCAGCGGATAACGCTGGGCCAGGTCCGAGCGCAGCCCCTCCCAGGACGGGATGTATCGGTTGAGCGGTGGTCGCTCGGGATTGTCCGCAGTGTGCCGCTTCAGCAACTCGGGCACGAACTCCAGCTTGCCGCTCGGCGTCTGCAGGCCCATGCCGAATTTTTCGGCGAACTGGGACGGCAGCGGATGGGGTTCCTGCAGGTCCTTGCGCCGTCCCTCCGCGAACCAGCGCATGTCCACCGGATGGCGCAAGTCGGGCTTTTCGGGCGGCACGACGAAATAGCCCTTGCGGCAGAACTCGCGCCACGAAATGCGATCGGGCAGATCCGACGAGTCGAAGACCCGCTTGACCCAGTCCAGCTCGCTGCATCCCTCGGTGAACACCCCGCCAAGCCCCAGCCGGGTCAGGATGGCAGTGAAGATGTCGTAGTCGGAACGGGACTCGCCCAAAGGCTCGATGCACTTGTGCTGCAGCGTCATCACGCGATGATTGACCGTGCTAAACCCATGATGGGCGTAGCCGCCGGAATTCGCCCATTCGCCGATGTCCCAGCGCTCCAGCGCGGTGCACGCCGGCAGGATGATGTCGGCGAACTGGGCCTCGCCCTCCATCCAGATCGACTGGTTGACCACGAACTCGATGCTCGGGTGCCGGTAGGCTTCAGCCCAGCGTCCGGAATGCGTCACCGTGCTGAAGGCGGACCCGCCGTAGCGGTAGATCATGTGGATCGGCGAATACCCGGGCATGGGGTAGCTGAACGGCGCGAACTGGGCTTCCTGGGACATGCCGTCCCAGAGGTAGCCCGTCGCATGGCCGTTGATGATGGCGTCGGGCAGTTGCTGCCGCGGGACCATTTGTTTGACCGGATTCATGGACAGAATGTGCGGCATGCGCTGGTAATTGTTCACCGCATTGGCGGTCCACGCCAGGTCGCCGGATATGCCGCCGTCCGCGTAGCCGGGGAAATAGAAATGGAGGTCGTGGGGCACCCCGGCTTCAAGGCAGCCGAAATTGACCCCCGGTTTGCCCCAGCCCTGCATCGCCATCATCATGATCATGCAGCGCGCCCATTGCGCTCCGGTCGCACCGCGGCCCGCGCCCCCGAATCCCGCGCCGGTCATCCCGACCGCGAGATGGACCTTCCTGTTCCCCCATCGGCGCGCAAGCGCACGGACGTCCTTGGCGGGCACGCCCGTTTCGCCCTCCTGCCACTCGGGCGTCTTGGGAATGCCGTCGGATTCGCCCAGAAGATAGGCCCTCCACTCGTCGAACCCGGTCGTGCGGGTGGCGATGTAATCCTCGTCGTACAAGCCCTCCACGGCCCACACATACATGATGGCGGTGGCGAGAGCAGCATCGGTTTGCGGTCGGACCGGAATCCAGCGCCCGCCCAGCAACTGCGCGGTGGGGTTGCAGTGTGGGTCGATATGAACGAACTCAATGCCGAGTTCCTTGGCCCACAGGCGCCGCGGAGTCCCCTCGAATCCCGCATAGGCCCCGTTGGTACTTTCGGGGTCGCAGGACCAGAAGACGATCATGTCGGCTTCCTTCAGGCAGTCCTCGACGCCACCATAGCCGGATGGCACGCCGACGCGCATCGAGTTGCCGAAATGATGCATGGCACCCCAGTACCAGCCTTCCCAGCTATCCGGATTGGCCGCAACCCGGGTAAAGCCGATCAGGTTGGCAAAGCGCGTCAGCGCGCTGAGGTAGTAACCCACGTTGCCCCACTGGTGATGGGACGACATCGGGAAGGTGATGGAACCGGGACCGTGAACGCGCTTCTGCCGGTTGATTTCCCTGGCGACAATGTCCAGGGCCTCGTCCCAACTGATACGCACATAGCCGGATTTGCCCCGGTTCTGGGGATTGCGTTCGCCGTCAGGGTCGAAGTCGACCCGCTTCATGGGGTGAAGGATGCGCTTGTCGGAATAGACCAGCGACTTGAGCGTCAACGCGTGGGGCGCGACCAGGCCACGCCGTGGCGGGCTGAAACGGCGGCCGCGCGCCTCGATCACATAACTTGGCGCATCCGTGCTGTCCAGCTCGATGGGCGTCACCCGAACGACGCGGCCATCCTTGACGTAGACGAACAGAGGCCCGCCGTTGGTGCAGGTGGTGTAGCGGCGGGTGCCGTCGCGCAAAGGCGTGCCCATCGGCAGGCCGACGGTCCGCATCATGCTCAGGGTCTGCATGAGCCAAACCAGCAGTTCGTCCTCGCCCTCGGTGACCACCTTGAAGTTCTTGGCAGCGTGGATGATTTCGCCCTGGTCCGGATTGGGGGAAAGGAACTTCAGGGCGGTGGCGACGTCCTTGAAGACCATGCTCACGTCGGGCCGCGGATGTCTGCCGGCGCTAGAACGGACGCGTCCGTTCCTGAACTTGATGACGCGACCGATGCTTTGATCCGCGAGTCCGATCCAGGCGACGAGATCGCGCTCCTTCAGGCGATCACGATAAGCGGGAAAGCGGCGTGCCGTCAGGTCAAGAACCGTGGGCAAAGCAAAAAGAATAGTCTTGAGGACCTGTCGTTTCATTATTCGATCCAAAGGGAAGCGGGGTGCGCTAGCGGTGGCATGACGTCGCGGACCGCAGCCAGGCCCGGGGCGCGAAAAATAACGTAGTCGATGTCTTCGATGGGCATTCAAATCTCTCGATCGGTGCATTAACGAGTCGTACGCGCTAGAACGTGTAGGCGACGTTCAGGAAGACGCTCAGGGGATCGAGCCGGAGCGTCGATTTGGAAACGATCTGCGTTCCAGTCGCGGTGTGTCCGTCTAACGTAAGGTTGGTCTTCACCGGCATATAGTTCACAGAGGTGCCGACAGACCAGTGTTTTGTAATGGCGTAACTTGCCCCGATCTCGAATACCGGATTCCACGATGAACTGAGTGTTGCGTGTGCCGAACCACCTGGACCAACGCTATCAGTGACAAACTGGCTATTGGTTGTCCGAACCTGGGTGAACCACGTATAGTTCACACCCAAACCGATGAATGGACGGAATTTCGAGCCGGCCGAAAACAGGTGGTATCGAAGTTCGATGGCGGGCGGCATTGGCCTCGTCGAGCCGAGGTTGCCATACTTCTCCAGCGTCCCATCGCCAACCAGATTTACTGTCAATGGCAGTCCCAGAAGCATAGCGACGCCAATGTTGTCCGTGACGTAGTACTCGGTGGTAATTCCCACCGTATTCGTTGACGTCGCATGCGCCCCGCTACCGGCTAGCTGGCGATTCACCGTTTCGCCGCCAATACTCTCCACGGTGAGTGGCGTTGCGTCGCCCTGTGGCGCGATGTGAAGCCATCCTGTGGACAGCGTAATGCTTCCCGCCGACTGGGCGTTTGCATTGTCGGTCAGCGCAGCCGAGCAGAGGCAAGCCGCCATACCGGCAGAGCTGATCATTCGTCTGTAATTCCTCACGTGTCTTCTCCTGTCTCGTTGCCCGGGCATTTTTGTGAACCCGTGGTGCTTCCCGTGGAACCGATGCGGCGCTCCGTCTGGGGTCGTTGCGTCGTTCCTCATAGGCTTCGACCGCTTATCAGGTCCGCCGGTTATGTCTGATTAGGTAGTTTTACTAAATGACATGAAACAGGCACGAATGTTTAGAACACCGCTACTGCCTCGTACACGTTATGTGGAAATACGCTTTCGCGTTATCCTTACCACGCAGTCGCCGATATTGGCCCGAGCCATTTTTCAACAAGCGAATGCAAGGACCTTTCTGAAGCAGTATTCATCCTCTTTCCTCTAAACCGACGCGAGCGTTTAACTCTCTATCGCCGCTGGTACATCAACATTGCTCGCTCCGCGATGGCCTCGCGGCAACCGAAAGCGAAAATGCGAACGGAAAGCGCCCGAGCGCGGAAGTCGCCACTGCTTCGAGCGCGGGGTCGGGAAGTTCGACGTGAAGCGAAAGCCCGCGCGAAGTATCTTCAATGATCCTAACGGTTGCTCCCTCGACGCCAGCCTCCACGAGTGCCGACTGTAACGCGTCTACCGTTTCGCGCTGTTTCAGCCCCGCCTTGAAAATCTTGCCCACGCCTGTCAACGGCATCGCATCCAGGATTCTGATCCGTTTAGGCAGTGCCGCGCGCTCGCCTATCTCGAGTCGCACGAACTCGGCGAGTTCGTCCTCAGTCGCGGTTGCACCCGGTTTGAGCTGGACATAGGCAATCGGCAACTCCCCGGCGTGTGCATCGGGACGACCGACCGCCGCCGCGATCTTGACGGCGGGATGGCGATAGAGCGGTTCCTCGATCGCTGCCGGATCGATGTTGTGACCGCCACGAATGATCACTTCCTTTTTGCGACCAGTAAGCCAGAAATAACCATCGACATCGCATCGACCGAGGTCGCCGGTATTGAGCCAGCACCTGCCATCGCCGAGGTCCAGCCAGAGCCCCTTGTTCTGCTCGGGCACGATATACCCGAGGAAAATGTTCGGGCCGGAAATAGTCAGCAGGCCGACCTCATCGATCTCGCAATCCCGTACATATCGCCCGTCAGCGTCGACGATGACGGCTTTCATCGCCTGGCCCGGAATGCGCAGCCCGATTGAGCCCAGCCTGCGCTCCCCCAGCGGCGGGTTGGCGCTGCTCACGCAGGTCCCCTCGGTCAGGCCATAGCCCTCGAGAATCCGGATGCGCGTCCTTTCCTGAAAAGTCCGGAAAACTTCGACCGGCATGGGAGCCGCACCGCACAGTCCGTACTCCAGCGAACTCACATCGTGCTCGCCGACTGGAATATCGAGTAACGCCGCATAAAGCGTCGGGACACCGCTGAAGAAATTGATGCGGTGATGCTCGACGATTTCCCAGAAACGTTTGACAACGCCATCGCCGCGATAGCCTTGTGGCGTGCCGAGCACGACCTGGGCGCCTTTGGAAAAAGGCAGGAGACCCGTTGCCATGACGGCATTCACGTGGAAGAGTGGCAGTCCGCAGAAAAGCGTCTTGCCTGGCCCGACGCTGTCGCCGAAGAATTGACCCGTGCTCCAGGCATTAGCCACCTCATTGCCGTGGCGGCGCATCGCAATTTTCGGCAGGCCGGTCGTCCCGCCCGTACAGAAGTACGACGACACGTCGTCGGCGCCAAAGTGCCGCGCGCCTTGAAGTGCCGTTCCCGTCTCCTGCGCGATGGCAACGCCGAAGTCGTGGATCTCGATATGCGCAGGAACCGCGCCCCGCACGCCGCCCTCGCCGTGCAGCCTTGAGCACTCGTTACGCTGCAGCATCCGCGTCGCGGACTGTTTTGAACCCGTCACACGTTCGGCCGGATTCACGAGCACCAGATCCTTCAGCGAAGAAACCTTGTGCAGCACCGCTTGTACCTTTTGCCAAAGATCAGTTCCGGGAAACGGCGCCAGCGTTACCAGCACGCTGGCGCCTGCAGCGTTGAGGAGTTGGCCGATGGCTTCCTGCTCAAGCAATGGATTGATCGCGCAGACAATTCCGGCGGCCTCCCCACCCCAGATCACGAAGTGCGTTTCAGGGAGGTTGGGCAGAACATATGCGACGACTGAGTCGCGTTGTACTCCGAGGCGCAAGAACATGTTCGCGGTGCGCGTGATATCTCGGACGAGTTCACTATATGTCCAGCACTCGGCGTTCCGATAGTCGTCGGCCGTTGCAAAGAACGAAAGTGCCGGTGCCGATGGATTAATCGCCGCGCCCCGGCAGATCATCTCGTAGGTGCTCGACGGGAGATCCGCCGGCAGCCCTTGCGTTTCGATGGCAAGGACTTCGTCTACGTTTGCGATGCCGTTCATGCTGCCTCTTCCACAACGACGTTATGCTGCACGCCCAGATTGATCGAGCGATCGTGGCTGACGATATGCGCCTCCACGACGTCCCCCACCTTCAGGTACTGCGGCCTGTCCGCCTGCATCTTCAGGAAAAGACGCCATTTTTCCGCTTCAGGCAGCTGCGCCGCGGCGCGTTGCTTTTCGGGCGACGGAATGCTCAGTGCACAGCCAGATGGCGTGCCCGTCGCGAGCAGGTCACCGATGCGCAGATCATGCACGCCGGAAAGCTCCGTCAAGGTCTCTGCCGGTCCATAGACGAGACCCGCACTCGTGTCATTCTGGCGGACAGTTCCATTGACCGTCAGTGTCAGCACGAGCTCTTTCAACTTCGGAATATCATGTTTCTCAAGGAGGCAAAGGTAAGGGCCGACAGGGCCAAACGTGCGGTAGCTCTTGCCCTTGTAGAACTGCATCTGCGGAATCTGGATATCGCGCGCGGAGTAGTCGTTGACGATCACGGCGCCAGCAATGTACTCATGCAGGTTCTCGTCGGTGACCGTTTCGCGGGAGGTGACGTCGCGTTTGAGCACCAGACCGAGTTCGATCTCGTAGTCGAGGAACTGCACCTCCCTGGGCTTCACGAGGGGCGAGTCGGCAGGAACGATGCAGCTCGTCGCCTTCGTGAAGATCATGTTGAATTTCTTCACATCCGGGTCCATGCCGGAGTCGATCATATGCTGGCGATAATTCGCGCCCTGACAGATGAACTGCTGGTTGGCCGTCACGGGCGACAACCATTGCACATCCGATTCGGGAATCGGAGAACCGTCCAGTACCGCCAGCCGTTCGACGGGATTGGCTTCAATAAACTCGGCGGTCGACTTGAATTCGCCATGAATCGGCGTGATGGCGCCATTAGCGACTACGCCCCACTGGGCGCGGCCATCATGAAGGTAATGCAGAACGTGAAGTGCCATTTATCGATCTCCGGATTCTATGAAAAGTGGGGTGGTTCAGGCGAAAAGCTTCGCCAACGTGCGCAGCTTGCTCAACGTCAGGTCGGGGCTGCGGCGCAGGTTTCTGAAAAGTGCCACGACGCTCGCGGGTGTGAACCTGGGCTTCGTGAAGCTGCGTGGCATCGTCGGTCCCCATTGGGCCATCGCCTCGCGGCTCACCGCATGGACACCCGTCGGCGCGTCCGCCGTAAAGAGGTCGCCGTCGCAATAGTGCTCGTGCTTGTCGCCCCATGGGTCTTGCCAGTAATCGAAGATCTGGCTGCCCAGCTTATGCCGGCCGATCCCCCACGCGTGCGTCCAACCTTCGTCGCGCAGAATGCGTTGGCCCATGCCAATCGCGTCGGCGTCAACGACTTCGTACGCGCTATGGCTGTAGGTGGGCACGAAGCCTTGTGCAAGCGCGAGCGTATGGTGATCGGCTGGCTTGTCGCCGAGATCGAGCCGCATGAACGCGACGGCGGGCGAACCATCGGGAAGCACCTGCACATCGCTGGGGATGAAGCCGAAATGCCGCGTATACCACGCGCAGGTTTCCTGATAGTCAACGAGTTCGAGCACGACGTGTCCGAGCCGGATAATTTCCGGCGCGCCTTCGGGCGGTCGCTGCGTGCCGTTGATCCGGACCGTCGCATCCACGGAGTTGAACGGCAAGGGTGGCCGATGAAACAACCTCGAAGCTGGCTGCTGGCCCCATATCGCGTCGACGCGAAAGCCAGAAGGATCGGTCAGCCGTACCGTATAGCCGCCACCGGGCAGGGGCGAGCGTTCGACGTCCGAGGCGCCCGGCAGTTTTGCAAGTGCATCAAGCTCGGCCCTGTTGTCGACCTGTAGCCCAAAACCAACGAACCGGGATTTCGAGGCCTTCCGGACGACATAGCAGAAGTGTGAAGCACCCGTTCCCCGCAGCAGCAGGAGCGCTTCACCGCGCGATACCGTTCGGAGCCCGAAGTCACTGAGAAATTGCTCGGCTTTCTCGAGATCCGGCCGGTCGAATATCAGATAGGCCAATGCCGACGCTTTCGTCGTAGGATCGGGGTGACGGGCTGGTTGTACAGTGGTCAGGTTCATGGCGATAAGAAATCACACGGTGTGAATGGGGTTTCGAGACGGCATGCGGCTTCGCGATCACTGCATGACCCAGCAGTGCTGACCGAGCAAGGAAAGACTCTCGCGCACGAGCCGCGACGCATCGGTCGCCGGGCCATCGTGAACGACGGTCTTGTCGGGCCGCACCACGGCGGCCCAACCAACCGGTACGAGACGCGGAAGGAACACACCGTCGAGGTCCTCCCAGCTGTCATGCCGAGCGAGATGCGGCCGCTCTCCACGGTGTGCGATCTGCACAGTGCTTCCGCCGGCACGCGCGAAAGCTGCTGCCTCAGAAAAATCGAGCGAGGCTCGGGCATCTCTGCCAAATCCAATCAGCACCAGGCCCTGCCCGAACACCTCGTCGCTCGGACGCGCCTTGCCATCCGAACCACGTACCCGCCCCTGCCCAATGACTGCGCCGCGCACAAGCTTCGTCGGCGAGCGGCCTTTGACAAACACACCTCTTCTAGTTGTTTTTTTCGGCTGGATCTGCGATTCCTCGGGCTGCGCACGGTGCTCCCCAATGCCCGCAAGCTGAAGGATGCGCAGCGCGTCGTTATCCAGCTCGATTGCCTGGCGCGCGATGGAAACCTCGGTTGACTTGTCGACAATCAATACATGCACGCCGTAGCGCGCCAGTAGATTGGCAATCGTTGCACCGACGGGTCCGCAACCCACCAGTAAGACGTCAACCACCGACGGTAATGCGCCAATCGGCGGACGAACCTGTTCATGCCGGCTCCACGGCGCGGCGCCGTCCTTTGCTGCTGTCTCCACAGTCACTCCAGATGTTGTCTGTTGTACTTGTATGTAAGGCCGGCCTTCGGGTCGCCTTTAATGACATTAAAGTCATTCGTGAGCGTTTTGTCAACCTAGACATTACGATCTATACTTAGGCATAACCAAAGCTTGGATCCATCATGCCGAACACTACAAAGCGTCCTACCCGTGCGGCGCCAATCGCCCCGGTTGCCATTCCCGAACAACGCGAGCCGCGCGGTGCGCGTCGCAAGCGCGAGACGCGTGCCCGTCTGCTCGACGCCGCCCTCAGGCTGATGGCCGAAAAAGGCATGGAGGGCGTGGCGATCAATGAAATCACCGAAGCCGCTGATGTCGGCTTTGGCTCGTTCTACAACCACTTTGAATCGAAGGAGGCGATTTACGCGACGCTTGTCGACGAGGTGTTCGAGGATTTCGCTAACATGATGGATCGCCTCGCCGCTGGCCTTTCCGACCCGGCCGAGGTGATCGCTGTCTCCGTGCGTCATACGGTCCTGCGTGCGCAGCAAGACCCCGTGTGGGGACGTTTCCTGGTACGTGAAGGGTTTATTCCAACGCATGCGATGAGCCGCGGACTGGGCCAGCGGCTGCTGCGCGACATTGTGAATGGCATTGCCGCGAAGCGCTTTGTGGTCGCCGACCCGTTCATCGGATTTCTTGCGGTAGCCGGTACGGTCCTCTGTGCAATCGCCGCCGAGCTGAACTTCGTCGCACCGGGTGCGCCCGCGGCAAGCGTACTCAAGGAGCTTGGCTTTAGCGGGGAGCACTTCCCTGAGCGTACTGCAGCAATGCTGCTGCAGACACTCGGACTCAAGCGCGCGGAGGCGGAGAAGATTGCAGCGCGTCCGCTGCCGGTCGTGGAGGAGACTGTCGACGCCGATTGAATCAAGAGGTCCGGCGCCATCGGTCTGATCGGCCTGAAGTCAGCCGGGTGCGGCCCGGCGGAGAAGCCCGCTCGGGCCGCTAGCGATTAAACTCAATCACCTGCTAAAGCCTCGACGCTAGCAATCGGCTCGCGCTCCTTGCGCAAACAGGAATCGTCGTTCCCGCTGCTGTTGCAAGCATCGGTCCCGACGATCTTGAATGTTCCCACATAGTTGCGGTGGCGGTTTCGTTCCATTTCCATCCCGGTGCGTGAGGCACCAATTCCTGTATCGGTTCAGCCTGCTAGAGCCGGGCATAACAACGCCGAACTTCTCGTACTCGCAGGGATGCGCGCCGGTGCAACGGCGGACTCGAACGGCGCCGCCGAAAATTCCCGGACCACTTCGCCAATTTGAGTGCCTATCCTTCTCACTGCGATTCGATGGCCGTTGACGAGTGCATCGTAGCCGGCCGATACGGGCTGGCTGACTATGCTGCGGCAGGTCAATGTTCGTGAGTCGTTCGACTTGCGTACACTCCAGGTGACGTCAAGCAGCGCGTGTGAGCCCGGCCACGATTCAAAACGCTGCACGTCGACGGAGACCTGATACGTGCGAGCGTCCTCGGCGTGACCAGGCTGGTACGTGTCGGGGCCGCCCGCCTGTCGAGTCGCGGCCGCGAGCAGCGCATTGCGGATCTCGTCTGCAAGCGGCGATGCCCAGCGCTCGTCTTCCAGAATCCTGACGCGCGCCGCATCGACGTGTACGACGAACTGGCTCCTTGCGACTGAAACCGGCACCTTCACTGTGCGCATGTCGATCCGGAAGGCCGGACTGACCGAAACGTTTGCACGCGTCGGTTCGCTGTCAGTGCCGAGGGTATAGAAGCGGGCCGGCGGGGAAGCACAGGCGCTCAGCGCGGCCAGACCCATGACGGTCGCAATACGGGCGATCGCGCGCCGCGCGCGGGATTGGATCAGTTTCACCGTTGGTCTCCTTTCTTGCCGAACAGGAGCGCCTGGGGATGACGTTCCAGATAATCGGCGAGCGCATTGAGGGATTGCAGGGTGCGTGTCATTTCCTGCATCGCATCCTGGATGTCCGACTGCAGGGGCGCGGTCTGCCGGAGCGTCGTTTCGGCGGTACTGAAGGTTTTCTGCGCGGCCGCCAGTGTGTCGCGGGCTTGCGGAACGACCTCTGTGTCCATGTGCCCGAACAGCTTGTTGGCGTTTTCAAGTGCGCCGTTAAGGTTGGCTCCGATCTTGTCGAACGGCACCTGATTCAGCTTCCTCGCAATATCGGCAATCTGCACCTGAAGTTCGTCGAGGGTGTTAGGCACAGTCGGCAGTTCAATAGGATTGCGATGAACATCGACGCTCGCCCGAGGCGCTTTCGGAAACATGTCGAGCGCCACGAATAGCTGGCCTGTCAGCAGGTTGCCGGTTCGCAACTGACCGCGCATTCCCTCCATGACGAGGTTTTCCAGCAACTCATGACCACCCTGCGAGTTCGGAGCCGGTAGCGCTTCGTTGGAGCGCCGGCTGAGCCTGTCGGGATACAGCGCCATCGATACCTTCATGCTGAAACTCTTCTCCTTTTCGTTATATTCGATACCGATGTCCGTCACCTGCCCCAGCGCGATGCCTCGAAGGTCGACGGGAGCGCCGACAGACAGGCCGCGCAGCGACTGGTTGAACCGCATCACGACATTGAGCGGCGCGCCGTCGGGCTCGCGCATCGCGTCCGACTCGTCCGATGCGAGTCGGAACGCCGCCTTGTCAGCGGCCGGTTGTCCGGCGTCCTGACCCGGCGGCGACTGGAACGCCAGGCCTCCGACGACCACCGTCGCCAGAGATTGTGTATTGAGCTTCAATCCATTCGAATCGAGACGGAGGTCAACACCGCTTGCGTGCCACCACCGTGTATTGGTGCCGACATACCGGTCAAACGGGGCATTGACGAAAACATTGACAACCACGCCCGCGCCGGTCGGATCGAGCGAGAAGCCGACCACCTGGCCCACCTGGATGCGACGGTAGAAGATCGGCGCGCCGATATCGACGGAGCCCAGGGAGTCGCCCCTCAACGTATATTGATGCCCCGGCTGCCCGGACGTGACGATCGGCGGACTTTCGAGGCCGACAAATGCGGTTTGCCTTTCCGAAGACTGCCCGACGTCGACACCGATATACGCGCCGGAGAGCAGCGTACCGAGGCCCGAGATTCCGTTAGCGCCCACGCGCGGGCGAACCACCCAGAAGCGCGTGCCGCGGCTTGCGAATTTTTCTGCCTGTTTGGTCAGCTCGATCGTGACGATGACGTGCTGCAGGTCCTTTGACAGCGCGACCGCCTGTACCGAACCGATCTCCACGTCCTTGTATTTGACCTTCGTTTTGCCCGCCTCCATGCCCTCAGCGTTGCTGAACGTGACCGTCACTGTCGGTCCCTTGTCGGTGACGGATTTGACTACCAGCGCCACACCGATCAGCGCACAGATGAGCGGCACTAACCAGATGAGGGAGGGAATCCAGCGTTTTCGTGGCTTGATGTCAGGTCTGGGTGGCGTGGGAAGATGCATCGCTCGGAGAGTAGTTCGCAAATATGAGGTTATTTAGGAGTGCGGACGCCGCTAGCACGGTATTCGTTCATCGCCGTGAAGCACGCGCTGGCCCGCAGCGGACGTTGTCCCAGATCAGCCGCGGATCGAATTGATGCGACGCGAGCATGGTGAGAATCACCACCGCGCCGAAAGCCAGCGCGCCCGGACCGGCAGTGACAACCGCAAACGAACCGAAATGCACCAGCGCGACCGTCAGAGCGACGACGAAGACATCGAGCATCGACCACCGGCCCACGCACTCGACGAGCCGATGCAGCCTCGCGCGTTCGAGCGGCTGCCAGTCCGGACTGCGACGGGCCGCTACGATTTGCAGCGTGAGAATGGCGAGTTTGAGCATCGGCACCACGACGCTGGCTACGAACACGACGACGGCGAGTGGCCAGTCGCCTGAAGTCCAGAAGTACGCCACGCCGCCGAGGATCGTGTCGTCCTCCGAGTGGCCGAGGGATGACGCGTGCATGATCGGCAACAGATTCGCGGGTATGTAGGCGAGCGCGGCGGCAAGAACCAGACTCGACGTGCGCGTCACGCTATCGGGATGGCGCGTGTGCAGCACCGATTCGCACCGCGAGCAGCGCTGCTCTGACGACGCCGCGATGTGCTTCTGCACCAGTCCACAGGTATGACAGGCTATGAGCCCGGCGCTGCGCGCCGTCATATGCGCCGCCGGTGCGGGCTTCAGGCCGAAGAACGACGGGGCTCGCGGGGCGCACCTGCGCTTCACTCTGGTCCAGCGGATCTCAGCGGGTTGTCGAAACTTTATTTCGTCCCGCGTCGACCAGAGCACGCGCGGGTCGAAAGTGGCGAGAAACGCCAACATCAACGTGAGTGCACCGAATGCAAACAGTCCTGGCCCAGGGATCACCTGCGCCATGCTGACCATTTTCACGATCGTGATGACCACGCCGAGCATGAACACTTCGACCATGCCCCATGGACGGATGAGCTGCACGACGCGAAGCATTCGATTGAAATGACGTACTACCTTGCCAAGGCGCAGCGGAACGAGCACATAGAGAAGGGCGAGGAGTTCGATCAGCGGAAACAGGATCGCCGAGCAAAAGACCATCGTTGCGACGATGCGCATGTGCCCCGTCCACAACGAGCGCACCGCGCCGAATAGCGTCGCCTCCGACGTCATACCGTTGGTCTGCAGTTGTATGACCGGGAAAGCCTGCGCAATACAGAATGTGATCAAAGCTGCAACGGTGAGCGCACCAATCCGGTCGAGCGGTACGCTCGCTCCCTGCGTTCCTTCCAGGCCCGCACGGCAGCGCGAGCAGCTCGCAGTCTGGCCGCCCCGCAGCAGAGGCTTGCGAAACAGCAGATCGCACTCGTGACAGGCGATCAGTTTCTTATATTCCATACAGGGAACTGGACAACCTGAAGTTCTGGCGCGTTCGATGCACGTGAAGTCCGGCTTGACCTTCCCGTGCGTGGGCGCATTCTGATTTCGGATAGGAAACGACTACTCCGATACCCGCCGGTACAGTCGAGGAAGAGCGGCCTGATCGGCAGGTTGCTCTTCCCGTCTTCATCGACACGCGATCATTGCGACGACGCTGTTTGCGGCTGGCCCGGCGGCAGTTCGCCCATCGCCTGGAACAGTGCGACGGTATCGTTCATGCGCTGGCTTGCCGCGCGCACGGCGCCGATCTGTGCGTTGAGAAAGCGCTGCTCGCTGGCATGCTCCGCCGTTGACGGCAGCGAACCCATGCGGCGGCGCGACGCGGTATCGTCGAATCCCGCCTGCGCTGCCTGTGCCGCTGCTTCAGTCGACGCGAGTGTCTGTGCGTCGTTATCCAGCGCGGCAAGCGAATCCGCGACATTCTGGAACGCCGACAGAACGGTGGACTTGTAGTTCAGCACCGCCGCATCGTAAGCATCGATCGACGCCTTGCGGTGCGCGAACAGCGCGCCGCCATGGAAGATCGGTTGCGACAGGCTCGCACCAATGGCCCAGAGTCCGCCCGCTCCTGAGAGCACCGCCGGCCAGCTAAAGCCGCCGCGGCCCATCGAGGCCGTCAGCGACAGGCTCGGAAAGAGCTGCGCGGTCGCAGCGCCGACATCGGCGGCAGCGGCCTTCACGGCGGCGTCGGCTGCCTGAACGTCGGGGCGCGAACGCAGCAGGTCCGACGGCACCACGACGGGCACGTGTTCGGGCAACGTCAGGCTGTCGAGATCGGGAACGGCCGGGGCGTTGTCCGGCGTGCGGCCCATCAGCACCGCGAGCGCATGGACGGCTGTGGCGCGCTGCTGGCGTAATGCAGGAAGACTCGCCGCAGCCGAAGCTGCATCCTGCGTCGACGCAAGCGCCTGCGCACGCGAGACCGAGCCGAGTGCATAGCGGTGCTGGTCCTCGTCCGCGGCCGTCCTGGCCACGGCGACGAGCCGTTCGGTGAGCGCGATCTGGCGATCGAGTGCCGCCACGCTGATCGTCGTACCGACGATGTTTGCCGCCAGCGCGCGCCGCGCCGCCTCCAGTTGATACGCCTGTACGTCTACGCGAGCGGCGCTGGCCGCATTCGCCGAACGCGTCGCACCGAACAGGTCAAAGGTGTAGGACGCGAGAACCTGTCCGGCAAAAAAGTTATAGCGAACCTCACTGGGGCCAATGCCGGGCACAAGCGGTGAACGCCCGCGATCGACTTGTGCGGCAGCATCGATTGAAGGCAGCGTCGATGCGCCGACCTGGGCGCGCAGCTCCTGCTGCGCGGCTGCGAGCGTCCGCTGCGCGGCCCCGAGCGTGGGGCTGTTGCGCAAGCCTTCCTCGACCAGTGCACTCAGCGCGTCCGACCGGTAAAGCTGCCACCATTGCGGAACGCCCACTGCGCCGATATCGAACTGCTGCGCCACGCCGCCCGCTGCGACGGTCTTCGCCGGCTGTGCCCCGGCACCGTAGTGCGCAGGCGAAGGCATCGCCGGGGGCGCGCCGTTCGGGCCGAAAGTGCAGGCCGTCAGTGCGATGGCCACAGCCACGGCCATCACGGATGTCTTGTAGGCGAAGCTCATTATCAAACCTCCATCTGCTCGGCGACGACCGGTTGCGTTCCGCGCTCGTCGTGCCGGACCCTGAAGCACGCCGCGTACAGCGCGGGCAGGAAGAACACGGTCAGTACCGTCGCAATCGTGATACCGCCCATCAGTGCGGTCGCCATCGGACCGAAGAAGCCCGAGCGCAGCAGCGGAATCAGCGCGAGGACGGCGGCGGCGGCGGTCAGCATGATCGGCCTGAAACGCCTTATCGTTGCGCCGATAATCGCGTCGAAGCGCGGCTGCCCTGCCGCGATATCCTGATCGATCTGGTCGACCAGAATCACGGAGTTGCGCATGATGATGCCGAACATGGCAATCACGCCCAGCAGCGCGACGAAGCCGAAGGGCTTGCCGAACAGCAGCAGCGCGGCCACGACGCCAATCAGGCCGAGCGGCGCCGTCAGCACGACGATGAAGGTCCGCGCGAAGTTCTTGAGCTGGATCATCAACAACAGCAGCACGGCGATGATCATCAACGGCATTTCGGCATTGATCGACGTCTGGCCCTTCACGCTTTCTTCGACCGCGCCGCCCACCTGAATGCGATAGCCGACCG
Organism: Paraburkholderia sp. 32; assembly: GCF_050435345.1. NCBI lineage: Bacteria > Pseudomonadati > Pseudomonadota > Betaproteobacteria > Burkholderiales > Burkholderiaceae > Paraburkholderia > Paraburkholderia sp. 32. The sequence continues at coordinate 833,471 of NZ_JBNDKD010000002.1, forward strand.
GCAGCCTGGCGGTTTCCGCCGCGAGCGCACGTTCGATGTCGTGGGTCACGTCGATGCCCTGCGCGTCGCCGCGCACGTCCGCCTGCACCGTGATGGTCGGCTGGCGGTCGCGTTGCCAGATGACGCCGTACTCGAGCGTATTGCGCACGTGTCCGAGCGAACCGAGCGGCACCGGGCCGTTGGGCGTCGGAATCGCGAGGCTCGTGAGCTGCGCCGGATTGACACGTTCGCTCTTGGGCGCACGCAGATCGACGTTGATCAGCTTGTCGCGCTCGCGGTACTGCGTCACCGTGTAGCCCGATAGCGTCATCGCGAGGAAGTTCGACACGTCTTCCGAGGTGACACCAAGCTGGCGCGCGCGGTTCTGATCGATCTCGAACGAGATCGAGCGCTCCGCCGGCTCGTCCCAGTCGAACTGGACGTTGCGCGTGCGGGGATCGGCGCGGACCTTGTCCGACACCGTCTGCGCAATCGATCGGACGGTCGCGATATCGTCGCCGCTCACGCGGAACTTGATCGGGAAGCCGACCGGCGGACCATTCTCGAGCCGGGAGACGCGCGCTCGCACGCCGGAGAAATCCTTCTCGAGCTTGCCGTCGAGCCAACGCATCAGTTCCTCGCGGTTTTCCACGCTTTTTGCGGTAATCACGAACTGCGCGAAATTCGGTTGTTGAAGCTGCTGGTCGAGCGTCAGGTAAAAACGCGGCGCGCCGGTGCCGACGAAGTCGACGAAGTGGTCGATCCCGGCTTTGCCGTCGAGCACCTTTTCCAGGCGCTTCGCTTCACGCAGCGTCGCTTCGAACGAGGCGCCTTCCGGCAATCGCAGATCGACCAGCAGTTCCGGCCGTTCGGAGTTCGGGAAGAACTGCTGCGGCACGCGCGTGAAGGCCAGCATGGAAATCGCGAAAAGCACGACGGTGACGCCGAGCACGACCCATCGACGCTCGACGCACCACGCAACCCATCCCGACAGGTGCCGGTAGAAGCCGGTGTTGCCGATTTCATGCGGATCATGGTGCGCACCGCCGGGTTCAGGCTTGCGTTCCGGCAGCAGGTGATAACCCAGCAACGGCACCAGCACGACGGCCGCGAACCACGAAACGATCAGCGCGATGGCCGACACTTCGAAGATCGAACGCGTGTATTCGCCCGTGCTCGATTTGGCGAGCGCAATCGGCAGGAAGCCGCATACGGTGACGAGCGTGCCTGTGAGCATCGGGAATGCCGTGCTGGTATACGCGAACGCTGCCGAGCGCGCCCGGCTCCAGCCTTGCTCCAGCTTCACCGCCATCATTTCGACGGCGATGATCGCGTCGTCGACGAGCAGGCCCAGCGCGAGCACGAGCGTACCGAGCGAAACCTTGTCCAACCCGATATTGAACATATGCATGCAAAGCGCCGTCACCGCCAGCACGATCGGAATCGTGATCACGACGACCATACCGGTGCGCAAGCCGAGCGAGACGAGGCTCACGACCAGCACGATCGCCACCGCTTCGCCAACCGATCTCACGAACTCATCCACCGAGTGCTTGACCGCGTGCGGCATGCTCGAAACCGCCGCGAGTTTCAGACCCGCCGGCAGCGTGGCCTGCAGTTCGGCGGCTTTTGCGTCGAGCGCCTTGCCGAGGTCGATCACGTCGCCGCCCTTTTGCATCGTCACGCCGATGCCGAGCACCGCCTGGCCGCCGACGCGCATCTGGGTCGCCGGCGGGTCGTCATAACCGCGTGTGATCTTCGCGATGTCGCCCAGCCGGAAGGTGCGCTTGTTGATGGTGATCAGCATGTCGGAGAGCGCCTGCACATCCTTGAGCGCGCCGCTCGGCCGCACGAACACGCGGTCGTCCGCGGTCGTGATGGTGCCGACGGGCGCCACGGCATTCTGTGCGTCGATCGCCTGCGCGAGCTGTTGCGGCGTGATCGAAAGCCGCGTGAGCTGCGCATTCGATATCTCGACGAAGATGTGCTGATCGGGGTCGCCAAAATAATCGACCTTCGCCACACCGGGTACGCGCAACAGGACTGTGCGCAGCTTGTCAGCGTAGTCGTGCAGTTGCGCCGGCGAAAAGCCGTCGCCTTCAAGCGCATAGATGTTGGTGTAGACGTCACCGAATTCGTCGTTGAAAAACGGGCCGACGGTTCCCTTCGGCAGCGTCGCGGCAATGTCGCCGACCTTCTTGCGCACCTGATACCAGGTTTCCGGCACTTCCTTGACGGGCGCGGAGTCCTTCATGGCGAAGAAGATCATCGACTCGCCAGGCCGCGAGTAGCTCTTGATGTTGTCGATGTTCGGCGCGGCCTGTAGCTGGCGGCCGATCCGGTCCGTGATCTGTTCCTGCACCTCGCGCGCAGTCGCACCAGGCCAATAGGTCTTGATCACCATCGTGCGGAAGGTGAACGGCGGATCCTCCGACTGCGCGAGTTTCGTATAGCCGATCACGCCGAAAAGCGTGGCGAGCCCGATCAGAAAGATCACGAGCTGCTGATGGCGCAGCGCCCAGGAGGAAAGATTGAAGCTGCCCTCGCCAGATTTGTCTGCCCCGGAAGACGGGACAGGCGCGCTCTCGCGCACGGGTTCTTGGTCACGGGAGTTCATGACGGGAAATCCTCCCGATGCAGGGGCGCCACCACCTGCACGTGCTGGCCCGTGCTAACGGCGTGTACGCCCTGCACCACGACGCGGTCGCCGTCGTGGAGGCCCGATGCGATGGAGACCGTGCGCTCGTCGTATCGCTGCACCGTCACAGGACGCAGCTCGAGTGTGTCGGTGCCGGTACGCACCACCCAGACAGCAGGGTTCTCGCCCTGATGAAAGAGCGCCGTCACCGGCACAGTGAACGGCTGTGCGCCCGACGCGTCACCGACGACATCGAACGCAACGGTGGCCGTCATGCCGAGGCGCACTGCAGGGCTGGGCGCGTTCAGGGTGAGCTTGACGCGCCAGGTGCGGCTTTGCGGATCAGCGCCAGGCGACACCTCGCGCACGCGGGCCTCGAAGGTCTTGCCGGGTAGCGCCGACAGCGTTACGCGCGCCATGCTGCCGACTGTCAGCGAGCTCAGCGTGCGCTCGGGCGCGTCGCAGACGATGTCTACGTCGCCCGTCCAGTCGAGGTGATAGATGGATTGGGTTGCCTGAACGTTCTGGCCCGTGTCGGCGTCCTCCGAGGTAATCACGCCGTCGTGGTCCGCAGTCAGCGTCGCATAGCGCAGATTGTCCGAGGCGAGCGCCATCTGGGCGAGCGCCGAGTCGCGCTGCGCAACAGCGGATGCGTACGCGTCCTGCGTCTGTTCGAGCTGCGCCGGTGCAATCAGGTTTGCCTGCGCCTGCGCCTGATCGCGATCGAGCTGCTGCTTCGCGTAGACGAACCGGTGTTCGGCGGCATCGAGCTGCGCTCGCGCGTTGGCCAGGTTACTGCGCAGATCGGTCGGGTCGAGCAGCGCAACAACCTGTCCCGCCTTGACGGCGTCGCCGAGGCGAACGCGCCGTTCGATGATCTTGCCGCCCACTCTGAACGAAAGCGCCGTGGAGTAGCGCGCCTGCACCTGAGCCGGCAGCGACGCACTTGCCGTGCGCCCGTCAGCGTGGACGGCCAGGGCGACCACGGGCTTCGGCTCTGGAGCGGCGGCTTCGCGCTGGTGGCATGCCGCGAGCATGACCGCGCAGCAAGCCGCAAGCACCATGCGTGCGCACTGCGGAGATTGGACGAGGGAAGGTAAGAAGCGACGCGCAGGCGCCTGCGCGATAGGGCCGGAATGTTTCACGATGTTCACAAGACGGGTGATAACCCAGGTAAGAAAGTTTCCCGATGCCGTGCAAACCCGAGTGCCAGCAAGCACGGTTCGCTATCAGCGCGGACGCATAAAACAAGCTTCGTTGATACGTTAGTCCTACTTATCGACGTGCATGTCGGTACTTGCCATCTCGATGTGCCTCCACGCAACCAGTACGTGGGGCAGCGCCCGTTCATGCGTACCGCCCGGTGATCTGCTGGTCTGTCAGTTCCGGCCGAGGACTTGGGATCGACCGCTAACGGAATTTTTTCGCTCCGTCGGCATCGTTGGGTCCTTCGTACGTCCGGTTGTCGGCGGCTCGGATGAGATTAGACCCAATACTGAGCATATTGTCAACTATGACATAAAAATCTAGAATCCAGACATCGAATAACCACGACTACGGAGCCGACATGCCACAAGCCCCCAAACCGCGCGCGAGCCGCGGACGCTCTCTCAAGGCGCCAAGTGCGTCCCGCGACCCGATCAATCGAAGCTATCCGCGCGGTGCCCGTCGCAAACGCGAGACGCGCGCGCGCCTGCTCGACGCTGCGCTGAAACTGGTCGCGGCCAAGGGTTTGAGCTCCGTCACGATTAACGAAATCACCGAGGCAGCCGACGTCGGGTTCGGCTCCTTCTATAACCACTTCGAATCCAAGGAAGGCATCTTCACGGCGCTCATCGAATGGCTGTTCGAGGAATTTGCGGATACGCTCGATCGCCTCGCCGCGGGGTTGTCCGATCCAGCGGAAGTGATCGCCGTCTCAGTCCGTCACACGCTCCTGCGGGCCTACCGCGAGCCAGTGTGGGGGCAACTTCTCATTCGCGAAGGTTTGTCGTCGCGCCTGCTCAGCAGGGGTCTCGGCCTGCGCCTGCTGCGCGATAGCGAGAAGGGCATTTCAGAAAGGCGTTTTGTGATCGCGGACCGGTTCATGTCCGTTATCACCGTGATTGGCACGGTGCTCGCGGGAATTGCCGCCGAACTGCAACTGGCCATCTCGTCGAAGCGGACCGTTCGTGCGCGAAAGGTGCTTCGCTCGAAGGAGGAGAAGTTTGCCCAGCGAACCGCCGCCATTGTGTTGCAGGCGTTCGGTCTCACACGTGTAGAGGCCGAGCGGATCGCGCGACGTCCACTGCCCACCGTTCCCGATGCTCCGACCTTGCCGTGACAGTGCAACTAGCGCGGCGTTTCCGCGCCATCGCAGGTGCGGCCGCCCGGTGCGATGTCGGATTGCTGGGTAGGCGGGGCGGGTGCCCGGACATCGAATCGGGCGATCGCGATGCCGGTCAGCCCTGGTAAAGCGCACTCGCGAGATAGCGGTGGCGCAGTTCCCGCAATGCCGATGCGAGGATGGCGCTGACCGGCAACGCGAGCAGCACGCCGAAGAATCCGAACAGCCGCCCAAACGCCAGCAACGCAAAGATGACCGCGAGCGGATGAAGGCCGATGCGCTCGCCAACCAGTCTCGGCGTCAGCACAAAGCTTTCAAGAATCTGGCCGACGCCATACACCGCGACCACCACGGCGAGGCCATACCAGTCACCAAATTGCAGCAGCGCCGCGAGGAGCGCGAACGCGAGGCCGGTCGCAAAGCCGATGTAGGGAACGAATACGGCAAGCGCGCTAAACAGGCCGACGGGCACCGCCAGATCCAACCCTGCAATCGTCAGCACAGTCGGGTAGAACACCGCGAGCACCGCAATCACCAGCAGTTGCCCGCGCAGGTACTGCGACATCATGCAATCGATCTCTCCGACGAATTCCCGTGTCTTGCCGAGCCAGCGCCGCGGCACGAAGCTCGCCATGCGCTCGAACGCCTCGTGCCTGTCGTAGAGCAGATAGAACAGGACGAGTGGCATCAGCACCGCATTGCTCACGACATTGATCATCACGTTGCTGCTGGTGCGCAGGTACTGCCATACGGCAAGCATCGCGCCCTGCCCGTCCGCTTTGAGACGGGCCGCCAGCACCTCGCGGATATTCGTCACATCGAGCGAATAATCCAGTCCCAGAAAAGCCAGACGCGGCTTCAGCCATCCATCGAGTTTTGCGACGATAAATGGAATTTGCCTGATGAGTTCCGGCCCTTCCTTCTGGACAACTACGCACATGAGCAGCATGACGAGTGCGACGGACAGAGCAAACAAAGACATCATCACCAGCGCCGCAAGGCCGCGCGGAATGCGATGGCGTACCAGCCACTCCACGCCCGGCTGCAAAATGTATGCGACGAGCGCACCGAGCAGAAACGGCGTGAGAACGGCACGCAGGTTCCATAGCAACACGCCGGCCGCTAACGCAACGGCGCCCCAAAACAGAGATTGACGATGGTATACAGTCATAAGCGCCCCCACTGGGCGAGTGATCGAGTGGCTTTCGTCGTTGAGCCGAAGCATCGGCGGAAGTGTTTGTCTTAACCGCAGGAGCCGGCGATGCCGGGTCGCCGCGCGGCGCATCCGTCAGATCGGCGTCGCGCCGCTAGCCGCGCTGTGGGTACGCCTGTCGTCACCGTGCTGGCGCGACGGGTCTTGCGGCGTCGCCGGTTTGCTGGTGCCTGTCTGCGATTGGCCGCCGGGTTGCCCGGTGACTTCGATCCACAATGGACGCGCCATCGGATCGGGCGGCGACATCATTGCCGGTGCTGGCATCGCGGGAACGACAATCGCGATGACGCGCGGCGTGGGCATCACGGTCGTGGAACAACCGCAGACCGTCGCAACAAGCGGGAACGAGCACAGCAAGGCGAAAAAGAAGCGCGATCGGCGCGTCATTCCTGCCGCCGATGCAGCGAATCGTTCAGGTCTGGTTGAGCAGTCATGGGTGACATCTCCACGGTTGATTCAGCGTGCGCTGGCATTGCGGCGACTCGCCTACAGCAACTTCGCGGACGGGCCACTATGTGATAATAATATCACATTCGCGCGTTCGGTCAATATTGATTATAAAGATCGAGCCGCGCTGCATCCTCCATCGGCGGTACGCCGTGCGCTGCGCTGCCGGTCCGACTCCCGGCCAGTTCGCAGACGCGCAGCGGGCTCAGTGCGTCAGGACGCTCGGGTGCGCGGCGAGGCGCTCGACCTCGAGTAGCGCCTGACCAAGCACATCGATAGCTCCATTCGTGGTGGAGGCCGTAGCAGCGCTGCGCAACGCGTGCTGAACGATGTCGTGAATGACGTCCGTGTTCGATGAACCGGCGTGGAACGTAAGTTGGTGTGCCATAAGTATTCCTGCGTAAAAACGAAGCCTGTTTCATGTGGACGCAGTATAAGCAAAGCGCGCCGCCATTCGACGCGCGCAATTATGAGTTGCGAGATCTTCAATACACGGTTTGCGTGAATCGCGAATCGCTGACATAAGAACAGCAAGCGGACGTATTCCGATACCCACGTAGTGTCTTGTCGACGAACGGCGATGGAAACGCGCAGGCTCGACGGCTGATCTCGTTTGTGCAACGACCAGCGGATACCGTCGAAGCGAATTGCTGCGTGTCATTCAGACAGTCCGCACCGCCCTTGCCTCCGGACACACTAAAGAAGCACACACTGCTTCAGCGCAATCGGCTACAAGCTTGCAGCGACGGCAACTATCCGTTGCCCCGTAGATGCTTGTAAGCCGACCGTAAATGACTAGACTGGCACCAACGAACTGGCAAACAGCACTCATGCCTCGCCAGACCGTTGTTCCCCAAACACCGCGTCTCCTGAATCCGACGCTCGATATTGAGTCTGATCATGCCAAAGTCGAAGACCTTCATCCCCGTCCCTGTTGTCGCGTCGATCTTGTCCTTCTCGACCGCCGCATTCGCTAGCAGCAGCAGTCCCCAAACCTATGAGCAAGCGGCTGTGCAACCGGTTCAGCGTCAAACGGTCGGCTACCATGACCACACGGGCGCCAATACACAATATGCAATGGACTTTCAGGCGGTGTTAGCCCGCGTGGAAGCCCAGCGGCAAGCGTTCAACAACTACGGCGGGGTGACTAGTTCGTCGGCTTTCCTCCCGTCAGACAACGTAGCGTCGGGTAGCCCCGTCGACTTCAGTACCGCAACAGCGTCCTGGCGTTACAAGGCAACCTTGGCCGCGCGTTGATACGGCTCGCGGCTGCTAATCGCATCAAAATCAAGACAATCAACTGTAGAGAATTGAAATGAAAAAGACCTTCCTTGTACTGTTCGCCTTCCTTACCAGCACATCCGTGCTTGCGCAAAGCAATCTGCCGCAGCAATTGCCGTCGCAGCAGCCAGCGTCCGCCGGGCAACCGTCCACGAAGCAGCTTTCACAGGGTGGGCCGCAGCTTCCGCAACCTCCACAGCTTCCGCAGATTCCGCAACTTCCGACACAAGCGTCGACGCAAGTCCCGACCCAGCTTTCGAAATAACCCCGTATGGCTGCGCAACCCGCGCAGCCATACCTGGGAGACCGGCGATTGTCGCGGCTACCCGGATTCTGTTCATCGCCGTAGGCGCATGTGATGCACGACGGCGTTTGCCGGCGATTCGTTCATGACGTCGGCAAATCGCTGGCCGCGAGACCCTGGTTGGGTGAACAATAGACTGCTCTCAACCCTTCCTCAGCAATTCGATGAGGCGCGCGCACAGGTCGCGGACATCACGCATGGACTGCGTGTCGCGTGCGAGGGCTGCCGACGCGATGAAACGGACGATGCCGGGTTGCCGGCAAATCGAACCACAGCCCGGAGGCGGCGATGGAATGCCATGAGCGCTTCTGGAGAAACGTTGTCCCCGAATCCGTAGGGGACGTCGCAGTATCCGAACACTATGTGGCGTCGTGCGCTGTCCTTCAATGGGTAACGGACATCACGCGTTGCGGGCCGCGGGCCCGACTATGATGGAGATGGGCACGCGCTTATCATGCCCTTCACGCGCTGCCCGGGTGTAATTCAGCGGCCGGCACAGGTAACGATGCCGGCCTCTTTGTATCCACGAAGCACTGATCACCGCGTGGCCGCCAGTACGCGCACCGGAATCGACTTCGCGCCCGGCACCTTGCTCTCTTTCGCGTAGTGCCATAGCGGCAGCAGCGGATTGCATTCCGGGTAATAGCCGCCGATGCATCCCTGCGGCACGTCGAACGGCACGACGGTCAGTCCGTCGACGTGCCGCTCGACGCCGTCGTCCGCGATCGTCTCGAGGCAGATGCGGTCGCCGTGCGCGAGTCCGCGCTTCTCCATGTCGGCCCGATTCATCAGAATCACCATGCGCGAACCCTTGATGCCTCTGAAGCGGTCGTCGAGGCCATAGATGGTCGTGTTGAACTGGCTGTCGCTGCGCAAGGTCATCAACCGCAGCGAATCGGGCTCACGCGCGGGCATGTCCGGATCTTCGCCGATCGAAGTCGGCACCATGAATTCGGCCTTGCCGCTTTTGGTCTTCCACTTGCGCTCCCGCGCCGGCAGCGGCCGGATCACGCCGCCGGGTGTCCACATACGCGCCTCGAAATCACCGAACATCTCGGGCCATGTCTTCGACATCTCCAGACGCACGCGCGAATAGTCGTCGCGCCATGCATCCCAGTCGACGCTCGAGCGCTCGCCGAGCGTCGCCTTCGCGATGCCCGCGACGATGAACGGCTCCGAGCGGATCGTCGGCGCGGCCGGTTCGGCCATGCCACGCGAGCCATGAAAGTGCGCCGTGCTGTCTTCCATCGACACCGCCTGCGCGCCGCCCGCCTGCCGGTCGATCTCGATGCGGCTCAGACACGGCAGCAGATACGAGCGCTGGCCGTGCACCAGGTGGCTGCGATTGAGCTTGGTCGCCACGTTGACGGTCAACCCGAGCGCGGCCCACGCCGGTTCGGTGCGCACCCGGTCGGGCACCGAGCGCACGAGGTTGCCGCCGAGGTTGATCATCGCGTTGACCTTGCCGTCGAGCATCGCCTCGAAGGCCTCGACGATGTTCATGCCTTTCTCGCGCGGCGGCTCGAACGAAAACTGTCTGGCCAATTGATCGAGCGGCGCGAGCTCCGGCTTTTCGGTAATGCCGACCGTGCGCTGCCCCTGCACGTTCGAATGCCCGCGCACCGGCGACGGCCCCGCGCCCGGCTTGCCGATATTGCCGCGCAGCAGCAGCAGATTGCACAGCATGCGCACGTTCTGCACGCCCATCCGATGCTGCGTGAGACCCATGCCGTAATGGATGATCACCGCGTTTGCCTTCATGTACTCGCCGGCGGCTGCCTGGAGCGCGTCGCGCGGCAATCCGCTCACTCGCTCGATGTCGTCCCAGTTCGCGTCGCGCGCGTACTGAGCGAATTGCTCGTAGCCGTTCGTATGCTCGCGGATGAAACCGACGTCGACGACGCGCGCGTCGCCCGTGCTCACCGCGCGATCGTCCGCTTCGATGACGAGCTTGCAGATGCCGAGGATCGCGGCGGTATCGCCACCCGTCTTCACCTGGTGGTATTGCGTGCTGATCTGCGTATCGCTGGGTGTGAGCATCTCCAATGCTGACTGCGGGTTTGCGAATTGCAGCAGCCCCGGCTCGCGTAGCGGATTGAACGTGATGATCGGCACGCCGCGTTTGCGCGCGTCCTGCAACTGATGCAGCATGCGCGGGCTATTGGTGCCGACGTTCTGGCCGAAGAAAAACATCAGGTCGGTCTTCTCGAAGTCGTCGAGCGAGACCGTACCGACGCCCACGCCAATCGCTTCCTTGAGGCCGACGCTGGTGCTTTCGTGGCACATGTTCGAGCTGTCGGGCAGATTGTTGGTGCCGTACATGCGCGCGAAAAGCTGCAGCATGTACGAGGTTTCCAGTGAAGCGCGGCCCGACGTGTAGAACACCACGCTGGCCGGGTCCAGCGTGCGCAGCTCGGCGCCGATCGCATCGAATGCTTGCTGCCACGGCACCGGCACGTAGCGGTCGGTAGCCGGGTCGTAGCGCAGCGGCTCGGTCAACCGCCCCGCTTCCTCGAGATCGTGGTCGTGCCATTTGGCGAGCTCGCTGACCGTGTGGACCTCGAAGAAATCGGGCGTTACGCGTTTGGCCGTCAGATCCCACGCGGTCGCTTTCGCACCGCTTTCGCAAAACTCGAACATATGCGGATCGGCCGGCTTCGCCCACGAGCAGCTGACACACATGAAACCGTCGGGCTTGTTCTGATGCATCAGAACCTGGCTATCCTTCAGCGGCGCTTTTTCCTGCAGCAGGATTGTCGCAACCGCCTTGACCGACCCCCATCCGCCCGACGCGTAGGGATACGCGTCGCTCTTGTCTTCCTTGTTCATGAGTCCACCCGTTTGGCCGTAAATATCACGTCATGACGTATCAGCACATCGCGTTCCCGGCTGCGGTGCCGCGTCGCGGTACGATGTTTGCTGCGTCGCAGGCTGACTCGCCGTGCCGCAAGCCAACCGCCAACTTCATGACCGACACCTCCATCCCGCGCGACACGTCCGACCGTCTGAACGCGATGCGCAGTACGTTGCGCGAAGTGTTCGGGATCAGCCGGCTGCGCCCGGGCCAACGGGACATCATCCGCAGCGTCATTGCGGGCGCGTTCCCGGCAACGCATCGAACTCGTCGTCGTCGATGAACCGCACTACGTATCGCAGTGGGACCACGATTTTCGGCCGGCATTCCTGCGCATCGTCCGCGCGGAACGCGCCAAGCTGCTCCTCGCGCGTACCGCTGTCCGCGATCATGGGGCGTGCGTTTGCGCGCCCGAACCGGAGCCCTGCCATGAAAACGCTCGAGTACAAAATCGGTTCTCCGTGGTATCAGGCCACCCGTGCGACGCTACGCCGAGCCGTCCCATCGGGGCTGTTGGCCGGCTGCATGTCGGCGGCAACAGCCGCGGCGGCATCCACGGACGCATCGGGCAGCCCGCTCGCGCCGATCAATGCCGTCACCCACTGCCTGTGGCCGCAACGCGCGCTGCGTGAACGCGGCTTCAGCATCCGGCATACGGTGACCGGCTTCGCGATCCATCAGGCAGCCGCGATCTTCTGGGCAATGATGTTCGAGCAACTGGTTGACCGGATGGCCGGCCCCGACCCGTCGCGACGGCCCGGCGCGACCGCGGTGGCCGCGGCCACGACCGTGGCGAGCGCGTATGTGGTCGACTACAAGGTGGTGCCCAACAGGCTTACCCCTGGATTCGAGGCGCACCTGTCGTGCCGCTCGCTCGGGAACGTCTACGTGGCGCTCGGCGCGGGCCTGCTCGCGGCCGCGCTGCTGCGGCGGCCGGATCGATGAAATGCGCTCGCGCAAAAAAGAGCCACCAGCCTTCAACCGGCATGGTCGCCGCAAGCGCATTTGAGAACGATGTCCCCTGGAATCCAAACGGAGGACAAAGGCAGTATAGGAAACGCGCCCCGCCGCGCACGGTGCCTCGGCCAGGCGCAAGACGTGAGCGATCCGCGAAGCACCGGGGGCGCGCGCAAGCCTGCGAGCATCACACCATCTGCTCCGCCGGCACCGCCACCGAACGTCCCGCGAGCCGCTCGAATTCGTCGACGTCGTGGCTGCAAAAAATCGTCAACGCGGGGCTCGCCCGCTTCGCCAGATCACGCAGGCGGCGCTGGTTGTACAGTCGCGCCGCGCGATCCTTTTCGAGCATCCACTGATAGAAGCGCAAACCGGGTGCGCAATGCGGGCGCACCGGGTCGAGCTCGCCGCTGTCGAAATAGGCGTCGCCCGCGAGCAGCAACCAGCCGCCATCGCCGTGTACCGCGACGCCCGCGTGACCATAGGTATGGCCTCGCAACGGCACGAGCGCGATCTCGCTCGCGAGTTCTTCGATGGGATGGACCTTGGCGAAGCCCTCCCAACGCTCGGTGTACTGCGGCGAATGTACGCGCCACATGTTCTGATACGACCACTGCTGCGGCCTGAAGCGCTGCCGGTCCAGCCACGTCTTCTGCTGCGCCGCGTATTGGCGCTCGCTCGCGAGCATGTGCACCGTCGCGTGCGGAAAGTCGTCGAGCCCGCCCGCATGGTCGGAATCGAGGTGCGTCATCACGATATGGCGCACGTCGGCCGGGTCGAAACCGAGCCGCTCGATCTGCCTGATCGCTGTCATTTCATTTCGGAACTCAGGCTTCAGCAGCCTCAGGAAGAATTTGCCGAGGCGCGAATAGGGATCGGCGACATCGCGCAAACCGAAACCGGTATCGACGAGCACGAGCCCCGCCGGACTTTCGACGAGCAGACAATGGCAGGTCAGATGCCCGCGGCGGATCAACGAATCGGGGTGGCCGTTGAACAGCTTGCCGCACAGCGGGCAAGTCGAAATGCAGTTCAGATGGTGCACTTTCATGCCGCACTCCCGGTCACGGTGACTGCATTCCTGCTTGTCGCTTCCGGGGCAGCCGTCGCGCGGCACGACCGTATGCGTCATTCAGCGAACAGATTTAGTCCGAACACCTCGACGTGATCGTGCAGCAGCGACGACACATAGCCCGGCGGCCGCCCGGCCTCGCCGCTCTCGCGCTTGACCGAAATTCGATAGCTATGGCCGTTCGGCACGTCGGACAAGCTGTATTGCCGGATTTGCTGCAGGCCGAGCGCGGGCACATCGACCGCGATGCCGATGTACTGGCCCGGCTCGAAGTTCGCGACCGGCTGTTCGTCCTTCGGTTCGAGAATGAACGACGTGATGACGCTGCTCTCGGGCCGCTTCTCCTTGACGACGAACGTGCGCCATCCGGTCCAGCCGCCTGGCTGCGATGCGCGCGTTTCGCGCAATTCGGCTTCCATGCCCATCAGCACGTCCGCGAGATTGCCGTATGTCTGCGCCCACGCGGAGATGATGTCGTCGGTCGCGGCGTCACCGAGCACGTCCTTGATCGCGCCAGGCAAATGTTCGCCGACGATCGGATAGTGCTCCGCCTTCACGTCGAGGCTCGCGTGCTTGTTGGCGCCTCGAAGTGCCGTCTGCAGAAACGTTGAATGATCGTATAGCCGTGCGCGGCCAGAACCGGGGCCGTGGCCTTGACGATGTCCTTGGTTTTCTGCGTGAGCATTTCTTTCCTCCTGCAATAGGACGACTGGTTGCCTCGCTCGTGCGCGTAAATGGTGGGGTGGAATTGTCCGATCGCGCATACCCCTTCAAGCGTATCCAGGCGACCATGCTCCTCCAACCGATGCTCGCTGTCCACAAGCTGAAGGCCATGGACACGCCCGAGCAAACGCGCGCCGCGACACGTCCAACATCGGTCGTCCGATTGCAGACGAACGCGGGCCGGTCAGGAAACGTGCCGTGCGCGCCGACACGCGCTGGGAGCGTTTCCGTCAAGGTCCGAAAAACGTGTTGCAGAATTTGCCGGCCACATTGCACGTCTGTTGACCCGAAGGCTGCACATTGGTGCGCTCGGCCGACGTCGCGCACCCGCCCATCATGGCGACGGCAAATGTCATCACGAGCGTTCCGCGCAGCGCTGCCGCGCGCCGATTCTTCGCTGCGTGAGTCGCGTTGCGATCACCATCGCAACGCGCGGATGCGCCGCGCTTGCGTGCATCGGTAGCGCACGAGCCTTGTCCGACATCAGGCATTTCGCTCTCCCTCGCGATAGTCACCACGTTCATCGTGCCACGCACAAAGGGATTTCCAACGAGGGTACCCGAGCGCCGGCGCGATCACCACACCGCCTTTTGCTATTTTGATCCAGATCAGAACTTGACCGGCTAACCGACGACGGCGCGAACTTCATTTGCACACGCTGTCATCACGACGTCACACCAACAGTCGAGCGTAGAAGCAATCCGGCGCGTCGGTTCGTCGAATGTGGGTCCCGCAAACTGCGGCGCGAGAGTGGACGGGGCGGTCCACAATGCGGCTGTCTCCGACGACTCACTGCGATGTACTTTTTTTTTTGCAAATGCGAGCATGCTGAATCCGGCGTTTTCGGACATGTCATCAAGCCGGTATGACTTACTGTGAACGACGAGTAAGCTGGAGATAACAAAACGGGGAGAGAACCTGTGAAAGCCGCGCGTAATCACAACGACGTCACAACGAAATTGACGCATATCAGCGCGATTGTCCAGCGCCTCGAACGACTCGTTCAATGCGACCGCGTCGACTGGCAGGGCACGGGAATTGCGACGCCGGCTTACTGGCGCGCGCGCATCGAGGCCAACGCCGAACTGCCGCCGGCGCTGCAGCCGCAAGCGCGGCTCGCTACGCTCGAAGCACGGAGCCAGCGCCGCTCGAGCGCGCATGGCGGCAATTAGCGCCGCGCCCGTCGCGCATGATCATCGCGCACCGGCACGATCACACACTCACGCGACGAAGGACATGATGATGAGGCGGACCTACGAATACCACGGGTTCACGATCGAGGTGACCGTCGAGGCGGATTTCACGTTGCGCCCCGCCGGGCGCGCGGCGGTACGCACACGCTACGCGGCGGTGGTTCACATCTATCAGGCGGGCGCTGCGGTCGCAACGTTCTCGCCGCTGCGCGTCGACATTGGAGGCAGCCGGCCGTTCGACACCGAGGCCGATGCGTTGATGGGCGGATATAGCGCGGCGCGGCGAATCGTCGACGACCTGTTCGCCCGTGCGGCGGATGCCGCGGACTCCGCGTTGAGCGCCCTCACGAGCAGCAACGCACTCCGCTCGCGGCAGCCGGCACCGCGTTGATCGATTGCTGGGCAGCGGGAATGGCGCATGCGGTATCCGCCGGCACCCTTTCCCTGGAGAAACGCCATGTCCAATGACGCCTCATCGCTGTCGCCGTCGATTACGTCGATGATCCGCCTCGACCATATGCACGTGCTCGCCGCTTCGCACCGATACCACGCGTCCACGCCGTGGTGGCGCAAACGCGCGATCGTCAACGGCGTGTGCGACGCGCTCGATATCCACGCGCAGCTCGAGGAGGAAATTTTCTACCCGGCGCTCGACCGCGCGCTCGGCAATGACGAGGCACTGAGAAAAAGCCGTCCCGAGCACGACGAGATGCGCGCAACGATCGCGAAGCTGCGCGGGATGGGCCCCGAAAACGCCGCCTACGACGGGCTCTTTTATCAACTGATCCGCGAAGTCGCTCATCATGTCGCCGACGAGGAAACCATCCTGCTGCCCGACGCCGAGCGCGTGCTGAAGAACGAACTGCAGTCGCTCGGCGCCGCGATGACGCGCCGCCGGATGCAGTTGCTCGGAGAGCGCCCGATGGACATTGCGGTGAATGCCGCGGGCACGTTTCCGATCGCCACGCTGCTGCTGGGATCGACTGTATTGTTCGCGTTGCGGCATTGGCTGCCGAGGTCGCGTCGCGCGGCACAGACGCGGCGTCAATGGAACTAGCACACACTACTGACACCACGGGGCGCCGCCCGCGATCGCGCATCAACGATTAGGGCGCGATGCACCCGGCGTGCGCCCGCGCCGCTGTTTCGTCTTCGCCGGTTCACCCGGCTCGACGAGCCCGGCCGCAACGCGGCGCGCGGTTTCGGCCGCGATGTCGAGCGCGTCGTCCCATGACACGTGGCCGCACGTCCCGCGTCGCTCGAAGATCGTGTGATGCTCGCCGCCACGCTCCGTCACGACCACGACCCACTGGAAGGCGCCTTCCGAATCCCGGATGACGGTCCAGCTTACGAGGAAGTCGGCAATCTCTATCTTCTGCAGGCGCATGTCCGGCTCGCTGTCGATCCGCTTCGTCGACCGGCTCTGTCCGAGTGTACGCATGGCACGAGGTCCTTCGTTTTGGCCCTTCGTTTTGGCCCTTCGTTTTGGCCCTTCGTTTTGGCCCTTCGTTTTGGCCCTTCGTTTTGGCCCTTCGTTTTGGCCCTTCGTTCAGGGCCTGGTTCTGCTACAACGTGCCCGGCAGATTGCCGCCGGCATCGGGCTGTTTCGGTTTGTCGTTCATCACGGCTCCCTTGATCGATTCATGTCTGGGCCGAGCAAGCGCTATACCGCATGGCCGCGCGAGAACAAGAAGCATTGGATCGCGCGCATGGGTTCGAGCCTCGTTGCTGGACCGGCAAGCTGGCCCGGCTAGAAACTCATCGCGAATCCGAACGACACCCCGTGCACGTTGCGACCGAACACATAGCGCACCATCGCCCGCGTACGGGTGACGATGACGGGATACCTGCTGCTGTCGAGTTCGAGGCCGACTCCCAGCGACGTGAGGTCGTTGAAACCCAGCACGCCGGCACTATCGCCGAAATAATGCGAGTAAGCGGCTTCCAGCACATAGCGGACCGGCCGGTCCAGCGCGTGCCAACCGGTGGGCGCGCGCCAGCGCGTCCATAGGCTCACCTGCTGCGCCATGGCCGAGCCCTGAACGGCCTCCGACGAACCGCCGAAGCTGCGCAGGTAAATATCGGTTGCCCGCAATTCGGCGTCGATTTCGTAGTTTTCGCGGTAGTGTTCGTAGTCGAGCATCAGGGAGCCACCATAGCCGTAGGCGTTCAGCGAGCCGTTTTCGAGGAACTGCAGGTTGCTGTCGGTGACACGATTGAAGAGGGTCTGCCCTACCTTCAGGTCACTCGAGACACGCCCAATCGTGCCGTTCAAGATCGGACGGAATACCAGTTCGTCCGTGATGCGGAAATCCCACCCCAGGCCGACCGTGCCACTGAAGGTGTTCCACTTCGTCGGCACCGCACGCTGCTGGGCGCCATCCGTGGCAATGAAGATCGGATCGTAGCGGCTGTAGGCGAGCGTGCCCTCCATGTACAACGGAAACGACCTGCTGAGGGTGAAGCCGCCGCCAAATTGCGTCTGCCCAAAGCCGGGATTACCCGTCAGGCCGTTGTTGACCGACAGGTTACTGGTCGTAACGTCCGGGACTGTCGTGTAGGTCATGATCGCGAGCACAGCGTCTGCGTGCTGCTTTACATTGCCGCCAATCACGGTATTGCTCGACAATTGCCTCGGCGCGACCTGTGCGTGCGAAGGGCAGGACAACAGGTTCAAGGTTAGAGCGGCACACGCCCCAAATGCGCGAAGTGACCAACACTTCCGAAGCGCCGGCATAGTCAAACAACCTCGCCATTTGTCGACGAGATTGCAGGCTCACTTGCAGGGTCATACACGGCATATCCAACGAGCATGACGCGCTCCTGTCAGTCGGCTGATCGTGTTCGTCTTCCGCGAAGTCGCCATCCCGTTGCACAAAAGCACGCGCACGCAACTGATGCAATTCCGACGGGCATTGCGCCGCTCACAGCACCTGGAAGGTCTGCGTTAGTATGTGATAGAAATACCTGAAAGGAAGTAGTACGGCAATACGGGCGATCTTCAGTCGCTTGCGTGGCGTTCGGCGACGAACATCGCCGTCGACTCACGAAACCTCGCAGCCCCACTTTCGCAGGGAGCCTCGTTATGTCCACTCATTCGGTCCCGAACGACAAACCCGTCAAGATCCCCGGCCCGGATCATCCAATCATGATCGAGCACCACCACGCGCGCGTGATCGTCATGGCAGGCGGTCACGTGATTGCCGATACGCACGACGCATTGACGCTGCTCGAAGCCCGCTATCTGGCCGTGCTGTACATCCCGCGCAAGGACGTCGACATGACCCGGCTCGAACGCACGGCGCACGCCACTTATTGTCCGTACAAGGGCGAATGCGCATACTTCTCGATTCCTTCGGCCGGCGAGCGCGGCACCAACGCGGTGTGGACCTACGAGCACCCATACGACGCTGTCGCGCCGATCCGCGAGCACCTTGCGTTCTATCCCGACCGCGTGGATTCCATCACGCAGGAGCCGGCCGCGCACTAGGCGAACGCGCGCGCGTCATGCCGCGTGCGGGCGCGGCGATCGCGGCGACCGGCATGGCGCGAGCGGCACGGACGGCGGCGCCGCCGCGCGGCGGCCGCTGCTTCCACCAATACTGCACGTTCGTGATGGCGCTCGGCCCCGACAGCGGTTCGCAAGGCCTGCTTGAACTCGGCGCGTACGGTTCGACGATGGAAAGTCCACTGCCCCACGTAAACCCGTCGCCTTTGCAATACGTTAAGCCCCGCATGCCACAAGGAGACCTCGACGAGTTTTGCTCGACGCTGCCGCCGCTTTATAGTCAATCGATCAAGGTCAGGCCGGTGCAGGTGACGGATCAGGCGTTGATTCATTCACTGGGATGACGCCTGGCGGTATTCGACTACCGACCGGCGAAACGGCAGGGGCTGCAATAGCCCGTGCCGTTTTTTATGCTTGCCGACTCGCGAAAAATCACGCGCGGAATCGAATCAGGTTCACAGCGCATGCGCGTCGAATGGATCACCCCAAGCTTAACAAGACCTTAACACCTCAGTATTGCCAAATATTAATTTCAGGTCACGCAAATGACTTTTTTACGGTTCAAATTCGTCCCGCACTACCCAAATTCGTTGTCAAACAAAAGGACGAGACATGAAACCGATCACGAAATGGAAGCGTAAGCAAAGCGCAATGTGCGCCGCCGTCGCACTACTCGCCGGGTTGTACTCGGCAGTCGCAACAGCCGGCGACGATCACGATCACGATCGCGATCGCGCGTCCGTCAAGCATGTGCTGCTGATCAGCTTCGACGGTCTGCATGAGCAGGACGTCGCGCGTTGCATCGGCGCGAATACGTGCCCTAACCTGGCGCTGCTCGCGAAGTCAGGCACCACCTATACGAACGCGCATACACCGGGACTGTCGGATTCGTTTCCGGGCCTCGCCGCGCTCGTGACCGGCGGCTCGCCGAAGTCCGCGGGGCTGTTCTACGACGTCTCCTACGACCGCACGCTCTATGCGCCTTCCGATACCCATTGCACGGGCCCGACCGGCTGGAATGTCGTCTTCGATGAAACGACCGGCATCGACGGCGAGAACGGCGGCGCGCTGATCCATCTCGACGGCGGCGGCGCGTTCAATCCGCAGGCGATTCCGCATGCGCTCGTCAATGGCGTCTGTACGCCCGTCTATCCGCACAACTATCTGAAGACCAACACGGTTTTCGAAGTGATCAAGGGCAACGTCAACGGCGCGCGCACCGCGTGGGCGGACAAGCACGCGTGGGGCTACGACTGGCTCAACGGACCGTCGGGCGCGGGCGTCGACGACCTTTCGCGCACCGAAATAAATTCGATCGATCCAGATACCAATACCTACTACCTCGACACGTACACGCACACGGAGAAGTTCGACAACTACCACGTGCAATCGCTGATCCATGAAATCGATGGCCAGGATTCGACAGGTCAAAAGAACGTCGCGGTGCCGACCGTGTTCGGCGCCAACTTCCAGACGCTGAGCGTCGCGCAGAAGGCCACGGTCGCGTCGGGCGGCGGCTATCTGGATGCGAGCTTCACGCCGGGTCCGCAAGTCGCCGGCGCGATCGCGTATATCGACGACGCGTTGGGACGCGTCGTGTCCGAACTGAAGCAACGCAATCTCTATTCGTCGACGGCGATCATCGTGACCGCGAAGCATGGCCAGTCGCCGACCGATCATTCGAAGCTCGTGAAGAACGGCGATACGCTGACCAAGTTGCTCGAAGCCAACAACTACCTGGATTCGGGCGGCAATTTCGGGCAGGCCGCTACGAAGAGCGGCAACCTCAACGACGGCACCGGACTTGTCGGCACGGGTTTCGTGCAGACCGACGACGTCGGCCTGATCTGGCTGCGCGATCAAAGCCAGGTGTCTTCGGTCGTGAAGACGCTGAAAGCCAATCTGAGCTGCAACGCACCCGGCATTTGCGCGGACGGCCCTCAGGCGTACATCCTGTCCGGCCCGCAACTGGCTAACCGGTTCGGCGACCCGTCGCGCGGCCGTACGCCCGACATCATCGTTCAACCGAACCCGGGCGTCATCTATACGTCGAGCACGTCCAAGGACGAAGAGCATGGCGGCAACGCGCCCGACGACAGCCATCTCGGCCTCGTGATGTACGTGCCTCACACGCATCACGCCGGGCAGGTCAATGACGAGCCGGTGCTGACCACGCAGGTCGCGCCGACGATCTTGCGTCTGCTCGATCTGAAGCCTGAGCTGCTGCATTCGGTCGCGATTGAAGGA
This sequence comes from Paraburkholderia sp. 32, assembly GCF_050435345.1. Taxonomy (NCBI): domain Bacteria; kingdom Pseudomonadati; phylum Pseudomonadota; class Betaproteobacteria; order Burkholderiales; family Burkholderiaceae; genus Paraburkholderia; species Paraburkholderia sp. 32. The sequence goes on from NZ_JBNDKD010000002.1 coordinate 854,213, forward strand.
ACGCGTGCGCTGCCGGAATTCGATCACAAAGACTAAGCATGGCCGTAGTCCACGTATTTGAGTAGTAAGCTGCGCCGCGATCGGTGTTGGAACGATCGCGGCGCCGTCGTTTTTGCGGGGTCCAGCCGCGCGGACCTCGCGTGCCGGCCCGTGCGAGAATGGGGGCCGCCTGATTCTCGCCAAACAGGCGTGCGTCGATTGCCTGACAAGGAGCCGCATTGCCATGAACAACATTGCTCTCGGATGCGTAGCGGTGTTGGGGCTGCTGTTATTCGGCCTCGGCTTGTCGGTATCGATGACGCGTGTTCGCGAACGCACCAATGCGGGCTGCGCCGACGATCCGGCCAACCTGCTGCACAAGCTGGTTCGAGCGCATGGCAATACCGCGGAATGGTGACTTCCCGCGCCAGCCCAAAAGAAAATAAGCCCCACAGTCACCCGTGAGGCTTCAAAAAAACCCGCAGCCTGACACCGCGAGTCCTGGTCTTTCAAGCAACCACGCTTACTTCACATTCGGGAAGACCGGCCAGGACGAAGCCTGATCGCACAGCGACAGCTTCGCATTCTGCGAGACGATCGTGGCCGCCGGATTCGTGTCGCCCGCGGCGCCGGCGTCGTCGCTGCCATTGACGGTCAGGTTCAACGTGTTCGTCGGGGTCGTGTACTTGCCCGCGCCGCTCGACGTGTTCGTCAGGATACCGCCCGTGCCGTGAGCCATCGACGAGCCAATCAGGCTCACGTTCGCGCCCAGGTTCAGCGTGGCGTTGGCGGCCTTCGATTGCGTCGAGCCATCGAGCGCGCCAATGTTCACGACAGGCTTGCTCAGGTTCGCAATCGACATCGTGACATCCTTGTCCGCGACCACGTTATCCAGGTTCAGCTGGATCACGCTCTGCGTATTGGCGTATGCCGTGTCGGCATGCAGACCGCGGAAGGTCAGGCCGCCGCCGCCGTTCTTGCCCGCAGTCTTGTTGGCCGGGATGTTCATCATGCGGATGTTGCTGAGGTTGATGTCGTGGAAGCTCGGCACCAGCCACCCCAACCCCGTGTACGAGATCGGATCGGCACTCGGGCCCGTGTAGTACATGTCGAACACGAGGAAATCCTTCACGCCACGCATACATGCGCCGTCATAGTAGATGTTGCTGACGTCGCCGCCGCGTGCCTGACCGCTTTTGATACGCAGCCCCACGACGCCCATATCCGTCGACGAATTGGTGCCGTCGTAGATATTGTCGAAGTAGTTGTCGTAGAAGTGAATGTTTCGGACACCTGCATTCGTCGGGCTGCCGATCGACAGACCATGGCCGTTGTAGTTGTGGTTGTGCGCCACCGTGATGCCGTACGTGCGGTTCGACGAAACGTCGCGGTTACCGTCGATGGCCCACAGCATGTTGGCCGGCGTCGTCGCGCCCTGTGCCGCCGCCGGACGCGGATCCTGCAGACCGCCCTTGAACGCGACGTTGTCGTCGGACGGGCTCAGGAAGTTGTACACGATCGCGACGTTCTTCACGTAGCCGTCGAAGTACACCTGGCCTGCTGACGTCGTCTTGCTGCCCGTGCCGAGAGCCGCGTGTTCCGGACCCGCTGCAACGCTCGGGTCGACACCGTCGGTGTTCTTCACGCCCGTCGAGCTGGCATCGATCGTCGCGCCCGTATAGAGGTGCGAGTACGAACCGCTGACGCGGTCGAAGCCGTCGTTGTTCATGCCGACGCTCGCCTGGTTCGCCGCATCCGGCAGCAACGGCGTGATGATCTTGATGCCCCACACGGTGAGGCCGTCCACGCCGTCGGCTTCGACGGTGAAGAACGTGCTGTTGCGCAACGTGATCTGATACAGCGACAGGTTCTTCGACTGCTGCATCCACAGCACGCCGGGGTTGCCCTGGAAGCTGTACGGGCCGCCGCCGATGTCCTTGTTGCCGTGGTACGAGATATCCCACCAGCTTGCCGGCACCCAGCGTGCGCAACCGCCCGTGCCAGCGGTACAGCCGCCGCCCGTAACCGTGTAGCCGCCTGGGATGCTGGTTGCCTGGCGGTTCACCACATAGGTGACGGCCGGCGTGGTCAGCGTCGTCTTGCCCATCGCGGTGACCACATCGCAAGCGGTGCCTTCCGGCGCGAGCGTGCCCGCACGGTAAGCGGCGATCGTGTTCGTGCAGCTGAACTTCGGCGTCGTCACGCCCGTGATGTTGTTGCCCGAATACGTGAACGCCTCGGTGACGCCGGTGGCCCAGCGGATCGTCGGATATTGCGGCGACGAGCTGATCAGCGGCATGTAGCCACGCGCATCGATCGAGCCCGTGCCCATGATCGACGCGTTGACCGTATGCGTGCCGCGGATCAGCGGATAGCAGTTCTGCATGCCGCTCGTGCCCGCGATGGTCGCCGCGCCCGCGTTGGCGGTGCCGACAGGCGCGGGAAGCCCGGCCGGGTTGTTGATCGCGGCGCCGCAGGTGATCGCGTTCGGCCGATCCTGCGCGGTTTTGTCGTAGACGACCACGTCGCGGCTCGCGAACAGCGTGACGCCGTCGTCGATCCACAGCGTGACGCCCGACGGCAGAACGAGCGGACCGCTCAGGAATGCATTGCCGGCGCCGCCGCTGTTCTTGACGAGACGCACCGCGAACTTGGTGGCCTTGTAGGTCGGGTTCGACAGCGTTTCGCTCGATGCACCCGCGATGTTGACGTTCGGATTGTTGGCCGCCTGTTGCGTAGCGGCTGCCTGCTGATCGGCCTGCGTAATCTTCGCGCCGACTTCCGCGTCCACGGCGGCGCCGCACGCGTCGAGCGCGGCCTGGATACGCGCCTGGTCGGGGTTGTTCAGCGCCGTGGTTGCGCCGCCGTAGGTGACCGGCGTCGGATCCGAGGTGAGCGGCAGCGAGCCGTCCGCGTTCTTCACCAGGTTATTGCTTGCCTGAAGCGTCGAGCAAACCTGGGTGTCCGCCGGCAAAGACGGCGAATCCGGCAGGTTCGTGTCGCCAGCGTAGCGGCCGGGCGTCCAGACCGGGGAGGTCGGCGAAGTCGGGTTGGTGGGTGGCGTGGTCGAGCTCGTACCTGGACCTGAAATGTTATTACCCTCACCGCAACCGGCGACGGTCAGAACAAACAGGCCGAGGACCGCAAGCTCTCGGACTGAGCGCATCTTCATAAGTTATCTCCTTGGGAGTGGATCCACTGCGTGTTCCTGGCAGGCCTCGCCCTTCGCGCGGATGCGGCGGGGAAAGCGTCAGGGGCATGTGGACCATCAATATTTGTTATAAGACATCGTATAAGGTACAACCTGAAATCGGGAGCTTCCACTGCCGACGCGCGAGGGCGGAAAACCAAAGATCACCCAACTTATTTCGACGCAACCATCCGGCTCCCGGCCGGATCTCGAGAACGCATTGCAAGAGAAATGCTTTGCCCAGCATGGGACTGCGTCTCGAAGGTTATTTTCTGGCTGCGAGCCGACCATGCGGCAGCCTCGCCGGCAACCGACTCCGCGAGCTCGCGAACCAAGTTGTCGGGCAACGTTGAAATTCATCGTACAACGTACGACGAATCATGCTTCGGAAGGGCACACTCTTTCAATTACAGTAAACCCGACCTCCCCATATCAGGGACACGGTCAGCCGGGCCGAAGCGCGCCGGTATGATGAAAGCGTCGGAGCGATCGCTCGGACCCATGTCGGCCCGCCACGGGGGATTCATCTTGCATTCCGCCAACATCCTGCTTGCGCTTGCGGGCGTCCTGTTGCTAAGCGCCGGCATGATGACCGGCCTTGGGCTCGCCGCCGCGTCCGGCTGGGCTGCGACGAAGAAAGGCTATTTCGTCAGCATGACCAACCCGAAGTCGATCGCGTTCTACGGCAGCATCTTTGCGTTGATGGTGCCCGCGCATGCGCCGTTGTGGCTCGATATCGCGGTCGTGGCGCTGTCGATCGGCATTTCGTGCGCGTGGTACTGCGCGATGGCGTTGCTTGCCTCGCATCCGTCGGTTCGGCGCGCGCTGGTTCGGCGCAAGGCCGTGCTGGATACGGCAGCGGGTGTGCTGTTGGTGGGGGTCGGCGGGCGGATGTTGGCGGGGCGTTGAGCGGCTACCGGCGCGCGAAGCGATAGCGCCTTTGCGTGATCAGGCGGAGCCGGACTGCGGAGCGCCGCCGCCGCGAATCACGAGTTCCATAAAACCCGTCTGCGGATCAGGCTCCCGCGCGAACGAATAGCCCGGAACCGACACGAGCAACAACTCGACGGTCGTGCGTACCGTGCAGCCGCGCGCCACATGACCGCCGAACACCTGCCCGCGCGCATCCGCGATCGACATGTGCAGATGAGCGCCATCGGGCGAGACGGAGCCTGCGAGGGTCAATATTTCGAGGTCGCCGCGAATTTCCGTCGGCGCTTGCGCGCCAGCGAACCTCAATGCCGCAACGTGGAGGCTGCCGATGCCCTGGACGACGAAGGCTGCTTGCAGGTCGCGTTGACGAAGCCCGTCTTCGACGGCGACGCGAAGGTCGTCGCCGGGCGCGAGTCGGAGGGGATGGGCTTGCATGCCTGGGCCGGTTGAGACGCGGTGGACTCGGGGATTATGCGTGAATGAGGAAGTATCTCACAGGCGCTTGTTTATGCTGGGTTCGTGCGGACTCGACGGCGAAAATATCTTCAGTTTACTTGTACAGTTAAACTGTATATCTGCTATGTTCTCGGCATGTCACGACAATCACCGTCTTCCCAATCTACCGATCTAGCCGCCCTTGCGGGCGAACTGCGCATTGCCGTGAGCAAACTGGTTCGCCGCGCGCGAGAACATTCGCAATCGAGCGACTTTACGTCGGCGCAGAAGTCGGCGCTGTTTCATCTGGAGCGCGGCGGCCCAGCCACAGTTTCCGCGCTAGCGCGAGCGCAGCGCGTAAAACCACAGTCCATGCGCATTACCGTTGCCGGTCTGGAGACGCTGGGCGTCGTCAAAGGCGAAGCGGATCCAACCGACGGACGCAAAACTCTTATCGATCTCACCCCCACGTTCAGACGAACGCTCAAGGCAAGTCGGGCGGCCAAAGAGGACTGGCTGATCGGTGCCTTGCAAGCGCAGCTATCGCCGCGAGAACAGGCCACGCTCGCCGCCGCGGTGGAACTGCTGCAGCGGCTCGCTGACTCCTGAACGTTTGCAGGTACTTCATCCGAACCGGCATCGAAACGGGCACAGCCCGCGACCTCATCGATTTACTCGATTCAAGGAGCAACTGAAATGGATTGGCCGCATGTCGTCTCTTATTTTTTCGGCGGTGTTCTGTTCGCGAATGCCGTGCCGCATTTCGTCTGCGGTGTGATGGGCGAGCCGTTTCAGAGCCCGTTCGCGAAGCCGTCCGGAAAAGGGTTGTCGTCATCGACCGTCAATGTACTGTGGGGCTTCTTCAATATGGTCGTCGGCTATCTTCTGGTTTTTCGTGTTGGCGACTTTCGGATCGAGGCAACGGGTGATGCCGTGCCATTCGGCCTCGGTATCCTGGCGATGGGCATGCTCTGTGCGCGGCTGTTCGGTCCTTTGCATGGCGGCAACATTCCGAAACGTACTTGAGCGCCTCGTAAACGGGAGTCGGCGCTTGTGTCGAACCTGCGGAGTGTCCCTCACGTCGCCTTGACAGGCAAGCAATTTCTTGCCTATAGTAAATGCAATAAATTACTTGCCTGTAGCCGTTCATGACCGAGCGCCCCGACGACACCGACGTCCTATTCAAAGCCCTCGCCGATCCGAGCCGGCGCAAGCTGCTGGATGTGCTGCACGCGCACGACGGCCAGACTCTGAACGACCTGTGCGACCACCTCGACATGACGCGGCAAGGCGTGACCCAGCATCTGGGCCTGCTGGAAGCGGCTAACCTCGTCGTTACCGTACGCAGCGGGCGCGAAAAGTTGCACTTCCTCAATCCGGTGCCGCTGCAGCAGATCTACGAGCGCTGGATTGCCAAGTTCGAAAAGCCGCGCCTGAAGGCGCTCTCGACCCTGAAACGACGCCTGGAGAAAGGCAATGACTAGATCGACGTTCGTCTATGTGACCTATATCCGCACTACGCCGGAACAGTTGTGGTCGGCGCTCACCGACGCGGAGTTCATCAAGCAGTACTGGTTCGGCATGCACTGCGAAAGCGAATGGACGGCGGGCTCGTCGTGGAAACTCGTGTCGAGCGGCGGCCAGATTTTCGACGCGGGCGAGATCGTCGAGGCCGATCCGCCGCGGCGTCTGGTGATCCGCTGGCAGCACCAGATTCGTCCCGAGTTGCAGGCCGAAGGCGATTCGCGCTGCACGATGGAGCTCGAACCGAGCGGAACGGCGGTCAAGTTGACGCTCACGCATACGATCGAGCGCGATCCATCGAAATTCATCGAGGCGGTGTCGGGTGGCTGGCCGAAGATCATGTCCAACCTCAAATCGCTGCTGGAGACAGGCTCGATCGCGTTGCAGGAGGCTTATCCGGCCAATGGCGGGAGTCATGCCGGGAAGGCCTGATGCGGGGATACGCTGTAGAGCATCAGGTGTGTGGCTTCATCGTGGGGCCGATCGATGCATCGCAGGTTCGACAGCCGTCCATCCGCGAGATCACGCTGATAGAATCGTCCGCCCGACCCTCGCCCATCTCAGGAAATCAGCATGGAAATCCAGCCCTATCTGTTCTTCAATGGCCGTTGTGAGGAAGCCATTGAGTTCTATCGTTCGGCGCTCGGCGCGCAGGAGTTGCTGAAGCTGCGCGCGAAAGACGCGCCGCCCGATCCCGCTCGCCCGGTGGCGCCCGAACACGCCGACAAGATCCTGCACGCGACGCTCGTCATCGGTAACACGCACGTGCTGATGTCGGATGGCGATTGCCGCGGCGGCAACGCCGTGCATGCGGGCTTCAGCCTGTCGGTCACCGCCGACGACCAGGCATCCGGCGAAAAGTACTTCAACGCGCTGGCGGACGGCGGACAGATCACGATGCCATTCCAGCAGACCTTCTGGACCAGCGGCTTCGGCACGTTGATCGACCGCTTCGGCGTGCCCTGGATGGTCAATGTGCGGCACGAGGAGCCCACGGCATAGCATTGAAGCGGGCCGGCGTTCCATATCACACGCACATGCGAGCGCCGCTTCGCCGCGGCGCAACTACCTGTCCGTTCCGTCTTTCCATGAGTCACGTCTGCCAGGAAGGCGGCGCCTGCTGCGCGCGGCGTCGCCATGCGCGGGACCGAGAGCAAGCCTGCGCGCATGGAACGGCGACCAATGCGCCGTCGCACCTAAGCGACGCTTACTGCGTCGCGGACGCCGTGCTCGCCGGCGTGCTGTGGACCGACGCGGCGTCGCTCGCGGCGGGCGCTGCGCTCGCCGCCGCGCCCGCCTCGGCGTTCGCACGATTTGCCGCGTCGCTATCGCCCGGTGTGCCGCGCGGGCTCGCCGAATTGCTCATGACACCGCTGCTCACCTGGCCCGTCGAGATACCGCCATTCCCGGCCGTCCGCTTGCAGCCGGACGCGCCCGCCAGCAACGCAACGGCCGACAGCGCGATCAGCATGTTTGCCGAAACCTGCCGCATGATTCGCTCTCCCTGGGATGACTCGCCTCTTGCAGCGGAGCATGCGCCATGCCCAATAGCCACACCGGGCGCGCGTCTACTCGCGCGCGTACGCGGACCAGGTCGAGAAGGACTACGAGGTGTTCCGCCACGCGTGCCGCAGCGGCAAGCTGGAAGCACGCACCGATTCCGACATGGCGGCCGACTTCGTCGCCTAGACGAGCGAGGCGTGGGGCTTGCCATCGAGGCCCGGTCGTTCAAGCCCCGTCGGCCTCGCCGACGACGCCGAACTCGGCGGTCGTCTTCACGTAGAACAGATGCAAACCTTCCGTGCGCAGTCGATCGAACAGCCGATCGGCTTCGTCGCTCGTCACCGCCATCACGACGGACAACGGCTGATCGGCAAGCTCGAAGAAGTGCGCGGAGTGAATGCGATGATGATGGCCGACGCCTTCGCTAGCCGGGATCAGGGTCGCGCCACGCAGGCCGAGTTCGCTCGCGAGACGCACGAGCCAGTCGGCAAGCGGCTTGCCATGATGGCTGCGCCCCTGCTGGGTGAAGAACGTGATCTGAAAGCCGTGCATGTCGGTGCCCCCCAATGCGGATCGCGCCGTGTGCGCAAGGCGATCCGCACGCGAGCCGGTGGCCGCATTGCGCCGTCCCCTGGTCGCTTACTTTTGTAAGCGGAAACCTGCAGCGCCGCGTGAGGCGCCGGTTGCAACCGATTCGGGCATCCCCGCTTGCCGCAGCACGGCTCAGGACGGTCATGACACAAGTTTAGGTGTCGGGCCGCGCGAGTGCCAGGTCGAAACTGGTCACGTGCGGCGCGGCCCCGGCTCACTGACCGTACACGTCGAAATCGAAATACTTTTTCGCAATGCGGTCGTAAGTGCCATCGGCGCGGATCTCGGCAATGGCTTTGTCGATCTTTTCCTGCAGATCGGTATCTTCTTTACGCAAACCAATCGCTGTGCCGCTGCCGAGCGTTTTCGCGTCGTAAAGCGGATTGCCGGCAAATCCGAAGTCCTTGCCGCGCGCGGTGCGCAAAAAGCCGATATCGGCTTGCACCGCGTTTTGCAATGACGCGTCGATACGGCCGGCAAGCAGATCCGAATACACCAGATCCTGATCCTGATACGGCACGATCGCGGCGCCGGCCGGCTCCCAATACGTCTTCGCATAGGTTTCCTGAATCGAGCCCTGCTCGACGCCGATGCGCTTGCCCTTCAGCGCTTGCGGCGTCGGCTCGATCGGCGAGCCCTTCTTCGCGACCAGACGCGTCGGAATGCGGAACACCTTCGACGAGAACGCGATCTGCGCCTGGCGCGCGGGCGTCATCGACATCGTCGACAGCACGCCGTCGAATTTGCGGCCTTTCAGCGCGGGAATCATGCCGTCGAACGAATTCTCGATCCACACGCATTTCGCGTTGAGCCGGCGGCAGATCTCATTGCCGAGATCGATATCGAAGCCGACGAGCTTGCCGTCGGCGGCTTTCGATTCGAACGGTGGGTAGCTCGCGTCGACCCCGAACCGCACGGTCGACCAATCCTTGGCGATTGCGCTTCCGGACGAGACGGCCAGCAGCGCAATCGTCAGGGTCGCCAGCATGGCTTTCATTGTTGCTCCTTATTGGTCATTTGAAGAATTCAAACCGCGCGAAACCCGACATTCGACCGGGATCTGGTCGCCGGCGCAAATTCATTAAAAAAATCAATTTATGCAGCGCACGCATAGATTGGCGACTAGACTTCCAGATTCCGATCAATCACAGGTGATTAAAAAACGGTACGGCGCCGCTTAGAGATTCAACGTCGTGTCTTATCGCGGCAACGCAGTCTGTTTCAAAATAAATGCGCGCCGATCGGCGTCGGCTTTTCGCGCGCCATTTTATTGAACAGATCGCAATGACACTAATTCACTCGATGAGCAGCCGATAAGCGCCGCGCGGATTGACGCACACAAAACGACCACCAACGGACAACCGTGCGCCGGTTGCTTTGCCATAAGTTGTCACTTAGAATTTTCCGCAAGGCCTCCTGAGGAACCGATGACATGGCTTCGAACAACGGAAAACCGGTGTCGTCGTTCGTTCCTCGGGGAATGCCTGGCCTCTGGGTCGTCCTGTTCGTCATCTGGATGATCGCCAATGCATCGCTCGCCGTCGAACCCGCACTCGTCGGTCTCGTCATTACCTTCGTCATCGCGCGTGTCTTCGTATCATCGGGCGAAGCATGGCAGCGCCTACGTCTAACGCCAGGCGCACCGTATCACTTCGCCGCGTATAGCGCGACCTTCGTCGTCGAGCTCGTACGCGCCAATCTGAACGTGATGGCGCTGGTGTACTCGCCGCGTATCGACATCAAGCCCGGCATCGTCAAGGTTCGCACGCGCCTCCAAACACCGCTTGGCCGTCTCGCGCTCGCCAATTCGATTGCGCTCACGCCGGGCTCGCTCGTCATGGATATTCGGGACGACATACTATTCATTCACTTGCTCGACGTGAAGACGACCGATATCGACGCAGCGACCGAGGCACTCGTCGCACCGTTCGAAAAGCATCTGGAGAAAGTCTTTGGCTGAGATCATGCTCCGGATCGCCGCCGTGCTGATCTTCTTCGCGATCCTGTTCGGCGTGATCCGTCTCGTGATCGGCAAGACCCTCGTCGACCGCATCGTCGCGATCGACATGCTGACGGTCGTCTCGCTGTCGCTGATCGCGCTGTACGCGCAAGTCTCCGGTCGTTTCGTCTATATCGACGTCGCACTTGTCTATGCACTGCTGAGCTTTCTCGCGGTGCTCGCGATTGCGCGCTTTCTCGAAAGGGGGCTGTGAGCCATGCTCGAACTGCTCCTGCTGCTGATGTGCGCGAGCATCCTCGTGAGCGGCGTACTGGCCGTCTGCCTGAAGAATCTGCTGGCCGCGATGGTGAGCTCGGGGCTCGCGAGCCTGTTCGCCGCGATAGCCTTCCTGCTGCTCGCCGCGCCCGACGTCGCGATGGCCGAAGCCGCGATCGGTTCCGGACTCGCGACCTTCATCTTTCTGTACGCGATCCGCAAAACCGGTTATCAGAAGGGCTAGCGCATGTTCGAACTGATCGGCAGCGTGTTCATCCTGGTGGGCGCCGTCTTTCTGTTCTCCGCCGGCCTCGGGCTGCTGCGCATGCCGGATGCGTATACGCGCATTCAGGCCGGCACCAAGGCGTCGACGCTCGGCAACATGCTCGTGCTGATCGGCCTCGCGTTCTATCACCCGAACTGGACCTTCCGTCTGATCCTGCTGATCTACTTCGTGCTCGTGACCAACCCGGTGTCCTCGCATGCGCTATCGCGCGCCGCCTGGCTGATCCGCACGCCGATGACCCCGTCCACGATCACCGACGCACTCGCCGACGAAGGCGGGCGCACCGCGGGGGAGGCCGAATCATGATGCGTCGCGCGTTTGCGCTGCTGACGGTGCTGCTGTTCGCGGTCGTGTTCTGGCGGCTGGTCGGCGGCTACACGGAGTTGCAGGCGCTGCGCCCGCTCGCCTGGTACTACGTGGTCAGAGGGCCGCTCGAAGTCGGCGCGCCGAACATCGTGACCGGCATTCTGATCACCTTTCGCGGCTTCGACACACTCGGCGAAGTCGCGGTGCTGTTCATGGTCGCGGCGAGCGTCGGCGTGCTGCTGAAAGAGGAAAGCAACGCGACCTCCGCCGCTGCGGCAGACAAATCCGCGCCCGCGCGCCGCCCAGCCGGCGAGATCGTACATACCGGCAAGCAGGTGCTGCTGCCGATGATCCTCACCTTCGGCGGCTACGTGATCGTCAACGGACATCTGTCGGCGGGCGGCGGTTTCCAGGGCGGCGCGATCGTCGCGTCCGCCGTGATGCTGATGCTGCTCGCGCGGCCCCGTTCGACGCTGAACGTCGCGCTGCTGAGCGTCGTCGAGTCGCTCGCGGGCGTGATCTACGTGTGCATCGGCATTCTCGGCCTCGTGCTCGCGGGCGGTTTTCTCGACCCGCGCTTTCTGCCGCGCGGCGAGTTCGGCGCGTTCTTCAGCGCCGGCGCGATCCCGCTGATTTCCACGCTGCTCGGCGTCAAGGTCGGCGCGGAGCTGAGTGTCATCATCGACCGGTTCAGAAGCTGAACGAGAAGGAGAGCGCATGAGCACCGGCATCCCGGTTTCGAAGATCCTGCTGATCACGGGCTTCTGCCTTTCCTTGATCGGCCTGTGGGGCATGCTGACCCACCGCAACATCCTGCGCATCATCATCGGCTTCGCGGTGATCGACACGGGCCTGCACATCGTGATGGTCGCGACCGGTTACGTCACGGGCGGCACCGCGCCGATCATCGACGCAGCGCTCAGCAAATCCGCCGCCGCGCACCGCGCGATCGATCCGATTCCGTCGGCACTCGTCGTCACGGCGATCGTGATCGGGCTATCGGTCACCGCCATCATGCTGTCGTTCGCGATCCGTCTTCATGCCGCCAAAAAGACGCTTTCCATCGACGCCTTCACCGAGTCGAAATGGTAGCCGCGCTGTTTCATCCGCTGCACATCTTCATTCTCGGGCTCGGCGGCGGCTTCGCCATTCCGCTGCTGTACCGGCTCGGCAAGCCATGGCTCACGCTCGGCTTTTTCATCGCGCTGTGCGGCATCGTGCTCGTCTCCGGCGTGTCGTTCTACGGCCTGCTCGACGGCGGCGACACGATCGAGGTGCTGACCGCGGGCGCGCTGCCGCCGGTGTCGATCAATCTGCGCTTCGGCTTGTGGGAAGGCTTCTTCACGTTCAGCGTCAATGTGGTCGCGCTGCTCGGCGCATTGCATCTGTGGGACCGTCTGCGCGGCAACTACGCGGCGTTGCTGCTGTACCTGATTCTGGTGATGGGCATCGACGGCATGGTGATGACACGCGACCTGTTCAACCTGTTCGTGTTTCTCGAGATCGTGTCGATCGCGACGTACGGCCTGTTCGGGCTCGAGCGCACGCCCGCCGCGCTCGCCGCCGCGTTCAAGTACATCTTTGCGACCGTGATCGCGTCGACGCTCTTTCTGCTCGGCGCGGTGCTGCTCTACTACGTGAGCGGCACGCTCAACATCGACGAACTGCTGTCGCTGCGCGACCAGCTCGGCGGCCCGATCGGCACGACCGCGATCCTGCTCGTGTTCGCGAGTCTCGTGATCGAGCTGAAGCCGTTTCCGGCCAACGGCTGGGGGCTCGACGTCTACGAGACCGCGCCGAGCGGCGTCGGCGCGATGGTATCGGTCGGCGTATCGGCGGGCGTGTTTTTCGCGCTGCTGAAATTGCTGCCGCTGTTCGACGGTCTGCTGACGCTGCTCGCCGTCTCGGGCGGCGTCACGTTCCTGTTCTCGAACCTGCTCGCGATCAAGCAGACGAAGCCGCAACGCTTGCTCGGCTATTCGTCGATCGGGCAGATGGCGCTGTTGATGCTGTCGCTCGCGTTGTTGCGCCAGATCGGCGCGGACGCATCGATCCCGCTCGTCGTCGGCGGGCTCTTCATCAACCATCTGTTCGCGAAGGCGGGGCTGTTCTGGCTGATCGGCGTGCTGCGGCGGCACGGCGACGATGCACGCGCGATCCTGTCGCGCAGCCCGTTGCTGATCGGCCTGCTCGGCCTCTTCCTCGTCGCGATCGCGGGACTGCCGCCATTCCCCGGCTTCTGGGCGAAGTGGGAACTCGTGATGCGCCTGACCGCCGCCGGCAAGCCGTACTGGATCGTGTTGATCCTCACCGGCTCGCTGCTCGAAGCGGGTTATATGTTCCACTGGTTCGTGCGCGCGCTGGCTCCGTCCGAGCTCGAGGCCAAAGCCCGGCCGAACATCGCCGCGCTGTTGCCGCTGTTCGGCGTCGCCGTGCTGCTGATCGCGGCGGCCTATATGGCAGCCGTGTTCTCGGGCGTCGTGTCGGCGTGGATCTTCTCGCCGCTCGCGGCGGGTGCGCTGTTCTATGCGGCCGATCGTCTGCCGGGGCGCGCGAAAGGCGTGCTCGCGGTGATCGCGATTGGATTGATCGGCAGTCTGCTCTGCGAGGGCTCGCGCGGTATCGCCGGACTGTTCGCCTGGCTGCTGCTCGCGGGCAGCCTCGTGATCGCAGCGGCGAGTCTCTATCGCGACGACGTGCGCGCCGGCTTCTATCCGATGCTCGTCGTGCTGTCGCTGTCGATTCCGGCGCTGCTGCGCTCATCCACCTCGCTCGAGTTCTTCTATAGCTGGGAAATCATCACGCTGTCGTCGTGCTTCCTGATCGCGAAGTGCCGGCGTGCGGGACCGCACGTGCTGACCTTCCTGCTGTTTTCGCTGCTGGCTGCGTTCTTCCTGCTGGCGGGCTTCGCCAACGTCGCGACGATCGACGACAGCATCGCGCTGTCGGCGCTGATCCATTCGGGACCGGAGGCGAACCGCGCGTTCGTGCTGCTCGCGGCGGGCTTCCTGATCAAGGCCGGCGCGATCGGCGTGCACGTATGGCTGCCGGGCGCCTACACCGAAGCGGAAGACGACGTGACCGCGATGCTGTCGGCGGTGGTCAGCAAGGTCGCGATGTTCGGCCTGTTGATCGGCACCTATCTGACGATACGCTCGGAGGTCGGCCTCGAACTCGCGCACGCGATGACCTGGATAGGCATGCTGACGGCCCTGTTCGGCGCGCTGATGGCGTTGCGGCAGAACGACTTCAAACGGATGCTCGCGCTCTCGAGCATGAGCCAGACCGGCTATATCGTCGCCGCGATCGGCCTGATGAGCCATCTCGGCTGGGTCACCGCGCTGTATCTGGTCGCCAATCACATGTTCGTGAAGGGCATCCTGTTCCTCGCGCTCGCAGGCGTGATCTCGCGCACCGGCACGCGCAACTTCGCCGATGTGGGCGGCCTCGCGCGCGAGATGCCGCTCACGTTCGCGATGGTCGTGATCGCGCTGGTGTCGATGTCGGGCCTGCCACCGCTGATGGGCTTCGGCGGCAAATGGCTGCTGCTGAGCGCAATGACCGACAAGGGTTGGTACGGGCTCGCCGTGTGCGGGCTGATCGCGACCTGCGCCGGCTTTCTGTACATGCTGCGCCTGCTGAACGGCGTCTTCCTCAAACCGCGCCCGCCGCAGCGGCCGCAGGTGCGCGAAGCGCCTGTGATGCTGCTGGTGCCGCAGTTGCTGTTCGTGGTCGGTATCGTGGTCCTGTCGTTCTTTCCGAAGGTGTTGCTCGAACCGGTGTCGGCCGCGATCGATCCGCAGTTTGCGGCGACACTGGTGTGGGGCGGCATGTCGCTCGAAAGCATCTACGGGTTCTGGAATCCGACGCCGGTCGTGATCGTCGTGCTGATCGTCACGGCGATCGTGTTCGGGCTCGGCGTGCTGTACTACCGCAGCCGCCGCGGCAATGCGCGCAACGCCCCGGATTTTTACCACTTCTACCGGCCGCTCCTGAGCCGCACGGTGCCGCCGGTCGCGCAGATGTTCTGGCGTGGCATATCGCACTTCGCGCTCGTGGCGGCGGCTCGGATACGCCGCGTCTATACCGGCAACGGGCAGACCTACGCGCTCTATGTGCTGCTGTATTTTCTCGCGATCTATTTTGCGAGCACGGGGCTGAGTCCAGCGAGGACACCGTAAGGGTGCACCTGGTCCTGGCGCAGCGGCATGGACCGGCCCACGTGCGGGAACGATCGCCTCGGCGCACGGCGTCGGCGAACTCAACGATCATCGAACGAGATATTCTTCCGCTACCCAGCCGTCCTTGGTCAAGCGCACGCCTTCGCGCAGTTGCATGGTGCCCGCGCCTTCGATCACGCGCGCCACCATGGGAAACACTCGCTGGAACTCGGGAGTCCTGGCAAAAGGCGCCGGGTCGATCTTATAGGTGTAGAGCACCGAGGTCCTGGTCTCGCCGTCGTGAGTCTGGGGCGGCTCCCAGCCCACCACCTTGTCAAGGGTCAGCGTGGCCACGCAAAAATCGGCGTCGTGCGTGACCGTCTTGCCGGGCGTCGCCACCACCACCGGCTTGTGCAGGTAGAACTGCTTGCCTTCGTCGGTCAGCACATACTCGCGTCCCGGCGCCTCGATCCTGGCCCCGTCCTCGCCAGTGCGCTCGACCGTCATGACGGTGCTCTTGACGAGGCCCAGCTTTTCCATCACCGGCAATTGCAGCGCATCGCGGGAATGCGTGACCACGATGTCCTGATCGGCCACGTGGATGGGCCAATCGTATTTCGCCACGCACAGGTGGCCGCGATCGGCCAGGTAGTGCGTGATGGTGTTGGTAAAGTTCTCCGCGGTAGGCTCGGCCTTGTTCTGGCAACCGCCCAGCAGGAACGACGCCGTCAGGGAAACCGCAATGGCAGTGCCGCGCACCGGATTCGAAAAATGCATCATCGTGGATAGTTCAAGTATTCAAAGAGATCAATTCACGCAGCTACCGCTCGTGGGCTGGGTCGCGGGAGGCTGGTAGCCGTCGCTCAAAGTATTCAGGAAGCAGATCACGTCCTGCACGTCCTGATCCGATAGTTGCGGCGCCGAATGGACAGCACGCGGCTGCGCACCGTTCAACGCGGTGGTGCCGCCCGCGTCGGTCTGGCCCTGCCCCAGCGGCAGTTCCTCGTCGATATTGCCCTGGTAGGCGGCCGGCAGATCGTTGAACATGTTCACCGTCGCGCCCGCTGCATAGGTGGGTTGCAGCGCATAGCTCGGGTTGCTGGTCAGCTTGGTCGAATCGCCACCCGTGGACGGATACCAGTACTCGGGGTTGGTGTCGCGGGTGTTGTAGAAGCGCACCACCTGCTCCAGCGAGTGGAACACGCCGTTGTGGAAGAAGGCGCTGCGCGCGGCGACGTTGCGCAGCGTCGGCACCTTGAAGCGACCGCAATACGGATCCGGGTTGTTCACGCCCGTAAAGGGGTCCGGGCCGGCGCCGCTGGTGGCCGAAAGCGGCGTGTGGCTGTCATAGCTGCCGTTATTGATCGGGCCGCACAGCCCCATGTCGTAGTAGCTCGCGTTCAGGTTGGCCGCGATGGGGTTCGGATTGTCCGGGATCGACGTGTCGTTGCGCGGCGCACCGATCGCCTGATAGGTGAAGTCGGTCCCCAGCGCGTTCGAGCCGTTGAAGTTGGCGCCCATGAAATGGCAGGCCACGCAGCCGGCCCCGTGATCGGTATCGTTGAACAGGTTCATCCCGCGCAATTCGGCCGGCGTCAACGTGCCGCCGATCTTGTTGTTCGCATACAGGTCGAACTTGCTGGAATACGGCGCAAAGCTCGGGTCCTCGTTCTGGTAGGCCTGCAGCGCGAGTCCGATGTCCTGGAACGCCGTGTCCGTATCGCCGAACACGGCCGGGCCGTACACCGCCGTGAACTGTGCGGCATACGAGGAGCTCTTCACCGCCTGCACCACCGCGTCCTTGGAGGCGTTGTTCATCTCGATGGGATTGAGCAGGGGCAGCGCCACCTGGTCGGCCAGCGTCTTGCCGCGGCCGTCCCACATGAATCCGCCGCCCGGCGCGTTCGCCGTGATGCCGTCGGGGTTCGAGGCGTTGTCGTCGTAGGCGGGCGTCATGGCCTTGTAGCGCAGCGAGGGAACCGCGCGCGGGCCTTCCGATACGCCATCGGAACCCAGCTGCACCGCCAGGCTATTGGGCGGGCCGTAAGCATACGCCGGATCGTGGCAGCTCGCGCATGCCTGGTTCTTGCCGCCGGACAGGTTCTTGTCGAAGAACATTTGCTGACCGATCTGGGCCGCAGCGCTCAGCTTGCTCGTGGGCGCCGACCCCGTGGATCCCGTGGATCCCGTGGATCCCGAGGATCCCGTGGAGCCCGTGGAGCCCGTGCCTGCATCCGTCGAAGCAGACTGTGACGAGCCCCCGCCCCCGCAAGCGGCCAGTGTCGACAAGATGACATAAAGCGCCCCCGCATAAACCTTGCGCATCGCTACTCCCCCGGCTTTGTTCGATAAAACAGCTGGCGGGGGAGCGGCCGAACCGCTCCCCCGCGCAGGCTACTGCTTGATGAATGGCACGCTTGCGCGTGCTTACCGTTTAGTGCTTTTTATTACTTCGTCGCCCACAGGTTCTTCTGGGTCGCGTCCGGACCAACTTGCGCCGGATCGCTCACGTCACCCGTCTGGAACTTCTGCGTGTAGCCGGCCGGAATCACGTAGGCGTGGTTCATCGGACGAACCGCGTCGTAGTGCGTGTCGGCGCTGCCCGCGTACTCAGGCAGGTTGGCGATGTTCTGCGCAATGTACGACTCCGTGTACTTCGAACGGTTGGCGTACGAGGTCGGAACAGTCGGGTCGGCCAGCTGGAACATGTCCTGCACCGTGCGCACGAACGAGAAGTGGCTGTACGTATCGCTGTCGGCGACGCCCTTCGGCGCGGAGCCCACGTCTTGCTGGTTGGTCATCAGGACGAAGATCGAGTTGCCATGGCCCTTGTTGCCGTTGCCGTACTTCGTCTGCACCGGGGTCCAGCTGCCGTCCGCGTTCTGCATCTGCGTAGCCTTGCCACCCACGTCCCAGCCGCAGCACGAGCTGCCGGCACCGTTGGACGTGCCATTGCCTTCGTCGAACATGACCACGATGGCAACGTTGCGCTGCTTGTTCTGCCACAGCGGCGAGGCCTTGATCTTCTGCACCACGGCGTTGGTGTAGTAGTCGGCGCGGGTCAGCAGCGCGTGAGCCGGAACGGTACCCGAGGCGGTCGCGCTGTCCTTACAGGTGCCGTCGCTGCCGGTGCCGTGCAGGTCATCACACTGGTCAGGCATGATGAAGTTCAGGGTGCCGATGTCGCCCTTGGCCAGGTCGGTGCTGAACTGGTCGACGTTGTAGCCGGTCGGAACCTTGTAGAGCGTGGTGTTGGTCAGGTCGGCCGCGTTCGTGTAGTACTGGGTACCGAAGATCGTGCGGTTGTTCGCGAAGAACTCCGGCTGGTTACGCACGTTCTGGTAGGCCATGCCCGGATGGTGCTTGGTCTTGTAGAGCGAACCGGGCATGGCGAACGGCGTGCCCGTCACGGTGATGCTACCGTCCGTCTGGTTGTAGGCCTGCGATACACCGGTGTCACCGAGGCTGTCGCCGCGCGGATCCTGACCCGGGTTCATGGATTCGCTGTAGGTACGCCACGTCAGGCCCGCGTTCGAAATCTGCGTGAACAGGTTCGGCGCGGTCATGATGTTGTGGTTGGCGACGGAACCGGTGCCGTCCGTCGAGCACGCCTGGTTGCTGGCCGCCGTGTAATTGGACAGCAGCGATCCAACGGCCACGGTGGCGCCGCCGGCGGTGGTACCGATGATCGGGTCGTTCGGCGTCAGCGCGACGTGGGACGGCAGGGGCTGGCCGTCGGAAGCCGTGCCGCCGGCGAAAGCCTTGTCCGTCGGGGCGTTGGCGCCGGTCGCGGCGCAACCCCACCAGTTGTCGTCGCCGATACCGAAGTCGTCGGCGCCGCCCAGGGCGGTGTAGTTCGGCTCGGACGGGCTGCCGGTCGCGAAGTAGGTCGAGAAGTAGTTGCCGTTGGTGATCATCGAGTTGACCGCCGGCATGTACGCCGAACCCTTGACGCGGTTCGTGCTGCTGTTCTCCAGCATGATCACGAAGACGTTGTCGTAACGCGGAATCGCTTCGACGTTGAACGCAGCCTGCTGGGCTTGTGCGAAGGTGATCGCCTTACGCGTATCCGTCGGGACGGTTTCGCCGGCGGTGATGCCGGAAACGCCGGTCAGGGTGGGGTCGCCACCGGCAACGGCCAGCGCATCGGGGTACTTGTCGCCACGATCGAGCTTCGTGGTGGCGTACGTGTAGCGGTTCGTCAGTGCGTTTTCTTCGAACAGCACCGCGTACTGCTCGGCGCCGGACAGGGTGTTGGCGTCGGCCAGGACGTCGCCGGCGGGAACCGTCACGGAGGCGTCGTTGAATGCCGGGCCGGACAGACGGGTCGACAGATTAGCCTTCTCGGTCGCGTACTTGCTGCCGTTGGCTTCGACGAGGCGCTGCACTTCGCTCGACATCGGGCTGATCACGACTTTGGTGGCGCCCTGGTCGGCGATCTGGTCGGCCGAAGCGCGCAGGATCAGGTGGCTGGCGACCTTGGCGGCCGATGCCGTGTTGGTGGCCGAGGTCGTGATGTCAGCGACGAGCGGACCCGTGGCGGTCGTGGTCAACGAGAAATGGCCGCTGCTGTCGGTCTTCGCGGAGGCTTCGCCGCTGTCGAGCACACCGTTGCCATTGGCATCGACGAACACGGTGGCGCCAGAGTAGTAGCCGGCCTTCAAGGTCGGGTTGCCGCTCGAGCTGCCCGGGACGAAGGCAGTTGCGGCGACCACGCCCGAGTAAGTCGTGCCGGCGGTCGTGCCACCGTTGTTGTTGCTGGCAGAGGGGCTATCCGAATTTCCGCCGCAAGCTGCGAGCACGCAGGCAGCGGCAACGGACGTTAGACAAAGCGCTGGGCGCATTTTGTGATGCGATGACATTTGGGGACCCTTTGTTAGTTGTATCGGCAACCGCTTGTGTGGGGCAACACTTGGTAAAACCAACGAATAATATGAAGGGATTGTGTAAACGGTATGTCTGCACGCGTTAAGGATTGGAGTGAGAACCTGGCTTGGTTCTGATCACATCTTCTCGAAAAGCCGCAATGCACGGGCAAGCAACGAAGACGAAAATAAAGTTGAGAATCAACCGTCGTAGTTGTTGCGGATGCAGCGAAAATGCTCTCAATTCCCCGCTACTATTGAAAAACACTCGGAATACTTCGCGTGTGCAGTGCAGCATCCGAGTGTGTTGCGGTTTGGACTTTCGAGTACCGGGTGGTGGCGCATGCGCCGCGTCGGTGGGTCTGATGCGAGCACTGGTGGGCGAGGCCGAAGAGGCGAGATGACGGGACCGCTATCCGGCGGTGGCTGAGTGCTTTGCCACGGCCTGCTAGAAGTCGCTGCAGGCGGCCCGCGTATGGGGAGTAGTCTCGCGATAAGAGTAACGCAATGGAATACTTCGTTTACCAACGATGACTTACGTTATCGGCGAGTACAAGTAAGCCAAATACCAGCGCCGGATAACGAGGACGCGCTGCTTGCATGACGAATCACTCGCTCGTCGAATCGACCGGCAATTGCGAGTCGCTCTCTCGCACGGGACGCTGCACGGCGCGAACGAGCCCGCTGCCGCCGCCTCCGCAGAAGAACAGATCCGCGCCGTTCGATTCGAGTCCGGAAATGCCCGCGCCGGCCGGCATCTCGACGCGCTCGAGCACCTCGCCGCTACGCGGATCGAGATGCCGCAGCTCGCTCTCGTCACCTTCCCACGTGCCATGCCATAGCTCGCCGTCGACCCACGTGATCCCGGTCACGAAGCGATTCGATTCGATCGTGCGCAGCACCGCGCCAGTGTCCGGATCGACCTGATAGATTTTTCGTTCGGGATACTGACCGACCCATAGCGAACCTTCGGCCCATGTCAGCCCCGACTGGCCGCCGTCGCCGGGCGCCGCGATCGTCGACAGCACGCGGCCGCTCCGCGGGTCGATCTTCTGGATGCGGCCGTGCGCGATCTGGAACAGGTGTTCGCCGTCGAACGCCGTGCCCGCGTCGGCGGGCACCGCGATCGAGCGCAGCGTCTCGCCGCTCGCCGGATCGAACGCGTCGAGCCGTTCGCCGGTCGCGATCCACACCTGTCGGCCGTCGTAGGTGACGCCATGCACTTTATCGACGCCCGTAAAGGGCCCATATTCACGGACGATTCTGGCGGCAGAGCGGTTCATGGTGGCCATCCTAATCATGAAGGGAACGGGGAAGGGAGTAACAAAGCCGTCGCGAATCCGGCCAGGGGCGGCGTCATCCAGCGGCGCGCGCGCCCCTCGCCCACTGGCTGCACCTTGCCGGCCGCGGCGAGCGAGTCGAGTGAGCGCTGCACGGTGCGCTGACTCGCGCCGAGCACGAGGGCAAGCGCGGAACTCGACCACGCTTGGCCATCCGACAGAAACGCGAGCAGCGCCGCATGCTCGCCTTCGACCGGCGGCGCCAGCACGACGACCTCGCGAGCGTGACGCGGCGCGAGCGCGAAGCCGCGCGTCGTCGCGCTGACGCTCGCGAGCGTGCCGAGCGCCGTGCGCAGCCGGCCGATCTCGACGCGCAGCCGCGCGCGATGCGATTCGTCGGCGCGTTTGGCGCGGAACGCCCGTGCGACGAGCGCGTCGCGCGGCACGTCGTCGGGCCATGCCTCGCCGAGCATGCGGGCGAGCGCAAACAGCACCGGTCGGCTCGCGAGCGCAACCGCCGCGTTCGCATCGCGGATCGCGTAGCGGCAAGCGTCGACGATCAACGCGCCGCCAGCGCGATTCGAGGTCAACAGCTTCTCGACTTCATCGAGCAGGATCGGTTCTTCTTCGCCATGCGCGATCATGCGCGCGGCCGGTTTGCCCAGTGCCACCGACGCGCTTTCGACTTCCGCGATCAACGCCGGAATGCCGGCCTCGCGTGCCGCGCGTCCGGCCCGCGCCAGCGCGGCACGGGCGGCGCTGCTGCGCAAACGCCGCAGCGCGACTCCCGCGACCACCAGTTCATGCGCGGCACGCAGTGCGGGCGGAAACGGCCGGGGATCGAGCGCGGCAAGCTTGCGCTCCGCTTCGTCGAGACGGCCGATCAGCAGCAGACGCCGCGCCGCGAGATACCGCGCATGCGCGGCATTGACGCGATCGCCGTACGCGTCGAGCGTGGCGGTCGCGGCGTCGAGTGTTTTGGCGGGCCACGCGAGATCGCGCGACGCCAGCGCGATCTCCGCTTCGGCGACCACGCATCTCGCGCGCGCCACCGCATGCTGCGCGCCGAACGCGCGCGCGGCGTCGCGCACCAGCGCCTTTGCGCGGCCGAAATCGCCGAGCTGCGCCATCGCGATGCCGCGCAGCGCGAGCGCCGGCGCGTCGTCGCGTAACGCGACGTGGTCGAGCGCGCCAAGTGGATCGCCGGCCGCGAGCGCGCGCGCCGCCGCCGAAATCAGCGCGTCCACGGCGTGCGAGTCCGCGCGTAGCACGTCAATGCATCAAGTGAATCCCGCCACACTTGTCACTCCCACCCGATCGATGCCCGGCCCTAATCTAGCACGACCATCAACCGTCACCGACGCCGTCGGGCAAGGGTTCGCGCGGCGCGGCACGACTCACGGAGGTACCCACGATGACTACGCATCCGATCGGAACACGCGAACAGTGGCTCGCCGCGCGACGCGCGCTGCTCGACGCGGAAAAAGCCCACACGCGACAAGGCGACGAGCTCGCGCGGCAACGCCAGGCGCTGCCGTGGGTCAGGGTCGACAAGGCCTACCGCTTCGATACCGACCAAGGCAGCGCGTCGCTCGCCGATCTGTTCAAAGGACGTTCGCAGCTGCTCGTCTACCACTTCATGTTCGGCCCCGACTACAAGGCGGGCTGCCCGTCATGCTCGTCGATCGCGGACGGCTTCGCCGGCTTCGCCGTGCATCTCGCGCATCACGACGTGATGCTGACGGCGGTGTCGCGCGCGCCGCTCGACAAGCTGCAGACGTACAAGCAGCGCATGGGCTGGACGTTTCCATGGGCGTCGTCGGCCGGCGGCGATTTCAATTTCGACTTCAACGTCTCGTTCACCGAGACACAGCAGCGCGATGGCGATATCGAGTACAACTACGCGCGCAACAGTCACGCGATGGACGTGAGTCCCGCGCCCGAACCGGTCGCGCAGTTCGCGGCGACCTGCGGCACCGACGCGGCCACCTATTCGCGCGACCGGCCAGGCATGAGCGCGTTCGTGCTCGAAGACGGCGTCGTCTATCACACGTACTCGACTTACGCGCGCGGTGTCGATGCGCTGTGGGGCATGTACCAGTGGCTCGATCGCGCGCCGAAGGGGCGCAACGAGACGGGCATCTGGTGGCGCCGTCACGACGAGTACGAGCGGTCATGAGCCCGCTCGTGCGCGCTGTCTGCTTGAGCGGGCAGCGCCTTGCCACACGGCACGCGGCGCGCTCATCGCAGCGCGTGTTCGTCGGCGTCTGCGCACTGGTGTTCGGCGCGAGCGTCGCGGCGACATTGGCCCACGGCGCGTCGATGTCCGCGATGGGCGCGTTGCCGATGCCCGGCGGCTGGTCGATGTCGACGCTGTGGATGCCGACCTGCGGGCGCACGTGGGCCCGCGCCGCGGCATCGTTCATCGGCATGTGGATCGTGATGATGGCGGCGATGATGCTGCCGTCGTTGATGCCGACGCTGCTGCGCTATCGCGACGCGATCGGCTCGCGCGCAAGTGCGCAGCGACTGGCCCTGCTGACGATGCTCGTGAGTGGCGCGTATGCGGTCGTATGGACGGTGCTCGGCGTGGCCGTGTTCGCACTGGGCGCGTCGCTCGCGGCGCTCGAGTTGCGGTGGCCAGCGCTCGCGCGTTCGATGCCGCTGGCGGTCAGCGTGGTCGTATTGCTCGCGGGCGCGTTGCAGTTCAGCACATGGAAAGCCCGCCGCCTCGCCTGCAGCCGCACGACACCCAGCCTTCCCGCCGATGCGCCGAGCGCGTGGAGATACGGTCTGCGCATCGGCATCGATTGCGCCGGTTGCTGCGGGGGTCTCACGGCAATTCTGCTGGTCGTCGGCATGACGGATTTGCGCTTGATGGCCGCCGTGACGGCCGCCATTACGGCCGAGCGACTTGCGCCGGACGGCGCACTCGTCGCCCGGGCGAGCGGCGCCATAGCCGTCGCCGGCGCGGGCTTGCTGCTCATCCAGGCCCTATCAGCCGGCTGACCCATGCGCGCCAGCTGTCGCGGATCGCTTCGCAAATCGACGCTCGACGGCCTTGCCGTCTCATTATTGTTTTGGTTTCGGAAACAGTGAGTTCAGAAATTAGGTATTTACCCTAGTTTCCGCTCCCCCTAGACTGTCATCACTGCTGCAAACAAATGGTTTCGCAGCCTAACAAGACAAAATCTGGAGGTAGTAAAAATGAAATCGCTCGTTCAAGCTGTCGTTATCGCCGCTACCCTCGCTGCTCCGGTTGCCGTTTTCGCTCAATCGAACCAGCCGCTGACCCGCGCGCAAGTCCGTGAAGAGCTGGCTCAGATCGAAAAGGCCGGCTACAACCCGGCACGTTCGAACCCGAACGAATATCCGTCGAACATTCAGGCTGCCGAAGCCCGCGTCGCGGCACAAAACGCCGCGGTCGGCGGCGTGACCAGCGGTTCGTCGCAGCAAGGTCACGCAGCGCAGTAAGGCGTTGCAGGTTGGCAAGTTGCTGTTGATGTAGCTGTACCTGCCGGAGCGCTCGGCTTAGCGCTCTCGCAGCTTCCCCTACTGGCCCGCCATCGCGATTGAATGCGATGCCGGGCCAGTTCCGTTTTGGGGAGCTCTGTTAGTTCTGCGTCAGACCGCGCCCGGGTTGATATACGCGGTCTTCACCGACGTATAGAACTCGCGGGCGTAGGCACCCTGCTCGCGCGGACCGTAGCTCGACCCCTTCCGCCCGCCAAACGGCACGTGATAATCGACCCCCGCCGTCGCGGTGTTGACCATCACCATGCCGGCCTGCACATGGCGGCGGAAATGACTCGCGTACTTCAGCGATGTCGTGCAGATGCCGGCCGACAACCCGAACTCGGTGCCGTTGGCAACCGCGAGCGCTTCCTGGTAGTCCTTGACCTTGATGACCGACGCCACCGGCCCGAATACCTCTTCACGGTTGATGCGCATAGCCGGGGTCGTCTCCGTGACCAGCGCCGGCGCGAGGAAATAGCCGCGCGTCGAGCCTTCGACGCGCTCGCCGCCGAACACCGTGCCGCCCTCGTCGCGCGCGATCGCCAGATAGCGCTCGTCCTGTGCCAACTGCTTGTCGTCGACGACCGGGCCGATGTGCGTGCCGTCCGCGAGCGCATCGCCGACCTTCAGCGCGCGCATGCGCGCCTTCATGCCGTCGATGAAGCGGTCATAGATCCCCGCGGTCACGATCAGCCGGCTCGACGCCGTGCAACGCTGGCCCGTCGAGTAGAACGCGCCGTTGATGCAGGCTTCGATCGCGACATTGAGATCGGCGTCGTCGAGCACGACCATCGGGTTCTTGCCGCCCATTTCCAGCTGGAATTTCTTGCCCGAATCGAAGCACTTCGCGCCGATCGCGCGGCCCGTCGAAACGGAACCGGTGAAGCTGATCGCATCGACATCCGGCGACGACACGAGCGCCTCGCCAACCACCGAACCGCGCCCCATCACGAGGTTGATCACCCCCGCCGGCGCGCCCGCCTCGGCGATGATCTTGACCAGCTCCCACGTGCTGCCCGGCACCAGATCGGCCGGCTTGATCACGACCGTGTTGCCGTAGGCAAGCGCCGGCGCGATCTTCCACGCCGGAATCGCAATCGGAAAATTCCACGGCGTAATCAGGCCGACCACGCCGACCGGCTCACGCGTCATTTCGACCGTCATGCCCGGCCGCACCGACGGCATCACTTCGCCGCCGACGCGCAGCGCTTCGCCCGCGAAGAACTTGAAGATCTGCCCGGCGCGGCCCACTTCGCCGATCGCCTCGGGCAGCGTCTTGCCCTCTTCACGCGCGAGCACCTTGCCGAGCTCCGCCTTGCGCGCGAGGATCGCGCTGCCCGCCTGGTCGAGCACGTCGAAGCGCTGCTGCGGCGTGGACAACGACCACTGCGCGAAGGCCTTGCGCGCGGCGCTGATCGCGCGATGCGTCTGCTCGGCGTCGGCTTGCGCGAATTCGCCGATCACGTCGTCGAGATTCGACGGATTGACGTTGCGCGACACGCTCGCGCCGTCGACCCACTGTCCGTCGATGTAGTTTGCGAACTGACTCATGTCCTGATCCTCCTTTCGAAAATTGCAGCGACAATCCGGTTATTCAGCAACAAGCAGGCCACGGGCCGCGAGATTGCCATACAGCGCGCGCACGCCGAACGTCCACGGCTCGATTTCGGTGGACAGGCGCACCGTGTTGGTCAGCGCGCCGAGCTGCGGCGTCGAAATCGTCACGCGATCGCCGAGGTGGTGGGTGAAGCCGCCGCCGGGCGCGTCGCGGTCCTTGATCGGCGAGAACATCGTGCCGAGGAACAGCATGAAGCCGTCCGGGTACTGGTGGTGGCGGCCGCAGGTCTGCGCGACGAGGTCGGCCGGGTCGCGGCTGATCTCGCTCATGTGGCTCACGCCGTCGAGCACGAAGTCGTCGTCGGCGCCTTCGACGCGCAGCGACACGCTTGCGGCGCGCACCGAGTCGAGCGAGAAGGTGTCGTCGAACAGACGCACGAACGGACCGATCGCGCACGAGCCGTTGTTGTCCTTGCACTTGCCGAGCAACAGCGCCGAGCGGCCTTCGATGTCGCGCAGGTTCACGTCGTTGCCGAGCGTCGCGCCGACGATGCCGCCGCGGCTATTCACCGCGAGCACGATCTCCGGCTCGGGGTTGTTCCACACCGACGCGGCGAGCAGACCGACGTCCGCGCCGAAGCCGACTGCCGACATCGGCTGCGATTTCGAAAATACTTCGGCGTCCGGACCGATGCCGACTTCCATATATTGCGACCACGCATCGCGACGCTCGAGCTCGGCCTTCAGCTTCATCGCCGCTTCCGATCCCGGCTTGATCTTCGACAGATCGGTGCCGATCGTCGACGCGATCGTCTCGCGCACTTCCTTCGCCTTCGCCGGATCGCCGCCGGCCTGCTCCTCGATCACGCGCTCGATCAGGCTCACCGCGAACGTGACGCCGCAGGCCTTGATCGCCTGCACGTCGCACGGCGCGAGCACCCGCACGGCCGGCGCGCTCGCGCCCGGCAGGTTCGCCTCGATCAGCTGCGCGACCGGCCCGAGCGGCACGCCCGGCGCGCGGCGCGCAAATTGCGCGGCATCGTCGCGCTCGAACAGGTCGGCGGTAGTCGGCACGACCGCGGTGATGTCGAACACCTCGCCGCCGCGCACGACGACCACGCACGGTCCTTCATGCTGCTCGGTCTTGCGCCACACGCGGCCGATCAGCAGTGCGTCGTTCAGATCGCCGGGAAGAAAGCTGGAGGGGGAAATTGCGGACATGGGATGAGCTCTTTCGGATAAGTGGGAAAACGGGCAAGGCCGGGCGTCGCGTTGCGTGCGAAGCCCGGCCTTGTCACCCGCGGGTCAATGCGAATGCCGTGGGTTGCCGCGCTCGGCAATCACCTTCAGATACAGCGTCGCCGGTTCGAGGCAGCCGCCGGTCGAAAGCTGGCCGACCGTCTTGCGATACAGCTCCTGCCACGGCGTTTGCGCGGGCGGAATCTCGAAGTGCACGGTTTCGCGACGTCGCGCGAGTTCTGCTTCGTCGACCAGCACTTTGACGCTACGCGAGTTCAGATCGACGCGGATGCGGTCGTTCGTGCGCAACAGCGCAAGGCCGCCGCCCACCGCCGCTTCCGGCGACATGTTCAGAATCGACGGGCTCGCCGACGTGCCGCTCTGACGGCCGTCGCCGAGCGTCGGCAGCGACGTGATGCCCTGGCGCACGAGCGCCGCCGGCGGCGCCATGTTGACGACCTCGGCGCTGCCCGGATAGCCGACCGTACCCGTGCCGCGAATCACGAGGATGCAATGCTCGTCGATTTCAAGCGACGGGTCGTTGATGCGCGCGTGATAATCCTCGGGGCCGTCGAACACGATGGCGCGCGCTTCGAAGCTGTTTTCTGCGCCTGGCTCGCTCAGGTAGGTCTTGCGGAACGCATCGCCGACCACCGACATCTTCATGATCGCGCTGTCGAAGAAGTTGCCGGACAGCACCATGAAGCCCGCGCCGTGCTTCAGCGGATCGTCGGTCGTCTTGATGACCTCGCGATCCGGCGCGGGTGCGGCGGCCGCGATTTCGCCCATCGTGCGGCCCGACACGGTCAGGCAATCCTCGTGCACGAGGCCGCCTTTCGCGAGCTCGCGCATCACGGCCGGTACGCCACCCGCGCGATGGAAGCTCTCGCCGAGATATTCGCCGGCGGGCATGCAGTTGACGATAAGCGGCACCTGCTCGCCGACGCGCTGCCAGTCTTCGAGACTCAGCTCGACGCCCATGTGCCGCGCAATCGCGATCAGATGCGGCGGGCAGTTGGTCGACGCGCCGAGCGCCGATGCGACGACGATCGCGTTTTCGAACGCTTTTTTCGTCATGATCTTCGACGGCCGCAGGTCCTCGCGCACGAGGTCGACGATGCGCTTGCCGGTCGCGTAGGCCATCTGGCCGCGCTCGCGGTAAGCGGCCGGAATGCTCGCGCAGCCGGGCAGCGACATGCCGAGCGCTTCGGCGAGGCTGTTCATCGACAGCGCGGTGCCCATCGTGTTGCAGTGACCGATCGACGGCGACGACGCGGTAGTCAGCTCCATGAAGCCTTCGTAGTCGATCTCGCCGGCCGCCAGCAGATTGCGTGCATGCCAGATCACGGTGCCCGACCCGACGCGCTTGCCGTCGTGCCAGCCGTCGAGCATGGGACCGCCTGACAGCACGATCGCCGGCATATCGACGGTGGCCGCCGCCATCAGGCACGCGGGCGTGGTCTTGTCGCAGCCGGTGGTCAGCACGACGCCGTCGAGCGGGAAGCCGTGCAGGATTTCGACGAGGCCCAGATACGCGAGATTGCGATCGAGCGCGGCGGTCGGCCGGCGGCTCTGCTCGGCGAGCGGATGCACCGGAAACTCCATCGGAATGCCCCCCGCGTCGCGAATACCGGCCTTCGTGCGCGCCGCGAGCTCGATGTGATGCCGGTTGCACGGCGCGAGATCGCTGCCGGTCTGCGCGATGCCGATGATCGGCCGGCCCGACTGCAGCTCTTCGCGCGTCAGACCGTAGTTCATGAAACGCTCGACGTACAGTGCCGTCATATCCGCGTGCGAGGGATCGTCGAACCATTCCTGGCTGCGCAGCCGGCGCGGGGTGGATGCTGACATGATGCTTGTCTCTCTGTCTGGGTGAGGGTTTCTTATGCGTGCTCTGCGTGTTTCTGTGCCCGCGCTGTCTCGCGGCCGGGGCCGCTGCCTTCATTCGAGGCGGCCCGCGTCAGCATCGTGCGCGGCACGAGCAGGATCAGCACGCAACTGACCAGCAGACACGCACCGAGTGCGTAAGTGCCGTTGTTGATGTCGCCGGTCAAATCTTTCGCCACGGCGGTGATCATCGAACCGGTAAAGCCGGACAGATTGCCGATCGCGTTGATCATCGCGATGCCGGCCGCCGCGGCGGCGCCCGACAGCAGCTGTCCCGGGAACGTCCAGTAAATCGGCATCAGCGCAAGGATGCCGGCGGTGGCGATCGTCAGAAACGTGATCGCCCACACCACATGATGCGCCAAAGCCGCGCTCATGATCAGACCGATTCCGCCGATCAGCGCGGGAATCGCCGCATGCAAGCGCCGCTCGCCGGTTTTCTTCGAATGCGCGGCGTTCGCGAGCGTCGCAATGATGGCCACGCCGTACGGGATCGCGGTCAGCAGGCCGATATGCAACGGATCCTGCACGCCGGTCGCCTTGATGATCGACGGCAGCCAGAACGCGAGGCCGTAGAAGCCGGTATTGAACGTGAGCAAAATCGCGACCAGCAGCCAGACGCGCGGATCGCGCACCGCCGAGCCGAAGCGCGCTGTCTTGTGCGCGCTTTCGCGCTGCAGATTCGCCGCGAGCAGGCTTTTCTCCTGCGGCGTGAGCCAGCGCGCGCGGTCAATGCCGTCGTCGAGCGAGAAGTACACCACGAACGCGGTCAGCAGCGACGGCACGCCTTCGATCAGCAGCATCCATTGCCAGCCCTGATAGCCGAGCAGGCCGGCCGTATGGTCCATCAGCCAGCCCGACACGATGCCGCCGAGCATCAGGCTGACCGGCATTGCGATCAGAAAGCCTGACATCACGCGACTTTGGCGCTGCGACGGAAACCAGAAGTTCAGGTACAGAATCACGCCGGGGAAGAAGCCGGCCTCGCAGAGCCCGAGCAGAAAGCGCAGGATGTAGAACATCGTCGCGGTTTCGACGTGCGCGACGCGCGCGAGCGGCGCGACGAACGCGAGCGCCATCGACACGAGCCCCCACGTGAACATGATCCGCGCGATCCAGAAGCGCGCGCCGTAGCGATGCAGGAACACGTTGCTGGGCACTTCGAAGATGAAATAGCCCCAGAAGAACACGCTCGCGCCGATCGCGTACATCGTGTCGGACAGGCCGAGATCGTCGAGCATCTGCAGCTTCGCGAAGCCGACGTTCACGCGATCCAGATACGCAACCACATAGCACAGCAACAGTACCGGCAGCAGCCGGCGCACGACCTTGCGATAGGTCCTTTCCTCGAACTCGTCGACGCGCGCGGCGGGCGCGACGATGGCGGGCGGTACAGCGGTCATTCGTATCTCCATCAGCGTATTTTTGGTCGGAAATGCCGTTGCCTCGCGGTTCGTGCGATTTGGCACCGCCAGTTGAGTTACCGGTAACATTTCTAGCTGTGGATGTTACGCCCGGCTTACCAGCCGGACAACCGAGGGATATCCCTGATCTGTTTAATTAAGGGGAGTGCTAGTGCGCCATCTACGCGCTATCGCGTGCAATCACCGTGAAATCGATCTTCACCGCTTTCCTGCGCTGCACCTCGCCCGCTTCGCGATCGGCGAGCCCCGCGAGCAGCGTTTCGCCAGCGCGCAGGCCGATGCCGTACGCGTCGACCGACACCGTCGTGATGCTCGGCTGACAGCACCACGACACCTCGAAGTTGCCGAACCCGGCGACCGCGATGTCGCCCGGCACCGACAGCCCGCGCCGGTGACACTCCATGATCGCGCCGAACGCCGACATGTCGCTCACGCACATCACGGCCTCGGTATCGGGCCACGCGTCGAGCAATGCGCCGATCGCCGGTGCGCCGTGGCTCATCGTGATCGGCGAGTCGCCGAGCCGGATCACGCGCGGCTCGCCGAGGCCGAGCGCCTTGATTTCGGCGACGTAGCCGCGCATCCGGTCGTGCCCGCGCCGGTCGCGCTCGCTGGCACCCGCGATGAAGCCGATCCGCCGATAACCGCGCTCGTGCAGATGCCGGACCATCGCGCGCGCCGCCGCCGAGTTCGAAAAGCCGACGACCGTATCGATTGGATCGCTGGGCAGATCCCACATTTCGACGACCGGAATGCCGGCGCGCTGCAACAGCATGCGCGTCGCCTCGGTGTGCCGGCCGCCCGTCAACGCGACGCAGCGCGGCTGGTGACGCAGCATCGAGCGCACCAGCAGTTCTTCCTGTTCCAGACGGTAGTCCGTGTCGCCGAGCAGCAGTTGCAGACCGTGCGGGCCCAGCGCGGCATTCAGTCCGCGCACGGTGTCGGAGAAGTTCGAGCTGGACAGCGACGGCACCAGCACCGCGACGAACGCCGAGCGTCCCGACGACAGCGCGCCTGCCGCCGCATCGGCGACGTAGCCGAGTTCGTCGATGACCTTCTGCACGCGTTCGCGAGTCGCCTGCGACACGTTGCGGCCGGCGAGCACGCGCGACACGGTCATCTTCGAGACGCCCGCGCGTTCGGCAACATCGGACATGCGGGGCGGGACTGGCGGCCTGGACGTCATGATAGGTATCGGGGCGAATGCGCGAAAGTCATGGAACGCACATGATAGCGGGCCGCTCCTTGCGGAGCGACCAGGCAACGTCAGGGTTGCGTTTTGCGGTCTGTCCTGTCGCTGTGTTTTTGTCGTCTAGCGCTCGAAGCCCACCGTGCAGCGCGCCTGAGCCTGCCCCGCCGCCGGCGCGCGGAACGAGAACAGCCCGCCCGCCTGCGGTTGATGCTGGCGCTCGACCGCCGTCAGTCCCTTCCATGCGGTGGACACATAGACGGTTTGCAGATCGTCGCCGCCGAACGCGAGCTTCGTCACGTTCGCGCACGGCAACGGCACCTGATCGACCAGCTCGCCCGCCGGCGAGTAACGCTCGATCCGCCAGCCGCCGAACAGCGCGATCCACACGAAGCCGTCGGCATCGACTGCCATGCCGTCGGGATGGCCGTCGCCGGAGATCGCGGCGAAGATGCGCTTGCCCGACAGCGTGCCGCCCGCGGCGACGTCGAAGGCATAAACCACGCGCCGCATCGTGTCGTTGTGATACAGCGTGCGGCCGTCCGGGCTCATCGCCGGGCCGTTCGTGATCACGTAGTCGTCGTCCTGCGCGATTGCCGCACCTTGCTCGTTCACGCGATACAGCGTGCCGCTCGGCGCCTCTTCCGCATCGTCCATCGAGCCGAACCACAGGCGTCCCCGTGCATCGACGAAACCGTCGTTGAGGCGGTTGCCCGGCAGATGCGGTTCGACCTCGGCGAGCTTGCTGAACTCGCCGCTTGCCGGATCGAAGCGATGCAAGCCGGATGGCAGCCCGCATACGAACGTGCCGTCCGCGAGCGGCGCCAGAAAACCGGGCTGATCGGGCGCCTGCCACGTCCGCTGCTCGTCGGTCGCGACGGACAGCCGATGAATCCGGCGCCCCTTGATATCGACGAAATACACCGCGTTTTCGGCGGCCTGCCATAGCGGCCCTTCGGCCAGCTCGGCGCCGACCGCCCATACGCACACTGCGACCGGCATGCTCATTCTCCGTACCACCCTGCGTCGACGAAGTAATCGCGGCCGGAGCAGCGTGATGCGTCGTCGGACGCGAGGAACAGCGCCATACGCGCGACGTGCTCGGGCTCGATGCGCAGTTGCAGACACTGACTCGCGACGACCTTCGCTTCGCTCTCAGCCGATTGCCACAGCTGCATCTGCCGCGGCGTCTTCACCGCCCCGGGGATGATGCAATTCACGCGGATGCCCGCGCTGCCGAGATCACGCGCGAGACCACGCGTGAGCCCTTCGATGCCGGCCTTGGCGGTCATATAGATCGCGAGGTTCGGCAGCGCGAGATGCCACGACACCGAGCCCAGATTCAGGATCACGCCGCGCCCCGCGCGACGCATACCGTTTGCGGCGGCCTGCGCGCAGAAGAACTGGTGGCGCAGATTCACCGCGATACGGTCGTCCCAGTAGCTCGCGGTGAGTTCGCCGATTTCGTGCCGGTCGTCGTTGCCGGCGTTGTTGACGAGCACGTCGATCGGGCCCACCGCATCGACGATGTCGGCGAACGTGTTTTCGATCGCGTCGACATTTTTCAGGTCGCAGCGGCGAAACAGCGGCGGATGCTTCGCGTGGCGAAGCGTTTCCTGCAGCGCGAGCGAATCGTGCTCGGCGACGTCGAGGAAGAACACGCGCGCGCCTTGCTGCGCGAAGGCCTCGACGATCGCGGCGCCGATCCCGGCGCCGCCGCCGGTCACGACGATGGTTTTGTCCGACAGACTTGGATAGGTTGCGTACGACATCAGATTTTCCACTTGTTACGAGTAGGACCACATACAGGACGGCGCTCGCCGCCCTGACCCGCCGCTCAGGCCACGATCTCGACCTCGCTCAGCATGCGCCAGTTGCATTCGAGCGTTCTCGTCGCGGAGCCCGCGACGGCGACCGTGCCGCTCAGATGAATGTCGCGGCTCGAGCTGCCGACCAGCAGATCGAAGTCACCGGGCTCGACGATACGCTCGCCGCACGCGTCGGTGAAGTTCAGCATGTCCACCGGCAGTTTCACGCGCACACGCGCCGACGCACCGGCCGCGAGCGGCACGCGCGCAAACGCCTTCAGCTCGCGGACCGGCCGCGCGACCGACGCGTGCCGGTCGCGCACGTAGATCTGCACGATCTCGGTGCCGTCGCGCGCGCCGATGTTGTCGACCGTGAAGCTCAACCCGATAGTACCGTTTTCGATCGGCACTTCGCTGTGCGCGAGCGCGAGATCGACGTAACGGAACTGCGTATAGCCGAGACCGAAACCGAACGGATAGCGGCAGCCGAAATGGTATGCAATCGGCGTTCCCGCGCTCTTCAGACGATGGTTATACACGTACGGCACGGCGCCCGCGCTCTTCGGCACCGACAGCGGCAGACGGCCGCTGAAATTGGCGCGGCCCACCAGCAGATCGGCCAGCGCCTCGGCGCCGCGCTCGCCCGGCGCGAACGCCATGATCTGCGCGGCGATGCGCTCTTCGAGGCCGCCGAGATTGTACGGACGGCCGCCCGTCATCACGACGACCGTCGGCGTGCCGCTATCGACCACCGCCTGCAGCAACGCCTGCTGCACACCCGGCAGGTCGAGGCTGTCGGTATCGGACCCTTCGCCGACCGTGCCGGACTGGAACAGGCCCGCCAGATCGCCGACGAACACCAGCGCGACGCCCGCTTGCCGCGCGGCCTCGACCGCGGCCGCGATGCCGTCGGTGTCCTTGCTGATCAGCTCGTCGCAATGCGCGTCGCCGGTCAGATCGAGCGACACGTCGCCCGGAAACACCGGCGCGCCCGCGCGGCGCTCCTTGATGATGTCGCAACCCTGCGCGTGAATTACGCGCTCGTCGCCGAGCAACGCACGCAGCGAACGCAGCGGCGTCGCGATCGAAGCAGTGGACTGCTCGCCGCTGTTGATCAGGTGCACCGGGAAGCTGTAGCCGGCGAGCAGCGCGAGCGGATCGTCGGCGGTCGGGCCGATCACCGCGATCTTGTCCGGGCCGTGCGCGTCGAGCGGCAGCACGTCGCCTTGATTGCGCAGCAGCACCGCCGATTCGAGCGCAACCTGATATGCGGTATCGCCCGCGGTCGCGCTTTTCACGTCGACGCGTTCGGGATCGACGTACGGATTCTCGAACAGGCCGAGCTGGAATTTCACGCGCAGCACGCGCGAGACGGCGGTGTCGATCGTCGCTTCGCTGATCTCGTTGCGCTCGAGCGCTTCCTTAAGATGCACCGCGCACTCGTGACCCGGCAGCTCGACGTCGAGGCCGGAGTTGAACGCGAGGGCTGCGGCCGACGCGCTGTCGCGCGCCACCGCATGATGGCTGAACAGCAGGTCGACGCCCGCGTAATCGGCGACGACGAGACCGTCGAAGCCCCATTTCTCTCGCAGCGTGTCGTGCAGCAGCGCACGATCGCCATGACAGGGTACGCCGTCGACGTCGTGATAGGCGGGCATCACCGAGCCCGCGTTCGCGAGCTTCACGGCCATTTCGAAAGGCAGCATGAACACGTCGTTGAGCTCACGCGGACCGACATGCACCGGCGCATGATTGCGGCCGCCTTCGCTCGCCGAATGACCGACGAAATGCTTGAGCGTCGCGAGCAGATCGCGCTGTTCGCCCTGCAGGCCCTTCACGTAATGACACGCGAGCACGCCAACCAGATACGGGTCTTCGCCGAGCGTCTCCTCGGTGCGGCCCCACCGCGGGTCGCGCGACACGTCGAGCACCGGCGCGAGCCCCTGATGACAGCCGATCGAGCGTGCCTGCTCGCCGATGATCGTGCCCACTTCGCCGACCAGTCGCGGATTCCACGTCGCCGCATAGTTCAACGGCGACGGGAACAGCGTCGCGTCCTTGATCATGAGCCCGACGAGGCATTCCTCGTGCGACATCACCGGAATGCCGAGGCGCGTGTCTTCGACCATCTTGCGCTGCAGCTCGTTGAGCGCGCGTACGCCTTCTTTCGGATCGACCGTATGCGTGCCGAGCGGACGCGTGATCTGGCCGAGGCCATGCTGCAGGATCTCGTCGACCGTGATCTGGTTGGCGCTCTGCGCGAAATCGATGCTACGCGCCTTGTGATTGCCATCGGCCGACAGCTTCAGCCACGCGGCGTGAAGCTGCGCGATCTTTTCGTCGAGTGTCATGCGCGCGAGCAGATCGGCCACGCGCTCTTCCACGGCTGCGGCTGGATTGCGGTAGAGCGGGACCTCACTTTGGCGAAGCAACATCGAAAACTCCTTTTTTTATCGTGGTGTACGAAGCGCATGAAGCGCCGACAAATCCGTTGTTTCTGACAAGCGTGCGGCATGGCGTTGCTTCAGCCCGGATGCCATCCCTTCTATTTCAGATGCCTTTCCAGACTTCGCAGTCCTGCTAATCGATCGAACGCAGCCGCGACTCGAATTCGCCGTGTTTGATCGACTACGGGTCGTTCGTTGCGTCTAGCGACGCGATGCAATGGGACCGCGCCTGCTCGCGTCGTGCAAGCAGCGCGATCGCAAGCGGATCAGTGCAGACGCGGCAGCGCGAAATCCTTGTCGTCGAACACGTGGCACGCGTGCGGTGCGAACGCCAGTTCGACGCGTTCGTCGTGCGTCACGCCACCGTCGCCGGGCAGCTTGGCGATCATCGTGTTGCCCTCGCGCACGCCGCCGTCCACATGCACGTAGCTGTGCTCGCCCATCCGTTCGACCAGGCGCACGGCGCAGCGGATCGTCTGCACGCCGGCCTGCGCCGATGGCAGGGCAAGATGCTCCGGCCGGATGCCGAGCGTGACCTGCGAACCGACGCGCTGCCTGCGGCCGTCGACCTCGGCGCGCACGCGCTCGCCCGTGGTCAGCTCGACCTGAATGCCCTTGTCGTCGACCGCGAGCACCGTGGCCGGCATGAAATTCATCTTCGGCGAACCGATGAAGCCAGCGACGAAGCGGCTCTTCGGCCGGTGGTACAGATCGAGCGGCGCGCCGATCTGCGCGATGCTGCCGTGCTTTTCCATGTCCGCGCCGGCGTGCAGCAGCACGATCTTGTCGGCGAGCGCCATCGCTTCGATCTGATCGTGCGTGACGTACACCGCGCTCGCGCGATTGAACTCGCGATGCAAACGGGCGATTTCGGTACGCGTCTGCACGCGCAGCGAGGCGTCGAGATTCGACAGCGGCTCGTCGAACAGGAACACGCCCGGCTCGCGCACGATTGCGCGCCCGATCGCCACGCGCTGGCGCTGGCCGCCGGACAGCGCAGCAGGGCGGCGTTCGAGGTAGCTGTCGAGTTGCAGCGCGGCAGCGGCGCTGCGCACCTTCTTGTCGATGATGGCCTTATCGACCTTCGCCTGACGCAGGCCGAATGCCATGTTCTCGTACACGCTCATATGCGGATAGAGCGCGTAGTTCTGGAACACCAT
Organism: Paraburkholderia sp. 32; assembly: GCF_050435345.1. NCBI lineage: Bacteria > Pseudomonadati > Pseudomonadota > Betaproteobacteria > Burkholderiales > Burkholderiaceae > Paraburkholderia > Paraburkholderia sp. 32. The sequence goes on from NZ_JBNDKD010000002.1 coordinate 891,707, forward strand.
CGCGACCTGGCGCTTCGCGGGTTCGACGTTGTTCATCAGTTGACCGTCGATGCGCAGTTCGCCGTCGGTGATCGATTCGAGACCGGCGATCATGCGCAGCAGCGTGGACTTGCCGCAGCCCGACGGCCCGAGGAACACGCAGAATTCGTCCCTGCCGACTTCGAGGTTGGCGTCGCGGATCACCGAGTTACCGCTCGTATAGGACTTCTGTACGTTAGTGAGAGAGATGCTTGCCATATCGTTTATGCGAAGTTCGGTGTGCGGGCCACGTTGGCCCACACGATTCGAGGTGAGGTGCGACGCGGATCAGCCCTTGAGCGAGCCGGCCATCATCCCCTTGATCACGCGCTCCTGACCGAACGCGTAGGCAACGATCAGCGGCAGCGACGTGAGCACGAGGACGGCCAGCATCGAGGGTATGTTCGACGCGTATTGCCCCATGAAGTCCCAAATCGCGAGCGGCAGCGTACGGTGCTCGGCCGTCGACGTGAGCATGTACGCGAAGATGAACTCGTTCCACAGACCAATGCCGTTGAAGATCGTCACGGTGGCGAGCCCCGGTGCCGAAAGCGGGAAGAAAATACGCCAGAAGATGCGGAACGGACTGCAGCCGTCGAGCTGCGCCGCTTCTTCGAGCTCGCGCGGAATCTGGCGCATGAACTCGGTCAGGATGAAGATGGACACCGGCAGACTGAGGGCCACATAAGGGCCGAGCAGCGCGAACGCGGTGTCGTAAAGGCCGAGGTTGCGCGTGAGCAGATAGATCGGCACGAGCGTCGCATGCAGCGGCACGATCATGCCGGCGACCACCAGACCGAACAGCGTCTTGTTCAGCGAGAAGCGCAAGCGCGCAAACACGTAGGCCGCCATCGCACTGATGATGACGATCAGCAGCACCGACACGCCCACCGTGAACACGCTGTTACGGAAATAAGTGAAAAACGGCCCCTGCAGCACAGCCGCGTAGTTACCCCAATACAGGTGGCTCGGCGGCGCCCACACTGACGTCGCGAAGGTCTCTTCCTGGCTCTTGAAGCTCGATGCGACCATGAAGAGAAACGGAATCGTCGTGACGGCCAGCCAGATCAGTGCCAGCAGCGGAACCCCCACGCGGGGGAAGCGTAGTTTCTTGTTCATGGTTCAGACCTCGGTTGCATAACGGCGGGTGAAGTACATCGACACCGCCGCCACCGTGATGACGATAAGGAACATCGCCGAGCCGATGGTGCTGCCGTAGCCGAGTTGGAACGAACTGAACACCGTGCGATACATGTAGGTGGCCATCACCTCGGACGAGCCTTCGGGGCCGCCACCGGTCATGACGAAGACGAGATCGAAGTAACGCAGCGACCCGAGCACGGACAGCAGCACAGCGGTGCGCACCGTGCCTTGCAGGTGCGGCAACTTGATGCGCCAGAAAATGGTCCACTCGGATGCGCCGTCGAGGAGCGCAGCCTCGTTGACCTCGGCCGGCATCGACGAGAGGCCGGCGAGAAACAGAATCATGTAGAAAGGCGCGTTCTGCCAGATGATCACGGCGATGGTCGCAGCCAGCGAAAAATGCGGATCGCCCAGCCAGTCCTTCGCGAGGCCATCAAGCCCGAATGCCTGCAGCGCGACGTTGATCGGACCGAAATTCGGATCGTAGATTTGCTTGAACAGCACACCGATCGCCACGCTCGACATCAGCAGCGGCAGGAAATAGAGCACCTTGAGCAAGCGCGAGCCACGACCGGCCTTCTCCAGCAGCACGGCGAGCGCGAGCGCGATCGGAAGCTGGACGACGATCGACGCGACAGCAAGAATCACGTTGTTCTTCAGCGATTGCCAGAACACCATGTCGTGCGCGAGCCGCGCCCAGTTCGCGAGCCCGATATAACGGGCAGTGTTGCCGAGGCCGTTCCAGTCGAGCAGCGACAGCCGCAGGCTGGAGACGAGCGGATAAAGCAGGAACACGGCCAGCAGCAGCAGCGACGGCGCAAGAAACACAACCGTGACGAGCGTTTGCGATGAAAATCTCAGCCGGCGTTCGGGTGTAGCGGAAAGTGCGATATTCACGGGCTTGTATGCCGACCGGCACCTCGCGGTGCCGGTCGGACTTTTCTTTAAGACTGGAGATCAGCCGCCCTTCTTCGAAGCGGCTTCCATTTGCTGCGCAGCAGCCTCAGGCGTCAGCGACAGACCGAACAGTGCCTGCGTCGTGTCCTTGTGCAGTTCACCGAGGGCCGGCGGCAGTGCCTGGTCGTACCAGAGCTGCACGCTCGGAGCGGCGGCAAGCATTTGCTGCAGACGCTGCGTGAACGGATCGTCGATCTTGACGTGATTGACCGGCGGGAGCTTGTGGTCATCGGACGCGCGAGCCTGCATCGCCTGCTCGTCGGTCAGTGCCTGGATCAGCTTGAACGCTGCGTCCGGCGTCTTGCACTCGGTCGAGATGCTGAGGAAGCCGTCGCCGACCGTGCCGATCAGGTCGCGCGGATCACCCTTGCCACCCGGCACGCTCGGGAACGCGAAGAAGTCGAGATCCTTCGAGAACGTCGGATTTTCGTTCGCGATCGTCGAAGCTTCCCAGGCGCCCATCAGCTCCATGGCAGCCTTGCCCGTGTACAACAGGCGGCGCGAGGCGCCCGAGTCGTAATCGAGACCGTTGATGCCCGGTGCGAACGCGCCAGCCTTCACGAGTTCCTGAATGCGCTTGCCGGCTTCGACGAACGCCGGATCTTCGAAGCCCTTGCCCTTGCCTTCGATCGCGTCCTTCACGACTTGCGGACCGCCGATACGGTCGACGAGGTACATGTAGTACATCGAACCGGTCCACTTGTTCTTGTTCGCGAGCGAGAACGCTGCAACGTTGTGCGACTTCAGCACTTCAACGACGTGCATCAGTTCATCCCACGTCTTCGGCGGCGTGATGCCGTACTTCTTGAAGACTTCCTTGTTGTAGAAGATCACCGCGGCCGCCGCGTTTTCGGCGGCAACACCGTAGGTCTTGCCGTCGAACGTCGTGACATTCCACGACGCTTGCATGAAGCGGCTGCGGTACGCCGGATCCTTCTCCAGGTACGGCGTGAGGTCGGCGATCTGGCCGGATTTCACGTACTCGTGCAGCCCGCCGCCGCCCCAGTTCTCGAACACGCACGGCGGCTGGTTCGCGCCGAAAGCGACCTTCAGCTTAGTCTTGTACGCCTCGTTCAGGACGTGCGAATTCTCGACCTTGTAGCCCGGAACCGCCTTTTCGAATCGATCCGACGCGTCGCGAATGATCTTGCTCGACGACGCATTGGTCTGCTGGTCCCATACCGTGATCGTTTTGGAGTCCGCCGCTACGGCGTTCGAAACAACTGCAGACAACGAAAACAGCAGCGCCGTCGCGCCGATGATGGACCGCGCTTTAAACAAAGCCGGGTACGCCATGGGTGTGTCCCCTCTTCTGGATTTATAAGAAATCACCAAAACATTAACGTTAGCCTTAACGTTAGTGAATGTTAGGTCGGTGCGTGAAGTAAGGCTATGCGGGATTTTACCTGGTCCCGGCGGGCTGCAACGCAACTGCCGGATAAGATGGACCGATTGTAGGAAAGCTGAAATATAAAGGGTTCTGCTAGAATAACGACTACATAAACGTTATCGCTAACGCGATTAGCGAGTCGACCCATCCAATGACCTCTCGCACACCTTCGACCCGCATGGCAAGACAGACCCCAACGCTTGAGCACGTTGCCAAGCTTGCCGGGGTGTCCCAGATGACCGCGTCGCGCGCTCTCAACGGCCGTCCCGGCGTGTCGCGCGAAACCCGCGACGAAGTCCTGAGAATCGCGTCGGACATCGGTTACGTCGTCAACCGCACCGCGCAGAAACTGTCGGGCGGCCGCAACGGCATCATCGGCATCATCACGCCGACACTCGACACGCAATTCTCCAGCGAACTGATTCTCGGCGCGGGCCGCGCGGCGCGTGGCGCGGGCTGCGAGATGCTGGTCTACACGGTGTTCGACGAAGATCGTCATACGCATCACGACCTGCTCGGGCTCATCCAGCAATTCTCCGACGGTATCCTCGCCATTCTTCCGCGCGAGTCGCTGTGCCTCGAGGCGCTCGCCACCGCGAAGGTACCGGTCGTCGTCGTCGATCAGCGCGGCACGCTGACGGGCTTCCCGTCGGTGTCGGTCGACAACTACGGCGGCGCCTGTCTCGCGGTCGAGCACCTCGCCGAGCTCGGTCACAAGCGCATCGCGTTTCTGGCCGGCGACGAAACGATCGAAGGCGTGCGCGACCGGCAACGCGGCTATCACGACACGCTGGCTCGCCTCGGCCTGCCACGCGAAGACTCGCTGGTCGCCGCGGGCGACCTGTCGCAAATGATGGCGTTCGACGTCACGTTCGACCTGCTGAACCTCGCCGAGCCGCCCACCGCGATCTTCACGGCCAACGACCAGAGCGCGTTCGGCGTGATCGCCGCGATCCGCGAAGCGGGACTGCGCGTGCCGGACGACATCTCGGTGATCGGCTTCGACGACATCCCGATGTCCGAGCAGTTTCACCCGGCGCTCACCACGATCCGCCAACCGTTCCAGCAAATGGCGCGCTCGGCGGTCAACACGCTGCTCGCGCAGATCGCCGGGATCGACGCCGCTTCGCAACGCATCACGCTGCCGGCGGAACTGGTGGTGCGCGATTCCACCGGCCCCGTCCGCACCAGGCAGCGCCGCGGCCGTCACCAGATCGTTTCGACGTAAGTCGACGCGCGCACCTTCGCATCCGAAGTCACGAGCGCGCCGCCATGCGTGCGCGCGGTCGCGACGATCAGGCGTTGATGCAAGGCGAGCGTGGGCGGCAGCGTGGCCGCGCGAAACGCGATCTCGGTGTCGACCGGAATCATCCGCACGCCGTCGAGCGACAGAAACGTCGACATCCAGCTGCGCGCGTCCATCGACAGTCCGAGACTGCCGACCTTCACGAACTCCGCGATTTCGAACGCACTGATTGCCGAAATCAGGATCTCGCCGCCGGCGAGCTCCCGATCGATCGCATCGTGCGCGGCCTGGCTCAGCGCTTTCTGCCTGCCGAGCCAGCACACGAGCGCAAGCGTGTCGAGCGTGATCATTACTCGTCCTGCTCGGCAGTGACAGGCTGCAACGCGTGCTTCAGGTTGAAATGCGTAATCGACGCGCGCAGCAGCTCCAGCGGATTTTCCTGCTTGCTGCGATACGGCCGGATTTCGATGGTGGGTTGCCCGCGGTCGGTGACGACCACGGTTTCGCCCAATGCCTCGACCTGACGGAACAGCTCGCAGGCCCGGGACTTGAAAATGGCTTTAGATACTCGCTTTTCCATGACGCTCTCCACCCAGCAAAAATCCAACGGTATTTTTTGTATCGGGCCGGTGCGCCCGCAGGCGAACACCCGCGATGCGTGCCCGACATTCTTTATCAACCTTGCTCTCAGTCGTTGCTTCCTAGCCTACCGCCAGGAGCTCCCTCAAGCTCCAATCCAACTCGCGGCGACAACTACCGTAACCGCGACACAGCCTGCAACGGTCGCGCCAATTCCTGCGCGCAACCGCTGCACTTTCACCTAATCAATTGGTTTTACACAGACCGCTCTTGCCATACCGGGTCGCGCCGGATAGCGGCGCGGCGCGTCTTGGCTTGCAATGTTTTGCCCCGTGTTATAGATCTTCGAATAGATGCAAACTTGCCAGAACGTTACCCTTAACGTTAGCGGATGTTAATGGCGCATGTTCGCGGCCGCCATGCGGAGTTTACCTAAGCTCCGAACCACTATCCGACCCCTCGACTGGACCCGCTAAATCAAGCCCGGCAAGAAGAAAGCTCGATGCAAGGCGTCGAAAGTACCGCGCAATATTTAATGCGAACTGGCTAACATCATCGCTGCTTGCGTCAGTCTTCGTCGTTCGATGCAGGGGGTCCTGATGAAGGCTCCGCATCGAAATGCACGATCCACGCATGCAACGATTCGCGCGGCTTTACCGTTGCTCACTCGCCGACATCGGCCTGTCAAACCACCGCGCCGACGTCCTCGCCGACTTCGGGTCGCGCGAGGCTCACCGCGGCGCCGTTCGCATCGAACAGCGTGACCGACGACGACGCCACCTTGATCCCGACACGCGCGCCGACCGCGTGCTGCGCGTCCTTCTTGTCGAGCTTCAGCGCAATCGCGTGCGCCATGCCATCGAGTCGAGCATGCAGGATCGAGACGTCGCCGAGATGCTCGACCAGTTCGACACGCGCGGCGAGACCTTCGTCGAGCGAGCCGATGCCCAGATGCTCGGCGCGCACCCCGAGCGTCAACTCGCCACTGACAGGCTGCGCCAGCCGGCCGGGCAGCACGATGCGCTGGCTCGCGCCGGCGAGCGCCACGACGGTTTGCGCATCGCTTCGCGACACCAGCGTCGCGGCCAGCATGTTCATCTGCGGCGAGCCGATGAAGCCGCCGACGAAGCGGTTCGACGGCCGCTCATACAGGTCGAGCGGCGCGCCGGTCTGCTCGATGCGGCCTTTGTTGAACACGACGATCTGCTGGCCCAGCGTCATCGCCTCGACCTGATCGTGCGTAACGTAGATCATCGTCGTGCCGAGTTCGCGATGCAGCTTCGCGAGCTCGATACGCATCTGCACGCGCAGCGCCGCATCGAGATTCGACAGCGGTTCGTCGAACAGGAACACGCGCGGCTTGCGCACGATCGCCCGCCCGATCGCGACGCGCTGGCGCTGGCCGCCCGACAGCGCCTTCGGTTTGCGCTCCAGCAGATGTGTGATCTGCAGGATCTCGGCGGCACGGCCCACCGCCTCGCGCACTTCCTTTTTCGACTTGCCCGACAGCTTCAGCGAAAAGCCCATGTTTTCCGCGACCGTCATGTGCGGGTAGAGCGCGTAGCTCTGGAACACCATCGAGATGCCGCGGTCCGTGGGCTGCAGATCGTTGACGCGTACGCCGTCGATCAGAATGTCGCCGCCCGTCACCGACTCGAGCCCCGCGATCATGCGCAGCATCGTCGACTTGCCGCAGCCCGACGGTCCCACGAACACCGTGAACTGGCCGTCCGGGATGCGCAGGTCGATGCCCTGGATCACCTGCGGTCCTTCGCCATACGTCTTCGTGACGTTGCGCAATACGAGTTCGCCCATTTGATGCCTCCTCCTCGACCCTTGTACTTGCAGACCCCGCGTGACGCTATCCCACTGCCGCACTACTGTCGCGCCACGCGAGGTTCGATGCGCCCGTCGCCGGGCGTGCGCCTCAGCGCACGGCCGCGACGCCGGCGTGTTGCGCGATCACGTCGCGATACCACAACGCGCTGTCCTTCAGCGTGCGCTCCTGGCTCGCGTAGTCGACGTAGACCATGCCGAAGCGCTTGTCGTAGCCCGACGCCCATTCGAAGTTGTCCATCAGGCTCCAGGCGAAATAGCCCGCCACGTCGACGCCCTGTTTCACCGCGTCCGACAAGGCGGCGAGATGCAGGTCGTAGAAGCGCACGCGCTCGGCGTCGTGCACGCGGCCGTTATCGAGCACGTCTTTCGCCGCGCAGCCGTTCTCGGTGATGTAGATCGGCGGCAACTCGTAGTCGGCGTTGATGCGCGTCAGCAATTCGGTGAGACCTTGCGGATAGACTTCCCAATCCATGTCGGTGAAGCCGAGCGCGCCCGGCGGACGCTTCTCGCCCGATGCGCTCGCGAAGATCCGCGTGTAGTAGTTGACGCCGAGGAAGTCCATCGGCGTGCCGATCACGTCGAAATCGCCGCTCCGGATCACGTCTTGCGGACCGTTCGCGCCATACCATTCCAGCGCCTCGGCCGGATACTCGCCCTTGAACAACGGGTCCATGTACCAGCGCACGAACTTCGCGTATTCGAGCGACGCGGCGGCCTGATCTTCGGGCGCATCCGTCGCGCCATGCGCCGGCGACTGGTTCAGCACGATGCCGAGCGGCGCCTTCACGCCATCGGCGCGCAGTGCCTGCAACGCGAGACCGTGCGACAGCAGCAGATGGTGCGCGACATGCGCGGCCTTCTTCAGATCGGCGTTGCCCGGCGCGAAATAGCCGGTTGCGTTGCCAAGCCACGCGGTGCACCACGGTTCGTTGTGCGTCGCGATCGATGCAACGCGATCGCCGAGCACGCTGCCGATCTTGCGCGCGTAGTCCGCGAAGCGATAAGCGGTGTCGCGGCTTTCCCAGCCGTTTTGCGTATGCTGCAGCGACAACGGCAGGTCCCAGTGATACAGCGTCGCGAACGGCTGGATGTCGCGCTCGAGCAAACCGTCGACGAGGCGCTCGTAAAACGCGAGGCCCTTGTCGTTGAATGCGCCGCGGCCAGTCGGCTGCACGCGCGGCCAGGCGATCGAAAAGCGATAAGCCTTGACCCCGAGTTCGGCCATCAGGTCGAGGTCTTCCTCGACCAGGTGATAGTGATCGCATGCGACATCGCCGTTCTCGCCGTTCAGGACGTTGCCCGGCACGTTGCAGAACGCGTCCCAGATCGACGGGCCGCGGCCGTCCTCATGCGCTGCGCCTTCGATCTGGTAGGAACTGGTGGCGACGCCCCAGACGAAGTCTCCGTTGAATCGATACGTCGACATAGATGATGTTGTCCTGAATCGTCACGCCTGCTAGGGCGTGAAAAATGAAAGAGAGAATCTCAAGCCTTGACCGCGCCGGTCGTCAGACCGTCGATCAGACGCCGCGAGGTGAATGCGAACAGCACCAGCAACGGCAGCACCGCGACCGCGGAGCCCGCCATCACCGCGCCCCAATCCGAATTGGTCGGACTTTGCAGAATGCGCAGAGCGAGCGGCAGCGTGTACATCGACGGCGAACGCAGCACGACGAGCGCCGACAGAAAGTTGTTCCACGCCTGAATGAAGCTGATCAGTCCAAGCGTACCCAGCGCCGGTCCCAGCAGCGGCATCACGATGCTCCAGTAGATGCGGAATTCACCGCAGCCGTCGATGCGCGCCGCCTCGATCAGTTCGGACGGAATCGCCGCCGCGACGTACTGGCGCATCAGGAACACGCCGAGCGCGGCGGCCGCGCCAGGTACGTACAGCGCGCGCGGCTGATCGATCCAGCCGAGCAGGTTCATCGTCATGAAGGTCGGAATCATGCCGAGGAACGGCGGCATCAGCATCGCGGTCAGCGCGATCGTGAACAGCGTCTTCTTGAAGCGGAATTCGTACATCGCGAACGCGTAGCCGGCCATCGACGTGACGAGCAGCGTCAGCACGGTTTGCATCGTGGCCGTATAGAAGCTCCAGCCGAGATTGCGCCAGAACGGAATGTGCCGCATCAGCGAGGCCATGTTGTCGAGAAACGCGCTGCCGAACCACAGCGGGGGCGGCATCGAGAAAATCTCGGAACTCGTGTGCGTCGCGAACACGAACATGAAGTAGAACGGCGAGAACATCAGCAGCGCGCCGGCCACCACGATCGCGTAGCCGATATAACGGCCCTTGTTGCTCGACGATTTCATCGCTGTGTCTCCTCGTTCATGCCGCTGCGGTGAAAGATCCGCGTGTTCAACCACATCAACGCGCCGATCGAAATGAACAGCAGCCATGCGATCGAACTCGCAGTGCCGAAATCGCCGTCGTGGAATGCGGTGCGATACATATAGACGGCCGTGGTCAGACCGGACTGGCTGGTACCCATGCCTTCGTTCGGCAGCAGGATGAACGGCTCTTCGAACAGTTGCAGCCCACCGATGATCGACAGCGTGACCGCGAAGAAAATCATCGGCTTGATCAGCGGAATCGTGATGCGGGTGAACTGTTGCCAGCCGTTCGCGCCGTCGATGCGCGCGGCCTCGTAAAGGTCCTTCGGAATGGTTTGCAGCGCCGACAGATACAGCACCGTGTTCCAGCCGACATAGCGCCAGAAGATCACCACCGACACCGCCGGCTTGACGTTCTTCGGGTTATAGAGCCACTCGATCGGATGCGCAGGGACGATCCAGTGCAGGCCGGGCAGCTTGCCGAGCTCGGCGATCGCGAGGTTGATCATGCCGAAGTCGGTCGAATACAGCGACGAGAAGATCAGCGCGATCGCGACGCTCGACGTGATGAACGGCAGGAAGTACAGGCCGACCACCAGGTTGCGCCAGCGGCGAAACGCGGTTTGCAGAAAGAAGGCGAGCGGCAGCGCCACCAGATGCTGCGGCACGCCGGACATGATCGCCATCGACGCGGTGTTGTACAGCGACTTCCAGTACCACGGGTCGGTCAGCGTGAACGTGAAGTTCGACAGACCCACCCACTTCATGCTCGCGAGCCCCCGCCGTCGCGTCCCAGCTCTGGAACGACAGATACAGCGAAAACAGCAGCGGGAACGCCATGAATAGCGCGAACAGCAGGAAAAATGGCCCGAGAAACAGGTAGGGTGCGACTTTCACCGGATCGAGCCGCGAAGTTCTGCGCGGCGCGGCGAACGGCGCGGGCGAGCTCAGCACGTCGCTCGCGCGCGCATCGCGGGCGACCTCTGGGGTCGTGGGCAGCGGGGTGTTCATCAATAGTTCCGTCCAGTCGGGCGTAGCCGGGATCGATGACCGGCCACGCTGTTTGCAGCAGACTTGCAGCGCACTGCGACACACTTCGGTCGCGGCACGCAGCGTGCCGCGACCTTGCATCGATACCGCTTAACGGCGCACCCGATGCGCGATCTGGTCCTGCGCTTCCTGGAGCGCCGTATGCACGTCTGCGCCGTCGTCGACGACCTTGTCGAGCGCCGAGTGCACCGCTTCCTCGGCGACCTGGTCGTACTTGCTACGCTGGATCGCCGGGATGTGGGAGGCTGCGTCACGCCAGATCAGACGCGCTTTCTCGTTGCCGAGGAATGCGACCGGCTCCGCGAAGAACGTATCGTTCTGCGCGGCGAGCAGCGCGGGGAATGCGTCGATCGAACGGAACGATGCGAGCTGCGTGTCCTGGCGCGTCGTCAGGAACTTGATGAATTCCCACGACATCGGCTTTTGCGTCGCCTTCGCCGGAATCGAGTAAAACGTGCCGCCGAACGATGCGTACGCGTTGTTCGGCAGATTGGCCGCGCGCCACAGACCCTTCGTGTCCGGGGCGATCCACGACGACAGGTGGCCACCGAGCCACGCGCCCATCATCTGCGTCGAGACGGTCCCGCGCTTGAAGCTTTCGGCCCATTCGTTCGACCAGGGCGTGATCTTCGCGTCGAGACCGAGGTCGCGTGCTTTCTTCGCGAGCTCGAACGCCTTCACGAAACGCGGCGACGTGACGACCGGATTGCCGGCCTTGTCGAAGTACACGCCATCGCCTTCCTTCAGGTCGGCGCGAATGTAGATGTCCTCGATATCGCGCGACGATGCCATCAGGTACGCACCCGTCGCCTTCTTGATCTTCACGCCGGCCGCCAGGTACGAGTCCCACGACTTCGTCAGGTCGGCTTCGGTCACGCCCGCCTTGTCGAGAAGGTCCTTGCGATAGAACAGCGTGCCCGGACCGATATCGGCCGGCATGCCGACGATCGTGCCGTCCTGCGTGGTCGCCTGCGCGAACGTGTAGTTGATGAACTGGCTTTTGTACTGGCCCGCGTTATACGGCGCCTTCGACAGATCTTCGAGACCGCCGCCCGAGGCGAAGCGGCCGATAAAGCCGACCTCGACCGCCATCACGTCGGGCAGATTGGAGCTCGTCGCGAGTGCGGTGGTCATTGCGTTGTGGTGATCGGCGATCGCGAGCGACGAGACCTTGATGTCGACGTCCGGATGCAGCTTCTTCCACGCCGGAAGCGCGTCCTTGATTTCCTGATCCAGCTTCGGAAAGACCGCGACCGTCAACGTGGTGTTGGCGTGCGCGCCGACTGCGGCCAGGCTGAGCAGAACGGCGGCGGCAGAGCCTGAAAAGCGGAATTTCATTACTCGTCTCCTGAAGAACCCTGTTTGAATTGCATTCGATGAATACCCGGTTGCTGCGACCTACTTCCCCTGTTGTCTTTGTTGCTGCTTTGCTCGGTGCTGCTTTGCCTGGCGCTGAATGCGCTGCTGAATTTCTGCTTGACTGCCGATACCTGAAAGCGCTTTCACGTTGAGGCGAAAAAACAGCCGCTACGTAGGCGTATCCCCCCGTTTTACCGGCGGCGTGATTCGCCGCGTGGTTTCACGCGTCACGAGCGTGAGCGGAATCGGGCTTAGCGCGATCGACTGCTTGCGGATCATCTGCACGATGCCCTGTGCGGCGAGGCGGCCGATTTCGTAAGTCGGCTGGCGGACCGTCGTCAAAGGCGGCGTCATGTACGACGATGTCGGCAAATCGTCGAAGCCGACCAGCGACACGTCGTCCGGCACCCGCACGCCGCGGCGGAACATCGCGAGGCGCGCGCCGTACGCGGTTTGATCGTTTGCGCAGAACACCGCGCTGAACGATCGATGCCGCGCCATCAGGCGCTCCATCGCTGCGACGCCGCCCGTTTCGAGGTAATCGCCCTGCTCGACGAGCTCGGCATCGAAACCGATGCCCGCTTCCTCGAGCGCGGTTTGGTAGCCGACGAGGCGCTCGATCGCATCCTCGTGACTTGCCGGCCCGGCGATGAAGGCGATCTCGCGATGGCCTTGCTCGATCAGATGATGGGTCGCGTCGCGTGCGCCCTGCATGTTGTCGATCGGCAGGCCAGCGAGCGTCGCGCTGTTTTGTACCGAGCGGCCGAGTACGAGCATTGGTGCGTGCCGCGAGTAGTCGGTCAACGTCGACTCATCGAGTTGCGCGTGCAGCAAGATGATTCCATCGACGCGCCGCGCGATGAACTGCTCGAGGCGCGCCTTTTCGTCGTCGATGTTCCAGCGGCTGCTCACGAAGATCGGCGTAAAGCCCGGCTCGTACAACGATTCCTCGATGCCGCGCAGCCACTCGGCGTAAAACGGGCTCGACACCGCCTGCGTCAATACGCCGATCGTTTCGGTCCGCCCGCTCGCGAGACTGCGCGCGAGCACGTTCGGCCGATAGTTGAAACGCGCGATCGCCGCTTCCACCGCCTGCTGCTTGGCGGGAAGTACGCGCGCAGAACCGTTCAGGATCCGCGATACGGTGCTCGGAGAAACACCGGCCGCGCGCGCGATGGCTTCGAGCGTCACGTTGGGCGCAGCGGGTACGTTGGATACCTTGGGCGCGCCGGGTTTATCGTCGGAGCCGTCGTGGGTCATGAGTTCTGCCTGGATCCTGTGATGAAAGCGCTCTCAGATATGAAGAGGCGCACTACGTCCGGTGATGAATTCGAAAAAAAGAAAAAGCAGCCGATGCGACGAGGGTGGAGGAGGCGTCGCACCGGCCTCTCTATGAAAGAGAAATAAACAGTCCTTGAAACAAAGAGATCACTGCGATTGCTGATCAGGCAACCTCAACTCAGAACGAGGTCATGATCCCGGCGAACACGCCGGTCTGGCTATGACCATAGTTCGGGTTGCTGTTCGACGACGTGCCCGTCACCGCATCGAAGTTGTTGTTGCCGTACGGCCCGTTGCCGAGGTTCAGGTTCGACGTCGAGCTGTTGTGCACGTAGCCGGCTTCCGTGTACAGGAACGTGCGCTTCGACAGCGCGTACGTCGCGGCGAGCGTGAACAGCGTTGCATTGCCGTTGCCGTTGTTCGCGTTCGCGTGGTAGACCGCAGCCGTCAACAGCGTGGGCGACGTGACCTGCCATGCAGCGCCGACCCATTCGTGGTTCACACTGGTCGGCGCGCTCACGCCGAGAGGCTGCGACGCATCGGTTACGCCCACGCTCGCGTTGGTCGCGTCAGGCGCGCTCAGGTGCTGGTAGCCCGCGTACAGCTTGACCGGACCTAGCACGTACGTGCCGCCGACAAGGGCCATCCGCGAAGCAGAGTAGACGTTGTTGAACGAGCCGTTGGCGCCGCGCACTTCGTCATAGATCACGCGGACGTCGCCGTTGCCCCACGTGTACACACCTTCGACCGCGTTCGTACGACCCTGGCCGGTCGGCACGCCAGCCGAGTTGACAGGCGCCGAGTTCCAGCTCGTGTTGTTGGTCAGCGAATACTGGCCCTTCAGCACGAGGCCGCCGAGCAGCACCGGCGAGTTGTACTCCGCGCCGTTGCTGGTGCTCGCCCAGTTGCGACCGCGCACCAGTGTCGAGATCGCGTAGCGCTGCATCACCTGTGGGTCGGTGCCCCAGCTGTCCTGCGAAAGTTCGCCGGCGCCGAGGTTACCGATCTTGAGCAAACCCCAGTGGTCGTTCGTCAGGCCTACCGTCGCGTGGCGGCCGAACAGATTGCCGGCGGATGCACCGGTCATCGTGTTGAGCTGTCCTTCGAGCTGGAAGACCGTCTTCGTGCCGCCGCCGATATCTTCGGCGCCCTGCAGGCCGAACCACGAGCAACCCCAATCGCCGCTTTGCGCTGACCACGCGTGGCCGCCCGGGAGGCCGGTTTCAAACTGGATGCCGTTGTCGATACGGCCGTACAACGTGACGCTGCTCTGCGCATGGGCCACCGTCGTCGCGGCTGCCATCACCGACATAGCAATAAGCTTCTTCTTCATTTAGATATCCTTATATATATATTTTGGCGTCTCCAAGCCGCACAGGACGCACGCGTTCTCACACGTTTTCCCTCTTGCCGAAATGTTCGCTACTTATTCGCTTCACATTTCGAGGCGATTATAGGGATGGCCTTGCGCCGCGCATCAAACTAACTGCTCAGGGAAAACGCTGTTATCGATAACAGTTGCGCGCCGGACGATCCCGCAGTAGCGCCCTTCCTTGTGACCATTACGTGATGGTCACAAGCGTCGGAAATCCGTTTGAACTCATGCACCGAAACGATGGGCGAATCCGTCTCGCGCGTCGCTCAGCGCTTGCTTAACAAGGAAAACACGCTCGAACGCAAGCAAAATTTCGCGCTTGATGTTGCGAAGATGCAACGAGCCGTCTCGCTTGCATTGCCGGTTTGGGCTTGACGAACTGGCGCAGGAGCCGCCAGCAGTGGTGGACATTAGCGACTATCATCAATGCATATGATGTCGGGCAACGAGCCGGGCTCAGCCGCGTAGCAGGCTGAGTGCGGGATTGTCAGCTCATCCGTCTGGCTCTCGCGCTCCAGCTTCCATCCCCGGCTCTCGCTGTTCCCCCGCCACGCCGCACATGCGACGTCCCGCTCGAACACGCTGCCCTTGCAACTTTTCTGCGGGCGACGGCACGACCGCCCATCGCCCCGACTGGCAAAACCTCGGCGCGCAACCGCGATAAGCGCGACGCATGCAGTGGAATGAGGATTTTGTCCAGTGCACTTCCGACGCCTCGCATCGAGTCGAACCGGAAGATTTGCCGGCGGATTTTGCCGGCACACCGTGGCACTCTAAGGAGGTATCGTGAAAACAGCCCTTGTTTCTACACTCGCGCTGCTGATTTCAAGCGCAATAGCGCCGGCGGCCCATGCCCAGGATTCGCAAGCCACCGACCAACAACTCGCCCATAGCGTGCGGGTCGCGGAGGCGCACAGCGGAGTCGGGATGTCACATGTGTTCGTCTTTGCCCACTCGGGGCAGATCACGCTGCTCGGATGGGTGCCAGAGCGGGACCATGTCGCGCGTGCCGAGCAGAGTGCGATGTCGGTACCGGGTGTCACCTCGGTGGACAACCGGCTCTCGCCCGACGCTGGCTCGCTGAACGGGCATTGAAATCAAACTGAATCGCGGCGCGGACGACGATTGAAGCAAACCCGCGCGTTCAACGGATTCGGTTTTCCTGTCTCGCCAGTTGGGATTCATTGACTGGCGCCCTGTTTCGCGCCGTTAGCCGCGCGTCGGTTCCGTGCAATCCCCATCTGAAAGCGCTTTCAACCGACGCCGTGTCAAGCCGGTCGAGTCGACGCTGATTCACCATCCATGTCTCGTCGATATGTCAGGTAAATCCCTCATAGCGGGGCTGACAGAGGCTGCTTAACATCCCATGTTACCGGTAACGGTAAACATAGTTACAGAAGACATCCGAACCGGCATTGCGTCACAAGGAGACCAGGAGTGCGTCCTTTGAGGACTTCAATGCGCATGCTCTGCGCAGCCGTCGCCGTTTGCGCGCTCGCAACCGCAGGCTGCGCGCACAACCAGGCCGCCGTCGCTCATGACGGCCAGCCGCTCGCCGCGGCGCCCGCTGAGGCGCTGCCGTCATTGCGCAGTGTGATGGCCGCGCACTTCAAGGTCGGCGCGGCGATTGAACCTGATTCAATCGACAGTCCCGCCGACGCGGCGCTCGTCGCCGCCCAGTTCTCGAGCCTGACCGCCGAGAACAAGATGAAGCCGGGCACGATCGGCGTCGCGGAAGGCAAGTACAACTTCGAACCGGCCGACAGGATCGTCGCGTTCGCGCAAGCGCACGGCATTGCGGTGCGCGGGCACACGCTCTTGTGGCACTTCAAGGCCGGCGACTGGACCGAGGCGCCGGACTGGTTCTTCGCCGGCGATCCGAAAGATCCGCTCTATCACGACATCGTCGCGAAGCGGCTCGATCGATATGTAACCGACGTCGTCACACATTTCCGAGGCAAGGTCTACGCGTGGGACGTAGTCAACGAAGTGATCAGCGACGATCCGCATCAGGTGTATCGCGAAGACAGTCCGTGGTATCGGACGCTCGGCAAGGACTACATCGCGATCGCCTTCCGCGCGGCGCGCGCGGCGGACCCGAACGTGAAGCTCTATATCAACGAGTACAACACCGACGATCCGGGCAAGCGCGCAAAGCTGCTCGCGGTGATTCGCGATTTGCGCGCGCAGGGCGTGCCGATCGACGGTGTCGGGCATCAGATGCATATCAGCGTAAATTGGCCACCTCTGCCGAACATCAAGCAGGCGTTCGACGACGTCGCCGCGCTCGGCCTCGAAAACCAGGTGACCGAGCTCGACGTGAGTCTCTATGCCGATCCCGGTGAATGCTGGAGCGATCCGCATGCATGTCTGCCGGACCTCGGGCATCCAGTGCCGAACGACATCATGCGCGCGCAGGCCGAGCGTTATCGCGCCGTGTTCGCTCTGTTCGAGCAGGAGCCGAGCATCAAGGCGGTCACGTTCTGGGGCTATTCGGACAAGCACACGTGGCTGACGTCGACGCCGGTGCCGCGCAACAACCTGCCGCTACCGTTCGATGCGAACCTGCAGCCGAAAGCGGCGCTGTGGACGATCGTCGATTCGTCGTATCAGCCGTAACGTCGATCTTCGAGCCGAAAAGCAGGCGGCCCGCGGTAGGTGCGGTCCGTCTGGTCACATCTCACGAGGGTGGCAGTGCAATTGCCGTCAGCTTGATTCAAAGCATCAAGATTTCAAGGCTCGTCCGAGCCGACCTGCTCGAGCGCATTCAGATTTTCGGGGAAATCGTCGGGCGAACCGTCGGCGGTTTCATGCGTGCGCGGCGGTGACTTGACGACTGGCGGCGGCATCTTGCCGATGCCTTCGTCGATACGCTGCAGCAGATACGGGAAGAACGGATTCGACGCGATGCGGAACATCGAATCGAGTGTCAGAATCAGTGTGCCGCGTTCGCCGCGCGGCGCGAGCGTGCCGAGGTTCTCGTTGAAGTTCTCCGAATCGTCCGGCGCGATGCCGTACAGCGCGTCGGTGATCGGGAATGGAATCGCGACGTGCGACAACGAGAAAATATCCTGCGGATAGTCGATATCCAGCGGCTTGACACGCGTTTGCACTTCGCCCGCATAAACGCTGCGCTCGACAGTATGCGCTGAATCCGGCGACACGTTGGCGATCACCGTCGTGCGATAGTTCTGCGGACCGATGCGCAGTAGGCGCGAGAGCGCCGTGTACGACGCGGAGCGCAGGAAGGTCCTGAAGCGCACGCTGCGGTTCACGTCGAACAGCACGACCTCGCTGCCGTTCTCAGGCAGCTTGTCGTAGAGCGCCGACATCACCGCTGGCGTGCTGACCGTGAAATCCGTCACCGACTGGAACGTGAGGATAGGCGGCAACTTATCGAGCCGGTTCTCGCGCTCGAGCCGCGCAATCTGTTCCTGAATCACGCTCGTGAGGAGAAAGGACTGTCGCGCGCCATTCACAGGAAACGAGTTGTACTTGAACGGGTTGAACTCCGGCACGATGCCGAGCCACGCGGCGCGCGCGAAGGCCGGCAGCACCGCGGGTAATCCGGCGAGACCGGCAAAGCGTGCGTAACGCGTGACGCCGATCATCGGCGAGATCAGCACGACGCGCGTCGGACGCGCGAGCGCGGGATTCTCGATCGCGTCGAGCGCATATTGCAGTGCGAGCGCGCCGCCGTTCGAAAACCCGACCAGCTCGATCGGCTTGTCCGGCCCCACGCGACGGCGCGCTTCACGCACCGCGAGCCGAGTGGCCGCGGTCCAGTCCTGCCAGTGCACGTCGACGAGCCCCGCCGGCACCGTGCCATGTCCGGGTAAGCGGATGCCGATCGCGACGAAACCGCGATCACGATATCGACGCGCGATATGCCGCATGCTGTACGGCGCGTCCGTCATGCCGTGCAGCAGCACGACCGCGCCGACGGGTGGCCCCGACGGCTCGAGAATGTACGAGTGATTCCAGTTTTCGGCGAAATGCCACGGAAAAATCGGCGAACCCTCGTAATAGCGGTTCGCCGGAATGCGCTCGGACGGCCGCAGCTTTTCAACGACATTGACGCGCACGTCGTCGAAAATCCGATTTTCCGCTTTGATGTATGCGTTCCAGTCGGCGGTGTCCATTTCCTCGACGGTCATTTCGCGCGGCACATAGGTGTGCCATACCGACAGCTCCGGCCCGCGCTGCGAATTCCACACGCGTAGCCCCAATGCGAGCACCGCCAGCAGCACCAGAATCCATGCACTTGTCTTTATTACCTTCAGTGACGTGCGCAGCATTCGTGTTCTCTTGATGAGATGAAGGTTGCACCGCGCGCAGGCTGCTCTCTGCGTGGTGTGCGCATGCCGCCATCGCGGCGGCTTCCGATGTGGATATCCTAAGGGCTTTTAATCATCGGTTCAAACTTTGTCGGCCGGGCGGGCAACGCGACGTCGACAGCGGCCCGAGTATGAACGGATTATTTTCATGACGAACTGGGGATGCGCGATGTCGCGAGCGCGAATGAATTCGCCCCATTCGCTTCGCTACTTGACATTCGACGTGAGGAAAATGGCACGGAATGCATACGGCGTCGCGGGGAAGGGAGAGGTGCCTCATGGAAGAACGGTCCTTCAGCGACGCCTCGGAAATCGCTTCACTCGACGGCCGTGGAATGCCTGATCAAGGCCTAATCGGGCCGTGCGCTTCAGTAACGAAACCGGGACGTGACCCAGGTCGCGCCCCAGCCTTGCCTGCTCGCCGGTAATTACTGACGGCCGCGGATATTGCCGGCCACGCCGCCCGCCGCGCCGCCGATGATCGCGCCGGTCCACGCATCGCCGCCGGAGATCGCCGCGATGCCCGCACCGGCGCCCGCGCCAAGTGCCGCGCCGCTCACCGTTCCCTGCGTCTGCGGGCTCATGTCCGTGCAACCGATCATCGCAGCCAGTGCGCCAATACTGACGATCCACCCAAGTCGTTTCATGATCGTTCTCCTTACTGATTTTTCTTCAGGCCGGGCATGACCATCTGAAACCAGAGGGTCTCGATCACCGGGTGTTGGATCATCGTGGGATTGGCGGCGTAGTAGCCGTCGAGGCCTTGACGCACGCTGTCCAGTGTCTGGCCTTGCATGCCCTTGCCGAAGCGCTGTGCGATGTCATTGCTGTTCGCCATGTTGCCGGCATAGGCGCGCTCGACGTCGATCAAATTCGAGATGCCGACCAGATACGCTTTCTTCTGCTCATCGGTCGACTGCATCCATTGCTGGCCTGTGACAATTGGAATGCTCTCCGCACGCGCCACGTTGCCCATCATTGCCAGCGATAGAAAAGTCAGAGATAACAGCGTTCGCCATTGTGGTTTGCTTGCCATCACATACTCCAAAGAAGTTATGTTCTCCAGCGGCCCGCCGGCGACCGCATCCGGCGGCGTCGATCGCGTTATTTGGAAGAATGGTCTGTGTGTCTCGTCGAATCTCCTTTCAGGTTCACCGGTCGGCGTGGTTCGCCGGTTCGGCTTCTATTGGCGTTGGGTCGTATCAGCGAATAGACACCTTGATGGCGGAAAATCTCATGGCGGATTGGAGTGATTTGCACACATGCTGTAGGCGCGCAACGATTGGACTCGTGTTGGCCTCGCCGCGTAATACACGCTATAGAGTCTACAGCCTTTTCTGTAATTTCCAAGCCCGTTTCCGCTCGATGCGCGGCGCGTGACATTTGTGTCAGATTTCATTCACCGAGCGAAAGGATACGATGCAATGCGCGTCGACACTCGTCAGTTATCCTGCGCTCGATTTGAGTGCCCGTGATATTGCTAGCGATTCGTTATCGACGGCCATTCAGTGTTCTAGCCACGCGATGCGAAAAAACAGCTTTTGTTTTGCCTGAATGTTCGGCTTCCTGATTAGATCGTCAATCGAAAACGATTCGGATTTATCTATTTCTGGTCGAGGCGTTGCTTCTTCTGGTGGCAGCACCAACCAGCAGTGAAAACAGATGCGATTTTATGAATGCGTTTGTCGATCATCCTTATTTTCGGTGGATCACATGTTGCCTGCGGCGGAGGGGCTGCGCAGCAGCGAAGGGGGTGGCGGTGCGCGGTTGACCGTTAGTTGCGTGATGAGTAGCGTGACGGGACGCCGTTTCAAATGCGTACGTGCTCGTCATTAACAGTCTCTAGCTTGTATTTGCTAAATACAGAGTATAGACTGTATCTGTTATTTACAGGTTTTGGGCTGTTACGCCGCCGCAGCCGAACCGGAGATCGACCGTGGACTACGCCATCAAGACACTGAGCCAGCTCAGACCGATCCTGCAGGGCTTCAGGAAGGCCGCCGGCCTCACTCAGGCCGCGATGGCCGCGCATCTCGGGGTCACGCAACAGACCTACGCGCAACTCGAAGCGAATCCGGCGACCGTCAGCGTCGAACGGCTCTTCAGGGTGTTGCGGGTCTTGCAGGTCGATCTGAAGCTCGCGCAGAGCGGATCGACGCAAAGCGTGGCCGTGGAAGACGCCGCGCCGGCGCCGAACCGCTCCCGCCGCGCCGGGAGCGGAACGCCGGCCGCCGGAGCGCCGGCCGCCGGAGCGCCGGTCGACGGAACGCCGGTCGACGCAAAAAGCAACGCTAAACGCGCCACGCGCGTTCCGCTCAAACCGGGACCGTCGGCGCAAAAGCCCAAAGCGGTCAAACCCGCCAAGGCAACCAAAGCGGCCAGCACCAGCAAGAAACGGGAGGACTGGTAAGCATGGCGCGCAGCACACCGAACCGTCTGAATCTGTGGATGAACGGCCTGCGGGTCGGCGCCTGGGAAACGACACGCAGCGGCGAACGTCTGAGCTATGCCGACGAATGGATCGACGATCCGCAAGGACGACCGCTATCGCTGTCACTGCCGTTCACACCGGGCAATCAGGCGTATCGCGGTCAGATCGTCGCCGACTATTTCGACAACCTGCTGCCCGACAGCGAACCGATCCGGCGCCGCATCGCCGCGCGCTACCGGACCGGCAGCGCCGCGCCGTTTGCGTTGCTCACCGCGCTCGGCCGCGACTGCGTCGGCGCATTGCAACTGCTGTCGCCGGACGAAGAACCGAGCGATCTGACGAGCATCCACGGTCGCGAACTCAGCGACAGCGACATCGCGGCGTTGCTACGCGGCACGACGACGGCGGCGCCGCTCGGGCAGCACGATCCGCTCGAAGACCTGCGTCTGTCGATCGCCGGCGCGCAGGAAAAAACCGCGCTGCTCCGTCATCGCAATCGCTGGCTGCTGCCCGAAGGCAGCACGCCGACCACGCACATCTTCAAGCTGCCGCTTGGGCTCGTCGGCAACATGCGCGCCGATATGCGCACGTCGGTGGAAAACGAATGGCTGTGCTCGCAGATCGTCGCGGCCTACGGGCTGCCCGTCGCGCGTTGCGAAGTCGCGCGATTCGATGAGCAGAAGGTATTGATCGTCGAGCGCTTCGATCGCCGCTTGTCGAGCGACGCCACGTGGATCGTGCGTCTGCCGCAAGAGGACATGTGCCAGGCCACTGGCACGTCGGCGCTGCACAAGTACGAGTCCGACGGCGGTCCGGGCATCGAGGCGATCATGGAGATACTCGCGAGATCCACACGCGCGACGACGGACCGGCGCAACTTCTTCGCGACGCAGCTGGTTTTCTGGCTGCTCGCCGCGACCGATGGCCACGCGAAGAACTTCAGCATTGCGCATCTGCCCGGCAATCGCTACGAATCCACGCCGCTTTATGACGTGCTGTCCGCGCATCCGATCATCGGCAGCGGCGCGGGGCGCCTCGCGGCGCAAAAAGTGAAACTGGCGATGGCGGTTCGCGGCAAGAACGTCCACTACCTGCTCAATCAGATCCAGCGCCGGCATTGGGTGGCCGAAGGACAGCGCGTCGGTTTTTCCGCCGCGGACGTCGATACGCTGATCGATCAGTTGACCGCGCAAACGGAGACGGTGATCGATAGAGTCTCGTCGCTACTGCCCGCCGACTTTCCGCTGGACGTGGCCGATGCGGTCTTCGACGGCATGCGCCGGCTGAACCGGAAGCTCGCGCAGTAAAGCGCCGCCATCCTGATCGACGCGCGGCACCACGGCAACCTCACGCCCGCCGCGCCGCCGCACCATCGGTCTTCGCCGACGCACGCCACTGCACGCTCATTACCCACATTTCACCGTCAATTCAATGGCTTGCGCTCTTCTGTCTAACTTTTTGCCGTGGAAACAGGCCAGTTCTGGTGCGGCTTTCCGGCCGTTCATGTTTGCAAGTTAGACGTCGGGATCACGGCCAGATGAGGCCGTGCCATGTACGCGCCAACGAGCCATTCACCGATCGGAGCGCAGACGCACACGGCGGTCCTGAACTATACCGATCGCTTCGGTCGGGAACAGGACTGTTCCGCCGCTCGCCTTGCACCCTGGCGACAGGGTCAGCCAGGAGCTGAAATGCCTGGCGGTCCGCCATGGGTCGAGATCGGTGCCGCATACGGCGACGAGACGCACAGCCCGGCAGGAGCCGATTCAATGAATCTGGGTGAGGTCGACGCCGGCAAGCTGGTGCATGAGGGTACGCACGGCGAAGCTCAGCGCGTTGGGCTGCTGGATCCGACTGCGCATCTTTCCCAATGGCTATTGCGGCACGGCCTTACAGGCGGAAAGCATGGCCAATGTGCACTCGATCCAGGCATCGCATTCGTCAACGCGCGCCTGGTAGAAGTCATTGAATGCCAGGGCCGGTTGCAGCGCGAAGACGTGTTCGGGAAGATAGTTGCCCACCAGGGCGGCCCGGATCGGCTCGACGCGGGACCCGCAGTTGCGATCACGCACCGCAGCCAGCGCGCCGGGATCCCGGCTGCCGGAGTGTTTCCTGCTGGTCAGACACGTTACCGTAGCGAGCATACACACACTATCCAACCCGGCTGTCTCGCCGCAGCGCAGCCACTGCGCCCGCCTGCCCTCACCCGATCGTGCGTCCGCCCGGGTCCCATCGCTCACCTTTAACTTTCCCGACTTTGATCAGTCTGCCTTCGTCTGACTCATGACGACCCATTTCCGACGGTCGGGTGGTCGCGGTTCCAACGGCAGGTATCAGTGTGGAACTGCCATACCGCGGGACGAGCAGGATCTTTTCTGCCGCAATAATGGCAGATCAATGTATGTCACAGAGATCTGCATCCAAATCCCGCTCATCTTCAGGTACCGTCCGGCTAGGGGATCTGAGAAAGATTTCGCTTCGCCTCCAGTAGTTGAATCAGCAATTGATCGCGCTGGCGAAGCATCTCAGGAAAGTCGTACGACTGCAGTTCCGTATTGACGCCGCTTGCAATCGACTCGATGTAGTCGTCTGTCTCGGGATACTTGCCCAGGTCTCTGGCCCACTCGCGCTGGGCCGCACCCAGGTGCTGGAGGACATGGGTGATGCCACCGGATCCCCCGGAAGCGTGAAGGTTGAGAAACGGACCGAGCAGTGCCCAGCGCAGGCCTGGGCCGTAGGAGATCGCCGCGTCGACGTCCTCCACAGAGACGACCCCGCGCTGTACCAGGCTGATGGCCTCCTGCCATATCGCCACCTGCAGACGGTTGGCGATATGACCTTTGACTTCTTTGCTGATCCTGATGACCTTCTTGCCCGTTGAGGAATAGAACGCCATGGCCTTCGCGATGTTCTCGGGCGAGGTAAGCCGGCCGCCACCGACCTCGACCAACGGCATGATGTGGACCGGGTTGAATGGATGCCCCAGGACGATTCGTTCCGGGTGCTTCGCGCCCGTCTGAATCTCGCTGATTGCCAGCCCCGACGAAGACGACGCAATGATCGCATCCGACCTTGCCGCCGATTCGATACTCGCGATCAACGCGTGCTTGACATCCAGCCGCTCCGGGCCGCTTTCCTGAATGAAATCGGCATTGCGCACAGCCGCGCCCATGTCAGTCGTGAACGTCAGCTTGTCCCGCGAGACGCCGTTTGCCAGTCCGAGCCTCTCGACCACAGGCCAACTATCGTCGATCCAGTCGCGCAGGCGCGACTCGGCTCCTTGACCGGGATCCGTCGCCGTGACGGTGAAACCATGAGCCAGGAAGTGGGTCGCCCAAGCTGCGCCGATAACACCGGTGCCGACTATGGCGACGTTGACGTCTCGCGTTGCCATTGCCTAACCCTCCAGGCAGGCAGCGCTGAGCGTTTCGCGCAACGGCCGCAGTCCAATGATCTCGCGTGCCTCAGCCGGCGTGGCAGGCTCGTAACCCATCTCGCGCACCAGGCGAACGAGCCGTTCGACCAGTTGCACATTGGTGGCCAACTCACCGTGCCTGTAGTACAGGTTGTCTTCGAGCCCGACGCGCACGTGCCCGCCCAGCAATAGCGAGTTCATCGCGGCGGGCAACTGCGCCGCGCCGATGGCGCTGACGTTGAAGACGGTGTTACGGGGCAGGTGGTCGACCATCGTTTGCAACAGCCGGGGCGTGTACGGCAACGCGCCCTGGAACGCATTGGCGCCGATCACGATATTGATGAAGTGCGGTGCGTCGTCGAGTCCCTCGTTGATGGCGCGCTGAACATCCTGGACGATGTCGGCAAGGCCGAACACCTCCCATTCGGGCTTGATGCCTCGTTCTTTCATCATCGCGGCAATCTGCCGGATTCGCGAGGGCGGCGTCGCCACCAGGATCTCCTTGCCGCTGAAGCTTGCGATCACGGTCTGCGCATCGAGCGTGCACATCTCGACGCCGTCACCCTGCATACCCTTCAGGCGTTCTTCCCACTGGATCTCCCACAGGCCGTTGTCGAGTTCGCGAACCATGTCGCCGTTGATGCCGCCGCCGGTGGAGTTGTTCAGGATGATGTCGCATTTGTCGCGAATCAGCCGGTTGATGTGGCTATAGATTGCCGGATCGCAGGTGGCCTCGTCATCGGGACGTCGCGCATGGACTGCGACGACACTGGCGCCCGCGTTGTAGCAGCGGTAGGTGTCCTCAGCGATCTCGCGCGGCTGGGTCGGCAGGTTCGGGTTCATTTGCTTGTTGGCCATGCCGCCGGTCGGGGCAACGGTCACGATGACTTTGGGCTTGCTCATGGTGGTCTACTCCAGAGTTGAAATTGATCTAAAGAACGGGATTGGCTGGGACGAGTCGATCAGTGCACGTTCGCGCCATCGCCGGGGCCCACGCGGACTGCGCGCTTTGGCAGCCCCAGCAGGATCGTCAGACCGCCGCCGATGACAACCGCGGTCAAGGCCAGCAGACCCATCTGGATGCTGCCGGTCGCGCCCTTTATCCAACCGATCAGCGTCGGGCTGACGAAGCCGCCAAGGATGCCCAGTGAGCTGATTACGGCGATGCCGGCTGCGGCCGCATCGCGCCCAAGGTAGGTCGGGGGAATCGACCAGAACAGCGAGCCGCCACCAAAGATGAAGAACGAGGCCACGCACAGCAGGACCATCACCGGTACGACGGCGGTGCCGAGGAAGGAGGTGCAGGCCAGGACCACCGCGCCGAAGACCAGGGTTCCCCCGACGTGCCAGCGACGCTCCTTAAAACGATCCGAGCTGCGGCTGATGACGAGAACACCCAGCGCGCCGAAGATGTAGGGCACTGCCGTGTACCAGCCGATCGTGGCGATCGGGGCGATGCCGAGCCCTTTGATCATGGTCGGCAACCAGAACGTAAGCGTGTAGACGGCGCAAGCGCAGCAGAAATAGACGAATGCGAGCACGTAGGTCTTCGGGTCAGCCAGCGCCGCCGCGAGCCGGCCATGATGCGCAGCCCTGGTCTCGCCGCCGTGGTCGGCATCGAGGACCGACCGTACCAGCACCTTCTCCGCGTCGTTCAGCCACGGGGCGCGGCCTGGCCGGTCCGGCAGCATGCAATACAGCAGAATCCCCAGCAGGACCGTCGGCAGGCCTTCGACGAGGAACAGCCATTGCCAGCCATGCATGCCGCCAAGGCCCTCCATGCGGCTCATGATCGTTCCCGACAGCGGGCCGCCCAGGACGCCCGTGATCGGCATGCCGAACAGGAACAGACCCGTCACGCGGCCGCGGCGCTGGCTCGGATACCAGTAGGTCAGATACAGAATGATTCCGGGGAAGAAGCCCGCTTCGAACAAGCCGAGCAGCAGCCTGATTCCATAGAACTCCCACGGCTCGGTGACGAACGCGGTCGCCGCGGACGTGAGGCCCCACAGCACCATGATCCTCAGGAAGGTGAGTCGCGCCCCGATCTTCTCGAGCAGCAGATTGCTGGGCACCTCGAACAGCAGATAGGTCACGAAGAAAATGCCCGCGCCGAGTCCATATACCGCGTCGGAGAACGCGAGGTCCTGCTTCATCTGCAACTGCGCGTAGCCAATGTTGATGCGGTCGAGGAACGCGCAGACGTAGGCGATCAGAATGAGAGGCATCACGCGCCAACTGATCTTTCGAAAGACGGCGTCTTCCGCTATCTGATCCGACAGACTCTCGACGAGCGCGATTGCGGTGGGCAGGGAATGGGCGCGATTCATTGCGTGTCTCCGGGTCTTGTATGACACGCATTATTTCGGGCGACCCTTCCCGCGACTGTCGATGGCGCGACAGTTGGGGTCAGCGTAAACACCTGGCCATCCGGGGATGCGGATGCCGCAACGACGAAGAAAGGCAGACGCCGCTATCTGGCCAACGCGTGGAGCCGGGGCAAATCCAGCACGACGATGCCGCCGTACTCGGTGCGCACGAGCCCCGCGTTCTTGAAGCGAGTCATTGCCTTGTTGCACGTCTGACGCGACACAGCGGCGAGGTTGGCGAGCTCTTCCTGGGACAGCGGCAGATGTCCCGCGCCGCTCGGATTGGACAGCGGTAGCACCATACCCACCAGCGCTCTGGCGACGAGACTGTCGGTGTCGAGCAGTCCGTGCGCGGCGACGGCGCCCATGAACCAGTGCAGACGCTCGTTGACCTGGAGCAGCAAAAATTCGTTGAACGAGGGTTGGTGCTCGCGAAGCCAATTGAAGGTTGCGCGCGGAATCTGCGCGACTCGGCTGTCGCGCAACGCGATCAGATCCGATTCGCGCGGCGCGTTGCGAATCAGCGTGCCTTCGCCGAACCAACTGCCGACCGACTGTCCGCCCAAGGTCACCGTTTGGCCGTCGCGCGCAGTGATCGACCACTTGATGAGGCCTTCGAGCATGCCGAACCAGGCGTGTTGTCGTTCGCCGTGATGCCCTAGCGCCTGACCGGTTGCGACGGCGCGCTCCGACGCATCGGCGCGCACGCGGGACTTCGTGGGTTCGTCGAGCCTCGCGAACCACGGCGATTGGGCGAGCAGTTCGTCGAGCGTCAGCGACACCGTGGCGATCCGCTTTTGCCTCGTCATTGCCGTCCCTCCGGGCGGCGCGCACGGCAGCCGATGCGAAATGTCGCCGCGCTGACAGTGTCGCGCGGGCAATGCACGCACAATGGTTGAACTGAAAGCAGGAGCATATACCCGTGAGTAAAGAAACTGTCTATCGTATCGACGTGCAATTCGGCGATTGCGACCCGGCCGGAATCGTTTTTTTTCCGAACTTTTCGCGCTGGATGGACGCCGCATCGCACGATTATTTTATACAGTGCGGCCTGCCGCCGTGGCGGGAAATGCAAGCGCTGCCCAACTGCATCGGCGCGCCGCTGTTAGAGATCCACACTCGTTTTCACACCTCGGCGACTTACGGTGAAAGTCTCGAGTTGCATACCCGCACTGAGGAATGGCGAGGCAAAGTGTTTATCCAAAGCCATCGCATCATGCGCGACGATACCCTGATCTGTGAGGGTAACGCGACGCGTGCTTTGTGTGTCAAGCAGGACGACGGACGTCTGAAGGCCGTCGGTGTCCCTGAATTCATACGTGCCGCGTGCGCCTGAGCGGCGAGCATGATCAAGTCAGAAAGGAGGGTTGCATGACCACATCGAAAGGCCGGCGCGTGCTGGTGACCGCTGGCGCCGGGGGTATCGGGCGCGCGATCACGGAAGCCTTCGTAGCGGCAGGCGCTACCGTTCACGTCTGCGACATCGACGAAGCCGCGCTTGAACAGATCCAGGCGCAATTGCCGCGCGTGACGGCTTCGGTGTGCGACATCGCAGATCGCGCGGCGGCTTCGCGCATGGTCGCGGAGGCCGCGTCCGCCTTGGGCGGTTTGGATGTCCTGATCAACAACGCAGGCATTGCGGGACCGACAGCGAGTGTTGCGGACATGGATCCGGATGCCTGGGAAGCAGTACTGCGTTTGAATCTCACCGGTACGTTCACGGTCACGCAACAAGCCATCGCTCACTTGAAGCAATCGCGCGCGGGCGTCATTCTGATCATGTCGTCGCTGGCTGGCCGCTTCGGCTACCCAAACCGCAGCCCCTACGCAACGACCAAGTGGGGCCTCATTGGATTCACCAAGACCTTGTCGCGTGAGTTGGGGAAGTTTGACATACGCGTCAACGCGATCTTGCCAGGCGCCGTGGAAGGGCCACGTATTCAGCAAGTGCTGGCGGGCCGAGCATCAGCCAGCGGCCGCTCCGTCGCGCAGGAAGAGGCGGCCGCCCTCGCCAATCAGTCCGTCAAACATTTCGTGGATCCGGCGGAGATCGGGGCGCTCGCTGTCTTCCTGGCATCCGATGCCGGACGTTCCATTTCCGGCCAAATGATCCCAATTGATGGAGATTCGCAAAGCGCATCTTGAGGTCAAGTAAACGTCCGTGAATACCTGATAGTCACCAGGCCAGTCACGCCCGACGCGTCCGCTTGTGGTTTAGCTGCTCTCGTTGGCGTTCTGCTCGGGTGACGCTAGCTCATGGACTTCAACTTCAGCATCATGATCCCGTTGAAAATGAGAACCCTCAGACGGCCGCTTGTTGTCTGATGATGCCAGTTAGCAAACATCGACACAGCAATCAATAGCAGCCTCACACCTTCCGATCGGCGACTTGGCATTGGCCGATGAAGCAACGTTCGATGTCGCGAATTGAACGGCCGTTTCCTGGATAGAACCGACGCCTGAACGTCCGAGCGACGGCGCACGCGAATGTCGGCTCCTGGCCCAGAGCGTGTCAAAACGGGCAGCGACTGGGAATTAACGAAACCTGGCTTGACGCAGGTCTCGACTTTTCGATTGCGGCGATCCGAGCGTCAAATCACAGCGGAAGTATTGCGAAGGCGCAGCACCTCCCAACAGGGCTCACGCCCGCATCGCTGTCATCAACGCTTCTGAACCGAGTAGCTTGATCACGCGCTTCATGTTGTACGCAAGCACGTGCAAGCTCATTTCTGTGCTCACGCGCTCGATGGTCCGTGTCAGGAAATGAGTGGCGCCCATCCATGCCTTGATCGTCCCGAACGGATGCTCGACAGTCTGTCGCCGGATGCGCATCATCTCAGGCGCATGATCAAGTCGCGCCTGCATCTCATCGAGAACATCTTCGTGTTCCCAGCGTGCCACGCGACGTTGAGGGCCTGGAGTGCAATCTCAACAGTTGAGAATCGCCAGATTAGCCGCTGGCCCGCCGGGCACCGATATTCGTCCGTCTGTGCGTTGTAAATGAAGTCATCCTTGCCGAAGCGGCCATTAGCCGTTGCGCTCGATGTCACCGGTTTCGGAACGAGCACGCTTATTCCAGCCTCATGGCATGCGAGTATTTCCTCGCTCTTGTAGTAGCCCCGGTCCGCAACTGCAGTGAGCTTGTCCACGGCCATCTCTGTACGGGCAAGCTTCGCCATTGACGTCAACTGATCACGATCGATCCCATCATTGATAACGACGTGCGCGACGATCAGGTGGTGCTTTGCGTCAACTGCAGTCTGCACGTTGTAACCAACAACCCCCGTACCTCGAGTCTTCATCGAACGGGCATCTGGATCCGTGAGCGATACCTGTTTGTCGGGTGCTGCGTTGAGTTGGACCTCGATCTCCTTGAGGCCTCGCATCTGCTCCTTCAAGGCCGCAATCTTGTCTTGCAGTCGCTCCGTCCTGACCTTCGCGATTGCAGGCTCCTGACGATCCGCTGTGTCCATCGCCTCAAGATAGCGAGCAATACTTGACTCGATGTCGCGCATGCGTCGTTCAAGCTTCGCGCTCGTGAAGTTACGGTCACGGTGGTTCACCGCCTTGAACTTGCTGCCGTCAATCGCAACGATCGCTTCGGCGAAGAGGTCCAGACGCTGGCATAGCATGACGAACTGACGGCAGACGCTACGGATCGCTTTGCCGTTGTCTTTACGGAACCGCGCAATGGTCTTGAAGTCCGGTGCAAGGCGGCCTGTAAGCCACATCAGCTCGACGTTGCGCTGGGCCTCGCGTTCAAGGCGGCGGCTCGACTGAATACGGTTCAGGTAACCGTAGATATAGATCTTGAGCATCACCTCGGGGTGATACGACGGCCGACCGGTCAATGCTGGTTCGACGCCTTCAAACCCAAGCTTATGCAGATCAAGCTCATCGACAAAGACATCAACTACGCGCACGGGATTGGTGTCCGTCACGTAGTCATCGAGGGCTTCAGGGAGGAGAAAGCTTTGCGTACGATTGTCGCCTTGAACGAACCGTTTCATCTTGCTCATCCTTCGCTATCGGATGGCAAATTTTAGCGCTCCAAAATGCGTTTTGACACAATCTGGGCCGGCTCCTGCCCGATGCGGACGGTTCAAGCCATTTAGCGTGCAGTCAGCCTGTTCGTCAGCTATCTCCGCGATAGCTTTGCCAACGGATTTCCGATGTAGCGGCCTCTGTCGTGCCGGAGAAAACCGCCTCGCCCGCGTCGAGACACGGGACTCTCGTTTCAGGGCTGAACCTCATAGGGCGGGAGGGCGCACAGGTGTTGATCGTCCAATGCGCCACCGACGGTGAAGTGATACAGGCTCTGCCAGGCGTGATCTTTCAGGCCGAGCAGCGCGTGCATTTCATCGTCGAAAAAGCAGCCGATCCCCGTGGCGCGCACTCCGGCGGCTTCGGCTTCGAGATAGAGCGCCTGACCGAGCATGCCGCATTCCCAGAAAAGGTGGCGATATCGCCACGGCTCTTTCAAGGCGATTTCGAAACTCGCGAGCATCCCCAGCGCAAAGCAGGAATCAGCGCCGATATCCTGGTCGCAGCAGATCAACTTTGCCGCGGCGCGCAGGTCGTAAGGCAGCAGAAAATAGAGCGGCAGACAGTCTGGTCCGGTCTTTTGCCACAGCCATTCCGGACGCATGGACTGTTTGAGATCCTGCAGCACGCCCGTATTTCTCACGAGCATATACAGGCCCGGCTCCAGGCCGTCCACGCGGTGCACGAATAGTGCCGCGTGCACTGCGGGAGCAGACATCAGTGCATTCCACGGCGGCGTGTCGCGACGTGGCAACAGGCACGCCAGCATGCTGAAAAACGCCCCCGTGGTGATGCACGTCGTACCGTCAAAATTCACCGCACTGCGACGCTGTCGGGCGATCCGGGCAAAGTTGAGATCGAGGGCCGGCGTCGCGGGCGGCGGGCGCTGTCGCGGAGTCGACGAGGTCGGTGCGCGAGTCGGGGGCTTATGCGTGACGCGATGAATCGAATCGATATCCGCCCACGTCACGTGTCCCGAGCTCAGCTGATTCGCGCGCCCGTGCCACTGAGCCTTGTCCAGCGCGGTCCGCATGCGCTCGAGATCAGGCCGCAATGCAGGATTGCCGATCCAGAGCAAAACATCCGGCGCCTCTCTTTCGGCCACTCCGAAGTCTTCCCTGCGGTCCAATCCAAGCAAGTCGGCCACTGCGTCATCGGCGGTCTCCTCAAGCAGCCGCGTCTGCCAGCCTAGCGCTGCCGCCGAGTAGCTCACTGCGGCGACGACATGGCCGCAATCGTGCTGGCAGTATCGCCAAGCGCGCATACCGTATTTCCACGCCTCGCGCCAGTAGATCGAGCTTACGCCGAGCAGGACGCCGCTCTCTGAAAACGCCTCGGTCCATTGCGGATCCTCCACTGCGGCGCGATGTTCAAGCGCATGACTCCGGCTCAGATAGTGATACACGCCTCCGGGCAAGTCGGGCAGTGCCGGACACAGCAGATAGCCCTCGGTCGGATGCAGATTTCCGCTCGATGGGTTGCAACGTAGTGCCCACCGCTGGGCGCCATAGGATTTCCACGCCGACAGGCCGAGCGAAAGTTCGAACAGGATTGCCAGATTGGATAGATCGAATCCGTGCGCGAGCGGCAGGGTGCCGCGGCGTAGATCGTTGTAGCGAGTCGCGAGTGTGTCCGCGGCTAACGGCAGACCAACGCGCGCCGTGCCGTGAAACACACGGAACGGATCCGGCTGGGTTGCCCAATCCAGCCTCCCGGGGCCGGGAGCGTAGGAGTTGACGCGGTGCTTGCTGCGTTCGTGATATTCAAGCAGCGCATGCTTTAGCGGGTCCATGTTCACCTCAGACCAAGAATACCCGCACGTGCGGCTGTCCGGAGCACGAGCCGATGCAAATTGCCGCTCCCGAGATGCGGGGGCATTCTCGGGACGCGATGGTTCGGCAACTGCTATTCAATGCGTAGTGCTGGCACCAGCCCGTACTCGGCCATCACGGCGAGAAGCTTCGCGCGGTCGGGTGGACCGCCAGCATTGACGATTGCTCCAACATCACGGAAATACTGAGCGCCAATGTCGGGCGCAATGACGATCAAGGCGCGGGCCGAGTTGCTGTGCGGGTTGCTGAAGTGATGGGCCGCTCCGCGTGGGGTGAACATCCAGTCTCCTGGCGACAGGTCCCGCTCTACGCCATCGACCGAGTACCGCAGTATGCCCTCGAGCGCATAGACGCACTCCTCGTTATGGGTGTGTCGATGCGGCGGTGGAACGTGTGAGCCGGGTGGCACAGTCAATTCGAATACACCCATGCCGCCAGTAGCGGTTCCATCAATCAGGTATCGAATGCTCAATTGACCGACCTTGATGGGTTCGCCTGGTACCGCGCCGCCTGGAGTCATTCTCTGTCTCCGTCAAGTCGAGGATTCTCGTCGCCGCCCGCGGCCTGCGCGCCGAGCGGCAGCCGCACCTGGAACGTCGTCGCGCCCGACTGCGACGCTACGGTGATCGCGCCGTCATGCCGGTTGACGACGATCCGGTAGGCGATGTCGAGACCGAGACCGCAGCCCTTGCCGCTGGTGGGACGCGACTCGAGATCAATCTGTCCCACGAAGTGCCGCGCCAGATGCACCGCCTAGCACGTGACGTGCAGAATCGCGTTTGTTCCATGAGCGCGCTCCTTGAGGGTGGCGATGGCTTCCTCCGTCGGCACGATAAGCAGTCGGACCTTCCGGCGCGCGGCCTCTTGCTTCACCTCTTCCATCACCGGCAACGCTCCGGTGCCCGTGCCGATCACGAGGCGCTGGCAACTCCAGGGAATGGCCTCGGCCATCGATAGCGGTGTATGCCCGAACGCTTCGCGAAACGCCTTCGATGGCTTCTTTTTGCGTTTGCGAACCTGCCCGCGGTCGATCACCACATCATGCTGATAAGTAACGCCATCTATGCGGATAGAACCAAAAGAAAATGCGTCGAAGTGCATAGCCGCCTCCACTGCTCCTGCACTGGCCACGAATCATTGCATCAGGCCAACAAACGCCTGGCCAGCAAATCGATTATAGGTACGGAGCCGGGTTGCGCTGCAGCACGAACCGAGGCAACTGAGGATCGTGAAGGAGGCTGAACATAACGATTGGATTGGCTATGTCGACGAAACCTGGTGGCGGGAGGCGATCGGCTTCCTGCTCGCGCCTCCCAATTGAAATATGAAGACCCGCTCCGTCCCGCCCAGGCGGGAAAGCGTCTATGTCCTCGATGCGAAGAACAGGCCCGTCGAGGTGTTCGACCGCGGCGAGTGGTCGCGCTGGATGGCTGAGAACGAACTGATCTTCCGCCGCACGCTGCTGGAAGAATCCGGGGTAACGGTCACGACCCGCTTCCGAGGTGTGTCCGAAGCCAGGACTGGGGAGCCCTTGCTGTTTGTGACGCGCATCGCCGGAATGCAAGCGCGAGAGAACAAGAGCTACGGAACATGGACGCTCGATGAGGCGCTGGAGCTGCATGAGCGCATCGTGCAAAAAATCCTGCGGATGCTGACGGGGCGGTGATCGACACAGCGCGACGATGCTCGCGACTGTCTATAGACCCGGGTCGCCAAACGCGTCATTAACAAGGCGTGGTTCGAAAAGGGCATGCATGGAGTTGTCAGCGCGGCATGCGAATGGCTGTTGGCGTACAGGGCCGGAGCGCCGATCAGAACAGTTCAGGGCATCAGTCCCGGCTCGTAAAGACCGTCAATATCCCCGTGTAGCCGTAAAGGTGATCCCTTGCGATCTCGCCGCCGGCGAAGAATCCCACCAGCGGCACGTCACCTAGCGCCTTTCGCACCGTCTGCAATTCCGCATGCCGCGCACCGAAATGCGGGCCGCCCCGTCCGGAGCAACTGACATACAGGGCGCCCGACATGTGCCCCGCCGTGCCGCTTTCGAGTTCCGCGCGGATTTCCGTTGCAATGCGCACCAGATCGACCCGGGCGGCTTCGGGGTTGCGCGTGCAAAAGGCGAGATGCATGCCGGGCTCGACCAGATCCGCAATCGCCAAGACCCGGTGCTCCAGATCCACGCCCAGCAGGTGCCGCACGAGTGTATCCGCGCCGAACCTTCCAGCCCACTTCGGCACGTCCTCCGCGCCGATGCTCAAGCCCACCAGGGTGGCGGACAGCGCCTCAGAAAACGCATCGATTGGCAGATCCAGGTCGAGTCCAAGATCTTGCAACACGCAATCGAGTGCAGGCTTGCGGTCCAGCGTGACCACCAGATTGTGTTCGGCCTGCGTGATGGTGCGCAGCGGCCCGATCGGCTGGCAGCCCTGCGTCACACGTGAGATCAGACCGACCTCGGGGCCGAAGAGCACTCCGGACAGACCGCCGGTGAACACGCCGTCAGCCATGTGTAGCGGACGGTTTCGCGCCGAGGATAGCCCGCCGAAGAGATATCCAGTGGTTGTGCGTGCGCTCAACTCGTGCAGCAATTCTTGCACGTCGGGTGTGCCGCCCTCGGCATGTACCAGCGCGGTATGGGCCACGAACCCAGAGGACGTCGCAGGCATTGGCTGCAGGCCGGAGAATAGCCGGAACGATTCCCGTGGCAGCGGCGCGACCATCAACACTAGGGCCGGTTCGTCGAAGTATTCGATGCCGCTAGCGGCCACGCCGACACCGGCCGTACCGACCCAAGCGACGCCGGGCAGACCCCGGTGCAACTCACTGAGGATTGCCTCGGACGCGGGTGCGTAATAGTCGCTCAGGTAGCACCAACCGAGCGTGAACGGTCCGGGTTCATTTTCCTGTGCCGCACGCGTCGAAATTTGAGTTTGCACTTGCCTCTGGCACTCGGCCAGGGCCACCCGCCAATCGGCGTGGGCAGCGTGTGCGTGGACAAACGAAGCGCGAGACATGGCGGAAACGTGTCGAAGACCAGAATAAATTGGACCTTCGCAGGCAAGGTATGTTCAGCCGGCCGTTGAGCAACCCGCGATCAAGGCGGCAGGCGGACCGACTGCCTATCCGAATTTCAGCCCCTACCACATCAACGAGTGGAGGGGGGCGAAGGCTGCGTCGAGGCGGTGGCCCGGAAAGTCGCGCCGTTCAACATCGAGTTCACCCTGGTCGAACCCGCCCCGGTCAGGATGAGCCTCGGCGGCGAACTGTCAGTCGACATAGACTAGACACCGGCCACTTCTGGCCGCGCGCCGCGTCCCGCGATAGGCTCATGTCGACCCACTACGGACATACATGGCCAGTGCCGGACTTTGACCGCCTGGTCACCTACGGCGAGGTCGCGCAGCGCCGGTATGCAATAGGGAAAGCCGCCGTCGACGCGGCCCGACAGTACCGGGAAGCTCGCCTCGTTGAAAACCAGGAGCGACAGCTCCAGGCCGAGCAGATTGCAAATCAGCAGTTCGCAAACAGCATGTCCGCGTGGGCGAACTACATGCACGCGGTCAACGCGCGGCAGCCGCAGACAGTGCATCTGACTGGCGCCCCCATCCATTGTACGACCACGAACCTCGGCGGCGGCATGGCAAGCACGAACTGCAACTGACGCCTGGAGCGCCGCAAGCAGCGTACGTGCGATTTCCCACCCAGATAAAGCGCTAGCTGAGTTTCGGCCAACGGATTCAGTGGACGACGGCGCTATGCGTCGAAGTACATTGGCTCGAGCGACAAAGATATGCCAAACGCTGATGCTTGAAGTTGCCCATGAGCGCCGTAGAACTGCAGTTCGCCGCGTTGGCCGACGACGATGACCTCGCGGGCACCATCCTCCAGGTAGGCCCGGACTCTGTGCCCAATATCTTGCGGCATCCGTCGGTCCAGAAGCACTTCCACGCACAGGTCCGGAACAAACGGAACAGGGAGTTCCCGGTCGATTGATTCCCACCTCTCCGGGGGCATCCACACCACGTCAGGTACACGGATCCCAAAGGAGCGGGTCGCCACCGCAACCGACATCGCCGCGACGTGGCCTATCGTCTCGGCAATCTGGCAGTACACGTCAGTCATGACAATCTGTCGTCGACCTGAAGGATGCGGATGCGGCACGATTTCGCCGCATGCGTCGAGCTCAGAACATTCCAAGGCGCCCGTTTCGGCGCCAGAGTTAATCCGGCACCATGTAGCAACGAGTCCGTCCTGCTGAAGCAAAGTCGACACGAACAAGCCTCCGGTAGGGAAGTTGCGTAAGCGTATACCCGTTTCTTTTGAATTTAACAATTCAGTTGTTGTGCGACGCACAAGTCCGGCTCAGTAATGTCAAGCTCGAATCTTGAAACCGCCTCAATTTCCAGCGCACGCGCGCGCCGGCCGCTGGGGTGCGAGACAAGCCTCAGCCCGGGAATGCTGAGGCAACTTCTTAAGAAATTTGTGCGTCGCGCAAAAACTTCCGAGGTTTAACGCAGTCTTATCGGCTGAGGCCGAGAGACCGTCCTCTGCGTGAGACATATGAAAGTGTTAGCGTGGTGGATTCGCCGGTCGGTCTTTTCACAGGCGTACAACGTTCGCCACGCGACTCCGACCACGCCGTACGGTCTGGCAGCCACAAGGCCTCAGTTCACGCTGCAAAGGGAATTGATATGGAACTAGATTTGGAGACATTTCGGCAACTTCGTCGACTAGCGCCGGTACTCGACGACATACTTACCGCGAAAGAGGTCGACCATCCAGACCAGGCTCTGAACCTGGCGGACCTCGCAGAGGTGTGCTCGCGCCTGTTCGACGCATATCACTGCACGCATCCCGATGAAATTGCGCGGGCTCGGCTCGACGCGCTTGAGCCGCACTGAAAAGCCAGCGTAGGGACGCGTCAATATCGAGCATGTCGGCCGGCAATATCCTTGTTGGCGACGTCACTCACCGCTCCGTCCGTACTTCCGCGCATGCCGGTATCCAGCAAGCGAGACGATGCGGTATCGCGCAGGACCGGTTAGGAGCGTCTACGTTGCTAACGTCGGCCGCACTTCATCACAGCGCCCGCTCGCCCCTCGGGCCAATTTTCGTCAAAGCCTTGTAGTTACCTCTTGCCGCCAGAAGGTGGCGCGGTTGCCGCCAGATGTGCCACCAGTAGTGCCCGGCCAGTTTCCGCCGTAGAAACCGTTCGGCGCTCGGCCGCGTCCAGGGCTACCAGTCTTCGAGCCCGCTGCCGGGGACTGCCCGCCTGTTGTCTGCCCACCGTTGCTCTTGCTCATAGTTCACCTCCGAGTGCAATGACTGTCGGCCACCGGGACGGCGGCGGCTGGATCACCGCTTCTGCGCTGCTCCACCCTGCCGCGCCGTCCCACCATCGCTGAAACACATTTATCTGTAGTCCTTTGTATCAAGCCCTGACTCCGTTCACCCTGGAGGTTGCGTGGTGCGATGCGCACGGTGGCTCCACATCGTGCTGACTTCAGCCGCGTGATTGATATGCGAGTTGTAAATTCCGTCGCCGAACCTCCCCGCCTGGACAGGCGGTGCGCCGACCGCCGCAGGTCCGCCGGGGTAGCGTACCTGCGGCGATTATTAGACATGGTTTACTCTAAATGCCGCAAACCCTTGCTGGTATTGGTGAGGGCGAGAGGATTTGAACGACCGAATCCCTGCACGCTCATTACCCACATTTCACCGTCAATTCAATGGCTTGCGCTCTTCTGTCTAACTTTTTGCCGTGGAAACAGGCCAGTTCTGGTGCGGCTTTCCGGCCGTTCATGTTTGCAAGTTAGACGTCGGGATCACGGCCAGATGAGGCCGTGCCATGTACGCGCCAACGAGCCATTCACCGATCGGAGCGCAGACGCACACGGCGGTCCTGAACTATACCGATCGCTTCGGTCGGGAACAGGACTGTTCCGCCGCTCGCCTTGCACCCTGGCGACAGGGTCAGCCAGGAGCTGAAATGCCTGGCGGTCCGCCATGGGTCGAGATCGGTGCCGCATACGGCGACGAGACGCACAGCCCGGCAGGAGCCGATTCAATGAATCTGGGTGAGGTCGACGCCAGCAAGCTGGTGCATGAGGGTACGCACGGCGAAGCTCAGCGCGTTGGGCTGCTGGATCCGACTGCGCATCTTTCCCAATGGCTATTGCGGCACGGCCTTACAGGCGGAAAGCATGGCCAATGTGCACTCGATCCAGGCATCGCATTCGTCAACGCGCGCCTGGTAGAAGTCATTGAATGCCAGGGCCGGTTGCAGCGCGAAGACGTGTTCGGGAAGATAGTTGCCCACCAGGGCGGCCCGGATCGGCTCGACGCGGGACCCGCAGTTGCGATCACGCACCGCAGCCAGCGCGCCGGGATCCCGGCTGCCGGAGTGTTTCCTGCTGGTCAGACACGTTACCGTAGCGAGCATACACACACTATCCAACCCGGCTGTCTCGCCGCAGCGCAGCCACTGCGCCCGCCTGCCCTCACCCGATCGTGCGTCCGCCCGGGTCCCATCGCTCACCTTTAACTTTCCCGACTTTGATCAGTCTGCCTTCGTCTGACTCATGACGACCCCGAGCCGCCGTTGGAGCCAAGACCATTTCAATGGTCGCTTTCCAGATAGCAACGGCCACTCGCAGTTCGGCAGCAGGCGACAGATCATCGGCCTCCTGCGGCGTTGGTCTTCCATTCAAACTGGGAAGTCGGCTTCATTCGACAGCGCGAATAAAAACTCACGCTGGCTGTGTTGGGCGACAATCGAACAGAGGAGGCGTAGCGTCGCCGCGCGGTCTGCTGCGGAGCCACTCGTACCCTCTCCAGGACTCATGTCGAAAAGGCGCGTTTGCACGAAGCGCAATTGCAGGCGGAATTCTGTCATGGCGCCGATGCGGTCTGTGGTTCGTCGCCTGAAATTAAACGAATGCGTTGCCGAGATCAGCGCGGGCAGCCAAATACCGGCAAGCTCGACGTAGGGTTGATCAGCCACTCCCAGCAGATAGACGTTGACGAGCAAGATTACGAAAAACGCAGCGTTCGTCGCCCAGGAAGAGAGGCGTTCCCGCTTGTGGCAGCTTTCGATCTTGTTCGTCAGTTGCTCGAGCGTCGCGCCGATTTCTTCTTTCAGGCGCGCGTCGCGCTCCGCTGTAGACGCAGGCGCGGGCTCGTTATCCGCCTGCTTGGGCTCAACTTTCGCGTCTTTTCCGTCCAAGACCTGCGACTGCGCGCACCTCCACAGTGACATGCCAGGAAAATCGGTCGAGGGTGCGTTGCCCAGCAGCTCGACGGCGACCTGGTAGCGCACGCATAGATCCTGACCCATTGCAATGCACGCTTTTAACAGCCAGCGATCTTTTCGGATCCACCATACCAAGGTCGCTCCCATGATCAGCAAGACCGTCTCCACCGCGATAAGGACGGGAGAAATCCAGTACCTCATCTGCTCTGCCGCTGCGGCAAAGGCCAGCAATGCCAGGAACGACAGGATCGGAGGGAGTGCCGTAAGCGCGAGTGTCCATCTGTCGTATCGATCGGCCCACGTGCCGGAGACAATCCGGTCTTCGTCGTCGATTTCGAGGTGCCCGACGTGTTTAACCTCACGGTTGACCGTGCCGTAGTCATTGTCGTCGGACTGGTATATCCAACCGCCACGTGCGACCGGCACCTTGCCGCGATCGGATCCGTAGTCGAACACTGCCGACTCGGAGGTAACCGGCCACGCGCGCCGGACATGCAAGAGGCGCTCGCCGATAAAATACTGTCCGACTCGTCCGAGAACCTTGTAAGTACCCAGGAACACCGTGCGCTTAATCGGCCACTGTTCACCGCCATACCCCATCATAGCGATGTCACCCGGACGGCCATGAACGACGCCGTCTGCTGTCTGATATCGGGCAGGCGCGGTCAGCTCTTCTGCGCTCCGAATATCCGGACGAGTCAGGACCAGTATCGAGTCGCCCACGGTTCCACTGACCAATGGCACCTCGCGTGGTATCTTCATCTAGAGTCCCCGCAAAATGAATTGTCTTGTTCGAAAAGGCAACCGCTGGCGACGGATCGAAGTCTTCAACGTCCTCATGCTTTTGCTGTAGGATCGTTCGCGGTCGTCGTCTTCACGACAACCTCACGTACGACTCGAAAGCCCTTTTTGTAGTCGGCGTCTTCGCAGACCTGGCGGTAACGATTCGCACAGGTCGACAGGTGGTCGACGTAGTACCAAAGCCCTCCGCGCAACGATCGCACTGCATTGTCCGGCGGCCGCGAGGCCGGCCGATATCTCGAGTAGGCCGGAGCAGCTTCACCATGCCGGACCTCGGTCTCCAACCAGCGCGGATCATAGTGGTTGGCACACCATTCCCAGACGTTGCCAAGCATGTCGCGAAAACCGAGTCCGTTCGGGGCGGCCACTGACGGATCGCGCGTGGCTCCTGGCGAACCATCCGCGTGCGCTTCGAGTTTGGAAAGCGGCTCTTTCTCGCCTGTACGCTCGTGGTCGTAAAACGTGTCTGACCACCAGTAACGCTGGGCAAAGGGAATCAGCTCGCCGCCCTCGCCGTGACGGCAGGCGAACTCCCATTCGGGCTCGTGGGGCAGCCGGCACTGGTACCGCACGCCGCCCTCGCTCCAGTTCGCCCATTCACAAAAAGCCCAGGAGTCGTACCAGCTGACAAAGATCACCGGCCGTTCCACGGGGTAATCGTCCGGTGCCCCGTAGCCACGCAGATTTCGCTTGATGAGTTCCACCTGACCGCCGGCGAACACCTGATATACACTCAGTTGCACGGGAAGCTCATTCATCGTGAAACTAGCAACGGGCTGGTCGTCCTCTCCTTTCTCTGGGGTCTCATCTTTGGTCCGCCACATATTAGTGATCTCATCGAGAGCTTCAGCTTCTGCGATGGCGGTATCAAACCCCCGTTGGTTCAGCTTCGCCAGGTAATCAGCGAAAACTTTATGCATCGAGGCGATATCGTCGGCGCGGTCGCGCTTGCCGACCGCGCCAGAAAACCATTCCTCGGGGGTACACCGTTCAGCCAGTTTATACGGATCGTCATCCGGGCCACCGCGGGCGACCCGGGCAAGCACTTCGCGCCAATATGCGCGGGTCTTGTCCGGCAATCCCTGCGTCTCCAGGTGTGAGCCCATCTTGAATGAGCCGGCGGGTACTTC
Organism: Paraburkholderia sp. 32; assembly: GCF_050435345.1. Taxonomy (NCBI): domain Bacteria; kingdom Pseudomonadati; phylum Pseudomonadota; class Betaproteobacteria; order Burkholderiales; family Burkholderiaceae; genus Paraburkholderia; species Paraburkholderia sp. 32. The sequence goes on from NZ_JBNDKD010000002.1 coordinate 933,892, forward strand.
CTTCCAGCCTTCGAAAGCGAAGTGCCTGACTGGCGCGGAACCGCTCGAAAGCAGCGCTGAAAACTCGTCGCGATAGCTCGTGATGCAGGCCCTCGCCGCACTACATGCAGACTCAAGTGCGGGGTTGGACTCGCAGTTCGGATGCGGCGGATCCCACTTCAACTTGCGAATGGCCTCGATGCGCTGGTCGGCGGCGGAGTTGTCGGCGATGAGCGAGTAAGGGACGTCCCACCAGTCATCCACCTGGTATCCGGCAAACAGGTGCATTTTCGACCATGATCGAAACAGCATCTCGGTGGCACGGCGGCGCTCGCCCAATCGCATCAAATTCGGCTCGTACCAGGCCCGTGCTGCAGCAACCCAGCTCCCAGGGTAGACCGCTCCCAGCGGCATATCCGCCAGGAAGCAGTTGAGGTCGTAGGCGCTGTCGCGTTCGTCGCCCTTTTTCGCATCGGGAAAGTACACGAGGTGCGGAGGCAGCGTTGGCGGGCCGCCTTTCGGTCGCAACGGTCCGTGCTGAGCGAGCCAATAGGCAGCCAGAAAATCCCTGATGGTGAGATTGTCCCACCGGATCAGAGAGCCGAGTTTCGGGTCGTGAGCACCGACCGCCATCGATTCGAGAAATCCGTTGTCGACGATGGCCGATAATTTACCAAGAAACCGGCGATCATCGTTTAGTTGCATCTCACTTGCCTGATAGCCGGTCAGTTTGCCATTGCCCCTTTGCTCGCGCTTGGCGTCTAACAGCATCCCCTTCAACTTGTCCCAGTCAACACGGTTGCGTCCTTCGTTGTCGATTCCGCCCATTAGACTCAGATATCCCAACGCCGACAAAATGCCGAGCAGATGCTGTTGTCGCTCGACGCTTTGCTCATCGCTCTGCGACGTTTGATCAGCCGAATGAATCTGATCAATGGATTGCTTAAGGATCTCTTTGACGGCACGCCAGTAAACGTCGGCCGCAGTTCGAAGTTTTCGCAACTCCTCCATCGTAAAGCCTGTCTTGAGGATGTAAGCCAGTACCCGCGGGGTGTGGATCTTGCCACGCATGTTGCTCCGAAGAAGGTCATAGCGAGCGACGGCATGACCATCCGACTCCTTGACCATGCCCAGCATCCGGCGGCTTTGCGGTTCAGTGAATTCGCATAGCTCCACGAAACACCAGCACAACATGTCGACTCTCTGCTGCTCGCCCGATACCCTTTGTTCCCAACTTAGGAGCGCATGCGGTCTGCACGCCACCACGATCGGGCATCGCCACCAGTCAGAACGGCGCTGAGCCGCGACCAGAAAGCGCAGATTCGTCTGAGGCTCGTGATCCAGCTCATCGATCACGATGACCAGGCGCCCTGCAACCAGATCTTGCTCGAGCCGGCCTTTCACGAAGTCGAGCAGATGGTGTTGCGCATCACCCTCGGGCCCTTCGGGTTCAAACGCCACTAGCCCTTTTAGGGCGTCATGATCCAGGACAGCGATCATGGTGCGGCTCATGACTGCCGCCACATCCGACGTGGAGGTTCCCTGCATACCGCGGAGTTCGAACGCGAGGATGCGTATCGCGAGCAGACCGTCTTCGTCAGGGCGTTCGATCGAGAGTTCATGAACGAGTCGGCGAGTGCACGTGGTCTTGCCGACGCCGCCCGCTGAAACAATGCACACGCGTGGCGCCCACGCCTTGTCGCCTGTCGGGATCTGCGGCCGGAACTGTTCACGTTGCCCTGTATCACTTTCACAGGTCAGCAGCCGAATGATTGCCTGTCGTTCGCAAGCATGCCAAGTCCCGGTATCGTGAGCCGCGATCTCGCGCTCGGTGTCGTGCCCTGCGAGGAAGGCCTCCGGGGAAAGCGCCTTTCTCAGATGCGGACAGGGTTGCTCCAACCGCTGCATCTGCTGGTCACTGACAAACTGACGGAAATTGTCGGTGGAATTCCCCGTATCCTCGAAAGGCATGTCTTCACCATAGTCGTCCAGCCACTTCGTCCTGACGGCCGCCCGATAGTCCGTCTGCAACCGCCGCCACAAGGCAGCTTGAAACGGTTCAAACAGGCCACCCGACTTGTCACGGGCGGCGGAAGCGACGAGGTCGAGGATTCCCTCCGCGCCATGGATGTTGGCAGACCAGAGCGGAGACAACGATGTCCTGGCTTCTTCGACAAGTTGACTGACATACCGCCTCTGACCTTCCGGCAGACGACTCACGACCTCGGGGTCTTTTCGCGGATCGTTCATGTTGCAGAACACCGTCATCAGCCACACGGGTTGTCCGGCATCGGTGCACTGCTTGAGGTGCCGCCTCGCGCAAAAGTATTCCCATTGCGTCCAAGTCATTTTCTCCGGTGCCTGCTCCGGTATTAATCCTTTCTCGCGCATGTCATGCATCACGGCTTCATCGATGACCTCTCCTTCTTGAATGCCAATCATGCATATCACCAGATGCGATTTCACCAATTGCCTGTCGTGGATGCCTGCAGCATCCTTGACGTCGCAAGGATTCTCGTTCTGGCTAAAAACGCGTGCGCCGCGGCTCTCGAGATGCGCTTTCAGATAGGTTCGCCACTCGTGGAATTCTTTGCTGACGCCGCTTAAAAATATGATGAACTGATTGGTTGCAAGTGTCATGATTTCACCATCCTGCGAGGTATGTGGCCTCTTTAACCGACGAACATACGTAGAGCATTGCATGGCGGTTCGTGACGCCACTTCTTCGGCAGGTCACGTCGCGGCGCGCACAGTCAAGCCAGTCGCCTGATGATTGCCTGTGCCGCTTGACGACCCGTCTCCGCAGCGCCGTTCATGTAGCCTTGCGAATCTGTCGCACAATGCTCGCCGGCGAAGTAGAGCTGTCCTACGCGCGTGACCTCGTCCCCGGCGATGCTGGTCCACTGCCCCGGCCGGTAGCAAGTGTAGGACCCTTGCGCATACGGCTCGGTCGGCCAGTGAACTAGCTCTGCGCTGCCGTCGAACTGTGCTTCAAAACCCGGGAACACTTTTTCCGCGAGTTCCGCAAAACGGCGTGCCTGTAACTGCGCACCGGATTGGGCAATATGGAGACCTTCGCGTCCGCCCAGGAAACAGGTAAAGATTCCCCGCTCGCCTGCCCGCTGGCGGCTGCTGTCCCAGGCGGTCTGAAAGCTCAGATCGGTATACACACCGCCGTCGTAGCCTAGTTCGCGCCAGCACCTACGTTGCATGCCGAGAAGCAACTTGCTATTGGTGCCGTAGCCCAACTCCTGCATTGCCTTGCGCTTGAAGTCAGGCAACGTGTCGTCCAGTTCGACCTGGCGCAGCAGCGTGAATGGCAGCGCGAGCACTACCGCGTCGGCATCGATCTCAGCGACGCGCGACGGTGTCTGCAACGCTAGCCGAAAGGTCTGACCTTGTTTGCGCAGGCGCAGCAGACGGTGCTCGAGATAGACACCGTCTCTCAACCCTTGCGCAAGTCCCTCGGTGATGCGATCCGCGCCGTCGCGAATCTTGTAGCGCTCATCACTGCCCCCAAAGATCGAAAATCCGTCTGACAAATCAGTGCCGATCAGCGAAAGCAGGTTGATGCTCGACTGCTCGCTGGCGTCGCCACCATATTCCGTGACGAATGCCACCTCAATCAGATTCCTGAGCCACTCAGCCATATCAAGCGACGCGAGGTAGTCGCTGATCGAAAGGAAATCGAAGCGGCGGTCCGCCTCGGTGTGACTTCGGCGCGAAACGCGACGACTAAGTTGCGCGACATCTCGCGCAATGCGCGGCGCCACGTCTGCGTAAGCGGCCAACACATCAGCTTCGTTGTATTGACGATCGCCGAAATAGTAAGCCGTCTCCAACGAGTGCTCCGACTCGGCTCCGGTGTCGATGAGAGGCAAGCTGAAATAGCTCGCAAGGGCCAGCATGTCCCAGTGTGTCGTGTCGATGAATTCGCCACCTTGCTCGGACAGGAGGCCTGGCTCCTGCCTGCCATGATCGGTACGCACGCGTCCGCCCACTCGGGGAGCAGCCTCGAAGACCGCCGGGGCCAAGCCCGCTCGGGCAAGCACATGAGCGGCACACAAGCCAGCAAGCCCAGCGCCAATCACTGCCACGCGCGGTGCGCTGCTGGCGATGCGCGGCAGCATAGATCCGTCATAGACGGCGAGCAATCGGCGCGCGCGCTGTGACATTCGCGGTATGTTGGATCCCTTCGCTGTATCAGGATGATTGGCTACGGATGTCGTAAGCGTCCTGTCGTTCATGGTCGGGATCCGTCATGAAGCGTAGCGGTGAGAGCGAGTAACGGCAGTATCCAATGACTCGCAATTTTGCGGCAACAGATTTTTTGCGCGAGATACCGCGGTAACTCGGGCCAGCATGTCGCCGCGCCGGAGTCGCACGTTCATAGCTTTCGCTTACGCCTGTCACCCGCTCACACTTCCTTTCATACCGCTAACTTTCCGTCTGGTGAGCAGCAGGCGGTCGCCGCGACTCATTTGAAGGCTTTGCTTATGCAGGAGTCGGAGATGGGCAATTAGTTCATCGCAGATTATGGCAAACGAGCATCGTGCCGCTAGGGAAACGCTGATTAATGAACTGTCGGATCGGCTTGCAGATCAAGACGCGTCAAATTTTCTGGATAACGAATCGAATCGACGCTCATTTCGGTGAATTTGGCTCGCAAACGAGCCCCTCTTCTCTCATTTTTCATACGCATGACGGATTGCTCCCATGAACCGATCGCAACAGATTTCGCGCAGTCACCAGATTCGCCAGAGCGAACAAGCTGAACAGTTGCGCCGTGTTCTTGGCCAAGCCCTTGTATCGGGTTTTGCGATGGTGAAACAGGTTCTTGACGATATGGAACGGATGCTCAACGCGCGAACGGATCTGCGCCTTGGTTCGTTCGACCGCGACCACCAGGTCCTTCAGCGGCCCTTCCTGCATCGCTTTGATCTTTCCGCGCTTGGCCGCGACGTGCCACTTCACCGTCTTGCCCGTAATTTTCTCGCGCTTGTCTACGCCAATGTAGCCCGCGTCGGCGAACGCCTCTTCTTCATGCCCGTGCAGCAGAGCATGCGCCTGCGACACATCCGACACGTTCGCCGCCGTGCCAACCACACTGTGGATCAGACCCGAATCGGCATCCACGCCAACGTGGGCTTTCATCCCAAAGTGCCATTCGTTGCCCTTCTTCGTTTGATGCATCTCCGGGTCACGGCTCTTCCCGGCGTTCTTGGTCGACGGTGGCGCTTCGATGATCGTCGCATCAACCAGCGTGCCTTCCTTCATCATCAGTCCACGCTCACACAGCGAGATACCGATCTCGTCGAACAGCTTCCGTGTCAGTTCGTGCTCGATCAACAGGCGCCGGAATTTCAGCAGCGTGGTCGCATCCGGAACGTTCTCGACTGCCAGATCGATGCCGGCGAAGGCGCGCAGCGCAATGCTGTCATACAGCGCGTCTTCCAGCCCTTCGTCCGACAGCCCGTACCACTGTTGCAGGAAATAGATCCGCAGCATTCGCTCCAAGCCAATCGGCGGACGGCCTCGCGTGCCCTTCGGGTAATGCGGTTCGATTGCAGACAGCAAACGCTGCCACGGCACAATCTGCCCCATCTCCGCCAGGAAGCGTTGGCGCCTCGTCACGCGCTTCTTGCCTGCAATTTCCGCTTCCGCGAAGCCGATCTGCCTCTTCATCCTCGTGAGTCCGTTCTGTGAGCTGCCTTCTATAACGTCCTCGGCTACGTGAGCGATGACCGCCGAGCTCCATTAATCAGCGTTTCCCTAGCTTTCATAAGGTTTTCGAGTTGGCCCTGTCGATCTTGCATATTTAAGTGTTCACGAGAAATTGATTTGAAATCTGGTGCCGTATCCGCCGAGCAGCTCAGCGAGTTCAGCGTCGATGAACGGTTCGGGGCGCAGCAATGGTGAGTGATGGATTTTCCCGAAGAACGCAGTCTCCCCTGCTAATGACACTCCCAAGTCCTCTTTGGGGCGACCTTAGCCGCGCGATGGTGGCGCAGCTTGCAATGTTGTTGAAAATACCGGACGGCCTCCCGTTGACCGTTGAGGGAACGCCGACGCCGCAGATACCAATGACTTCGGGCGAAGACATCGATCACGCGTGCGGTCGAACTCACGGAGCGCTATTCAATCGGAAATCGGGACATCAGCGGTTTGGGATATCGCAGCTTGCAGGCTCTTCCACTCGGAATTGTCGCTCATGTCGATCGCGAATTTTCCGACGCTGACGAAAAAGAAGCGCCGCAGGTGTTCCAGAAGCAGTCTGGATGGTAACGATGCCGGATCGGGCTCGCGGTCCTGTAATACAAAGCGGATGTAATAGTCCAGGTACTCACAGGGTGGGACCTCGGGACTGAGAGGGGGTTGCGTATACTCGAATTGCAGTTTGCGAAAGCCGCGCCTATACCACCAGCCTAGGCGTTCCTCCGGATCAATCAGTGCCGATCGCATATCTTCTGCGAGCTGCTCGGCGGTCATGCGAAGTGGGTTATTCTGTTCACAAGTAGTAAATGCTTTAACCCGCCCCGGTCGATTCAGAGAGCCAGCGAACCTCGTGAGTTTTTTCTCCAGATCTTCCAAAAGTCCACCGGCGATTCCGAGGCCGCGATGGCCCTCGTCGACGCAAATGAAGTTGAGCTGGCAGGACGCGCCGAAGTTTTCTCGATCGTCAGCGGGACCAGGATAGCCGTAGAACACATAGTTGGTCGCGCCTACAACTGAACGAGAGTCGGGTTCGACAGCGATAGTGATGCGTTCGCTGAGTGGTCCGAACTCCTTTTGAACGAGGGCGTCCTCATTGAAATCGAGCACGGTCTGAAATCCTTCGATCGGTTCGCGCTCCTCCTCCAACGTGAAGATGCGTTCGTACAGATCGAAAAAACGTGCCAGCAGAGGATCGTTTGCCCGGACGATATCGATGAGCTCCAGCGAGCGAAGGTACTGGACGTAACTTCCATGCACCCGCAGGATGGACTTCGAAACCTCCTGCTGGCGGGCCCGCTGGTCGGCGAGCAGGTACGGGAGACTTGCCTCACTCGTTTTTTGCATGGACGCTCTCCCGCTCGCGTGGCGACGTGGGGTTGTGAAGAAGATTCGCCATCGACTCACGGACGCCTCAAGTTCTCATTGCAGCGGTCGGCAGCGAGAGACCCTGCTATTCTCTCCGAATCGACAGGGATGTCAAATCCGTAGCAGGTGTATTCGAACGATGCAGGAGGTGGATTGCTGCTCGCCGAGACGCAAGGAGTGGCCTTCCTGGAAATTCGTCTTCGGCGAGTGGTGCATTAACTCGACTAAATGCTAGAAAAAACGACCTTGAAGACACAAAGCACAAGTGTATGCCGGAGGTCAGGGAGTTCGAGGCGCGATGGATCCGAGGTAGCCACGCATAGTCCGATGACTGCCGCCCGCGTCGAAGCAACGCGGACGCTGGCGCACGACGGAGGTTGGATCAGCGCAGCCCGGCTGGTGCTGCTCCGCACTTGCTGGCCAGTATGTCGTCCCCGATGGCCGCTGGGTATCAGAAAACTGCCGTTGAGGTCGCGCAGGTTCGAATGGCGGCAGAGGGTCGAAGCTTCGCATACACATGCAGTGGGAACAAAGTTTCGCGCTGCCCCCTGTGCGAACATCGAGAAAGCAACCCTAGGACGCCTGACCAACGTCGACATCTGAATGACGGTAATGGCCGAGATGCTCGCATTGAACATCCGGCCGGTTCCGAAGTGGAACAGCCGTTCGAGTGACCGCACGATGTGTCGGGCGAGCGGCAGAAATTGGCCGAACCCGGACCGATAGCTGAATTGAGAACCGCTTGCCGGCCCGCAGCGGATGATCGTCGCAAGTCGACCCCTTGCCGTCATTCGAGGCTCTGCGCGGGGAACGGCCGTTCTCAAAGTCCAACCGTCATTCGCTCACGCCGGGTAGCCTGCCGCTTGTCGGCCAACGCGGTCTCTGGCTGCAGAGCACTTAACGCCGCCCTGCAACGGCGTAGCCGCCGAACTGCCTGGCATGACAGGCCGAGCATTGATCAGCCAAGTGCGTTCTGAACAGTAGAACAGCGCTATGTTGTAGCGAGCACCCCGACCGGGCTGCCGGCGCGCGAATTGGGACTTCTGACCTCGTGAAGCGGCCATTCCAGGCCCACTATTTTGGGTCTGTACATCGTGCCGAGTCGGTTGATACCCTCAGTTTGTGCTCCCCTCATCTAGTGAAAAAGCTCGGCCGAGCCGGCGGCGCCTCGGCCCTCTCCACCTGCCGCGAGCACTTTTCCGTCCTGCAGCAGGGTGGCGGTATGTCGGCCGCGCGCCTGGATCAGGCTGCCGGTTTGCGACCAGGTCCCTGTCGCCGGATCGTAGAGTTCCGCCGACGACAGAATAGCTGCGTCTGTCTCACCGGCCGCGACGAGGATGTTGCCATCTGGCAGGGGTGTCGCGGTGTGAGCGAAACGCGGCTGAATCAGGTTGCCGGTTTGCATCCAGGTACCAGCACCCGGGTCGTAGAGTTCGGCCCCTGACATCGCGTCGACTCCGTTATAGCCTCCGGAAACAAGTACCTTGCCGCTGGCAAGCAGAGTCGCGGCGAAAAGGGTGCGAGCCTGACTCATGCTGCCGGTCTGGGCCCAGGTTCCCGTCGACGGATCGTATAACTCGCACGACGATAAACGCCCAGCGGTGCCGAGCCCGCCAGACACCAGGACTCGCCCATCGGCAAGCAGGGTTGCAGTGTGGGACTGGCGCGCCTGATTCAGGCTGCCGGTCGGCGCCCAGGTACCGCTGGCGGGATCGTACAACTCGGCAGATGATTCCTCGTTGCCTGAGTCGTCCTCGCCGCCGGCCACCAGCACGCGGCCGTCGGGTAGCATTGTGGCGGTATGCGAGTCCCGTGCATGGGCCATGCTGCCGGTCTGTGACCAGATACCGGTCGTGGGGTCGAACAGCTCGGCGGAGGAACGCAATGTTGTGGGGCCGGTTCCTCCTGCCACCAGCACCTTGCCATCGGGCAGCACCGTGGCCGTGTGTAGTTGACGCGCCTCCCCCAGGCTGCCGGTCGTAGACCAGGTGTTGCTGAGCGGATCATACAGTTCTGCGACGGACAAGACGCCTCCCCGGTATCCGCCCGCCACGAGCACCTTCCCGTCGCGCAGCAGCGTGGCCGTATGCCGAAAACGCGCCTGGTTCAAAGCGTCTGCCGGCAGCCACTCCCCGATCACGGCAGGCTCCACCGTGATGGCTATCTCTGCCGTGACGCTGCCTGCGCTATTGCGGCCTGTGACCGTGAAGAGCGTTTGGCCTTGGGCCTCCGACGGTGTGCCGCTGATGGTCCCGCTCTGCGCATTGATGCTCAGGCCGACCGGGAGCGGTGGTGAGATCGAAAACTGGGAGATTTCACCACCGGTGGACTGCCGCGTGTTATCCACGATCGGCTCACTGACGGTATACACCGGAGCCGGGTCCGAATAGGTCAGGCTCGTCGGCGCGACGATCGTCGCCTGCACCTCGATGTTGAGCTGGGTCTGGACACTGTCCACGCTATTGCTGCCGGTGACCGTGTAGACAGCTGGTGCCGTCACTGTCGTTGGCGTGCCGGTAATGACGCCTGTCTGCGGATCGAGGGAAAGTCCCGCGGGAAGCGCAGGCGACACGCTGTATTGCGTGATCTCGCCGCCCTCGGTGATGGGCGTGTTGGGCGTGATCTGCAGATTGGTCACATAGACAACCGAACTGTCCCCGTAACTAAGGTTTCCCGGTGCGATGGCGGTGGCCTTGACCTCGATGTCCAACCGGGTGGAGGCACTCCCCGCCGCATTATTGCAGGTGACGGTGTAAACCGTGTCATTGGTTACGGCTGCGGGCGTGCCGGTGATCGTGCCGGTCTGCGGATTCATGGTGAGACCGGCAGGCAGCGCAGGCGACACGCTGCATTGCGTTATCGCTCCGCCGCTGTTGCTCAGCGTATCGGGGATGATTGCGGTACCCTCCGCGTGCACCACCGAAGAACCGCGTTCGGTTAGCCCGGCAGGCGGAGCAGAGGTGCCAATGTTGCTCCCACCGCCGTGACATCCGGCCACCAGCAGAGCAAATACCATCAGCAGACCATTCAGGTGATGTTGTATGCGCATACCAGTGTCCTCCGCCCTACAAATTCACAATAGCCGCATCGACGACGTCGGAGGAAATATTCTTCACTTTCGCCGAAGCAGGCCTGCCAGCCAATATGCCGCTTTTGCACCCCGCCACGGCTGGTGAGTCTGTGCGATTGGGCTACCGCGGACAGGCTGTCGACCTTTTCACTGTCCGCATTGGTCGATGAAGCAACGGTTCACCTTTGGAATTCGAATGGCCGTTTGCTGGGCGGAGCCGACGTCTGAACGTCCGAGCGTAGGTGGCGTGCGAATGTCGCTTCATGGCCGATCTTTGTCCGACGTCGACCAACGGCACGCGAGCCACTTCTGCCCTTCGACGTGGAAAGACCGCAACAGCAACTTCCAAAGGCGGATTCAACCGGTCGATGCAACACACTGAAGACTGCGCAAGCAGCAGGAGTGTTGCAAATGAAGCAGAGACGCCGGATTTATTACAGTGAGACGCAGAAAGCGCTGATGTGGGAACGTTGGCGCAACGGCGAATCTCTGCAGAAGATCGCCCAGCTCTTTGATCGTAACCACTCGTCGGTTCAGGGGATTCTGGCTGAGACAGGCGGGATCCAGCCGCCACAAAGGCACCGCTCGGGATTGGCGTTGACGCTGGAGGAGCGCGAAGAGATCTCGCGAGGGCTTGTGGCTGACGATTCGATCCAGTCAATTGCAAAACGACTTTCGCGAGCGCCTTCCACCATCTGTCGTGAGATCAAACGTAACAGCGGACCAGACGGTTATCGGGCGACCTACGCCGATCAGCTTGCATGGGATCGGGCACAGCGTCCCAAAGCCTGTAAACTGGTTGAGCACCGGATGCTGGCGCAGATGGTTGCAGGCAAGCTCCAGTTACAGTGGTCACCGCAGCAGATTGCCGGATGGCTCAGGCGGGCGTATCCAGATGACGAGGACCACCACGTGTCTCACGAGACGATCTATCGCAGTCTCTTCATCCAGGCCCGTGGTGCCCTGAAGAAGGAGTTGCTGGTGCATTTACGGCGTACCCGTGCCATGCGCCGGTCGCGCCACCACACACAGAAGACGGACGATCACGGCAGGATTCGGGACACCGTATCAATCAGCGAACGCCCCGCGAGTGTTAAAGACCGCGCGGTACCCGGGCATTGGGAAGGTGATCTGCTGTGCGGCAGCGGAAGCAGCCAGATAGCAACGCTTGTCGAGCGTCAGACACGCTATGTCATGCTGGTCAGGATCCCCTGCAAGGATAGCGAAACGGTCATCAATGCACTCATCAAACATGCCAGCAAGTTGCCCCAGGAACTCTATAGATCGCTGACATGGGATCGGGGAACAGAGATGGCCGGGCACAAACGCTTCACCGTCGCCACTGATATCCAGGTCTACTTCTGCGACCCCCAGCATCCATGGCAACGTGGATCGAACGAAAATACAAACGGGCTGTTAAGGCAGTACTTCCCGAAAGGCACCGACCTGTCAGCGTATTCGCAGGCTAAACTCAATGCCGTGGCAAGACGATTGAACGAGCGTCCGAGAAAGACACTGGGCTACGAAACGCCTGCCGAACGGTTCCAGCAAACTATTGCATCGACCGGTTGAATCCGCCAAGTACAGCGGCCGTTCACGCGGATGTCTATGCGCCACACAAGGCGCGCGCGACGGTCAAAAGGAGAGCCTTGACGGCCTGCCTCGAAGTACTCAGCTTCAACGTCCGATACAAAGACTACGAGCGTCATAACCGTACGGGCGCTAGCTGGAGCGCAAACACGCGCCAGTTGAGGCGTTCAGCGTTCCTTGCCATGTGTACTGGAGTCGGGCGCCTCCGTGCAGCGCGTTGAGGCGTAACCTTTCAGCACGCTGATCGTGCACGTGGTGAGGTGGCTTCCAATGCGTCACGCGTTCGGATCTTGCGGTGAAGCCTCGCCAGCGATACTGCGGCTGCTCATTCGCGAACTCGCCCGATGATCGGCCTGCCAGCGAGCGCGCGTCTGGATACGGGCTTTCCCTTAATCGTGCAAGCAGCTTTGTTAGAAGCGGAATGTTGGCTATCTTTGACTCACCATCTGCCAGGCCGAACGAGAGAGGCAATCATGAAAGCATGGAACGTCGTGAATCTGCTCGTCGTCGTAGGATGCGTGACGTTGACGTCGAACGTCTACGCGCAAGCCAGCAACGCTATGCCGATGGGCTCGAGTCCGGCTGCAAGTTCAGGCAAGGCGACGCCAGCGGACAAGAAGCTGGCTCGGGATGTACGCAAGGCGTTGTCGAAAGCGCCCAACTTCAACGTGTCGAACGTATTCGTCAAGGCGCGCGGCGGTGTCGTGACATTATCCGGCAGCGTGTCGGACGGTCCTCAGATCCAGCAGGCCGCGGAAGTGGCGAAGGGCGTGCCGGGTGTAACGTCGGTGAGTAACCATCTGACGCTCTATACGAAAGGCTATTGACGCTTCGAGGCGGCGCCGGGAAGTACTGGCCGTTTTCAGCCGTGAAAAGAGGAGCCGCCGCTCTCGCAGGACAAGATGTTCACCGTGCCGGTGGACTATCTCTCCTGGTGCGTGGGCCACGAACGCTCGGACCTGAAGTATCTGAAGGATTCGGTGCGCGCGATGTACCGATGAAACGTTGTTCCAAGAGCGCGAAAGGCACTTGACGACCCGATACTCGAATGTTCCTTGCGCAGCTTATCCGGCCTCGGGTTGGATTTAGAAATGTTGGCGTGGGTGCGAAGGAACGCGAGATAGTTGTCGTCTTCGGCCAGCAGGTAATCATTGAACTGTTCGGTAGCAGGGTCGGCGTAGACGATGTAGCCGCGTTCGCTGACGAGAAGGATGTCGTTAGGCATGGCGGTGTCTCCTCGAAGATTAACAGTACTTGAAAAGCAGGGGCCGAACAACCCGTGCTACGAGCATGACTAGGTCGGTAAGGCCAGTCTTCGTGGTCAGGGTGCTGAGCCCTCGCGAATTCCGACTCGATGGGGGGGAAGGATTGCGTTCGTCGTCCCAGCTCCGGCCATTCGCGCGCGCGATACCCGTCGCGCGGTGCGCCGCACGCCCGGTTCAATGCGATCGGCCGTGGCCGCCGCCGCCCCAGTAACGGCCGCCGCCCCAGCCGCCACCGCCACCGCCACCGCCGCCCCAGCCGCCACCGCCGCCCCAGTTCGCGTGACCGGCGCCCGAAGCGCTGCTGCCGTAGCTACCACCTCCCCAGCTGGCGTGACTGCCGCTCCACGCACCCTGTCCATTTCCAGAGTAAGCGTGGCTGTAGTAGCCGTGTCCATAGTACCCATGGCCCGAGTAGCCGTGGGCGGCCCAGTAGGTGTGATGGCCATAGTGGTAGTGGCCGTAACCGCCGCAACACCCGCCCCAGAAGGCGAACGACACCGACGGCCACCAGTAGTAGCCCGGCCAGTACCCGTAGTACGGGTATGGATACGCGTAGGGGTAGGCCGGTGGATAGGCGATTGGATAGTACGCCGGCGCGCCATAGGCGGGCGCGGGGGCGAAATCGTACGTCGATGGCGGCCCGTCGGGCGACGTGCCGTCGGGCATGTTGAATTCCTCTGGCGCCGGAGGCTGCTGCGACGGGTCCCCGGGCGCGACGGGCACCCCATGCTGCGTGGCCGCCGTCGGCACGGCGGGATAGCCGTTCGGATAGGCAGTGGAATAGGTAGCAGGATAGGGGTAATACCCGTAGCCTGGATAGTAGCCGTACGGTACGTAGTAACAGCCTGACAGCCCGCCGGACAACGCAAGAACTGCAACGGCGCTGCCGGCGCGCAACGTTGCATCGAGCGGGTTCATGACATGCTCCCTCGTTATTCGCGCGGCGACATGCGCCTCACACTTTCCATTCAGCTTATGTCAGGGTTCCATGTTGCACGTTATAAAGTGGTAACGGCGTATTTCAGGTAGTGACCACCCCGGAGATTGAACTGAACATCGCGAGGTCGTATCCGCCTTCAGCTTTTCGCAGATCGCCCAGATTTCCTTGAGCTTCAGCGGAGGCTTCTGATCAGTGAGCTTTACGCTGGGCCGCGTGCAAGGCACCGTGAGGCCCGGACTAGCCTTTTTGCATCCAGTACTCGCCCTCGCATTTACTCTCATTTAGGTTCTGTGAGACGTCCGTGTTGGTCACAAAGTGAAGGATGCCGCAAATGCCACGCAGCTTCCCCGTGCCGCCAGTGAGCACCGTGCTTCCTATGACGGTGCGGACATCGGCGGACTGGCCGGTTGCAGACTGTGAGATCCCGTCAAACTTGCCGAAAATCTTGTCGCCGTCTTCCAGGTTGTAAAACCCATAGCCGATGACGGTGCCGTTGCCATCGACGGTGTCAACGGTGCCGCGCATCCATTGCTCCGTGACGCTTACGCCAGCAAACATCAACGCGCCCTTGGGAAAGGTGCGATGCAGTTCATAGAGTGCGAGCGAATGCCCCGGTATGTCTTCAACGTCCAGCAGGTGAAGCAGCGTGTATTTCGAATTTTCGCCTGACACCTCGTAGGATATTTTCTCCCGCCTTTGAGCGGAACTTGACTGGTTCATAGTCAGCCTCCATTGCGTAGTCCGTTCACCTTGCCGATGACTTTGCCACTAACTTCGGTAGCGGGCACCCGCAAAGCACTTTCAGTATCGGACGCGCCGTGGCACCCGCAAGGGATTTTCACATCCGTTCCGGCGTTCCGCCTTAACACCGTTCGGAGACCGTAGACGACCCACATCTGCCCTTCGACCCGACGCGATCGCTGCGGCAGCTTCCAAAGGCGGAACAGCCATTCGAGCAGCCGTCTTGGCCGGGAAGTTCTCGGCCTTTGCCGCCGTTGGGATTGCTGAGCTGACGAAGAACGGATCAAGCCGGTGCCTACGGCCGCTGTCGCGCGGCCGAGTTGACCGTGCAAGGCTTTGCGATAGACTACCTTGATCCTGGAGGGGTTTTTCGTGGCTGATCTTAGAACCATGTTGGTCCGTTCGAACGCCGCTTGCGCCCTGTTTTGCATGTCGCTGCTGACGCACGCTGGGACGTCGGCAGACTCAGCCACGGTTACCCATGCGACCGAGCCTGAAATATCTGCCTCTGCAGATGTCCTGTCGACTCGGCCTTTCGTGGGCGACGACCCGGTTGCCATCAGAGACGCCTTGGCGGAGCAGAGCTTCGATGCCTGACGTTGCCCGCGAATTTCGGATCCCTTAACTGAGCGGAGATTATGCCACCCGTTGGTTCTGGGCGGCGTGCCAGTCCTGCTCGAATTGCATCGGGCTGACGTAGCCCAACGTCGAGTGCAAGCGCGAATGATTGTAGAAGCTCAACCAGTCGATTACCTCGTCCATCGCTTCGCGACGCGTTGCAAAGCGCTGGCCAAGGATGCGTGCTCGCTTGAGCGATCCCCACAGGCTTTCGGTCGGCGCGTTGTCCCAACAATTTCCTCGACGGCTCATCGAGCTGCGCATGCCGTAGCCCTTAAGCAGGTCCTGGAAGTCATGACTGCAATACTGGCTACCCCTGTCGCTATGGACGATCAGGCCCGCTTCCGGCCGGCGGCGAAACCACGCCATACGCAGCGCGTCAGACACCAGCTCCGTGCGCATGTGTGGCTGCATCGACCAACCCACCACCTGACGGCTGAACAGGTCGAGGATGACCGTAAGGTACAGCCAGCCCTCGTCAGTCCAGAGGTACGGGTGAGTAGACCGTGGGAGTTGCACCCACGGCCCCTCGCAGAACCGGACGTGAACCTCTCGATTCATCCGGCTCCCATCATCCAGCCGTTGGTAAGCATCCCCGCTTCCAGTGCACAAATGCATTTGGAAACTTCCGCGCAAGCCGCCCGAGAGCGTATCCGGCCCGGCGTTTGTGCCGGGCGAGATGTTTGTACTTGCGCATCATCCAACGAGTCAGGTACGCATTCACGTGCTTCCACACAGTAGACATCTCCGATTCGTAGAACCGGCCATAATACTGATGCCAACCTCGCAGGATCGGATTGAACATAGCTGATAGATCAGCCACGCTCTTGTCACATTTCAGCTGAAGGTGCCACCCCCGTATGGCCTGCCGCATCGCCTTGAGAGCGTCACGGCTCACTGCGGGGGCGAAGTTCACATACACGCGTCCGTACTTGTCGACTGCTTTTCGCGGTCGGAAGGTATAGCCAAGAAACGTGAATTGCACACACGGGAAGTCTCCCTGCCGATTGATGTCTTTACAGTACACAATCCGCGTTTTCTCCGGATGCAGTTCGAGCCCACACTGCTTGAAGCGCTCACCAACTCTTGCCAACGCAAACTGGGCTTGTGCCAGACTTCGGCAATGAATAACACCGTCATCCGCGTAGCGACAGAAACGCACGCTCTTAAGATGACGGCTCACCCAGTGGTCAAAGGCGTAGTGCAAAAACAAGTTGGCCAGCAAAGGACTCACGACGCCGCCTTGCGGCGTGCCGCGCGTTCTCTCCATAAGCGTGCCGTCTGCCATTTGCATTGGCGCTTTCAGCCAACGCTCGACGTACAGCAACACCCATGGCGTCTGACAGTGCTTTCTGAGCGCCCGCATAAGCAGCTCGTGATCGATGTTATCAAAGGAAGCCACGACAGACTACCCCATCCCACGACGTTCCTGAATCAGTCGTCATCACACGAGCTGGCCATCCGTTCGAAGGCCAGCGCCTACAGGTCATCAGCCGACGGCAACGCGCCGGCCGATTACACTTTCTGCTGATCCTGCCCGACGAGTCCCGCGGGCTTATTCCCATCGACTGGACCGACTTCCCAGCGTCCACAGCCAACGGCGTCACCATCGCCGCCGCTTCGCGAGCCGACGCCATCGGTTCACTCGCCGATCTTCTCCGCGCTCGCGCGATCATTGACGCTTTACTGCGCCAGACGGAACAGGAGAGCGACGATGCAACTGAACCTGCCCCTAGCGGACCTGCCGTCGGACGACGGCAGCCTATGGGAACAACTGGACCAAACGGCGCGCGACGCGGTGATCGACGCACTCGCTCGCGCAATCGCGAGGGTCGTGACGCAAAGCCGTCAGGGCCAGCGGGAGAACGATGATGAGTGAGGCCAGCAGCAAGATTAGTCCCAGTCATTTGCAGCGCACCGCGTTCGTCTACATTCGCCAGTCCAGCGCCAACCAGGTTGAGAACAACCGTGAATCGACGCAACGCCAGTACGCGCTCGCCCAGCGAGCCACCGCCCTCGGCTGGCCCGAGCAGCACGTCTGCGTAGTTGACGATGACCTGGGGCTTTCGGGGGCCACTACGGCAAGCCGCGGCGGCTTCGCACGCATGACTGCCGAAGTCGCACTCGGGCACGCCGGCATCATTCTCGGGCTCGAAGTGTCACGTCTGGCGCGCAACAATTCTGACTGGTACCGGTTGCTCGACCTTTGCACCATGACCGATACGCTTATCGGCGACGCCGACGGCGTGTACAACCCGGCGCTTTTCAACGATCGTCTGCTTCTCGGCCTGAAGGGCACGATGAGCGAGGCCGAACTGCATACCCTGCGTGCGCGTCTCGACGGTGGCATCCGGAACAAGGCTGCACGAGGCGAACTGCGACGAGGTCTGCCTACTGGAATGGTTTGGGGCGAGGCTGAAGGCGAGGTGCGACTGCATCCGGACGAAGCCGTTATCAGCGTGCTGCGTGCGGTGTTCGCCCGCTTTAGCGAGTTCGGCACAGCTCGCCGTGTCTGGCTATGGTTTCGCGCAGAGAACCTATCGTTCCCGCTGCAGCTCAACTACAGCACCCCTGAAGCGATCCGCTGGGTCGCACCGACCTACATCGCGATCTACAACGTGCTCACCAATCCGGTTTATGCTGGTGCCTACTGTTACGGCAAGAGCCGCAAAGAACGCTATGTCGACGAGCACGGTGTGCTCAAGACACGGATACGACGCCTGCCTCAGTCGCAGTGGTCCGTGCTCATCCGCGATCATCATGAAGGTTACATCGATTGGGCAACCTACGAGACCAATCAAATGCGTCTGGCTACCAATACCAAGCCCCGCCCCCACGAAGCCGGCGGCGCCGTGAGAGAAGGTACCGCCTTGCTGCAAGGTCTGGCAACATGTGGCCACTGCAGCCGCAAACTTGGAACTCACTATCGTGGAACCAACCAGACGCCTGGTTACCACTGCTCGAACAAAGGGATCGAGAATAGTCGCGGCGTCTACTGCCTTAACGTCGGCGGCCTGCAAATCGACGCGGCAGTTACTCAGGCCTTTCTCCATGCGGTTGAACCCGCAGGCCTTGAGGCTGCCGTACGCGCGGCTGAACGTCTCGAAGCTGATCATGATGCCGCGCTCGCGCAGTGGCGCCTGAGCGTTGAACGGGCGCAGTATGAAGCACAGCGTGCCGAGCGGCGATACCGTGCCGTGGATCCCGAGAACCGCCTCGTCGCACGCGGGCTCGAAGCGCAATGGGAGAAGCAGTTGTACGAACTCGAGCAGGCACAGCAGGAGCTTGCCCGTCGTGAACAACTTCGTCCGCGAACATTGAGTGCTCAGGAACGACACAACCTGCTCTCGCTCGGCCAGGATCTCCAGCGCTTATGGGAGGCGCCGAGCCTCGCCGTGCGCGACAGGAAGCAGTTGCTGCGCACGCTACTCGAGGAGGTTTCGATTACCGTCAATCGCGAACAATATCAGGCTCATCTGAAGCTGCGCTGGCGCGGCGGCAAGCTCACCGAATGCGATGTTGCACTACCTCGCTCGCGTCCTGCCACCATTCGCACCGACGAAGATACCCTGGCATTGGTACGTCGACTCGCGCAGCACTATCCCGATGCGACCATCGCAGGCATCCTCAACGCGCAAGGCCGTCTGAGCGCACAGGGCCTTCGTTTCAACCAGAACCTTGTTGGCAACCTGCGCCGTCACTGGAAGATTCCCTGCTTCGAACCACCGGCTGAACGGCCTGAAGGAGAACTGCTCAGCATTCGCCAGGCCGCCCGGGTACTGTGCACCGCACCGTCGACACTCCACCGCTGGGTCAACGCCGGCTTCATCGCTGGCGAGCATCCCACGACCGGCGCACCTTGGCGCATCCGCATCACGGAAGCGTTGCGTGGCCTCTTTGTTGATAGTACTCCTGATGGATACGTCGCCATGCAAGTCGCAACGCGACGACTTGGCGTTTCCCGTCAAACGGTGTTGCAGCGTGTAAAGCGCGGCGAACTCGACGCCGTACTGGTCCGTCGTGGACGAGCCAAAGGCTTACGTATCAAGGTCGTCAACGATCAGCCGGACTTCTTCGAACGCACTTCATGAACCAAGGGGCATTGCTATGAGAGATCCAAGAGTCCCTTGATATCGAATTCGACCACCCAGTCATATTCCCAACTTCGCCGCCTCACCATGGCGATCGCATCGTGCGCGGAGCGCCCCGGACGATAACCATAGGAATTGACATGAAACACCGGGTCGATGACTGGCTCAAGCAGACGCTTGACCACCGTCTGCGCCACCCTGTCCGCGACCGTCGGTACACCTAGCATACGCACCCCGCCGGACTTCTTCGGGATGGGCACGCCCTTGACTGGCGGCGGGAAGTAGCTTCCAGAACACAACCGGTTCCAGAGCCTGTACAGGTTGTCGCTTAGGCGGCTCTCGAAATTCTCCAGAGTCTCGCGATCTATGCCTGCCGATCCTCCGTTTGCTTTAACACTTTGATATGCTTCCCAGACAAGCGCCTTAGGAATGTCATACGACCTGGTCATTGTGCTGTGCTCCTCCCGCCTACGCGGTTGACACAACCCAATGCCTGGATAACGCAGCCCCTTCGCTCCACCGCCATTACAGCGGCTTCAACACTACTACGAGCTGCTCCGCCCCTTGGTGGCGCATCGCTACTATCGGCCTCGCCTTTCGAGCTTGTGCCTTTCGCTTTATATCGCCACCGAAGGTTCCCGCAGTTCAACGTAAGAGCCTGGATCAGACTCACGCTGCCTCTATGCCGGACACCGCCTGGCCCGTAAGCAGGTAACGGCCAGACTAATCGTGGGGCAACATCACTCCCCAGTTTTGATGTCATCTGAGTACTTTCGACACTTGAACGGCAGTTCACGGTTGTTCGCCTTCCTGATCCATACCTGATGCCTTGTGGCACCTTTTCCATAACGCTCACGACCCTGGCTTTTGACCAACGCCGCTTATGGTGGTTTGCAACCCGCTCCTGCAAGCCGATTGCGAGGGGCCATACCCTCATCTCTTACGCCGCTTGCTGCGGCACACTGATGTCCGTACTCCAGGCCTGATCGGGGCGAGCAGGCGAGAAATCGCGTTGCAGCAGGTTCGGCGCGACCGGCAGGTTGTGGTTGCTGTCGGTGGTGGCCTTGAAGCGGCGTTTGGTCTTCGCCTTGATGCCATGCAGCTTCATGAGCCGCTGGACACGATCCTTGCTGACGCGAATGCCCTGGGCAAGCAGCTTCTTCCACACCCGCGGCCAGCCGTACTCGCCTTTGGATTCAGCGTGCACGGCCTTGATGTGGACCAGCAGGGCGTCGTTGCTGATGCGTCGGCGCGGACGCTCCGTATCGACGTCCCGGGCCTTGCGGGCGTGGTAACCGCTGGGGCTGACACCCAGCACCTGGCAGGTCAGGGAAACCGGCCATTGTCGGCTGTGAAGTTCAATCCAGGCGTACTTCAATCCGACACCTTTGCGAAGTACGCCGTGGCTTTTTCCAATATGTCGCGCTCCATCTTCACGCGTGCCAACTCCGCGCGCAGCCGGGCAATCTCCATCTGTTCGGGAGAAACCTGCTTGCCTGCGCCGTTCAGCTTGCCAGCGGCATCGGCCTTAACCCAGTTGTGCAGCGTCTTCGGGCTAATGGCTAGTATCTTTGCCACCGCCGCCATGCTCTGGCCGCTGCGGACCATGCGCACGGCTTCTATCATGAATTCCTGCGTGTACCGTGCTCTCGGATTACCCATCTTTCCTTCCTCCTCGCGTGAGTTTTACACACTCAGCAAGGGATCCATTTTTTACGGGCAAGCTCATGATCCTGCTCAAGAAGACCATAACCGGACCACGCGGTCGAGGGCTTGTGGTGGCGCCTGAGGCGAAGGCCAAGGGGTACATCCAACACATCGATCTGATTGAACTCAAGTCCGGCAAACGGAGCAAATCCAGGGTTCACGGACGCGTGACACTCTCGCAGGCGGCGTTCGACGAAGCGAATGGAGACTTCGCGATTGTGCTGATGTGTATCATGGCGCCGCCTTACCTGACCGATCGACGCGAACATAGCGATCCCAGCGACGTCGAGCCCACAGACATCACAACAAGAACCTCGACGCTGTACACGAACATTCACGCCATCTGGCTGGTGAGCCCGCAGCGGGGTATCGTGCTATCGAAGAAGCTGCATCTGTCGAAGTAAAATCCCTTGATTGTTTTTTGAGATCGCAGTGCCGGAATGGTCGCCCGTAAGCTGTGACCCTTTGCAACGATTAATTGAGGGCGGGCAATGCGTCGGTACACCTTCTCTCGTCCGAAAGTGAACCTGCTGAACATGCCAGCCTTAGCTGGACGCGCACACCCCTGACCACGCCAGGGGGCTTCCCGTGTTGCGTACGCTTTCCTTGTGTACACATGCTGTCGCCACTACCCCGGCGCAGCGACCGGGCGTCCTGCCTGCTCATTCACCCAGCCGCATCAGATCCTATGTATCGGGACACCTGCGGGTAAACCGAACCGAGTCATAAAATCAGTTGATCGAACCTTGCTACGAGGAGAGGCATCATGCGCACCGATCAGACGTTCACGACCGGTAGTAATGAGGAGCTCGTGCTCGCGGTCTCGCTCGAGCTGGCCGCCGGCAAGTGGAAGGTCGCGCTGCACGATGGCCGGCGCGAGAAGCCCGCCGTCCACACGGTCGCGCAGCCGCTGGCCGCTGACCGCCTGCAGGCCGTGCTTGACGTCATCGAACAACAGAAGCTGAAGTGGTCGCTGCCGGCCGGCGTGCGCATCGTCGTGAGCTACGAGGCCGGCCAGGACGCGTTCTGGATCTGTCGCGCGCTGCAAACGCGCGGCATTGAATGTTACGTCGTCGATCCCGCCAGCATTCCGGTCGAGCGCCACAGGCGGCGCGCGAAGACCGACCGGCTCGATGCCATCAAGCTGGTGATCAACCTGCGTGCGTGGCTGCGCGGCGAACGCGACCGCATGCATGTGGTGCACGTGCCCTCCGCCCAGGATGAAGCATCGCGCCAGCTGATGCGTGATCGCGGCCAACTGCACAAGGAAGTGAACCAGCACTTCGACCGGATGCGCAAACTGCTGGCCACACTCGGCTGCTGGGATGAGGTCGACCACAGGGCCTTCGCGGGCCGGCTCGCCCGTGACGAGGTGCGCTGTCATGACGGCACGCCGCTGCCGCCCGAACTGCGTGAGCGCCTACTGCGCGAATGCGAACGGCTGGCGCTGGCGCAGCAGCAACTCGCCGCGCTGGAGAAGACGCGACAGGCGAGCGTGCCGGCGCCCGTGCGCCAGCGCAGCGATGCCCTGGCACGCCTGAAGGGCATTGGCGAAGTGGGCGCGTCGCGCCTCACGCTCGAACTGTTCTGGCGGGAGTTCAGCAACCCGCGCCAGGTGGGCGCGTGCGTCGGGCTGGTGCCGCAGCCCTGGGACAGCGGCGAGAGCCAGACCGACCAGGGCATCAGCCGGCAGGGCAACCGGCGCGTGCGTGCCCTGCTGGTCGAGATGGCGTGGTGCTGGCTGCGCCACCAGCCCGGCAGTGCACTGACACAGTGGTTCAACCAGCGCACGCAGGGCACGGGACCGAACCGCCGCGCGCGGCGCATCGCAATCGTGGCGGTGGCACGGCGCCTCGCGATTGCCCTGTGGCGCTACCTGAGGGACGGCGTCATCCCTGCGGGAGCCCAGTTGAAGTCCACCTGAGCTCCGCTTCGGCCTTCGCGTCGGGTCATGGAAATCCGCTGGACGAGGAGTCATGGGAGGTGCATATGGTCTGAAGCGAACATGCCCGTGGGGAAGGCGGGTTGCTCACGCAACCGATTTGTCAGATGGGGCATGTTCCCGCTCACGAGGTCGGCACAACGCGCATCGGATGAGGCTGGCCCCAGTGCCAGCGGATAGAAGTCGGTGGGACGTCAGGTCCCACGCGCGCGGCGATTTGGCTTCGGACCAGACGGAATATCGAATTGATCGCAGCAATGGAGGGGCCGAAATTCGCCCTGCAGGCTGGCGAACGCAATCACCTGCGCTCGCCAGCCCGGGTCAGGCTATTGTGCCTTCGCAGCGTCAAGGGTCGCTGCGCTCAGGCTTCACCTGCCCTTGACCCCGCTACGGCACTTCTTTATGGAGCACGCCCGATGTGCATCGATGTGTGATTTGCAGTCAGTTTCGCGCGAAACGCCTTGACAACTTGCTGCTCATAGAAGCCTTCCCCGATAGGGTGTTCGGGTCGGCCTGCGCATCGGCATTCTCGAGGATTGCTCGGCGTTTACTCGCGTTACGGCCCGCACACTCGCGCTGTCACCAATTCGTGAGACGCTTCACCAGAGGCTTCAGCCACTTCGTTACCTCCATAGCTGCTCCTTATAGGTTGCTTCCGGCTGGAGCAATCGCCGGGCGGGGCTCTCACCCGCTGGAAAGCGCCGCCTTTTCACGGCGCACATCCACAACTGCGGTTCGGATTGGCGCAACATCAATGACTGCTTCCGGGGTGCAACTGCCCGCGGTATCGCCGGGTTTGCGCGTGCATCATCACCGGTGACCGACAGTGGGACGAGTTCCCGATCAACCCAGCCGTAGGCGTCGCATACGTGACCACAAATCGCGAGAACGCGATCCGATCGCGTGGGCTTCGAGCACGACAGTAATCGCAACGGCAGAACGGTGATCGCGGGAGAGCCTTTCACGCCGGCAATCGCCGGTCCTTCAGCGGGCGCCTAGGGGCGTGCGTCGGGTGACTATGGATGCATCGCCGACATCACAGCCGATGGTAGAAACTCCGGACCGCCCGACAGCGTATTTCGTACCGCAAAGCAGCTGCCGGGTCGAGTTGCCAAGGCTCGCGTAGGGCGGCAGCAGTGTCCGACTGGCTTTGATGAGAGCAGTTGCGACACACTCGCGCACCACCGCGTCCGTTTCTCCATTGCCGCCTATTACCAAAGTGATATAGCGGCAGCGAGGCTCGGAAATCATACTGGCTCCGACCTGCCGCACACACGAACTCGCTGCGCAGTTTCCGATGTTTTTCCAGCTTGCAAGCAAGTGCGGCCGGTAGCCCCCGCAAGGGGCAGCGCCGGCGCTTGTCTCTGCACGTCGTGACGCCGCGTTGCGTCCACATTCTTTTTTAAAGGAGACTCTCATGAAAACAGTGTTACTCGTCGCCGGTGGGCTATTGTGCGCGTGCGCCTGGCACGCCAGCGCGCAAAACACCAGCGCAAATCCAACGACCGCAGCACAGCCTGACGCGGTGAATTCGGAAGGTCCCGACCCTTCAGGAAGCTCGATGTCCGGCGGACATAGCGTGGGTGACGGAAAGACCCGAGCCGAAGTCTATCAAGACCTCGTGCGCTCGCAGCAGAACGGCGAGGCAGCGCGGTTGCAGGAACTCTTCAAAGGTAGTGGCAAGTGAGCCTGCCTGGAGCGGGCAACCTGCGGCTCCGGAGAAAGGAGGGAGAACCAAAATGGCGTCTTTCGACGAACCGTCGATTCTCTCCGAGTACAACGGCGGGGAGAAGCTGATTGCCGGCATCGTGCTCGCCGTTGTCACGTTCTGGCTGTTCGCCCAGACGACCTTGAACGTGCTGCCGTCCATGCGGGCGGATCTGCAAATTGACGATGGCCTCAGTGACATCGCCGTCAGCATCACCGCCCTCTTTTCTAGCGTTTTCATCGTCGTCGCAGGCGGGCTGGCGAACAGGGTCGGCCGCGTGAAAATCACTTATGCCGGGCTTGCAATGAGCATCGCCGGTTCGCTGCTGATCGCCGCCTCGCCTCGAGACACGGCGACCTTCGTCATCAGCGGACGCGTCATTCAAGGCGTCCCCGCAGCGTGCATCATGCCGGCGACGCTCGCGCTGATCGAAGCGTATTACAACGGCGCCGCGCAACGACGGGCGCTCAGCTTCTGGTCGCTCGGATCGTCGGGCGGGGGCGGTCTGTGCGCACTGCTCGGCGGCCTCGTCGATGCGCCGTTGGGATGGCGATCGAGCTTCTGGATGTCGATCGCAGTCGCGCTGGCGAGCTGGTTACTGAGTCGCGGAACGCCTGAAAGCCGGGCCGATCGCCAAGGCGTCGCCCGGACTTTTGACTGAACGGGCTTCACCGCACTCACGATCGCAATGGTTGCTTTCAACGTGATCGTGGAACAAGGCTCGATTCTCGGCTGGTTCAACTCTTGGTGCTATCGCTCGTGGGCACGTTCGCCGCCTCGCTGAGCATGTTCATCTGGACGGAGCAGCGTTGCAGCCATCCGCTCATTGACCGGCTATTCAGGAATGCGACCTATCTTGACGCAACGCTATCGAACTTTCTTCCGAATGGGGTCGCGGGTTCGCTGCTGATCGTCTCGCAGCTTTTTCAGGAGGTCGATCATCTGTCGTCGCATCAGTCGGGCTTGATGACGGCCGGCTACCTCGTCGCGATCCTGTCGACGATCCGTGTCGGCGAGAAGTTGCAGCAGCGCTGGGGCGCACGGCACCGCCCGATGCTGACAGGCTGCGCGGTGACTGGCAGCGGTGTCCTCATCACGACCTTCACGTATTTGTCCGCGACAGATTACACGATCGCTGCCTTTGTCGGATTCACGCTAGTTGGCATTGGTCTGGGCTTCTATGCGACGCCTTCTACGGACGACGCGTTGTTCGGTGTACCGGACGCCCAGGCAGGCGAGGCATCAGATGTCTACAAAATGGCGTCGGCGCTCCGCACCGCGCTTGGTATAGCCATTTCGGCCGCAATCTTCACCGCGCTAAAAACCACCGATGGCCTCATCTCGATGCGCTTCCTGATCACGGGCCAGCCGGACGCAGTCCGCTTCGCGGCTGCTGCCGCATTGTGGTTCAACGTGGCATTGGTGCTCTTCGCGAGCCTGGCGTCCAAGCTCGGAATGCAGCGGCAGGTGGCACCGTTGCCGCGCCGCCCACGCATGAAACGCGTCTGTCACGCCGGCGTATCTGATCTGAATCCGGGAGGCCACTGCGTACGATTTATGAAGAGTTCGCGAGGTGAAGTTCAAGACCAACCCGGAACGGCGAATCTCGCGTGAAAATCAATCAAGGGAGCGTCGCGCATTGTCCTGCTTCGAGCGTAGTTTGTCGGCCTCCAGTCTGCGCGTGACCAGATGGATCAGGTAAGTCGCAAACTCGGGATCCTGATAGTACATCCGCATTGCATCGGCCGCGGAAACCGTCAGCAACTCGCATTCGCTCTTGCAACAGGCCGTCCAGGTGCGTCGATGGTCAGGCGAGAAAAGTCCGATCTCTCCGAGGATCGTGCCAGCGCCCACATCGACGCCGATCTCCTGAAGGCTGACCGTCCCGCGCAACACATAGTAGAGCGCGTCGCTTGGCGCATCCTTGCGAAACAGCACGTCTCCGCGTTTGAAGCGACGGGGAGGCAAATCGGAGAGGAGCCGCTTGATGGTGAGCTGCGCATCGAGCGCCTGGTGAAGCTGTGCATCGCCGACCTGATCGAGCCGCGCGGCCGCGATGCTGGCCTGCCTGCGACTCTCGACCTTGAGCGCTTTATACACCGTATAGAGATGCACTTTTACTGTCCCTTCCGCGATATTGAGTTGCCTCGCGATCGACTTGTTCGACTCGCCGCGCGCCGCGAGGGCCAGTACTTCGGTCTGGCGTGGCGTCAGCATGCGGTTGTTCATCGCAGGGTCGGGAACCACGCGCGAATCCGTGGTTGCGCCACGCAAAGCTTGTGTGTGCGCTATTGCAGAGAACGTTGCCGGCAGGTATGCCGCGCCAGCCAGTACCACCTGTAGCGCGTCGCGCAACGCTTGCGCGGATTGCGACTTGTTCAGGCAGCGCGCCACACCGGCAGCCATGAAGGAGTCGATAGTCTGCTGATCGATCTCGCTCAGCAATGCGAGCGCTGGCAAATGCGGGAAGACGCGCCGCAATGCGCTCAGCACATCGAGTGCTTCGCTTTGTTGGTCGCCATCCAGTATCAGCAGGTCTGCGCGGGTCCAGTCTTCGAAAGCGGTGATCCGATAGTCCGCACATCTCACCTCGATACACTCTTCGAAGTCGCTGACCAGGCGTGCAACGCCCTCGCGGAACAAACCTGTCGGTGCGATCAGGATGATATGCATATGCGTCACTTCTTGCGTCGATATCGTTCGCCGCGAATGCGAGCGCGTACTGCTCGAGTCCGAGACGCTGCAGCCATTGCGCGATGTCCATATTCGTCGCCTGCATTCGATGCCAGCCGGCACACGCGAGCTTGCCACACCGGTTTGGCGCCGGCGCGACGCGATGCGATTCGCAAACGTCAGACGAAAATCGGGCGCACCGCTCGCCGCAATCGGCCCCAGCTTCGCACTCAACCGGGCCGATGAATACTCAGTGTAGGCGTACAACTCGCGCGCCGCATGATGTTCGAAGGCATTTCGAGTCACGACGGGTACTGGGCAGCGCGTCCCACCTCTCCCTCGCTTTCTTCGGGGAATTCATGTGAAGCCGGGTAAGGCCGTCTCCGATATCCCGCTCCGTTCGCGCTTCGCGGGCCAATTCGATTCTCCAGAGCCAGCGTAAGCGGCTCGCCGCGCTTGCAGTTACCCACTTCGGTTCAGTGCGAGTTCATATCCCAGTTGAATGTCGGTAAGGCGCTGCATGCCGCGCCACATAACGGCATTACCTGGAGGCGGGTCGCTGGCGCGAGCCAGATAGCCTCCAAGTCGGGCGACCTTGATCAAGTTACGAACGAGGGGCGGTGCCTGGGCAGTAAGCGGTAAGCCGGAAACTACACGTTCAAGCAATTCAATTTCTGCAGGTGTGGACGCCGTGTCGAGAGGGGCCTGTGGTGCGCATCGACTGATCATGGTGAGCCAGAATATGCGCCAACTCAGGATACAAAACACTGAGATCAGGTTCGCAAGTCGTTTTGCGGTGTGCAGCTTCGAGTCTTCGGCCTTGCACCCGGACTTCAGAATCTTGTGGAAGGTTTCAATCTTCCAGCGCATGGCGTACCAGTTGAGCTTCTCGATTGCCTCGGCACGTGATTGGACTGGGAGATTAGTCAGCAGCTTCCATTCGATGCTGGAGCGCCCGGGCGGCACATCACGCTCATGCGCATGAACCACCGTGAGTTGCAGCGCCGGATAACGATTCTGCTTGCCGATGGGCGGCAACACTGTCATTCGCTGGTAGCGGACCTCAAGGGTCACTGTCATCGGATGCCCCTTCGCGTCGCGAATCTTGACACGGTGCGCTCCTTTGATCCTAACCTGTTCCATTTCGTCTGCAATGGTGTGTTGACCATCGCCCGAGCCGGTCAACGCAGGTTCGCACAAGAGAGTATGTGGCGAACGTGTCATGTTCTGCTCCCCTTGCTATTGTCCGACCCCGCGCGATCAAAGCGGCGATGTGTTGCACGTCTGCCGGTGTTCCGTGCCGTTTTGTCCCACGCGGGAAAATGGCGAACGCCGCGTGCTGGCTCGGCCTATTCTATGGAGGAAGCGCTCCCGCCTGTCGGGCAAAGGGCGCGCGAGCGGGAGCGAATCCATGAGCAGGCTGAATCTCCGGCGTAAGCAAGTCCTTGTGTCTTTCGCGCTACGCACGATCATCGTAGGGTTTGCGTTTGCAGGTATTGCAGTAACGGCACACGCCGACACGGTCCGGATTACCGTCTCGCACTACAGTGACGCGACTGGCCCATACTTCAACAAGATGGCTCACGAGTTCGAGAAAGCTACCCCTGGTACGACAATCAAGATCGAAGAAGTAAACTGGGACGTGCTGCAACAGAAGCTCCAGACCGACATCATGGGCGGCGCGAACTCGGACCTCGCGATTGTCGCTACCCGTTGGTTGCTGGATTTCGTTCACGACGACGTCGCCGAGCCCCTTGATGGCTACATGGACGCCAGCTTCAGGGACCGCTTCATTGGCCAGATCCTGGCGCCGGGCGAAATCAAAGGCAAGGTGTATGGCTTGCCGCTCGCTGCTTCAACACGCGCGCTGTACTACAACAAGCACCTGCTCGCGAAAGCTGGCTATCCGAATGGCCCGAAGACCTGGAACGACGTAATCGATGCGTCGAAGAAGCTGAAAGCGATGCATATTGCCGGCTTTGGTCTTCAAGGCAAAGAGATCGAGACAGATGTCTATTTCTATTATGGACTCTGGAGTTACGGCGGAGACGTGATCGGCAAGGACGGCAAGGCTGCTTTCAATTCGCAGGCTGGTGTGAAAGCCGCAACGCTGTACAAAACGATGATAGACGACGGTCTGACCGAACCGGGAGTCACCGGCTATAACCGTGAAGGCGTTCAGAACCTGTTCAAGCAGGGCCGCGTGGCGATGGTTATCTCCTTGCCTTTCCTGTCGAAACAGATCGCGAAGGAGGCGCCGAATCTCAAGTACGGCATTGATCCCATTCCGATGGGAACGACGCAGGCCACTTATGCGGTAACAGATTCAATCATGATGTTCAAGAACTCCAGGGTCAAGAAGAGCGCCTGGAAGTTTCTCGACTTCCTCTTCACAAAGAGCCCGCGCGTCGAATTCTCGAAGACGGAAGGCTTCCTGCCCACGACGAAGGCCGAAGCAAGCGATCCGGCGCTCAATGGCCCAGACACCAAGGCGTTCATCGCATTGTTGCCGAACGCACGGTTCGCACCGACTGTCACTGGGTGGGAAGACACCGCGAAAGTCGTGTCGGATGCCATGCAGTCCGTCTACCTGGGACAGGCTCAACCCGCCGCGGCATTGAATGCGGCAGCCGAAAAGGCAAACCGGTCGCTGGGTAAGTAACGCGACTGGGGTTATCGAGATCTGATACAGACCGGCGCGCAAGCGGCTCTCGGCAAACTGGGGGCGAGGCGAGACGATGTTCAGCCAGTCAATGGTTTGATGCCCATTTCCCGGCAAAGCGATGTGGCGTCTGCTGCACTTCTCTCGCCCAATGCTTTATCTCCGCCCATCTTTTGCAGCCGAGACAGGCCATATAGGCACTGTGCTTGCAAAGGCCGCATTCCGAGGTCGTGCGCGATCATCAAGGCCATGCGGTGGTAATTGTGAGCTTCGTCAATCCGAGGTTCGGTAGCGTTGCCATCCGAGACAAGATCTCCCAACAAGCACCCGGCCCAGGCCTCGTTGCCTCGTTCGCCGGAGGCTCGAGCCAGGTCAATGGCATGATGTGCATGAGCGAGGGCTTCATCCTGTCGACCAGCGAGCTGGCACACTCGACCGAAAATTGAGAGCACTAGCGACTGTCCGAACGTTAAATTACTCGCCGCCGCCTGGCGAACTGCCTCTTCCAGAAGAACCAAGGCCTCCTTGGTCCGGCCCAGCGAGGCATACGCCGCCCCCAGACAGGAGGCTATTCGGGGAACGTAGTATGGAAACTCAGCCTTGCACATGGCAAGTGCGGGCTCAAGTGTCTCGACAGCAACGTCGAAATTGCCTTGAACAAGGTGCATCCGTCCGACACCGTGGCCAGCAAAGATCAGTTGCTCTGGCTCATTTATCACTCGGGCCATGTCCATCGCCTCCTGTCCAAGGACAGCAGCCTCGTCGAACCGGCCAAGTTCGGCAAGACACAGCACCAGCCAGATACGAGCGTTGACGCGCGTGTATTTCACGTAAGTCTCATCGGGTCCGAGGCCGTGGCCATGGCCTTCATGGAGGAGAGCCAGCGCCTGCCGAGCATGCACCATCGCGCGCTCATAGTTTCCGCAGCCATACCGTGATCGTGCCAGCATCATGGTCGCCCAAGCCTTCGCATCGGGGTCGCTTCGCCGCTCCGTCAACGCCAGGGCGCGTTCCCCTGCCTCGACGGCGCCGACCGAATCGCCTAGTGAACCGAGCGTGAAAGCCAGCCTTGATAGAACACGCGATAGGCGTACCTCGTCACCAAGCCCTTCGGCAAGATGTTTCGCGTTCTCCAGATTCGCGCGGTTCCGTGTCACTTCTCCGAGCGCATGAAGGGAGTGGCTAAGATCCCATCGGATGTCGACGATTTCACCAAGTATCTCGGTTGAGGACGGCAGGACCGCATAGGCAGTCAGGGCTTTCTCGAACAAGGCCGACGCCTCACGATGCGCGGCGCGTTTTGCCGTATTGTGACCGGCACGCCGCCACAGCCGGGCCGCCTTCTCCGTCAATCCGGCCTGGGCGCAGTGTTCGGCCAGGATTTCCGGTTGTTGCTCCGCTACGTCAAAAAAATGATTTTCGAGCTCCATTGCGATGCGGGCATGCAACTGCTGCCGCCTCTCCCGCAGCAGGGAGCTGTATGCGGCGTCTTGCACCAGGGCATGCTTGAAGGTGTATTCCGCATCCGGTGGTGCCCCGTGCTGGAAAACCAGCTCCGCACTGACGAGATGATCCAATGCGTCGTCCAGCCGCTCCCTGGGCATCGACGCGACCGCGCTGATGAGCTCATAAGAAAATCGCCGGCCGACTACAGCGGCGATTTGTGCTACATCCCGCGCCGGCGCCAGGCGATCGAGACGCGCCATCAGCGAAGCGTGCAGCGTCATCGGGATCGCCAGTGGTGGCAGCGGACCGTCGAGGACGTAGCGCCCGTTCTGCTCGCGCAGTACGCTGCTCTCCAGCACTGTCTTGGTCAGTTCTTCGACAAATAGCGGTATTCCATCCGTATGCTCGATGATCCGGTCTGTGACCTCTTTCGGCAGTGCCTTGCCAACGGTTATCCGCCCGATCATTTCGGCTCGTTGCCGAGGCTGCAGACGATTGAGCGTAAGGAGCATCACCTCTGCGCGGCCGATCCACGGAGATATGAACTCAGGCCGGAAGGTGACGATCAGCAGGACAGGCAGGGTTGCAATACGATCGACAAGATGGTCCAGCGCTTCAAGCGAGCTGGGGTCGACCCAATGCACATCTTCGAACAATATCAGCAGCGGCTGGCGTCTTGCCCGGTCCATGACCTGCGCAATTATCGTGCTAAGCGTCTTATCCTTGTACTGTTGCGGCGTGAGGTTAAGTGCTGGGTATCGACCTTCCGTCGAAATCGATAGTAACGCCGCCACCAGCGGAGCAGCTTCGCCCAGATTGTCGGCGGCGAACGCGAGCACCGCCTCAAGTTTGTCGAGGCGTTGTTCAACCGTATCGTCGCGCCGCAAACCGGCCGCACGCTCGAGCTGGGAAATGAACGGATAGAAGGCGCTGTCCTGATGACGGCGCGAGCAGAAATACCGCAAGCGGGCGTGCGGCTCGAATTGAAGCCGCTCTTCAAGGGCGGTGGTCAGCCGCGATTTTCCGATACCGGGCTCGCCTGAAAGCAGCACAACCTGCCCATTACCGTTCTTCGCCCGCTGCCATCGGCCGAGCAACAGCCCGATTTCTTCGTCGCGCCCGACGATTGGCGTCAACGTGGACGTGTGCAGCGCCTCGAAGCGGCTTTCGACCCCGCTGGGGCCGAGTACTTGCCAAACCCGCACCGATTCGTCAAAACCCTTCACAGTCACGAGGCCCATGTCGCGGTAGTCAAACAACCCGGCCGTCAGCCGCTGCGTGCTCGCAGAAATCACCACTGTTCCGGCCTCGGCCAAGGTCTGCAGCCGGGCAGCGAGATTGGGCGTCTCGCCGACGACGCCACGCTCCTGGGCTTCGCCTTCACCCGTCACATCGCCGACTACCACTACGCCGGTAGCAATCCCGATCCGCACCCGCAAACTTTCGTCGGTCCCGGAATCGAGCTTGCCGATGGCCCCCACTAGCGTCAGCCCCGCACGTACGGCCCGCTCGGCATCGTCCTCATGCGCCTGAGGATAACCAAAATGCGCCAGCACACCATCACCCATGTACTGGGCAATGAAGCCACCGGCCTTGGTAATTACATCCGCGCAACCCCGGTAATAGGCGCCGAGGATCTTCCGCATGTCTTCCGGATCGAGCCGCTTCGAGAGGGCAGTCGAGTCGACGAGATCACAGAACATGATGGTGAGCTGGCGTCGGTCCGCGTCATCACGTGGCACGGGCGCGGCCACGATTGGAGATATTGCAACGGCGCTGTCGTCAAGTTGGGCAATCGCGCGCAGCATTTTGCGGCGATGGCCAAGCAAGACGCCAAGATCCTTGAGATCCTGGTCCGTCAGATCGCGGAGGACCGAGGGATCGATACCATTCTCGGCAAAGCTATGGACATACTCGGACAAGCCGAGTGATGCCAGCCACTCTTCAATGCTTCCCACCGTTTGTCTCCTGAAGACGGCTGCCTCATGCAAGGGTAGGAAAAATATTTGTTCCGCGCTTGTCGACAATCAGGGGCCCGGCCGGATGCAACCAAACAGTTTGATTCAAGTTGTCGTCCGGTGCGATTGACGTACGATTTATTCGGCTTCTGACGAATCCAGAACCAGCTGTAAGATCGTTGCTTGTCCGTGGACCGTGCCCACGGCTGCGTATCAGACCTTCAAGCGGCGGCTTGGGCGCAGGACGTCCGGGATGGATCGCAGGTTCGCGTTTGCGTGGGCGCTCGACCGTGTCCCAGCGCGAGGGGCCGTTCATATAACTGGAGCGGCCCTCTGAACGGCCGAGTAAGAACGAGGGCGAACGGCTGCACTTGGCCGGCTGGTGCCTGATGACGCTCCGAGGGAGTCGGCGCGCAGGGCACTCCGATGCGCCTTGGCACGGTGTAACCGAGGGTTTCACAGGATGAAACTTTCGCTCGTATCCGCCGATAACTCGAGCAGGAACCTCTTGGATGGCCGCCGGACATTCCGCCCGCGCCGCCCGGAGCAGCCCATACACATGCCACTTCCGCGGCAGGGCTAGGCGGTTTCCTTTCGTCTGCACGAGGACTCAGGATGCACAAGCTCAGTTTTACGCAGAAGCTTTGGCTGCCGTTGATCATCAGCCTCGTCGCGTTGCTCGCCGTCTCCGTATCGGCGGCGTGGCAGTCGCGCGAGACGCGCATCGAAGAACGTAAGCACGACCTCACGAACATCGCGCACGTTGGACTCAGCATCGTGACGGAGTATGCGGCGCTGGCGCAAAGCGGCGCGTTGCTGGAGGCGGATGCCCGCAAGCAGGCACTCGAACGCCTGCGCGGCGTCCGCTACGGCGAAGACGGCTACTTCCTCGTGATCAATTCGAAGCCGCAGATGGTGATGCATCCGATCAAGCCGGCACTCGAAGGCAGGGATCTCGCGGACAGCGCCGATGCCGACGGCCGTCACCATTACGTGACGTTCGCGTCGACCGCACAGGCGCCGGACGGCGGCTTCGTCGACTACGTGTTCCCGCATCCGGGCGCAGCTTCGACACAGGCGGTCGGCAAGATCGGCTACGTGGTGCGGTATGCGCCGTGGGATTGGATCATCGCAACCGGCGCCTATGTTGACGACATCGACGCTGCGTTCATGGCGTCGTTGTGGCTGATCGGCGCGATCTTCGTGGCCGTGTCCGCGGTCCTCGTGACGCTCGTCGCGGTGACGAACCGCAGCATCGCGCGCACGGTCGGCGGCGATCCGGCCTATGCGGCGAACGTGGCGGACGCGATCGCATCGGGCGACCTGACGGTGGCGATCCGCACGCGCAACGGCGACACGTCAAGCCTCCTACACGTAATGCAGCGGATGCGCGACGCGCTGACGGGTACCATCTGCCAGATCAAGGATGCGTCCGACAACGTCGCGTGCGGCGCGAACGAGATCGCGAACGGCAACGCGGACCTGTCGTCGCGCACCGAGAGCCAGGCTGCGTCGTTGCAGGAAACTGCGTCGAGCATGGAGCAGATGACGGCGATGGTCCGCCAGACTGCAGACAACGCGCGCACTGCCAGCGAGCTTGCGGCCTGCGCCGCGAAAATCGCGAACCGCGGCGGCGACATGGTCACGCAGGCCGTCGCGGCGATGAAGGGGATCTCGAACGAATCGGGTCGCATGGTCGAGATCATCGCGACGATCGAGGGCATCGCATTTCAGACCAACATTCTCGCGCTGAATGCTGCGGTTGAGGCAGCACGCGCGGGCGAGCAAGGCCGCGGCTTCGCAGTCGTCGCGAGCGAGGTGCGCAGCCTCGCGCAGCGTAGCGCGGCCGCGGCGAAGGAAATTCGCGAGCTGATCAGTCATGCGGTGGGCAGCGTCGGCAGTGGTGCAGCGCTGGTCGAAAACACCGGCTCGACGATTGACGAAGCGCGCGACGCGATCATGCGTGTGACCGGTGTCGTGCAGGAAATCGCCGCGGCCGCGGCGGAACAGAGCGCCGGCATCGACCAGATGAATCTCGCGGTCACGCAGATGGACAGCATGACGCAGCAGAACGCGGCGCTCGTCGAGCAGGCGGCGGCCGCAGCACAGTCGCTGAAGGAGCAGGCGATGAGTCTTCAGCGCGCGGCCGCGGCGTTTCAGGTGGGCGACGCTGACGCTAACGGCGGTGCGCAGCTCGCGCCGGCTTCGGCGCGGCACCGCGCAGTGTTCGCATAAGACCCGCGCCGCAATCTCGCGGAGAAGCTCGCGTTTCATGGCCCGTCTGCGCGTTTTTTTTTGAATGTCACCAGCGTGAGGACAGCAGACGACCCATCAGAGACATCGGGGGCGGGATTCTGCATACGTCTCACACCAGACCATTCTCAGACGTTCAACGTCATTGCCTGAACTCCAGCACAGACATAGCGATGCGCTCCCCAGCACGCGGGCATCAAGGCGTCGATAGCCCAGATCGACTCGCTTCGGTCTCCGATCGTCTGCGTGACGGACAGTTCCACCAACATCGCGCCACGCTAATGTTCCACTTGCCACCGCAGCACTGGATGCGTGGCGCCGGTCGGCATGACCCACGCGCCGTTCGGCCCGAAGTCCCAGCCGACGAAGCTGGCGGGGTTGCTCATCTGGGCTGTGGTGAGCCCGTTGGATGCAGGTAGATTGCCGCCGCCCGACGGTTGCCCGGTGGTCTGAACGTCCCAGTAAACGTCGGCGCCAAGGCCACCCGAGCAGCCTGCGCAGATGCCGCCCATCCCCAATCCGTTGCCGCTGATAACGCGACCTGTCGCGAAAGATTGCGTTATGACGCCGTAGCTGGAGGTGGCGTAGTTGTAGTTGTTCGCGATCAGTCCGCCACCACCGCCGTGCGTCAAAAAGCCTGTGACGGAGCCGGTCGCATACGACTCGTCGATGCTTCCATAGTTGGTGCTAACCAGTCCGGCCGCTACGCCACCGGTCCGAACCGTAGCGCTGCTTCCCGAGCGCTCGATCAGCCCGAAGTTCGTCCCAACGAGCCCTGACAGTGGTGCATAGAAGCAATCGCAGCTGTTCGCGCCAGAGGTGAACGTATTGACTACAATGCCGTGATTGTTAATAGCCAGGAGGCCAATTCCATAGTAAAACCCAGTGTCGTTGGCGAGCGGGTGGGCGTCGACTTTCAAATCGCGCACGACGCCGTGTTGCCCGATATCGCCGAAGATGGCGTCGAGGCTCGGCGAAAGATTCGAAACGATATGCCACATGCCGTCGAATTGACCGGTGAACAACGTGCTAATTGTGTACGGGGTAGTGCCCAGCGTGGTGAACGCGGCGTTGTTCGCTTCGATATCTTTTCCGAGTGCGTAGTTGCCGGTCATGTCGTTGCCGACCGCCTGAAAGTCCGCTACCGAATTGACGAGTCGATAGCCGGTGATCTGCGTAACCAGCCCGCTGTAAGCCGGAGCGGACCACGATGCATTGCCGACTAAGGTGCCGGGGCTGTAGGTACCGTTCATGTCATAGAGCGCGCTGACGATGCCGGTGCTTGCCGACCAGTCGATGATGCCGTTATTCGCGATGCTGCCGCCGTTGTCGCTGCCCGTTGCATCAGCGCGCACGGCCAGATTGCCCGCCCCGTGGTTCGCGATCGTCGTGCCCGTCGTCACTGAGACGTTGTGATACGCGGCAAGCGTCAGCGAAGCGGCACCCTGCCAGATGAGGCTCGACGCAACGCTCAGATCGCCCGTTACGCCATTGGCGCCCGTTGTCGTAACCGCGACCGAGGTGCCCGCGTTCAGGCTGCGCTGCAACGCATGGGCGGCGGAGTCGTCGATCGTTAAGCCGGGCGTCGTCAGATTCCATTGGCCCGCATGAACCGCTGCATGTCTGCCGAATGCGAGTTGCGCCGCTTGCGTGTCGACCGTTCCGCCGCTGCCATCCGCGTTGCTCGCGGAGATCTTGCCGATCTGCTCGACGCGGCCTCTGTCGGCGACCAGCCACACATGACCGTCGCGGCTGGCCGTGCCCGTCGCACGGATACGCGTGCCGCCGCCTGCAAGCGCATATACGTTGCCGTCGGCGGCCTGCAGGCTGACCTGTGCGGCCATTATCCGCCCCTTGTTGACGACCGTGCCCTGACTGCCCGTCTGCACGAACACCTGCCGGCTGCTCGTCGAGTCCTGCAACAGCACGTCGCCACTAACGGCCAGTTCCGCCGTGCCGTTGGGCGCTGACACGGTGCCGGCGTTGATGACCGCGTGTCGCGCAATCAGCAACACGTCGCCGCCGCTCGAACTGATCCTGCCCAGATTGATCACGCTTGCGTTCGAGTCGCCCGACAGTGTGAGCGTGTTACTGCTGTTCATGAACGCGCAGTTGCAGACATCGAGGGTCGACGCGACGAAACGTCCGCCCGTTGTGATTACGCCCGAAGACCCCACGACGATGCCCTGCGGATTAATCACATAGAGGCTTCCCGTCGCACTGAGGCTGCCGAGAATGGCCGAAGGTGTGCCACCCGTCACCCGATTCAGGGTCGCGCCCGAACCGTTGTCGAACGTCACGCTGTTGTGCCTGCCGATCGAGAAACTGTTCCAGTCAATCACGCCGCGCGTCGAACCCGGTTGCGTGATCAAGAGACCATTCCCCTGGCTGGCTATCGTGCCCGCGCCGGCGACGTATGTGCCGCCTTGTGGAAGGACACCCGCCGCGAACACCGGGGGTGTCAGGGACAGTCCAGTCAGCGAAACGCCGACGGCGAGCCAGATGTATCCGCGCGACTGCTGCCGACGCAGTGCGCGTCGCGCGGGCCGAAGTAGTCCTGGATGTGACATACAGCCCCCTTTCCGCGTGTGTGCGGAATGGCTGCCGACGACCCGCAGAGCCGGCCGAGAACGCGTGAGTCGCTGCGTCTGAAGAATAGCCGCTAGCATCGCGGGGGCATGTCAATATCTCAGCGTTTTGCGCCTTCCTGTGGAACTTTTGTGCCCGTTCGTCGTGCGGCAGGAGTTGTCACACGCTTACTAATTCCCCCAACCAACCGAAGGCCAGTGACCGTTTGCAGTGCGGAGAGGTCGTCTGAACTTTCGTCTGACGGATGAGGCGAATGACGCTTGCTGGCCGGGTTGAGGCAGTGCCACCGGGTAATTCGCTCGCCGGAGACCGGCCATTGAGGAAGGGCGAATGAGCCCTTGGTTATTCAAATTGGATGGCGAGCTCGACCGGCGGCTTGTGGCCGCTTGCTGTCTGTCGCGACCGGCCGAACCCGACCCGTTCCTGCCCCTCAGTAAGTTTCTCCGAATGTCACCACCGCGCTCAAAAGCGGCCGTTCTCCCCACGCCGTAACTGGAGGCTGGGCGACTCGCGTGCGCTGGGCGATCGCCCTGGCTCCGGCATAGGGAGAGCCGGAGGCCAGGAATAGCCGCCGCATTTTCGTCCACATGCCAGCAATCTGACAGTCCCCGCCGTCCGACCATGCGCCAAAAAAGCGCAAATGGCGGACCATGCCAACCTTCGACATTCAGTGTTGCTCGACAATTCGCTGTGCCCGTATGACGAGACGGATGACGTCATAACTCGTCTTGGGCAGTTTCCAAGGCGAGATATGCCATCACGGCGTGAAGCCCGGCTCTAGGGAAGCATAGTGCGAGGAGCGCTGCGATCGCACTCGTGCACATGCCCAAAAGAACATGCCTGTGGCGCACGACCGTGGATCTTTCGCGTCCCCTCTATTAACTGCCGCATTAATGATGAAGTCGTGTTGGCGTTAACCCTATTGGCATTTTGGCTGGCAATACTTCGTCCCGCCCTATGCGGTTGCGCGCCAGAAGGCGCAGCAAGCACCGGCGAATTTCCAAGGATCGGTCCTGACCTGTCGGCGGCGATCCGTCCACGAATGATCGAGGAGTCAAGCAATGAAGCAGGAAGCGGCCGTCATCAACGGTGAGTCGATTGAGACACGCGACACGGTAGCGGTGCTGGATCCGTCCAGCGGCGAAGTGATCGCCCAGACCCCGGACTGCGGTCCTGCGGAAATCGATCTTGCGGTTAGCGCGGCCCGGCGCGCGTCGCATCCGTGGCGCAAGGTGGCGGTTGCCGAGCGCGCACGCATTCTGCGCCGCATCGCTCAACTGGTCGAACGTGACCGCGATGCACTGGCGGAGCTCGAAGCGCTGCAAACGGGGAAGCCTTTGCGGCAAGCGAAGCGCGATGCTGAAATTACCAGCCGCTACTTTGACTTTTACGCCAGCGCGCTCGAGACACACTATGGGTCGTCCATTCCGTTGAACGCGGATACGATGATCTTTACGCAATGGGAACCGCATGGTGTCACCGCGCACGTGATTCCATGGAATTATCCGATGCAGATCTTCGCGCGCACCATCGCGCCCGCACTGGCGATGGGCAATTGCTGCGTGTTGAAGCCTGCTGAAGAAGCGCCGTTGACCGCGTTGAGACTGGCATTGCTCGCGCTTGAAGCGGGCTTGCCTGCCGGCGCGCTGAACGTAGTGACTGGCTATGGCGAGACGGCCGGTGCAGCGTTGACGAGCCATGGCGACATCGACCATATCTCGTTCACCGGCTCAGTCGAAGTAGGACGCATCATCGCCCACGCCGCGGCCAACCGTGTAATTCCGGCAACGATGGAATTGGGCGGCAAGTCGCCCAATATCGTGTTCGCCGATGCGGACCTCGAACGTGCCGTACCGGGCGTCGTCAACGCCATTCTGCAAAATGCAGGGCAAACCTGCTCAGCCGGTTCGCGGCTGCTGGTTCACGAAAGCGTGCACGACGTGCTGGTGGAGCGCATCCAGCAGGCCTTTGCCAACGTGACGATCGGTCCTGCTCTGACTGACCCCGTTCTTGGGCCGCTCATTTCGCAGACGCAGCGCAGTCGCGTCATGTCGTTCCTCGAGCAGGCGCGCGGCAACGGCGCGAAGATCGTTGCCGGCGGCAACGCGCTGAACGGCGGCGTGTTCGGTAAGGGCTTCTTCCTGCAACCAACATTGATTGACGATGTCGACCCCGCGAGCCCGATGGGCCAGGACGAAGTCTTCGGGCCGGTGCTGGCCGTGACGCGGTTCCGCAACCTCGAGGAAGCGGTCCAACTGGCCAATGGCACCGACTATGGACTGGTTGCTGGCGTGTGGACGCGCGATCTGACCACCGCGCATCGAATGATCCGGGAGGTGTTGGCCGGGCAGGTCTTCGTCAACACGTATGGCGCCTCAGGTGGGGTTGAACTGCCGTTCGGCGGCTTCAAGCGCTCCGGGTACGGACGCGAGAAAGGCGCGGAGGGGCTGCGCAGTTTTGCGCAGATCA
The DNA here is from genome assembly GCF_050435345.1 of Paraburkholderia sp. 32. Lineage (NCBI taxonomy): Bacteria > Pseudomonadati > Pseudomonadota > Betaproteobacteria > Burkholderiales > Burkholderiaceae > Paraburkholderia > Paraburkholderia sp. 32. Next base: position 974,673 of record NZ_JBNDKD010000002.1, read on the forward strand.
AGACCGGCGTGGTCGCGCTGTAAGCAAGTCCAACTCGTCCCAAGGTAGAGGAATTATGTCGAGCATGAGACGTACAACAACAGATCCGAGTGAGCCTGAGTTCCACGGTGAGTCGCGCGCCGCAACGCCTGGGCCAATCGAGTCCCTGTGCACCCCTGCGCTGTTGCTCGACGAGAGCCGCATGATGCGCAACATCGCGCGTCTGCGGGGACGGCTCGCGGAACGCAGCGTCAAGTTGCGCCCGCACCTGAAGACACCGAAGTCGATCGAAGTGGCGCGTCGCGTGATGGATGGTCCGGCCGGACCGGCGACGGTATCGACTCTTCAGGAAGCGGAGCAGTTCGCCGCCGGCGGCGTGCGCGACATTCTCTACGGTGTCGGCGTTGTGCCCAGCAAACTCGACCGCGTGAGTGCACTACGCCGGCAGGGCATCGACCTGTCGGTCGTGGTGGACAACGTCGACGCTGCGCGAGCGGTTGCCGAGCAGTCGCGCCGCACAAATGACCGCATTCCAACGCTGATCGAGATCGACTCGGACGGTCATCGCGCCGGTGTGCGGCCCGATGACACGGTCAATCTTCTGGCAATCGGCAACACGCTGCATGACGGCGGTGCGGAATTGCGTGGCGTCATGACTCATGCGGGCGAATCGTACGCATGCAGGAGCATCGAAGAGATCGTAGCGATTGCCGAACGCGAACGCGCAGCGGCAGTCGGTTGCGCAACAGTGTTGCGCGCTGCGGGATTGCCAGCCCCCGTCGTCAGTGTGGGCTCGACGCCGACGGCCCATTTCGCGGGCGACCTGACGGGCGTCACGGAGGTGCGTGCGGGTGTGTTCGTGTTTTTCGATCTCGTGATGGCAGGTCTTGATGTGTGCACGGTCGACGACATCGCTGTTAGCGTGCTGGCCACCGTCATCGGTCACCAGGCCGCCAAGGGATGGATTCTCGTCGATGCAGGCTGGATGGCGATGTCGCGCGATCGCGGTACGGCGTCGCAGAGAATCGATCAGAGTTATGGCGTGGTGTGCAGTGTCGACGGCGTGCCCTACCCCGACCTGATCATGGTTCAGGCGAACCAGGAGCAGGGGATCATCGCCGTGCGCAGCGGTAGTGGGGCGTCGCTGCCTCATTTACCCATCGGCTCGCTTGTGCGCATTCTCCCGAATCACGCTTGCGCGACGGCCGCCCAGCACGCCCACTACGAGTTGATTCGAACCGGCTCTCGCGAAATCGCAGCCCAATGGCAACGCTTTCAGGGGTGGTGATAGTTAGCGGCAAGTCCCTCCCCGCTGCTGAGACAACTACACGCCTGCTTTAGGTAAGGTTGTCGAGTAGCGCGAAGCATTGCATGTCAGCCCAGGTTGTCATGCGATCGAGCTTCGAGAATGGAAGGACTGGGAAGTGAATTCGAATGGTTGGTTGCAATCTTGCGTCGCGCCGATATTGCTCGGAATAGGCGGGCCGACGTCATCTTTCCGGGCTGGAGAAATAACATGAAGATTCGCTTTAATGCGGCACGTCTCCTTGCGTGCATGGCGTTGAGCTGCGGTGCGTTGACTTTGGGAATGACCGCAGCACACGCCGATGAAGATCACCTGAGCACGGTGGTCAAACGCGGCACGCTGTTGTGCGGCACGGACAATGCAACGCCGGGCTTCGGCTATCTGAACACGAAGACCGGCAAGATGGAAGGCATGGATGTCGACCTTTGCAGGGCGACCGCTGCCGCCGTGTTAGGTGACCCGAACAAGGTCCAGTTCGTGATCGTCACGGACCGCAGCCGCTTTAACGCGCTTCGCACGGGGCAGGCCGACGTCGTTTTCGCCCATAGTACGGTCACGCCGACGCGCGAGTCGGCAGCGCTCAGCATTTCCTTCCTGCCCACCAATTTTTATGACGGTACCGGTGTTCTCGTCAAGACCGCGCTGAAGGTCAAGCACATCAGCGACCTGAACGGTGCGACATTCTGCACGACGCAGGGTTCGGAAACGGAGCAGATGCTGGCCGGTTACTTCAAGGCTCACAACTGGAAAACGTCAACCAAGGCGCTGACCTATCAGGACACGAACAAACTGTTTGACGCGCTGAATTCCGGACGTTGTGACGCGATGGTGACGGACAAGTCGGCTTTGGCGGGCTGGCGCGGCAACGCGAGCAATCCGGCTGCCTTCCAGATTCTTCCTGAGGCGTTCGACAAATCGCCGCTCGCAGGGTTTGTGTCTGAGGACGACCCTCGCTGGCACGCTGCGTTGACATGGGTGATCTATGCGACCTTCGAAGCCGAAGAGCACGGCATCACCTCGAAGAATTTGCCGACCTTCGTCAAGACGACAGACCCGTACCTGCAAAAATTCTTGGGTGTGAACGGTACGCTCAGCAAGGATTTCGGGCTGCAACCTGAGTTTGTGCAGAAGGTGATCGCGTCGGTCGGCAATTACGGTGAGATCTACGACCGCAATATCGGCCCACGGACACCCTACGCAATTGAACGCAAGGGTTCTCTGAACGCGGCATGGAATGACGGCGGCATGATGTATTCGCCGCCCTGGTACTAAGCAGCGCAAGTCGCACTGAAGCGGGCGGCCGGCAACCTGCCGCCGGCTTCGGCAGAGTCCGGATATGAAACGAGATCAACTGTCCGCCCGCATTGGAATTTTGACGTCAGTGGAGAAGGAAGAGTGTCGCAATTAAAACTGTCCAGTACGGAAAATCGACCGTTCGGACCTCCTCCTTCACCCGCTTCACAGTCCCAATCGAAGCGGCGGCGAGCGGCACGTACGCGTGCAGCGGCGATCCAGGCGCTAATCCTTGCGGCCATTATTTCGGTCGTTTTGGCCTTCTTAGCGACGGTATGGGGTGGTCTTCAACGCCATGGCATCGGGTTTAGCCTCGATTTTCTCAAGCAGCCTGCAGGCTTCGACATCAGTGAGGGCCTGACGGTAGCGAAAGGTCTGCACGGTCTGTCGCTGGTGCCGTTCAATTCCCAGCAGACCTACGCCCAGGCGCTGATTGCGGGTCTTTATAACACCCTCATAGTCACACTCATCTCGATCGTGCTCGCCACCGTTGTTGGCGTGATGGTCGGCGTCGGGCGCATGTCGAGGAATTGGGTCGTCAAAAACTGGGCGTGGGCGTTTGTCGAACTCATTCGCAATACGCCGCTACTCATCCAGATCATCTTCTGGTATTTCGCTGTGCTGTTACAACTGCCGAGCCTGTCAGATGCCACGCTGCTGCATGGTGCGTTGATCGCAAGCCGGCAAGGTGTGTTCATTCCGTGGCTGATTGCTACACCGGCGGCGTCCCGCTACGCGTGGATTGCAGGATTGGCCGTGGCCGTGTTTGCCGCGGGTGTGCTGGTGAGAACGCGAGGCCAGCGTCGCTTAGCCTTCGCGGTGAGTGCCGGGATATTGGCGCTCGGCGCTGCGGTCGCTGGGCGGCCGTTCAGCATCGACATGCCGCAGGCCAGCGCTTTCTCAGTGTCGGGTGGCGCGGGCTTTTCTCCGGAGATGGCCGCCCTGATCATCGGTCTTGGCGTGAACTTCGCCGCGTACGTTGCCGAAGTGGTGCGCGGTTCGGTGCAATCGATCGACCGAGGGCAGTGGGAGGCAGCCGCTGCACTAGGTCTCGGCCATCGTGAATCCCTCTGGGTCGTCGTCTTGCCGCAAGCGGTGCGCGTCATCCTGCCTTCCCTTGGCAACCTGTACGTCACCATCGCGAAGAGCACTTCCTTTGCGATTGCGATCGGTTTTCCCGATATGTTCAGTGTGTACGGGACGGTCGCCAACCAGACCGGTCGTGCACTGGAGGGCATCATTATTGTCATGGTCGTCTACATGCTCATCAGCTTGTCCATTAGTGCGATCGCGAACCTGTACAACCGGCGTGTCATGAAGAAAGGAGCTCGGTAATGGCAATGACTATTGGTCGTTGGGCGCGGCACAACCTGTTCCCGACTTCATCCAGTTCGCTGCTCTCGCTGGTGTCGATTCCGCTGACGCTTTATATTGCGGTCCTTGCCGCGCGCTGGGTCTTGTTCACCGCACATTGGTCGGTCGTGGTGGACAACCTGACCGTATTGCTGGTCGGGACGTTCCCGGCAGACCAGATCTGGCGTGCGCTCGTCACTGGTGCCGGACTGAGCGCGCTATTCGGCATGACGATCGGCCTTGTATTGATAGCGAAGCGCTGGAAGCGCCATGTCGTGAGCGGCGCTGGTCTGGCGGCGGCCGCGGCGGTGACTTACGGTATTCAGCTTCATTGGCTCGCCGGTGTGTTCGGCTGTCTTTCCATCGCGCTGGTCGCATGCGCCGCTACGAGCCGCTGGCCCCAGATCGGCCGCGGGATGGGCTTGTTGTGGCTGCTGGGCGTGGGCATCATCTGCGCGTTGCTGGCACCGGCCGGCGTCGACCGATGGGGTGGACTGCTCCTGAGTGTCCTCGTCACGGTGATTGCCACCTTGCTCAGCCTGCCGGTAGGCATCCTGCTCGCGTTCGGCAGAAATAGCCGATTTTCGAGCCTGCGACTGGCGTGTTCGGGGTACATTGAATTGATGCGTTCCGTGCCGCTTGTCTGTACCGTCTACTGGTCATGGATCATTATTCCGCTGGTCTTTCCACCTCAGGTTCATATTCCGGACCTTGCGCGGGGCATCGCGGGTTTCGTGCTCTTCTACGCGGCCTATGCCGCCGAGTATGTTCGCTCGGGTATTCAGAGCGTGCCGCGGGGGCAATCGGAGGCGGCTCAGTCTTTGGGCTTCAGCAAGCGGGACGAGAGTTTCGTCATCGTTCTTCCGCAGGCATTGAAGGCCGTGATTCCCGCGCTCGTGGGGAACGTGCTTGACCTGTTCAACAACGTACCCGCGCTGTTCATTATCGGGCTTACCGATTTTCTGAAGGCAGGACAAACCGTGCTCGCCAATCCGCAGTACAGCGGCTCGCAAGACGAGGTTTATGCCTTTCTTTTCGCTGCTTACCTCGCGATCGGCTCGCTCATATCGTACGGCGCTCGCCGGATTGAACTGAAAATGAGCGAGGGTGCGCGCTAGGCTGCCGCCTCGAACAAGATGGATGGCCAGCTTCTTTGCTGGGTGAAGATATTTTTGACGAAGGAGTGGATATGTCCGCGATTGTCCAAATGCACAGGCTGAACAAATCGTACGGTGCATTTCACGTGTTGAAAGACATAGATCTGCAAGTACAGAGCGGCGAGGTGGTGGTCATTATCGGTGCGAGCGGCTCCGGCAAGTCGACCCTGATTCGTTGCGTCAACGGACTGGAGAATTTCGGCGATGGCCAACTGATTGTCGATGGAATCGAGCTGGCACCGTCGGAGGATGGGTTCGGCACTTCAAGGAAGGAACTGGCGGCTATCCGTAAGGAAGTCGGCATGGTCTTCCAGCACTTCAACCTGTTTCCGCACAAGACCGTTCTGGAAAACGTGATGCTCGCACCGATCCGCGTACGCAGATGGCCGCGTGCGCGCGCCGAGACGATTGCCCGCAAGCTGCTCGAGCGCGTTGGACTACGAGACCATGTCAACAAGTACCCATCCCAGCTTTCCGGCGGACAGCAGCAGCGAGTCGCGATTGCGCGTTCGCTGGCGATGGAGCCGCGGGTGATGCTGTTTGACGAGCCGACCTCGGCGCTTGATCCGGAAATGGTAGGCGAGGTGCTTGAAGTGATGCGCGAGCTCGCCAGTTCTGGAATGACGATGATGATCGTTACCCATGAAATGGCCTTCGCGCGCGAGGTGGCGGACCGGGTCATCTACATGGACCACGGCAAGGTGCTTGAGCAAGGGGAGCCGGCCGCCATCTTCGACAATCCCATGCACGACCGCACGCGTACGTTCCTGTCACGGGTACTCAAGCATTAATGCCGCAGCGACGCTCGCCGAGCCACGAACCCGTCCAGCCGGCGCACGAATGGGGCAGGACGGAGAGGACAGGCGCCGAGATGAGTTGAGCTGACGCGCGAGTAGCGTCCGACCGGGCTAAACGGCTGGCCCGAAGAAGCCCGATTTTCAATAGAAAACCTTAGGAAGTCAAACAATGAAACTGCTTCGTTATGGGCCGAAAGGGCATGAAAAACCAGGGTTGCTGGATAGTGACGGCAAGATTCGTGATCTGTCTGCTGTCGTGGACGACATCGCTGGTGACGTGCTAACAGACGCAGGGCTTGCACGGCTGCGCGCCATCGGTCCTGCGTCGTTGCCCGTCGTGCAGGGCGAACCGCGCATCGGACCATGCGTTGGCAACATTGGTAAGTTTGTCTGTATCGGCCTGAACTACGTCGACCATGCGGCCGAATCCAATTTGCCAGTGCCGATGGAGCCGATCGTTTTCAACAAGTGGACGAGCGCCGTCTGCGGCCCGAATGACGGCATTGAAATCCCGCGCGGCTCCGCGAAGACCGACTGGGAAGCCGAACTCGGCGTCGTCATCGGCAAGTCTTGCAAGTACGTCGACGAAGTAGATGCGCTCGAGTACGTAGCGGGCTATTGCGTGATCAACGATCTGTCGGAGCGCGAGTGGCAGATTGAACGCGGCGGCACGTGGGACAAGGGAAAGGGCTGCGACACATTCGGACCAATCGGCCCCTGGCTCGTGACTCGCGACGAAGTGGCCGATCCGCAGGCACTCGATCTGTGGCTCGAGGTCGACGGGCATCGCTACCAAAACGGCAATACGCGCACGATGGTGTTCAGCGTCGCGAAGCTGGTTTCGTATTTGTCCCAGTGCATGAGCCTGCAGCCGGGTGATGTGATCTCTACCGGTACGCCGCCGGGAGTCGGCATGGGTGTGAAACCGTCGCCAGTGTTTCTGAAGCCGGGGCAGACGATGCGCCTTGGCATTGATGGTCTTGGCGAACAGCAGCAGACCACGTACGCGGCCGAATAACACGCTCGCCGCTTGCATTTTCGCGAACAACGCGGCGGCGAGGTTGTTTTCGTGAGGTGGCCGCACCCGAAGTCATATCAGAGGCCGTGCGCCATTGAGCCGGGACACGGCCTCGCGCGCTCTGCAGTCACTCGCGCGAATGTGTCAGTGCGGGTCGATGGTCTTGCGGAACTCGGGTGACTGAGGGTCGGCTGGGCTGAGCGGACATAAACGCTGCGACTCCGCAGGCGGATCGCAAGGAATCTCTCGTGTCAAACGCAAATAGCAATGGCGGTCAAAAAACCCTGAGACTACCATCCTCGGATTGTTGCGCTCACACTCAAGTCAATGATCTCGACCGAGGACCTGCATTTTTTCATTATGCTTACGAACGCGGCGTCACTCGCTGACGCCGCGCGCAAGCTCGACGTCACGCCGCCCGCGGTCACGCAGCGACTGCGTCTTCTCGAAGCGCGCTTGGGCATGCGGTTGATCGACCGATCGGGGCGGCGCATGGTGCTCACCGATGAGGGCGAACTGCTTGCGAGGAATGCCCGCCGGATCTGCGATGACATCGGCAATCTGGCGGACACGCTGGCATCGCGACGCGGCTCGGTGGCTGGACATCTGCGGGTGATCGCGCCGCTCGGTTTCGGGCAGCGCTATGTCGCGCCTGCCATTGCTGAATTTCGCACCCTTTATCCGGAAGTCAACGCAAGCCTCATGCTATCCGATCGTCCCGCGAGCATCTCAGACGATATGTGGGACGTAATGGTACATATCGGCGAATTGCGCGATTCGTCGCTTGTCAGCCGGCGCCTTGCACCTAACCGCCGCATCCTGTGCGCCGCGCCCTGCTATCTGGCCCGACGCGGCGAACTGCGGTATCCGGACGATCTGCGCGCGCATGACTGTATCGCGCTGCGTGAAAACGATGAAGACGTGACGATGTGGCGCTTCACGCCGAAAGATCATGGTGCACCGGCGAACGTCCGTATCGAACCGGTCATGACGAGCAATGATGGTGGCACCGTGCGCGATTGGGCACTGGCCGGACTCGGGATCATTTCGCGTTCCGAGTGGGATGTCGCCGAACATCTGAACGCGGGACGACTTGTCCCACTGCTCGGTGCATGGACGCAACCGGACGCGGATATCGTCGCGCTGATCAGTTCGCGGCATGGGCGCTCGCTGCGCGCAACTCGTTTTCTTGAGCTTCTCCATGCCTCGGTGTTGCAACAGCCTTGGCTCCCGCGAAATGGCAGCGAGCATCCCGAGCGCGGCAAGTGTGCAAAGGACCCGGGTGCCGATGGCTCGGGCGCTCGCGCGACTGCCGTCTGACGGGAGTGACCGCAACGGTATGCCGTCACTCTCAAGCACCCATGACTCGGGTCAGTCCCGGTAGTCAGGTTCCAGCTTATCGAGCCTGCGTTTGATGCTCTCAAGATGTAGCTGACTGGCTTCCTCGGCGCCGGACTCCATTTGTTCGAAGGTCAATCGCGCGATCTGTGGATCGACCGGTTTCAGAGGCACGCCCGTTGAAAGCGCGAGGCGTTCCACTTCGCAAACCCGTTCGAGATAGTAGAGGTCGTCCCAGGCTTGCGCGATGCTTCGGGCAGCGACCATGACGCCATGATTCTTCAAAAAGATCACGTTCGCGCTCCCGAGTGCGGCTGCGATGCGTTCGCCTTCACGGTTGTCCAACGCGAGGCCGCCGAAACGCTCCTCCACCGCGAGCCGGCCGTAAAACCTCAGTGATGTCTGACCTGCCCATCGCAACGGCGGCCCTTCGAGCATCGACAGGGCGGTTGCGTTCGGCATGTGCGTATGAAAGCATGCAACGGCATGTGGATGGTGCAGATGCACCTGCCCATGAATATGAAAAGCCGTGCTTTCGGGCTCCCCTTTTCCAGCGAGAACCTCACCGTCAAAATTGCAGATCAGCAGGCTGGAAGCGGTGATTTCATCGAATGCGTAACCGAGCGGGTTGACCAGAAAGAGCCTCGGGTGTCCCGGCACGAGCGCGGAGAAGTGGTTGCAAATGCCTTCATGAAGGCCGAGCCGCGCGGCCATGCGAAAGCACGCAGCGAGATCGAGACGCGCCTGCTGGATGGCAGGAGATTTCAATTCATCAGACGTCTGGCGTGAATTTGAACCTATCGTGGAATGTGTGGAAGTCACGTCATCCATATTCTTTACCCGGACGTCTCTCAGTTGCGAGGTGTGCAATTGAGTCGCAGGGCAGGCTCAACGACATTGCGCAAGCGTTCGACGTACCGCTCCTTTGGAAAGTTGAGTGTGGCCGCCTAACCGTATTGTCCATCGACGAACTAATCGGCCGGATCGGTGCTGGACTTGGGCTGACGGCCTGTGCTTGTGGTCTATGACCCAATGATATTACCAGGGCCACGCCAACGACGTTGCCGTGCTTGTTTCGCAGGCGCGCTGATGAAGCAGGCGTGCCACCGTCAGGTCTTGCAGGGCAATACCCGTCATGTCGAACAGCGTGATGTCGTCCGGCTGCCGGTTTGTCTGGACCCGGCCGGTGATCACATCGCCGATCTCGATAGATACGGTGCCCGGCGCCCATTGAGTCTCGCCGATTTCTCGCGCCTGGGACCGGTCGTCGACGAAAACGCGACTGCGCATCAGCAAGCCTTCGGGAAGTTCACGTTTGCCTTTGGTGTCGGCACCGACGCAGTTGAGGTGAGTCCCGGGTCGAACCGCCGCCGCGTTGAAGAGCGGCCCGAAGCCTGGAGTCGCGGTGATCACCACATCGCTTTCGGCAACTGCGGCGTTATGGTCGGTCGCATGCGACACTTCGCAGTGTCCGGTGAAATGCGCTTCAAACGAAGCATCGCGCTGAGCGTCCACGGTGACATAGCGAATGGAGGAAAGCTGCTTTAGCACACGCAGCGCGAATGTGACCTGAACTCGCGCCTGTACGCCCGTGCCAAAAACGCACAGGCGGGTGCTGTCCGCACGCGCGAAGAGTGTCAATCCCAAAGCACCTGCCGCACCCGTGCGCATCGTCGTGATTGCGTTACCGTCGATCACGCATACAGGCCGGCCGGTCTTGGGATCGATCAACATGATGGTGGCCTGGTGCGGTTCGCCGCCCACGCCGCGGTTTGCCGGCCAGAAACCCGCAGCCTTAAAGCCGAGCAGGCCTTGCGACTGTACGTCGCCCGATTTGATTCCAAATACGCCACCCGTCACGAGCGCCTCCCTGACAACAGGAAAGACACGCCCTTCGCCCGCGCTGTGCAGAGCAAACGCCTCCCGTACCGCTTCGACGACATCGTCAGGCTTTAACAACGCCTCGACTTGGTGTTTGTCGAGAAGAATCAGCTTGACATCATTTCGCATCGTATTAAACCTCTGTTTGTGAATAGTTCAATCCTGCGAGCGTTTCGCACGTGCGCTAACCAGCGTGTGCCAGCCGGAGAGTCAGAGCGCGGCCGGGCTCAAGGAGTACTGCGCCGGGGCGCGGCTGCTGGCGGGCCGCCGCGCGGTTGGCGCGGTCCGCGAATACTACTGTGGTTGCCGAGACGCACATCAGCGCGGCAACACCGAGCATCGAACGCGATCGGGGCCGGTAAGGCTGTGCAGCCAGCCCGTTGCGTAAGGTCCGAGGATGCCGGCCAGCGTGCCGATGATATTGACAAGGCCGATGCCGGACGCAGCCGCCGCGTTGTTCAGATAGCGAGGCGGCAACTGCCAGAACGATGCATGTGGGTATCGACGCCAACCGCCCCAGAGGGTGAAAGCGGCCATCACCTCATAACGCAACGAAAAATCCAGCGCAGCGGCGAACAACAAGCCGCCCAACGCCGTGGGAATTGCGACGTGCCAGGCGCTGAACGAGGAACGTCGGGCATATTGTCCCCACAACAGAAACATCACTGCCGATACCGCAAATGGAACTGCGGTGATCAGCCGGGCGTGGAAACTGAATACTTCCCAGCGAACACGGGGCGCAACTCGGTTCGACTTGATCGCGAAACCAAGAGTGCCGATGCGCAGACTTTTCATCAAGTACTCGTTCCTGGGTCACCCTCAATGGCATCGGACGCGTATCTGCCCAACGGAGTATCGACGGGTAGTGGCGTTACTTTCTGCGGCTCGGCGGGAGACTGCCGACGTGCGTGACGGCAGGTGTGTTCGCCTGCCGTTTGAAAAGTATTAGTTGCCAAAAAGCCGTTGGGGTTAAGGCAGTCTGACTGATTAGTTAACTTGTGGATTAATGACGTCTCGCAAGCGAGTAGCCGGTCCGGCGTACGTCGCAGGGCAACCTGATGGGCATCCAGGAGCATCGTCAGGACCAGCGCGGCTTGCTCTGCTACCACACGTCAATGCGCCTGTGTCGGACTTGCCGGTCAGGCGCATCGTCGCTCCGTTCACTTCATTGCCGACCTGACACTGCCTTACGGACGAGTGCTGCACGACTACAACCGATAACACGCATTGCCGTTTCGTCAATCTCTGTAGTGTGGATGGCCGGTATGGGTCCGGCGAGCAGCCATTCGCCGTCACGACGCGAATGACCCATCATGGCCGAACTCGGCAGTACATGGTTGGGCGTCGGGACGCTCGAACTTCTGTCGCCGACTCCAGCGATGGGCCGCGTCCTATGAATACCAATGCAGCCTAGCTTTCTTCCTGTGTTTCGATTGGCTGACGCACATAGTAGATATCCCATTCTCCTTCGTCAGTCTTTACAAATCCATACCGCTGGTAGAAGCGGTTTGAATCACTGCCGCGTAGAGCACCGAGGCGGATTGGCATGCGTTGCGCGTCGGCGTTCGCGAAGACGTCCCGCAAGACGGCTGCGCCGATTCCTTTCCCTTGGTGCGCCGGCAGAATGTAAAGGTGGTCCAGTAGCCAGTAGTCTGCCTGTGGGCGAATGAGGATAAAGCCGGACCGAACGCCATCGACCTCTATGAATCGACACCGCGCAGGGTCGAATGACGCGAGGAAGCGCTCGCGGGCACGCTGCGGGTCGAAACGACTGATGCGCTCCAGACTCTCGCGCATCGCGGCGATACGGATGGCGACCAGTATGTCGGCGTCGGACTCGGTTGTATCAGAAAAGGCGATGTTCATTGGGAACGGCTTCCGGTCAAAGGATTCGCGAGGCTTACTTCTTGTGCGAATACTATCGCGCCGAATCGATCGTCACCAATTTGCACTTTGGGGCCGAAGGTCCGCTCATGGCCGACTGTACGCGTTCAGCAACGGAACCTTGATCAGCCATTCGCAGGCTCGCACGATGCCACCGGCCGCTTCGTGGCTTGATAGCTCAGTGAGCGCAACCCGAGCGCACCGGTCAGCCGGATGTCGGGGCTAAAGACCGTTTTTCCGGTTGCGTCCGAAACTGCGCGGCGAAAAGGCTTGCTCAAGGGGATGCCCAGCGACAACATACAAGTTATCGCATCGGATGATCGTCGGCTTTAGGCGATGTGCGGATGCGCAATCGGGCAACAAGTTCTTCAGTCGCGCCCCCAAGGTCCGGCCTTTTGCTATCCGTACCCTTCGTCAATCCGCACCAGCGCTTCCTCAACCAGCCGTGCGTCATCCTCGGTCTTCGCCATTTCGAGCGCAGTTCGGCCGGCAAACTGCTTGTGCGGCATGACCAGCCACCGGATCGCTTTATCCTGCTCCCGGAAGACGGCTATCGCCTGCGCGACTATTTTCGCGAGACGTGTCGCAAAGAGTAACGTGCCACGGGACTCGTCTTGCTCGCCGAACAGCAGTGGATTCATCTGGTCCACAGTTACCCGCACGTCGGGTCGGGAAACGACGCCCTTCAAGGCTTCAATCACGTTATCCGTTGCGGACGGCGGATCGACCCGCAGCCATGACCCGAGCGTATCGCGGAGACACTGCTGACAAAGGTCAATGCTCAGATGGGCGCCGTCGCCAAAAACCGAGCCAAAGCCGCCGCGCCAGTCGAGCGACACTTTTTCATACCACTCCCTCTGGTCATCATCGGGCGACATGCGCTGGCTGCAGCGGTCGCATGTACAGGCGGCGATCTCCTGCACCATCCTGTCACGGTATTCGCGCATGACCTACTCCCTTTCCCAGCCCGACTTTTTCCAGCCCGGAGGCACGAGACCGAGCTGCTTCGCGGTGGCGACCGGCAGGCGCAACAGCACCGTGCCCGGCCCGCGCTCCAGGTTCCCGAGCATCGTGACTTCAGCGTCTACACCGTCAAGTTCCAGATACACGACGTCCTCTGGCTCAAAAATCTCGGCGTAAAGATCCCAGCCGGGCTGACCGCCCTCTTTCGCCTGATACCGGATGTGGTCCTTGCTGCTCATAAATCGCTGTTCCTTTTGCGGGCGTTTAGCCGACGCGCCACGTGTCACGGGCAGTCGCTTCAGATACTGGACGCAATCCGCGTCGTCAATGACATAAGCCTTTTTCTGCAACGCGGCGGTCGCGCGTTCGGACATGTGCCCATCAGATCGAGCTGACACTTGCATCCTGGCATCAGCGGTGACCGTTGAGAAAGTCGAACCAGTCGTGCGCGAAAGCGCAGCCGTGATCCGGAATCCCCGAGCCGGCCAGCTTCCGGTCGAAGAACGTTCTGGTCGGCTCGGGAATTTCATCCAGACGCACGTAACGGTAGCCCGCATCGTTCGTGCGAACCGTTACCTCCGGCCGTGCAGGTCGCGGCGGCAACGCTTCGCGCCCCTGATTCAGCGCGGTGGCAAGACAGCGGGCAACGAGATCCCATACGCTGCTCGCCCATCTCGGATAGCGGCGCACGACCGTCGGTTCGCCAACCTCGCCGAGTATTGCGTCGCTCAGGGCGACCCTGTAGTCGCCGAGTGCGCCGGTCGGCCCGTCACTCGCCCGTGCGATATCCGCCGTCGCGATGACACGCTTTCCCTCCTCCTGCCCACCGGGCAGCAACTCAATGGTGATTCGAAGCATCCGCTTCTCCTTCTGTTGACCTTTCATCGGGTGCAGCAGGCGTGCAGATCCGCAGTCGCCCGGACAGCCATATGCACCGCGGCCGCCTGCGCGACCCGGCTCGTTCTCGGGATGAACAGCCACGGCTAACAGATTCGTGGCCCCCAGAGTCTGCCGCCTGCAGACCGTTTGAGCAGTCAGCCACATCATTTCCTCAAGCACGGCCGCAATTGCCTTCGCCTCCATCCCGGCGTGCGAATGCGGCAACAGCCGGACGGGCGAAGCATCGACGAGTCCCTGCAGGGCACTATGTTCCAGCCCGTTTGTTTGCTGCCCACACCTGACGCGTCAGCCCTGCTCTGGCATCCTGTGGGGTCGCACTACCAAGGTTTTCCAGCCCGTTTAGAATCAACGACGCCGCGGCACGTGTTGCGTCCAGTTTCATCACGATCCGGTCGATATCACTGAGGTCCGTCTGGCCAGTATCTAAAGATAGGTCACGCGTCATCGGGACAGTCGCGTCGGTGGCGATCGCGGCATTCACCTGCTCAGCAGACAGCGCAGCATCAGCATCATGCCGGGGGATGCCTCGCAGCGAACTCAGCGGGATCTGAATCCGAGGATGGTTCGAGGTCGTAGATGCCTGTGGATGAGATCCGCAACCATTCACCCATAGTGTCCCGCACACAGTGCTGGCACAGGTCGATACTGATTGCGCAGCCATCGCCGAAAATAGAATGAAATCCACATAGTAGGCAATCGAAACCCGCTCATGCCAATCCCGGTCGGCCTCATCCGGGGTCATGCGTCGTCCGCAGCGATCGCACGTGCACCCCGAGACCTCGTACACCCCTTTCCCCAGGAATTCGGGCATGCCCTGCTCCCTGAATCGCGACGCATCCCTTGTCCACTCTTGTGGAACCAGCCCCGACTGCCGTGCCGTGGCCGTCGGCATACGCAGCACGACAGTGCCGGAGGGATGTCCCCATACACTGTTGATCATGGTCACATCGGCCTGCACGCCTTCGAGCTCCAGATAGACGGTGTCTTCCTTCCCGAACATTTCGGTGTAAGGCGTCCAGCCCGGCAGATCGCCGGTCTTGTCCTGAAACCGGATAGTGTCTCTGGTGCCCATGATGGGTTTCCCGTGCAAGAATCAGTCGACGTGTTCGGAGAGGGATTGACCCGGTAAGAAGATGATCACGTCACTGGACGTTATGCTCCGAATGTTCCGCGGAACCGGCGTGCGGCATCAACGACCGCAACGTGGTGATCAAGCGCATCCTTGGGCGCGATCGGGGCGGTACAACCCTCCTCCACAATCCAGCCGTTGGGAAAGTGAAACCAGGCGGCAATTGTCCACGGGTCCGTGGCGGGTCCGAGCTCTGCCAGAATTTCCCGGATGACCGGCAGCGGCTGATCACGATCATCGAACTGGTATCGGGCAAAGTACCGCTGACCTCCAGCTTCCACGCCAAAGATCCAGCCGCGTTGCTGCCATCCGGCTACGTCCGCGGGAACGGTGTCTGCCCCGATCCACTCGCCCTCGGCCAGGATTTTCAGGATCGTGTCTTCCCGCTGAACCTGAAGACGGTGGAGGGCTGTAGTCATCGCTGTTCCTGTTTTACGCGTGGCGAGCGCAAAGGCCTTCAGGCGCGCCCGTAACTGTGCGCTGCTCCCGTCAGGCGGCAATGACTGTCGCCGTCTTTTTCGCCGGTTCGCCCTGGTCAAGCGCGCTCCATGTCGGGATGCTCCCTCGAGTCCGTAGTCTTGGGGGTCAACCATTTTTTTGCAGGCGATCTCCTCGCGGCAGCGCCCATGCGCACCGCCAGAACGTTTGCGCCGCCTCAGCGCGCCACGGCACAGCTGCTCACAACTCGATCATCAGCGCCGGATCAAACGCCGGGTTTTCCCATTTCAGGTCGGTCGGCGCACCCGCCATCAGACGGTTCGTCGCATAGCCGCGCGGGTTGGCAATCACCCGCGACTGGCCAACGCGATAATCGAACGAGTCATGCACGTGACCGTGAATCCACACGTCGGCCAGCTCGAGCACAGGTCGCAGGTCACTCACGAATGCAGCGTTGACCGGGTCGTTCGCATAGCGCGGATGCACCGACGGCGGAGCAACGCCGTGATGGGTCACGACGACCGTGCGCCCGTCGAAGGGCTTTGCCAGCTCGGTCCGCAGCCACTTCACTGTCTTTTCGTGCTCGGCCAGCGCATGCTCTGGCCGAAACCGTCCGCCATCGCTAGTGCGGATAACACGATGGTCATGCAACATACGCCCGGCCAGCGCCATACTCCGGTCGCGCACGCCACTGAGCGCATAGTCTGTCCAGAGGCAACAACCGAGAAACCGCACATCACCCATGAAAAACGTGTCGCGCTCAAGGTAATGAATCGCAGTACCGGCCGCGCGCATACGGATGGAGTTGGCAAGCGTGTCGTACTCCGTGCCATACGCTTCATGGTTGCCATGCACGTAGATGACGGGCACCGGCCAGCGCGCAAACAGCTCAATCGCATCGGCCCCTTTCGCAATGTCGCCCGCGAGCACCAGCACGTCCGCATTCGTCAGCCTGACGGGGTTGTGATCCGGAAAACTCTGGTGCACGATCTCCAGATGCAGATCCGAGGCGATCTGGATACGCATGCCGTCAACTCATACCTGCGACATCAACCGTCGGTTTCCGGCGGCCAGCCTTCGACGAACGCGCCGGCGTGGACGGGTAGATGCGCTTTCCGGGAGAGTGTTTCTCCGCGATACCGACAGGCATCGAGAATTCCTCGCCCGCTGCTGTCGTGAACCGCGCAAACGAGACCAGCGGATGCTGCTCGTCATAGGCTGCCGTTGCGCCGATGTGAATTTCGCTCAGCGGCTCCAGACTCCATTGTGCCGAGTCCTTGTGCGGCTTCGCGCTCAGCACTGCCGCGCCCCGTACGGTCTGGCCGTCTGCCGTCAGTTGTAGCAGCGTCTTCGCGGCACCCGACGCGAATTCCACCATGACAACCCGGGGCAGGTCGCGTTTTCCAGCGGCAAATTGCAGGATGAGCACGTCCCCACAACCCGCCATCTCGGCAACGGCCCACAACGCCATTCCGTGCCATGTAGGCAGACGGTTCTGGTCAGAAGTCAAAAACATAAGTCTAGATTCCTATCTCTACAGGCCACCCACCGCCGCTTTTGAAAACAGTTCGGCGGCCGTGGGTTCGCAGAATGCCGCTTTCAACTCCTGCGCTGGGACGCCGCCGAAGCCGCTATCGCCGCGCTAAAAAGAGTGGTGATGACACGATAATTCATACTCGAGTATGAAGACAAATTATAGCGGTAAAAGGACAGTGCTCCCATTTCACGGGAGCAAATTTGGAAGCAGCGGAAGCCTTCGGAACTGTACTGCGTGCACGCCGGCTTGAGGCAAACCTGACTCAGGAACAGTTGGCATTTGAGGCTGATATTCAACGGGTATATGTAAGCAAGCTGGAATTGGGCCGCGCCCAACCGACACTTGCAATGCTGCTTACTCTGGCAAGGGCGCTTGATTGTGCGGCCAGCGAACTGGTTGCTGCTGTCGAGCAACATATCGCGAACGCCCACTCGAAAAAGAAATCGGGACTTGAGCCTAGACGCCAGCGCGCTAGGGCAAGCGGGAAGCTTCCAAAATAAACATGCGTATTGGGTGAGGTATTCCAGGCGGAACGCATGAGCAGCGCCCTTCCGTGTTGCGCGCCGCCCTTTTCGAATGACGCGAAATTCGTTGTGATTACGCCTGCATACCGAATCCCTCATTACCCCAGCTTCCAATGCGTCCCACGAATCGTCGAGCGTGCGTTTGCGCACCACATCATGGCTTGCCTTCAGAACATTGGCCCGGCGCTTCAGGTGCCTGGCATTGCGCCTTGGGTCTCCGCGCATGCTTTCCCGTGATAAGGGCGTCTTCGTCCAGAGGCATCCAAACAGCGGAGAGCATCACCAAGTCGAATTCTCTTCGTCGCGAACGTACAGACATGAGATCCGGCAGACTGTCGTCCACCCATTCAATCCGGGAAGACGAATGCAGCCCGATTCCTGCGACGCGCAACGCGTCCACTGGTTCTACGGCCACAACTGTATGCCCCATAGCTGCTAACGCAGCTGCATCGGTTCCGATACCGGCGCCAACGTCAAGAATGTGGGCCGGGGGCATCGGCAAGAGATGCATGACAGGCCTATGGCTGTTCTCAAATGAGATGTCCTGCCATTGCTCGATGAGAGATTGAGCGTTCTCAGCGTAGCCTTCCGTCCCGCTTACGTTGATGGACACCACCGACTCCACATGTCGCGTTCTCGCAAGGTTGCCCGATTGTCGCCAATCTAGCCCGCGACGTCCAACGTCCGTTCGTGGCCGGCTTCTGCCCGATGACGCCACATGCAAACTGCCGGGCGTCCAACCCCACGTGACGTAGCAGCTGAACCCCTAATGCCACGAAAGCTGGATGCGGTCGGGCGGTTGTGGCCGGCGGGTCGTCCGGCGACAATTCTCCCCCTCGCTGCAAGGCTGCGGTAACGGCAGTTAGAGCGTGTTAGGCACTTTTCATAATCGGTGCAGCATGAACGAGCATAAGCATGGCGAAGACGACGAAGTGCAGGCCTGCCAGGGTTTCGGGCAGGCGCTCGTAGTCGCGTGCCAACCGCCGGAAGCGGTTGAGCCAGCCGAAACTGCGCTCGACCACCCAGCGGCGGGGCAGCAGCACGAAGCCCTTCTTCGCCTCAGGCAGCTTGATGACCTGCAGTTCAATGCCTTCATCACGTGCGGCCTGTGCAGCAGTGTCGCCCGTATAGCCCTGGTCAGCAAACGCAAGTTTCACCGTCTGACCGGTGACGTGCTGAACCTGACGCGCAAGCTCGGCCACCTGCGCGCGCTCCTGCTCGTTGGCCGGCGTAATGTGCACCGCGAGCAGCATCCCCAGCGTGTCGACAGCCATGTGAACCTTGCTGCCCCGCTTGCGCTTGTAACCGTCGTAGCCCGCACGCGGCCCGCTTTCACACGTGGACTGCAATGTGCGTCCATCCAGAATGACCGCACTGGGCTGGCCCTGACGCTGTTGCGCCACGCGCAGCACCGAGCGCAAATCGTTGACCATCGCCTCGAAACAACCCGCGTTCAGCCAGCGCTGCGTTTGCTGGTAGACCATTTCCCACGGCGGAAAGTTGGTCGGCAGCATGCGCCACGATGCACCCGCGCGCGCCATCCAGCGAAGCGCGTTGAACATTTCGCGCAGTTCGTATCGGCGCTGCGGTGCATCTTCGTTCATCAAGGTCAGATACGGAGCGGCGAAGCTCCATTCCTCGTCCGAAACATCTGTCGGGTATGGCTTGCGTTCTATCATCCCGCCAGGTTACCAGGTCTGACAGAAAGTGCCTAACACGCTCTAGGGTGGGAAAACGGCTAGGCAAGCGCCGGCCACCGTCTGGACATCACAGATTGGCGGCAGAACGACCGCGCTGTCGCAGTTGATACGACTCAGCCAAGAGCGGCGATCGTCCATGACTCGAGCAGCCTGCTGTGGCGCTCTGGATCCGCAGTCGCCGCCTCAGTTGCCGCGAAGCGACCCTTATCCGTGCCCTGTCACGAACTTTTTCGTCGCGTGATAGCCGTGCCTTGTTGCATCGGCAACGGCATGGCCGGCCTCCTTCGCACCGTGGCCGACCGCGTGCGCGGCGTCGCGCACAGCATGCCCGCTCTTCTTTACTGCCGTCTTGACATCGTTCTTGAACTCGTGGGCACCAGTAGCCAGGCTCGCATGCGCCAGCGGGCTGAGCACGGCCAACACGAACAGAATGATCGAAATTCTCGTCTTCTTCATCACTTTGGGTTTTCCCACATAAGATTGGTGCGCACGATAGTCAGCCGGACAAGCGGGCGGGGCGCGGTCATACTGGATGCGAGCGGCGTTCTCAAGCTCCGGGCAGCCGGGATGCCACCCGGTCGACATCTAACGGCAAAGATCTCCGCTCAGATACGCAGCCACTGGCGCTGTCAGTCCGAAGCCATGCAATTCCTCCGGCGTTGCCAGATGCGCGGCGACAATCTCGCGATTATCGATCCGCAGCTCGGGTAGGCGATCGAGGTGTAATTCGAAGAAATGCACCCGGTCTCGTCGTCCGTCCCAGGCGCCGCAGACGCTGCCCACCGGGAGCAATGTGTACGACGACAGACCAATTTCCTCTTCCATTTCGCGCTGCGCGGCTGCCTCGGGCGTCTCTTCGGGATGGACACTTCCTCCCGGAAGATTCCAAGCGGTCCGGTACGATGCTTTCACGAGCAACAGCGACTGCCCGACATAGATTGCGACAAGCGCGCCCTGATGGCTGGGTCGTCGAAGGTGCCACCAGACACGAGCAAGCGGATATCCGATGCGAAGCGCCATACGCCAGACAAAGTCGATGATCATGGAACCGTAGTTTAGGCAGCGTTTGATCTTGCTCAGGATAGCGATTGTCGGCAATTCCGAGGCGTATGTCGGCCGGCGTCGATGGCCGGCCGCTGCCGATCACGCGTACCTGGCTTGCCATCAGCTTTTAGAACTTGAGGAACAAATCGTCGATCGAATACGGTAATGCCAGTTCGGGCATTTCGTGCCTTTTGAAATACCGGGTGTCCTTGGTTTCGGTGTCGGTAGGAATTCCGGAACCGCCAGTGATCTTGCACTGAAACAACGTCGCAACGTATTCAACCTGATCGCCATTGGGATACGTGTACCGGAATGCTCGGCCGCCGAAGACGCCGAGAATGCCATGAATGCGGATGGCGTATCCGGTCTCTTCCATCACCTCCCGGGCAATTGCTTCTTGGGGGCTTTCACCCAGTTCAATTCCCCCAGCTGGCAAACTCCAAGCCTCATCCGAAAATTTCTCTTGCAAGAGAAGTCTGTCCTCGTGATCGTGAATCACGGCCCCAACCGACGGGCTTAGTATCAAACCATTACCGACCTTCTGTCTCAACCAACCGATGTAGCTCTCGTCATTCAAAATGCCACCCGCATAGGAAAGTCGAACCGTTGAGATGGAAAACCGAACCTCGGCATCGGAGGCGATTGTCGCGGATCTGAACGGCCTTGTCGAACGGCCGAAAGTGGCCGGACAGCGCCCGATGCAGACCACCGTCCGGAGGTACCTCAAACTTCAGTCTGCTCGGCCATCTCGAGCGCATCATCGACCTCGATGCCAAGGTATCGCACTGTGCTTTCCAATCTATTGACTGCAGTCAATAGACTTGACTATCTCCCGCGCGGAACTATGTCCGGTGCTCACTGAGAACCCCTGTCTGGCGTGGCTTTCCCGCATCGACGCTAGACATTGGCATTCTCCCTTTGCAGGCACTTTCGCCTGATAGGAGAAGACCATGGGTGATTCTTATGAGAGCGCTGCCGCGCTGGCCTGCACCATCAGAGGCGCAACTGGGGAGTACCTTAATGCGTTCGTCGGTTCTCTGATCGGGCAGCAATACTCGGTCAGTTATGTATGCCAGTTGGCACAACACGCGCTTGCGTTTGGGCACTGGTGCGAGGATAGCTGCATTTCCTTCCATGCCTTGAAGGACGATGACATCGTGCGGTATCAGCGCCTTCGTTCGCGACGTCGATCGCGATGCTTCGAGACGAGACGCCGGGAACTGCACGCATTGAAACTGTTGACGCGTTTCTTGCGCGATCGCGGTGTGTGTCATGTCGCTCAAACGCACGCTATTGCCGCTGACGACGTTGTCGAGGGGTTTGCGCAATCCTTAAAACGCGATCAGGGTTTGGCCGTTGTGACCGTTGAGTCCTATGCAAGGTGGACACGCAAATTTCTGGTGTGGCGGTTCGGCCAGGGAGAAGTCTGCTTGCGGGACGTTCGCGTGACCGACGCCAGCGCTTTCGTTAAGAGCGAGGCAAAGCGCATGGCGCCAGCCGCCCTGAAGAACGTTGTCACGGCACTGCGGTCCTTCCTTCGTTACGCCCAGTTTCGCGGGGAGGTTACCGCGGGACTTGCTGCAAGCGTGCCAGCGGTAGCCAGTTGGGCAAGCACACCTCCCATCCCCAGAGCCATTGCAGCCGAGCACGCGCAGCGCGCAATCGACAGCTGCGACCGCCGGAGCGCGGTGGGCCGACGCGATCGAGCCGTGCTGCTGCTTCTGGCAAGACTGGGACTTCGAGCCTGCGAGATCGTCAGGTTGACGCTGAACGACGTCGACTGGGACTGCGCTCAATTGCGTGTGCGTGGCAAGGGTGGCCGCGAGAGTCTCCTGCCATTGACCGCCGACGTGGGCGAGGCGATCGCCGCCTATCTCGAGCGCGGGCGTCCTGCCAGTCCAGATCGGCACCTCTTCCTTCGATCCCTGGCACCGATACGCGGGCTGATGGAAGGGTCGGACGGTATCGGCACGATTGTGCGCCACGCGCTCAATCGCGCCAAAGTCGACGCGCCGCACCGCGGCTCGCACCAGTTCCGGCACGCCTTGGCTGTTCGCATGTTGCAACTCGGTGCGTCGTTCCCGGAGATCGGCCAGGTTCTTCGCCATCGTAGCCCGCAGTCCACGGGCGTTTATGCGAAGGTGGATGTCAGCGCACTTCGGAAGTTGGCTATGGCCTGGCCAGGAGGTGCACGATGAACTCGATTCGAGAGGCGCTCCAAGAATATCTCGACCTGCGACGCAGCCTGGGCTTCAAGATGCACGATGCCGGTTTGCTGTTGCCCCGGTTCGTCAGTTTCATGGAGACGCGGCATGTCGAGCATATCAGCACCGGCCTCGCTCTGGAGTGGGCGCAAAATCCGTCGGTTCAACCCGCAGAATGGGCTAGACGCCTTTGCTTCGTGCGCGGCTTTGCCCGCCACCGCAGTGCCACCGACACCCGCACAGAAATTCCACCGGTCGGCATGTTGCCCCATCGGTCTACGCGAGCCAGACCTTATCTATACAGGGAGGAGGAAGTACGGCGCTTGCTGGACGCGGCATTGGAGTTGCCGGTGGCGTGGCCGTCGACGCCGCTGCGGCCCAGGGTGTTCCATTGCCTCATCGGCTTGCTCAGCGTTACCGGCCTGCGTATTAGCGAAGCGCTAAACCTCGAGCTTGGTGACGTGGACCTCGAAGACGCCGTCCTGACGATTCGCGGTGCCAAGCTCGGTCGATCGCGCCTGGTCCCAATTCATCCGACCACCTGTACCGTCCTGGCTGACTACCTCAGGCGCCGCAAACAGTTCCTCGGTCGCCAGGTCTCGTCCAACGTGTTCGTCACGAGTCGCGGCACCCGGCTCGACATAGGTCGCGTTCATCGGACGTTCTACGCGCTGTCACGGCAAACGGGACTGCGTGCCGAAGGCGCAAGCAAGGGACCACGGTTGCATGACTTCCGGCATCGCTTCGCCGTTGAAGTGCTGATCCGTTGGTATCAGTCTGGAGAGGACGCCTGGCGCTTGTTGCCGGTGCTGTCGACCTATCTTGGGCACATCTATGTGGCCGGCACATACTGGTATCTGAGCGGGTCGCCCGAGTTGATGGCACAAGCGATGGATCTCCTGGAACGCCGTTGGGGAGAGTCATCATGATTAGGGAGCCCAGCTTCGCCGCCTTGCTGGAGAAGTTCTTCATCCAGCGTCTGATGCACCAGCGCCAGGCCAGTGTGCATACGATCGCATCGTACCGCGACACATTCCGGTTACTGCTGGAATTTGTACAGCGACGCCTGCATAAAGCGCCATCCACTCTGGCACTGGAAGACATCGATGCGCCGCTGGTCGCGGACTTCCTCGATGAACAGGAGCAGGTTCGCGGCGTCACAGCTCGAACGCGTAACCTGCGCTTGACGGCAGTGCACTCATTCTTCCGGTATGCGGCCTTCGAGATGCCGTCACACTCAGCGCACATCCAGCGCGTGCTGGCCATCCCGGCCAAGCGCTTTAGCCGCGCATTGGTCCCATTCCTGAGCCGACAAGAGGTCGATGCGTTGCTGGCCGCGCCGGACCAGCAGACTTGGGCAGGTCGCCGCGATCACGCTCTATTGTTGTTGGCGGTGCAGACGGGGTTACGCCTGTCTGAGCTGACCGGCCTTCGGCGCGAGGACCTGCACGTTGGCGCCGGCGCGCACGTACGCGTGTTTGGCAAGGGGCGCAAGGAGCGTTGCACGCCATTGAGCAAGAGCACCCGCTCCGTATTGGTCGCGTGGGTTCGAGAGCCACCGCGGGCCGGGAATCAGCCACTGTTCCCAAATGCGCGCGGCGGCCGGCTGAGCGCACACGGCGTCCATTACCTGCTTCACAAGTATGTGTTCGCGGCCTCGGAGAAATGCTCTTCGCTGAAGAACAAGCGCGTGAGCCCGCATGTGTTGCGACACACGACAGCGATGGATCTGCTGCAAGAAGGCGTCGAACCCTCAGTCATCACACTCTGGCTCGGTCACGAATCGGTGGAAACCACACAGGTCTACCTGGACGCCAACCTCACATTAAAGCAGGCGGTTCTGGACAGGACCACACCCCCTGAAGGCAAGCCGGGACGGTATCGACCCGATGACCGATTGCTGGCGTTCTTGAAGGGCCTGTAGGCCATGCCTATGTCCCGCTGCGCACGGCCGGCTGATGTCGTCCCGTCAGTCTCGTGCGTCACGGGACATAGTTCCGCGCGGGAGATAGTCAAGTTTGGTATGGCCAAGGAGCAATTGAACGGCGCGGAGGTTCTTCGTGCGGCGATAAATCAGTGACGCTTTTGTCCGGCGCATCGTGTGGGTGCCGTACGCGGTGTCATCCAGCCCGATCGATGCAATCCACCGATGCACCACGCGTGAATACTGGCGCGTCGAGATGTGCGGTGATTCGCGGAGCCGGCTCGGGAACAGGAAGTCAGTCGGCGCCAGCGCTGCCGACTTGATCCACGCCTCGACGCTGTCCTGGGTCTGCTCTGTAATCTCGAACTGAACCGGCCGTTGAGTTTTTTGCTGCATGATTGTTGCCCGGCTGGCGACGTGCTGCCCATGGCAAACGTCACAAACCCGCAGCCTCGTCAGATCGCATGCACGTAGTTTGCTGTCGATTGCCAGATTGAACATCGCGAGGTCGCGAACGCTTGCCGAAAGCTGAAGGCGGATACGGATCGCCCAGATTTCCTTGAGCTTCAGCGGAGGCTTCTGACCAGTGAGCTTGCCTTTGTTCCAAGGTATCCTGGCGGCCGTTGCTTCGTCAGTGGCTTTCATGACTATCTCCTTTCAAGTGAACGGAGAGCTAGTCTGCACCGGCCGACATCGGGCGCTGTCCGACCCGTTCGAGCCAGTCGCGATGCCGGTAAGCGGACGTTCATTTAACTGACAGCGCGACCGCACGTTGACAATTTGGGCGCTGGCAGCAGCGAAATTTCATGCGCCCCGTTCTGTTCATTGCTTTTTGCGCTCGCCATTCGCCCGTTGATTGCGCGCCCAACCGTCGTCGGGTCGAAAACACATGGTCATTCGACATCGAAGGCGCTGATCACGCCAATTTCGGCTCCGATACAATGCCGCCTTGAATTTCACACGAACTGCTAAGTACAACAATGACGCCTGCTACAACGTATCCCGTCGATGGATTGGTGACCGAACGTACGATATTGCGCGCCGTTAGTGAAGATTACGCGAGCGAACTACAGAAGTATCACACGGTTAATCGAATGCATCTCCAGCCTTGGGAGCCGTCGAGGCCAGAGAGGTTTTTTGAATTGGACACCATCGCTGACCGACTCCGCGCGATGGCTCATCAAACCGCATTGGGTACGGCTCTCCATCTTATGCTGTTTGAACGGGAAGGCGGTCAGTTGATCGGAGACTGCAACTTCACCAATATCGTTCGAGGACCGTTCCAAGCGTGTCATCTCGGGTTCTCTGTTGCAACGATGTTCGAAGGGAAAGGACTGATGCGAGAGGGCCTGACGGCCGCAATCGAGCATGTGTTCAGCGGTTTGAGACTGCACCGAATCATGGCGAACTATCGACCGGAGAACGTCCGCAGCAGACACTTGCTGGCTCGACTCGGCTTCGAGAAGGAAGGCGTGGCTCGATCGTACTTGAAGATCAATGGCTCTTGGGCCGATCACGTACTTACGTCACTGGTCAACCCGGACGATCTTGACTAGGCCAAAATTGGTGGCGTAATACGGGGCGGAGAGTGATGGGCGGACACTGCCCATATGATTTCTGTCTAATTACCCAGCGTCCGAGTCGCGAACTAGATCGTCGATAATCTCGGCGGTGATGTCGAGCGGCTGGAATTGGCCGGATCGAGCCTGACTGATGCCGGCGCTAACGAATCCCGGAGCGGCCTTACTATCGCCGTGATCGGTCAATCACCGCGTCCGAGGATGGCACACTGCGCTCTAAATCAGCTCGGCGACGCGTACGATAGTGAGCGCGGCCGGTACGAGCATTATTTGTGCACACACGGTCCCGAGAACACGCGCCCCGGCAAGGGTAGTGATCGCTCGCCGGAAGGTGTTTTCGGGGATTCGGCCTTCGATGACGTCGTCCGTCATGACGGAAACCTGCGGGTCAATGACCACCGCTAACACTACGGTCGCAAAGCCATTAATGACCGACGATAGATTGGCGCACGTCACGCGCAAATCTGGCTTGAGGTATCCCGCGTAGAGCGACGCGAAAACGCCGACAGTCCAGATCGCCATGGCGAAGATATTGAGAGCTATCACCGTCGCGGAGACACCGGTACCGCTCGCTAGCTGGGCGATGTTTTGGCGCGACGGAACCCGCGCGCCGTCCCGCAGATAGTTGATGCCGCCACGGCTAAAAATGTGGAGCAACAGGCGTGACAATGAACGATTAGCCTGGAAGTGCTCGACGGCGCGACTGAAATAGCGCTGGAACGTTGGGATCAGTAACGCGCCGATTATGCTTGCCGCCGTCGCGGTAATCAGGAAGAGCCGAAAGTCACCGAGCAGGCCCCCCTCAAGATGCCGAGCGATATCAAGCTCGACGCGCTTAGCTATGAACGGCCCTTGAAAGGAGTTCGCCGTGCGGGAGACGAGGGCGATGATTCCGAACAGAGAAAACGACACAGCGATACGCCGAGTGCGAACACCCGCGATCCGCACGGCGTAAGCCAGTGTCGCGATGACGTGAATTACGAATGTAAGTCCGCAGATGATAAAAAGCTGGGTGTCCATGCAATCCCGGCAAGGTTGGGCAGGAGATGAAGTCTACCGGAGCGCCACCACCCGATTCGATTGTCACCGAATTGACGGTCGATACCGAAAGTCCGAAATTTGCCGCACTGCGTCCCGCGACATAGCACGACGATCGTCTGCGGTGTGCGCCCCATGCAAAAGGCATAAAGCGACCAGGAGCGGGCCGTCGATCGCACGCGAAGCAGACGTTCAACCGGTCGCGCCGAGCCGTTGCCATCTCGCCTGCGGTTGTGCGCCCCACAAGGACATAGGACGCTCAGCCGCCAATCTTTCGAGCGTCACCGGCAGCCATCCCCAAGTGTCGTCATTCCTTTGACAGTCCGGATCAGTCGTAGCCCGCGCTCACCGTCTTCGATTTGCCATCCCAAGGCTCTCAACGTGTCACGTAGGCGGTCGGCTTGGACCCAATCGCTGTTGGCGCGCGCCTTCTCACGCTGCTCGGCCAAGGCAGCAATGTTTGCGGGAATGTCCCGCTTGTCCGGCTGCCAATCGGGCAGTCGTAACCCAAGTACCGAATCGAAGCTGTCAACGGTGGCCCGTCGCGTGGCAGGAGGCAAATCGCTCCTCACCAGATCCCACAGCACGGCTAGTGCGCGCGGTAGATTCAGATCCTGATTGACCTCAGCGTTGAACCGGGCGACAAAACGCTCATCCGCCGTACCACCGGTGGGCCAACTCGCATAGACGTTGCGTAGCCGGTCGAGCGCGACCCTTGCGGCTTCAAGCGCATCCCAGTTGAAACGCAGGGAGCTTCTGTAGTGCGCCGTCAAGCACAGGTAGCGATACGCCAGCGGATCGACTCCGCGGTCGACCAGTGTCTGCAGGCGGAGGAAGTCACCGCCCGCCTTGGACATTTTCGTGGCGTCCAGTGTAAGGAAATGGCCGTGCATCCAGAAGTTGGCGAGCCGGGTACCGTGCGCGGCTTGCGTCTGCGCAATTTCGTTGCTGTGATGCACGGCGATGTGGTCTTCACCTCCGCAGTGGATATCGAACCAGGCCCCCAGGTACCTGGCCGACATCGCCGAGCACTCGATGTGCCAGCCGGGAAAGCCGCGTCCCCAAGGGCTGTCCCATTCCATCTGGCGCCGGGAATCAGCCGGGCTGAATTTCCATAGCGCGAAATCCATGGCGCGCTTTTTCTCGCCTAGTGCAACCCGCTTGCCGGCTTGCAGGCCCTCATGGTCGAGGCGAGCCAGAAAGCCGTAATCGTCCTGCTTGCTGGTGTCGAAGTACACGCCATCTGCGGTCCGGTACGTGTAACCGGCGCGTTCAAGGGTGACAATGAAGGCGACCTGATCCGCGATATGGTCGGTTGCGCGGCACCAGACCGAAGGCTCCAGCAAGTTGAGCGCTCGCCAGTCGGCCAGGAAAGCCTCTGTATAACGCTCGGCGATCGCCCATGCCGACTCTCCTGTTCGCCGGCTTCCTTTCTCCATCTTGTCTTCGCCCTCATCGGCATCGGAGACCAAATGACCGACATCGGTGATATTGACGACGTGCTGTACGGGGTAGCCGTTTCGCATCAGGACGCGTCGGAGCACGTCTTCAAACACATAGGTCCGCAGATTGCCGATATGCGCGTGGTCGTACACCGTAGGCCCGCAGCAATACAGGCCGACGTGATCGGGTTGTATCGGCATGAAGGGGCGCACGGCGCGCGACCAGGTGTCATACAGGACGAGTGGCATTGGAATTTTCGCGTGGTGGAGCGATCGTGAAAAACAAAAAGGCCACCGGTTTCGCAACGGGTGGCCAGTTGAGGCTTGGACGTGACGCAGATTGGCGCGCTAGACGCAAGCTCCCCCTGGCAGGCCGTGACAGCATGCGTGGACAAGGCGGAAGGGGGAATGGGCGTAAGCGAGCATGAAAGGCATGTTAGAGCCTGCCGCTCCTTAGGTCAATGTCAGTGAGCGGCCGCTTTCGAGAGCCACTGTCGAGTGACGGCTTGTGGCCGGAGTTTGCCTTTTACGCGACCGGGCGACTTGTTGCAAAGCGGTCGAGCTGGCGTCGAATTGCATTGCGCATGCATCATGAGGACCATGCCGAGTTTTGCAAAACGATTCGATAGCCGTCGTGATCCTCAAATGTTCCACCTGACACATCCCAATAAGGGTTGAGCGACGTCACGCAAACAAATCCGCTCTCGGCGAGGCGATCGCAAGTCGACCGCCACTCAACTCGATCCGGGGCGTAAAACACCAGCAAATCCTCACGTGTCGGTGTTGGCGCTACCGGATGTTCGCGGCACTGTGTGAACTCGAAGTGATAGTCCATGCCGGAACGTCCGAGCATTACCCCATCAAACCCCTGATGGTCTTGAAATTTTGCCAGCACAACCAGGCTGAGCGCGGCGCAATACATGCTTTCTGCCCGCGAAAGATCACTGACAGGCCTGGCGATTCTGAGATGTGATTGCATCGGGCTTTGTTATCGGGTCGTTGGCCAAGAGTGTCAGAACATCGATCCTCAAGGATACGTCGAACGAAAAGTGTCGCCAATTCTCGCCGCTTTGCCGAGGGACCGGTTGTGGCCGGCCACAGCCCTATGCGAGTTGCATGCCTCGACCGTAGCGGACAAATGGGTACCGACAAAGCGCTCTCACGGTTCAACAATTAGGTCGCCCACTTTGCTAAAGCAGATTTTTCGACCAATATCTCGAATCGCGATCTTCCTCACCTCGTTCAGCGACGACACAAAAGAGAACCCGCATGAACTCGCAAATATGTGCAGTGCTTGTGTATGTGCCAGACGTGCCGGCCGCATTGGACTGGTACCAGTCAGCTTTTCGAGGCGCTGAAAGGCGCTTTCTTGACGAGTTCAATCTGACATACCTCGAATTCAATGGCATCAGACTCGAAATTGTTCCCGCCGATGCAAAATTATCGGCGGGATCGGCGGGCACAGTCGTCTACTGGACCGTCGATGACTTCGATGAATCTCTAAAGCATTTTCTGAACATAGGTGCCACGCTTTATCGTGGTCCAGGCCAAGTGGAAGATGGAAAGCGGATGTGCATGCTGCGCGACCCTTGGGAAAATTGCGTTGGGCTCTACGGCTAACCCGAATATTGTCGACGATCTGCGTGGCCATTTCGACAGGCTGCTTTTGGCCGATCGCCGCCCGACACGGAAGGCCGCACCCGCCCCAGTTTTGCCATTTGACTGATCCGCTTACGGACGGCAGTTCTTGATTTACGACGGCCGCGCTCCCGATCGGTTCGGCACAGGCGCGCATCCAGCCCGCCACCCTCTTATTCGCCGGCTTCGTAGATGAAGCCGTGGCCGTCAGGCATGCGAGAGACGATATTCTTTACAGGGGTCTTCGCGGAAAAGAGTGATGAAAAATCTCCATTTTTCAGATTCGAGGCAGCATGCAAGTGAGGATCTTCAGGCGCAGATACTGCTCATCTCGCAATCCGTACGCGCGTCGTTGGATGACCCGAATCTTGTTATTGAGTCCCTCAACGAAGCCGAGCGGCACCTTGTTTTCTGGCTTGCAATAGGAAGCAATCCCCTCCCAATGACGCTCGACCATCGCGGCAAACTTCTCATAGGGCTTCAAACGCTGCCACCTCAGGCTGGATTTCCAGTTCTCGAAGAAGCGACGTGCCCAGCCTTCGCGCTCGTAGTCCCACAACTGCCCGAACGACTCCTTGAGCAGGTACGCGGTATTCAGCCGTCGGTTCGCTGCGAGAAGCGTCTTCAACGAGTTCCTGCCTTCCATCGACAGGTTTTCGCGATGACTAAGCAGAACGTACTTCTGGCCTTTGATGTAGCGCCGCTGCTCGCCTTGCAGGCGAGCGTATTCGCTCTTGCGCACTTCATCCAGGGCTTCGTTGAGCTGCTTTATGACGTGGAATTTGTCGTACAGGATGGCCGCATGCGGCACGCGTTCCTGCGCGACGTTGTAAAACGGCCGCCACATGTCCATCACGACAAGCCGGATGCCGCGGGCCTTTTTCTCGCCCAGCCAGTCATAGAACTGATGCATGCTGGCCTCCTTTCGATCTTCGCCACCGAACCAGATCGCACGGCCCCGTATCAGGTCGCTCACAACAATGCGGTACGTCTGTCCCCTGCCAATCGAAATCTCGTCGATGCCGATGACCTTCGGCCCAGGCGTGCCGAACCGCTCCAGTTGCGCCCGCATGTACTGCATCTCGAGGTCCTTGACCGTGTGCCAGTGCAATCGCAGTTCGTCGGCCACGTCCTTGATCGTGCTCTCGCGACAGCGACGACCGACGTACCACGCGAAGCGCTTCGTGTAGTGAGGGTTGTCCGCCAGAAAGCTCAGTCGTTCGCCTTTCACGCTGCCATCGCATCGACAGCGGACCCGACGAGCTTCGAGTTCCAGGTAAATCCGTACGTCGCCGTTCGGCAGATCTCGAACGCGACGCACCGTGCGATCGTGGATCGAGCACCGTCGACCACATCCCTTGCAGGCCGTTTTTT
This sequence comes from Paraburkholderia sp. 32, assembly GCF_050435345.1. Lineage (NCBI taxonomy): Bacteria > Pseudomonadati > Pseudomonadota > Betaproteobacteria > Burkholderiales > Burkholderiaceae > Paraburkholderia > Paraburkholderia sp. 32. Next base: position 1,006,114 of record NZ_JBNDKD010000002.1, read on the forward strand.
TGAGCGCCGAACCAGCGTGACTACGCGTGCCATGCGATCACCGAAGACACCGCGCAGCGCTTCGCAAGGACGGAATCCGTCGAACCGGTATGCGTCAGAAAGACGCTTGAGTTTGCGTGAAGTAGCCATCGCGAAATCATGCCCGATTTCGCGAGGCCATCAAGACGCGCGAACCCTTACCCAGATTGGCTCTCCGACGTTTTCATCATGAAAAACCATCACACTTTTCCGCGAAGATCCCTTTACAGCTTCCAACGTACGGTTCCCCCACTGATTGGTGAGGGCGTACGTTGTGCCATTGGCGTAAAAGACCTCATCATCCGCACAAAAGAAGCGCTCGGAATCTTTCGTCGGAAACAGGGCCATCAACTCCTGCCCTGACAGGCGCCCCCCCGCGCTTATGAACATACCGTTTCCCCGCCACGCGACAGCGCTGCGTATCTCGTCGGGAGTGACCCCTTGCTCGATCGCCTCCCGTACGGCGCGGTACATCAGCCAACGTTTGGGCAACCGCTCGAAAACTTCGCCAGACTTGGTTTGCACGCGAAAGCGGGTGAAATCCCGCCCGCCAGTCTCAACTGCAGCCGCTTCAAGCGTCTTCTCTCGAATCGCAATCTGAAATTCAGCAGCTTCGGGAAGCGGCATTACCTGCTGGACATCCAGCAAAACGCTATCTCTAAATGCGTATGGAACCGCTTTCACACATGTAAGGTTAAGCCCCTGAGCGTTTAGCCACAGCACCGTGGACGTTATCTCTTTCGAGAAATTCGCGGATACGAGAACGATGCGTACCTGCCCAGCCAACGATACCGGGCCTTCGGGAGCGGCCAGGAACTCCCGTATCGCAGCTTCCGCTTTTTCGGACGGCAGCGAGCGTGAGAGAAGATACTGGCGATGAGCAGTCACCGCTTGCTCAAATCGCATAGTTGACACCATAGCGGCGTATCGCAGGGCCTGCAGTTCCATATGGCCGCCATCGTCGGACCGCTTCAATTCGACTACCACTAGTTGCGAGTCGCGGTCGATACAAAGCAAATCGATGCGTCGCTTGCTACCTTCCCATTCACCATATTCCTCGGCCAACACCATCAGATCGGGCGATATGGCGTCAATGTGATCACGGAAAACGCGCTGCAGATCTTGCCGTTCGCGTAGCTTTAGTTCCGCGTAGGTCGCCACAGGTCTCACAACCAGAGAGTCGCTGGTCAACTCGTAGAGGGCCATGTGTGGATTTAACACCTCGTTGCATATGGCTAAATTCTACGATGAGATGCTGCGCCACTTGTCGCTATCTCACTCTTATACGAAGCTTTCCCATTGGGCTAGGAACCGGGGTTCACCCTTGCCAATCAAGCGGCCGTTTGCCAAGGCGGAGATGCTATGTGGGACTACCCAAGCCAGACCCGTTTAGCTAAAACGGAATTTCCAACCCTGTGCAAAGGAGACGGAAATGTCGGCGACCCAGACAGTCCCACAAGGCAATGATACGGCGATCCAAGTCCAGCTCTACATGAGCTTCGAACTCGGCGACAAGTCGTGGAAGTTGACGGCCAGCGATGGCCGGCGCGGCCCGAGCCGTTTCAGCGTGCACGCCGGCGACACGGCTGCGGTGCTCGACTGCGTGCGCCGCGCCAAGGAGCGCTGCCAGCTCGAACCGCAGGCCCCGGTGCATTCGTGCTATGAGGCCGGCCGCGATGGCTGGTGGCTGCATCGCTGGTTGAGCGGGCAAGGCATTGACAACCTCGTGGTCGACCCGGCGAGCATCGAAGTGAACCGACGCGCCAGACGGGCCAAGACCGACCGGCTCGACGGCGATAAGCTGCTGGTGATGCTCAGGCGCCACCACGCTGGCGAGCGCATCTGGTCGGTGGTGCACGAGCCCACGCCCGAGCAGGAAGACGCGCGCCGCACGCACCGTGAACTGGCCCGGCTGAGCCAGGAGCGTACCGCCCACACGAACCGCATCCGCTCCCTGCTGGTGCTGCACAACCTGCGTGTGCCGGTCATCGTCGGCGGGCGCGACTGGGCGGCGTGGTGGGAGCGCCATCGCGAGCAGGTGCCGCCGGTGTTGCGCGGCGAGATCGAGCGCGAGAGCGCGCGGCTGGCGCTGGTCAGGCAGCAGCTCAAGGTGCTGGAAGCGGCGCGGCGCCAGGAACTGGCCGAGGGCAAGCATCCGCTGGTGGCGCAAATGGCACGGCTGCGCGCGATCGGCCCCAAGGGCGCCTGGGTGCTGGTCAAGGAAGTGTTTGGCTGGCGACGTTTCGCCAACCGGCGCGAGCTGGCCGGCAGCCTGGGGCTCACGCCGACACCCTACGACAGTGGCGGCAGTCAGATCGAGCAAGGCATCAGCAAGGCGGGCAACAAGCGAGCGCGCACGATGCTGGTCGAACTCGCCTGGCGCTGGCTGCAGCTGCAGCCCGACAGCCTCCTGACCCAGTGGTTCAACCGGCGCTTTGCCGGCGGCGGCAAGCGCATGCGGCGCGTGGGCATCGTGGCGTTGGCGCGGCGCCTGGCTATCGCGCTGTGGCACTACCTCGAGCACGGCGAGATTCCGGCCGGAGCCTCGCTCAAGCCGGCAGCTGCCTGAAATTCCGGGCAGCACGGGTACCACGCAACGCCTTCGCACGCAACACGTCATCATGATCCAGGGTCGACGCGCCCGGAACGTCGGCGGGTCACGGCACCCCGTGACCGTCTCGCAGAGATGGGGCGCGCCCATAACCGGGGTTTGCCAGCGCGCCTTGCGCGCATGCTGCATGAGGTGCAGGGTGTTGGCGCCCTGCACGGATAGAAGTTCGTTCGGGCACTGGCTCGAACGCTCATCACACCCCGACCCCGGACCAGGATGGCACAGCCATGTCGCGCCAAGGCATCACGCGCTCAACAACCTACAGGAGCCACCATGAAATCCAAGCCCTTCACGTGATCAAAAACGGCTTGACATACAAGTCCCCATAGAAGCCGACATTCGAACGTCCAGGCGCCGGGACGGCCGAATGTCGCTTCATGGCCGGGTGCCGACCCATGCGATTTTGCATATGCAGGTTAAACCACGTCAGCCAGCGATCGACAGCACGCGACCCCGAGCCGCCGCTCGAACTCGCGCCACAGCAACGGCTGCTTCCGAGGTGCAACTGCCAGTCGCCTCATCGAATTTGCCGAGTGGCCCTCAGCCGACATCAATCCGATGACGGCCAAACGCAGCGCAGTGACCGATTGTTCAGGCGAACGGCCGATTTGCAACCGCCCTGGCCTGATCCATCAATCCCTCCGATCGCCCGCGACTCCCTCACCACGGGATCGTTTCATTCTCCCAGCGCGTGAACGTCCCTGTTGGGCTGTCCGGGCCCAGCAGCGCGACGCGCACCACTTCGCGAGCGCCTTCCTCGACGGTCTCGGTGCCCAAATAGCCGTTGAGGTTCGTTTTGGTAAAGCCCGGGGAGACAGCGTTGACCTTGATCCCGTGCGGTTCCAGCTCGATCGCCATGGCGACCGTCAATGCGTTGAGAGCCGTTTTGGACGCCGGATAGACGGGGCCGAAGATCGCACGGTAGGCGAAGGCCGGGTCCGAGTTCGTCGTTAGCGACCCAACGCCGCTCGACACGTTGACGATGCGGGCGCCCGGCGTCGCGCGCAGATGCGGCAGCATCGCCTGATAAACGGCGAGCACGCCGAACACGTTGGTGTCCCACACCGCGCGCATTTCATCGGGGGATACGTTGCCCGGGCGGGTCGTCTTCGCGTACTCCTCGACGGACTGACCGGACCGCTTTTTCGTGTTCGAAATGGCGGCGTTCTGGATCAGCACGTCGAGGCGGCCGAACGCGTTGCTTACGCGCTCCGCCGCGGCTGTGACCGAAGCCTGATCCGTCACGTCGAGCTGGAGCGCGTGGCCGTCCGGCCCCACCTCCTTGGCCGCAGCCTCGCCGCGCTCGAGATTGCGCGATCCGACCAGCACAGTGAAGCCGTGTGCCGCGAGATCCTTGGCGATCTGAAGGCCGATGCCTTGATTGGCCCCGGTGACCAGGGCGACGGGTTTGTCCTGCATGGCAATCTCCTTGTGTTGCGCTGTAGCGCGCAAAAGCCAGTTCCGTTTTTCAGTTCAGCTCAGGGCGATGCCGCTGGCTGGTTAGTGAGCCTCGGCCGCCCAGGCTTCGGCGTCGGCGCCGGCCGGAATGCGCATCGGCGCCGACGGATCGGTCGCTGCGCGCCACACCGCTTCGGCGACGTCGTGCGCCCGGGTGATCGGGGCAGACGTATCGAGGACCCGCGCGAAAACCTCCTTGACCAGATCGGTATAGGCTTCGTGGTCGAGGCCGCTCATGTGCGCGCGCGCGTTGTCTCCGAAGCGGGTGTCGGGCGCACGTCCCGGCAGCACCAGGCGCGCCCGTATGCCGAACTGCTCGAGCTCCAGCGCCATCGACTCGGTGAATGCGTTCACCGCCGCCTTGCTCGCACGGTATGCGGCAATCAGGGGCAGGGCCTTCAGCGTCACGCTCGATGTGACATTCACGATCACACCGGCCCTGCGCTGGCGGAATTGGGGCAGCACCGCTTGCGTCAATGCGATCGTGCCGAAGGTGTTGGTTTCAAAAATTTCGCGCACCGTCGTGATCGGGATGAGCTCGACCGGGGCGGCCGCGCCAAACCCCGCGTTGTTGACGAGGACGTCGATCGGCCCTGTGGCCTCGACAGTCGCACGAATGCTGTCCGGGTTCGTGACGTCGAGCGCGAGCACGCGCAGACTGTCGGCTGGCGGCAGCACATCCGCACGCGGCGTGCGCATCGTGGCGATGACCTGCCAGTCGCGCGCGAGGAAGTAACGGGCGATCTCAAGGCCGAATCCGGAAGAGCAGCCGGTGATCAGTACGGTTTTCATGGGGACTCCTGTGGGCAAGGTGTCCGTACGATAGATCGCCAAGGTCGTACCCGCTACAATCGATCATCCGAATTTCATTTGCAGGAGTCCGGCGATGATCGACCCGTTGGCCGAAGTCGTGACGCTGCTGCAGCCCGGCGCCCGATTCTCCAAGCTCGTCCACGGCGCGAGTCCGTGGCGCGTCAGCCGCTCGGACGCGGGCCAGCCGTTCTATTGCGTGATTCTCGAGGGCGGCTGCCGCATCGCGATCGACGGACATGAGGCCATCGAGCTCCTGTCAGGCGACTTTGTCCTGATTCCGGCGGCTTACGGCGTAGCGATGTCGAGCCTCGAGCCGCCACCGCCGGGCGTCGAGACGCGGCCGCCCGTCGCGCTGGGCGACGGCGAGTTCAGAATCGGCGACCCCGATCGCCCCATCGACGCGCACATGGTGGCCGGCCACTGCAGTTTCGGCTCACCGGATGCATCGCTGCTGGTCTCGCTGCTCCCGCAACTCGTGCATGTGCGCGGCGAACAGCGGCTGGCCACGCTCGTGCAACTGGTGCGAGAGGAAACACGGGAGCAGCGGCCCGCGCGCGAGGTCGTGCTCGCACGACTGCTGGAAGTGCTGCTCATCGAAGCGCTGCGGTCCGCGGCACAGACTAATGCGTCGCCGGGCCTGGTGCGCGGGCTTTCCGATGGCCGCCTCGCGGCCGCGATCCGCGGGATGCACGAACATCCGACACGCGCCTGGACCGTTGCTGAACTCGCGAAGGAGGCCGCACTCTCGCGCTCGGCCTTTTTCGAGCGCTTCAGTCGCACGGTCGGCATCGCGCCGATGGAATACCTGCTCACTTGGCGCATGGCACTCGCGAAGGACCTGCTGCGTCGCAATGAAGGCCGCATCGCCGAGATTGCGCAGCGCATCGGCTACAGTTCAGCGAGCACCTTCAGCGTCGCCTTCACGCGGCACGTCGGTCGGCCGCCCACGCAGTATGCGCGCGAGGTGCAGGCGGTCGCGAACGGCGCATGAGGCGGCTCAAATCGGCTGTTCTCAGATGCGGACGCGCGTCCCTATGCGATCCGCACTCACCAGGAATATCCGTTATCGAGACCGCTACAGCCCATCGAATGTCTGGCGTCTACGGCCGATGTATGACCGCAGGTGGCCAATCCGCGCCCGACGACCGAGCGCGACGCTCATCCTGGCCGCGCGTGCAATGCAAAAGGCATGTGCCGACCCATTCCGGTCGGCCAGCCGCAGACTTCGAACGGCGGCTATCCGAGGATGAGCTGTCGCACATGGCCACAGGCATTCCCCATTCAACCGCCTTGCGCAGGCAAGATTCCGAACTCCCCGCCACTCATCCGCAGGTGCGATCCCCGTCATGGAAGCGTTGCATCCAGTAGGGGAAGGGAACTGACGGTTCAGATACTTTATCGAGCCGTCCGCACTGTTCGGAGGTTAGTGCGAGATCTTGTGCGTCGAGGTTAGCTGCGAGTTGCTCGCACGTGCGGGCTCCGACGATGACGGAAGTGATCTGCTCACGCGCGAGCAACCAGCCCAATGAGACTTGAGCCGGCGTGGCCCCTAGTTCGTCGGCGACTTCACGCAATACTGCGAGGATCGGCTCCGCCCTGACTGTATCGACCGGGGGAAAGTCGACTTTGGCACGCCGCCCGGCAGCTTCGCCATTCTGCGAGTACTTGCCGCTCAAGTAGCCACCTGCGAGCGGACTCCAGACCAGAAGGCCCATTCTGTTTGTCGCTGCAACCGGCATGATTTCGTGTTCGATATCGCGACTCGTCAGCGAATAGTGCACCTGATTGCTCACAACATGAGCCCGATCGGTACGGGACGTTATGCCGACGGCCCGCTCGAGATCGGCTGCACTGAAATTACACACGCCAATGTGGCGGACCTTGCCTTGGGTAACGAGATCGTCCAGCACACGAAGCGTCTCGTCGAGCGGAACGAGCGCGTCACGGTCATGCAACTGGAACAGGTCGATGTGATCGCGACCGAGTCTCTTCAGGCTTGTCTCGACCGAGCGCATGATGTGCGAGCGGCCCAATCCCACTTCGTTCTGGCCGGTACCGGTGCGTAGCCGAACCTTGGTCGCGACGAGCATTCGATCTTCGTCCAGCCCCAGCGCTTTCAGCACATGACCCACGACCTCTTCTGAGCGACCTTGCGAATAGGCGTCCGCTGTGTCGATCAGGTTGACGCCGCGTTCCACGGCCATCGCGACGAGCCGGGCGGCCTGATCGCTGTTCAAGCGGGCAATATTGCCCCAGATGCCCGTGCCAGCACCGAAAGTCATTGCGCCCAGGCTCAGCCGTGAAACGCGTAGACCAGTTCTGCCAAGCGTGCTGTATTCCATCGCGTATTCCTTGTTTGAACGAAAACCTGATGCATCGGTAGAGAAAGACCCAGAGTCCACGCGTCGCGCTATCGGCTCTGGTCAGGTTCGACGCGATACAAGCTCGCCCAGAACGGTCTCCAGTTCGACGTGGCCGCGCAACATTTCGTCAGAACTGCTTTCGAAATCGATCCAGCCTTCGTTGAAGCCGTCCAGCATGCGCATGCGAGGTAGAGGATGCTTCATGCCCTGCGTGCGGAACAGCGCCTCCCACGTCTGCCTTTCGACGACTTCCGCACGTACCCGACGACGCAACACGCCGGCAAAAGCCGCTGCGAGATCGTTAGGACTCACCCGGCGTGGCCCTTCAAGCTCGACGACGCGCACACCGCGCCACGTCTGCTGAAGCAGTTCAGCAGCAACGCGGCCTACGTCCGCGGTGGCGACCATCGGCACCGGCTTGTCGAGCGGCTGCAGGTAACTCGCAATGACGCCATCGTCGCTTGCAGACGCAACATCCCATGCGGCGTTCTCCATGAACCAGCCAGGCCGCAGGAATGTCACGGGCATCGGCATCTCGCGCAGCGCCTGCTCCATCAGCGTGCGTTGAGTGAGCAGGTTGACCTCGTCGGCCTGCGCGCCGATCGTCGAGAGGCAAACGACCTTGCCGGGCCGTGCCTTCAGGAGTGCTGCGGACACAGCCTCAATCACTGTGCGCGCTTCAGGAAACCCGGGCTCCGGATCGAACTCCGAAGGCGGCAGGATGAAAACGCCCGTCGCGCCTTCGAACGCGGCGGCGAGCGACGAAGAGTCTTCCATGAAAGCCGTCGCGATCTCGCAACCTCGCTCTGCCCAAGCCTCGGCCCGCGTCGCATCGCGCACGACTGCGCGCACCGGCTGACCAGTAGCCAGCAGTTCGCGGGCCAGTGCGCCGCCCACCTTGCCGGTGATTCCTGTGATTGCATACATTACTCGTTCTCCATGTGTGGATATATCGGTTGACGCAGCGTGAATGTGTCGACGGTCAATCGCTCAGGCGCGACGCAAACCGTCGTAAAACGCCTGCTCGAACTGTCCGTACAGGTTCACGACGCGCGCATCGTAGAAGGGCAGCATCTGCGTAAAGAGTGATCCGGCGACCCGCTTGACCGGATCCACCCAGAAGTAGGTGTTCAACAACCCGGCCCAGCTCACGCTGCCTGCGCTTCGTCCGTGAGGTCCGTGCTCTGTATTGATGTCGAACGACAGCCCCCACTTGTGCGCCGTACCCGGAAACTGATCGAAGCTGTTCGACCACGACGGCTGCGCCGTTCTCATTTCCGCGACCTGCAGATCGCCAATGTGATTGCGGAACATCGTCGCAACGGTGTCGGCGCGTAGCACGCGTTCGCCCCGATACGTGCCGCCGTTCAACAGCATCTGCAGGAACGCCATGTAGTCGCGCGGCGTGCTGAAGAGTCCGCCTCCGCCCATGAAAAATTCGGGGCGCTGGTTGATCTCGAACGGCTCGGGCGCGAGTGAGCCGTCCGCCTGACGCCTGTGCATGGTCGCGACGCGCTGCTTCTGATTGCTACCGATGAGAAAGCCCGTGTTGCGCATGCCCAGCGGATCGAAGATGCGCTCGCGGAAGTAGACTTCCAGCGACTGATCGGTCACGGCCTCGACCAGTTTGCCGACCCAGTCCATGCTGATGCCGTACTCCCAGCGCTCGCCCGGCTCGAACTCGAGCGGCGCCGCGAATGCACCGTTAATCGAATAGCCGATGTCCGGCATGCCTGTCACCGTCTCGTACCGGCTGAGCTTGTCGCTCCAGATGCTGTAGGTAAAGCCGGAGGTATGCGTGAGGAGATGGCGCACCGTGATCGCATTGCGCGCAGGACGCAGCTTGGGCTGCCCGGCGACATCGAATCCGTCGAGAATTTGAGGCGACTTCAATTGCGGCAGGATCTCGCCCGCAGGTTGATCCAGCCGCAGTCTGCCCTGTTCGATGAGCTGCATGCACGCGGTTGCGGTAATCGCCTTTGTCATCGACAGGAGCCAGAAGACTGTGTCAGGACTAATGGCCTCGCCAGTGCGGGCGTTCGCCCGGCCACATGCTCCTTCGTAAACCAGTCCGCGGTCGGTTGCGCCCATGGCGACAACAGCGGCAACCGTGCCGTCGTCCACCGCCCGTTGCAGGCATTGATCGATCGAACTGTAGGCCGGGTGATGGGCCAGCGCGGCGTCGCCACGCGGACGCCGCGGTACTGCCCGCGCGTCGCGGCTTGCGACGCCACCAAGTGTCGCAAGAGCCAGCAGGCTCGACGCTCCCTTCAGAAGACGACGACGATCTGTTTGAACTGCCATTTTTCGTTTCTTCCCGAATGAATGAATGAATGGATCGCGGCATTACAGTGCTTCAGTGATTGGCGAAAAACGCGCGCCGCGACCGGTTCCCGTTGATGCGTCCAGCGGATGTCTCGGTGAGACGTATTCTGGACAAGCACCAAACGAAACAAAATGACATGGATGTCATCAGATAAGTGACAATGCGTCACCGATTTGGCATCATCAACGGACATGCCCAGCACTGCTGAGCGGCGCAGCGTTCGCCTTCACTCGGTCGATCGCGCTCCGCCACACGTATTAACTTGAGCAACCATGAGATCCAGTAGCGAGAAGCTTTCCGGCAGCATTAGCGTGTTCGCCGCCGTAGTGGATGCGGGAACGTTTGTGGCCGCTTCGGAGGTGATAGGAATGACGCCGCCGGGCGTCAGTCGGGCGATTGCGCGGCTGGAAAAAAGGTTGAACATCCGGCTCTTCAGCCGAACAACGCGCTCCGTTTCCCTGACTGAAGAGGGCCGCCGCTTTTACGAGCAGGTCATGCCCCATCTCGCCGGGCTTGAGGAAGCAGCGGCCGCTGCGGCAGGTGGCGCGTCCTCTGTGCGTGGAAAGCTGAGAATCAATCTGGATCCTGTCGTCTATCGGACCATTCTCGGGCAACAACTCGATGCGTTCATGGACGCCCACCCCGAACTCGAAATCGAGTTCATCGCGCGAGACAGTCTTGGCGACCTCGTCATGGACGGCTTCGACCTCGCCGTGCGATTCGGCGAACCCAAAGCGTCTACCCTGATTGCGAGAAAGCTGCTCGACACCCGCATCGTGACGGTCGCAGCGCCCTCGTATGTTGCTCGCTGGGGACGGCCGGCAAAACCCGAGGACCTCGAAAGTCGACGCCACAGATGCCTTGAATTTCGCAACCCGGAGACAGGCAAGCCGTTCCAGTGGGAATTTCATCGCAAGCGAAAACGCATTGTGGTCGACACTCAGGGACGACTCACGGTCAACGATCCGGGTGCCTTGCTCAACGCATGTCTCGCCGGTTCCGGAATTGCTCAGATGTTGCTGCTCGGTGCCGAGCCCCTGATTGCCGACGGCCGATTGATCAATCTCTTTCCCGAATGGGTAGACGAACGGTATCCGTTATACGTCTACTACGCATCCCGGCACCACGTGCCGGCAAAGACCCGCGCTTTTCTTGACTTCGTAGTGGAGCTGACGGGCAATCACCAGCGCGCCGCCACGCGTTGATGCTGTCGCAGCGGACCGGTGAGGCAACATCGAACGGCCGGTTACGTATGCGTTGCGGTCCGCCATGATCAGATTGCGAACGTTCAGTTTTGGCCGATTCCGGAAATCGAGCGGCCTCCGGTGATCGTCGGCCGCACCGCCGCGTCGAACTTCCGTAGTCGACCCCTATGTATAGATCTCAACTATGTATAGGTTGGCTCGAAGGCGGGCATCGGCCCCTGTTCCGCAGGGCTTGAGGGGCCGACGGATCTTTACATAGTTATAGCGTCTGTAAGAAGCGGATGAGCGAATCCGGCGCACGAAATCGCCGCATCTTGGTCGCGGGAGCTTCCAGCCGAGCGAGTGCCTTCTCCTTGATGGCGAGGTCTGCCTCAACGTAGCGGTGAGTGGTATTGGTGCTCTCATGTCCGAGCCAGAGTGCGATCACGTTGAAGGGCACGCCCGATTGCAGCAGGTGCATCGCCGTGGTGTGACGCAACGTATGCGGTGAAACCTGCTTGTTGGCAAGGCTCAGCAGGCTGGTCGCGGCGCGGGCGACGGCAAGATCCAAGCGTTGCCCAACATTACAGCGAGTCATCGCGCGCCCGTCGCGATTAGGAAGCAAGGCTGCTTCAGTTCGCAGTTGTGGGTTGAGGCGCAGCCATGCGCGGATTTCCTGCACAGTCGTCTTCCACAGCGGTACCGATCGTTGTTTGCGACCCTTGCCCTGCAGGTGCACGCAAGCCGCTCCGTCGAGTACGACATCGCTCACGCGCACGCCGATAATCTCGGACACACGAGCGCCGGTGTTGTAGAGCATCGCCATGAGTAGATGGTCGCGCTGCGAGGACCAGGTCGGTCCGGGTTGCCCCAGGACTGCCGCCATCTCTTCGCGAGTGAGGAAACCCAGCATCGGGCGTTCGAAGCGCTTCATCGGCACCGCCAAGGCTCGCTCTACAACATGTAGCGAGGCGACATCGCGTCGGCCGGCAAACTTCAGGAATGCGCGCAGCCCGGTCAGCCGCAGATTGCGGCTGCGAACCGAGTTGTTCCGCTCGCGCTCCAGATGATCCAGGAATGCCAGGATCAGATCGGGCTGGATGTCCACGAGTTGCATCGCGGTCGGCTCCTTGCCCAGCTTGCGCCCGGCGAAGTCCAGAAACAGCACCAGGGCGTCGCGGTAACACGCTACCGTGCGCGAGCTGAGCGCGCGCTGTGTGACCAGGTATTCGGTAAAGAACTGCTGCACGAGCGAAGCGAATGAAGGCGGCTTGGGTGCGACGGCATTACGCATCGGGCACCTCCACCTGGGGCATGAACGACTCGAATCGCTCTGCAGCCAAACCCATCAACTCCGGAACCGCCGAGAGGTACCAATACGTGTTGGTCACCATGGCGTGCCCGACGTAGGTCGACAGCGACAGCATCGCCTGATCGATATCAACACCCTGCGTGTGCCATCGCATGATGCGGTGCACGACGAAGGTGTGACGCAGATCGTGGATACGCGGGGCGTGATGGGTCCCGCGGTTGCGCCAGTTCAGGTTCTCGCGTAGCCCTTTGAAGACGCGATGTACCTGGCGCTCGCCCAGCGGCAGTCCCCGGCGTTGACCGCGCGTGCCGACGAAGAACGGTGCGTCCTCCTGCACGGACTCGCCAGACAGCTCACGCGTCAACCGATAGCGACGCAGGGTTTCGATCGTGGTGGGGTGCATAGGTACCTGACGCGACTTGCCGAACTTGGTCTGGTGGATGGTGAGCATGCCGCGCGTGAGGTCGACATCCTCGATGCGCAGCGCCAGCGCTTCTGAGATTCGCAGCCCCGTGCTGGCGACCAGTCCGAACAGTGTCTCGAAGATGATTCCGCGCAAGCCCGGGGCCGGCCCAAGCTGTCGAGCGGCAGCCAGCAGATCAACGATCTCGCTCTCGCTATAGATATGCGGTGCCTGTCGCTCCGGCAGGCGACCGAAGATCGCATCGTCGGGAACCTCGGTACGCGGCTCGAACTGTTGCAGCCAGCGCATGAACGGGCGCAACTGTTTGAGTCGTCTCGCCCACGTGTGCGGGTCGCTGCTGCCGTGGCTGTCGCGTCGCGCCCAATCGGCCATGACCTCCACAGTCAACGGTCCGCGGTGACCGATGGACTGAACGTGCCGTGCGAAGCTGCGTAAGGCATAAGCCGGGCTGCGTAGACCAAACCCGAGGCCGCGGCGCTCAGTAAGGTAGCGCTCAACGTACGCGTGCAGAGAGAGGACGGCGCTCATGATGGGCTCCCCGGCCACGGCAGCGCCACCTCGACCAATTTACGGCTGTCGAGCTTGGCGTAGGTTAGTGTCGTGTTCAGGGACCGATGGCGCAGCACGTCGGCCACCTCCTTGAGGGAGGAGCCGCTTGCCAGCAGTCGGTTTGCCATGGTGTGGCGAAGCAGGTGTGAGCCTGTGTATGGCAGCCCAGCGCGAGCGTAGGCCTGGCGAATCGTCTTGCGCACGAGATCGGGGCCTGCGGGCTCGCCGCGTGGGGCGACGTGACGTACGAAGACAGCGCGATTGCGGGTCTTGGGACGTTCATCCTTCAGGTACGCGGCAATCGCTGCGCCGGTGGTCGATGGCAGCGGCAGTACGTCTTCCCGACGCCCCTTGGTGTGCCGGAGTGTGATCGTACCGGCGCGCCAGTCGATGTCATCAAGGCCGAGCCGCGCAACTTCACCGCTGCGAAGCCCAAGATCAAGGGCACATCGTACGATGGCGGTACGCCGCATCGGGCAGCGGCCGGCTTGGCCGAGAGACCCGATCAGCCGCTCGACTTCTTCGGTCGTCAGGGTCTTGGGCAGCGAAGCCAATTGCCAGTTGGCAGGATACGAGAGCGCGCCGATGAGCCCATGTACAAGATCGCCGAGTGACGCGCGGTAGCGGAAGTAGCCGCGCAGCGCGGCCACCACTGCGCCGGCACTCGCCGGCTTGCTGTAGAGCTTTGCCTCTTGGGCGAAGAAGCGGCGCACGTGCTCAGGCCTGACCATCGGGATGTCGATGACGTAGTCGCCGAACCGCGAGGTCAGGAACCGACCTACGATGCGTAGTGCCGACTCCCGGGTCTTCGGAGCGAGGCCACGAACATGATCCATGTACTCGTCGTACTGGCGTAGTTCTTCGCTTACCGGCGCTTTGCTCACGACCGGTGGGGTGATCACTCCTCGAGCGCGTAGCACTACCAGCAGATGCCCTGGTGCAGCGCTCAGACTGGGTCGATGGCGTTGAACGACACCGTCGCAACGGCAGGACGGAAGGTGCTCGTTCAGAAACTCGGCGAGCACTGATTCGTCGATGCGACAAACATCCACACGACGGCGATGAATCCATTGCGCAAAATGATCGATGCTGCGCACGTAAGTGGCAAAACTGTTCTTGGCGTAACCACGGTCCGCCAGATATTGCACGAACGCATCGACATGAGGCGCCAAGGGCCCCACGTCGAGCCAGTTGGTGAAGCTGTGTTGAGGCAGTCGGACGTTTCCCATGACGGTCTCCTGAAGTGGAACCACCACTGGACTCCGATACCAAAACTATGTCTAGAAGATCGCTGACCGGCCTGCCACCAGCCGCGCTGCGCCTACATTACGCGAATTCGAAGCCAGCAAACTATACATAGTTGAGATCTATACATAGGGGTCGCTATGCAAAGCTTTACATAGCGACCCTTTCCGGCCATTTGCTGCAATGACCTCTGGACGACGGGTCTCAAGGGTAAACCGGTCGCCCGATTTGATTGCCGGCCATGCCACTTTTCAGGCGTTCGGGTCAGAAAACGTTTCGAACCTGTCCCGTTTCTGGTCGCGGTGGCGCCGTTATGGCACATTGGGCAATTAGCGTTAGGAATGTCCGGGTGGGTTAGAGCACCGAATTGTGTGAGGTCGACTGCGTTAACACAAATCTGTTGCGGCCGTTTTCAACCCCGTCGTACCGGATTTCAAGGCAAACCTCCGTATGTCTCGTGTGCTGCTCGCTGTACACATCGGAATATTCTGCGTAGCCATACACGAATATACGAATCTCTCTCTTTTTAAGCCGCTCAATATCAGCCAGCACGAACTGTTGAGGGGGTGTAGTAACAAGAGCCTCCGGAAATAAGACTCCTTGCTTCATATTTTCGCCCGTTGCATCAAACTGGAAACTTGGCTCACCTTCATCAGGTAATATGATCTTTTTGTTGGAGTGCAAAATAACGTTCCTCGCGGGTGTCTTTCCAGTGTTTTTCCACTGCAAATGAAATTGGGTGCCGCTGTGGAGCTGATTATTAATATCGATCGCATTCTCGAACTGGATTGTCTGTGTACCAACAAGTGAGACCCAGGCCCGTTCGGCCATCATGTAGGCATCGACAGTACGTTTAGCAGAGTCGGCTGCGATTTTTGCGGCCTGAGCGGATTCGTCCGCAGTCTTTCCGGCAGATTTTGCCTCACGCCAAAGCCGAGTGGTCGTTCGGGATAGCTGAAACGTATAAATTGCGAGAACTAACGTGAATAGGGCAATAGGATCATTGATTAACTTCAGAAGCCACGCCTTCAATCCTACGAAATCTTTATCCGCACTCGTGGAGTCTAGGGACTGCGGACTGTCACGCGAAATTTCCACTTTGGATTTTTTCAATCCTTCGATTTCGTGGCTACCGCTAGCGGTGGATGTTACTGAGCGCGGCACCTCGACGCTGCCGGGATTAATGATTGTTGGCGCAAGATTATCTTGTGGCTTAGCGAAGGCAACATTAAAAAATAAAAAAAGCACTATCAGATATATTTTCACGATGTTCAATCATCCCAATTGATGTTTGCCATCATTAATTGATTTTGGGTTGAATTAATTTCCAATCCATTAGCGGCGTGGTGCACAACTCGGGAACATCAATACTCGACGAGCGTCATTCCGTCAAGCCGCCGCGCAGCAGCCCCGAAAAGCTTGTATTTCACGCGTACCGAATCAAAAGTACGCTCGGCCGTGAACCAGGCGCTGGCCTCACCTGGCGCTTGCACATGCCGAACGAGTACGGAGTGAGTCAGGTAACAGGCTCGGCTGCACGGCGTCGGCTGCTCCACGACAATGCACGAGACAGGGTCCTGCGCGAACGTCGGTTGTCTGCAAAGCAGCCGACGTATGAATCTATGCCTTAGCAGCGTCAGCAAAGGCGGGAATTGGCCGCGCGCTGTCCGATGCGTTTTGACTCATGTTGACCCACTGGAGACATCTGGGAGCGACTCACGACCGTCCGCAGTATGTTCAATGGTGCCGGCTGTTAGCATATGCCCTGACATCGAACGCTACGAGTTTCTGCGGTAGCGACAGGCCGTACTACGAGCGCCGGATGGCGCCTTGAATGAAAACAGGTTAGGAGAGACTCCATGCGTAGCGGGAACGTGGGGTTGCGATTCCGGCACTTCGCCGTGCGCGCAGGTGGTTGGCTTCGTTCAGTGTTCGCATGGCTGTGGAGAAACGCGGACCCCGTGTCGAAATGGGCAACCACGCTCGGAACCGTCGCCGTGATCGGCGGGGCAATATTCGCGTATTACCAGTTCGACCTCGCTGGCGGTTCAGACTGGGCGATCAATTTATCCCTGTCTACCGAGGTCTTTCCATACAGCGACAATCTCGGATTGCTTGTAGTGCATGTGCGGTCGAAGAACGCACGCGGCAGTGAAGTCGATGTTGAACCACCCGATGACAGTTTCAAGCTGAAGATAAAGCGGATTCCAGACGGTTTGGCGGCCAGTAGCGTCATTAATCCTGACGACGATTCCAACACGCGCGATCTAATAAAGGAAATAAACCTTCTCCCGAAAGAAGGCTACGTGTTCGCTCCCGGCGCCGATTTTGACGATGCTAGGGGAATCGTGCTGCCGCTCGGCAGCAAGGTGTCGGTTTCCGCGAAACTGGTCCACGATGGCGATGACGTTTCCGCGAGTCGCTTTCTGACAGTGGAACCTCCGGTGGGAAATCTGTAAGCGCTAGTTTTCACGCACCTAGCTTCTGCCTTTGAGAAGGTCCACGATTTCGTCCGCAACCCAAACTTGCGGACGCAATCCATGACCGAGAATGACCTGACCTTTTTGCCCTTGCGGGTGACACGCGTTGGTGTCGGCGGCAAGCGCAGTTTCCACCCGTCAGACAAGCGACGACTGGTCGACGCCTGCCTACAGCCAGGCGCATCGCTGTCTGGCCTCGCCCTGAAGGCTGGGGTGAACGCCAACCAGTTGCGCAAATGGGTTCGGCTGCGCGAACAGTCGACTTCCTCCGCGAGATTCAACACTGCTGTCGGGTTGTCGGCCTTCGTGCCGGTCGTCGCGATCGACGACGCGGCGCCGACGACACATGTTGCGCAGCCGACGCCTGAACTGGATCGCGCAGATCTGTCGCCACCGGCGACACAAGCTGCGCGCCTGTCGGCCAGATTGCCCAACGGTGTAAAGCTTGAGCTCGAATGCTCAGGGCGCGACGCCGCACTGGTGAGCGCGATGATTGCCGCACTGAGAGCCCAATGATGTTCCGGTTCGAGGCGAACATTAAGGTCTTCCTGCATCGTGAGCCGATCGATTTCCGTGCCGGTATCAATAGCCTCGTGGCACTGGTCGAGCAGTCCATGCAACTCGACCCATTTGCACGTGCCGTGTTTGCCTTCCACAATCGCAGACGCAACCGGGTCAAGTTACTGTTCTACGAGCGCACCGGCTTCTGGCTGATGCTGCGGCGCCTCGAGCAGGACCACTTCGTCTGGCCACGTCGGCAACAGGCTGTGATCGAGTTGACGACCGAACAGCTGCATTGGCTCCTTGAGGGCATTGACGTTGACGCAGTGCGCCGCCATCCGGCACGGCGGTACCGTCACGCGAGCTGAACGCCGGGCGTTCCCAGTAAAAACAACGGGCGGGTGGACGGTTACAAATTCCCGTAAACCCGTCGCGCGCAATCATTCGCTATCCTGGGAGCATGAACGAAGACGACTTCTCCCGATTGCCGTCGGCCGCCCAGGCCTATATCCGTGAACTCGAGGCACGCAACCGGCAGCTGGGCGAACGGATTGCCCAGTTGGAGGAGCAGTTCCGCCTGGCGCAGAGCAAGCGCTTCGCGCCGAGTAGCGAGAAGCTCGGGGATCGTGTCTTCGACGAGGCCGAACAGATCGCCGCCACCGACCACGACGACGATGACGCCGGCGATGCCGAAGGCACGTTCGCGCTGCCCGATACTGGCCTGCCAGATGTACCCGGGGCGGCACGGAACAGGCCCGGACGCAAACCACTGCCGGCGCACCTGCCACGTCAGCGCATCGAATACGACCTGCCCGAAGAACAGAAGATCTGTCCATGCTGCGCACACGCACTTCACCGCATGGGCGAAGAGGTCAGCGAACAGTTGCATATCGAGGTGAAGGCGTCCGTGCTGCAGCACGTGCGCTTCAAGTACGCGTGCCGCCACTGCGAACGCCATGCCGTACGCACGCCGGTGATCACCGCACCGATGCCAGCGCAGCCATTGCCGGGCAGCAATGCCAGTGCGGCGATGATCGCCACCGTTACTGCCGGCAAGTATGTCGACGGGACACCGCTATACCGGATGGCTCACGCACTGGCGCGCGCAGACATCGAAGTCGGACGTGGCACGCTGGCAAACTGGATCATCCGGCCCGCTGAACTGCATTACCGCCGGCTCTATGAGGCATTGCGCAAGACGCTGCTGTCGCAGCCGTTGATCCATGGCGACGAGACAACGGTGCAGGTGCTCAAGGAGCCCGGCAAGACCGCGCAGAGCACATCGTATATGTGGGTCTACCGCAGTACCGAAGACTGTGCGGAGCCGGTCGTACTGTTCGACTATCAGCCGGGGCGGGGGCAGGCATATCCTCAGGCATTCCTCGCCGGCTATGAAGATCTGCTGATGACGGACGGATACGCCGCCTGGCGTACGCTCGAAGGACCAACCCACTTCGGCTGCCTGGCTCACGCCCGTCGGGCCTTCGTCGACGCGCTCAAGGGCATGAAAAAGCCCGGCGGCCGGGCCGGGCAGGCATTGGAATACTTCAAGGCGCTGTATCAGGTCGAGGCGCTGGCCAAAGCCGATATGCCCGAAGGCGAGACGCGCGTTGACTACACATACCGGCTGCGCCAGCAGCACAGCGTGCCACTACTTGAAGCGTTCAGAAAGTGGCTGGACGAACAGGCGCCGCAGGTTCTGCCAGAAAGCCTGCTGGGCAAGGCAATCTCATATACACGCAACCAGTGGACGTATCTCTGCCGCTACGTGAGCGACGGGCGTGCCGCCGTCGACAACAACCCTTGTCATGCCGCTAGCGGCATGACAGGGATTGTTCGATATGGGCCAGTTGCCGTCTTCAACGTAACGGATCAGCTTCGGCCACTGCCCGTGCAGATAGGTCAGCGCCTTGCCGAGCAGACTGTTGGGGACGACGCCAGGCGAGTGCTCAAGCATCAGCTTTTCGATAACATCGAGTACGCACGCGCTGTATCGTCGTCGCAATCGCTGTCGTCGCCCAGCCGTCCACGTCTGGCTTCGCGCTTCGGCCGCGAACAGTTTTCCGATCAGGCTGATGAAGCGTGTCGCGAGCAGATCGGGCGGGCGCGCTGCTTTGGGGACATTGTCTTCCGCCTTCACAAAGTACCGTCTTGCGTGCGTCCAGCATCCGAGGTGCACGAGCTGGTACTGTTCAGCGATGCCGTTGTAGGGTTCGTATCCATCGGTCATCAGGGCGGCACCTTTACGGACACCGGCAAACAGCCGGTCAGCCAGCCTGGCGCCACGACCTGGCGTATAGGTGAAGCAACGGATGGGGATGCCCGAACCGGTCATCTGCGCCCACAGATAGCTTTTCGTTTGCGGCTTTCGCCCTTGCTCCTTCAGGACCTGGAACGTCGTCTCGTCGCCGTAGATCAGTTCGGCATCGAGCAGCGCATCGCGCATCAGGTTGATGACGGGTTGCGTCGCAAGACCGACGCGGACGATGCTCGCGGCAATCGTGTTCGACGAGATGTCGCCGCCGAAGCGACGCAGCAGACCGGCCTGGCGATAGAGCGGCATGCCGAACTGGTACTTGCCGGTGGCGATCCACGCGAGCGCCGATTCACTCAGCAGCCCACGCGGGATGATACGGGGCGGTGCCGGCGTAACCTTGATGCCGAGATCGCAACATGGGCAGGCGTACTTGATACGCTGATGCTGGGTGACTCGCAACTGCTCGGGAATGACATTGAGCTGCTCACTGATCTCGACGCCGATCTCGACGAGCGCGTGTCCGTCGTGATCGCAGAAGCGCTCTGCCTCAGGGAGTTCGTGTCGCACGACATCACGCGGCAGATTGGGATCGAGAGGCTTGCGGTGGCCGCGCTTCTTGCGCTTGTGGGCCGCGACCTCGGTTCCGGGGGTATCTTCCTGCGCGGGAGTGGCGTTCGCGCCGAGCGCTTCGGCTTCGTTGAACAGGCCGAACTGGTCCGAGGCGCGCGCTTCGCTTTTCGCGCCAAACAGTTCGCGACGGTAAGCGCGCAGTCGTTCCTCGGCGAGATCGCGCTCAGCTGTCACGAGGCGCAGTGCGCTGCGAACCTCCTCATGATCGCGCTGAAGCGAACCATAGGCCTCTCGCATCGCGAGCAGTGCCTTGAGTTCGTCGGCGTCGATGATCACGTTGATCGGCATACCGCTTAGACCGGCACGCCGGTGACGTGTTCAGCTCACGCGTGCATAATTTCGACTGGGATGTCGCTGGACTGCGGCAATGTCGATGCCCTCGATAAGCCAGTGCAACTGCTCGACGCTCAGTGTCGCGACCCGGTTCGCGCTGTCAGGCCACACGAAGCGATCGTTTGCCTCGAGTCTCTTGAGCATGAGCCAGAAACCGTTGCCCTGCCAGCCCAGGATCTTGATGCGATCGCATCTCCGGTTGGTAAACACATAGAGCGAGGAATCCATCGGGTTCAAATGCATGGCCTGCTCCACGAGAATCGACAGGCTGTTCATGCCATACCGGAAGTCGACGGGTTCCCGATGCAGGTAGACCTTCAGGCCTTCGTCGAACCGGAACACGGCATCCTCCCCAGCATCTGGACCACGGTGGTCAGTTCGTCGATGCTCGCCTCGCCGAGATCAAACTCGACGCCGTTGGACAGTCGCACATGCAGTGCGAGCGTCAGCGATGGCGATGGCGATGGTGATGGTGATGGTGACGGCGGTGCGATTGGCAGTGCTGGTGGTGCTGCAACGACAGGCACGAATGCCGTGGGCGAGGCGACAGGTGGGGAGCGTTTGCGCGAACCTGGGATGTCAATGGGCGCGCCATCAATCACCGCGAGCGCGCCCTCCAGTACGATTTCCTCCGGGGCATGCGGACGTTCCTGTTCGCCGGTAGCATCATCCTGCGATGCCGGCGAGATGCCTTTCTCGCGCTCCAGCAGGTACTTCGTGATCCACTTGCGTAGCAGGTTGGCGTTGATCCCGTGCTCCTGCGCCAGGCGGGCAACCGACACGCCAGAACGCAGCGCTTCCTCAACGAGCGCACGCTTGCCTTTATCGTCGTAACGACGGCGACCGTCGCTGCTGCGTCGAACTACTCTTACTAAGCCGAAACAAAGTAACCGAACATGGGTCAAGCCGCGTAGCGGACTGACGGATGTTGAAACATGGATCGGACCAAGGCCGGAATCTTCTGCAGCGAGCGCAGAACCGCTCGAACACGCTGCTTGAGATGCCCCGGACCTTTGATGGCAAGCTTGCCGATCCTGTGATGTTTGAGACAACCCCATACCAACTCGTCCGGGTTCAGATCTGGCGAGTAAGCAGGAAGGAAGAACAGACAAAGGCGCCCATCTGATTCTGCGGCAAGCTGCCGGATCGCTTTGCAACGATGTACCGGATGACCATCGGCAATCAGGAAGACAGGCGCATTAGCGGTGAGCATCAGCCGTTTGACGAAGTCGACGTACACGGGGATCGTGAAGCTGCCTTCGAAACACATGAAACGAAGTTGACCACGCGGGCTGATCGCTGAGATCAGGTTCACCTTGAAGCGCGCGCCAGTGACTTCGACTACCGGTGTTTGACCGACCGGTGCCCAGGTCGTGCCGCTGTGATAGTCCGATCGCACCGTCGATTCGTCGACGAAGAATATCTGTGCCCCGCAGCGTTTGGCCTGCCCGACAATGGCCGGGTATTCGTTCCGCATCCATGACTCGACCAGTTCAGGGTCGCGTTGGTAAGCACGCGCAAGCGGCCGCTGGGGTGAAAGCCCGAGCTTGCGCAGCAGTCGACCGACAGACACCTCGGAGAGCCTGACGTTGAAATGATCGCGAATCAACTCCCGCACCATGTCTCGCGTCCACAATGCAAACTCAAACTTCATCTGCATTGGGTTCTTCGTTGTGACCGTCTGATAGACGAAGCGGATAGCCTCGGACGGCAGCTTCATCGGTCGACCAGGGATTGCCTTGGCTCGTAACGCCTCGATGCCCCCTTCGCGCCAGGCCGCCAACCACTCGTAAATACGCGCTCTTGAGAATCCCAGCGTGCGGATCACGTCCTCCGGCGACTCGCCAGCTTCGACACGCTTGACCGCCCGAATGCGGATCTCTTCCAGCGTTGCATGTGAAAGCTGCCGGCCGTCGTCCTCTCGCATCTCGCCTCTCCCTAAACCCCTTAAAGCTTAGACCATGGCGTCGATTTATGTTCGCTTACTTACGCACTGGTTAGTAACTCTGGATCTTTGTCAGCCATAGGTGTCCACCTCCGGATAGGTGGACACCTATGCTCCTCGCTCCTGTCCCCAGCGGCTAGATGCCGAAAATGGATCGCTTACGTTCAAACCAAAGAAGAGCCGCTCGGCGGTATCGGCAATCTGCGATGTTTCCGCCATGTTCACGATGAAGAAGCCGCCCCGGTCGCCATTCTCGGCGTGGAAATAAGCGGCTTCGGGCTTCAGATCCTCGGTTAGCTGTTGGAAGACTTTTTCTAATTTGCCGGCGCGGATGGCGGAGTTGCCGGCATCAGCGGAAAACGAGAACTTCACCATAACACGCATGACTGACCTCCCTGACGGTTGCCGGGTCGCCCGGCGACGGGCACCCTCGGCGGATCATTCTGAGCCTAAGCTGACCCGCCCGCAACCTGGATCGGCGGCAACCCCAGGCGGGGGATTTCGATCGCGGGGCAGCGGTTCATCACCTAAACGGACTTTTCGTACGCTAAGCGCGCTACGCTGGGCGTCTCGAACGTCTCTGCGCGACCCGTTGCCGTCGTTCAACGCAGCGTGGCTCTGGCGGCCGCTTCCAAGGTGAAGCAGACGATTGCCCAAGGTGACCCCCTTGTAGCTTTCTGTGCTATTCGGTCGAAGGCTGGACCGCCGAACGAAGCGCGTGAACCATTCATACCTGACAAAACGTCCCGAGTCAGACCCGAGATTTGCACCGATACACTACACTTTGAAAGCCACCATCATTTCGTCGGACAGGTGCGAACATGCTCAGCGTGCACAAGGCTGTGTTTCCTGTCGCGGGCCTCGGCACACACTTTCTTCCTGCCACGAAAGCCGCTCCAACGGAGATGCTGTCGGTCGTCGACAAACCGCTGATCCAGTATGCGGTCGAGGAAGCGATCGCAGCTGGCATCACCCAACTGATTTTCGTGACCGGCCGCGGTAAGCGGGTCATCGAAGATCATTTCGATAAATCATACGAAATTGAACACGTGCTAAAGGCAAGGGGCGAACAGTCCTTGCTCGATCTGGTGCAAGGCATCAAGCCGAGTCACGTGGAATGTGTTTATGTGCGGCAACCGGAGCCGCTCGGACTCGGTCACGCGGTCCTTTGTGCTGAGAAGCTGGTGGGAGACGAGCCGTTTGCGGTTGTACTTGCCGATGATCTGCTTGATGGCGAGCCGCCGGTCCTCACGCAAATGGTGCGACTCTTCAGTCACTACGACTGCTCGATCGTCGCGGTCGAGGAGATCGAGGCGCGCGATTCGATGGCTTACGGCGTGGTCGCTGGCCGGTATTGGGACGATCGGGTCATCAGCGTGTCCGGAATTGTGGAGAAGCCTTCACCAGACACGGCATCTTCAAGCCTCGGCGTGGCGGGTCGCTATGTACTCATGCCGGGCATCTTCGAGAATTTGCGGTCGCAACAGCCGGGCGCGAACGGCGAGATTCAGCTAACCGATGCAATCCAGTCGATGCTCAGGGACGAGCAGGTGCTCGCCTATCAGTTCCACGGCACCCGCTTCGACTGTGGCAGCAAGCTTGGCTACGTGAAGGCAACGGTTGAACTTGCGTTGCGCCATCGGGAAGTGAAAGAGGACTTCGGTGCATGGCTGCGCGAACGGGTCTGCGGCGCGAATCGGGCGCTTTAGGCAATGAAAGAAAGCCTTGTCTGGACAGTGGACGTTCGCCCGCAGTTCGGATGACTGGCAACCTGAGGAGTGCCTCATGAATGTCGGTTCGACGCGAAAATTGAGTGTCGAAACGGTCGGATCGACGCAGTAGGCATGAGCCTGTATTTTTGCCTGTCCGTTGAGTCTGGCGAGCCGGCGCAATGGCCCGAAGGGGCCCGCTACGAACTTGGCGATAAATCGACATAGAGGGGGCGCACGTGCCGCATCAGGTTTTTTCCTTGCGCCGACGTGTGCGCAAGGCGCTGCGCGCTTTCGGAGCGGCTATTTCGTTCGCTGTCGGCAATCATCCGATTCTCGTGGGCATGGCGGGGACGATCGTCGCCACGGCCATGGCCACTGTGACTTTTCTGACATTGTACGGCGGCCGAGGCGATACGCTCCGTCCTGCGCACGAAACGTCAGCTAATCTGGTGTCGGTTATCTCTGACGATCTGAAAAGGAATGTCGAAAGCTATAACCTTTCCTTGGGCGCCATGGCGGACGGCGCCCAACGGGCTAACACCTGGAAGCTTCCGCCCGACTTGAGGCAGAGGGTGTTGTTTGACCGTGCGACTGAGGCGGCATATCTGAACGGCGCCTACGTGCTGGATTCAAACGGGCATGTGATCGCGTCGCAGCGCGGTGGCGTCGACCCATCCATCTGGCTTGGCGATCGGGACTATTTTGTCGCTCATAAGCGCAGTCCGACAGCGGGCCTGTTCATTTCTCATCCGTACCGCTCCCGGCTGAGTGGCGGAGTACCGGTAATTGGCCTGTCACGGCGCATCGATTCGCCAGACGGCTCTTTTGCTGGCGTCGCGCTCCTGGCGATTCAAATCGGATACTTCCAACAGGTGCTCGACAGGATCGATACAGGAGAGTCGGGTTCGGCCTATATTGTCCTCGGCGACGGAACGTCGCTCGCCAGAAAGCCGATTCCCGGGAACGAGATCGAGGCCACCGCCCCACAGCTGCCGATAGCCCGGGCAATGGCCGCGCGCATGACCGGTTCGTACGTTGCCACGTCTGGGGTAGATGGCGTCACGCGCCTGTATACCTTTGCACATGTGCCAGGCACCCCGCTCATTGCTATCGTCGCGCCAGCGGTAGATTCTGTGCTCGCAGACTGGCGAAGGCGCACTATCGTGGCCGGTGCGCTGACCATGGCGTTTGGGGCCATTGTGGTCATCATTTCGTGGTTGTTCGCGTTCGTGTTACGCGACAAGGTGAGGGCGCAGAGTGAACTGGTTCGACTTGCTTCCACGGACCCATTGACCGGGCTGAGCAACCGCCGCACGCTGGACACCCGGCTCGACCAGGAGTGGCGACGCGCATTGCGTAAAGGCCATCTCATGTCGGCGCTCTTTATTGACATCGACTACTTCAAGCGATTTAACGACCTGTACGGCCATGCCGCCGGTGATGAAGTGCTCGCCGCAGTCGCTGAGTGCATCGCGTCGGTCGCCCGGCGGTCAATCGATGTGGTCGCACGATACGGCGGTGAGGAGTTTGCGGTGGTGCTGCCCGACACATCTGCAGATGAGGCAGTCAAGGTGGCAGAGAAGATCCGGCGAAAGGTCCAGGGCATGCGTCTCGCGCACGGGCAAAGCGAGCATGGAGCCGTCACCGTAAGTGTCGGCTGTGCGACATGCATCTCTGCAGAAGGCCGGGATTGGGCTGACCTGGTCGCCGCCGCGGATGAACAAATGTACGTCGCCAAGTCGGCCGGTCGAAACCAGGTAAAGGCGTCAGCGTTGCCGGACATATCATCGTCCTTGAGTTCCCTTCCGTAGTCCGCGATGGGGGGCGCTGGTAAGACCGACGACATGACTCGCGCGGCCGACGCGTGAAAGACCGCTCTCCGGGCCCAAGCGACGCTCGAACGTCCGCATCGAGGCACGGGCGACCGGCTGGAGTTGGCCGATTGCACCAGTTCGCTGAACTTCTATAGACCGGACCTTGGAATCGTCGACGGCAACTTTCCGGCGGATTGTGTGAACGCGTACTGCCGGCCATCACCGGCCAATTATCGGAGGCTCTGGTGCAAATAATTGGTCAGACCGACATTTTTCCTATTGATATGGATACCTCATCGATAGGACAGGACAGCATTCCAGGCAGCGAGGGCAGAGGTATCTTTGAGCCCGAGTATGGAGACGTGGAACTGTCCCTTGCGAATGCGATGCATCAGTTCGATGCCTGAAATTGTGGTCACGGCATTCCTGAATCGTTTGAAGCCGAGCATTACGTTCGTTCTGGACTTGATGTTTCGATGGTCCTGCTCGATCAGATTGTTCAGGTACTTTGAGGACCGGATCTTCGTGTCACCTGGCAGCAGGCCATCGGTCTTCATCTCACGCACCGCCCGGTGTGAGGCGGCATACCGATCGAGCGTGATCGTCTCCGGCGGTTGGCCCTGATGTTTGATTGCCTTGCTGAAAAAGGCTTTGGCCGAGGCCACGTCGCGCTTCGCTCTGAGCATGAAGTCCACCGTCTGGCCGGCTCGATCTACCGCACGGTACAGATAAACCCATTTGCCACGAACCTTCAGGTAGGTTTCGTCAACACGCCATGACCGCCCTGCGGGCATGCCAAAACGATTCCAGCGCTTGATGAACTCCGGCGTGAAGCGCTTCACCCAACGCATAATCGTGGTGTGCACCAACGACAAACCGCGCTCGGCCATCATCTCAACCAGATCACGCAGGCTGAGCTTGTAGCGCAGGTACCAGCGCACGCACTGAATGATCACCTCGCGGTTGAAGTGACGACCCGAGAACAGATCGTCCACGCTTTTCAGCTTGCGCATTATCGAAGGATGAGGTTGCGAAGGCCCCAGTCTAACCGAGTCAACTTCACTACTTGCACCAGAACCATCGCCAGCACGACCACGAGTAAGGCGCTGCACGTGCGCGCGGCACTCGACACGCGGCAGTACCCAACGGGCATCAAGATCGACGACGCAGCGTTGGCTGCCGTGCGACTGACACCAGACAAATTCCACGGCGACTGGAACTACTCCATCGCCCCGACCAGCACTTTCACGCCGCGGAAGCAGCCCAGAGCATTGCGCGCCAGGTTGTAAAAGTAATTTTTTGACAGATTCTTACTGCGACAAAACCTCAAATTATGCCTCCGGCCTTCAACTTCGAGAGTTGCTCCTCGGACAACCCCAGCAACGTCCGAAAAACGTCGTTCGTGCCTTCGCCCAGTGTCGGCGGTGCCCTTCGCACCGGCAAACGTGCACCATCGAAGCGGTAGGGCGGCGCGAGCACATGCGTACTGCCAACCTCCGAATGCGCCTGCATCGTCACGAGACCGGCATCTGTCGCTCGCTTCGAGTTCAGCGCCTCGTGAAGGCCGAGCACTTCGCCACATGGAATACCGGCCTGGATCAGACGCTCAAGCAGCTCCTGACGCTTTCTTCGTCCGATCTCACTGTTCAGCTCGGGCACCAGCACCGCCCGATTCGCGGCGCGACCAATGTTCGTCTGGAACCTGTTGTCCTCGGCCAGGTCGGGCCGATCAATCACCTCGCGGCAAAAGCGCACAAACTGGCTGTTATTGCCGACCGTGATGACGAGCGGCCCGTCGTAAGCGTCGAACACGCCATATGGAACGATCGACGGATGCGCGTTACCATAACGCGGTGGGTCTTCGCCCATAATCAACGCTTCCAGTCCGTAGTACGCCGTGATCATCAGGCCACAATCGAAGAGCGCCATTTCGATGTGGCGCCCGTTGCCGGTCTTCTGGCGCTCGAATAGCGCCGCTAGCACCGCCTGTGCGGAGTACATGCCAGTGAACATGTCGACGGCGGCCACGCCGAACTTGAGCGGCGGCTGCTGCGCTTCACCGTTGAGCGCCATCAGTCCTGCCTCGCCCTGAACAACCAAATCGTAGCCGGGACGCGCGGCCTCAGGACCCGCGCGGTCGTAACCCGAGATTGAGCAGTAGATCAGATCCGCGCGGTCCTGTTTCAATTGCTCATAGCCAAGGCCAAGCTTTTCCGCTCCACCGAACTTAAAGTTCTGGATCACGACGTCGCATTGCTGTGCCAGGTCGCGTGCGATCTGCTGGCCCTCGACGGTCTGCAGGTCAAGGCTAACCGAACGCTTATTGCGGTTGACGCTATTGAAATAGGCCGTCTCCGTCGAGCCGACGCGCAATCCCCAATCGCGCGTGTCGTCGCCGCGCTCAGGATGCTCGACCTTGATCACTTCTGCGCCGAGATCGCCGAGCACCATGGCGCACCATGGACCCGCCAGAATCCGGGAAAGATCAAGGACACGAACGCCCGCAAGCGGCAGTGAGGGGCTTAGCTTTGACATGGCAGTTCCAGATTGTCGGGCGGGTTGCACGCACCCGCGTGGTTGATCGACAGCAACAGCACTGCTTCCTTGCCAACGCAATGGGTGAGAATCGCTTCGTTCATTGCATCAGCTCCGGCCGAGCGCGATATAGCGTTCGAGGTGGTGGTCTTCGTCGCCGAACTGATGGTCGATCATCACGAGCCGCTTCGCGTAGTGCGCGAGCGGCAATTCCCACGTCATGCCGATGCCGCCGTGTAACTGGATGCACTCTTCCGCGACCCGCGCGCCGATGCGTCCGATGCTGGCTTTCGCTGCCGACAGCGCGCGCTCGCGCGCGATGCGGTCCGAGCCGAGCGCGGCGGCCGCGTTGATGAGCGCCGAGCGCGCCTGTTCGATCTCGAGCAGCAGGTCCGCCATGCGATGCTGCAGGGCCTGGAAGCTGCCGATCGCGACGCCGAACTGCTTGCGCGTGCGCAGGTATTCGAGCGTGAAGTCCTTTGCGACGTCCATCGCGCCGAGCGCTTCCGCGCAGAGCGCGAGCACGCCGCACCCGATGCTGCGTTCGAGCGTAGCGAACCCGGCGTCCTGCTTGCCGAGAAGGGCTTCGCCTTCGAGGCGTACTTCGTTCAGGACGACTTCGGCCGCGCGGCCTCCGTCGATGTTGCGATAGCCGCGCAAGGAGAGGCCCGCAGCCTCGCGCGGAACGAGGAAGAGCGAGATGCCGTCGTCGGTGTCGTCGTCGCCGCTTGTGCGCGCGGAGACGAGGAAGACGCTGGCGGCTTCCCCCTGCTGTACGACGGCCTTAGCACCGGTCAAGGTCCAGCCGCCGTCCGCACGGCGCACGGCGCGCGTCGCTACCTGCGCGAGTTCGTAATGCGAACCCGGCTCGTCATGCGCGAGCGCCGTGACGGCGCCCCCTTCGATCAGCTGCGCAATGAGCTCTTTCTGCGTGTCGCTGCCTGCGAGCGCCACCGCCCGGCCGACCACCAGCGCGCCGAGAAACGGCTCGACCACGAGTCCGCGTCCGAGACTTTCGAACACGACGGCGATATCGAAAGCCTCGCCGCCAAAGCCGCCGTCCGCCTCGCCGAATAGCGCGCCGATGATGCCCAGTTCGGCGAAGCGGCCCCACATCTCTCGGCTGAAACCGTCGGTGGAGCGCGCGAGACGGTCGCGGGTCTCGAAACCATACTGCTCGCTGACGAAGCGGTTCAGCGTATCCGCCAGCATGCGGCGGTCTTCGGTGTGCTGGAAGTTCATGTGATCCCCCTTACAGTCCCAGGATCATCTTGGAGATGATGTTCTTCTGGATTTCGTTGGAGCCGCCGAAGATCGACAGCTTGCGGTTGTTGAAATACGTCGCGGCGGCACTCGCGGCTTCTTCGGGGCCGACTGGCGCCTCGTCATGGCCTTCGATCAGCGCTTCTTCGATGAATGGCTGCGCGTACGGTCCCATCGCGCGGCGCATCAGCGACGAGATCTCCTGGCGGATCTCCGTGCCGCGAATCTTGAGCATCGAGCTTTCCGCCCCCGGCACGCCGCCGCCCACGACCGCCGCGATCACGCGCAGGTTGGTCGTCTTCATGTTCTCCAGGTCGATCTCGACGCGAGCGAGCCGCGCCGCGAAGAGCGGATCGTCGGCGAGCGGACGGCCGTTGCGCGTGACCTTCGCCGCGACACGCTGCAAGCGCGCGAGCGCCGCGACCGAGAACCCGACGCCCGCGATGTTGGTGCGCTCGTATGTCAGCAAATACTTCGCGTAAGTCCAGCCCTTGTTCTCCTCACCCACCAGATTGGCCGCCGGCACGCGCACGTCGGTGAAGAACACTTCGTTGATCTCGTGTTCGCCTTCGAGAGTAATGATCGGGCGCACTTCGACGCCCGGCGTGTTCATGTCCACGAGCAGGAAGCTGATGCCCTCTTGCTTGCGAACGTCGGAGGCGGTGCGCACGAGGCAGAAGATCATGTTCGCGTGCTGGCCGAGCGTCGTCCAGGTCTTCTGGCCGTTGACGATGTAGTAGGCACCGTTTTCATCCGAACCGCGCACGGCGGTGGTCTTCACCGCCGCCAGGTCCGACCCGGCGCCCGGCTCCGAGTAACCCTGGCACCACCAGTCGGAACCGTCGAGAATGCGCGGCAACCAGTAGCGCTTCTGCGCCTCGCTGCCGTACTTGATGAGCACCGGCCCGAGCATGTTCACGCCGAACGGCACGATGCGCGGCGCGGCGGCGAGCGCGCATTCGTTTTCGAAGATGAACTTCTGCACGGCGTTCCAGCCCGGGCCGCCGTGCTGCTCCGGCCAGTGGTTCGCGAGCCAGCCCTGTTCGTTCAGGATCGCGTGCCACTCGGCCATGTCGGCGCGGGTCAGCTGGTGGCCGTGGTTGACCTTGTCCGACAGGCGCTGAGGGAGTTTTTCTTGCAGGAAGCGCATGACGCGCTCGCGAAACGCTTCTTCTTCGGGGGTGAAGTTGAGATCCATGACTTAGCTTCTTTAGTAGATTTCGAAGAGACCCGCGGCACCCATGCCGCCGGCGATACACATCGTGACGACGGCGTACCTCACCCCGCGTCGACGGCCTTCGATCAGGACGTGTCCAGCCAGGCGCGAGCCGGTCATGCCGAACGGATGGCCGATCGAAATCGCGCCGCCGTTCACGTTCAGACGCTCGGACGGAATGCCGAGCCTCTGCTGGCAGTAGATCGCCTGCGAGGCGAACGCTTCGTTCAGTTCCCACAGGCCGATATCGTCCATCGTCAGCCCGTGGCGGGCGAGCAGCTTCGGCACTGCGAAAACCGGGCCGATGCCCATCTCGTCCGGCTCGCAGCCTGCCAGCGCGAGGCCGCGGAACGCGCCGAGCGGCGTGAGGTTGGCGCGCTCGGCGTCCTTCGCTTCCATCATCACGCAGGCGGAGGCGCCGTCGGAGAGTTGCGACGCGTTGCCCGCCGTCACGAACTTCTCCGGCCCCTTCACCGCGGCGAGCTTCGCGAGGGCATCGTAAGTCGTGCCCCGCCGGTTGCAGGTGTCGGCAGCGATTGTCGCCTCGCGCTGGCTAACCGCGCCCGTTTCCTTGTCGGTGACGGCCATCGTCGTCCTGACGGACACGATCTCGTCGGCGAAACGTCCGGCAAGCTGCGCCTCTTCCGTGCGGCGCTGGCTTTCCGCCGAGAAGCGGTCCTGGGCCTCTCGGCTGATGCCGTAGCGTTGCGCGACGATATCGGCGGTGTCGATCATCGCGAGATAGAGCGCGGGCTTGTGCTCGACGATCCACGGGTCCAGCCCGCTCGCGCCGTCATCACGCGAGCGGATGCCGGAGATGCTTTCCACGCCGCCCGCGATCATCGCCGGCGCACCGTCGACCACAATGCGGCCGGCGGCGAACGAGATCGCTTGCAGGCCCGACGCGCAGAACCGGTTGACGGTGGTGCCGGCGATTCCGAGCGGCAATCCCGCGCGGACCACCGCCTGGCGCGCGACATTGCGGCCGGTGATGCCTTCCGGATAGCCGCACCCGAGGATCGCGTCCTCGATCAGTTGCGGGTCGATGCCCGAGCGCTCCACGGCGGCGCGCACCGCAAACGACGCGAGCGTCGGACCGGGGGTGATGTTGAATTCGCCGCGATGCGCCTTGGTCATGGGCGTACGGGCGGTTGAGACGATGACGGCTTCGCGCATGGTCATGGGTTCCTCGATTCCCGAAACGGGAGAGATGTGGATTCAGGCGGAGTAATTCAGGCTGGCAAAATCGGCGCCGCGTTCGACCAGATCGACGATCAGCGGCGACGGCTGCCAGAACTGCGGATCTTCCTTCGCGAACGCGCGGATGTCGGCGAGCACGTTCGCGAGGCCTTCGGTATCGGCATATTTCATCGGGCCGCCGCGATGGCGCGGGAAGCCGTAGCCGTAGAGAAACACGACGTCCACATCGAGCGGCCGCAGCGCGATGCCTTCGTGCACGACGTTCGCGCCTTCGTTGATCATCGCGGCCATGTAGCGTCGGATGATTTCGCCGTCGGTGAATTCGCGCGGCGTGACGCCCGCGCGCTCGCGCTCCGCGTCGACGATCGCCTCGACTTCCGGGTCCGGCGTGCCGCTTCTCGCGCCGTCCGGATACAGATAAAAGCCGCGCCCGGTCTTCTGCCCGAACCAGCCGCGCTCGCAGAGCCGGTCGGCGATCTGCACGTAGCGCGCGTTCGGATCGCGCGTGGCGGCGCGGCGCTTGCGGGTTGCCCAGCCGATGTCGCCGCCCGCGAGGTCCACGACCTGCAACGGCCCCATCGGGAAGCCGAACTCGCGCACCGCGCGGTCGATCTGATACGGCGACGCGCCGTCTTCCATCATGTGATCGGCAGCCGTGCGGTACACCGCGAGCACGCGATTGCCGATGAAACCGTCGCACACGCCCGCGTGCACCGGCACCTTGTGCAGCTTCTTCGCGAACTCGAACGCGCTCGCGACGACATCCGCGCCAACCTTCTCCGGCACGACGGTTTCGAGCAGCTTCATCAGGTTCGCGGGCGAGAAGAAGTGCAGGCCGATCACGTCGGCGGGACGCGAGACGCTGGCGGCGATCGCATCGATATCGAGATACGAGGTGTTGGTCGCGAGCACCGCGCCCGGCTTGCAGACGCGATCGAGTTCCGCGAATACGGCCTTTTTCACGTCGAGATCTTCGAAAACCGCTTCGATCGCCACGTCGACGCTGACGAGCGCGTCGTAGGACGTGCCGCCGGAAAGGCGGCTCATCACGGTTGCTTTCCCGTCCGGCGTCATGCGGCCCTTCGCGATCTGTCCGTCATAGACCTTCTCGATATGCGCGCGGCCGCGCGCGAGCGACGCGTCGTCGCGCTCGATCATTGTCACCGGCAGGCCGGCGTCGAGCGTGGCCACCGCGATGCCCGCGCCCATCGTGCCGCCGCCGATCACGCCGACGCTCGCGATTGCGCGCGGCTTCGCCGTGCGGATTTCCGGCGCCTTCAGCACTTCGCGCTCGGCAAAGAACGCGTGGATCAGGCCGGCGTGCTGCGGGCTGTCTATGCATTGCAAGAAAAGCTGGTGCTCGTGGCCCAGGCCGTCGTCGAAGGAAAGTTCGAGCGCGGCCTGTACCGCGTCGACGATTTTCAGCGGCGCGAAGAGACCGCGCGATTTCTTCGACGTCTGCTCCCGTGCCGCTTCGATGGCGGCACGGCTTGCCTTGCGGTCGCCGAGACCGGCGGCGTCGCGTGTGCGGCGCACCGGCGCGTGCGCGGCGAGCAGTTCGCGTGCGTAGGCGAGGCCGTCGGCGAGCGCGTCACCCGATGCGCCGACGCGGTCGACGAGGCCGAGCTTGGTCGCTTCGTCGGCGCCAACGTGGCGGCCGCTCAGGAGCAGATCGAGCGCGGCGGCGGCGCCGATAAGGCGCGGCGCGCGTTGCGTGCCGCCCGCCCCGGGCAACAGGCCGAGCGTCACTTCGGGCAGCCCGAGCTTCGCGCCGGAGACGGCCAGCCGGTAATGCGCCGCGAGCGCGACTTCGAGCCCGCCGCCGAGTGCCGCGCCGCGAATTGAGGCAACGACCGGTTTGGAGCACGATTCGATGAGGTTGCAGACATTGGTCAGTGAAGGCGGCATAGGCAGCTTGCCGAATTCACGAATATCGGCGCCGCCGATGAAGTTGCGTCCCGCGCCGACAATCAGGACGGCCGCAATGGCAGTATCAACCTCGGCAGCTTTGATCGCGGCGAGCAGGCCACGCCGGACGTGCACGCCCAGAGCGTTGACCGGCGGGTTGTCGAGGGTCACGACAAGAATATCGCCACGCAATTCGCGCGTGACAACGTCAACGGACACTTCGGGATTCACTGTCTTGTCTCCGGGTATTAAGCCGAATGGCTTTTTGCATGGGGCCGATTGTCGAGCCCAACTACCTCGTTGACAATCCCAGTGAGAGTTGACGAACTGTTAATCGAAATTTGACTGAGCTCTCGAGGACGCCCGTAGCGGTTGGTTTGCTATGCGAAATAGGCGTGTCTTGCGCTCATGCTCAACGGCGCCGCATTGTCGGGGCGGCGCATCGCGCGCACCCTCAAATCGCGTGCTGTTATCCAACTGCGGACTCGTCTTGAGCGAGCATCTGTTGCTTGTTGCCTGAGATCGGTCGCGCGTTTGCCGATTGCGTTGACTTCGATGTGGCCTTTACCAGGTGTTCAGAGGTCGATTAGGTGCGCCTTGTCGCAAGCCCCCCCAGGGGGACGCAATAGCACAAGCTCGGTCGCGTGCCGCTGCGCCCTTCGTGCGACTGCGTGAGTCGCTTCAGCCTGACCTCCGAGCATTCGCCGAATTCGAGATCGCGGGCGGTGATCTGTCGCCCTTCCGGCGTCATGATCCACACCGAAAACCATTGTCCGAACGAGGGTGACATCGAACCGTACCCGCCGAGCCAATCGGGTAATCCCCAGTGCATCGAGTGCCGAAATGATAAACATCGGTGACACGATGATCAATTCGTATGGGGCAATTTCTCTAAAGTTGGACTGCAGCAGAGCAAATCGTCGGCAGCAATGCGGCCCGAAAGCTCTAAACATCCATTGCAGATCAATTTTCGTGGCGAAATGAGTTATACCGCACCGCTTAAGGACATGCTGTTCGTAATCAACGAACTCGCTGACATTGCAGAAATTGCCAAACTACCCGGTTTCGAGGAAGCAAGCATCGACACTGCGCAGGCCGTGCTCGGTGAAGCCGCGAAGTTCAACAGCGAGATGCTCGCCCCACGGAACTTCGAGGGCGACAGGAACCCGAGCGCATGGTTGGGGGGCGTTGTCACGACCACGCCCGGCTTCAAGGAAGCGTTCCGCCAGTTCGGCGAGGGCGGCTGGCAAGGCGTTGTGCATCCAGCTGAATTCGGTGGCCAGGGCTTGCGAAAGCTGATCGCCGCACCGTGACGGAGATGTCGATCGACGTCACGAGCCTCGGCGTGCAGGTACATGGCGGCATGGGCTTCATCGAGGAAACGGGCGCTGCGCAGCATTACCGCGACGCACGCATTCTGACGATCTACGAAGGCACGACCGCGATACAGGCTAACGACCTGATCGGCCGCAAGACGCTGCGCGACGGCGGCGCGGCCGCGCGCGCGATCCTCGCGCAGGTCGACGCGACGCTCGCCGAACTCGAACAGCACGATGGCGCTGCGTTCGACGCGATGCATCGCCGCCTAAAAGCGGGACGCGCGGCGCTGGCGCGCGTCGTCGAGTTCATCCTGCAGAACGCGAAGCGCGATCCGAATGCTGTATTCGCGGGCAGCGTGCCATATCTGAAGGTCGCAGGCATCGTGCTAACGGGCTGGCAGCTGGCACGCGCGTTGATCGCCGCAAAGCAACTGCGCGCCGACGATCCGTTGTTCTACGGCGCCAAGATCGCAACCGCACACTTCTTCGCCGATCACGTTTTGTCGCAGGCACCGGGCATTGAAGCGTCGATTACCAGCGCAAGCGGTGAGGAAGGCATCCTCGCGTTGAGCGAATCGCAGTTCTGAAGGAACGATTGTAGACATGGACGTAACCAACCAATGCATTAACCTCGACGAGTCATCCGCGAGTCCGTATGGTCCCCGCGAATCGATGGAATATGACGTCGTGATTGTTGGCGGCGGCCCGGCTGGCCTGTCAGCGGCGATCCGACTCACGCAGCTTGCTAATGAAAAAGGAACCGAGATCGCTGTCTGCGTGCTGGAAAAGGGCTCTGAGATCGGTGCGCACGTGCTCTCCGGCGCCGTGATGGATCCGCGCGCGCTCAACGAGCTGATTCCCGACTGGAAAGAGCAAGGCGCGCCGCTTGACGTGCCCGTCACCGAGGACCGCTTCCTGTTCCTGTCCGAAACTGGCGCCACGGCCGTGCCGAACTGGGCGCTGCCGAAGAATTTCAAGAACCACGGCAACTACGTGATCAGCCTCGCGAAGGTCACCCGCTGGCTCGGCCAGCAGGCGGAAGCGCTCGGCGTCGAGATTTTCCCGGGCTTTGCGGCCGCGGAAGTGCTCTACCACGACGATGGCTCGGTCAAGGGCGTCGCCACCGGCAACATGGGTGTCGGCCGCGACGGACAGCCGACCGAGAATTTCCAGCTCGGCATGGAACTGCACGCGAAATATACGCTCTTCTGCGAAGGCGCACGCGGGCATCTGGGGCGCCAGCTTTCCGACCGATTCAAGCTTCGCGAAAACACCGATCCGCAGGTCTACGGACTTGGCATCAAGGAGCTGTGGGAAATCGACCCCGCCAAGCACAAGCCTGGCCTGGTGATCCACACGGCTGGATGGCCGTTGCAAAACGACACCTACGGCGGCTCGTTCCTCTATCACATCGACAACAACCAGGTGATGGTCGGCTTCGTAGTCGGCCTTGGCTACACTAACCCGTACTTGTCGCCATTTGAGGAGTTCCAACGTTACAAGACGCATCCGTCGGTCCGCGCTTTCCTCGAAGGCGGAAAGCGACTTTCATACGGCGCACGTGCGATCATCGCCGGGGGCCTTATGTCGCTGCCGAAACTGGTGTTTCCGGGCGGAGCGCTCGTCGGCGACGACGCGGGTTTTCTGAACGCCTCGCGGATCAAGGGCAGCCACGCGGCAATCAAGACCGGCATGCTCGCCGCTGACGCCGCGTTCGATGCGTTGAACTCTGGGCGCCAATCCGACGAACTCACGGCATATCCGCAAGCGTTCAAACAATCGTGGCTGCACGCCGAGCTTCATCGCGCCCGCAACTTCAAGCAGTGGATGAGCAAGGGCCTGTACCTGGGCACGGTGATGGTCGGCATCGAGCAAAAGCTGCTCGGCGGCAACGTGCCATGGTCGCTGCATCACCGGCACTGGGACCACGAGATGCTCAAGCCCGCATCGCAATGCAAGCCGATCGTGTACCCGAAGCCGGACGGGAAGCTGACGTTCGACAGGTTGTCGTCGGTCTTCATCTCGAACACGAATCACGAAGAGAATCAGCCCGTGCACCTGACGCTGAAAGACCCGTCGGTGCCGGTAAATGTGAATCTCTCAACGTATGCCGGCCCAGAGAGCCGCTACTGCCCGGCTGGCGTGTACGAGTTCGTGTCAACGGACGAGGGCGGCAATCGCCTACAGATCAACGCTCAGAACTGCGTGCACTGCAAGACTTGCGACATCAAGGACCCAACGCAGAACGTCGTTTGGGTGGCGCCCGAAGGTGGTGGTGGTCCGAATTATCCGAACATGTAATCGGAGTCCCCATATCCGCGAAACCTATTCTTCCGGTTTCTTGCAACGGTTGAGTTTTGCTTGACCACGGCCGTCCGTCCATCGAGATCGTCGACACTGATGAAACGCATTCAGTACGAGTGACACAAATCAGCGGCCGCCATAGCAATCCCCACAATTCCGAGTCGACAATCGCTCCAATGGATCTGAATCTCATTAGTCTCTTCGTCGCGATCGTCGATTCGCACAGCCTTAGCGCAGCCGCGCGCAAGCTCGGCATGACACGTTCGAATATCAGCCAGCGACTGAAAGTTCTCGAATCCAAAACTGGCACGCAGCTGCTGCGCCGTTCCACACGCAGCCTTGAACTGACGCAAGCCGGACAGACCTTGTACGAGTGCGGCCAGCGCATGCTCGACGACTTGGCCGCTGCGCGCGCATCAATGGACGGTCTCGGACACACCCTTCAGGGACGGGTGCGAATAAGCATACCGACCGGCTTCGGAAGAATCTTCGTTGGCGCGATGTTGCTTGAATTTGCTCGGGCGCAGCCCAAGATCGCGCTCACCGTCAGCTTCAACAACCGCGTCGATAATTTGATCTCTTCTGAAGTTGACGTGGCGCTACGAATCACCTCCACTCCGCCGCTCGATTATGTGGCGCGGCATATATGCACGATCGACTGGAGGCTGTATGCGTCGGTCGGCTATCTTGAGCAGCACGGTCCGATCAACTGCCCCGCCGACCTCGAACGACACACCCTCATTGCGTCGCCTTATCCGGGCCGCCGTGTCGCGCTCAAGCTCACGCACAAGTTGGATGCCACCGATAGCCAAACGGTCACGCTTCAACCGGCTTTACAGTCATCGGACTATTCATTTTTAGCCGACGCAGTGTCTCACGGCATCGGGGTTGGGCTTATGCCGGCCTACGTATCGCATGCACCAACCAATCACACAACGCTGTCCGTTTTGCCTGACTACCATGTGGTTGGCCAGCAAGACTCGTTGTACATCATGACGCTGCCAAATCGATATCCGGCACCAGCGACGCAAGCCGTGGTCGACTACCTGCGCGACGCCATCGGCTCGCTCTCCCAGGCATGGATGTGACGATCATATTCAGGATACCTGTCAATCGTCGTTCAACAGTTCGTCAATTCCCAGTGGAATTGTCAAAACGGTTTGGGTGCTCGACAATGAGTCCACGCGAAGACCGGATGGCTACAAATTTGGCTGAGACAGTCAACCCAGAAAGGTCCGCTGACGTCGTCATGCTCTAACCGCGCGGCACCGCTACGTCACCGGGGGAAGACCTCCGTGTGGTCAACAAGCCACCACGGCTGTCAGAACCCTACCGACAGTGGTCGAGGATCGATTGTGCACGCCGGCAGGTATCAAGTAACGCAGTTGAAGGAACAAGCCATGCAAAACCATGTAACGGATACGACGTCTTCGGCCTATGCCTACCCGTTGTTGATCAAACACTTGCTGCACACCCCGCTCGCGCATGCGCCCGATCAGGAAATCGTCTATCGCGGCAAGAAAAGGCTAACTTACTCGATGCTGCGCGAACGCATTGCGCAGCTTGCGAACGGTCTGAGCGCGCTGGGGCTGAAGCACGGCAGCACGGTAGCGATGATGGACTGG
This sequence comes from Paraburkholderia sp. 32, assembly GCF_050435345.1. Classification (NCBI taxonomy): domain Bacteria; kingdom Pseudomonadati; phylum Pseudomonadota; class Betaproteobacteria; order Burkholderiales; family Burkholderiaceae; genus Paraburkholderia; species Paraburkholderia sp. 32. The sequence continues at coordinate 1,045,459 of NZ_JBNDKD010000002.1, forward strand.
GACAGCCATCGCTACCTCGAATGTTACTTTGCCGTGCCGATGATGGGAGCGGTGTTGCAGACGGTCAATGTACGGTTGTCGCAAGCGGAGATTCTGTACACGATCAACCATGCGGGCGCGCAGGTGCTGCTGGTCCATACGGATTTCTTGCCGGTGATCGATGCGATCAAGGACCAGTTCGAAACGGTGCACACATTCATCTGGATCGACGACGACGGCGCGCCATGCGCGCACACGATTCCGATCTGCGCCGAATACGAGACCATGCTCGCCGCGAGCCCTACCGGTTTCGATTTCCCGGATTTCGATGAGAACACTTGCGCCACCACGTTCTACACGACGGGTACCACCGGATTGCCGAAGGGCGTCTATTTCACCCATCGGCAACTGGTCCTGCACACCATCACGATGATGGGTGCGCTGGCGAGCCCCGTAACCGGTCAGCGTTTTCATCGCGGCGACGTCTACATGCCGCTCACGCCGATGTTTCACGTGCACGCTTGGGGTATGCCCTACATCGCCACCATGCTCGGAGTGAAGCAGGTCTATCCGGGCCGCTACGTACCCGACCGGCTCCTGGAGCTGGTGCGCGATGAAAGCGTTACGTTCTCGCATTGCGTCGGCACTATCCTTCACATGTTGCTCAGTTCGCCCTCGGCCAAATCCATCGATCTAAGCAGTTGGAAGGTTGTGATCGGCGGGGGTGCCTTGCCGCACGGATTAGCGCGAGCAGCGCTCGACCGGGGCATCGATATTTTCGCGGGTTACGGTATGTCCGAGACCTGCCCAGCTCTCAGCCTCGCGCAACTCAAACCTGGCGGCGCTCCACGCGATGCCGCAGAAGAGCTGCGCTTACGCTGCACAACTGGCCTGCCGCTACCGCTGGTTGAACTGCGCGTGGTCGACGAGCATATGAACGACCTTCCGCACGACGGCCATACAGCGGGCGAGATCGTCGCGCGTGCGCCCTGGCTGACTCAGGGTTATCTGAAAAACCCGGAGGCCTCAGCGCAACTGTGGGATGGCGGCTATCTACATACCCAGGACATTGCCAACATCGACGCTGCGGGCTATCTGCAAATCACCGATCGTCTCAAGGATGTAATCAAGTCTGGCGGCGAGTGGGTCTCCTCCCTCGAAATCGAAAGCCTGATCTCTCAGCACCCGGGCGTAGCCGAGGTGGCAGTGATAGGGATCAAGGATTCGAAGTGGGGCGAACGCCCGGCGGCGCTCGTGGTGCTTGCAGAAGACCACACCCCCCCTCTCGCCGAGGACGAAATTACGAAGCACGTTCTCGCGTTCAGTGACCAAGGGGTGATCTCCAAGTATGCGGTACCACAGATCGTCAGGATCGTCGATTCGCTGGAGAAAACGAGCGTCGGCAAGATCAACAAAAAGCGACTGCGCGAACAGTTCGTCTGATTGATAACCAGGAGGTGACACTATGAAGATCCCGGGATATAGCGTGGCAACACTCGGCGATTTTGTCGGCCGTGAGCTCGGCGTTTCGGAATGGGTCGTTGTCGACCAGGCGCGCATCAACGCGTTCGCGCACTGCACGGGCGACAACCAATGGATCCACGTCGACGAGGAGCGCGCGGGGCGTGAGAGTCCGTACGGCGGCACGGTCGCGCACGGATATCTGAGCTTGTCGTTGCTGGCGGCGCTGACCATCGAGATGGGACTGATTCCCGTGGATGCCAAGGCCGGGGTGAACTACGGACTGGACAAGACGCGCTTTGTCGCGCCGGTGAAAGCCGGAGCACGGGTTCGCAACCGCGTGGTGTTGCTGTCGGCGGAAAACAAAGGCGGTGGTCGGGTACTCCTGAAAACCGAAAACACGCTGGAGATCGACGGCGAGAATAAGCCGGCGCTGATCGCGGAATCCCTGGCGATGCTGGTGGCGTGAAGCACCGAACCTCATTGAAGAAGTTGCGTTGGGAACAGTACGATGGTTATAACCAAACAGGACACGTCAACGAATAGCACGCCCGAGGACCTTTCGGCAGGCGCCGCTGAAACGGTGCTGGGGCCCAACCCGTTCGTCGGGCTGCGTGCGCAGGACATTCTCGCCACCGCTCAGCAGATCGGCGTGCAGGCGTTTCAGCATCCCGCCCTTCTGCTCGAGCAGAAAGCGTCGCTGGCAAGCGCGTTGTTCTCGGTGCTCTCTGGCACGGCGGCATCTGCGCCGCCCAAGGGCGACAAGCGCTTTACCGATTCTGCCTGGCGTGACAACCCGTTGTATCGCATGTCGCTGCAAAGCTATCTCGCCTGGCGCAACGCGTTGACGGGCTTCGTCGACCGCTCAGCCCTGGACCACCGGAGCAAAGAGCGCGCACAGTTTGTCATCTCGGCCTTCACCGACGCAATGGCGCCGACGAACTCGCTCCTCGGGAACCCGGCGGCGCTCAGGAAGGTCTCCGACTCCGGCGGGACAAGCCTGTTGGCAGGCTTCCAGAACCTTTTAGCGGACACGTGGAGCAACCAAGGCATGCCCGCTCAAGTTGACAAGAGTGCGTTCGAAGTCGGTAGGAATTTGGCAACCTCCGCGGGCGCGGTGGTGTTCTGCAACGAGGTGCTGGAACTTATCCAGTACACGCCAGCCACGCGAAAGGTCTATGCACGCCCGCAACTGATCGTGCCGCCACAGATCAACAAGTTCTACATCTTCGATCTATCCAAAGGCAAGAGCTTCGTCGAGTATCTGGTCAACAACGAGTTTCAGGTGTTTGCGGTGAGTTGGCGCAATCCTACCTCTGAGCAACGTGACTGGGATCTGGACACTTATGTCGCCGCGCTGATCGATGCCATTCAGGCAGTCCGGGACATTACGGGCTGCGAGGACGTGAATCTGCACGGCGCATGTTCTGGCGCGATGACGATCTCGGCCCTGCTCGGCCATCTGGCGAGTCGCGGAGAGAGTTGGGTGAACGCTGCAACGCTGATGGTCTCGGTCTTCGGCATTACGAACGAGTCGCAACTCGGTCTCTTTGCCACGCCGGAAACAATTTCGGCAGCCAAGCACAGCAGTATGACCAAGGGCGTGCTGGCAGGCGACGACATGGGCCGTGTGTTCGCGTGGATGCGGCCCAACGACCTGGTATGGAACTATTGGGTCAACAATTACCTAATGGGCAATCCGCCTCCGGTCTTCGACATCCTCTATTGGAATAACGACACGACCCGGTTGCCGGCCAGGCTCCACGGCCAGTTGATCGACGTCTTTTCCGGGAACCTGTTCGCGAAACCGCGCGCACTCACTGTCCTGGGTACGCCCATCGACCTGACTGAGGTGACATGCGACAAGTACGTGGTGGCCGGCGTCACCGATCACATCACGCCCTGGAAGGCCGTCTACGAGTCGGCGCGGTGTTTCGGCGGCAACACGCAGTTCGTCCTCAGTTCGAGCGGCCACATCCAGAGCCTGATCAACCCGCCCGGCAATCCAAAGGCGAAGTTCTTTCTTAACCCCGAACTGCCGCCGAACCCTGACGAATGGCTGGCCGGCGCGCAAACGGCACCGGATTCCTGGTGGACCCACTGGCGAGAGTGGCTCGCGGAGCGTTCCGGTAAAAGCCGAGCGGCACCGAAGTCACTCGGCAGTGAGCGACTGCAGGTATGCGGCAGCGCGCCCGGAATGTATGTCACTGAAGCATGAGCTCGCGTCTCGCAAGCTGAGGGTGCCACTGTTTTCTTTAACGCAGTTTGTTTGGAGATTTTATGGAATCAACCACTTCCAATAGCTTTTTCTCGCAATACGCCAAGGTGATCGACCTGCTCAAGCTTCCCCACGTTGACCTGGCTGCGATTCTAGAATCTCGCCGCAAGGACATCGAGGCGCTGACGGCCGCCAACATGAAGGCGCTCGGGTGCTTTCAGTCGCTCGGGGAGAAACAGGCCGCCATTCTGAGCACGACGACGACCGGATTGCAATCGCTTATGGCGCGATCGACAGCGACACAGAGCAAGCCTGTTGCGGACACCCATGAACTCGTTCCGCCAGCCTTGCGCCTCACCCTGACGAACTTCCTTGAGATGGCAGACACCCTTTATAAGGCTCACTCCGATAGCCTTGCCATCGTTAGCAGGCGCGTCGCGGAGAACGTCGAGGAGATGAAAGCACTCTTGCAAGTCAAAAAATAGTTTTGTATTCCGTTGGGCGATACAGCCTTTGTAGGGTAACTGTCTCGAGGACACGTTGATGAAAGTAACCGATACACGCGCTGAGTCTGGTCACAGAATGCACATCCGCACCGTCGACGTCGATGGTCAGACTTTGCGTGTCGGCGTTCGGCCAGGCAACAGCGCAACCCCGCCGCTGCTTATGTTTAATGGTATCGGTGCCAATCTCGAACTTGTCGAGCCGTTCGCGGACGCCCTCGGGGATGTGGAGGTCATTATTTTCGACATCCCCGGTGTGGGCGGCTCGCCCGCGCCGGTCGTGCCCTACCGCTTCTCGACCCTTGCGGTGCTTGCCGACAAGCTTCTCTCGCAGCTAGGTTATGTCGAGCAAGTCGATGTGCTGGGTATTTCCTGGGGCGGCGCCCTCGCGCAGCAGTTCGCCCACCTGTATCCAGTTCGTTGCCGCCGTCTAGTGCTGGCGGCCACCTCGCCGGGCGTCATCATGGTGCCAGCCAAGCTCTCCGTGCTGTCAAAGCTGATCCGGCCACGCCGATACACCGATCCGACGTATCTTCAGAGGATCGGTGCCGAAATTTACGGCGGAGCCTACCGGTACGATCCCACCTTGCTCGCGGAACACAGCCGCCATATTCGGCCGCCGCGAGGCCGTGGGTACGTCTATCAGTTGCTGGCTGCGTGGGGCTGGAGTAGCCTCCCCTGGCTCGGAACCCTGCGCCAGCAAACTCTCGTCATGCACGGTAACGACGACCCGATCGTGCCGCTGAGTAACGCTAAAATCCTCGCCGCTCGCATTCGTAATGCGACACTCCATGTGATCGACGACGGTCACCTGTTTCTGGTCGCACGCGTTAAAGACGTCGCGCCAACGGTGCGGGCATTTCTGCGACAGGAATCGTCCTGATGCCCTTGGAGGACGACTGGACCAGTAACCGACGAGCAACGTCCGCTTTCCGAGCTAATGCGAGGCATGCGGCATTGAACCGCATGCGTACCACAGCGACCTGTCTGCTCGCCGTCATGCTGGTGCTGTTGTTAGCGTGCGCTGCCTGCCAGGCCGCCTACCCCTGGTTACACTGGGTGCGGGCATTTGCCGAGGCCGGAACAGTTGGCGCGATAGCTGACTGGTACGCGGTGGTGGTGCTGTTTCGCCATCCGCTTGGCCTTCGAATCCCGCATACGGCAATCATCCCGCGCAGCCATGAGCGAATCGGCGAGGGACTTGGCAACTTCGTCCAAGAGCATTTTCTGACGCCAGAGGTCGCGATCGGCAAGCTGCGGGCGTGCAACACGGCGAAGGCAATAGCCGCGTGGCTGGCCAATTCGGACAATAGCCAAAGCATCGCTGAATCTGTCTCCGACACTCTCCCCGGCTTGCTGAAGGAGCTCGACGCCAGGAAAGTGGCGCGATTCTTAGAACGCGTACTCGTCCCGCAACTGCGCACGCTTGATGCGTCTAGCCTCGCTGGCAATGTTCTGAAGATCGTCACCCAAAATAATCGTCATCAGCCGCTACTGGACCGAGCACTGCGGGCGCTGAAACAGTGGCTTCTGGTCAACGAAGGTGTGCTCAAGGCGAGATTCAGCGCGGCATCGAGATATACGCCCGCGCGCCTGGACAGCTACATCGTCGATAAATTCGTTGAAGGTATTGTCGCCTTACTTCATGAAGTCGTTGCAAATCCTCAGCATGAACTTCGTCGTCAGTTCGATGGCGCGATTAGAGACCTGGCGGTCAAATTGAAAACATCCGGCAGGTACCAGCGCGTCGGCCGGACATTGATGCGTGACTGCGTCCGGCATCTCAAGAATGAGGGCTGCTACCGTGTGCTGTGGAACCAACTTCGCACGCGCGTGACGGCAGACGTCGATCGCGAACGTTCGTTTGTCCGGCACGCGATCGCGGGTGCTCTCATATCACTCTCCGAAGCCTTGAAGGACGACGCCACGGTTCAGCTTAAGCTGAACGCATGGTTGCTGAATCTCGCCCAAACATTGGTACCGCGCGCTCAACACCAGGTCGCGGCGCTGATTACCGAAGTAGTGAAAAGCTGGGGCGCCGGAGAAGTCAGTCGAAAGATCGAAGCGGAAATCGGGCGCGACCTGCAATACATTCGGATAAACGGCACATTTGTCGGTGGCACGGTCGGCGTCTTGCTTCACGCTGCGGTCCTTCTCGTGGCCCGGTGATCCCTCCCTTGTGTTGACCATGCGCACATAGCGTCGATCTGCCTCCCGATCAAGAAACGCTGCACCGCAATCAGTCTATCTCCGTTGACGCAACCTGGTACGACGTCCCTTCGAATAGATTTAATAATTATCGAGCTGCAAGTAAGGCTACAAGAGTGTCACGACGACCTCGGGCATTCCATCAAGACAACCTGTGCCCGGCAGCGGCTCCCATCGGCCGGTACCCGTACACCAGCAAACCCAGTAGCACCTCGGGTTGATGCGCCGCCATGCCTCGACCCGCGTACTTCCCACTCACCTCCGAGACGTCCATCTGCTCGATGACTTCCGCGACGAATCACGCCAGATGGTCTTCCGGCAACCGGTCCTCAACCGACGGCTCCAACAGATAGTCGGTACACACAGATAGTCCGTCTGACGATCAACGGGCATAAAGCGACTCATCTATGGGCTCTCTCAGTGGACTGGCTCATCCATTCACGTTAAACGCGATGCCCGGATGAGCAAAAATACATGTCGGCCGATTGCGCCTTAACTTCGATTCGCGGCAAGGTCCCGGCTTTCACGCGTGCGTTACTCTGGAGGACGGGGGCTGTTCATACCGGATGACCGTGATTTGCTAGCGTAATCTCCGTTCGCAGGCATGAGAGGCTTGCCAGGCGCTTCGATCGCAACGATCCTGCGCTCGAACACATTCCAAAGCCGACGACTTGCAAAAAAACACCGCTGCTTCGCCGACGGAAATCATCAACGAACCGCCAAATAGCTGGCTAAGTGGAGGTAAAATATCTGGACTTCAAAAAGATCGCATACCCGTCCGTGAAAGGATTTTTTGCTAGAGCCAGAAACATGAAGCGCGCATCAACAGCGGAAAAGTCGATCCCGGTCGGTGCGCTCGGTTCGTTGCCGTTTGTCATGATCGAGCACGGCGCCGACCCGTGGCAACTTCTGGAATCTTTCGGCGTGACCCGCGAAGCATTGGCTTCACGCTTGAGTCCCCTATCTACCGTAACGCATGGCCGCATCCTCGAAGCCGCAGCGAAAAAGATTCACTGCGAACACGTAGGATTGCTCCTCGGGCAAAGGGCAACACTCGACAACGCGGGGCCGTTGCGCTTTCTTGTCCTCAATGCGCCAACGGTACGGGAGGCGATCGAAAGCCTCATTCGTTTCTGCGGGCTCTGGTATCGCGGCCTGCATGTGCGCATGACGGAAGACGAAGGCTACGCCTGCATGTCAGTTTCGATCGACTCGAACATTCCTGGCGCGCAGCATTTGCTCACAGCTTACCTGGCGGCCAATGTCCGGATTCTAGAAATCATCCTCGGCCGGTCGTGGCGGCCGACGCTCGTTCGGGTCGCGTTTCGAAAGCCGAAAACGAGCGCCTTGTACGAGCAATATTTCCAGGCGCCGGTCTGGTTCGGGCAGGCTCAATACGAGGTCCTGTTTCCACAGTCGTTGCTCGATCAGCCGAGGTCGAGTCACGACCAGCAACTGGGACGCTTCCTTCACCAGCACATGAGCGAGTTGCAAGCTCGCCAGGGCGAGGATTTTAGTTCGCGTGTGAGAGAAGTAATCGAAAAGTTGTTGCCGCACGGCTGCACGTCGCAGAAAGTAGCTGAGTTCTTTGCGATACACCGCTTCACCCTGTATCGCCATCTTGACAAACAGGGCACGAGCTACGAGTCATTGCTCGAAGCTGCTAGACGCAATCTGGCAAACCAGTTGCTGGCACAAACTGATCTGCTGATCGCCGATATCGCGACGCGCCTGGGGTACGAGAATCAGGGTAACTTCACCCGTGCCTTCCGGCGTTGGCATGGCCGAACACCCAGCGAATGGCGCAGGACCGAGGCCCGCGCACAGACTAGTACAACATCCCGTAAATAGCTTTATTAAATAATCTCGTGAGTGCCGAATTCGGGCCCATTTTCGGCGATGTTCCCAGTCGGAACATCTCGAATGTCTCGGGGTCCTGCCTTTCGGCGATGAATTTTGCGAAGAAATGGGTTCCGGTGCTATTCACGAGAAATTCCGGTAGGCACTGGCGTAGTGCGTTGGCGACGACGAGCTCCGATGGCGGGATGCCGGGGCGGATGGTGCGCAACCAGGATCCAAACGAGTTCCAGACGAGCGACGGAAACACGGCGGCCAGATACTGGAGCAGTCCCTGGCAGACGATGCTGGCTTGCATGAAAACGTGATAAGCGTGGATCTTTCGCTTGACGGCGTTGCGGTAATCGAGCGACTCGCGATGCATGTATTGATCGCCGCTACGGCGGGCAAGCGGCTTCATGTCCTGCATCCAGAAGTGGTACGCGAATGTGCCGATCCGGTGCACCGCCTGTTTGAAACTGTACTCGATCTTGAAGCGCAATCCATACAGGCGAATGATCTCGATGGCGTCGAGATTGAGGTCGGTGCACATCAGCAGGCATGAACCCCTGCCGGGGTGAATCACGGCGACGAAGCGAACCAGCTGGCCGCACGCCGGCCACAGCAGATCGCAGACCCGATAGTGGATGGTGACATTGTGCTCCCCATAAACCGGGCTGGGGGCGCATTGCATGGCCTGGGGATCATCCAGTAGCGATCTGAGTTTGACCTTCTCGCCATAGCGCCTGGGACGCCCGCGTTTGCGCGCGCCTTCGTGCACGAACGGGGCACAGGCAACCGCGTTTGTCTTCACGCGCGTGACCAGGTGGTTGTCGTTCTCGCGAAGGCCTTTGACGATCTTGCCCGCGGCGTAGAAGGCATCGGCCACGAAGTAGAACGGCTCCTGCACTGAGGCGATACCCAGTAGCGAGATCATCTTGTCGAGCAAGGTACGTCGATCGCGATTGGTCCACACCAGGCCTTCGTGAATGCGCACAGCCAGCGGTACGGCGAAGACGCTGTTGGCGGCCCGCACGAGCGGGCTCGCCGCCTGCATCGAGTGTCCCATGATGTATTCGGGCTTGGTGTTTGAGTCGGACTGTTGATGCAGCAGCTTGACGCCAGGCATCTTCCTGCCGCTCCTGGCCACCTTGATGCCGTCCCCGACGAGGACCGGTCGGCCATTGACGCGTAGCGGGTCAGGGAACAGCCGCAGCACGATCTGGGTCCACAGCGCCGTGAGCCTGTCGAGCTGGACGGCATCGCTGTGCAGGCTGCCGAGCAGCTTTCCGTAGAGGGCCGGTCGCAGCTTGAGGGCTCGCACGATGCTGCTCACGCCAAGCAAGTCGGTGCGCACCGTCAATCCAGCCACGACAGTGGCGAACCACATGAAGCTGCGCAGGCGGGAGAACGCGGGGCGCAACAGCCAGATCGCGTCCCACCATGCAGTCCAGAGCGCCATGATCGTCCTTTAAATTATTATGTACTACGAAGTATCACATGGATGCGTGTATCGGGTGTGCAAACGGCCTGCTCAAGCCGAAAGCCGCATCGAGGCGTCACCGCCTGAAGACGAGATTGGTGATGGGAGGAAACTAGACGAAGCGGATTAGCTTGCTGATGGGCGGATTGGCACTGACGAACGCCAGCGCGAACCCGTGAAAAACAGGCGCGAACTCGTCACTCACGAGTAAATAATTGTCTTGGCTATCATTTCGGGATGAGCCAAGGTCGTCATGCAACGCCAGTGAAGTTGGCGAAGGAAGAACGAGAAGAACTCCTGTCGCTAATCGATCGGAAGGCCGCGACTCAGTGCGAGGTGAGGCGGGCACGCATCGCGCTGTGGGCGCACGAAGGACACCCGAATACGGTGATTGCTCGAGAGCTGCGCGTATCGGTGCGGACGGTCTGCACGTGGCGCAAGCGCATCGCACAGCACGGTGCGCAGGGCCTGCGCGAGGGTGAGCGTAGCGGCCGTCCGCCACGCATCACGCAAGAAACGCGACTGCAGTTGATTGCGTTGGCATGTGAAGCACACGAACCCGTGGGAGGGGTTATGCCGACACTGGACGAGACAGTGGCGCGCGCGATCGAGCGTGGCATTGTCGAGCAGATCAGCCGCAGCCATGTGCAGCGCATTCGGCAGGCTGGCGACGTTCGACCGCACCGGGTCCAGCAATGGCTACACACTCCCGACCCGGTCTTTCGCGAGAAGGTCAATGTGATTTGCAAGCTGTACCGCAAGGCGCCCAAAAACGCGGTGGTGCTCAGCATCGACGAGAAGACGGGCTGCCGTCGAGCGCAAGCATCCGGGGTGCACGCCGGCACCGGGACGGCTGCGTCGTCGGAAGTCTGAATATATCCGGCACGGCACTCAGGCGCTGATTGCCGCGCTTGATGTGCATACCGGTCAGGTGCTGGCAGACCGCCACGAGCGGCGCAGCCAGGACGACCTGGTCGCCTTCATGAAGCGCGTGGCGGCTGCGCACCCGGGCAAACAGGTGCACGTGATTTGGGACAACCTCAATACGCATCGCGCTCAGGCCGTCTGGCAGCCGTTCAACGAGCGGCATGATGAGCGGTTTCACTTCCACTTCACCCCGCTGCACGCGAGCTGGGTCAATCAGATCGAACTGCGGTTTACCCGCTACACGCGCCGAGTGCTATGCCACGCCAGCCATACCAGCACGGCGCATCTGCGCGAGCGCACCGAGCAGTTTATGCACGAGCATAATCAGGCAGCACGCCCCTTCAAATGGACTTTCCGGGGCTATCCGTTGCAAACGGGCACATCGTAATCGAGCGACAGACATGCCAGCCATACCCACTAAACATTACGCGACTGAACTTCAGCGTCAACTGCGCAGCTTGCTCGGCCATGAGCAGATCGTCACACAAGCCTACGGGCGGCACCTGCTCATCAAACGTCTCGATGATGAGGAACCGACTGTTGTGGCGCGCCTTACCGAGCTCGCCCGCAATCGTTACAGTGCCGCCTTTCGCAGCCGCACCGGCCGATGGGAACCGCTGCCGGGCACAGGCTCACTCGACGAAATGGCCGAGGTCGTCGTCACTCCTACGGCCTTATTTGCAGCACGATAATTATTAAAGACATTTACAGGATGCTGTACTAGCTCTGTCGAAGACGCGCACTGACGCCTCGGTCAGAAAGCCGGCTCGCCCGGGACTGTCACACGAGCCACAGTTTCTCAGTCGATCAGAAGTTGTGACGCAGACCGATATTGACCGCCGCCGTACCCATGCCAGGCGCAACCAGCGCCCCGTAGGTAATGCCTTGAGTCATATCTCCGTGGTTGTTGACCCAACCCACCTGAGCATAGACCAGGGTGGCCTTGGAAAGGCTGTATTCGACGCCGCCCGCCGCCTCAAGTGAGGTGTTTTTCGAATTGTTTCTGTCCTTGATGTAATAAAGGCCGCTCGAGATCTTGAACGCAGGCGTAAACCGGTAACCGAGGCCGACCGAATACAGGTCCAGACTGATGCCGCCATTCGGATTCGTCGCGCTTCTGGGAGCGGGATTCGCGCCGTTGCTGTACGACGCCGAAACGGTGAAGTCCTTTATTGTGTAGAGGGCGCCCAGGTACCAGTAGCGGTTGTTGTTCAGGCCGGTAGCTGGCACGGCTGTCGTCGACGTGACTGTTGTGAAGGGATTCGTATCGTGCGCGTTGTAGTAAACCGCGGAGAGCCGCAAACCGTAACCCGAATATTTCAGCACCGCCGACTCGCGCGTGCCCCCTTGAAAATGCCCCCCGACGCCGCCCGGCGCGTATTCCAGATCGGCGCTCACACCGTAAAACTTTGGAGACCTGTAGACAATTGCGTTGCTGTCGTACAGTGCGCCAACTGGCCCGTTAGTGCTGGTTCCAGGCCAGCCCGCTGCTGAGTTCAGGCCGATCCAGGCACCGAGGATACTGCCGAAATACTGTGCGTGGCGAGCGTCCGTCTCCCCCATCGCGTAGATCATCGGCGCTAGCTGGCGACCCGCGTCGATCGAGCCGAACGGTCCGCTCACGCCAACTGTCGAGATCTGGTTGAAGAAGCCTGGAACGCCAGCCGTATCGGACTGGCCAGACTTTCCGGTGCCGGTGTCGAACGTGCCTTGCAGCCTGAAGTTTGCGGCGTAGCCACCACCGAGATCCTCGGTTCCCTTCATGCCCCAGATACTTGAGTAGATGCCGCCGTCCTTGAAGCGATAGACTGCTCCAAGATTCTTCAGGGCGTTTGCTACCGATGCCGCCGCAGCCGGAGGCAATTTCGTACCCGGCGGAAGCCCCGTCAACGTCGATGGGTTGGCACTGACGACTGCCGCCGAGGTGCTCTGATACAGAAGGCCCGAGTCAAGGACGCCGTACAGCGTCACTGACGAGTCCGCATACGCAGCATTCCCGATTACGGCCACCGCGGCTGCGGCTACCAGTTTCAACTTCATACCGTCTCCTTGTTGTCAATTTTTTTGCTAAACCTACAACTGCCTCGGGAACGCTCGCGTCGCGTTCTTCGGCCACACGACGTCGCGATCCTTCTCTTTTGATCACGTTCTTTAATCAACAAATCTGCAGTACTAATCCTGTGACGTCGCGTTATATCAGGCGATGTGGAGCATAGTCCCGACCTGCTACCCTGGTTACAGATCGGCCGCCGCCCTGCCCGTGCGAGACGGACAGAGGCGGTCACAGTGCGTCGTGGTATCGCGGGTCTTGTTGGTGCGCGGCTTTACGTTTGGCGTTCGTGAAGCCGGGTCGCCGGTATGCCAACCAGCAGGATGACGGTGCCGATCAGCAACATGCCGCCGATCACGTCGAACGCGACATACAGGCTGCCCGTATGCGCCTTCACGGCGCCAACAGTGACCGGGCTGAGCACCGCGGCCAGGGAGCCGATGCTACTGACGAACGCGATGCCCCCCGCTGCCGCGCTCGCGCTGAAAAACGCGGGTGGAATCGTCCAGAAGAGCGGTACCGCCGCCAGGCACGCAGCCGCGCCGATGGTCATGAACACCGTCGAGAGCAGGACGTTGGCTTGCAGTACATGCATCATCCAGAACGAGGCCGCGGCTGTCAGCATGGTCGCCGCCAGGTGCCAGCGGCGCTCGAGGTGTCTGTCAGAACTGCGCCCGAGCAGATACATCGCCGCCATGGCGAGCATGTACGGGCAACTCGCGATCACGCCAATGCGGCGCAAGTCTGTGATTCCCACGCTTTGCAGCAACGAGGGCATCCAGTACGCCACCGTGTTGGTCCCGGAATAGAGCGTGAAGAACACAATGCCGGGGAGATAGGCGCGCGGGTCTCGTATGACTTGTCTAAATGACTTGCTTTCGGTAACTCGTGAGGACTGATCCAGGCGAAGATTCTCGACAACGATGGCCTTTTGTCGATCGGTGAGCCACGTGACGCGCGCAGGGCTATCGTCGAGCCAGAACCAGGCGAATGCGCCAAGCGCGACAGCGGGAAGACCTTCGAGTACGAAAAGCATCTGCCAGCCCTTCATGCCCTGCCAGCCTTCAAGACCGGTCATGATTGCACCCGCAAGCGGCCCGCTGACCATCCCCGCGACAAATCCCGCCATGAAAAAGATCGCAGTCACACGGCCGCGTTTCCATGACGGAAACCAGTATGTAAGGTAAAGGATGACGCCGGGGAAAAAGCCTGCCTCGGCGACGCCGAGCGCAAAGCGGGCGATATACAGTTGCGTTGGTGTATTAACGAAGCTCGTCAGCGCGGTGACCACGCCCCACAGGACCATGATGCGGGTCAGCGTGGCGCGCGCACCCACCCGTTGCATGTACAGGTTGCCCGGAATCTCGAACAGGATGTAGCCGATGAAAAACGCGGTCGCACCGAACGCGTACGCTCCATCGCTCAGGCCAAGGTCGTGCGCCATGCGTAATTTGGCAAACGAGATATTGATCCGGTCGATCGAGTTGACGGCATACGCCAGAAACAGGAACGGCAGCAGGTGCCAGGCAATTTTGCGGTACGTCTGCCGGACCTCGGGCGACGCGCGTGTGTCGATGATGACCTCTGCCTGCGATACGGCGTGACTCATGGTGTCTCCACGTACTGCATTCGATGCCGCAACGCTCGGGCGCTGGGCATCAGGTTGTTACAGGTTCTGCGCGCGTGCCTTATACGACACGTCGGCAGACAGTGCACGGCTATGTGGTCGAAGAAGATTTCGTTCGAGCCCGTTCGAACTCTTCGCATTCGGCTTGCAGCAGCGGAACGCCGAGTTCACAGGCTTCGATGCCTTGCAGACTGACGATCTTCAGCACCTCGAGAATCTGCTCGCGGGTCGCGCCCAGTTCGAGCGCTGCCCTGATGTGCCGGCGGGTGCCGTGCGCATACAGATGAGTAATGGCGGCATCCCCCGCGATACAGAGAAATTCGATCCACAGCGGCGGCAGGATGTTGTCGGTCCACAACCCCAACCCCATCGCGAGGAAATTCTCCAGATACTGTGGATCCCAGCGATAGATCGTCTCCCATAGCGGATTGAACATGCCGCTCGCGCGGACCTTGTCGCATACGGGCGTGGCCGGGGCGGGCGTGGCATCGTCGGCAATACCTGCATGGGCCAGTTCTTCGGCGAGGATCGGTACCCCCAGCGCGCAGGCGTGAATGCCGACCACGCTTGCGAGCTTGAACACCTCCATAATTTGCGCACGCTTCACCCCAAGGCGCAGCGCGGCGCGCACGTGGCGGCGAACACCGGGACCGTACAGATGCGTCGCCGTCACGTCGATGTTCAGGCGAATTAGCGCGACCAGCTTCGGATCGAGGACGTCGCTCGTCTGTGCGCTCTGGCTAAGCGCCATAAAGGACTCGGTCCATGCCGGGTCCCACTGCGCGAGCGGATCGAGCTTAGAGTCAGCGAGGCCCGCTGCACGCATCGTGTCGAAATTGGGTGTAGGTTGTCTTGCGTTCATTTGGACTGTTGTACTGGAAGGTATTTGGGCCTTAGATTACCGTGCCGCCGTTGGGGCTGATGATCTGGCCAACCAGGTAATGCTCGCCCGCCAGATAGACGACCGTCGATGCATACTCTTCCACCGTGCCGAAGCGGCCCAGCGGACAGCCCTGCCACAGACGATTTCGGCCGTCTTCGCCAATTCTGTCGAGGTATTCATTAAATGCCGGGGTAGCCACGCCGCCGGGTGCCATGGCGTTAACGAAGATATTGGCGCCGGCCACTTCGAATGCGACAGACCTGGTGAAGGCGATCACCGCGCCCTTGGTGGCGCAGTAGTGCGGGCTATGTGCGCTTCTGGTCGAGATCCCGGCAATCGACGCGATGTTGATGATTTTCCCGTCGCGTTGCGGTTCCATCAGCTTTAATGCTTCGCGCGTGCAATAGAACACGCCGTGCACGTTCACGCCCCAGTAGCGATGCCACTCTTCATCGCTGATCTCGCTGGTGAAGCCCAGTGACTGGCGCGGCATGGGCGTCTGCATGTACGCGTACAGTTTGTTGCGGCGCTCGGTATCAATGGCGCGATTAGGAGTCAGCGCGGCGTTGTTGACCAGGATATGCAAGGTGCCGAAACGCGCGACTATCTGCGCGAACATGCTCTTGACGTCCGCACTGGAGGATACGTCGCACCGCACCGCAAGACATTCAGCACCGAATGCCTCGACGGCGGCGCGGGCTGTCGCCAGCGCCTTCTCGTCCACGTCGCATACGACGACCGTCGCGCCCTCGGCGGCGAGTGCTACCGCACACCCGAGTCCGAGACCGGGGCCTACGCCCGTTACCAAGGCAATTCTGTTACGTAGTTTCATGTTCATTTCGATCAGACTGATGAGGAAACGCGCGCCCGGGTGTCAGGCGTGGCCAGGCACCGTAAAGCCGCGCTGCGCGGATTTGCGATTCGGTGCCATACCGAGGGCGGCGATCGTTTCGTCGGCGCTCTTGTACTGCTCCCCGATCTGATAGATGCGCTTCGCGTCCGTCCCGGTCGCGATATCGCGGCCCAGTTCGCGCGCGATCCGCACGGTCTGCTCGATCTGCTGTACCGACGTCATGCGCTCGCCCTTGCGGCCCCACAGGTTGTCCTCGATCCCCACACGCACGTGCAGGCCCATCGCGATGGCCATCGCGTTCATCGGCAGCACCGCGCGCATCGCGCTTTCGATCGTCAGCACCGCGCCGTCGGGGGTCCGGCGAACGAATTCAATCAGATCGGCCGGGTGTAGACCCGCTGCGCCGCCGCCGATCGCAACATAATTGAGCACCAGCGGACCGGTGTAGAGACCACGGCGGATCAGGCGCTCGACGCTCTCGAGTTGGTGCACGTGACCCAGCATGAAGTGAGGCTGAATGCCGGCCGCCTGCAGGCGGCGCAGGTGTTCGATGAAGAACGACGGCTTCGCATCGACGACCATTTCCGAATAGGCATTGAAGTATTCAGGCTTCTCGAGAATGGTGCCCATCACGTCGTCCGGCGTGAGCAACTCACAGATGTTCATCTGGCTGGTGTTGATCGCGATCGTGACCTGATCAGGCTTCGGATCGAGCTCCGCCAGCATGTGCCGCGTGTCGTAGTCGAGCCACTGGGCTTCCTGCCCCTCGCCTTCCGGCGCGAAGGAAATCGAGCCGCCCACCTGTAGGACCATATCGGGCACCGCCTCGCGCAGCCGGGCGAGACTCTCGTTGAACTTGGACATGCGCTTGGAGCCCTTACCGTCTTCCTCGCGCACATGCACGTGCAGCACCGTGGCGCCGGCGTTGTAGCAGTCCACCGCCTTCTGGATCTGGGCGTCCATGTTCACGGGGATGTCGTCCGAGTCGCTCGGAATCCACTGAGGGCCGAACGGCGCCACCTGAATCACGAGTTTTTCTTGAACTTCGGGGAAAAGGCTATCGTCGAGAAAATTCACAAGGCATCTCCGGCAAGGTAGGGATGACCGGCCGTGATTAGGCTGGTCCGTCCATTGAACTTTAAGGAAACGCGCAACTGTCGATTTATCATATTGTCACCAAAACTTGTCATTTTGTTACTATTGCCATCAGGATTTACCCTTCCGGAGACCGGGCCTTCGGGGTCCGCAGAGACGGCGATTGCTGCTTGGGGGCAGGCGCAGAGGTTCTGTCGCAGTAAGGCAAGCGGGACAAGCAAACAACTGGTTGCGCGTTTCAAGCAGGCTCGGCGCAGCGCGGTTGGACAAGCCCATGGGATGGGAAGGAATCGCGGCGGCTAGGCCTGCGATGCGACCATGTGTGTTGTTGTGCGAAGGTATCGGCATGGTGCGGGCGAGCGTGACCACGGCGCGATGGCCGGCGATGAAAACAAAGGTCTCGAAGCAAGTGATCAGCTTCGGCAGTAGTGCCGAAGATTGATCATCGTGTACGCGAGGGTTTTCAATGCGTAGTGTAGGTGGCTGAGTCGCTCGAAGCGCAGCAGCAGGCGCCGGAACTTATCTTCCCACGCGAACACCCGCTCGATTGTCCTGAACCGTTCTTCAAAGATGGCCGGATCGAACAGCGGCTTGCGCCCGCGCTTCGGTCCTTTTCTGGCGCGCGAATTAGCGTTGATGTTAGGCACCATGCCGCGATTGAAAATGGCTTTGCGGTTGGGCCGGCAATCGTACACGCCATCCAGGCTCATGACCGTGCCCCGCAGATCCAGCCCCACCGCACGGGCGATGCTCGTGAGCCGCGGCAGCGCTTCTCGTAACAGCGGCGATTCATTCCGATTGCCCGGTGTTCTGACGAACGGCGCGATGACGTTGCAATTCCGGTCACACAGGGCAACGACCTTGCAGCCCTTGAGCTTCTTGTGGCCGCTGAAGCCGAGATTGTCGCCGCCTTTCTTCGCGGCGGTTGTGGTGCCATCGCCATGGATGATGCGCGTGTCCAGGCGGTGATCGCCATGAAGCCTGAACACCGAAGCCTCGAAAATGGCATCAAGGCATCCGTCCGATTCCCAGCGCCGGAAGGCGCGATAAATGCGGGTGTAATGAATCTCGGGACGGCCATGCCAATCCTTCTCGATGGGCAACTCCTTCCACTGGCAGCCGAGATAGAGCGCCTTCAGAAGGTAGTTGAAAATCGCATGCGCGCTGAGCTTTCGCGCGGGTCCGCGACGGCCCTTGCTCAGATGCAGCCAGACAAATTGCTCGAACTTGTCGACGCTCAATTTCGTTGGAATCTCTTGCTACGACTGACTTTCGGCCATTTCGACCTTCAAAGCATCGGGATTCTAGCCGATTCGTGCCAGGCGGGTAGAACCCAAGCCCGGGTGGCCTTTCAACCGATTCCGCCGGCTTGAAAAAACCCGCAACCAGTTGTAAGAAACGGTGTTGCACTTCAGATTTGATAGCGCCATCGGATTCCGTTGCCAAGTTGATTAATGTCCGCAAATGACAGGGAAAGTGGTCACTATCAACCCTCTGATTTCGACTTCCGCTCCGGGCCATTTGATTGCAAGGCCGAGCAACGCAGCGCTTGCGAATGACGTTCCCCTTGGGCGGTTTCACGAAACCTCGGCTGCTCCAAAATCAGGCAGACATCGCGCGCTATTAAGATAAGTTTTCTTTTGTGCGACGTGAGGTCGCTTCGTTCGTTGTTTTACCGTCGATGTCTGGCGGGAGGAAACCGGGCGTTCCGTCGCTCGTAGTCTATTGGTGCATGCGGGGCTGGTAACGGCGCCGTGTGAAGCCACCGAGACAATGTAGCCCGGCGCAAGCTAAGCCGTGGTCGTGAGACGACGGTGCCCCTGCGAGTGTCAATGCGGAGGGGGCGCTAGACTGGATGGCATGGTTAAAGTATTTGAACTGCTGATAAACATCGTTAACTTAGACGGGCCAAAGACACTGATAGGCCCCACCCAAAACGGGAACGTAGCAGGTCTGCCCTTTATAAGATGGGGCAGCGCGGACATGGTGCTACCGGTGGAGAAGCAGAGCCTAAACCATTCCTGCGAACGATGCGGAACACGGAAACCCCGTATCTCTGCCCAGTCGGGCAAGCCGACCGTGAGGAAAGCTGTTGGAGGTGCGGGAACAGGAGTGCGGAGAAAGCGAACGCCGTCCTGTAATCGGACGGATAGGGATTGCGCCGCAAGGCAACATCATCCTACGCGAAAGCGGGCAGACTTCCGCATGGTCTTTCGTCACGAAAGAGTCTGACGAACCTTCAAAGGAGGAGAAGCAAATGACAGTGCAGCAAGCCGGCACCGGTGCGTCCTCCGATCGCGCAATGCATTGGAACGATGTCGATTGGGCCCGATGCTATCGTGAGATTCGAAGGCTGCAGGCTCGCATCGTGAAGGCGACACAGGACGGCAAGTACGGCAAGGTGAAGGCTTTGCAGTGGTTGCTGACCCACTCGTTCAGCGGCAAGGCACTCGCCGTCAGACGGGTGACTGAGAATCAGGGTAGACGGACTCCCGGCGTAGACGGCCTCACATGGTCTACGCCGAGGTCCCGACTCCAGGCAGTGAAGTCTCTAAAGCGGCGGGGCTACCGCCCTCTGCCGCTGAGACGAATATATATCCCGAAAGCCGACGGGAAACGGCTGAGACCTCTTGGAATTCCCTGCATGGTCGACAGAGCGCAACAGGCGCTTCATCTGCTTGCACTCGAACCTGTTGCAGAAACCATGGCGGATCCGAACTCTTATGGGTTCAGAGCCGCCCGCTCCACGGCCGACGCGATAGAACAGTGCTTTATCTCACTGGCCAGCAGCAATCGCGCGCAGTGGATTCTGGAGGCCGACATCCGGAGCTGCTTTGATGAAATTTCGCATGATTGGTTGGTCGCCCACATCCCAACGGACAAAGCGATACTGCGAAAGTGGTTGAAGGCTGGCTACCTTCACAACAGTGTCTTTCACTCGACGGAAGCGGGTACGCCTCAGGGCGGTATTATCTCGCCCACGTTGATGAACATGACTCTCGATGGGTTAGAACGAACACTTCTTGCGAAGTTCTGCAGAGGCGGCCGGAATCCGTCGAAGGTTAACGTCGTTCGATATGCAGATGACTTTGTTATCACTGGCGCGACGCGAGAAGTGCTGGAGGATGAAGTCATGCCGCTGGTCGTGCAGTTTCTTGCACAGCGGGGATTATCGCTGTCACGGGAGAAGACCCGGATCACGCATATCAACGATGGGTTCGATTTCCTGGGCATGAACGTTCGCAAGTACGACGGCAAGTTGTTGATCAAGCCGGCCAAAACGAGCGTTCAGCGCTTCATGCGGAAGCTTCGGGACGTCGTGAAAGGCAATGCAACGCTAAGACACGATCGTCTGATCCGCCTGCTCAACCCAAAGATTCGCGGTTGGGCGGATTATTATCGGCATGTCGTGGCGAAGCGCACCTTTAACAAGGTTGCTCATGCGATTTGGGAATGTCTATGGCGTTGGGCGAAGCGCCGACACCCGCAGAAGAACTCGCACTGGGTACGTCGGAAGTACTTTCGAACCGTTGGCGCCCGCCAATGGGTCTTTGGTACGGCGACGGACAAAGTGCTCAGCAATGGAAAGCGTGAACTTCTGACGCTGTACGACATTGACGGCACGTCGATCCGGCGGCACCGCAAGATCAAGGGTGCCGCAAACCCGTTCGACCCGCAGTGGGAAAGTTATTTCGAAGAGCGGTTGGGCTTCACGATGATGGACTCGCTCAAGGGCCGGATGCGGCTGATCCGGTTGTGGCTCGATCAGCAGAGGTCCTGTCCGGTCTGTCGTCAAATGATCACGAAATCCAGTGGCTGGCGGCTGTACCACCTGGAGCGAAAGATCGATGGCGGTAAGGACACGATCAGCAACCTGACGATGCTTCACCCGGATTGCCATCGGGCCGCGCGTGCCCTCGGACTCTCAGTAGTGAAACCGGCCTCGGCAATGGGGCTTTGAAAGGCTTGAGCCGTGTGCTGGGAAACTCGCATGCACGGTTCTTAGGGGGCGGCGGTGCAGTAATGCACCGCTGCTACCCGACCGCAAGAGCAAGATTTGGCTGCATAACTTGGTCCCGCCGCTAGTGATCAGTGAGCCAAGCTGCCGCGCCGTCTCAAATACCCTTATCGCGAGGACACCATCTGCGACCTAAGCTGTGCCCTTCAAACCTGCCTCCTTGTCGTCTTGTCGGGCAGGGGAACAGTACGCTGCCGTGCCCGACGTCGCGTCGCTCGCCGCGCTACGCGCCTGACACGCGGGGCTCGCGGCGCGCGGCGCAGTCGAGCACTACCTCTCGCACAGGAAAACGGACGGCCAGTCGGTAGGCGGCCTCCTCCGACGCATCTGCCGCCGGCAAGCGTTACGGCCTTACGTGAGGTCACACCAAAAGCGTCGGCATCGACGTGTTGACGTACCGCGACATGCTCAGGGTCATCGATTCACGGCTCTTAGCAAGGGCACGCCGGCAAGCTTCACAATCGACTGCACACTTTGCCATTGAATGTTCGCTAGTGCGAGATCAGCACTGAACCAGTCGTTGGACATCCCGACGAGGACATCGGGTCTGTCAACCAGCAGACGCCAATGCGGCCACCACAGGAAGTCTTCATAGCAGATCGAGAAAGACGCCCGCCGGCCTCCGATATCCAGGTATCGCTGCGTCACACCGCCCCGGCTCGCACTCACCTGCTCCCATGGGCGCCACAATCCGGCTGGTACTGGCTGACGGCTATCAAACCGCCCGCCTTCCACACCGACAATTACAGCGCTGTCGGTGTATCTCAGGAAACGATCTTCATTTCGCGGGAGTTCGCGTGCGGAATCATGATCCGCCAGGTCCACCCCCAAGATCAGAGTCCGGTTGGTCCTGACCAGCTGATTCAGATAACCGTCCCACCAGTATTGCATGGCGGGTCGCCATATCCCGATCACTTCCTCCGGCAAGACAACCACCGTTGCACCATCCTCGAATTGCCGCCTGGCCGCTTCCTGCGCTGCCTCAGTACGGGCGTAGAGTGCAGCATAGTCTTTCTGGTCGAGCCGTCCGAAGAACGTATTGACCGACATCCATCCAGCCGGCACCTCGGTATCTTGAACCATGACATGGGCAACGACGGCAGCTGCCGCCAACAGAATCGCGACAGCCAACGCAACTTTTGACTGTCGGACACACGCGGCCGAGGCCAGCGCGCACAATCCCATCGTGACACCCGCTAGTTGCCAGCCTGGGTACAGGGCACTGGCCACATGGACGGGCGAAAGCCAGCCGATGATACCCAGCGGCGGAACCGACACGAGCAAGGTGGCGAGTACAGCCCTCCATGCGCGCCGTGCCGCATCAGTCGTCGGCGTCAACGTAACCCATGGTGCAGACAACAGAAGCGCCTGCGCCAGCCAGAACGCAACGCCAAGCGCAAGCGCCGCATGCGCTGGCAGCTCGCCGTAACCCACAAAGAAGCGCTGACACACGAGAGGAATATCGCGCGCACCGGTCAGATAGTAGCCCGCCCACAGTGACAATGCCGACCACCGGCTACACGTAGAAGACCAGATGATAGGCAGGACAAGCAGCGCGATCAGCCAGTGACCGGGATACCAGACGAGCAACGCGACGACGACGCCCATTGCGCCGTAGAGGCCACACCACAAACCGTTGCGCCACCGGGACCGGAAATCATCACCAGATCGACAACCGGAGCACAAGCGTTTGCTCAGTGGGAGGGTGGCGACTTCAGGCGGCCGCGCGCATCTGTCACTGTCGAGATCGTCGCCAACCTCACCGTGACCCCGGAGCTTTGTCATGAGAGAAGACGTGCCCTCACCGGACAGTTCAACGTCGACGCAGCGCCTCGGAGAGCGGTCCAGCTCCAGCCTTCGGGCCGGAACCCGTTCCCGGAACCGCTCATCAGGACGCGCGGGACGCGCCGTAGACGAGCAGTCCATGGAAACGCCTCAATGCACGGTTGCGTTCGGTCTGGGCCAATCGAGAATCCAGTCCGACTGCTGCCACAACGCATTGCGATAGAGGATGCGTAGGTGGGCGCGCCGCACGAGCCGACTTTCGCTGGTCCACGCTTGCACTTCCCAGCCGTGAAACTGTTCGTGCGACCGACCCGTGACAACCGCTGCCGACACCGTATCGGCCACCAGACCCTCGAGCATCTTGAGTTCGCCCGCATCCGGGTATCTGAAACATGAGGTGATCTGCTGCATGGTGCGCTCCAAATCGTGGTGCGCGCTAATTAACGCGCCCCTGTGACGTCGTGCGTGTTCCGCCTGCCGGTTAGACAAAACTCTGCCGCCGGTCATCGATGTCGGCTTAGGAGACGTCGATGACCCGTTGTGCATGCCAGTAACAGCGCGTGGATTTATTAGCCTGCTGAGCCGGATGTCGTGTCCCTCTTCTCTCCAGGCCGATCGAATTCAGTGGGTACGACGGGTTCGTCCGGGGGCGGGTCGGCGTCCGCGCTGTCACCTTCATCACCGCTACGCCGTTGCCGCGCCTGAAAGATCACCTGATCGACCCGCACGAGGTTGAGCGCTATCGACTCCGCGTCGATATGCACGCCGGCCGATGCTTCGCTCTCGCGCGTGATCCACGGATTGACGTACAGGTCGCCCTTGACGACGACACTGGCACCCGTCCTGATGTGCTCCATCACTCGGTCGGTGTGGCGCTCATTCCAGATCGTCACGTCCACCGGAAATGTCCTCCCGGCTTTCTGTTCCAGAGAACCGTCTTCGAGGCGCCGGTACGACGCCGACATGACGCGAAGCTCGACGATGCGCTTTGCGCCGTTCGGCGTATTGACCTTTTTCATGATCGGCGACGACAGGACGTTACCGACCAGCTCTGCGTAGATACCCATTGCGGACTCCGTTCGTAAACAAGCTGAGATCAGTCGACAGATGCCGGCCGATTGATGCTCGACCTTGCCTGACGACGGGATACCCCGGTGCTACAAACGCGCTGTCCTGCTATCTTTTGATTTCAGAGGCTTCCGACGAGGCCCCCTTCGGTACTGCGTTCACCGGCTTATGGCGATCCTCTACCTTCCGGCTCGACGTCGTCCCGGTGCGCCGCCGGCAAGCTTCACGGTGCCATGTTTCAGGTACATCTCGATCTGGCATGCCGAATAACGGAAGACGGCTTCAATCGCATTCAATTCCTGTGCACGGACGTGGCACTGTTCCAGGTAGAGGTGCAGGGGCGCTGGAACCTTCGGGAATTGCAGCCTCACCCGCTCGAACCGGGCAATGCCTGGATCACCCCGGATATGCCAGAACAGACGCTGCCGTGTTGCCCCGCTCCTGAGTCGGTCCGAAAAGAATTTCAGGGTCACAGGCAGGTTGGCTGCGGCAGTCTCCCGGGCCAGTAAACGCATTTCCAACGCCGTCAGTTCCACGATCTGCCGGTGGTGATGTATCAGGCGGCGGAATGCTGCCCGGCCGCTGAGTTCTTTCAGCTCCGACGCTCGCAGTCCGGTAATGCGCTCTGCAACGC
The DNA here is from genome assembly GCF_050435345.1 of Paraburkholderia sp. 32. Taxonomy (NCBI): domain Bacteria; kingdom Pseudomonadati; phylum Pseudomonadota; class Betaproteobacteria; order Burkholderiales; family Burkholderiaceae; genus Paraburkholderia; species Paraburkholderia sp. 32. The sequence goes on from NZ_JBNDKD010000002.1 coordinate 1,070,087, forward strand.
TCAAGTCTCGACTGTCCATTCAATCGACTCGCACCTGGACAATTTAATGCAACAGAAACGGCCGATGGTCATCGCTCTCTGCCAGGCCGACGTGCGGATGGGCTCGCGAATCGGCCAGTCGTTGACTCAACGTATCGAGCAATAGCAGGAACTGACCCGGCTCGCCCATGGGTTGACCAGGCTCGTGGCACAGCAGTTATTGGGCCGCCAGGCGACGCCGAATCTCTCACTCTCCCGCGGCTCAATGCCCTGTCCAGCGCCTTACTGATCTCGCGGTAACTGGCGCGCAACACACGCTGATGCGCTTTCATCGAAAGGAGATAGGTCGCAAATAACCTCGATCCATAGGCTTTTCCCAACGCGTAATATGCTTCCGGAAATGGTCACGGGGACAGCGGCGGCTGCCCGCGTTGGATTGGATTGCTGATGGTCCCGTGTTCGCGTTGCGCGGTATTGCCGTTTTCGGTACAGATGGACGACTGTCGCAGCCGTGCCTCCATCGCGTTGAAGGTGTCGAGGTAGGCGACCTTCCAGCGTGCGGCGCCCTTGCCAGTGAAACTCATCGCGCTGTAGGCGAAGCCGTCGCGGGTCAGTCGATACATCGGTCTGAGCCGATTCGAACGATCCCGATACGAGGTCTCCGCAAAATTGCGGGCACCGAGAGCGCGCGGTACTTCCCGCAACGCGTTGCGAATCGCCTTGAGCACATCGCCATGTCGTTTGCCAAAATGTTCAGTGATCACTAGCGAGGTCGTCATGACCTGACCATCGATTAGCGTGACGCGTGGTTTGAGAACCTGAGCCTGTTCCATTTTGCGTTCCGTCCTAGAATATGCCGCATTCACCGCGTCCCCTTACCCTTAAAGGCTTTATGCAACGATCAAGGTTGCGCTCAGATCATCCACTCAATCAGACTGGTTGCTGCAGTGACCACCCTCTTGCGCCAGGAGCGATGCCGCAGTCGGCGCGTCGCTGAACCGGAAGGACTGCCGCAGTATCCGCGTTATTGCCTCAGTGGATTGCCGCATCGATCGCGATGTTGAAAAGACGTTGTCGCATGGACCACCTCATTGGAGCAGCGGCTTTGCCACAGAGTTCGCTTCTTCCGCATCGTCGGACAGCGGCACGCTGTCGAGCAGTCGCAGTTCCGCGTCCGAGAGCTGTTTCACACGCCGCCTGCTATGTCTCGGCTGGACCTGCCCGATGAAGACGTCTTTCGGCACCGGCCCAAGCAGCGCCCTGACCGCCTCGACACGCTGCTTAGCTGTATTGTCACCGACCGGCAGGAAGTCGATGCGTGACAGCTTGATCAGTTCGGGTCGCGTCAGGATCTGCTGACAGGTGACGGCGAAGTGGAACACCGACAGACACTTATGTTTGGCCAGTGAGACCCGATGAAAACCGCTGTGCGATGTAATCAGGTCGCGCAATACGGCGGACTTGACGACCCGCACCAGGTAATCGAGTTCGACCAGCAGTGTCGCGATCATGTAGCCGTAGGGTGACGCAAAGCCGAGTACAAGGCTGGCCGGCTCGCGCGATTGCAGGATCGTGTAGTCGAGTCCCTTCTGTTTCATCGCATCAAGTCTTGCAAGGATATTGCGTTGCTCGAGAGCGATCGCATGGCGCAGGCCAGTGATACGCTCGCTGATTTCTATGAGTTTCCAGTCGGCGTACGGATTGTCGTTTGCTGACAGCGACCACAGTGCACGTAAGGCGGCGGCGACGCGTTTGCCGCCCGCCATCGAATAACCCTGTTCACCCGGTTTGACGGAGCGACCAAGGAACATACGCATCGCATCGCGCGTATGCAGGTTCATCCGGTCGCCGCCATCGCTCGACAGGCCGCCGATCTGCCTGATTTTGAGGGCATTCGAGACGGTAACAAGCGCATCGGCCTCCTGGCGCATCGTGTGCAGGTCCTGCATGTTTTGCAGCGACTGCTCGCGCTCCATGTACAACTGGTAGCGGGCGAACAGTGGATCGGCGGGATCGGGATCGCCATCGGAGATGAGGTCCACCAGGATCGTACGTTCGCCATCAAGGTCGTAGCCGTCGGCGAACGGCGAGGAGGATGTCCTGGCAAATGCATCGATCGCAGCATCGACCTGGGTTCGGCGTAGGATGACCATCAGCTACTCCTGGGAGTGAAAAGGTTGAACGGTTGCGGCATTGACCAGCAACAGTCGACCGTGCCGCCCCCGTAATCGCTCTGGGATCGATGGTTCTGTCGCGGTAGCGGCAGACTCCGCCAGGGCGGATTTTCCTGACGCTGTGTTTGAAGCAGGCTAGTCATGTTTCCCTCCTGATTGCCCCCATTGCCGGCGCAGTGCATCGCGAAGCGCGGCCAGGTTGTGTCGGGCAGTTTCAGGCGAGGACGCGGGTGGCAGCTGGCCGGTGAACTGCTCTTCCCGCTCCCGAAGCGCCAGTTGTCGGGCGGCCGCGAGTCGGCGATATTCGCGTTCGAGATGCGCCTTGGCCGGAATGAAATCACCCGCCTGATAGCGCTTGACCAGGCTACCGACGTAGGCGACCGGCCACTTCACGGGGTGCTGCCGGTGGCAGGCAGCCATCTCGTCGAGCATGATCTGGCGAGCTTCCTGGGGAACACGGGCCAGATGCTGCGAAATGGGCTGTCGTTCGGCGGCATGCACGCAACCGGGCCATATCAGACTCGGGGGTTCGAAAGTGATAACCGGGCTATCACGTTCGTCGCGGTCATCGGCTTGGCGCAAGGGTTGCCGTTCGGCAATCGCATTCTTTTCTCGCCCCACCACCACAGCGGGTTCGGCGTCACCGGCGAAGTCGATGGGTAACAGAGGTTCGCCGCCCGTTCTGCCAGCGTGATGCGTTGTAGTCGTAGGTGTATTCGTACTTGTAGTCGTATACGCGCGCGCGTTGGCAATGTACGTTTCCCGCCGACTACCATGTACGAAACCCGCCGACTGCAATGTGCGTTTCTCCCCGTCCAATTTCTGCGGTTGGGAGAAATTGGTGAGGGACTTTTGTACATCGATCCGGTCGTGAATCGGGATTGCCCGCACACGATTTTGCCTGTCCAGCGTCTGGACAGGAGCGTTGAACGAGTCGTGAACCGGGGACGGCAGCGTGCAGTAGTGCGTGTCAAGCGTCTTGACAGAATCGCTGCTGCCTTCGTGAACCGGGATTGGCCATCCACCATATTGCGTGTCCAGCGTCTGGACAACATCACGGACATGGTCATGAGCCGGACACGGCGGCACACCATTCTGCCTTTCCGGTGTCTGGACAGCACCGCTGCAATTGTCGAATATCGCACATGTTCGCAGTCCATATTGTCTGTCCAGCGTCTGGACAGAATCATGGATGTGTTCCAGAGTCCGAGACGGCCATACACTTTCCTGCCGGGTCAGCTTCCGAACGGGATTGGCGGCTGGCTTCGTGCACTGCAACCATTCGCACAAACTTCCGCGTGTCCAGCGTCCGGACAGAATCGTCGATGTGTTCCAGAGTCCGGGAAAGCCGCACATCATTCCGCCTGTCCAGCGTCTGGACAATACTCGCCGCATTATGGGTTGAGGCGGTCTGTCCGCTGCCAGAAGCGGACGTGGTTACGTTAGCGGCAGACGACAGGCGCGGGATGATCGGCCGCTGCAGTTCGAGCAGGCGCACAGGGTGGACGCGACTGAATACCCGCCTGTGCCGCTCATGTGAGACAAACTCCTCAACCAGCCCGAGTTGGCGCAGTTTGTGCTTTGCATTCTCGAACTGCCTGCGTTTCAGCCCACAATCCCGTGCCCAATCACTTGCAGTAAGACTGAACCACTGACCATCTGTATCGAGGATGTGGCGTTGCAACTGGATCATGCGCGAAAGCATCAGCGCCGCGTTGACGCTCCCGGTCACCTCGGCGAGCACCCGATGAAACGCGACGCTTGGTCCGAACAGCGCGTGCATTGCGTGTTCGTTGCCCCGCATGAAGTCGAGCGACAGATGCACTGGCTGCTCGAGCCGATGCGCATGGGACAGCACAGCCGACAGCGTGCCTGTGTGAATCCGGAAATACAGACGTGCCGGACGACCGCCCCGCCATTCCTGCGCGAGGTTGAGTCGGCGCAAGCGACGGCGCGCGTTCTCCTGTTCTTCGCGCGACAGACCCGTTTCCTCGAACCACTGTTCGCGCGTCTTGTGAATCCAGCCCTGGCGGGCCACCACGTCGCGCCCATGCCGCGTCCAGTAGACAAGTTGTGAAAGCAGCACCGCGTCCTTCGGATGTCCTGTGATCTGCGCCAGACGCATCGAGAACGCAATCGGACATCGCTCCTTCAGGAGCGCACAGAGGCGATCGAAGTCCCGATGATAGGTGGTGGTCATGGCGATGGATGGAGGACGTCAGGTGCTTCCCTTAGTGACCTATACGCTGTGTCGTACGACGCACCGCCTGCTCCCTGAGCGCTGCCTCAAGAGCCGGCCATACGATGCGAAAATGCAGGCGCGGCGGAACTCCGACAAGCCGCTCATCCAGCAGGCCCCTCGCGACCAGATGTCTGCGCGCGGTCGCCTGCTGTTTGCGGGATAGACCCAGGCGCTGAATCCAGTCTTGCTGCGGCACTTCGATCCATTCGCGGCCGGATTCATGCCCGAGCGTCGACAGGTCGGTAAGGAGCGCGGCTGCGCCGAGGTTCCCGCACACTTCGACAAAAGAACGGTGAATCGTGATCGGCGTGTCGAACATCGAGAGCAGGAATTCCTGCTCGGCCGGATCCATGCCCGGCGAGTCATCGTAGGATGCCCCGGGCAGCAGGTTGCCAAATGGATCGAGGCGCATGTCCCAGGTCATGGCAGTCTCCCTGCTGTATCACCCGGCTGTTCTTCGAGCAGGCTGCGAATTGCGGTTGCGACGTCATGACCATGACCCCGCTCACACAACTCGGCCCATCGTTGTAGCGTTGCGCGATCAAGTGTTGGGGTCCAGCACGCTGCGGCAAAACGCTCCAGCGCGTCGCAGGAGCCCGTCACACTGTGAAACTGCTTCTGTCCGATGCATGCGTCAAGAAACACGGCCATGCCGGCCTCCCGCGCCTTGTCGAGAACGTTCATATCACCGCCCTCCTCATGATTCAAAAAGCTCAGTCAGAAGCGTGGTTCGCACCGGCGTGACGAGGCCCGGTTCGGTCGCGGGCCCTGTTCCGTCCGGCTGGTACTTCGCCGAGGTTCAGCGCAGCAAAAAGCGTCGCAAGGGTGTAGCGGCCCGCACAGCGCTGATGCAATTCGACATATCGTTCGCGCGGATCCAGTGACGCGCCCAACAGATCGCTCCAGATATCAAAAACCCGGGTGGCCTCATCGACGCTTAGCGCGCATGGCTTGGTCGGCGGTGGGGCGTTGAGATCGCGCCGCATGCGTTCGATCCGCGAACGCGTGACACCTTTGAACAGCGCCTGGATCATCGTCGTGCTGGCCTGAGACCCGACGAAATAGTGCAGCAACGCCTCTTCCCACCACTGGCGCTCGATCTGCTCACATGCGTGCGCAAGAGTATTCATCTCGAACCTCAGGCGCATTGCGTTGGATGCGATCAGCCGCGGGATCAACTGCTCGGCGCGATGGTCACTCAACACGCTTCGTACCGACGGCGGCAGCATACTCATGTCATCCCAGAGCTGGATGCGCAGCGAATCGGGATCGCTGGCTTTGTCCGCACGGGTCCGCGCGATCAGCTCGAGCAGCGCCATGCGCTGCACATTCGAAGCGGAAATAGGAGTCAAATGTTCATCCATCATTCACCCCACTTGCACGACGCGTTCATCGACGCCCTGCGCCAGCCAGAACCGGCGTACAAAGCGCTCGGGGTGCGACTCGCGAAAGGCCCGCGCCGCCACCATCAGGTCGAGGTACAGGCCACCCGCTTCATTGCCGGGGTCGAGAATCGCGAAGAACATCAGGTAGAAGCGATCGGTCAGTAGCTGCTCACCGATCCACGTATCACAGGCCTCCTGCCAGGTATCATCGGTTTCGATCATTCTGCTGAATGCACCGTCGGGAACGACGGCCACGCCGGCAGGAGAATTCTGCTGTGAAAGGCTCACCAGCCACCACCAGCCGTGATAGCGGCAACGGCCAGCCACGCTCTCGATCGCCTGGCGATCCAGCGCAGGTTCATGAGGCTCCAGCGAAGGTGGCTCGACCATGAAGCCATAGGGCAGCGCGGACGTCTCGCGCAGACATCCGTCCAGGCCGCAAATTTCGGCGAAACGCGTGAGCGCCTGCCAGAAGCACCCGGATGCCATCCCGGTTTCGATCCGTGGCGGGATGTCCGACACCGATGCCGGATTTTCCATTGACCCCTGGGTCATGCCTTCGCGGAGTTCGCCGGCGTCTGCTTTTGGCGCCCCCATTGCCCTCAGCAATGTCGACCTCAGGCGGCTTACCTCAGGAAAAGCTAGTGATCCCTCAGGCGGCCCCGAGTCACTGTCATCGCCGCCGTCGGATTCTTCATTGCTGTCGTGACCTGTGTTCCTGGCCTCGGGCGTGCCCGCGGCCTCGCCGCCTCCGCTCCTGTCGCTCGGAGCATCGTCATTGCTCATCGAAGACCGGGATGCACCGGCCGCTCGCGGCGGCTTCGATTGCCGCGCCTGAATGTCCGACGCACGCAACACATCGGCGCTCGCGTCGGGGACCTTGTCCAGCAGAAGCAGCATCGAGTCGAGGCCCGTGCGCGATACATCAAGTCGCTCGGCGCATCGCACATGGAGTGCCTCGACCATGCGGTCGACATCAAGGACCCCGGATTGCTCGAAATCCACGCGGACAGCCTCGAGTTCCGGATCAAGCACCTGATGCTGAATCCAGCTTTCGTCGTGACCGAACTTCTGGACCAGCCGTGTAATGGCACCGATCCTGGGCTGGATACGGCCGGAAACATCGCGACCGCTGAGAGATGCAGTTGCCGGTCCCAATCCGCTTAGCCGTTCCACCGCGAATCTGAACAGCGCGAGTAGCGTGTGACCAATCTGCGTTCCATCATCGGCGAGCATCTTCGAAAACTCGCGCAGCGACAGCGTTCTGCCGAACTCGCCTTCCAAGTCAAGCTTGAGCGCAAGATAGCCATTCGCCTTGTCCCAGAAACACAGATCGGCTCGCTGATCGTTTTCACGCAGATGCGCGGCGAGGAGCCTGGCCTCGCCCGGATACTCCATGTACAGAAAATCGCGATACAGGAACTCGGGGGCGTGCGTCTCTTCATAGAGCGCCTGAGCAGCCAGAAGACGGGTGTTGCCGCCTTTCGCGACGACATACTTTTCCTGTTTCGGTCGACGGGTGACGGTGACGATCTGTTCGATGCCATTGACGCGGATCGAGTCCTTCAGTTCGATGATCCGTTCATGGCTTGCCTGACGTGGATTACGTTCGTAGACCGCCACATCGGTCACCTTGAGCCGGATGGTCGAGACCAGTGTGGGGCCCGACGTACCGGCAACCGGCGCCTTCACATCAAGCCGCTGCGCCGCTGCCCGCTCGCGGTTCATTTGCGCCAGTTGCTGGATTTCAGCCGCTGTCATTGTCGGACGCACCATGGTAGTCATGTGAGACCTTCCTCGGCGGAACTGAGCGCGGCCCCGTCGTCGTCATCGGCGATTACGTCATCGACATAAATATCCTTCAGGCTCGGAAACAACTCCCACACGAGTTGATGCATGACGTGCCACGCTGAATTTGCAAATGACGGCCGGCGATCGTAACGGTGGACCGGCCGCTGTGCGGTCGCCGCGGCCGCATAGGCAGCGGCAGATGGCACCACCGTATCGAGCACCCGAACCTTTCTGTGGCCTGCAAATTTCTGGCGGATGACCGTGGTCAGCACGCGGGCGTTGTTGTTACGTTCCTGAGCGTTGATCAACGCATACAGGTCACCAGAGCGGAATTTTTCGCCAAAGTCGGCGAGACGGTTCAGGTCGTCCAGCATCCCCAGCGTGCCGCTCGAGAACTCCCCCGCGCTGAGCGTATCGGGCTTGATCGGCGAGATCATGTAATCGGCGGCCATCGCCGCCGTCTTCTGGAGCTCGCCGACGGCGCCCTGGGTATCGATGACCACGACGTTGTATGGCTGGACCAGCGGGCCCGCCATCGCACGACGCATGATCATCAGCCGGTCTTCCCGGTCCTTGAGCCAGTTCTGCAGCGATCCGTCGGGCGCGTCTGAATAGATCAGATCGAGGTTGGCAATTGCCGTCCGACTGATGCTGTCGGCGTGAACGCTACCGCCGCGCGTGATGACCGCGCTCAGGCCGCAGGACGCCGGCTCGATCAGTGGATAAAATTTCGAGAGGCTTGGCTGGATGTCACCATCGATCGCCAGCACGCGCATCCCGTAGTCCGCGAGGATGCCCGCAAGATTGGCAGCGAGAGTAGTCTTACCTACCCCACCCTTGGTCGAAACGAACGATATGACAGTCGGCATTGCGCTTTTCTCTCTGAGCACAGGTGCTGGCATCGCACAAATTTCATACTCGCCAGCACCGTTGAATCCGCGGCATCAGGAATCCACTTATCCACTCCAAATTAAATTTTGCAGTACGAAATTAATACAACAGAGACCCGCTTTCACGGGATCCAGCCTGCCCTAAGAGTTACGGAGATGCCTTGGCAAGTACAACATGGAACATTTCTGCTTGCGGACAAGTCTCCTTGATGAACGAGACCGCACTATTCAGGTGCTTCCATGTTTTGAATTGACCGCGGAACGTCTGAACCCGATAGACCTTGTCCTGCCCCGGTAACTTCACCTCCATCTCCCACTGTGACTCTGCCCCCGTAACCATCTCGACCAGATAAATTTCGCATTCACGCTGGGCATCAAACAGGACCGCCAGCTCCCGCGTCGACAACGTGAGCATTTCTTCCTCTTCTCGCTGTTCAAAGAGCGAAGTAATGCCACGGCAACAAACAGTTTCCAAGACCCAAGCGCCTTTTGTTTGCAATTTCATGCAAATGCAACTCTATACCAAGAATTCGCATTGCACAATCAATGTTTTGCAATATGAGAGTTGGAATTTGCTATGCAATATCCCAGCCACACGTTGCGAATGTACTGGTCTCCCGTGCCGCTACGCGTGTCTTGCGCTGGCGGCGGATGAGGGCGGCCAACGCACCCTGTTTCCACCCCAAACGGCAAGCCGCGCTTCGATGATGGCAACTCGACGCGCTGGAATCATGGCTCCGAACAACACCGTCCTGGAACAATGGGTCCGGAGTGGCACTCACGCGATAGGCGTTCTTCGTCATGGCTTCCCTCCGTTGCCCATGACCTTGGTGCAGCTCGCTGCAACCCGGGTCGCCCCGTCGCCCACAAAAACGTTCGTAAACATGCACACCTCGTCGCGGAAGATGACGCGCAGTTTGATCGCCTCGACAAACCCGTTTTGCATAAAACCCCAACCTTCACCGGGTGCAGCAGCCGCACGCTCACCTACAACAACCGCCAGCACATACGCAGCGACAAGCACCAGTCGCTCGAACATTCCGCTACGGGGGCGCTGGATGAACATGACACGCTCTCCTACAAACCCCGCCGCTCCGCGGAAACGGCCCCGGAATCCGTCTCACGCAACTGCCTGACAATGCCGGCGTATTCGGGCGACACCCGTGCCTGCCATGCCGCAACCCATGCCTCACCGCGCCTTCGCAGCCCCTCACTCAGTTCACCAGCACCCGACATTGCGACGGCCACGCCGCTGCGTTGCATGTCATCACGGTTGCGCGCGATCCGCGCTGGCATCGAAAGCCACTGCTGCTGTTCGGTCTCCGCCGCAGCCGCGTCGATCCTCTCGCGCACGCTTCGCGGAAGCGCGTCATAACGGGCCTCGCTCATCAGCGCGAAGGACAGCGGAAACGCATAGTCGATGGCCACGAAGTGCTGTAGCGTTCTGCGCAGCAACCTGCCCACCTCGCCATCGCCCGATGACAGGACTCCATCGAGTGACCCGGCTTGAAGCCGTGGAATGATTTCGCTGACGGAGAGCGATACCGCCCGTGATCCAATCGACGACAGGAAAGCCGCCGACGCATCGTCGTACGTACGGATCCGCAAACCTGACAGGTCGCCGAACGTATTGACGGGCTTGCGTGACCACAGTCCCGACGGCGGCCACGGCGAAACGTACAGCAGATGCAGACCGTGTTGCATCAAGGCATTTTGATAGGCAGGCCGCGCGAGAAATGCGAGCCGCTTCGCCTCATCAAGCGAACGCACCTCGAATGGCAGCATGGAAAGTTCAAAGGCCGGATCGAGCGCGACGAGCGAGCTGGCGAGTGTGTCGCCCACAGCAAGCCGGCCAGACTGGATCGAGTGCACCACGTCGGACGACCGACCCGAGAGAAACTCGGAGCGCATCTGTATCCGCCCGCCGTCCAGCTGCCCGACGCGCTCCGCGAAGCGTTCAATCCCGCAGCCGGAAACGGTATCGCGCGGGTAAGGCGTCGCGATGTACCAGACCTGCACCGCTTGCACGCCTGTCGGGTCACCGGGAAGCAAAAAGACGACGACACAGCCCGCCAGTACGCAAGACCAGACTGCACGAAAAACAGGATATCGAACGTAAAACATGTCCTGCCCACCGATTCATCCAACAGCGGAAAAGCCGTACAACCTCACGTAACCTGCCCCTGATCGGTTCTGTCGCGCTAACGATTACAGCTTGAGCAAAGCGTGATATCGGTAGTACTACTCACGCTACCAACGAGTAGAATTGTTCGGCTGCAGTCGGGGCGACGCCATCGTCACACATCTGCCCCTTGCGGATCATGTGTGCGATTTCTATGCCAGACAGGATGATGCGCGCACAGCGGAAATCCTTGAACCCCAGCATCGGTTTGATGATGCGTTTGATGGCACGGTGATCCTGCTCGACGACGTTGTTCAGGTATTTGTTTTTTGACGGACCTTGATCGGTGTTAAACGCTCGGCATTGAGCGCTTCAAGCGCAGCCAGATTCGCGCCACTCCTGTCCACGGTGATTGTCTCGGGCTCGCCGTTCTGTTCAATCGCCTTCTCGAAGTAGCGGCGCGCCGCGGCCTTGTCCCGATGGGCGCGCAGCAGGAAATCCACCGTATTACCTGTCTTGTCGACGGCACGGTACAAGTATTTCCATTGGCCTTTGACCTTGACGTAGGTCTCATCGACCCGCCAGCTCTTGCCCACAGGCCGTTTGCGTTTGCGGAATGCTTTTTCAAGCACCGGCAGCAGCTTAATAACCCACCGGTGCACGCTCGAATGATCCACCTCGATACCCCGCTCGGCCATCATTTCCTCGAGGTTACGTAGGCTCAGTGAGTACGCCACGTACCACCGCACGCACAGCAGGATCACGTCCAACGGGTAGTGCAGCCGCTTCAGTACCTTGCCAATGCCAGCGGGCAGCGTCTTGCGCGGCGTTTGCGTCTTTGCCATGATGCTTATCATGCGTTGCGGTCCACGGATTTTACTTGACCGCGTTAATGCGACAAAACCGCTGTTCGTGGGAGGCGTGAAGCTTCCGCTGGCGTTGGCGGAGCTGGGATTGATCGATGAGTACGAGTTCGTAGTGCAACCCAGGCTAGTAGGCCACGGGCCGACGTTGTTTGCGGGGCTATCGAAGCGTGTCGACTTGAAGCTCGTAAGCCGACTGGAGTTCGACTCTGGGGTGGTGGCAATTCGGTATGAGCCAAGAAGGTAGCCATTGGCACATTCGCAAAAGCGGGCTAACAATTAATTAACGCCGAACCCACTTCGCGGGTCGGCTTAATTCAGGCATTAGGCGCCAAAGGAGACATCGTGGCAGTCAAGCGGATGGACAACGTCGGCATCGTGGTGAACGACCTCGATGCCGCCATTGAGTTCTTTATCGAACTTGGCCTTACCCTCGAAGGCCGCATGCCCATTGAAGGCGAATGGGCCGGCCGCGTCACCGGAGTGCATGGTCAGCGCGTTGAAGTCGCAATGATGCGCACCCCCGACGGCCACAGCCGCCTCGATCTCTCGCGCTTCGACTCACCTGCCATTTCGTCCGATCACCGCAGAGCTCCAGTTAACTCGTTGGGATACCTCCGCGTCATGTTCACCGTCGAGGACATCGACGACACCCTCGCCCGGCTCAGAAAGCTCGGTGCGTCGGTGGTCGATGAAGTTGTCAATTACGAAAACATCTACCGTCTCTGCTACATTCGTGATGCCGAAGGAATTCTCATCGGGCTTGCCCAAGAACTCCGGTAGCCGACTACCTGATGAGCATGGTCACATTGGCGCCTAATAATTCATTCATTCAAGCGGACGTGCCTTCGGCACGCCGCTTAATTCAGGCGTTGGTGGCCAGCCTACCTGATAGCGGACGCTCGCCACTGGCCGGTTTGGGTCGCGCAGAGACGTTCGAGACGCCCAGCGTAGCGCGCTTAGCGTACGAAAAGTCCGTTTAGGTGATGAACCGCTGCCCCGCGATCGAAATCCCCCGCCTGGGGTTGCCGCCGATCCAGGTTGCGGGCGGGTGAGCTTAGGGCTTAGCTGAACAAGCCACTAAGTCGGCGACGGGTCAGCGACTTGAACGTCGCCAAGTGATGAGGCCGAGCCGAAGCCATTGCTTTTCGGCCCTCGCAGGCCTGTTTGGCGGGCACTTTGCCCGCCTTTCGCCCACTATGGGCGTACCGGTGCCATCAGTTTCTTTCGTGAGAGGTAGACGTTCGCCAGCGCGAGCGCGACGAACGCCCGGTTGGCGTTCTTTGCGAGCCCGCGATAGCGCACCTTCGTAAATCCCCACAGTCGCTTCACCACCGCGAAGACATGTTCCACCCGGGCGCGAATCTTCGACTTGTTGCGGTTCTTGCTACGCTGCACCTCGCCAACTTCGCCGCCCGCACGGCGCGTGCGCTGATTGGTAAAGTCGCGCGCCCTGGGCGCCTTGCTGCGGATCAGTTCCTTCTGGCTCGCATAGGCGCTATCGCCGTAGACGCGCCGCTCGTTCCCGTGCAGCAATTGCGGTAGCGGGTGTTTGTCATGCACGTTGGCCGGCGTGAGCACCGCGCTGTGCGCCAGGCCGCTCTGGCTGTCCACACCGATGTGCAGCTCGGCACCGAAGTACCATTGCTTGCCCTTGCGGTCTGATGCATCTCGGGGTCGCGCGCCTTCTGCTCGTTCTTCGTCGAGCTCGGCGCGCCGATGATCGTCGCGTCCACGATGGTGCCGCTTTTGAGCTTCATGCCGCTGGCCTGCAGCACCCGACCGACTTCGGCAAACAATTGCTCGCCCAGTTTGTGCGTCTCCAGCAGGCGCCGGAATTTGAGCAGCGTCGTCGCGTCCGGTACGGCTTCACAACCCAGGTCAATTCCGGCAAAGCGACGCAGGTTCGCGCTGTCGTAGAGCGCCTCTTCGCAAGCAAAGTCGGCCAGATTGAACCAGTGCTGCACGAAATGAATCCTCAGCATGCGCTCCAGACCAATTGGCGGGCGGCCATTGCCGCGCTTCGGATAATGCGGCTCGATCACCGCGCACAACTGCGGCCATGGCACGATCGCATTCATCGTGTCGAGAAACTCGTCGCGCCGCGTGCGTTTGCGGTGCGTCTCGAAACCCGCACCTTGATCGGCTGCCATCGCCAGCGTCTGCTGCTTCATCCTGTTTCGCCTTCTTCGTTCAATCCGAGCTCTATAATGCTTGAGGTGCCGGATCGGTGGACTTAATCAGCGCTGCCTTAGGCTCAGAATGATCCACCGAGGGCGCCCGCCGCCGGGCGACCCGGCAACCGTCAGGGAGGTAAGTCATGCGTGTTATGGTGAAGTTCTCGTTTTCCGCTGATGCCGGCAACTCCGCCATCCGCGCCGGCAAATTAGAAAAAGTCTTCCAACAGCTAACCGAGGATCTGAAGCCCGAAGCCGCTTATTTCCACGCCGAGAATGGCGACCGGGGCGGCTTCTTCATCGTGAACATGGCGGAATCATCGCAGATTGCCGATACCGCCGAGCGGCTCTTCTTTGGTTTGAACGCCAAGATCGAACTCGTGCCGGTCATGAATGCCGATGACCTGCGCAAAGGTCTGGCGGGCGTGCAGGAAACGATCCGCCGCTACGGCTGAGTCCCCCTGGACGATGACCTCGCCCTTGCCGGCCGCCGCGTCGTAGTCGCGCTCGAGCCATAAGCGGGCATAGCACCGGAAAGGAGCCAGCTTCTGATGGTCGCCGCGCAAGATCGAGTCGGCCTCGACGATCTCGGGCACGACGTCGGGTCGTAGTTGAGGTTCATGGCGAAGACGCACGGCCTCCTTGGCGCGTTCTAGGCGCTTCTCGAGCTGGCCGAGGATCTGCCGGCCGCGCTCCACCATCCCCCGCACCATGGCGATGCAGTCATAGCCCGATGCCGTCATAGCCGCGCCGATCGGCAAAGGCGGCCGTTTCGTAATCGGGGTACCGTCAAGATTCGGACGTTTGCGTACGTCAACGGCGAAACTGTCAGATTTGGTCCTGAGACTTTGCAGCGAGGGTGTCAATTTACGTTGGAAATACCCTTAATCTGACGCGTTCCCCGCCGGACTCTGACGTCCGGCTGAAGTACGCTTCAACTGGACGACACGCAGGCTTATGAGTCAGCAGTCGGCCAGAAAGGCACGTTGGCCATTCGCTCGCGCAGGACATTCAGACGGCATGACTGCCTCGTCAGGAGACGTTGGCTCGCCAGGTGCCGAATGGCTAAGTGATTCCTGATGACCCATTCGCCGTACGTCAACGTCTGTGACAAAAAGTGTCCCTGTCGCAAGGCCGCAGCGACGGGTTTGAACTGGCAAATGCCCGCGCCCGTTTTCACCGCCTTGAAAGTAACTGTCATACGACGTGCTACTTTCACAGTGCCTCCTACTAATCCCGTGATGCCTCGGTGCCTCACATCGCAGGCGCTTTGGCGCGTAATGTAAGGGAAACTCCGGAGGTGGCAAGCGGCGCAATGTCATATGATAACTGACGTTTCCATCGGCGGTTTGCATTGGAAGCGGGCAACGAACATTAGAGGCGACGACATGCGAATCAGCCGTATCGAAGTCATCAGAGTGGCCATGCCGTTCAGCGCGGGACGCATGGCATCCCCACAGAGGGCCGATGGACCTGCCGATGCGTACAACGCCGCGTCGCGGACGTTACAGAAAATGGAGACGCTGCTCGTCAAAGTCATTGCCGATGACGGCTCGGTAGGTTGGGGCGAGGCGTTTGGACATCTCTGCAATCCTGCGACTTTTGCCGCGCTAGCAGGGCCGGTCGCCCGCTTCTTCATCGGGGCGGAGATCGGCGGGAATCCCGATAGTTTCGCGGGACGCGTCGAAGCGGCGCATCAGGCGTTTCACGCTTTTGGGCGCACCGGACCAATGCTCTACGCGCTATCTGCGATCGACATTGCGATGTGGGATCTTTGCGCCCAGGCGGCAGGAAAGCCGTTGCACCGGTTGCTTGGCGCTATGCGCGATACCGTCGATGTTTATGCAAGCCTTGTTTGCTACGACAACGATCCCGAGGAAGTGGCGTTGCAGGTGCGGCGCGCACATCAGGCGGGCTTCAGGGCGATGAAGCTGCACGAGACGCAGCGCGCCGCAATCGAGGCCGCTCGCGGCGCATTGCCCGACGAAGTCGCTTTGATGGTAGACGTCAATTGTCCTTGGTCGGTGGAAGAGGCGAAGAAGCGGGTGAGCGCGCTGAAGGCAACTGGGCTCGGCTGGATTGAAGAGCCGGTGTGGCCACCTGATGATGCCGCTGGGCTTGCCCAGGTACGTAGCGCCGGTGTTCCGATCGCCGCGGGCGAGAACGCCTCCGGCGTGGCGGGCTTTCGGCAGTATTTCGAGCACCGCGCGATCGACATCGCGCAGCCGAGCGTCGCCAAGATCGGCGGCATCAGCGGAATGCGCGATGTCATTCGGCTCGCGGCCGACAACGGAGTCCGCGTCATACCGCATTGTTTCTACTATGGAGCCGGCCTGCTCGCGACGGCGCACATTGTCGCGACTCTGCCCGGGGATGTCGCGCTCGAAGTCCCGTGGCTTCAGTGGTCCACCCGCCTTTATCCGCAACACGACTTCGGACCATCTTTCACGCTGCCGGCTGTGCCTGGCTTGGGCTTCCAGCCGGACACGGACGTCCTGAACCGACATGCCGTCGATACGGCCACGGTCGCGTAACCGTATGCGTCGCGGACTTTCTGAATAGACAACGAGCTGTAGCCGGAGGAAATATGCGTTTTCAGTACCGCTGGGCAGTTGCTGCTTTATTGTTTTTCGCGGGCATGTTGAACTATCTCGATCGAGCAGCGCTGTCGATCGTCGCGCCGCTCGTCAAGGCAGAGCTGCATATCAACGATGCACAGCTGGGCATCCTGTTCAGCAGCTTCTTTATCGGCTACTGCGTGTTCTGTTTCGTCGGCGGATGGGCGGCGGACAAGTACGGGCCGCGCAAGGTCTTCGCGCTGGCGGCGGGTTTCTGGTCGGTCTTTTGCGGCGCGACGGCTTTCGTCGGCAGCTTCGCGAGCTTGATGGTAGCGCGCGTCGCATTCGGCGTGGCCGAAGGACCGATGGGCACCACCACGAACAAGTCGATATCGAACTGGTTTCCGCGTAGTGAGGCGGGGAGGGCCGTCGGATTGACAAACGCGGGGCAGCCGCTCGGCGCCGCGATCGCCGCGCCCATCGTCGGTCTTGTCGCTCTCCGGTTTGGCTGGCGAATCTCCTTCATTGCCATTGCCATCATGGGTTTTGCGTGGATCGCGGTGTGGTGGCGTTGCTTCCGCGATCATCCGAAGGACCACCCGGCGGTCTCGCGCCAGGAAGTGGCGCATATTCTCGCCGATCGACAGGCGAGCGTGCAGGTCGACGGTGAGACCGCTGCATCGAACGCGGGAGGCGTCATGCACTACCTGGTATCGCTGCCGGTGCTTGGCGTGGCCGTCGCGTTCTTCGCCTTCAACTACGTACTGTACTTCTTCCTCTCGTGGCTGCCGAGTTACTTTACGGACTATCAGCATCTCGACATTAAGCACATGAGCATCGTCGGCATTCTGCCCTGGCTAGCCGCTACCGCAGGCTTCGTGCTGGGCGGGATGCTCTCTGACGGTCTTTACAAAAAAACCGGCGACGTGCTGTTTGCTCGGAAGACCGTCATCATGCTGGGTCTTGGCGTTGCGGCGCTCAGCGTGCTGCTCGTCTCGCGAGTGAGTTCGCTCGTGCCCGCTGTGACCCTCATCGCGATTGCGAGCCTCTTCGCTTTCATGACGCCGCAGGCGTGCTGGTCGCTACTTCAGGATATCGTGCCGAGCGAGCGTATCGGTGCGACCGGCGGCTTTGTTCACTCTTTGTTCACTTACTGGCGAACTTGGCCGGCGTGCTGTCGCCCAGCATCACCGGTTTCCTGATTCAGTATGGCGCAGGCTACTCGTCAGCGTTCGTGCTCGCGAGTGCACTCGGTTGCGTCGGAATGATCGTGCTGTGGCTCTGCGTACGGCAGACGCAAGTCGCACGCTTGCGCGGCGCACCGGTCTAGACGTAGCTCGCCGCACGTCTAACCGCGGTGCACGTGGCCGCAACAATAAATCGCCGAGGGAGCCGCCGGCATCAGCTGCAATCCCCGGCGTGCCGGATGCAGATGCCTGTCGCGTACAGACGCCCAGTCAGTCATACCGCTCTTAACCAATACAAGAACAGATCCACTTGGGCATTCGCCGTCAGTTCGTCACCAGGGCGCTTGTCGGCACCCGCTGTCGGAACGTTAGCTTCGTCCGCTGCAACATCTGCTGCGCCTACGAGCAGACCAATTCCGTCCGTGGATCTTGACATTCGATCGACTGCTTAACCCTTGATGAACGGACATTCGGGTAGAGAGACGGTGGACGTCGGCTTCACGCCCTGAGTCCGTCCGTCAAGTATTTCGAGGGGGAAGTGCGAGGCTTCCGAGGAGAGGCGAGCCGCGCTTCCTCAATGCATTCAGATAGACACTCTCGTCGTACAGTGTCCGTGTTTGCCAGCAGCGGTAGAGGATCCGTATCCACTTGAATGCCAAAGCCCTGACGGCGGACTGATACGAACTGCCCTTCGCTCGCTGTTGCCGGTAGTAAGCGCCCGCCCAGAACGATTTGTTGATGGTCTGGCCGGCCCATTCCACGAATGTCTGGCGCAGGAACGTCGGACATTGCCAGCGCCAGTGCACCCAGCATTTCTTGCCACTGCGCTCAGTGACCGGCGCAATGCCGGAATACTTCTGCAGTTCAGCAGCGTGCCTGAAGCGCTCACGCTGCTCGCCGAATGCGGCAAGCAGCCGCGGTGTCAGATGTGGGCCCGCTCCCGGCAGGCATTCAAACAGGGCGAAGTCAGGTAGCGTTCGCGCGACCGTCGCAATCTCCCTGTCGAACACATCGATCCCAGCGAGAGCCGTTCGCAGTTGTGCACACCAGCGCCAGCGCGTGCAGCCGGCAGGGTGAGAGGATGCCGGGATCCTCGGTCAGAGGGATGGCCGAGCGGATGGACTCCAGACGCATTTCGATCACCCTGGGGCGGCGGCAATTGTGCGCATGGAAGAACGCCTCAAGGGTACTGCGGTGGGCGCGTTTGACGGATGAAAGCGTCGGCCAGCGCGCGATGAAGTCGCAGAACAGTACCGTGTCGATGTGCGCGAACCATTCCAGTGCCTGCGGATAATACTGCTTGAGCGTATTGCATAGGCGGTTAGTGAATCGCGTCTTGTCGCCGACCATTTCACGGCGCTGCTCGATGAGGCTCGTCAGACAACGCATGCCCGCGCTTTGCGGCCTCAGTGGAGCGAACCGTTCGGGATGGCGAAGCAGCAGATCGAGTGCCAGCTCGGCATCGGTGGGATCGTCTTTGGCCCGACTCGGTTTGAACGCCTCGCGGTATTTTGCGAGCGTCGATGGATTAATCGGAAAGAGGACCAGGAAATCATACTTCTGAAGCGCGGAAACGATTGGTCCCCTTGCCAGCTCGAGGGCAACTGCGATCATGCCGTCAAAGCGCTGATGCAATCCCTTTGCCCACTCATCAATGCATGCGACCTGATGAGGAACACAACTGAACTCTCGCCTGGTGTCGTCGGCAGCCTGCAGGCAGATATCGTGTTTCGTATCCGCCCAGTCGATGCCAACATACGCTGCAAACTGCTGATCCGATAGAGGCGACATGTGAACCTCTGCAAGTGATAGATTGTCTGGCAGGGACATGCATGCTTGCGCTCTGCGAAGCCAATATAGTGAGCCGGTGCGACGGCGAACCCTGAGTATTCGTTGACGAGCGCAAGCGCACCCGCGGACTCGAAGCTAAAGCCGCAAACGTCCAGGCGTTTGGGTCGAGATATTCGTAGCCCGCGGGTGCATGTTCCGCTTGCGCTGGCAGCAAGCTGCCAGTGCTACCAGTATCAGTGAAAGCGGAACGGACTATCTATACAGGGTCGGGAGTGTGAGTTCGCGATGCCGGAATCTGCAGCCCAGCTGCTCGACGCCGCGACCGTCGGCAATCCTTCACATTGCCGACGTAGAACCCAGCCCGCCCGAATGGCGGCAAAGGCCGAACTGCTGTCTCTGAGGCGCCGTCATGAACGATCGGACCATCTTGTTATCTGCGCTTGAACTCCCAACTGCGCGACCGGCGGCAATGCGGTCAAGAAGACCCATTCAGCGATAGCGATAACTTGTTCAACCGAAGGCAGCCAGCCGCCCCGGTGTGTCTACGGTGAGTTCGGGATGCGGCGCGACATGCGCCGAGCCATGATCGGCAGTCTGAGCGACGCGCAGACCCGCATCGGGAGTCGCTCTCGTGGAAACCACAGAGGTTCATCCTGTCGACAGATATCGGCGCTTCGAGTCCGGGCACGACAGCCTTCAGGGCTTGATTGAGCCATCCGGTGCGGACGGCGGATCGACACGCAGCCATGGCCCCGGCGTATTGCGGGCGCACTGCTGGCAAACGTCAACGCTCATATGGGCGCTGTCGCCGAAAATCGAGCCAAAGCCGCCACGCCAGTCGAGCGACACGTTTTGTACCACTTCCACTGGTCGTCATCGGCGTCATGCGCCGGCCGCAGCGGTCGCATGTGCAGGCCGCGACCTACCGCACTGTCCTGCCCCGGTATTTGCGCATGACCTACCCTTTTCCCCAGTCCGAGTTTTCCCAGTCCGGCGGCACGAGACCAAGCTGCTTCGCAGTGTCGACCGGCAGGCGCAACAGCACCGTGCCCGGGCCTCGCTCCATGTTGCCGAGCATCGTGACTTCAGCGGCTACACCGTCGAGCTCGAGATACACGACGTCGTCCGGCTCAAGAATCTCGGTGTAGAGATCCCAGCCGGGCTGATCACCCTCTTTCGCCTGATACCTGATGTGGTTCCTGGTACTCGTGAATCCCTGTCCCTTTTGCGAGCGTTTCGCCGATGCCCTGATTGTCGGCGGCCAATCGCTGCAGATACTGGATGCAGTCCGCGGCGTCACTGACAGCCGCCTCTCATTTCACTGTTCATCATGCGATCCCGGTTGGCCAGACAGGTTCGCGAGGTGCTCCGGCCTTATTCCTTCTTCCCGATGGAGCAGCCGATCTGAATGCGGCCATGACAGACTCGAGTCGATAACCGCAATATGCTCCAGGGAGCGCCATTGTCGCAATCTCCGATGCCCGGCGTATAGGGTGTCTGGCGAGAAGCAGGTTGGCCGAGCGGCCGTGCTGCTTGACGCTTATAAAATTTACAGCGCATTCCAGAACGCCACCATCACTCATCACTGACCGTGCACCGCACTCGGGTTCCGGAGAGCCTTTCACTATGGGACAATCGATCCCGTTGCTGCAATGGCGGTACAGGAATGGGAGCGAGAGAACGGTGCGTGAGGAACTGTCAGGCATCCTGCGGGCAAAATACCCGCTCATCTTCGACGTCAACCCGACAGTCGCTGATGATCTGGATACCGTCCCAACGGTTTTCTCCCTGTCGGGTTTCGAGTGCGGCGACGGCTGGTTCGATCTGATCGACATGTTGTGCGAGGCTGCAACTTGCTACAAAGCACGGCGCACCGCTCTGGCATCAGCGCTGGCCGTTGAGAAAGTCGAACCAGTCGTGCGCGAAAGCACAGCCGTGGTCAGGAATGCCCGAACCGGCCAGTTTCCTGTCGAAGTACGTTCTGGCCGGCTCCGGAATCTCATCCAGACGCACGTAACGGTAGCCTGCGCCATTCACGTGAACCGTCACCTGCGGTGACGCGGGTCGCGGCGGTAATGCTTCGCGTCCCGGGTTCAGCGCAGCGGCAACACAGCGCGCAACGAGATCCCATACGCTGCCCGCCCATCTCGGATAGCCGCGCACCGTGGCCCGCTCGCCGACCTGCCGGAGCACCGCATCGTCCAGGGCCACCCTGTAGTCCGCGAGTGCGCCGTCACTCACGCGCGCGATGTTCGCCGTCGCGATGACCCGCTGCACGTTCGGCGAGCCAGCTTTCAAGCAGTTCGCTTACGCGAAGAGCGCGCTGGACGGTCGACCCTTATCGCATCAAACGGAACGGAATTTCTGTCATCGGCAACGCGGCGGCGGCAGATTGGTCCATGTGATGTCGCAGTAGTCGCCGAAGGTTTTGCAGCTGATGCAGAACGGCGCAGAGCTAGCCGGCGCTGACCAGCCTGCGTTCGTTCACGAAGTGCAAGTGGTACGCTTTCTTCGGCCGGGCGATCAGCTGTCGGCGGACAATTTGCCGCCGTGCGCAACTTCATCGGCGCTGCGCTCGAAGAAGTACACGGCCACGCGCTTCAGAGGTACATCGAAGTAAGCTGCGAGTAGCGGCGTCAAGGCCGCCGCGAGCGCGCGTCGCAGCTCGACCGATCGCGCATACGCATGCACCTTGACGAACACCCGTTGAGCCCGACCATCGCCAGGAGGCAGATCCGTGGCGAGAGCACCATCGTGCGCATAGGCGTCGTCATCCAACCGTAAGAAAAACAGCGTGATTGCGGTGCTATCTACGTCGAAGATCAATGAGACGCACCGCGTCACCTCGCTGACGAAGGCGCTCAGTCGCGCATCGTTCGATGCACGCTCGCGGCGCGCGAAAATTTCCAGATAAGGCATGGCGGGTTCGATACCGATTCAGGGATGTCACCGCGAGCGAGAAGGCCGCGGCGTAACGATGAGCGCATCGACGCAAAAGCCGAAGCGCGCGTGAAAGAACGCACGCAAACGCGCGGCCGAACCGAAGCCCGCGTGATTCATCGACGCAAGCGCGGACATGCGTCCCGCCGCGATCTCGACGAACGCGCGCATCAGACGCTGCGTGCGCACGATCTCCGTCAGCGCGCTGCCTTCGCGAAACAGCTTCACGCTCAGTTCGTGCGGATCGATGTCCAGCGCCCGCGCTGCCTGCACGCGATTCCATTCCGCATCCGGCCGCCCGAACACTTCGAGCGCGAGCAGTTGCGCGATGCTCGCGGCGGTGGCATCGGCGGGAAGTATGCGGCACAGCGCCTGACGCGCGCCGGTGCGCTGCTGCATCAGATAGTCGAAGCGGCGCAGCGCGGGCACGTAGCGCATGCCGCGGATCGGCATCGGCACCGGCGCTTCGCCGGGACGGCACGCGAGCGCATGCATGCGGTCGATGACGTGCGCCTCGATGGCGAACGGAAACTGCAAGCCGCGCACGCATCGGCCGATCAGCACGCCTTCGCCGATTCGGCCCATTCCGGCGATCGGGCCACTTGCTGAAGAAAACTCTGCGCGCGAGCACATTGCGGACGATGAAAGAACGTCTCCGGCGGCGCGATCTCCGCAATTTGCCCGCGATCCATGAACACGATGCGATCCGCCACCGTGCGCGCGAAGGCCATCTCGTGCGTCACGCAGATCATCGTCATGCCGTCCTGCGCAAGGCTCACCATCACGTCGAGGACTTCCTTGATCATCTCGGGATCGAGCGCGGAGGTCGGCTCGTCGAACAGCATCAGGCGCGGCTTCATGCACAGCGCCCGCGCAATGGCCACGCGCTGCTGCTGGCCGCCCGACAATTGCGCCGGATACTTATGCGCGTGCTCGGGAATCTTCACACGCCCCAGATAGTGCATCGCGAGTTCGGTAGCATCGTGCTTCGAGAGCTTGCGCAGCCACATCGGCGCGAGAATCAGGTTGTCGAGCACCGACATGTGCGGAAACAGGTTGAACTGCTGAAACACCATGCCGACTTCGCGCCGAATCGCAGCGAGGTTGCGCGTATCAGACGTGAGTTCGATGCCATCGACGATCAAGGTGCCTTCCTGATGCTTCTCCAGCTGGTTGATGCAGCGGATAAGCGTCGATTTGCCCGACCCGGAAGGCCCGCAAATCACAATGCGCTCGCCGCGTGCCACTTGCAGGTTGATGTCGTTCAACGCGTGATACGTGCCGTAGTACGTGTGCACGCCGCGGAATTCGACCATGTGGTCGTTGAGTTGAATGACGGCATCGCTCATGGCGTTGCTCCTTTGATCAGGCCCGATTGCACCAGCGCGTTTCGAATGACGTCGCGCATCTCCGCCGAGACGGGCAGAAACGGCTCGCGCGCGCGTTCGCATTCGATGACGTTCATCATCGCCAGTGCGACCTTGATGCGCGCATACATTTCGTTGCGCGGCGCGGCATAGATTGCGCGCACGAGTGGCAGCATGCGCTCGCCGGCGCGGCGCATCGCGGCGAGGTCTTCGGCTTCGCCCGCGCGCCACAACGCGACGAGGTCCTGCGGCACGAGACTCGCGAGTCCGGACAGAATGCCGTCGCTGCCCACCGCAATCTGCGCGAGAAACCAGTCGAAATTCGATGCGAGTATCTTCAGGTCGGCACGCACCGCCTTCACCGCCGCGCGAGTTTCTTCGTAGGCGCGCATCGAATCGCTGCCTTCCTTGATCGCGACGACGAACGGCAGACGCGCCAGCTCGACGAGCGTCGCGGTCGAATAGCCGTAGCCCGACGCCAGCGGATACTGAAAGATCGCAAGCGGCAGCCCCGATGCCTCGCCAATTGCGCGAACGTACGCGACGACCATTGCCGTGCTCGCGTTCACGAACGTCGCGGGCGGGAAAACGGTCAGCATGCTCGCGCCGGCATTGCGGGCGGCGAGCGCTTCGTCGATCGCCTCGCGCGTCGAAGTCGCGATGATGCCCGCGACCAGCGGACGCCCATCGCCGAGCATTTCGCGTGTGAAGCGCAGCACGTCGATGCGCTCCTTGCGGTCGAGCGCGCCGCCTTCGCCCGCGTGACCGTTCACGAACACCGCGGAAATGCCGTCGGCGAGGCCGCAGTAGCGCAGCACGCGCTCGTAGCTCTTCCAGTCGATCGACTGGTCCTCGTGGAACGGCAGCACGGTTGCGACCACCACGTCGCCGGGAGAATGCATCGTCTTCGTCATCTGTGGGTCCTCATGCGTGCGGTGTCATCGGCTGGTCTCATGGCCAGCGCCGAAATGCTTTTCGAGGCCGCGCTGAATCAAACCCCAGCCGGTCGTCATCAGCAGATAGAAGATCGCCGCCGCGCCGAACACTTCGAGCACTTCGAATTTCTCCTGCATCAGCATCTGGCTGCGGCGCATGAGTTCTTCCATCGAAATGACAGAGGTGATCGATGTCGATTTCAGCAACCCGTTCACCGAATTGCCGAACGACGGGATCATCAGGCGGAACGCCTGCGGCAGCGTGACTTTCCACATCACGAGCCAGCGCGGCAGTCCGAGCGCCTGCGCCGCTTCGTACTGGCCGCGCGCAACGCCCATGAAACCGCTGCGGATAATCTCGGCGAGATAGGCCGCTTCATTAAGAATCAGCGCCAGCAGCGACGACTCGATCACCGACAGTCGCACGCCCAACTGCGGCAAACCCGTATAGATGATCACGAGCTGAATCAGCAACGGCGTGCCGCGAAACACCCAGATATAGAAGCGCGCAATGCCGATCAAAGGCTTGCTCGCCGACATGCGCAGCATCGCGATCAGCATGCCGAGCACCATGCCGCCGATCACCGTCGCCACCGTCAGCCCGAGCGTGACGAACACGCCGCGCAGAAGGAAGCCGTTGACGAGATAGCCGAAGAAGTCGTGTACGTTGAACAGGTTCATCGCTCAGTCAGCCCGCTCATGCCGGTCCGGTTCCGCGCACCGTGATGTGCGCATCGGGCAGCTTGGTCATGCCGTAGCTGTCGAGCAGACGGGCGTAGCTGCCGTCGGCGCGCATGTCGTCGAGCGCATGTGCGACGGCTTCGGCCACCGCGCGCTGGCGGAACGCGAGCGTGGTCTGCGCATCCCCGAGGCCGGGCAGCGCCATGCGGGCCTGCTTGCGCTTGACGATGGCGCCCGCCGCGTAGCTCGGCAGCGCGGCGGCATCGAACTGACCGGCGCGCAATGCCGCGATCACTTCGCTCGCCGTCGCGAACGCGCGAATGGTGATGGGCTTGCCGCCTTCCTTCTCGCTTTCCTTCGACCGCTCGCGCAGCCAGCGCTCCTGATACGAATCCGCCTCGACGCCGATCGCGAGTCCGCGCAGGTCCTTCGCATCCTTGAGCGTAAGCTTGCTGTCCGGATTCGCGACGATATCGATGGTCGAAAGCGCATACGGCACCGTGTACATCGTGCGCGAACGCTCTTCGGTCCAGAACATGCCCGTGTTGATGCCATCGAAGCGGCCTGCCTTGAGCGCGGGAATCATCGCAGGGAAATCCATGCGCATGAAGTCGACCTGCACGCACAGACGCCTGGCGAGCTCACGGCCAAGTTCGATGTTCATGCCTTTCAGCTCGCCGTCGCCATCGACGAATTGCAAGGGCGGCAGCGTCGGGTTCGTCGAGAGCAGTATGTGTCCCGGGTTCACCAGCGTCCCCGAGGGAATCGTGGAAGTGCATGCATGGGCGGATCCGGTCGCGGCGAACCACGCCGCGCAGAGGGTCGTGACGGCGGCGAGCACCTTCGCCGGGCGGCTTGTAAACATGGAACCTCCGAAATGACGGAACGACGATGAACACGGCGTAAGCAGCACGATGCGGCTCCCGGTAACGAGACATTACGGTGGCCGCAATGGGACGCGCCAGTGAAAAAAAATGGCCAACTATAACGGCGCGTTATACGGCGAAGGCTCCGCGACGGCCGCTTGCGGCGTCGCAGAAACGTTTTTTTTACGCGCGTGCGCGCATTAATATGGCGACTTAAGATGGAGACGTCGCCCGGCGGACTCACACGATCGGGACGATCGGAACGATGGCGAACATACGAGACGAGACGAAACGGGACGATCATGAACAGGGGCGGCACCGCGCGGGTCTTGATCAACCTGCGTCAGCTTGAAGTCTTGCGCGCCGTGATGCGCTACCGGACCACGACGGGCGCCGCCGACGAGCTGGGCATGTCGCAGCCCGCCGTCAGCAACGCCATCCGCCTGGCCGAAGCCAAGCTGGGCTTCGCGCTGTTCGATCGCATCAGCAACCGGCTCATTCCCACGTCAGAAGCGAAGATGCTGTTCGACGACGCCGAACCGCTCTTCCTCGTGCATCAGGCCATTCAGCAGAAAGCGTGGGATTTGCGCACTGGCCGCGCGGGGGTGATCCGCATTTTCGCCACGGCGGAACTGTCCGAATGGCTCGTGCCCAAAGTGCTCGCGCGCTTTTGCGCCGATCATCCGCGCGTGAAGATTCACCTCGAAACCATGCGCATGGACGCGCTGCTCGAAAGCCTCGACTCCGGCATGGCCGATGTCGGCCTCTCGATGATGCCGCCCACACGCCCGAGCCTCGTCAGCGAGTTGCTGGCCGAATTCTCGGTGATGTGCGCCGCGCCGCCCGGCGATGCCATCGACATGCTCGATGTCGTCGCGCCATCCGACCTCAAGGGCCGGCGGGTGATCGGCCCGCCCGCGGGCAGTCCGCTCGGGCTGATCGTCGAGCGCGCCTTCGAGGCGGCGGGCGACTACTTCGTGCCCGAGATCGAAGTGCGCTTTGCCAACATCGCGTGCAGGCTCGTCAGCGAAGGGCTGGGCGTTGCCGTCGTCGATGAACTGTCGGCGCTCGCGCAGCCGCCCGGCAGCGTCGTCGTGCGTCCGCTGAAGACGGGCATGCCCGTCACGCTTTGCGCGCTGACGCCGAAGGACCGCCCGCGTCAGCGTCTCACGCAGAGCTTCGTCGATCATGCGCGCGAGGCCGTCAAGGCGCAACGCGCGGCCGCCGCATTCACCGCGGTGCGTCAAGGGACGCGCGAAGCGTCTTAGCGGCCACGCGAAGCATCGTAGATCAAGACAATGAGACCGGCTTATAGTCGGTCGCATCCATTTAATAGCGCCGCGCGCGCAGCGAACATTTCTCGATTGTTATTCTGAATGTGACCTCGATCGTTGCATCGGATGCCTGCTCAAAGGACTCCGATGCAACGGTTAATTTCCTTCGGAATAGCCATGCTCAAACTTCTCGACGGCGTTCGTGTCATCAGCTTCAATCACTTTCATGCGGGACCGATGGCCGCGCAGATGCTTGCCGATCTCGGCGCGGACGTCATCGCCGTGGAGCCGATCGATGGCGCGTTTCATCGCAATTGGGCGGTCGCGAATCGCTTCGTCGGCGGACAAAGCGTCAATCACCTGACGACGGGACGCAACAAGCGCAGCCTGTCCATCGACATGAAAAGCGAAGCGGGACGCGCGCTTGCGCGTGAACTCGTCGCGCGCGCCGATGTGGTAATGGAGAACTTCCGCCCCGGCGCGATGGCGCGGCTCGGTCTGGGCTACGAGCAAGTGCGCGAGGCGAATCCGCGCGTGATCTATGCGAGCGCGAGCGGCTACGGCGGCTCGGGTCCGTATGCCGCACGCCCTGGGCAGGATCTGCTGCTACAGGCGCTGTCGGGACTGGCTGCGCGGACTGGCCGCGCCGATGGTCCACCGACGCCGGTCGGCCCGGTCATCGTCGATCAACACGCGGCCACGATCTATGTGATGAGCATCCTCGCCGCGCTGTTCAACCGCGAACGCACGGGCGATGGGCGTCTCGTCGAAGTGAGTCTGTTGCAGGCGGCGATCGATCTGCAAACGGAATCGCTGACCGCGTGGCTCAACGGCGCGCGCAGCGATTCGCCGCGCGGCGCGGAAGGACTCGCGAACTGGTTCAGCCAGGGCGCGTACGGCATCCACGCGACCGCCGACGGTCACATGGCCATTTCGATGGCAACGCCCGACGCGCTCAAACGCGTACTCGACGATCCCGCGCTGGATGCGTTCACGAACGACATGGGCTTCTCGCATCGAGAGGAGATCACGCGTGCGGTTGCGCGCCGCATCGCGCAGAAGACGACTGCCGAATGGCTCGACATCCTGCGCGACAGCGACGTGTGGCACGCGCCCGTTCAGGACTATGACGACCTTCAGGCCGATCCACAGCTTCAGCATCTCGGCACGTTCCAGAACGCCGAGAGCGGGACGGGCGAAGCGGTCACGTTCGTTATGCATCCCGCGCGTTACGACGGACAGGCGCCGGGCGTCGCGCGCGTGCCGCAGGCGCTAGGCGCGCAGACCGACGAAATCCTCGACGAACTCGGCTATACGCGCGAACAGATCGACTCCTTCAAGGCGAAAGGCGTCGTGCGTTCCGCCGACACGCCCTCTTCAACCGCTCACTAAAAGCACGCACGTCATGATCGATTTCTCCATTCCCTCCGAAACGCAGTTACTCGTCGATACGGTGCGCAAGTTCGTGACCAACGAAGTGCAGCCGCTCGAAGCCGAAACCGAGGCGACCGGCATCGTGCCCCCCGGGAAGCTGCGCATCGTGCGCCACAAGGCGCAGACACTCGGCCTCTTCGCGATGAACATGCCCGACGAAGTCGGCGGCGGCGGTCTGTCGAACGTCGATATGTGCCTGGTCGAGGAAGAGTTGGGCAGGACGTCGGACGCGTTGATCCGCCGCATCTTCGGACAGGTGTATCCGATGCTGATGGCCTGCCAGGGCGATCAGCGCGACAAGTATCTGCTGCCCACGGTGCGCGGCGAAAAGATCTGCGCGATGGCGATCACCGAGCCCGGCGCGGGATCGGACGCGGCGGCGATTTCCACCACCGCACGGCTCGACGGCGACGAGTGGGTGATCGACGGGCGCAAGCATTTCATCAGCGACGGCGATATCGCCGATTACGTGATCGTGATGGCCGTCACCGACAAGGAGAAACGCGCGCGCGGCGGCATCACGCTGCTTCTCGTGGACAAGGGCACGCCGGGCTTCGAAGTCACCGGCAAGCAGCCGATGATGGGGCATCGCGGCTATGGTCACGCCGAACTCGTGTTCGAGAACTGCCGCATTCCGCGCGCGAACGTGCTGGGCGAAATCGGCGGCGGGTTCAAGCTCATCATGGAGAGCGTGTCGTCGATCCGTCTCGCGCATATCGGCGCGCGCGCGTGCGGCATGGCGCAGCGCGTGCTCGAACTCATGCGCAATCACGCTGCGGAGCGGAGGCAGTTTGGTCAGCCCATCGGCGACTTCCAGATGGTGCAGCAGATGATCGCCGACAGCGCAACTGAAATCTTCGCGACCCGCATGATGGTGATGAACACCGCGTGGGAACTCGATCAGGGCCACGACGTGCGCGACAAGCTTTCGATGGTCAAGCTCTATGCATCGGAGATGATCGGACGGGTTGCGGATCGCGGCATTCAGGTATTCGGCGGCATGGGCTACACGAAGGAAATGCCGCTCGAACGCATCTATCGCGACAGCCGTGTCACGCGCATCTACGACGGCACGTCGGAGATTCATCGCATGCTCATCGCGCGCAGCGTCATCAAGCGCGGCCTCACGCTTTAAGCCCTTATTTTAGGACCTTTTCATGCAGACCGAGACCATTCCCGAACGCGGCGCCAGCCTATCGTTTCGCAAGACCATGACCGTCGCGGAGCAGGCGATGTTTACCGGCATCAGCGGCAATCTCGCGCCGCTTCATGTCGATGCCGCCGCCGCGCGCGCGGCAGGCTTTCCCAACATGCTGAGCTTCGAACTGGCCGTGCTGTCACTCGCGACCTCGGCATTGAACCGGCTGGCGGGACCGGCGTGGCGCATCGGCGCGCTCGACATGCGCTTCGATGCACCCGTTGCGGTCGGCAGCACGATCGAGGCGTCCGCGACCGTCACCGAAGCCGATCCGCAGGCGATCCGCTTCGACGTGACCTGCACGCTCGACGGCGGCGCACGCGCCATTCGCGGCCACGCGACCATGGTGCCGCTGGTGGCATCGGCTGCATTGGTCTGAGCGGAGCGCGCCATGTACGACATCAAGCCATTCGATTCGCTTTCCGTCGGCGACGAAGTGAGCATCTGCAAGACCATCACCGAAGCCGATGGCGCCATGTACATCGCCGCGACGGGCGACTTCGGGCCGGTTCACGTCGACGAAGGTTATGCGGGCAAGACGCGCTTCGGCCAGCGGCTCGCGCCGGGCATTCTGGTGGCGGGCATCTGCACGAGCGTGCTGACGGCGGAACTGGTCGGCACGCTGGGCGTGTCGATCGAAGACCGCTTCTGGTTCACGGGTCCGGTCTTTTACGGCGATACGCTGCGCTTTCGCATCTGGATCGATGCAATGCAGCCCGACACGCGCACCGCCGTCTGGAAAGCGAGCGCCACAAACGAAGAAGGCAACGAAGTGCTGAAGGCCGAAGCGACGCTGAAATTTCCGCGCCCGAAACCCGTCGCCGCTTGAGATGAACTCGATGAAATTTTCCGCCGACCGTTTGCCCGTGAATTCAAGCGGGCCGTTCATTCATATCGTGCGCATCGATGTGGCGCCCGAGCACGACGAAGCGTTCAACCGCTGGTACGTCGACGTGCATCTTCCGGCGATTCTCGGCTGTCCCGGCTGGCTGACGGGCGCGCGCTACATCGCCATCGACGATGGTCCGCGTTATGCCGCCGTCTATACGATCGCGGGCGACTGGGCGTACGAAACGCCCGAGTTTCTCGCGGTGAAGGGCTTCATGGAGTTCGAAGCGCACGTGAGCAATTTCATGCGCCTGCGTCTCGCGCCGATCTAAAGCAGAAAGGGCCGTTCGCTTTCGAGAACGGCCCTGACTCATGCAGCTTTATTGCGGACCCGGCCCGCGAATCCCGAAGCTCGCGGCCTTCAAGGGCGTCATGTGAAACTTGCTGAAGAGCTTGTCGTAGGTGCCATCGCTTTTGAGTTCCGCAAGCGCCCGCGCGACGGCTTCGGCGGTCGCCTTGTCGCGCATCGCGAACGTGATGTCGGTGCCTTCGAGTCCATGGGTCCAGATTTTCACAATACCGCGATCCGCGAGCGATGTCGCCGTCTCGTCGATATTGATGCCCGCTTCGAGCTGACGCGCGCGCAGTGCCGCCGATGTATCGGTGACGGTCATGAAGGTGCGGAAATCGATGCTCTTCTTGCCGTCCGCGACGAGCTTCGCGTTGACCTCGCGCGCCTTGCGCTCCTGATACGTCGACAATTCCACGCCCACAGAATGTCCCGACAGGTCCGCGAAACTCTTTGGCTGGAACGTGCTGCCGGGCAGCGTGTAGATGCTTAGCGCCTGTTGTCCGTATGGCACCATGTACAGCATCTTGGAACGCTCTTCGGTCCAGAACAGACCGGTGTTAATCGCATCGAACTGGCCGGTGCGCAGGCCGGGAATCATCGGCGGCATGTCCATGCGCACGAACACCGGTTCGAGACAGAGCTTCTCCGCAATCGCGCGGCCGAGTTCGACGTTCAGGCCCTGAAGCTGGCCTTTGTCGTCGACGTATTGCTGCGGCGGCAAGGTCGGATTGATCGCCATCTGAAACTTGCCCGAGGCGACGAGATGCGACGCCGCGAGCTTCGGCGTGCAGGCGGCCGATGCCGCGTTCGCCGTGTTCATCGAACACGAAAGCACGCCTAGCATGGCCGTGCCTAGTAAGAGTTGCCTGATCATTTTTCGTATCCCTGTTTGCGATCGTTTGAATGCGTCATTCCGCGCGTGTCTTCGTGTCGCGCGCGGGAGAAGGCGTCGGGGCGCGCGTGCTTACGCATCGCGCGAGAGAACCAGCGCGGCGTGCCGTGCATCGATCACGACTTCATCGCACTGATTGAGGAGCCGCACGGCTTCGGTCAGCACGCCGCGCCCCGGCTTCGAACTGAGCCGCTTGTCGATGACGTTGAAGCTCACGCGCACCGTGTCGCCCGCGAGTACCGGTTGCCTGAAGCGCACCGCGTCCCAGCCGAGCGACGCGATCGACGTGTTCTCGTAGAGCTTCATCGATGTCTTGAGCCCTTCCATCAACGCAAGGCCATAAAGCCCGTGCGCGATCAGCCCGGAGAAGCCGCGGCTTTTCGCATACTCTGCGTCCGTGTGCAGCGGGTGAAAATCCTCGGTCAGCGCGCAGAACGCCGCGATATCGTCGGGCGTGATGGTGCGCGCGGGGCTGGTCATCACTTCGTCAATCACGACGTCTTCGAAATAGAGATCGGTTTTCATCGTGGCGATGCCTCGCGTGCGATCAGCGTGTCGCGCAGATTCATCGGGCCGGGACGGAAGATGCGTGCGTCCATCCGTTTGAGGTCTTCGCTCACGCGCACATCGAACGCGATGCGATCGAGCACGTCTTCCTTCAGCCGCGCACCCGGCGCGATTTCCTTCAGCACGAGTCCGTCCGCTTCGAGATCGAAGACCGCGCGGTCCGTCACGAACTTGACGTGCTGGCCGCGTTCGCGCGCGAGTTCGCCGGAGAAGCTGACCTGATCGACGCGCGGCAAGAACTTGTCGAAGGCGCCGTCGCGGCGAATTTGCAGCTCGCCATCGCTCACGCCGATATCAAGCTCGCCGCCCGTCAGGGAGCCGTTGAACACAAGCCGCTTGCTGTTCTGCGTGATGTCGATGAAACCGCCCGAGCCGTCCGCGCGCTCGCCGAAGCGTGTGACGTTGACATTGCCGCGCGCATCGACCTGTGCAAACGACAGGAACGCGCACGTGAGGCCGCCGCCATCGTAGAAATCGAACTGATAGGCCTGGTCAAGGATCATGCGCGGATTCACCGCCGTGCCGAACTCACGCGTATGGCCCGGCACTCCGCCGACGACACCCGATTCGACCGTCAGCGTCATCATGTCGGAGATGCCTTCTTCGGCGGCGACGTTGGGGATCATCGCGGAGACGCCGACGCCGAGATTCACGACATCGTTCAGCCGCAGCTCGAAGGCGGCACGCCGCGCGATCACGCGTCGCGCGGTTAGTGCATCAGGCACGATGCGCGATGCCGGCAGACGCGTCTCACCACTTCGCGCGGGGTCGTAACGCGTCGTGTAGGTCTGCAGCTGCTCCGGCTCGACGACGAAGTAATCAATCAGGAAGCCGGGGATCTTGATCATGTGCGGATTGACGCTGCCGCGCTGCACGATGCGCTTCACCTGACAGATGACGATGCCGCCCGCGTTATGCACCGCCTGCGCGATCGACAGGTCTTCGCGCGTCGTGGCTTCGTGCTCCATGCTGACGTAGCCGTCTTCATCCGCAGAGGTGCCGCGAATGATCGCGACATTCGGCACGCCCGGCGCGCGATAGAACAGATACTCGCCGCCCGCGACATGCAGCAGGTCGACGAGCGGTTCCGTCGTGCAATCATTCATGCGTCCACCGTCCTGGCGCGGATCGACATACGTACGCAGGCCGACGTGCGACACGAGACCCGGCTGACGGCCCGCCATCGCGCGGCACATCTGCGCCATCACGCCTTGCGGAAAGTTGTACGCCTCGATGCGGTTCGCGCGGATCAGCCGCATGAACGGCATCTGCATGCCATAGTTGCCGCCGATCACGCGCCTGACCAGCTCCGGATACGCCAGCCGGCACAAGCCTTTCTCGTGCACCGCGCCGACGCCCGTCACATGAAAGAGCGTGAGATCGCGCGGACCGTCGCCCGACAGATGACGCGCCTCGATCGCTTCGAAGATCGCTTCGGGCACGCCCGATCCGCCGTTGCCGCCCGTCATCAGCATGTCGCCGTCGCGGATCAGCGCGGCGGCTTCCTTTGCCGTTATGCACTTGATCATAATGCGCCTTATGTCCGTTCTTTCTCGATCTGCCGCGCGATGATGAGGCGCTGGATCTGATTCGTGCCTTCGAAAATCTGCGCGAGGCGCACGTCGCGGAACAGACGCTCGACGCGATATTCGCGCGAGTAGCCGTTGCCGCCGTGGATTTGCAGCGCGTTGGAGACGTGGCGCATGGCCATGTCGGTGGTGAAGAGCTTCGCGTGCGCCGCTTCCTTCGCGATGGCCAAGCCCGCGTCATGCACGCGCGCCGCGTGATGGATCAGGAGACGCGACGCCGCAATATCCGTAGACATATCGGCGAGCATGAACTGGATCGCCTGAAACGATGCGATCGGGCTGCCGAACTGACGCCGCGTCGATGCGTACGCCTGCGCGTCTTCGAACGCGGCCTGCGCCATGCCGAGCGCCATCGCGGACATCAGTAGGCGGCTGAAGTTGAAGTTCGCCATCGCCATTTTGAACGCGCGATGTTCTACGCCGACGAGCGCATCGGCTGCGAGCTTCACGTTATCGAACGCGATCTGGCAGTCTTCCAGACCGTGCATGCCGAGCAGTTCCTCAGACTTACCGCGCCTGATGCCGGGCAGGTTCATATCGACGAGAAAGCAACTGATCGCATGATGCCCGTCCTGGCCTTTTTCGATCGGCGTGCGCGCGAACACCAGGACGAAATCCGCGGCGCCGCCGAGCGTGACCCACGCCTTGACCCCGTTGAGCACGTAGCCGTCCGCCGTGCGACGCGCGGTCGTCTTGAGACTGGCGACATCGGAACCGTGGTCGGGTTCCGACACGGCGGTCGCCGCGACGATGCTGCCGTCAAGCAATCCCGCGATGCGTTCCTTCTGAGCCTCGCTGCCGTGCTGATACAGGAAGAGCGCCGCTTCCACGGGAATGGCGAACGCGTTGCCGATGCTGCCGGAGCAGCGCGCCAGCTCTTCCATTGCGATGCAGACGGACACGGTATCGAGACCCGCGCCGCCGCCCGCTTCGGGCAGGCTGATGCCGAACAGGCCGAGTTCGGCCATTTGCCGATACAAGGTGCGATCGAAGCGGTCTTCTCGATCGATCGCGGCGGCGCGTTTCAGCACTTCGCGCTCGGCGAAACGGCGCGTGGTATCGCGCAGCGAAGTCTGCTCTTCGGAAAGAAATAGTTGCATGGGTCCCGTCGTTGCTTTGCGACCTCGTCGTGATGACGAGCATTCGATAGCAGTATGGGTGGAGCAAAAAACGACGGTTATCGCAAACGTGACGTTGAGTATTCACTGCTCTTATAGACTTGAAATAATGCGAATCCGAACTTGTTTCGTCTCCTGGCGCCTCCGTTGCAATCCGTCGCGCCGTGGGACTGCCAAGGGCCGCTGCTAGCGGTAACGCCGTCGTCTGAACGACACTTCTCAGTGACCGCGAACGGCTGGAATTGGCCGACTGTACTCGCTCGCCGACGTCTCCGTAAGTCACCGTTCAAACCCATCGGTCAACGCCAGCGTCAGCTTTGTGATGTCATTGTCGAACGGGTCAAACCGGCCACAAGCGGCCGCTGACCAACATACTCGCGCGGACATTCGGATGACCGAACCACATCAGACAACGGACCCTCGCGTCGCGGTCCCGCTCCTTGAGCACCCGGCCTTATGCGACATTGACGGAACCATTACCCCTGTCCCTGCGACCGTTATCAATACCGCAGGGTTCGACGCTGGAGCCACCGTTTTAATAACGACCTCGCCTAAGGCTACAAAGCCAGCAGGCCCACCCAGTCTAACTGTGCGTACTGAACTACGTAAGCGTGCACGGCTTGAGGGGTCTAGGCCGATCTAAACCCGATGCCAGTAAACCACGAATTCCGGGTACATCTGATCGGCCTGTTTCAGCATGAACTCACTGCTGCCAAAGAAGGTCCAGCTCTTGGTGAAGCCCCTTTCCTGCCCGATCACCGAATGTTTGCCCGCCTTGACCGTGGAGGTGTCTTGTGTGCGGTGGCTGTCATGCGTGCGGGCCTTCGTAGGAATTCCCAGTAGACATCGCGCGAGAATCAGCATCCGGTCCACCGGTTTATCGTCCTGGTCGGTGCAATCGCATTTCAACGCATTGCAGATTGGGCAGCCGGTATAGGTCTGCACCTTCGCAAACGAGTCGCCGAAATAGGTACCCTGCCCCAGCGCGCCGTACTTCGTGACGTTCCCCGATGGTGCTCCCTTGTTGAAGTTAGGATCGAATCCTTTATCGACAATGATCTTGATGACGTTGGGCAGCGTTCCGTGCATCAACAGCACCTCTCCGATGCTGCGGTCCAGCACGGGCAGCCGTTCGGTCGATGAAGCGCTGATCCCTTCGTCTGACTGCGTGGTAAATTTGACCGCGCTACGTCCAAATACCTTGCCGCCGGTCGAGAGCGCCCGAGGCGGGGTTATGTAGGTGCCCATCCTGAGTTCTACCGCTTCGGCGTTGACCTTGTCGTAGATATCCTGTGTTTTGGCGATGTCGTCCCTGATGCGCGCCGCCGCCGCCTCGTATTGATCCCACAGTGCCTGATGGCGGATCACCCGGATTTTGGTAATCTCGACGTTGCCGGATTTTGGTGGCGCCTGCTTACTCTGCGGGATGCCGTACTTCGTGTAATACGTGCCATAGTTGGCCTTGATGAATGAGGGGTCTTCTCGCAGCGTATTCAGGTTGGTTTTGAGCACAAGCTTTTCATTGTCCGACAGAGCGGGTTTTTGGATCAGCTCGTCGATCTTGTTCTGGGCCCGAACCATGCGTGTGCGCTCCCCCTGTGGCGGTGCGAGGGTCCGCGCAGCGGCGTTGGCGCACAGATACTCAGCGATCCGGCGGAACAGGTCGCTGCCGGGATCGAGGAACGCCGTGTCATACGACCCTCGATCAGCGACCGCCGCTATCAATTCCACTTCTGACAGGGGCTTCGCACGACGGTGCTTGGTGCCGTTCTTGATCTTTCGCGATCCGCTGTCATCCTTGCGTTCCGAGATCGCAACGACCGTGGGTTGTTGCTTGTCCCAGCCGTTCGTCCATTTCAGGTGTTGCCAATAGTCAGGTACGCTCATGGTGCGGGAAATAGTAGAGTGTTGAATCAGCCGATCAAGGTTCCGTCCGCTTCCTCGGCTCTTAGGTGAAGTCTCGTTCCGATTCTCAAATGAGTTTTTACTCATCGTGCCCTCACGCGATTGCGCTTTCGATACGGGATGCCGAGCTGAGCAGATTATTATTTTTCTTTCGGTTGGTACTTTGTCGCGCCATTGCGCGAGGAGAGAACGGGATTCTCTACATT
Organism: Paraburkholderia sp. 32; assembly: GCF_050435345.1. Lineage (NCBI taxonomy): Bacteria > Pseudomonadati > Pseudomonadota > Betaproteobacteria > Burkholderiales > Burkholderiaceae > Paraburkholderia > Paraburkholderia sp. 32. The sequence continues at coordinate 1,107,398 of NZ_JBNDKD010000002.1, forward strand.
TATTTTTGTTTTTCGGCGCACCTGGAATTGCGCAGGATGCCGCGTCAGACGTCAACCTTTCCCTGCTGCCATCGCTCGTAAGACGTTCTCATTCGTCTCTTCTTCATACTAGCGATAAGCGTATGTCCTGCCGCCGCGATTGACAAGGTCAACAACGATCGACAATCGATGTGCATGCTGCGCAGGGCTCCATGAGAAACCACCCGCCTGTGCGCCCATTCACGCATCGGCCACCGTGCCCGCGAGAGTCATTGGCGCCGCAGCGGACGCCGCGATCGCAGACCCATTCGCGTAAGGCCGTTCACTCTCGCCTATTCAACTGAAGAAACCGGATGGTTGATTCCAGAATGACCACTTTGCGGGCCGGTGCATTCGCGACTGTCCTTGCCGCAATCGCCGCTACCCCAGCGAACACACGGAGTCCACCGAATCGGCGCACGGCCGGTTCGCGCTCAAGGCCCAATACTGTTCACTTGATGATCACCTTCGGTGAAATTCGCTGATTCAGCGGCTCCGATCGTCTGCGTATCCGGAAATTCGACATCTTTCGCTTCACACCGCGGGGATTACGTTTGCCGCGGCTTTGCACCACGGGCCCGCTGGCGAGTTCGCGCAGCAGACTCTGTTTCCAGCTTTGCCACTGCTCAGGGGGAAATTGCCGCCGCCTCAGGCAGGCGTCGGTTTAGCACACGCAGGGCATGGACAAACGACAGGTCTTCAGGTCGCTGCCCGCTGTCCTGGGCAGCCTCGTACATCAGGCGGCGGATCGCCGCATGCGCGAGCATTAACGCATAGAACTCCTGACGTACCAGATCAGGCGTCTTGCTGCGCAGCACCTTCTTCCCATCACACAGATGCGTCTTGATCTCATCGAACATTTCTTCTATTTTCCAGCGCCGGTGATACAGCGCCGCCAGTTCGACGGCAGGTCCTACTACCGGGTCCAGCAGATTGGTGACCAGACAATACTGCGGCTCGGCGTCAGGCACACCTTCCAGGCGGTACTCGATGACCCGCACCTGCATGCCGTTGCGCTGGTGTCGCCGGTCGGTGTCGCTGGCATATACGGTACTCAGGTACGAACCGTCTACCAGCGGCACCTCGCACCGCAGTCGCACATTCGACTTCACCCGCCACAGCAGCTTCGCTCCCGTGGCCACCGCGTCGCGCCACATGTCATACCCATAGAATAGGCGATCGGCCAGCACCAGCATCTCGCTCGAGAACGCCGGAAACAGCTGCCGCGTGAGCGCCTGTTCGCTGTTCTCGCGCACCCCGCCCATCTGGACCTCACACAGCGCGTGCGTCGCACATTCGGCCAGCGCCACAAAGCGGATCTGCGGATACGCGCCTTTGCAGATCCCGAAGGAACGACCGAATGGCCGATACAGTTTTTAAAGCTGCCGCCGGCGCGCTGTACCGGCGAACGTCGGTTGTGGGTCGCAAGTACGCATTCGGTTGCAGTGGCAGCAGACGCTGGCCGCCGCCGAAGTGCGAACGTCGGCAAAGCGACTCGTAGCTGCCTGACAGATGCGATACCTGAATGTCGGGAATGGCCGACAACACGACGTCGGTGTCCTCGGCACCGACGCCTTATCATAGCGACTCGACAGCGCGCGGAAACGGGACACTCATCCTCAGCCTCGCGCCATGCGGCTACATCGTCGGGATGCAGTTCGCCAACGTTTGCCTTGCCGCAGAGCTGAGACCACGCACGACAGACCCTCGGCATCCAACACCGGCAGCACGCTGGAGTGCGCTTCTAACGGACGTGTCCACTTGCCGGCCGAACTGGTCCCCCAGGTAGATGCGAGCTGGCCTATCCGTTGCGAAGCCGATGTCATCACCTGGCCAGGTGTCATAAGCTGCACACCGCACAGAATGGGATAGAAACGTCGTCCGCTGCAATCAATGCGATCAACACGGCTAATGAAAAGCGCGGTGCGCTCTCGTGGGTATCGAATGAACCGTAGCTTCCGCTGCGCGAGGTAGTGAGGCGCCAACGCGTTGGATGCCACTCGCCGGATCGAAATTTGCCAGCGACTCCGTAGCATCATCTGCAGTGCTGACTTAACATCTGGTTGATGGTCGCTCCTCGATTACTTGTTGTTCGACCGACTAGCCGGGAGGTGGCGCGCACTTCGAGAGATCTGAGAGACCAGAACCGTTGTCAATCGGCGTGCGCACCCCTGTTGCCGGGGACCGTCCGTGAGAGGACGTGCACACGCTGCTGACAAAGAGTTACGGCCATCCGGCGGTCTTCCGTCACCGGCTTTGCCACCCTTACCCGGGTGCGTTTGTTTGCGTAACCGATGAAGCATGGAAAGGTCCGCTACCGTGCACCAACGAGGTTGCTCGGTTTCGTGGCTGGGCGAATAGTCGACGCATTCCCCGCGGCAATATCGAAGCCGCGGGGCCGCGCTCTTCTCCTCGCTACCCCGATCACGCCTGTTGTTTCGTGACGTGTGAAAGAATACGCCCATGCTAGAACCCGCTTTTACGCAAACAGACGGGCAAAAGAGCCTCTTTTCGTGAAGACAGGATGAAGCTTGAAACAGGGGTCATCCGCATGGGGAGTGTGGAGCCAGGGTGATCCTCCCGACTAGCGTCGAATCCCGGCAACCAATTGTCTTCCGACAAGTTGCGGACGGCGTCCCCAGTCTGATCGTCGACGTGCCTCGCCGCCAGCGGCACGCGACCGTGCGCGGCATCGCGCAGAAGCCCGCCGTAGATTTTTTGCGTCGTGGCCTCGATCGTGCTCATGAACTCGCGCACCTGCGTGGCACCCCATTCGATGAAGGTCGTCGAGTTCGGCGCCCTTTCAGAACAGCGACGTCTGACGCGGATCGCGCGCGGGCGGTCGCGAGGCGGTGGCCGCGTTGCGATTGCGTGCGGATGCGCGCCGCTGTGCGACGCGGCGTAAATGCGCGATCAGGGACACGGTCTGCGCGCCCGCCATAAGTGTGAGCGCAAAGTGTCCGATGTCTCCCGGCGCGCTCGGGCGATAGGCGCGCAGCGACGGCCGCAGCGCAAGGCGCCGGGCGCGGGCGATCAACTGGCTGCGGCTCATCCAGCAATCCGCGACGAACTGGCGGACGATGGCGGGCAGTGACTCGGGGGCGACGTCGCCGGGCAACGCCAGGGCAACGAGTTCAAATGCATCAGCCATCGTGGGACAGTCTCCTTCTCCAACGTCGTGCGAAGCAGGCTGGCAAACAGACTTGCCTATGGGCTCGCGAACCCGTCTCTGCCATCCGGTTCGGATCTTGCCACAAGTCGCGATATGAATACCGTCGCCATCCATGCCTGGTAATCCACTACGGTCTGCGCCACCGCCTTGATGTTGCAGGAGGCACCAGTGCCTGCCAACGCTTCGTAACTCTGTGCACGACTCACCGCCCCGCTGGATCACAGCACAAAGATTGAAGCTTTGCTCAGAATCGTCATCTGACTGAGACGGGGAAACGGTGGCAACCCTCCATCTGGCGAACGCATGCAAACGGGACGCACGAACTCAGAAAGTTGCATTCCACGAAAGGTGAGCTAGAATCAGGTGCATTCCTCACCAACGTGTTGCTCACCATGCAAATGCAAAGCTGGGTAGGAACGATCGAGCGTGAATGGCATCAGTTGCGCCTCGCTGACCCTACTCTGGATGTCGAGAAGTTTTCCCGTCACGTCATTGCGGCAAACAAGACCGGGTTTCTGTCGCCCGAGTCGCTCGCCGCGATCGCCAATGCTCTTCTCACCAGCACGCTCAGTCGTGCGCCGCATCTCGGCCGCTGGTTGCTTGAGTGCATTGGTGCTAACCGGCATCCCGCCTGGCGGATGGCAATGGCCATTTCTCTCGTCACACCAACCGGAGGCGAGGCGGACCTTGAGAGAGGTAATGCGATCTTCGAAGACGTGATGAAGGATGAGACCGCGGACGGCCATCTTCGCGGCATGGCCGCTGCAGCGCTGGCCGATAGCGCACGCCTTGGGCGGGGCATGCCGGTCGATACGAGCCGCGCGCTCACGCTCTACGAGCAGGCCATCACGCTGGGCCACAAGGCCTCAGGATACAATCTCGGGCTTTACTGGGAGGGCGCGTGGGGTGCCGAAGAGAAGAGCGTTACCCAGGACCGCACGAAGGCTATACAGAGCTATCGGCGCGGCGGGGGTGACATGCGTTGCCAACGCCGTCTGGCAGCGCTACGGTGAAGGTGCCCTACCGCCCGCCGGACGACTCGGAGGACGAGGTTAAGAGGTGAAGCCGCGTTGAGCTGGCCGCAGATACGCCGGCAGGCAAAGTGGTGCCGCGTGTGTCAGTCCCCGGATCGAAGCGGTCAGATCCATACGTAGTCAGCACCTCACGTTCTGTCGGGCGCATTCGTGATGACGCAGGCAGCGTCACTAAGTGTCACTATCGCGACCTCTTCCCTTGGGACTTGCGTCAGGCATTGGCGACATCCGCCACTCGATGGACGCTGTCATCAATGGCTAGCGCCGACATTGCAGCACAGAAACTCTCCGTTCTTCGTGATACGAGGACCCGCATTGTCTGAATGCAGGTCCTCGCGAAATGCAAAGCGAGAAAATAACCGCGCCGACCGGCGAGCAGGCTTTCCCGATTGATCGATTGATCGATACCGGCGATGCGAATCGGCAAGGTGGTGTATGCGCTGCCCCGGTGCTTCGGAGATCGGCAGATCTCGTGCATCACTGATGGCACGTTCGCGAGAAATGCCTGGCAAACCGAATCATTCTGGCCAGCAGATGTTCGGCCGGACTTTCGAGGGGCAGACTGACCAGCCCCGGTTCGCTAACCACCGACGCATCAACCGCCGGCCGCGCTTTGCGTTGAACGAGAGAGAGCCGGCGCATCAGTCTTCCATCGCCTGCCTGATATCTGACGATTTCGTGTGACCGGCAAAAGGCTGACTGTGCATTGCTTCGCAGGCCAGCATCACCGGATCGCGACCGGAGAGCGCGGACGTTAACCAGTACCACACTATGGCCGGATTCCCCCCGTCTGTTTTCGCGCTATCGCGTCGTTCGGCATCCAATGCCAGCATCACGTCATCTATAATCGCACTCAGCACACCAGTGATCGCATGGAGCCCTACTATATGAGTCAAACCCGCGGACGATATGCGGGATCTCGGGACAGCGGCCAGCGCCAACCTCGTCACGTCAAACAGTCCCAGCCGAACCGGCCGAAACCGCCGTACGTCAATGCACCTGCCCGGGACTCTGCCCACACTGCCTCCATTTTCAAGACACGATCGTTCCAGTTTCTGGTGGATACGGTAGGCGCGGAGAATATCGCGCTGGGACTGGGATCGAACATGGCGCGAGTGGCCGAGCTGACGAAGGGTGAAAGGTTCACGCCCGAGACCGCCTTTCACATGGAAACCACGCTTGGATTGCCTCACGGTTTCTTTGACCAGCCCAATCCTGCGCTTGCGCCCGAAACCATCGCCCGCCTGAAATCACCGCTCGATTTCGTCCGGACCGACGACGAACCCGAGGCAGTGTCGCAAACACCCATGCCGCCTTCCGCCGTTCACGGCGGCCAGCAACCATATCCTGAAGACAGTTTGTCGGGGAAAGCGCAGATGCCGAAAAAAGCAACGGGCGACTCGCCCAGGGCCGTCAGAAACAGTCGAAGCCAGATGGCCGAATCGCCTGCCCCACGTGCGCCGCGAAAAGGTTTACCTTCGAAACCCAGGACATCTGTCGGGGGAAACCAACAGCGACCACTGGCGTTAGACGACAGCGGTGACGTAGAGAAAATTCGACGCGCGAACCTCCTTGTTTTGACGGCTCGTAACGGATCGAAAGCAAGACTCGGTGTGGTCATGAAGATGAGCGGATCCAACATGGCCCACCGGCTGTATGGCAAAAAACGGCTCGACAGTGTTGAAGCAAACCGTTTCACCGAACGACTTGGTTTGCCAGCTGGCTGGCTGGACACGCCGCGTTCGGAAGCCGACATCCCGCAGTCGGTGTCGCGTTTGCTCACGCCCGCCGCGCGCGGCCGTGCATCCGTTGAACAGAAGGAGCCACTCGCGGCCGCAACGGAAGATCGCGCATCGGCGAACCCCGCCGATGCGACGGCGAACGCGAGGCGCTCGCGGGCGGACGTTCGGACCGGGGCGAAAGACCGCGCGTCCGGTTCTGCCGATGCCTCAGAGAAAGCGACGATCGTCGTCAGCCAGCCGCATCATGTCGCTGATGCTCCTGACGAGCCTGCCGGTCGCAAATCTGGCGAAAGTGATGGTGAACCGGCGGCAGCCACGGCGGCAACCGCTGAGTCGCTCGCGGCCCCCGCAACACCTCCGCAATTGCGCGAGTCGCTATCCCCGTCCGTGACGAGCCTGGACCATCTTCACGGCATTGCACCGATCGCGGAGGCATTGCTCAAGACGCTGGCAGGCAAGGCACGCACGGGCCGATTGGACGAACTCAAAGCGCTGGAGCTTTTGCAGCAGGCAGTGCTGTTATGAGGCGGTAGTAGCGTGCCATGAGCTGATCTGCAATGACGCAGGAAGCACATCGGCCGAGCCCGGCAACGGTGCGGGCGAATGATCGCCCCGGTTCCTGAGCTACGGTGCACCGTAGCTCAATGGTCGAAAAATTGCCGTAGCTTGTCGACCGGACCCTGTTTTCTATCTGCAGGGTCCGCACGCCAGGTCGGAACTTTGTGCCCTCTCCTCGACCGCACTCCGGGATGAAGACGACCATTAACGATCAGTTATCCTGAATTTATACCTACAATCTTTTGGTGCCGCCGCCAAAGGCTATTATGAGGTTGGATCTACGTCTGGAACAGGCGAACTAGTAGTGCCGGCGAGGAATTGCCTGAGGCGGCGCTCTGCGCTGATTATTTTGTGCAGGGAAACGGTGGCGAGCTGCGCATCGTGCAAAGCCAGCAGGCCCTCAAAAACGGGAACAGCATCTTCAGGGAGCACCCACTCGTTTGCCGCATGGGCCAGTTCCAGTGCGGCCTCCACGGCATGTTCCGCGGTCTTGAAACGCCGGACCGGTTCGTTTCCGTAACCGTCCTGCTGGAGAAACCATGCGAGGTACACGGTTCGCATTAGCTCATTGAACAGGTGGCCGTTGACATGACCGTCGCGGCAGGCAACAAGCGCAAGATGGGAGACCAACGATTGCTCCCGAACCGACGCCTGGTCCATCGGCAATAACATCGCTTTTGTGAGGTGTTTTCGTGGGCGCGAAACCCCTGCTCCGCCTCGCCTTGAACTCATGTCGTCTGGAAACGTATGTGTGACAGTGCGACTGTTCTAACGAGGTCTTCTCCGCGATCGGCGATTCTGGCGTCGCGAACCCCTCACCTTCCGTCGTCTATGCGCGATACTCCGTGCTACCGGAGCAGATCTCATCCGGGCGACGACGCTGGCGTAATGTGGTGATTTACAAATTCATTGAATTATTTTCGCCGCGTACTAACGTGCTATGTGTGGCACGGATACGGGGAGGCGGCGATGAGCGGCCGGCCCAGAAGCGGAACTCGTGCTGAGCAAATCGGAATTCGAGCAACAAGGCGCTGATGATGCGGCGCAGGACAGCACACGCGTTGGGGTTGCGCGCGTGCATTGTGCTGGCCTGTGCTGAAGGGGTGGACAACAGCACGGTCGCGGCGAAACCGCAACTTGCCCAGAAAACCGTCTCTAGATGGCGTGCGCGATTTGTCGCTGACCGTGTGGACGGACTGCTTCACGCGTCCAGCCCCGGTGCACCCAGGACAATGGAAACACGGGTGTCGACGGGGTTATTGCGGTGGCTCAACGAGGTCGAACGCTGGTTCGCTACGCTTACCGAAAGGTACCTTCGTCGCGCCACGCATGGTTCGACGCGCCAGCTCCAAGATGCAATCCGCCACTACCTTGACGTCTACAACGCTCACCCCCAACCGTTCATCTGAGCAAGTCGGCCGACGAGATCCTGGGTAGTCCCGAGCGGTTTCGTGTGCGGGTTCAGAAGGCCGCGGGATGTATGTCATGAACATCGATACCGACGCAATCGACGAAGTCGCCTTGGCACTTCTATACCTGACGCTGCACGATCAGTGCCGCGCCTGGAAGGGCTTCGACTGGGACGTGCTGAATCGCCTTTACGAAAAGGGCCTCATCTGCGACCCGGTCAACAAGACGAAGTCAGTGGTCTTTACCGAGGAAGGGTTATGTGAGTCCGAGCGCCTGTTCCGGCAGCATTTCGTTATCCCGGAGCGCCCGAACGGCTAATGTAACGAACTTCAAACTAATGACAGTGGCGACTGAACGGGAATTGCGACGCAGGAGCGCAGCCGTGTAATCCAGCCGTGAGAAAATTGGCGGACATCGGAACGGGTTCCCCGTGGGCCTGCGTGGGCGAGCACGCACTACGTGTCCAATGGCAGCGTCTTAGAATCGGAGAAGGAATGACCACGGTAGTAATCAGGTACGGCATGGTCCTTCTGGCAATCGCTTTTCCCGCGTTTGCCGGCGCCCGGTACATTGAAGTTTGGAATCCGCCTGAGGCACAAGGCGATACGCGGCGGGTCCAACCGGTCCGCAAGGCGCCGAAGCATCGGGGCGCGAGCATGCGCACCGGACGTAGCCAGCTGCAGCACCGCATCGTTGCGGCAGCGCCCGGCCCAAAGGCATCTGTCGCCGCGGTCGGGCACCGTACGGGGGAGCCACGCTATGACCACATTCCGCGTCAGGTTACGCCTGAGGGTAACGTACTTCGCGTGGATGGGCGTCGCGCATACGTCGAGATCGAACGCTGATGCAAAGCGAACAACATCAGGGATACATGCTATGGGGTCGTGCCATTCTGCAGCAGAAGGAAATCCTGCACCCCGAACGCTACGCCGCAAGCGCCACCATCACGAAAGACAACAAGGTCCTTGAAGCGTCCGGTGTACTCGGCGAATTCGACACAGAGGAAGAGGCGGAACTGGCGGGTATTCAATGGGCACGCGCGTGGGTGGATAGTGTCGATTGAATCGAAGCCGTCCCGATCGGTCGGGGTCTGAGAGCGGTTTGGAGTCGCGGTCTTTGGCGGATCGGTCCTAGCAGGCTGTTGAAATATCCGTCGTTGATGCACTCAGGTGCATTGCGACGGATGCTGAGTTCGCACTTCTGAAACGCGGAACGCGTTTCCGGGCGTTCGAGGCTGCTAACGGTTTCACCATATCGATGTTATCCACTGCATCCCGGCCCTCAACGGGCAAGTGTGCGCATACGCGTCAGGTTGTAGCCGACCTGCGTCAGCACGAAGAGCTGGTCCACGCGTTCAAGTCCTCGATACATCGCCTGTCGAATTCGTCCGACTGTCTTGCCCCATCCGAACACCTGCTCAATCCGCTTACGTTTTTGCTGGCTGACCGCGTAACCCGGCCAACGCGTGGTTCGCTCGTCAATCGCTGAGCCTCCTGGACGCCCATCGTTTTGCGCGACATGAGGCGTGACGCGATTTGCTCGACAGGTGGCAACAAAGCCGGCCGTGTCGTAGTTCTTGTCTGCCCCGACCGTAATGCCGCCCGGGGCCACCTTCGCGGCGTCAGCAAGCATTTGCGCGGCGCAGTCGCGCTCGGCGGTGCCCGTCGCCAGCGTCACCTGCGCGTTGACTACCAGGCCGTGCCGATTGTCAGTCAGTACATGGCCCATGTAGCAAAGCATCGCACCGGTTCCTTTGCTCTTGCGAAACAGGCGCGCCTGCTCGTCGGTCGTGGACTGATGCGTCGCGTTACTGCGCTTCTGACCGTGCCAGTTGTCATCGGGCGCCGGCGGTTCGTCGGGCGGCGTATCGTCTTCGTCCGGACTTGCCTTCGGCACAAAGCTCTTGTGTCCCGCCCATGCCTGAATCAGCGTGCCGTCAACGCTAAAGTGCTCACCCGACAGATGCCCACGCTCGCGCGCAGTCTCAACCGTCTCGTTGAAGAGCAATACCAGCACATCGTGTTCAAGCAGTCGGTCGCGGTTCTTGCTGAATGTCGAGTGGTCCCACACCGTCCCATCCATCGACAAGCCGACGAACCAGCGAAAGAGCATGTTGTAGGAAATCTGTTCCATCAACATGCGCTCGCTGCGAATCGAGTACAGCACCTGAAGCAGTAACGCTCGCACCAGCTTCTCCGGTGCAATGCTCGGCCGCCCACCTTTCGCATCAGCCTCGTACATCCGGGCAAACACGTCGTCCATGCGTTTGAGCGCATCGTTGAGCCACGTGCGAATCGGACGCAACGGATGGTCTTTCGGCACAAAATCATCCAGCTTCAACACCGTGAACATCGACTCCGTAAAACCATCGGCACCGCGCATCCGTTTCATCCCGCTCACATTCACGACATTACCTTCAACGTTTGCCCCTTGGTCCCGGATGACGGAGAAACGAGGTATTTCAACAGCCTGCTAGGTCGTGCAGGGCCAGTAAACTATTCCAAGGTAGAAGGTACATGCAAGTGACAATCGTGGGAGCCGGCGCAATCGCTTTGGGTTATGCGGCGTATCTCATACAGAATGGACATAAACCGAAAGTTTGGTCTCCATCGGGAGCCCGGACTGCAGACTTCGTTGCTGGACTCCCCCTTCACGTGAAGGGAGCGGTCGAGGGGCAGTTCTACTTGGAAGTCTGCGGGAAAGCGGAAGATGTTGGCGACGCCGATGTCATTATTTTGGCATTGCCGGCCTACGGATACCGATTCGTCCTCGACAGCATCATCCCTTATATCCGCGCACACCATAGCGTAATCATCAGCGCTCATCTTTCATTCGCGGCTCTCTACATTTCCCAGCGCCTTGCGGCGCGGGGGCTCGTCATCCCCATAGCAGCTTGGAGCACCACGGTGCTAACGTGCAAGACTCAGTCTGCGAGAGCTATCACGGTAGGCACGATCCGCGCCAAGGTCGACATGGCCGCATTTCCAACCCGCCACATCCACCGGATTCATACCACTTGCGTTTCACTCTTCGGAGACCGGTTCGCACTGAAGGACGACCTGCTGACGCTGACGCTCAGCAACGTTAATCCGCAAGATCACATGGGTATTGCGCTAGCCAACTTGACCCGTATTGAGAAGGGCGAAAGCTGGAGCCAAAACTCCAATCTGACACCAACAGTCGGGAGGCTCCTTGAGGCTCTAGACCAAGAGAGACTTACCATTGCAGCAGCATTCGGAAAGTCAGTGAGAACGACCTTTGATCATTGCAGGCTGTCTTTTGGCGTGGTTGGTGACTCACTTTCGGCAATATCGGAGCAACTGGTCCGGCAAGGGAGTGATCCGCTCGGCCCGAGAGACATCGCCACACGCTACGTGCTCGAAGACGTGCCGTTCGGATTGGTACCGACGCTTCGACTCGCCGAACTGGCTGGGGTGAGAGCACCCTTGCACGAGGGCGGCGTGGTAATTCTCGGCGCTTGTTACGGTCGGGACTTTGTGGCGGACAACGACATTCTTCCCGAGATTGGACCGCTTCAAATCGACACCCTCAAGAGGCTTGTAGTCGACGGCTATGCCGTTCCAACCTAGATGCCATTACATCCGGCGATGCGCTCGATGGGCGTCCGAGTCCGACGCCACCGACGCAATAAAAGCAGAAGTACTATGCCGCAAATCCAGACCTGGAGTTTATGAGAAACCAAAATGAAGATTAAAACGCTACTGGTCGCCTTGTGGGCAACGTCCATTCCATTTGCGGCATTCGCGTACGATGGAAAGGAACTTAAGTTCGGAGTCGACAGCGCTTACCCGCCATTTGAGTCGAAAACCCCGAGTGGCGAGCTCGTTGGATTTGACATCGATCTGGGTAATGCAATTTTCGCGAAGGCAGTCGGTTTCAGCCACAAGATATACGCCAACTTCGAAGCGCTGGTTGTAAGGGGCGGCTCGGCTCTGGTGGCAATGCCCGAATCGCTCAACGAAAAGCATATCGGAGTCTTGCAGGGAAGCACACAGGAAACCTATGCACGGAAGCATTGGACGAATGGAGTTGACATTGCGCCCTACCCTTCGCAAGCCCCAGGTGTGGAATGACCTCGCGGGTGGGCGGCTCGATGCGGCACTGGTTTCGGGGCCGACGGCTGAGTCGGGATTCCTGAATACTGCGCAGGGTCGTGATTTCGGTTTCGCGCGAGGTCCGGCCATCCACGACGCCGCCATCTTCGGTCCCGGCGTCAGCATCGGTGTGAGAAAGGGTGACAGAGCCCTGCTCGAAGCAATCAACGATGCGATCGACAGTCTCCGCAAGGACGGGACGTATGACCGAATTGCAAAGAAGTACTTCACGTTCGACATTTACGGCGGTTAATCGACGTCAACTGCCCAGCAAAACAGACCGCGTGCCCGACCCAGGGTTGCGCATAAAAAAGCATCGAGACACACAATATAAGGTTTGGAGACCTCAATGAAAATCAAACTTCTTGCAGCTTTCGTGATGTCAGCCGCCGCAGCTCCCGCAATGGCCCAAAGTACGGTGACACTCTACGGTCTGATCGATGAAGGGATCAACTATACGAATAACGTCGGTGGCAACAAGCTGTTCGAGCTCCAGAGCGGTACGGTCCAAGGGAGTCGTTGGGGCTTGAAGGGAGCGGAGGATCTCGGCGGCGGTCTCAAGGCAGTTTTCCAGCTGGAGAGCGGCTTTAATGTCAATAATGGCAAGCTCGGTCAGGGCGGCCTGATGTTTGGGCGACAGGCGTGGGTCGGCGTCGCATCCAACCAATACGGAACGGTTACTCTCGGTCGACAGTACGACTCCGTCGTCAACTATCTGGCTCAAACGACGGCGAATGGCACATGGGGCGGGGGCATGTTCTCCCATCCGTACGACAACGACAACACGGACAACACCTTCCGTGTCAACAATACTGTCAAGTACACAAGCCCCGAGATTGCTGGCTTTAAATTTGGCGGCACGTACAGCTTTAGCAACGACACCAACTTCGCCAACAATCGCGCGTACAGCATGGGCGTCCAATACGTCATAGGCGGCTTGCTGCTGGAAGCCGCCTATCTGCAGGCGAACAAGCAGTCGTCCACCGCCGGTGGTGCAATCGGGAACAATCCCGCTGCGGATGAAAATTTTCTGGGGAACAAACTGCGCATCTTCGGCGCGGGGGCAACCTACACGTTTGGTTCGGCCAACGTGGGCATCTCGTATTCGAATACCTTCGTCGCCAATCCGGTGTCTTCGGGATACGTCGGCAAGATTACGCCAGCCTCGGGCACGCTTTCCAACCTGCGTTACCAGAATTTCGAAATCAACGGCAAGTACCAGTTCACGCCAGCCTTCTTCGTCGGGGCGATGTATACGTACACCCTGAGCGGTTTCAACGCCACCACTGGAAAGTTAAAGCCGAATTACGAAACTGCGGGGCTGATGGCTGATTACTCACTGTCAAAGCGCACGGACGTCTATGTACAGAGTGCGTATCAGCACGTCGGTGGTGACCGTACTGGCAGCGCCCTCGACTTCGCCTTTGTGCCGGTGGCCGATGACGTATCGTCGAATCGCAATCAGGTGGTTGCACGCGTCGGCCTGCGTCATAAATTCTAAACCGGGCCAGATATCGCTCGATTGACGTTCGTCCACGTTCCGAGCGAACCTGTTGGGCGGCGCCTTAGTTCCTACAGAAGCGGAGAGCGTCCTCACAAGCGCACCCACATGCCGGCCCTCCGCGGTGATCTCCTGCGAGTGATGTTTGCACTTGCACATGTAGGCGCGCGCTCGTCGCATCAGCGCGTTGATGTGGGGCGCCAGAAAGAGGGTGATGTCCTTCGAATATTTCTGCAGGCCCCCAAGGTGCAGGCGCTGTTCGACGCGTCGCCCTACGGCGCCGGCTGCAAGGGCGCCCTCAGCGTCGGTCTGGGGACGATCACGCAGTATCTTCAGCTTGCCACAGCGGCAGGACTGGGCTGGGCGTCGGTCGAACATCTGGAAGAAGACGAGCTTGAGCGGCGCGTCCTGTCGCTCGCGTCGTCACCTTTGCGGTACTCGACTGCGAAAGTCATATCAGTATCTGGTCGTGGTCATGCGCAGATTGCTCTGTCACAAAGGATCATTTGCTACATGGGCCATGTACTGACTGACAACCGGCACGGCCTGGTAGTCAACGCGCAGGTGACGCTGGTGACGGGCACCGCCGAGCGCGACTGCGCCGCGCAAATGCTTGCTGACGCCGCGAAGGTGGCCCCGGGCGGCATTACGGTCGGGGCAGATAAGAACTACGACACGGCCGGCTTTGTCGCCACCTGTCGAGCAAATCGCGTCACGCCTCATGTGGCGCAAAACGATGGGCGTCCAGGAGGCTCAGCGATTGACGAGCAAACCACGCGTTGGTCGGGTTACGCGGTCAGCCAGCAAAAACGTAAGCGGATTGAGCAGGTGTTCGGATGGGGCAAGACAGTCGGACGAATTCGACAGGCGATGTATCGAGGACTTGAACGCGTAGACCAGCTCTTCGTGCTGACGCAGGTCGGCTACAACTTGACGCGTATGCGCACACTTGCCCGTTGAGGGCCCGGATGCAATGGATAACATCGATATGGTGAAACCGTTAGCAGCCTCGAACGCCCGGAAACGTGTTCCGCGTTTCAGAAGTGCGAACTCAGCGTCCGTCGCAATGCACCTGAGTGCATCAACGACGGATATTTCAACAGCCTGCTAGAGAATGCCAAGTACTACGGATAGTCGGTGCGAGATGATCAGCACGTCATCGCTCTGCAGCCGATATCAACATCAAGACCTACCCGATGTAAACGGTATGGGATTCCGACCAAAATCGAAACAGGAGAGCAAGTGAAAAAACTGCTGATCGTGTCGATCGCGGTCGTGCTGATAGGCGATCTCTGCATCAGCGGTGTCGCGATTCAACGAGTACTGGATCGCTTTGGTGGTGTCCGATTTCGCTGAGAGTGTGAGAAGCGTCGCCTCGAACCCACCGCTTCATTTCATCAAGCAGCGCAACGGCGTGTGCCTGGCGGATGCGCCGTCGCTCTTCTGGCGGCTTGCCTCGAATGTGCTCTTCGATGCGATAGAGTGCGCCAATACGCTTTAGTGCTTCGCCGGTGATCGACGATGGCCGGACAGCGTGCAGATCGTGCAGCTTTCGACGTGCGTGCGCCATGCATGCTGCCTCCTGAATCTGACCGCCCACGTACAGCTCCGCGTATCCCGCGAACGCGTCTGCCTGTAGCATGCCCTTGAAGTTGGCAAGATGCCGCTGCGGATGTTCGCCGCGACGATCCGGTGTATAGGCAAACCAGACCGCCGGAGCTTCGACGGAACCACTGGGCCGATCATCGCGCACATACACCCAGAGCCAGTAATGTCCGATTCTGGCCAGGTTCAAATGTCCGCTTCCGTGGCGCGTAAGCTGACCAGCGGCCCGTACCTCGGCGCTGGAGCCTGCGATGGCTGCGACCGAACGGATCACGATGACGATGCGCGAACTGGACAGGTACAAAGTGATTCAGGATGTTGCCGATGGCGTGCTCAGACCGTGGCGGGCTGCGAAGCGACTTGGGCTGACGACGCGGCAAATCCGTCGTCTTGTCGGCCGGCTGCGTGAACACGGACCGCAAGGACTCGTGTCAGGTCGGCGCGCCATGGCCGGCGCAAACGGTGAGCTGGTCACACTGTACAGGGAGATCAGACGGGACATCCTCGACCTGCAGAAGGAACCAGGCTGAGGATGCCAGTGCCGTCGAGCGGCTCGCGCGCGATCTCGATGCAGTGTTTCCCAACATGCGCGGGTTCTCGCCCAGCGGCCTCAAGTACATGCGTACATGCGCGCGCAAGCCTTTCGCCGTTGGGCATTTGTGCAACAGCCCGTTGCATAAATACCGTGGTCGCACGCTGCCACACTTCTCGACAAGCTAGACGGCGCAGCTCGGCGACTCTGGTATGCCCGCCTGAGATAGCGGGAATGTCCTGCCCCGGCGTGTCTACCGTCCAGAATAATTAGTAAGCGCCCAAGAGGCGATCCAGCGCGGCCGTGATCCGCTCACGGTGTTCGACAAGCGAACCGGTCTTCGGCCCCAGTTCGCTTAAGGGCACGGCCGCGACAAACGCCGGATGCAGGATGCACCGGATGCCGCCGATATCGAATGATGGCGTGAAGTCCGCCGGGAGCTTCCCGGGCGGAAAAGCATCAGCCTGAATCAGCGGTACGACGACGCGGATCGACAGACCTTCTAGAAAGTCGCTTTGCACGTCGACAAGATACGGTGTACTGGCGCGGCCTCTACCGCTATTGGCATAGACGTCGAATCGCGCCATCAGAACATCCGGTATTGCGCCAAGGGAAGTCCGTTCTCTTCGACCCACTGGTTCGTGTGCCTGATGAACTCGGCGTGTTCCTCAGCCCAGCGCCGGCCTTCTTCGGCCTGAATCGCCTCGCGCAAGGCCTGCTCGCAGGTGCGGGAAAAGTTGATGCCGAGACTTCTCGCCCGTTCATACACGTCCACGGGCAGCGTGACATTCGTCGCCTTGCGCGCCCCGCCTGTTGCTGCATGTGCCATGGTGAATTCTCCGCGCGAACAATGCGCATGTTTATCCACATAATAACCCGCATCTGGCAGTTGGTGCCGTCGCGTCGAGAAGGCTGCGGTCATATGCGCAGGCAAGCCCTCCCTTTCGTGCGCAACGCCTGTCGGCACAAGGTGCAGGCTTAATCCTATAGGAATGTGAAGCGCCGCCATGCGAACCACCCGGCAAATGAGCATCACGCTTCCGAACGAAATGGCCGAGGAAATCCGCAGGCGCGTCCGGAGCGGTGAAACGCGACGGAGTCAGAAGTCATCCACGACGGCCTGCCCGAACTCGCTTTACGTGAACGTGCTATCGAGGCCCGGTTGCGCGATTCGGTCGGGCTGGTCGCTGCCGCACTTGAAGCTGTGTGGTTTTTGCGCCGGACGCATGCGATCAACTGGCGAGTTGGAGGCAGCAATCGCGACCGCAGGCGCCCCACGGAAGGCGGCCGAATACGTCGACGCCATATCGTCACACTCTGCGAGCTCGATACCCTCCCCGCGGCCGTGCTGTGATCGCATACCGCGTTTTGGGCGAGACGGTCGCGATGCTCGGCGTCTACTATGGCGGGCAGGGACTACGCGGCCAGGTCTCAGCCGAATCTTGATGACCCCGCCTGGCCGCGCGGCTGACACGGCCAAGAGCCCGGTCGCCCATGTCTTACCCCTCGGACAGCAACGGACGAGGCGACGAACGACGGCAACCTGTCACGCCCAGAGTGGGACGATCTCACGCGCGAAGAGTTGCGGGCAGAACTCGCCCGTCTGCAGGCCGAAAACAGCCGGCTCGCTGCCATGCTGCGAGCCATCGTGCCCGGTACCAGGCAACCCGGGGCAAGCGATCCCGCGTAATGCCCCGCCGGCTGTGCAAAATGCAGGCACTTCCTCGCTTTCCCCACTTCCCCACTACAGAAAGTGCAACTTTTCCGGAGGCTTTTCCGCGGCCGAACTGACGTCTATCCGCTTCGGTGGGAAAGCCGCAATTCCGGAAAATCCGGTTACGCGCCGGTGTGCGCGAACGAGTGGCGCGCGGGCATCTGCGAAAAGCCCCGCATCCGCTGCGCGGACTGCACGCATCGGGTGCTGCTGTCACTGGACGATCAGGTCTTCTATGCGCATCTTTCCGGCGATCGTACCGTGGGCCTTTACCCGCTAATGGCGGACGGTACCTGTTACCTGCTCGCCGTCGACTTCGACGACGAGAGTTGGCGGGACGATGCGATGGCGTTCCGGCAGTTGAGCGGCCTCACGTGTGCCTCTCTATGCACGTCAAAAGCGCTATCCTCGATAGCTACAATGCGTAGCATGCCCGCTCTTCTGCTCATCACGTGGATTTCTGATCGATCGAAGCAAAGATATGGAGTGAGATGCGATGGCAAATCTGCTTGAATCGAATCCGGCTCCGGGCGCACCTGGCAATCCGCTGAACTGGAGCCGCGCGGACAAAGACGCCGTCGGAACGGCGTACTCGCTGTCGAGCCAGGTCTGGTACACGACAGCAGGCGGCATCCTCACGGAAATCTACTTCCCGGATGTCGACACCCCTCAGGTACGAGACTTCCAGCTGATCATTACCGACGGGTCGACCTTCTATCACGACGCGCAGAAGGACTTCGACCATCGATGCGAATGGCCGGAGCCGCCCGCCTTATCCTGCCGGCTCACATCCCAGGCGAAAGGGCAACCCTACACCGTCGTGCAGGACGTGATCGCCGAGAAGGGTTCGGCCTGCGTGCTGGTTCGCACGACCCTGCAGGGGGACCAGGATTTCCTTAATAAACTGCACGTCTATGCCTTGTTGACGCCTCACATGGCGGGATACGGCGCTGGCAACACCGCGCATCGCGTCAGCACCGCAAATGGCGATCGCCTGGTCGCGACGCGTGACCATTACTGGCTCGCGCTGGGCGCCGACTGCGGCTTCGGCACGACGAGTTGCGGCTTCGTGGGAGTGAACGGTGGCTGGACCGACATCATCGCAAACAAGCGCTTGCCGGTCTGGAGCTACGACGCAGCAAAGGACGGATACGTCGCCGTGACGGCAGAGATCAACCGCGCAGGGCAGAATCAATTCGTTCTGGCACTGGCGTTTTGCGTCGACGAACCGACGCCGATTACGCAGAGCACGCCCAACAAGGCGCTGACCGCCGTATCCGAGGCGCTGGCCTACCCCTTCGACGGACCCGCCGACCCATACAGCCACAAGCAAGCGTTCATCCAGGGCTGGAACGACGCTGTTCGCGACCCGTTCCAGCCCAAGTCGAACATTACGGGCGATGGCAATGCGCTTTTCAACATGAGCCGCAACGTGTTGCTCGCGCATGAGGACAAGACGGCCGACGGCGCACTGGTGGCTTCATTGAGCATCCCGTGGGGACAGACGGTGCGGGACCTCGCTGCCGGCTACCACATGGTCTGGCCGCGTGACATGTGCCAAAGCGCACTCGCGCTGCTGGCCGCGGGCGCGCAGGATGTGCCCCTACGCGGGCTGATGTTTCTCGCTGCGTCGCAATTGGCGGATGGTAGCTTTCCGCAAAAGTTTTTCATTGACGGCGAGCCTTGGCGGGACAATGCCTCGCAGCTCGACGAATATTCCTTTCCAATCATTCTGGCCTATCACTTGAGCGAAGCCGGTCTGCTGCGTCAGTTCGATCCCACCGGCATGGTGCTGGCCGCAGCAGGCGCATTGATCAAGAACGGCCCCATGACTCAGCAGGAACGATGGGAAGAACTCGAAGGATACTCCCCTTCGACACTGGCATCGAACATCGCGGCGCTAGTCTGTGCGGCTACTAAATGGGCGGACGCCAGTACCGCCCAGTTCCTGCTCGAATACGCGGATTTTCTGGAATCGCATCTAGAGACATGGTGCGTCGCTGCGGAAGGCTCACCGGTTCCGGGCGTGACGCAGCACTACATTCGAATCTTGCCGACGCACGTCAATGGCGTCTTTAATTTTCCAGAAGATCCAGATACCGCCCAAGTAACCGTCTGGAACAAAGACTACAACGCAAACACCATCGTGGACGCGGGTTTTCTCGAACTGGTGCGCTATGGCATTCGGGCCGCGAACGATCCGATCATCGTCAACTCGGTCAAGGTAGTCGATGCAGTAATCAGAAAAATTCTGCCGCAGGGGCCTGCCTTTTACCGATACAACCACGACGGTTATGGTCAAGGCAATCTCGGTGAGGACTGGTACGACGGCGCTACCTTCGGCGTTGGTCGCCCCTGGCCGCTGCTCACTGGCGAACGCGGCCATTACGAATTGGCCGCCGGTGGCGACCCCACCCCCTACATCCGCGCTCTCGAGGCGTTCGCCGGAACGCGCGCTCTGCTTCCCGAGCAAGTGTGGGATCTGCCCGATCTGGCAAACCCGCCCTTCGTGACTGGCGGGCCGACTGGCTCTGCCATGCCGCTCGCGTGGGCCCACGCCGAATACATCAAGCTCGTTCGCTCCGCTTCGGACGGTCAGGTCTTTAACCACCTGAAAGTCGTCGCCGACCGTTATCAGTCTCAGCCCGGCCAGGCGCCGCGCGCTCGCAGCAATATCGAAATCTGGAACTTCAACCGCCCGCTGCCGTCGATTCCGGCCGCCACGACAATTCGGATCCCTTTGGCTGCGCCTTTCCGCCTGCGCTGGACGATCGACGACTGGGCCACGTCGGAGGACAGCGAAGCCACCGCAACGGCGCTCGGCATCTACTACGTCGATCTGGTCACGCAAGCAGCCCAGGCCGGTTCATCGCTTGCATTCACCTTCTTCTGGACCTCGAGTCAGACGTGGCAAGGGCAGAATTTTTCCGTCGCCCTCCAATCCTAAGCGATGCGTCGCCAACGGCAGACAATTGCTTCCGTCATGGAGAAACACACGACTTCATCTAAGCCGTCCATGATCTCCATGACGCTGGAGAAACGCACGTAGGTACGCGGGTCATCGAACTGTTTGGTATTCCCTTTGACGAGCAGCAGGTCCCAAGCGGGCTCGGTGATGTCGAGGGCCAGATAGAACGCGCCGATGTGCGCGATGAAGTTGCGGGCGCTGGCCAGCCGGTTAAACCACTTCACGCCCTGAGTCAGTCCGTCAAGCGTTTCGAGGGGCCTCGCCGTCTCCGTCCAGGAGCACAGCGCTCATTCGCCGAGTAACTTTGCTGGACATACTCCGCCGCGCATCCGGTCGCCCAAAGTCCACCGAACGACTGACGCGTGGAACGGGTGAACGACGCGGTGACGCTCAGGCGCGCAATCAATTAGGCCAGCGCGGTCCAAAATGCTTACGTTACCGGGAGGGGATTCAAAAATTCCCCGTCGGCTCAGCAATGGCCAATTGTGCGCGGTTATTCCTGATCGCAATGCACCTTGAAGTGCGTTAGCACGGCGGCCCCAAACGCATTGCTTATCGCAACATCGGCGGCGTCGCGACCGTATGCCATCAAAACGCGCCCGATGCGTGGTGCGTTGTTACGCGGATCGAAGGTTTGCCAGCTACCCCCTACGTAGGCCTCAAACCACGCCGCGAAATCCATCGGCGCTGCGACGGGGGGCAAACCGACATCGCTGATATAACCGGTGCAGTAGCGAGCCGGAATATTCATGGCGCGGCATAGCGTGATGCCCAGATGGGCGAAGTCCCGGCAGACGCCTCTTCGTTCGCGGTAAACGTCCGCTGCGGTTTTGGTCGGCCGCGCGTGCCGGTAATCAAATGCGATATGCCGGTGCACGAAGTCGCAGATTGCGAGAACAGTCTCGCGGCCCGGCGCGCACTGTCCAAAAACCTTCCACGCGACGTCGACCATCAAATCGGTTTCACAATAGCGGCTACCCAGTAGGAAAACGAGCGTATCGTCGGGCAACTGCTCGACTGGATGGCCCCGACCGTCTTTCGGACGCGTTTCCATCGCATTTGGCACATTCAGAAGCGCGGTCGTGCTCAAGCCAACACGCCCGGCGGGCGCGATTATCCGCGTGCACAAGTTGCCGAACAAGTCGCGGTACTGCCTCGTCGCCACCGGCGGATCGGTAACGAGGAGATCTGCCTCGACAATATCCTTTGCATGCGAAAAGTGCGTGTTCAGCATCAGCATCATCGGCGTCGGTTGTGAGCACTCGTACGACAGTTCGTATCCGACGCGAAGCTTCATATATTTATCCTGTTCGTCTGATCCCGGAGGTTGGGGCTGGCAACTCAAAGGCGTGCGGCCCGAGACAGCCACAACAGATGATCCCACGACGCCGGGCGTCACGCTCGCATTCAAAAACAATCGCCGCTACCTGGCCTGAGCGGCCCTATGGTCTGTTGAAATGAAATGAACGCCGTCTCCCGGTGAGAGATTGGGCCTGACGCCAATGCTCTCAACGGCGACGACCGTCGTGCGTGCGACGTCGAACGCAGCTAGTGACCGTACTCGGCGGGACGAGTGAGTGTGTCGAGGCGGCGAAACAGGAATGGAATCAGCCAGTCGGGCCAAGCAGCAGGTCGATTGCGGCTTGACCGGCGACTTCCCCAACCAGGTAGGCCCATCGTTCAGTAAAAGGGCCGTTGCGCAGCGCGATCCGGCCCCCCCGCGCGCCGAGCACTTCGAGGTTGGTACCGCCTTTGATCTGGACAGTCACGTTGAACGTGTCCTCCGCAGCCGGAGTCAACTCGACGTGAATCTCGAAGCCACGATAGGTGATCACTCGTTGCATGAAAGCCTCCATGTCGTTATCGGAGACTAACACGCGAACGTTGCATGGTTCATCCGGCTACAGGCGCTGATCCCGTACGAGGTCGATAACCGGCGTCGTAATTCTGCTTGCGGAGGCGTTCGAGACGGCAATTGCCTATTGGTTGAACTGCGCGCCGAGTACTGATGGTCCTGACAGACGTGCCGAGCGTCGGGAAGGGACCGGGTGCCGCGAGATGCGTTCCTTCCGGCTGCACCAGATGCTTCAAGATTCCCCGACCCTTCGGCCGTGAGCCGCTGGTACCTGAATTCGCAATTCCCGACTTTCGCTTGCCCCGTGAAGGGCGGCTTGATGGCCGACTTGTGCCCGATGGCCCGGTCCTGGGAAGCCCATGCCTTGCCGCGCGCTTCCCGATGACACGAGATGGTCATACGCGGTGGCGCGCAGCCGTTAGCACTCAACGTAAGAGCGACCTGTGGTCCGCACCGGTCTCACGGTTCCGATCCTATAAATCCAGCCAATTCCTCGGGTTTTCCCAGGGGGAATGCTTCCTTAATGTGATCGAGAAAGGCGGAAACGCGAGGGCTTAGCAAGCGCCGCGAAGGATAAAGCGCCCATAGTGCGATGTCAGGGCCATCCAGGTCACCCCAATGCGTAAGCCTGCCGGCTGCGATAACTGAGCGAAGCGGATCTTCGAATGTCCGCCCGGATCGCTGAGCGAACGACAGTTGATGGGCCGAAAGCCGCCCCAAAAGAAATATCGGCAAGTCAACCCTTCTTTCGTCTTTCGATTTCTTGTTTCACACGTTCGATTTCAAGCCGTTTAGCTTCCTTTGTTCCCCATCGTGGCGCTCTGTTCTGGGTGGCTTCGGCGGCTGCACGAATGCGTGCTTTGGCAGCAAGTTGATTGGCTCTGCGTTCGTCCAGCTCCCTCATTTTGGCCGCTTGCCGTTCGGCGAAGCGTTCAGCCGCGATGGGTGTGGTTCGTTCAGGCAGTCCAGCAAGGACCACAAGCTTGTCGATATTGTCCCAGGTGCTGATCCAGCCGTCGTTGTAGGCAAACTCGCTAATCAACGGGAGGTTGAGTGCGGTGTAGATCGGGACCCAGTTTTCTTCTTCGCCCTGGCGGCGACGCACAGCGAGTTTGGGATTGAACTGGTACCGCCCGGTGGATACGCGCAGGAACAGGGATCTATTGTAGGCATAGTCTCTGTCGATTTCGTTCCTCGCCAGCACGCCAGAAAGATGCTGGCGCTTATTGCGCTCTGGCCGCGCGATGTTAGCGGGTAAGTGTTGCCAGGCATCGAGGATGATTTGGGTCTGGAACGCGCTGTCTGTATTGCCTCGTATCTTGCTGAATCGTGCTTTGAACAATACCCACAGGGTCTGGAACAGAAAGTATTCAGACAGATGCCGGTCGATGCGGACCAAGCGATCGCCCGCTCTGACATCAATGCAGGGCGGAGCCAGGCATTCATAGATTGCCGCCAGCGGGCCAGCAGCGAACTTTGCATCGCCAAATGCCTGACGCAAAGCCCAGTGCAGGGCATTGTGACCATAGTGATCGACGGCATCGCGGTCGGCACCGCGCTCCAGCAGGGCTTCCACCAGCGCCACATTTCCTGCAGCCGCTGCGGCCATCAGCGGCGTCTGGTTCATTGGCAGACGATGATCGACGCCATGCTGGTCACACTGCCTGAGGATGTCCTTGAAGCGGTTGGCGAAGAAAGGGACGTAGCTCTTGCGGGCGAACACCGCGCGCTGCTGATCAAAGGTTCGTGCCTGCTCGAATTTCGCCTCGACTGCCAGCCACTCGGCGAGCTGCGGTTCATCGAAGCAGGTGGCATAGTCAAAGAGTTGCTGCTTGCCCTTGTTGCCCGGAGACTGCTCGCGGAAGACCTTGATCAGCAGTTCCCTGACCTTGGCCTCATCGAACACCGGCCACGGCACCGGGACCTGCTTCAAGATGGTGCGGCGGATGGCCTCCGCCTGCTCCTGCTTGCCCTGCAGTTCAAGTTTGCGTGCTTCCTTCTGCCAGTCTTCGAGCGTGGATTGCCTGGCCTCGATCCTGGTCTGGCCGACGATCAGATCCAGCAACCCGAACAGATCATGCCCTGTGTCCGATTCGATCATGTAGATGTTCTTGATGGCGCGCGTCAGCGCTACATACAGGGCATTGACGAAGAATTTATAGACTTCGAGCGACTTGTCACTCTTGTCTTTAGCGCGTTTGTAATCCAGTGTCTCGACCGCCAGATCGGTCTTGGCGATGCCCTCGACAATGTCGTTGAACTCGCCCCGGTGATCCGAGATGAAACGGTAGAGCACGATGTTCTCGTATTCGAGACCCTTGGCTTCGTGGATCGAGAACAACAGCGGCGTGGCAAAGTGCTTGCGGGCGTCGGCCTTGTCCTCATCGCGCATTACCAGGACGGCGAACTGGGCGGATTGGCGAATCTTCTGGTCCAGTTCCCGCTTGGTGGCGTCCTTGTCGGGTATCAGCGTAACCTGGCCGGTTTCGCCGCCGACGGCCTGGACCAGGAAGTTGCTCTCCCGGTCGATGGAGCCGAAGCGCCGCTGCTTGATCTTGAGCAACTGATTGGCGACGCGAGTGGCCTCCAGCCCGTTGCGAAAGTTGGCCATTAGCACGCGTAATTCCTGCCGCTCGGCCAGTTTCGGGTCCTTCCAGAACAGGCTCTTGACTTGGCTCCAGGAAAAGAAATTGGGATGGACAATCTGATTGGAATCCCCGCAGAGCATGAAATGGCCAGGCTTCTTCATGGTTTTCAGCACGAGCGCGAGTTGCACGGTGGTGATGTCCTGCACCTCGTCAATAACCACGAAGTCGTAGCGCGGCGCAGCCAGCGCTTGCCAGTCCTGGGCGACCAGATTCAGGTCGTAGAGCTTTGCCTCGGCCAACCAGGCGCGATACTTCTCAAACAGATTGTAGAGTTGGTCGCGCCGTTCTACGGGAAAGATCGATTGACGCACCCCCAGTGCTTGATACTCGTCGCGCGACAGGACACCGCCCGACCCGGCGGCAATCACGCCGCGAATCTCCTCGAAAGCCTGGTGGGCATCGACATCCTTGAAGTTCTGCCGTATACGCGAGTACCAGCCCGCAAAGTCGCGCCAGCTAGCCTCGCGTCCTGCCGGAACGCGGATCGACTCGACAAACTCCCGGTAGGACAGAAATACGGCATCCTGAGCGCCATGCTCGAAACCGTTGGCGTAATAAAGGTCGCGGGCGCTCTGCGCCAGGAAGGCGGAGTGAGTGACGTAGAGGACCTCACCTTCGGCATGCTTGAGCTTTTCAAGCGTCAGTGCGGTCTTGCCGCTGCCAGCGCTGCCGACGACAACCAGGGGAGGTGGCTGTCGGTAAATGGTCTCCTGCGTGTCATCAAACGAGATCGGTTTGTCGAGCAGATGAATGCCGGTACGCTCGGGATGAAGGTAGCGTAGAGCTTGCGCCTCCCTGATGGCGTCATCAGCGCTGATGTCTGGAATTTTGCTCTCGTCAATCGCCGCGCCGCGCAGGAAACGTGACTTATCGTAGGCGTGATTGGCGATCACTTCCAGCATCAGTGCGCAGACTTCATCCCCGTGGCGCACCAGCGAGAACAACAGCCGGTCGGCGTCATCCAGCTTCGCCCGGTAGAACTTGCCGTGGCTCAGATTGGCGAGCTTCTTGACTTGGGCAGCACGGAAGTCGTGGCGGGCGATGGCCGCGGACACCTTGTCGTAGCTGGCCTTGACGCGTGAAGTGTCGAGGCCTGTGTATTCGAGAATCTTCATGAGGCGATGAGGACAAGTGCAAGAGCAAGAAAGAATTCTCTCATGGCCGTCTGGCCTGCCAACCTCTATAGCAAGTTTTCCGGTCATTCCTGAACGGCAGTTATCCGACCTGGACCGGACGCCCTACGACAGGGTATTTCCTCATGCTGAATGACCGGTTCGGGCCGTCTACTGCCCGATACGCTTTGGCTCATGTCGACCCACAAGGGCCGGTCCCCTTTCTCCATAACGGTCGTCCAAGCTATGTGCGGAACTGTTTAGCTGGTACGCGACCAGCTTTCAGATATCGCAACGACCTGGCAACAAATTCGCATTCGCCCATGGGCTTGCCTGGCGCCAGGCGCAGTGGCGTCAAAGGAAGGAGCAAGGCGGACGCATCTCGCTGAGCCATCCCCGGAATGCACCAAGCTTCCCGCCGCACGACCGCTCAGACAGGCGTGTAGATCGCCAACTTTAGTGCAGGGTCATCGTTCGCCTGAAACGTCGTGTATTCGTAGCGCTGCGTGCCTCGCTGCGGGTGCGCGAGCACTTTCTGGCCGGCCACGCTGCTGCGGATGTCATGCGCGTCCCACCACCGCGCGAACTCCCGGCTACGGGAACGCACGCGCTCGACCAGTTCGATAAACGCCGGATCGTCGGCATGGAGATCGTGGGTCGCGCGAAAGAGCGCAATCATTCGACGGGCTTCATCGGACCAGGTGGCCCCGAAGAGCCGCCGCGATTCCGGCTCGATAAACATGAAGACCAGGATGTTGCGGTCCGCTTCGGCGAAACGGTCGAAGCCCAGGAGGTCCGCAGCGGCGGTGTTCCACGTCAGGATGTCCCAGCGCCTGCCGGTTACGTACGCCGGCACATCAAGGCGCGCGACCAGACGTTCGATCGCCGGAGGGACGCTCTCGCGCGTGAACGCGACCCGATCGCCGTTGCCCGCGAGCGCCCGCAAATGTGCTGTTTCGACCTTGCCGAGGCGCAGGGCGCGAGCGAGCGCGTCGAGGGTGGTATCGGACGGCCTGACGGTTCGGCCCTGCTCGAGCCGCACATACCAGTCCACGCCGATGCCCGCCAGTTCCGCCACTTCCTCCCGTCGCAGGCCCGGTGTGCGGCGGCGCCGATCGTCGTTGAGTCCGACCGCGTCCGGACTCAGTTTTTCCCTGCGTGAGCGCAGGAAATCGCCAAATTCGTTTCGACTCGATGTCGTCATGATTGTCGTTTTCGCCTTGGGAGGCACGCTGAAGCCCTAGGATAGTGCTAGGCCTTGTTACGAATGCTACGCCTGCCAGAATGGTCTCGTCCAATCACCCTGACCGGAGACCGACAATGAAAGCTGCGATTCTGAAGACGCTCGGCATGCCACTCGAGATCGAACACATGCCGGCCCCCTTGATCGGCACAGGCGAGGTCATTGTCGATGTCGCCGCCGCCCCCGTGCTGCCCTACGCGAACGAAGTCTTCAGCGGCGAACGCCGATACCCAATTGACCTGCCGATGGTTCCCGGCTGCGGCGCGATTGGTCGCGTGCGTGCTATTGGCCCGGACGCCACGCACCTGAAGCCGGGTGACTGGGTGTTCTGCGATCCGACCGTGCGCTCGCGCGACGACGCCCTGATCCCCGACATCGCACTACAGGGCTGGAGCGCGCGCGGGGACGGCGGCAAACGTCTGCAACGGCATTTTCACGATGGCCCCTTCGCCAAACAGGTGCGAGTGCCGACGGAAAACGCCGTTCGCATCGGGGAGATCGATCCGGCCGATGTCGCCCGGTGGTGTGCGCTCAATGTCATGCTGGTGCCCTACGGCGGACTGCTCGCAGCTGGTTTGCAGGCAGGTGAGACGTTGCTCGTGAGCGGCGCGACAGGCAACTTCGGCAGCGCGTGCGTCGCCGTCGCCCTCGCGATGGGCGCGCGCTGCGTGGTCGCGCCGGGACGCAACGAACAGGCCCTCGCGGATCTGGAACGCCGCTTCGGCAAGCGCATCCGGACCGTGAAGCTTTCGGGTCGTGAAGAAGAGGACCGCGAACGGATGCGGCTGGCGGCGCCCTGTCCGATCGATTGCGTGATTGATCTGATGCCGCCGTCGGTTAGCACGACCACGGTGCGCGCGGCGGTCACGACCGTCCGCGCTTATGGACGAGTCGTGCTGATGGGTGGCGTCGGCATGCTCGGCGGCGAAGGGCTTGACCTGCCTTATGCGTGGATCATGCGCAACGACATCACGATACGCGGCAAATGGATGTATCCGCCCGCAGCAGTGACGCGCATGACGGGCTTGATCCGTGCCGGGCTGCTGGATCTCGGCCACTTTGACGTCACAACCTTCCCCCTTGATGACGCTAACGACGCGGTGGCTCACGCAGCTGCGAACGGCGGCCCATACAGGATGACGGTGATCCGTCCTTAGACGGCGGACTCTCGCCTCACGCCGGACATACTTTGTCGACGATTCAGCCCCCAATGTCGAGTGACCGGTCATGGCCGATAGCACCAGTTCGATGAACGTTTTACAGAGGTGACGTTGGAATTCTCAACGGCAGCTTTCCCGTGGTTGGTGTGAACGCGTACTGCCGGCCATCAAGCGTCATTCGTCCGTTCCGTCGCGCAGACATTCAGACGGCGGGTCCGCCCGGCGGATTCAACCGGTGGATGCAATAGTTTGCTGGAATCGTTCGGCGGGCGTCTCGTAGTCCAGTGTCTTTCTTGGACGCTCGTTCAGTCGTCTTGCCACAGCGTTGAGTTTGGCCTGCGAATACACTGACAGAGCGACCTTGGCGGTGACAACGAGGTCCACCTCGTCCAACGCGACGACGATTAGGGCAATCGTTTGGAGACAGCCATGCATTTCGACTACCAACAATTCCACATCGACGCGTCACCTCTTGATGAAGGCGGCCGCTATTACGCTCGCGCAAAGATCTACCGGCGCGCCTCGGCGAGTGGCGATGCCGTCGAGGTAAAGTATTCGGGCGACCTCGGCGATTACCCCTCCGACGCGGATGCCATTGAGGCGGCGCAGCGTTGGGCGATTCAGTGGTGCGACGAGAACTCCGCTTAGGCTTCACTATCCAGGTCCGGGCTGTCCCGGAGTATTCGCCGCACGCACCAGACATCCAGTTCGGGGGCACGCGTCAGGCGAGAGCGATACGTGCAGCAAGGGCTGACAACGGCCCTCACGACCGATCCTGCTGATCCCCGGCAAAAGAAGCGGCGCATAATGCACACATCCCTTTGTCAGGATGATGGAGGTAGATGTGACAACTTTTGCTATCGACGCCGTTCGCATCAACCCGACGAACGACAGGTTTACCCATGTGCGTTGGGCTCCCGTCGATCCGTCGACGCGTGAATGGCTGTCCCCCCCTGCGATTGTGGAGGTGGTCGAAGTCGTCGCCGCGATCCGTCGGGGAGATGTTGTTTGGTCCCTTTTTACGCTTGGTGGCACACGGTATCTCGGGCCAAAAATTGTGTCTGTCTCTCACACCGACGGAACCGCCGGGATCGACACGGATGTCCCTGGCGATCATGTCGAAAAATGCATTGACGATTTGCCGCACCTTTGACGGCATACCTTTGAGGCCGTCGGCGATCGGACTGTGAAAGGTCTGGACGGGTCGGTAAGACGCGTTGATGGACAGAGAGATGCTATGTGGGACTACCCAAGCCAGACCCGTTTAGCTAAAACGGAATTTCCAACCCTGTGCAAAGGAGACGGAAATGTCGGCGACCCAGACAGTCCCACAAGGCAATGATACGGCGATCCAAGTCCAGCTCTACATGAGCTTCGAACTCGGCGACAAGTCGTGGAAGTTGACGGCCAGCGATGGCCGGCGCGGCCCGAGCCGTTTCAGCGTGCACGCCGGCGACACGGCTGCGGTGCTCGACTGCGTGCGCCGCGCCAAGGAGCGCTGCCAGCTCGAACCGCAGGCCCCGGTGCATTCGTGCTATGAGGCCGGCCGCGATGGCTGGTGGCTGCATCGCTGGTTGAGCGGGCAAGGCATTGACAACCTCGTGGTCGACCCGGCGAGCATCGAAGTGAACCGACGCGCCAGACGGGCCAAGACCGACCGGCTCGACGGCGATAAGCTGCTGGTGATGCTCAGGCGCCACCACGCTGGCGAGCGCATCTGGTCGGTGGTGCACGAGCCCACGCCCGAGCAGGAAGACGCGCGCCGCACGCACCGTGAACTGGCCCGGCTGAGCCAGGAGCGTACCGCCCACACGAACCGCATCCGCTCCCTGCTGGTGCTGCACAACCTGCGTGTGCCGGTCATCGTCGGCGGGCGCGACTGGGCGGCGTGGTGGGAGCGCCATCGCGAGCAGGTGCCGCCGGTGTTGCGCGGCGAGATCGAGCGCGAGAGCGCGCGGCTGGCGCTGGTCAGGCAGCAGCTCAAGGTGCTGGAAGCGGCGCGGCGCCAGGAACTGGCCGAGGGCAAGCATCCGCTGGTGGCGCAACTGGCACGGCTGCGCGCGATCGGCCCCAAGGGCGCCTGGGTGCTGGTCAAGGAAGTGTTTGGCTGGCGACGTTTCGCCAACCGGCGCGAGCTGGCCGGCAGCCTGGGGCTCACGCCGACACCCTACGACAGTGGCGGCAGTCAGATCGAGCAAGGCATCAGCAAGGCGGGCAACAAGCGAGCGCGCACGATGCTGGTCGAACTCGCCTGGCGCTGGCTGCAGCTGCAGCCCGACAGCCTCCTGACCCAGTGGTTCAACCGGCGCTTTGCCGGCGGCGGCAAGCGCATGCGGCGCGTGGGCATCGTGGCGTTGGCGCGGCGCCTGGCTATCGCGCTGTGGCACTACCTCGAGCACGGCGAGATTCCGGCCGGCGCCTCGCTCAAGCCGGCAGCTGCCTGAAATTCCGGGCAGCACGGGTACCACGCAACGCCTTCGCACGCAACACGTCATCATGATCCAGGGTCGACGCGCCCGGAACGTCGGCGGGTCACGGCACCCCGTGACCGTCTCGCAGAGATGGGGCGCGCCCATAACCGGGGTTTGCCAGCGCGCCTTGCGCGCATGCTGCATGAGGTGCAGGGTGTTGGCGCCCTGCACGGATAGAAGTTCGTTCGGGCACTGGCTCGAACGCTCATCACACCCCGACCCCGGACCAGGATGGCACAGCCATGTCGCGCCAAGGCATCACGCGCTCAACAACCTACAGGAGCCACCATGAAATCCAAGCCCTTCACGTGATCAAAAACGGCTTGACATACAAGTCCCCATAGAAGCTGACATTCGCCGACGCCAGTTTGTAAAAGTCAGCAACGCGATACGCGACAGCCGCACCAATTTGATCGGCGAACGTCGGCTCAGGCCGATGACCCACCAGCAGCCTTTCCGCGACGAAAGTCCGCTTCACTCTTCAAAGAGCCATTGATGCTTCGACATGCCGGAAGTCGGCTCTGGGTCGGCAAGACTCATCCATCCATGACTTAGCAGACATTCATCGGCACCGGCTTGCGAAGGTCAGCAAAGCGACCTGCTGCCGCCGCACGCTGCCCGATCGGCAACCGACCGCTATGGCCGAAGTGTACGCGACGGTTATCAGGCAGGTCTTCTGGAGAACCAGCCATGCGGATGACGGCTTTGAGGATAAGGGGTCCGGATTCGTCCGATGCGAGGTGCGCCAAAAAGCGGGCGCACGAGCCGGGACGTAGCATTGTTTCGCACGGCTAGCGTCGGTCGCGCTCGATTTCAGTCTGTTCTGGGCTGCTTCGTACGGACCAACCCCGCGCCTGGTCGCGTCGCTCGGAAAATATCGAGGATACAAGGCAGGGAGATACTCTCCGTACCATAACTTAGACGCCCACATCCTGACGACACGCCTGAATATGAGCGGTGGCGACCGCGCGCTAAACTGGGTGTGTGCTATCGAAAAGTTCGGTGGGTCGAGCGCAAGACGATGAAATTCACCCGAATGATGGTCGGCCTCGCCGTCGCGTACATGATCGTGTTAGCCGGAGTCGCCATCTTGCAGGATCGTTTTCTCTACTTCCCTCAGAAAGCCGCAATCGAGGAGGTCACCTCCGGCGGACTGCGCGCCTGGCCGACACCTGAGGCGTACCGGGGTCTCGTGGCGGAGCCGGCCGGGTCCGCGCGCGCCACGGTCATCGTCTTCCATGGCAATGCGGGGCATGCCGGCCACCGCTCGTTCTATGCGGCAGCGCTCACCCGGCTCGGGCTGCGCGTGATTCTCGCCGAATATCCAGGCTACGGGCCGCGCACCGGTGCATTAGGCGAAGCGAGTCTGGTCGACGATGCTCAACAAACCATCGCGCTCGCACATCGCCTCTATGGAGCGCCGCTGCTGCTCATCGGCGAATCGCTTGGGGCCGGCGTGGTCGCTGCGGCCGGCTCGCGTGAACGCGACAAGATCGCAGGCATGATGCTCATCACGCCATGGGATCGGCTCGAGCACGTCGCCGCTTACCACTATCCGTGGCTGCCCGTGAAGTGGCTGCTGCGCGACCAGTACGACAGCGTGACCCATCTGGCATCGTTCGACCGCCCGATTCTCGTCGTGGTTGCGGAACGCGACAGCATCGTCCCTACGCGCTACGGCGAGGCGCTTTACAACTCGCTGTCCGCACCGAGAAAACTCGTGGTGGTGAAGGCGGCTGACCATAACGACTGGATTGGCCACGTCGACGAAACCTGGTGGCGGGAGGCGACCGACTTCCTTCTCACGCCTTTGCATTGAAATATGAAGACGCCACCGGTCTCGTTTAGCTCGGAGCGCATCTATGTTCTCGATGCGAAGAACAGGCCTGTCGAGGTGTTCGACCACGGCGCGTGGTCGCGCTGGATGACGGAAAACGAACTGATCTTCCGCCGCACACTGCTGGACGACTACGGTGTAACGGTCACGACCCGCTTCCGTGGTGTGTCCAAACCGAAAACCGGGGAGGCTTTGCTGTTCGTGACGCGCGTCGCCGGAATGCAGGCGCAAGACAACAGGAGCTACGGAGCAAGTACGCTCGATGAGGCGCTGGAGCAGCATGAGCGCATCGTGCAGAAAATCCTCCGGATAATGACAGGGCGGTGACCATCACAGCACGACGATTCTGCGGAGCCGGAACCCCAGGAAGTCGTCCATACATGGTGCAAACGGCGCAAGCGAATCGGTTAGAGTGTCCTGCTGAACGAATAGAGAGCCGTCGTGGCGTGTCGATGAAACGTAGCTGAAGATCCGCGGCAGGTGGGTGTAGCTCTGCCGGGCGGTGAATCGGGCCGGCCAGACAGTTGACTTCATGCTACGTGCAAAGCGCGACGTGAAGGCGGCCAAAGCCTTTTTCAGGAAAGCTCTCAAACATCAGGGCAAGCCGCCGAAGACCATCTCACTGGATGGCTATGCCGCCTCACGCGCGCGCGAACGGACGAACGGCCCAGCGGAGCCGCTTACTGAGAACGAGAGCCGGTCGACAGCGCACCTCAATCCCACCGCTCGTCACGCACCTGAACGACGCCCGCCTCGATCCGCACCGGAAACGCCACCACATCCTCATATGCCGGCGGCGCCAGCACCTTTCCGGTCCTGATGCAAAATCGTGCACCGTGGCGCGGACAGACGACCACGTCGCCTTCGACCACACCGCCAGTCAGGATGCCGCCGTCGTGCGGGCAGACATCCTCGATTGCATAACAGGTGCCGTCGACGTTGAACACAGCAACCTGCGCGCCGTCGACCTCGACGCTGCGAACAGACCCGGCCGGAAAATCCCCGATCGCAGCGACGTCGACCCAGTCTGACATGTCAAAGCATCCCCAATTGCAGGCGCGCCGCATCCGACATCCGGTCTCTCGACCACGGCGGATCCCACACCAGTTCAACGTGCACGTCGTTCACTCCGCTCGCCGAGAACACCGCATCCTCCACCGTCGCCGGGAAGGTCTGCGCGACCGGGCAGCCGGGCGCGGTCAGCGTCATGCGGATCCCAACGCGGCCTTCGGCTTCGTCCACGTCAAGACCATAAACAAGCCCCAGATCGTAGATGTTGACCGGAATCTCCGGGTCGAACACGGTGCGAAGTGCATCGATCACGCGTTCTTCAAGACCTTCTGTTGTCGTGCCACTGCCGGGTTGTGCGGCCTCAGCGCGCTTCAGCCAGTCGAATGTGCTCATCGTCTGCCTCACTCTGTCGAAACGGGGCGATCTTCGTCGTGCAGCGCGGCGTGGAGCGTATGCCAGGCCAGCGTCGCGCACTTCACACGCTCGGGAAATTCACGTACACCGGACAGCACCGCCAGCTTGCCCATCTCCGGCGCGGCTGTCGCCTGCCCTGCAGCGGGCGTTGTCACCATGTCGTGAAAGCGCCCGAACAGCGCTTCGGCCTCTGCTTCCGTTTTGCCTTTCAGCGCCTCGGTCATCAGCGACGCTGATGCTGTCGCAATTGCACAGCCCGCGCCTTCGAAACTCGCTTCTTTGACGATGCCGTCCTCGATTCGCAGATAAAGCGTAATTCGGTCGCCGCACAGCGGGTTATAGCCCTCAGCCGTGTGATTGGCGCCGGACAGTCCATGACAGTTACGCGGCCGCCGGTAGTGGTCGAAGATGACTTCCTGATACAGATCGCGCAGATCGCTCATTTTCCGAATATCTCCCTGACCTTTCCGAGACCTTCGATCAGCGCGTCGATATCCTGGTGGGTGTTGTAGAGGGCGAGCGACGCGCGCACGGTCGCCGGTACGCCGAAGCGCTGCATCACCGGCATCGCGCAATGATGGCCCGCACGCACCGCGATGCCGTGATGATCGAGAATCGTGCCGACATCATGGGCATGCACGCCGTCGAGCACGAACGACAGAATGCCTGCCTTGTCGCGTGCGCTACCGATAAAACGCAAGCCCGGTATCACCCGCAGGGCGGCCGTCGCATAGGCGAGCAGTTCGTTCTCGTGCGCGGCGATGACTTCCATGCCGATGCTGTCGACATAGTCGAGCGCCGCGCCCAGCGCAATCGCGCCGGCAATGTTCGGCGTACCCGCTTCGAACTTCCACGGAATCGCGTTGTATTCCGTTTTCTCGAACGTTACCGATCGGATCATGTCGCCGCCGCCCTGCCATGGCGGCATCGCTTCAAGCAGTGCGGCCTTGGCGTATAGCACGCCAATGCCAGTCGGTCCGTACACCTTATGCCCCGACAACGCGTAGAAATCGCAATCTATCGCGCGGACGTCGACCGGCAGATGCGTGATTGCCTGTGCACCATCCAGCAGCACCGGCACGCCCCGCGCGTGTGCCGCTGCAACGATGCGCTCCACCGGATTGATGCTGCCGAGCGCGTTGGCCAAGTGCGTCATCGCGACCAGCCGCGTACGTTCGCTTAACAAGCGCTCGTACGCGCCGGCATCGAGTGCGCCCGTATCGTCGATCGGCACGACTTTCAGCGCCGCGCCCGTCTGCTCGCAGACGAGCTGCCACGGCACAATGTTCGAATGGTGCTCCATCGCGCTAATCAGGATTTCGTCGCCGGGCTTGATCCGCGGGCGAGCATAGCTCTGGGCGACGAGATTGATCGCTTCGGTCGTGCCACGCACGAACACGATCTCCTCCGGACGCTGCGCATTGATGAAGCGTGCGATCTTTGCGCGTGCGGCCTCGAATGAATCGGTCGCGCGCTGAGACAGCAGATGCACGCCGCGGTGCACATTCGCGTTGCTATGCCGGTAGTAAGCGTTTTCCGCGTAGATGACCGAGGCAGGCTTTTGCGTAGTGGCGCCATTGTCGAGATAGACCAATGGCCGGCCATGCACGCGCTCGCCCAGAATCGGAAAATCGGCTCGCCAGTGCTCGACATTGCGCGGATCGGGCGTCTGCATCTGTTCGATCGGCTTCATAGCAACTCCCTGATGCGCTCGCCTTCCGGGGTGCGCGCGAACAGCAGGTTTTCGAGCCGGCCACGCAGCGAATCGATGCGCACACCTTCGACAATGTCGCGCGCAAATGCGTATGTCAGTAGCGCCCGTGCCATGCGCTCTTCGACACCTCGTGCACGTAAATAGAACAGCTGGTTGTCGTCCAGTTGACCGACCGTCGCGCCGTGTGTGCATTTCACGTCGTCGGCGTAGATCTCGAGTTGCGGCTTCGTGTCGATTTCCGCATCGCGTGACAGCAGCAGGTTGTGATTCGCCTGATGCGTGTCCGTTTGCTGTGCATCGCGATGCACGATGACGCGCCCGTTGAACACGCCGCGCGCTGCGCCGTCGAGCACCCCGCGGTAATGTTCGCGACTCGTGCCATGCGGCTCTGTGTGATCGATGCGCGTGTGGTGATCGACGTGCTGCCGGCCCCCGACAAAATAGAGACCGTTCAACGTCGCTTGCGCGTTCGCGGCGTTCAGGCTTGTGCCGATACCAGTGCGCGACAACGCGGCGCCGAACGCGAACGCATGTGAGGTAAAACAGCTGCCCCGTTGCTGCGCAGCGGCGACCGACGCAATATGAAAAGCCTTCGGGCCCTCTCGCTGCAACCGGTAGTGCTGCACGTCCGCCTGCTCGTCTGCGACGATGCGGGTAACCGCATTGGTCCAGTACGCGTCGCCGCTCAGCCCTACAAAATGCTCGACGATCGTGCAGCCCGAGCGTGCTCCTGCAAGCACGACATTGAACGGCTGCACCGCAAGACCCGCTTCGTCGGTCAGGAACAGGATCTGCAGCGGTTGTTCGATGACCTCGCCAGGCGGCAGCACGATGGCAAACCCATCCGTCATAAACGCCGTATTTAGCGCGGCAAAGCCATCTGAATACGCCTGCGAAGCGAATGCCGATTCCAGTTGTTGTGGCATTTCTCTCAACGCCCGGGTGAGCGAGCCCACAAATACCCCGTGTGGCAAACCATTCAGTTTCGACGGCCGCGGCACATGCCGACCGTTGACAAAGACCAGTCGATGCGCGGCAGGGTCCAGCTTGAGTTCATCGATGACGTGCCGCACGTCGCTATCGTCCGTGCGTTGTGCCTTGAAATGCCAGGGACGCTTGCCAATCGCCGACACGTTCGTGTATTTCCAGTCCTCGTGCCGCGTGGTCGGCAAACCCAGCGCGTCGAACTGGTCGAACGCGCTTCGGCGCGCGGCACGCAGCCATGGAAACTCGACGCCGGGCAACGTCTTCGCGAGTTGCCCAAACTGATGGAAATAGTCAAGAGATTCGTTTTTCATGGATGCCCCGCACTTTCCTAGCTTGCTGTATTTTCTGGTTGCACCGCTTCATCGTCGATCCAACCATAGCCTTTACGCTCCAGCTCCAGCGCCAGTTCACGGGACCCCGACTTCACGATCCGGCCATTCGCCAGCACATGCACGCGATCCGGCACGACGTAGTCCAATAGCCGCTGATAGTGCGTCACGAGCACGATCGCCCGTTCTGGACTGCGCATGCTGTTGACGCCCTGCGCGACAATCTGCAATGCGTCGATGTCGAGTCCGGAATCCGTTTCGTCGAGAATGGCGAGCCGGGGCTCCAGCACGACCATCTGCAGAATCTCGTTGCGTTTCTTCTCTCCGCCGGAAAACCCTTCGTTCACGGCGCGATACAGCAGACTCTCGTCCATCCGCATCAGCGTCATCCTCTCCTTGACCCGTTGCAGAAACTCCATCGCATCGAACTCCGGCTCGCCACGATACCGCCGCTGCGCATTCAGCGCCGCCTTCAGCAGATAAACGTTGCTCACGCCGGGTATCTCGACGGGATACTGGAACGCGAGAAACAGTCCTTGGTGTGCGCGCTCCTCGGGTGCGAGCGCCAGCAGGTCGCGGCCGAGATACGAGACCTCGCCGCCCGTGACAGCAAAGTCCTCGCGCCCGGCCAGCACCTGGGCAAGCGTGCTCTTGCCCGAGCCGTTTGGACCCATGATCGCGTGCACCTCGCCGGCCCTTACATCCAGATCGATGCCACGCAGAATTTTCTTGCCGTCGACTTCGACCTGCAGATTACTGATTTCAAGCATGGTCCGAATCCCTCGCGAATCGCTGTGGGTTATCCCACGGCGCCTTCCAGGCTGACGCCGAGCAGCTTTTGTGCCTCGACTGCAAACTCCATCGGCAGCTCCTTGAAGACCTCCTTGCAGAAGCCGTTCACGATCATCGACACCGCATCTTCCGGCGACAACCCACGCTGCCGGCAATAGAACAACTGGTCTTCGCCGATGCGTGATGTCGATGCTTCGTGTTCGACCTTCGCGGTCGGGTTCTTGACCTCGATGTAGGGGAATGTGTGAGCGCTGCAACGGTTTCCGAGCAAAAGCGAATCGCACTGCGTGTAGTTGCGCGCGCCTTCCGCCGCACGGCCGACCTTCACGAGGCCGCGATACGCGTTCTTTCCGCGGCCCGCCGAAATGCCTTTCGACAGAATCGTGCTGCGCGTATTGCGGCCGAGGTGAATCATCTTCGTCCCGGTATCGGCCTGTTGATAGTGGTTGGTCAGTGCCACCGAATAGAATTCACCGACCGAGTTATCGCCCTGCAGGATCACGCTCGGATACTTCCACGTAATTGCCGAACCGGTTTCCACCTGAGTCCATGAAATCTTCGAATTGGCCTCGCGGCAGTCGCCACGTTTGGTCACGAAGTTGTAGATGCCGCCCTTGCCCGACGCATCGCCCGGATACCAGTTCTGCACGGTCGAATAGCGGATCTGCGCCCCTTCCAGCGCGACCAGCTCGACCACAGCGGCATGCAGCTGGTTTTCGTCGCGCATCGGCGCGGTGCAGCCTTCCAGATAGCTCACGTACGCGCCTTTGTCCGCGACGATCAGCGTGCGCTCGAACTGCCCGGTATTCTGGGCGTTGATACGAAAGTAGGTCGACAGTTCCATCGGGCAGCGCACGCCCGGCGGGATGTAGCAGAACGAGCCATCGCTGAACACGGCGGAATTAAGCGCGGCGAAGAAATTATCGGTGTGCGGCACGACCGAGCCGAGATACTTTCGCACCAGTTCGGGATGATGCTGTATGGCATCCGAGAATGAACAGAACACAATGCCGAGTTCCGCCAGCTTTTCGCGGAACGTAGTCGCTACCGACACGCTGTCGAATACCGCATCCACCGCTACGCCCGCCAGCAGTTCGCGCTCCCTCAGCGGCACACCCAGCTTTTCGTAGGTACGCAGCAGTTCCGGATCGACTTCATCGAGACTCTTCGGACGATTCTTCTGCGTCATCGGCGCGGAATAATAGATGATGTTCTGGTAATCGATCGCCGGGTGTTCGACCGTCGCCCAATGCGGCTCGGTCATCGTGAGCCAGTGGCGATAGGCCGCGAGTCGCCATTCGAGCATGAACGCCGGCTCGTCTTTCTTCACCGAAATGAGCCGGACCACATCCTCGCTCAGCCCGCGCGGAAGCGCATCGGCCTGCAGATCAGTCACGAAACCGTGCTGATATTCGCGGCTGATCAGTTCATCGAAACCGGTTGTGGATGCGCTCATGCGTGGCCTCCGTCAATCGACTTGCGCGCAGGCGTCGCGCCCGCGCGATGGGTGGAGATACTACGCGCGCGGATCGCGCTGATATCGACCGCGCGCAAGGTGGGGCCCGCCATGTCCGCCAGCGTGACCTGCTGCAACGCTTCGTAAATCAGGCGATTGACCTTCTGCCAGTTGGCGCGCACCGCGCACGCCGCCTCCTGGATACACAGGCCTGGCGTAGTGCTGCATTCGGTCATCCCGATCGGGCCGTCGACGACGGCGATCACCTCCGCCAGCGTGATCCGTGCAGGCGGCCGCGGCAGCAGGTAGCCGCCGTTTGTGCCGCGCAGCGACTCGACGACACCACCGCGCGTCAGCACTTTCAGCACCTTTGACACCGTAGGCATCGCGACCCCGGTCGCCGCCGCAATACTGCTTGCGCTGTGGACGGCATCGGGATCGCGCGCCATCGCAGTCATGATCACCGTGCCGTAATCGGCAAGTTTGCTCATGCGCAACATCGGAACATCTCCCGTTTTAATCAGGACCCTTTTGGTCCAGATTACATCGAAACGAAAACCGCACGTTTGGAGTGAGCGACACTGTCCTGTGTGGGGATTCCTGGCCACGTCGCGAATCGCTTTCCGTTTCGGGAGAAGTATTTCGCGAACGGCCCAACGCCAATTTCATTCTAGACCTGTATATATAACCTTGTCAGTGTATTGGTCTTCGTGACGGACCGCTCTGGCGAGCCACGCTCCATCGACCGCGAATACCCACTCGCCCGACGAGACATCAATTGTTTGATATCCAGAATATCGAAAACTGATTTAAAAGCCGGAATCCGCGTGAAGGATGCGCGATGTGCATCGCCTATCTCGGGAGAGGCCCGCCGCATAGTACTTTGGGCTGTTGTGGCATCCGGACCCAGTGGGGCTACTGCCCGATCTTTCTGGTGATTGTGGTTGTGTGGAGTGTTGGGCAGGTGCGCGGACTGAATGTCGAACGCGCCCATTGCCCTCGGCCTACGTGTTCAGCGCATACATGAAAGCCCGGAATCCACGGTCACCGTTGCCAGTTGTCGCTGTCGGATGAATAATCGCCCGTCAAGATTCGGACGTTTACGTGCGCTAACGATGACGGCCCCTTTCGTCCGTGCCCGCATGAGATTGCTCTTCAAGGCGTACAGGCAATTAACAATTTTGCGCCGATAAATTCTGATTATTTCATTTTCAGAAAAAGTATTTTACGAAGTAGGCGTTTACCCATGATGGACACCTCCTGTTCCAAAGGATAGATGTCCACGAAAGCGGGTCAACTCCAGGAGGTCACATTCGGGTAGGTTTGGGTGCGACTTCTGTCCTTGCAATACACGATCTTTGACT
This sequence comes from Paraburkholderia sp. 32, assembly GCF_050435345.1. Lineage (NCBI taxonomy): Bacteria > Pseudomonadati > Pseudomonadota > Betaproteobacteria > Burkholderiales > Burkholderiaceae > Paraburkholderia > Paraburkholderia sp. 32. Next base: position 1,148,160 of record NZ_JBNDKD010000002.1, read on the forward strand.
TTTCAGGATGCATCGTCAGCCCACACTCCGTCAGCGCGAGCCGCTCGATCGTTAGCGGCTCCTGCAAATGCGCACGGATGTATTCCTCCACCCGTCGTACATAAAACGGCGCAAGCGGTCTGCGCTCGCGCGTCATGCCGCTTCGTACGCTGTTCGGTTGACCGTAGATAAGCGCGTTCAGCAGTGTCGACTCGAACTGCTCAAATGCGAGTGGATAGCGCAGCGGATGCGCCTCCGTACTCATGATTTCCGCGAGCATCGGCAGCAACTGCATCAGGCACACCCCTGTGCCGACGTCAGTGCGAATTCTGGCTCGAATTCGATTGCCCCACCCGCCGCGTCGCCGAAATGACGCTGTGCATGACGCTCGAGCACATCGCGCTCGATACGCAGGATGGCCTGCGGGCAAGCTTCGCCCCGCCGCATGCGCAGCGCCAGCGTGGGCGACACCAGCGAGCCGGCGAGCGTCCATATTGAAGTGGACCTGCGCGTAGGCGAGCTCGTACAGTTTGCGCTGCTCGTCGGAAGGGCGGCCGTCACCAATCAATGCTCGGCTCGCATCCATCCCGCTGCATAGGGTATCTACCGAACATTTCATGCTTGCGTTGTCAGGATACCTGATATCAAATACGGAACTATAGCGACGGACAGGCGCGTCTTCCAGGACGCGCTTTATTTTGTTCTTTATATCAGCTTGCCTGATATTGCATCAACGGTGATCGGCGCCAGCATCCCCGTCACGCTCATCGCTGCAATCGCCTGAAACCGAAGATCCCTCAATCGCAGTTCAACAAAAAAACATACAACTGGTCTGGAGACATCACCATGCAATTGAAGTCGACTCACGTTCTCATGTTCGGTGCGCTATGCGCGCTGAGCACTGGAGCCTTTGCGCAATCGAGCGTCACGTTGTATGGCATCGTGGACACGGGGATCGAGTATGTCTCGCACGCGAACGCGAAGGGCGACAGCGTCTTTCGCATGCCATCCGTTACCGGAGAGTTCCCATCACGCTGGGGGCTGCGCGGCAACGAAGATCTAGGCGGCGGCTACAGCGCTGTCTTCACGCTCGAAAGCGGCTTTAACGTGCGCGACGGCAGTTCTGGACAGGGCGGGAGGCTGTTCGGACGCCAGGCATTCGTCGGCATGAAAAGCCCGTACGGAACGCTCGCGTTCGGCCGTCAGTACACGATGACCTATCTTGCGGTTCAGGGCGCCGACATCATCGGTCCGGACATTTACGGCATGGGCTCCCTGGATGCCTATGTGCCCAACGCACGCGCCGACAACTCCATCACCTATCTTGGCTCGTACAAGGGCTTTACGCTGGGCGCGGGCTATTCATTCGGACGGGACGCTGCGGGTACCGGCAACTCGCCGGGACAAGGAACCTGTACCGGCTCGGTTCCAGGCCACGCCACGGAATGCCGCGACTGGTCCGCAATGCTCAAGTACGACTCTCAATATTTCGGCGCGGCTGCGTCGTACGAGGAGCAACGCGGCGGCGCGACCGCAGCCGCCAACTTCTTCGACGGAATTGCGCCGACACCTCTCATCAACGCCGCGGACAAGGACGCCCGTACCCAACTGAGCGCCTATGCGCAGTACGCAGGCGCGAAGATCGGCGCAGGTTGGATTGGACGCCGCGTAGTGACCCAGTCGCCGACAGTACCGAATATCCGTTCGGATCTGTTCTTCCTCGGCGCTTCGTACATGGTCACGCCTGCGTTCCTCCTCGATGGCGAAGTGTTTCGGATCATCAATAGCGACCACGATACCCGCGCCACGATGGGAACGTTACGCACCACCTATCTTCTGAGCAAGCGTTCGTCGGTCTATGCGCAGGCTGCGTATCTGGCGAACAGCGCGAAGGCGCGCTATTCGGTCAGCGGTGGCGGCGGTGGGACCACGCCAGGCGCGGGCATGGGTCAAACGGGCGTGATGGTCGGCATTAAACACATGTTCTGATAGGGGGCGAGAATGAAACGAACTTCAATTGCTATGTGTGTATCGGCAGTGTCCGCGATGCTGGCGGCCTGCGGCGGCGGTTCCGACTCGCTCTCCACCAGTGCGACACAATTGCCTCGGCTTTCCGCAGCACAACCCGCGACGCTGTCAGGAAACTGCAGCGCGCTCGCCGCCAGGCTGACGTTTGCGGCCACGACGTTCACGTCCGTTACCGACGTGCCGGCCGGAACGCTCACGGTGGCAGGAAAGTCCGTGCCCGAACATTGCGTGATCGAAGGGAAAATGAATCAACGCACGAGCGCCGTTGACGGCCAAACTTATGCGATTGGTTTTGAAATGCGGCTACCCATCGCGTGGAATGGTCGCTTTTTCTATCAGGCCAACGGTGGTCTCGACGGTAGTGTGACACCGGCGACGGGGGTGCTCAGTGGCGGGGGCCCGCTGAACAACGCTCTAAACATGGGCTTCGCCGTGATCAGTTCGGATGCAGGTCATTCCGGGTCGCAAAACCCGCTGTTTGGTCTCGATCCTCAGGCGCGCCTCGATTATGGCTATAACGCCGTTGCTACGCTCACGCCAATGGCCAGGCAGGTGATCAAGTTGGCCTATGGCAAGGGCCCCGACCGCAGCTACTTCGAAGGTTGCTCGAACGGCGGCCGTCATGCGATGGTGGCGGCAGCCAGGTCTTTCGCGGATTACGACGGCATCATTGCCGGCGATCCCGGCTTCCATTTGCCAAAGGCGGCGATCGGGCAGATGTGGAGCGCACAACAGCTAGCTACCGTCGCGACCGCCAAAACGTCGGCCGGAATTGCCGATATCACCACCGGCTTGACGACTGCTGAAAGGCAGCTCATCGCGTCGAAGGTCATCGCGAAGTGCGATTCGCTGGATGGTGTAGCGGACGGGATGGTGCAAGACATCAAAGCGTGCCAGGCGAACTTCGACCTGGCCACGGACGTACCGACATGTTCGAGCAATGGGCGCGACGGCACCTGTCTTACGGCGGCTCAAAAGCAAGCCGTTGGAAATATTTTTTCTGGGGCGAAAAATAGCGCTGGCACTGCGCTCTATGCGAGCTTTCCGTATGACGTCGGTGTCAACGGATCAGGCTGGGCCGCGTGGAAGCAAGGCAATTCGATCAGCCTTGACCCGGCTGCGGCGGCCTTCGTATTTACGTCGCCGCCGCAGAGCGCTTCGCTGCTCAGCTCCATCGGCGCCTACGCTCTGAACTTCAACATGGACAGTGACGCGCCGAAGATCTTCGCAACGAGCGGTGTCTATTCCGAGACTTCGTGGTCATTCATGACCCCGCCGAACGAGACTGATTTGAGCGGTCTGAGGAGCCGGGGCGCGAAGTTGATCGTCTATCACGGGACGAGCGATCCAGTGTTCTCGTCGAACGATACGACCGACTGGTATCAGCGCCTGTCCACGGCTAGTGGTGGTGACGCGAGCAATTTCGCCCGGCTCTTCACGGTAGCAGGAATGAACCACTGCAGCGGCGGTCCGACGGCCGATCAGTTCGACATGCTGACGCCTATGGTGGCATGGGTCGAGCAAGGGCAAGCGCCGAACCGGGTCATCGCAACGGCTCGCGACACGACCAACGCGATACCGAATAGCGAGGTGCCGACTAGCTGGGGTGCCGGGCGCACGCGTCCGCTCTGCGCGTATCCGAAGGTGGCCCGCTATACCAGCGGAGACGTGAACTCGGCAAGCAGTTTCACTTGCAGCTAAGCCACTGACCGTGCGAGGGGGGAGAAGATGTGAACGCTCCCCCACTACGCCGAGGAAACGTTAGGCTCCCTCACCGCCCGCGATCGCTTTGAGCCGGCGATAAAGCGTGCGCTCGCTCAATCCCAGCTGCGCGGCAAGCTCACTGCGTTTTCCGCGGAATTGCGCCGCTGCGCGCGAGTTCCGCATCGGTCAGCTTGCGCGGCAAACCCACGCCCACCGCCAGCGAATCCTGACCACCGCCGGAAGTCCTGTCGCGGACCGCCTGCGGCAAGTGTTCGGCGCGGATCACGCCACCGTCGGCGCGCTGGTCGGCGCGATTCTCGGGCTGACTGGCGCGGGCGGCAGCATTCTTGCCGTGCCCGGGCTCGTGTTCAGCATGGGCTGGCCGCTGCAGCAGGCCACGCCGGTCGCGCTCGTCGCGGTGGCCGGCGGCGCAGCGGTGGGCGCGCTCGAGGCATTGCGCAAGCGGCTCGTCCGTTATCGCGCCGCGCTGCTGATGGCCGCCGCGGGGGTGCCCGCGACCGCCGCCGGCGCGCGTCTCGCGCATGCGTTGCCGCAACGCGTGCTGCTCGCGCTGTTTGCCGCGGTCATGCTGGTGGTCGCGTTCCGGCTGTTGCGTCAGACGCTCGCGCGCCGCGCGTCTCGCGAGGCACAATCGTCAATCTGCGTCGCGCATATCGACCCTGCGACCGGCCGCTTTCGCTGGACCTGGCCGACCGCAGCCGCGCTCGCGGCCACCGGTTCGCTGACGGGATTGATGACGGGGATGCTCGGTGTCGGCGGCGGCGTCATCATCGTGCCGATGATGCGCAAGCTGACGGACCTGTCGATGCACGGTATCGTCGCGACTTCGCTGATGGTGATCGCACTCGTCGACAGTGGCGGCGTTCTCGCGACGGCCACGCACGGCGCAACGCTTCCACTCGAAGTCGCGTTGTGGTTCACTGGCGCCACCGCCGCCGGTATGCTCAGCGGACGGCTTGCATCGCATCACATCGCCGCGCGTCAGGTGCAACTGGGCTTTGCGAGCATCCTCGTCTGCGTGGCGCTCGGCCTGCTGGTCAAAGCGGCGCTGATGTAAGCGCTGCCGCTTCCCTCCAACCCACGCAACAGTCAACCTGAACGATGATCGATCTCGACCATTTCACCCCGCTCGCGTCCTTGTGCGGAGGCCTGCTGATCGGCGCCGTGGCTGCGGCGATGGTGCTTTTGCTGGGCCGCATCGCCGGAATCAGCGGGATAGTCGGCGGCCTGCTGCGCTGGACCAGGCAAGACGGCGCATGGCGCGTCGCCTTCGTTGCCGGGCTGGTCGCTGCCGCGGTAATCGCGCGCGCGGTCGGTGCGCCCGTCGCGATCACCGTCGACGCGTCGTGGCCGGCCGTGATCGCGGCCGGCTTTCTGGTCGGCATCGGCACCCGCTATGGCAGCGGTTGCACGAGCGGACACGGCGTGTGTGGCATTTCACGCGGCGCCACGCGCTCGCTCGTAGCGACGGCGACGTTCATGGCGGCCGGTTTCGTCACCGTCTATATCACGCGACATCTTCTCGGAGCATAGGATGGCAACAGTCGTTTCATTCGTATGCGGGCTGCTGTTCGGCTTCGGCCTGCTGTTGTCGGGCATGGCCAACCCCGCCAAAGTGCTGGGCTTCCTCGATTTCGCAGGACGCTGGGACCCGTCGCTCGCGTTCGTGATGATCGGCGCGGTGGCTGTCGCAGCAATCGGCTTCGCGATCGCGAAGCGCCGCGGCAAGTCGCTGCTCGGATTGCCGATGCAGATTCCCGCGTCAACGCACGTCACGCGAAGGCTGATGGTGGGCAGCCTCGCGTTCGGCGTCGGTTGGGGAATTGCAGGGTTCTGTCCCGGCCCGGCGCTCGTTGCGCTCGGACTCGGGTCGGTGAAAGCGTGGGTGTTCGTGGCGGCGATGATCGCGGGGATGGCGGTCTTCGAGTGGTTGGAACGGCGCAGACAGGCGGCCTTGGCGACTGCCCCTTAACCTGGCCTTAAGGCGCGGCCGTGTACGATCTGTTTCGACTGAATCCAACTCACAGGCTCCCCCATGCAGGTCTCCACTGAACACCGCTATGACATCGTCGCACGTTTGCTCCATTGGCTCGTCGTCGGGCTGGTTGCCGCGCAGTTCGTGATCGGCTGGACGATGCCGGACGTGCACCGCGATACCGTGCCGGACGGCGAAATCGCCTGGCACCTTGGCGTCGGCACCGCACTGCTCGCAGCGATGGTGTTGCGGGTGCTGTGGCGCGTGACTCATCGGTCGCCGCCGGACAGCCTGCCGCCGCTGTTTCGCGCCGCTTCGAAGCTCACGCACCTCGCGCTGTATGTGCTGCTCGTGCTGGTGCCGCTGCTCGGCTGGATCAACGCTTCGTCGCGCACGTGGACGGTCCGCCTCGCCGGACTTGCTTCGTTGCCCTCACTGTCGGCACCGGGTTCGTCATTCGGACATGCGATGGGCGATGTTCACGGCGTCCTCGCTTGGATTCTATTCGGCGTGATCTGCTTGCATATCGCAGCGGCGATGTTTCATCAGTTCGTCGCCGGCGACCGCGTTCTGCAGCGCATGAAGATCTAGCGGTAGTTCGAGCGCTGCCTATATTTGCCCGTCAAACAGGGCAAAGCTGCGTGGCATGTCACGCGGGCGGACAGTTTCCCGAACTGATGCCGTACGGTCGAATGTTCAAGCTGAACGGATATACCTTCGGTGAACGTACGATTCCAGTGGCCGTGATGGCGATGCTCGACGTGACCAGGACGAGGCTCAACCATGATGCTAGCGGCAATATCGTCTCTCCCAAAGACGGTCTGCCGATTTTCGATTCAGCCAGCATCTTCCTCGCCGGCAAGATCACCGACAGGATCGGCCACTGAGCATCGGACAACATTGATTTCCGTTGTGTCGACAGGATCATTGGGGAACGCAAGCGACCTGATTCTCGGTGAAGCTGGCGGGCCAACCACGGGTGTTCAAGGACCATCGTCGCCCAATCTCGCCTCGTGGCATTCGGGGCTTATCGGCCAGTACGTGCCCGTCCCGCCGGAAACCAGCGTGGAAGCATCGCGATCAGGACGTCGTCTTTAAGGAAGGCATGATGAAAATAGCCGCGAATGCGTGCAACCCCGCAAGCCACATAATGGCGTCGCCGAGCCACGCGTGCAGCGATGCGAGGGCTGAGCCTGCTCCATGCGAACTACTGAGTAAAGGCGGAATATCGTAACCGCCGATCAGCGTCAACGGATGCCCTTCGAGCCACGCGCCCGAGATGGCGGTAAGCGGAAGCGCGAGGAGAAGCAGATACAGCATCCATCGAACGGTTGTTGCCATCACAGCTATCCAGCGAGAAATTGGAGGTGTCTCGGGACGCGCGTCGTATGCTCGCCACAGCAGGCGGACGAGGGTGAGCGCGAACACGCACAAACCCAAAGTCTCGTGCAGTCGCCGGTCGAACTCGTGCACCGAAGAGTAGACGCGCTGTTCAGATCCGCCGGGCCCATACATGAACGTCACGAGCACGACAATTGCCGTGCACCAGTGGAGGAATTGGGCAATTGAACCGTAGCGTGTGGCAGAGCTTTTCACTATAGCGCTCCCGATGTGTGCCCATCGACGAACGGTAGGCACGACCGCGACAACGGCAAGCCAGTGGATAACACACGCAGCTGCATCGTATCGTGACGTGGCATACATGGCTGGCCGGACGCTGGCGTATTGGATTCGTGAATGGATTCTACGCGCAAACTCTTGGTGAAATCTCAAGCTGTTGGCGGCTCACGTTTCAAATCTTCTCCGTCCAGCCAGGCGGCGCGGTGTGCAGCCGGTCGCGTGGCGAGCGCCCGCAGATCGCAGATCATTCCGCGCGGCCGGAAACACCTGGATTGTGGAAACAGATCAGTACCGCTGTTGCCGAGAAACGCGAGGCAACCACGCTGACGAACAGCCGGCGCGCGAGCGGAACAGAGTTCTGGTATCAGCTGTACGTGGCACCGGTGAGTGACGAGGCGGAAAAGGTTACGCATCACATCAGCGTGGTGAGCGACCTGACGGAACTCATTGAGTCGCGCGATCTACTGGTCAGGCAGGCACGTCGCGATGGGCTGACGGATTTGCCGAACCGCGTGACGCTGCGTGAGCTGATTGACACGGCGATTCTCGATGGTCACGAATTCGCGCTGCTGTTCATCGACCTCGATCATTTCAAGGACATCAACGACAGCCTGGGCCATGGCGCAGGCGATCGCCTGTTGCAAGAAGTTGCGCGGCGGTTGTCGACATCGGTCGGAACGGATGGCGTGGTGAAGCGATATGGCGGCGACGAGTTCGTGACGATGTTGAAGGGTTCAACCGACGATGACGAACTCTCCGCGCTGTTGACGCGCGTGCGCAAGCGCTGGACAAGCCAGTGCAAATCGACGACATGCAACTGCGGGTCCGGATGAGCATCGGGGTCAGCTGCTATCCGCAAGACGGCACTGAGTGCGAAACTTTGCTGAAACATGCAGACCTTGCGATGTATCGCGTCAAGGCAGGCGGGCGTAACGGCGTCGAGCGATTTGCCCCTTCGCTCGCGCATGCGGCGACTCAGCGTATCGCGCTATCGCATAAGCTACGCAACGCCGTCGAGCAGAACGGCTTTGAACTGGCGTACCAGCCGCAAGTGGACATACGCAGCTACCGGCTGACTGGAGTCGAGGCGCTCATCCGATGGCACGACGCGGACTTCGGCACGGTCAGCCCAACGACGTTTATACCCCTGGCCGAAGACATCGGTTTGATTGCGTCAATCGGAGAATGGGTACTGCAAACTGCCTGTGCACAGGCAAAGCGCTGGGAGGAAGTGCTGCCGGGGCTGCGCATGTCGGTCAACGTGTCGCCCAGCCAGCTTACTTCGAGTGATTTCGGCGCCGTCGTGCGTCGTGCTCTTGCGGCGTCACAATTGGCCGCGGACCGGCTCGAACTGGAGATTACCGAAGGAGGCCTGGTTGCACCGGGCGCCCTGCCCACCCTGCGCGCCCTGCACGACATTGGCGTGTCCATAGCGATCGACAACTTCGGCGCCGGTTACTCGAGCCTGGCTTACCTGCGCAGCTTTCACGCGGACCGTCTGAAGATCGACATGCCGTTCAGCCGCGGCATTGGCAGCAGTCTCGTGGATGAGACGATTATCGGTGCGATCATCGCACTCGCCCGCAATCCGCGTTTCTAAGTCGTCGCGGAAGGCGTCGAACGAGCGGAACAATTGGCTTTTCTTGCCGAGGCCGGCTGCGAGATCGTTCAGGGATACTACTTCGCCGCGCCACAGCCAGCGGCGAATATTCCGGCCTACGCGGCGAGCCTAATGAGCGAGCTGCAATGTGGCTCGTCTTGAGAGCCCCCCGCGCGACGACTTCACTTTAGCTGTGCGACGCCAAAGAGCGGCGCCTCGCCGCTCTTTGGTGCGTCGTATTTAACGCGGATCCGACAGCGTCTGATTGAGCGTCTGCCCAGCGATGATCACGTTCTGCAACGTAATGTCGTGCACGTTGTAGAGGTAGATCGGACCCGGCGTGCTGGCGCTCGCGGGGCCTGCGGCCACAGGCGTGCCGAAGTCGCAGTTGGAAATCGTCACTCCCGTGATTGCCGGTACGCTCGGCGCAGGCGCCGGACCGTTGTAGTCGAACGCAACTGGACCTTGTGCAACGATGGCCTGGAAACAGGAGCCGGTTGTACTGCCCAAAGTCACGTTCGAAGCATTGACGTTCGTGATGTTGACGTTGTCAATGAGCGCGGGGCGTGTGCGAATCGCATCGGCGGCAGGCTGGTAATCGCAATCGAACGTGATCAGGCCGCCTTGAGACGCGGACGGGTTGGCGGCTGTTGCGGTGGCCACACCGATGGGCACGGTGCCGTTGATCGGACTGCCCGTCAGCATCTTGCTGCCGTAGCCTCCACCCGTCAGGCTCACGCCATGCGGAAGCGTGACGCCATTCACGTAGAAGTTCTTGACGTAGCCTCCACGGTTCATGTTCGTCTTGATACGGATCGCGATGTTCAGCGAATTCGTTGCCCAGAACTGATTGAGCATGGTCAGATTGCGCGCGTAGATGTTCTGCACACCGCCACCCATCTCGCTGCCGAGCGTAATGCCGCCGTGACCGCTATTCATCATGCAGTTCTGGATCACATGGTTCTGCGCGGGTCCGTACTCCGTGTCGAGATCCTTGCCTGACTTGATCGCGATGCAGTCGTCGCCGGTGTTGAACGTTACGCTGTCGCACAGCACCGTGTTGCAGGCGTCGGGGTCGAAGCCGTCGTTGTTCGGTCCGATACTGTCGGCTGTCACGCCACGGATCACGACGTTCGTGCAGTCCGTCGGATGATGCTGCCAGAACGGCGTGTTGTTGGTTCGGTAGTTTTCCATCAGCACGTTCGTGCAACCGATGAACTCAACCATACACGGCCGCAGATAGTGGCCGAGACCAAAGATTCGCTGCGCGACCGGCACGCCCGCTTCGGAGAGCGCCGGCAGGTAGTTCTGGTCTTGCTGCCACGGCGTAGCCGGATTGGTCAACATCGCGTAGAGCGCGGCCGGAATGGTAGGGGCGACCACCATCAGATCGACGTTATTCGGATTCGTATAGGCCTGGGACGGCGTGGTCGACCCCGCGCAGCCGTATGCGCCGCTGGAACCCTTGTAGGTCCACCAGCAAGTGCCGGTGTTTCCGCTTCCGGCGAACGGCGTCATCGCCTGACCGTTCAGCACCGAGGTCGGGCCTTCGCCAGTCACCGCGATGTTGTTCGCATTTCGCGCGTACACGGGCGAGCCGAAGTTCAGGCAGTCGTTCGCCTGCCAGCGGCTGTAGTAAAGATTGCCGTTGGCGCCGCAGTTGACCGGACCGTCCTTCGCATAGTCGGCGGGATTCGGGCTGAAATAGATCGTGCAGTTCGCACTCAGATGGAAGTTGACGTTGCTCTGCAGCACGATGGGACCCGCGCAATACCACGTGCCCGCCGGCACCACGACCCGGCCGCCACCGGCTGCACTGCAGGCCGCGATTGCCGCGAGGAAAGCGGGACGTGAATCGAACGATCCCGGTGCGTTGGTCGCGCCGGCCCCCGTACTCAGGGGCGATGAACTGCCGGTGTAGGGGTTGGCCTGGGCAATGACCGCGCACGGTTGCGCACCGTACTGCTCGACCTGGAAATCGACGGCCGGGAACGCGCTCTGCGTGATCTTCTGCAGCGCATTAATGATGTTCGTCGCTGAGCCGTTGGGACCCCAGATCGGGTCGGCCGCAGCCGTTGACGGCGTGCTTCCCGTCGCTGGCGTGGAACTACTGCTTCCGCCTGCCGCGGAAGCGGAAACTCCGCCGCCGCAAGCCTGCAGGAGTGCGCTGCCGGCGAGCGCGCCTCCGAGGCCAATGAAGCCACGGCGCGAAATGCGCAAGGTGTCGCCCGTTGCGGGCGCATTTTTATCAGGATCGCACGACAGCTTGGACATGGAGTCCCCTCCGGATAAATAGTTGTAGGCGCACGAGAGAATCGTCATCGCGCATGTTGTATGACAAGTCTAGAAGAGTAAAGACAAGACGCGGGTCAGTACATATCGTGGAAACCCTTACTAAATGTTTCCTCGATAGCATTCGCGAGGTGTGAAGAGGGTTCGGATCGCTTTTGGAAACTGGCGCGGGCGCTTCGACTAGAATAATTTCGACGTGCGGCTCCGGATTCGATGCACCACACCCGTTAATAGGTATCGCCATGAACGACGGAAGGCTCGTATTGCATGCGCGACATCGGGTTGAGGGCGGCGGCCTGCCGGTCGCCGCAGCCTGCGGCCAGCCTGCCAATAGGCACAGCGCTTTGCATATAAGCGATCGATGAAATCGCGATCCGCCGCCTGCACTGCTGTCCTGATGATCGCAACGTGCATTGCGGGCATCATGCAGACCTCACCAGTAGCGGCACAGGCATGGCGCGACCTCGCGCCGCAACCCGCACCGCAGGCGCCGCGAAGCGCGTCGTCACCCTCCTCCCCGGAAGCGCAGGCCGAGTCCGCACGGATCGCTGTCGAGCGGCTTGCCGGGCTCGTCTTCGAACCAGCCGGCGCGTCCGCGGCGGCATCGCCGAGGCAGCAAGGTCGTATCGTCGCGCAAGGATTGCCCGTACTCGACGCCGCCTTCCTGCAGAGCTTCGCCACGGACCTCGACAAGCCGCTGACCTTCGGCCGCCTCGCCGAGATACGCCGCGCCGTGGTCGCGCGTTATCGGGCGGCGGGAAAGCCGCTCGTCGACGTCTACGTGCCGGAACAGGACGTGAGCTCGGGTGTCGTGCGTATCGCCATTGCCGAATTCAAACTGGGTCGGGTTCACGCCAGCGGCAACACCTACTTTTCGAGCAGGCTTCTCGAACGTGAAATGCCGCTCGAGCCCGGCGGACCGATCCTGCAATCGGCGGTCTCGAAGGGACTTGCGGTGCTCAACGCGAATCCTTACCGACGGGTCGATGCTGTTTTTGCGCCCGGTGAGGCCGCCGACACGACCGACGTCGTGTTGCAAACCGAAGACCGGCTGCCGCTTCGCGTAAGCGCGGGTTATGACAATGAAGGCGTGCCGGAGCTCGGTCGTGATCGGTTCTTTGCAGGCATAGGCTACGGCAACCTGCTTGGTCTCGATCAGCAGATCGCCTATCAATTCACGGCCAGCAACGATTTTTTCAGCGGCAATCCGAATATCGAAGGCCGCCCGAACCGCGCCCGCTTCACCGCGCACGCGCTGAACTATACGGCGCCGCTGCCTTGGCTCGACAGTATCGAGTTGTTCGGCGTCTACGCGCAGAGCACGCCACGGTTGCCCGACACGTATGGGCAAACGGGCATTTCTGCGCAGCTCAGCTTTCGCTACGACTTGCGTCTGCCGACCATCACGGACACGACACAGTTGATCCAGATCGGATACGACTTCAAGCGCAGCAACAACGATCTGGAATTTGGCGGCTCCCAGGTTTTCAACTCGAATACGCACATACATCAGTTCGTGTTGTCTTACGACATCAGCAAACCGACCGAGGCTGGCACGGCGCACGCCGCGGCGACACTCGTCGCCAGTCCGGGCGGACTGGATGGCAACAATCAGGATTCGGCATTTAACGCCGCGCGGCAGGGCGCGACGGCCCGCTACGTCTATATGCAGTTGACAGCGTCTCGTGCCACCGCGCTTGGGGCTGGCTTCACGCTGATCACGAACGGAACGTTCCAGTGGACGCCGAACACGTTATTACCGAGCGAGGAGATGGGGTTCGGCGGGGAGTCCAGTGTGCGAGGCTACGACCCATACGTCACGCTCGGCGATCGCGGCTGGAACATTCAGACCGAGGTGCGCACGCCTGCGATCTCGCTCGGCGCGAGCAACGCAGTCGTGCAACCCTTTGTGTTTTTCGATGCGGGCCGCGTATGGAGCACGATCGACCAGCCAGCCGAAACTAACCCCGGTCTGCTCGCGGGCGTCGGCGCGGGCGTGCGCGTCCAATGGTCGAGATTCGTGGATTTGCGCTGCACCTATGGCGCGCCATTACGCTCGGCGACACCAAACGGTTCGAAGGCGCCGATCGTGCTCTTGTACGTGTCGGTCGGAACGTGAGCCGTCGATAGATGCCCCATGTTCGACACGGCCCGCCGCCGTGTCTGCCTTCGTTGCGCCGTCATCCGGCCGAGTCCGAGCCCTGCTCGGGCTCCCAATCGCGCGCGGCGGCGAGACAGGCGCGGACTTCTTCATCGGTCGTCTGGTCGAAATTCACATAGAACCCGCCGATCCCCATCAACCAATCCGGCTGCAGCACGCTCACGAACGCGTGCGCGATTCCTTCGAATGCCGTGCACGCATCGGATTGCGACACCGGGATCGCCACCACGATCCGAGCGGGATGTCTGCTGCGGAGTGCGTCGAGCGCCGCATGCATCGACGCCCCCGTCGCGATGCCGTCGTCGACCACGATCACCGTCTTGCCCTGTACTGGCACCGGCGGGCATTCCCCACGGTACGCCAGTTCCCTGCGCGCGAGTTCGGCTGTTTCGCGCGCGATCACGTCGGCCAATTCGGCGTCACTGATTTGCAGTTCGCGAAGCACCGACCTTTCCAGATGAAGGGCGCCCCCCGTCGCGATGGCGCCCATCGCCAGTTCCTCGTCTTGCGGCGCCCCAAGCTTTCTGACGACGAGAACGTCGAGCTTCGCATGCAATGCCCGTGCAACTTCGAACGCGACAGGAACGCCGCCGCGCGGCAGAGCCAGCACCACCAGATCGCCGCGACCCTGATAGTCGCGCAGTGCGTGGGCCAGTTGTCTGCCAGCGTCGGCGCGGTCGCGAAACAGGTTGCCCATCGCTTTTCCTCCCGCAACGTTGGTGCGCGTTGCCAGACCCACTATGCCATCAATCGGCCGCATCAAGCGTCCTCCTGAACGGAGAAGTTTTCACGGGTCTCGCCGGCGATGCCGATACAGGGGCATGCTTCCATGGCCGCTACCTCGCGCTCGATGCGCCACCTGGCGAATTCGCACTGCCGACTGCGATGCGGCGGTGAATTACCGGTCACCCGCTCCACGAACGTCGCGTCAAAACGCAACGCTGAACGCTGTCACGAATTCGTCGAGCCGCGCGCGATCGAGCCCGTCGATACCGGCGGCAGCGACCCTGCCGTTTCCTCCGAACTTCCTGCAAAGGACGTCGGCGCCTCGCGGACAATCGAGCGGAGCCCGTACGCTCGCCGTGTATCGGCCATCGGCGCCGGCCGTCAGCACCGCGTGCGCTCGCGCCGGGTCGCGTCGCGCGACGAGATTGGCGAAATCGCCTCGCACGCGCCGCGCCCACGCCGCGTCGGGAAGAATGTGCAGCGTTCCATTGGCGAGCCGCCGCGTTACCGCGAGTCCCAAGGCCAGTTCGAGGTCTTCCGTTCGTCGCGCCTGCAGTTCGGGCAGCACGCCGGTCGACGCAATGAACTCGAGCGGATCCGAATAGGGTTGAATGGCGCGATACATCTCGACAGGATCGACGGCAAGATCGACGACGCTGTCCCCGTAGGCGTTGTAGTTGATCGCTTCGCCGAGTTCGCGCAGTTTGCGCTCATCGGACGAGTTCACCGCGCACGCACTGGCGGCCCGATGCGCGGCCCGATGCAGGTTGTCGCCATAGGCCGCGACCACCGCCCATCGCGTGTACCGGCCTTGAAGATGGCGGTCCACGATCAGCGCAGTGCACCTATCCGGTGACGTATCGATATGCGTCGTCAGCAGCGCGTGTGCGGGGATGGGACCGGGGAAATGATGATCGAAATAGTCGATCTTTACACCAAGATCCAGCAACGCGATGAGTGGCTCGCGGTTCGAGTCGAGCGAAATATCCAGCACGGTCACGCTGTCGCCCGGCTGCGCGTTCGCGCGTTGCAGAAGCGTTATCTCGCGCTTGGCTCCCGTGATCAGGATGGTGTCGGCAGGCTCGGCGAGCCGCAACTGATGCAGCGCGCAGATGCCGTCGGCATCGCCATTGAAAATATCGAATCGCTTCATCCGCTGCTCCACCGGCGCGTTGCTGCCACGATCGCACGCCGCTTGACTGCGGTCAATCGGTGACCCACGCTCCATTTCGTATGGAAGCGTACAGGCAGTTGCCGACCGACTGGCGATGCCCGGCTACCGCCTCGTTGATACAGATCAAGCCGGTTACCATACCCGATGGCTTAAATGAGTAGACGATTCCGGCTCGCGCGCAAGGCGGGCGCCGGCCGTCCCACCACGCGGAGGTCAACCGTGCCGAATGAGACGCTCGTGCTTCACCATGACGCCCGGCAATGGCTGCTCGATGGCATCAATGCGCTCGCCGAGGCCGTCAAGGTCATGCCTGGTTTCGGCGGCCGCAGCGTGATCGTCGAACGCGCGCCCGGCGTGCCGCTCTTCGCGAATTCCGGTCTGGTTGTCGCGGGCTCGGTCGACTTGAGCGGTCGCCACGGAGAAATGGGCGCGCAGCTGCCCGCGAGGTGGAGTGCGGCATGAGTTCGCCACGGAGCCGCAAGCTTTCTTCACCACGCGCCAATGCAGGCATGCGCGGCATCCAGCATCTCGCCAACCGGGTCCGCGCCGCGCGCCGCAGCGTGCGCGGACTCGACGCGACGCTGCGCAGGCCGGGCACGTACCGTCATCCGGCGGGCAGGATCGTCCGGGTCGAAACGCACATATCCGTCGTGTATCTCGCCGGGCGCTTCGCGTACAAGATCATCAAACCCGTCGCCCCGGGTTTCGCGGACTTTACCGCCACCGCGGCCCGCAAGCGCTGCTGCGAAGCCCAGCTCCGTCTGAACCGGCCACTCGCGCAAGGTATTTACGCCGGCGTGCTGCCGATTGCGCGCCATGCCGGCGTGCTGACACTCGGGGACGGCGGCGTGACAGTCGATCACGCGGTCAAGATGCGCCGCTTCGACGAGGCGATGCTCTTTTCGAGTCTCGCGGCGAAGGGAGCACTGACGCCGCGCGACATCGACGGCGCGGCGAAGCGGCTCGCCGACTATCACCTGAGGGCGCCCCGCAACGCGCCGTCGTCGCGCTACGGGAGCGCCACGCTGGTGCGAACGCAGATCGAAACGATCAACGCGGCGCTGCTGGCCAATTGCAGCCATCCCGCGCTGCCCGGCATTGCCGCGTGGTGCGCGCGAAAGCTCGACCAACTCGCGCCGCTGATCGAGCGGCGCCGCGCCGAGGGTTTCGTGCGGGGCTGCCATGGCGATCTGCATCTGGACAACGTGGTTCGCTGGCGCGGCGCAATCGCGATGTTCGACTGTATCGACTTCGACGATGCGCTACGCTGGATCGACGTCGCAGCGGACGTCGCGTTTCTCGTGATGGACCTGTGCGCGCGAGCGGAGCCCCGTCTGGCCAATCGACTGTTGAACCGTTGGCTGGAAACGTCGGGCGATTATGCGGCGCTGTCGCTGATGCCTTTGTACGTCGCCTATCGCGCGCTGGTGCGGGCGTGGGTCGCGTGCCTGAAAGCGGGATACGTAGCGGGCCGCAGCGTCGCCATCCCGGATCCGGCCCTGCGCTACCTCGAGGTGGCACGGGCGCAAACGCAGAAGCCGGGACCCGTTTTGCTGCTGTGTCATGGCTACTCCGGTTCGGGAAAATCGGTCGCGAGCCGGGCCCTTGCGGACCTGTGCGGCGCGGTGCGAGTGTCGAGCGATGCCGAACGCAAGCGTCCGCGGCCGGCGCCCGACGCGCAAACCTCGCTTGGCGCCGAACACTACACGCCAGCTGCACGTCACGCGATCTACGACCACCTTCTTCGACTCGCGCACCGCGTGCTGCAAAGCGGCCACAGCGCGATCGTCGACGCGACCTTTCTCGAGTTCCGTCACCGCGACACGTTTTTCGCGCTCGCCCAACGGCTTGGCGTACCGGCCCGCATTCTCGACTTTCGTGCCGAACCAACGGTGCTCGCGCAACGCATCGAAGCGCGCCGGCATGGTCCGCGCGATCTATCCGACGCCGACACCGCGACGCTCGCGCGTCAACTCGCGAGCGCCGACGCACTGACGCCGGCGGAACAGGCGTCGACCTTGTCATTCGACACCGCGGTACCGATGGCGGCGTTCGACTCCCCCGCGTTCTGGCGACCCGTGCTTGCACTGATGCAGTCAGCGCCGTTTGCGACCCGCTGATCGTGTTCCGACGCGAAGCGGGGTCATTGATCTGCGCGCGTGACCGAGGTCGCGTCCGCGTCGATCACGGCTGGCCGATGCTTCACCAGATCCGTTGATACCGGTGGGCGCTTAGAAGTAGCGCGCGCTCATTGCCGGTGCCTGTTCAACGGGCGGAAACACGTCCCACGAACCCTTGCCGTGCCGGAAAAATACGATCGTCAGCGGTCTCGAAGAAATCGCGCCCTCGAGCCAGACATACCGCGCCCGGGTGATCGCCAGGCGGCCCGTGCGCACCACGTGCGCCGGTGTCGTGCCGGTCGGCGCAAGCCATTTCTCGACCAGTGCGCGCAGCGGGATGATGGTGTCGTTCATTGCCGCCTCCCTGGACTCGCCGACCTTGGCGCCGGACATCGCGGCGTGTCGTCGAATCTATTATCGGCAACGGCTGGCGTTATCTAAATCAGCGACGGCGGAAACGGGGTTAGTCCGTCGTCGCCGGTCGTAGGAATCGGCTGACCCCAGTTGAACGATCGGACGACACGGTCCGTGCTCCACCGCCGAGGCTCAAACGCACGTCACCGAACCGGGCAGCGACAAGCAGAGCCAGCACGCGGCGCGCTTCACGACTGCCCCCGTGCCGACGTAGCCGGCGGCACGCAGGCGCCCGTCGCGGCCAGTTCGGCGATTTCGGCGGTGATCTCGTCCTGCCGGACGATCCGATAGTCGCGCGTGAGTTCCTGCAGCCGGTCCTTCACATGACGGCTCGCCGCCAGCATCGCCCCGACGCGCGCCGCGCTTTCCGCCGCGAATGACTGCATCAGGCCTTCGCACAGTTCGAGGTACACGTAGCGCTCGGTGAGGCCCCTCAGCAAGCCGTCGAGCGGCAGGTTCAAAAGCGGCGCCTGCCCGCGCGACGCCACCCTGAAGCGCGTGAAATCGAACGGCACCAGCCGCCGCGTCACGATGCGCTCGTCGAGTCCGGGGCCGGGCGTCGCGTGCACGAGCCACACCTGCGACGACGCCTGATCGCGAAAGCGCGCGAACACCGCGTCCGCGAGCTGACTGGCCACGCGCATCACGACCTCCGCGTGCGAGGCCATTCCCACGGACCAGCCGTAATGCAATGCGCGTTCCTGGGCGAGCATCACGCCGCGCGTGCCGACGATGAAAATCTCGCCCGGCTCGTCCGCCTTCAATCGTTCGACGCGCGCCAGCAGATGCTCGTTGAAGCCGCCGACGAAACCCTGCTCGGTGCATAGCACGATCAGAATGCGCGCGGTGCCTTCCGGTGGCGCGTATTGCGCCGCATGTGCCGACGATGCGGCAGCCAGCACCATCCCGATCGCCTCGCCGACGATCGCCGCCGTCGAGCGGATGCCCGCGAGCCGCGCCTGCGCCTCGCGCTCGCGCGCGGCGGCGATGCCGCGCATCGCGCCAATCACCGTTTCGAGTTGCCTCGCCGAAGCGGTGCGGCTTTCGATCTCACTGAGCTTGCTGCTCATCGGGACTCCCTGCTGCTTGCGCCGCGCGCGCACGTTCGTGCATCGCGCGCTCGACGAGCGGCTCCGCAACTCCCTCACGATAGCGGCCCGCCCAGCATGCAAGCTGCTCCATCGCCTGCGCGCGCGAGCGCTATGACGAAGCGGCACGGCGCTACGACGCGGCGCGTCACCGTTTCCCTTTCGACCTCGCGAATGTCATTCGTCCGGAGCTCGACAAGCCGGCTTTCACGGTACCGGACGCAACGCCGGTGCACCGTCATCCACGCACCGACTTCGGCGCGTTGCGTGGTTCGCTGCGGGTTTAGTTGCATCCTTCCCGACCGCGCGTGCGACCGCCCGAGCTACACCAGCCACTCCGTCTCCCGCCGCGCCGCCATTCTTTGCCTGATCTTCTGCGCGAACGCTTCGCGTTTGTTGGCGTCCCTGCGGCGGTACAGATCGCTGCCGCTGATCAGCGCAGGCCGCAAGCGACGTCTTGCCCGCCGCCTCCGACATCTGCTTCAGCGCCGATCCGCTGCCGCGCGCGCCCTCGCAGCAGAACAGCGCCAGGTGACGGATCTGTCCTCCGTTCGATTCCAGCCACGCCCGAACCGGCGCGCACGCGCCGCCTGCCCAGACGGGCGCGCCGACGACGACCAGGTCGTACGCGGCGACGTCGAGCAGCGCCGGCATCACGGCGGCGCGCCGATGGCACAGCGCATCGATCACCGATCTGACGTAGCCGCGTGCGCGATCACGCGATCGTGGCCCGGCGCGTTCGCGGATCGGTTCGATGTCGGCGTCGAGTTCGGACGCGAGCAGTTCGGCAACACGTCGCGTGGTGCCGGTTCGCGAGTAGTAAACGATCAGAATCCTGCAACGCTCGGTCATGTTCCTTCTCCGGCAGCAGACACTGGGCGCTCCGTCCGCCAATTGGGCGTCACTCGTTGCGTGCGCGAAGCGCGCACGCCGAGCCGGGGTGTCGACTCAGCCCGGATTAACCGGAACATTCCCTGGCCGTGATCGTTGCCCTCCACAGACGGCACGCAACTGCAGGCACCGCTACGGCGCGACGTCCGCTGCTATCACTGTATTTGCGCGCAGCCGGCAGCGCTTGACCTACATCAACTGGCGTGCGGCATCGGCGCGCTTGATCTGCGTCAATAGTCGCGCCGGGCCGGCCCATAGACTCCATTTGACAACGGGCTTACGCCGGTGTCCCCACGTTCTGTCACGGCGCTTTGGCGATGAGCTACAAGCCACGCACGGTGGAAGCCTCGACACCTGGCGAAGACGTCGCGAAGCGCATCGTCGCGGCGGCGCTCGAATGGCACGCCGACGCGATTGTGATGGGCACGCACGGCCGCCGTCGTGTTCAACGACTGATGCTCGGCAGCGTCGCCGAGCGCGTGCTGCGCAGTGCCCGCTGCCCGGTTCTGACGATCCCGGCCCATGCAGGCGTCGAACCAGCCGACCATTCCGTCCCGGCCTCAGCCGAAAAGGAACTGACATGAGCTATAAGACCCTGCTCGTTCACATCGACGACAGCCGCCGCTGCGACACTCGCGTCGCGCTCGCGCTCGATCTTGCGCAGCGTTGGGATGCCCACCTGATCGATCTGTATGTCGTGTGCGAGGGCCTCGCGAAACCGCTGTTCGGCACCGACGACGGTTTCGTTGCCCAACGCGCCGCACTGACGACCGATCGCCGCGAGACGGCGCGGCATGCATTTCTCGTCCCGGCCGAGCGCGCCGGCCGCGCAGCGCAATGGCGCGCCCCGGAGGGCTCCCCCGTCGCCGTGACCACGCTTCACGCGCGGCACGCCGACCTGCTGGTGCTCGGCCAGCCCGACCCGCGAGATCCCGCCAGCTACGTCGACCGGCATTTCGTCGGCGAGGTCGTGCTCGGCGCGGGGCGTCCCGCGCTCGTGATCCCGCGCGCGGGCGCCGTGCCGACGCTCGGCGAGAACGTGCTGATCGCGTGGGACGGCAGCCGCGAAGCCTCGCGAGCGATCGCCGACGCGATGCCGCTGCTCGAACGGCCGCGCTTCGTTGGCGTCGCCGTCGTCGAGCCCACGCACGACCATGAAGCGGGACCCAGCGCGATCGACGTCGCGGCATGGCTCGAAGCGCACGGCGTGCGCGCGTCGTTCTCGACGACGCCGCGCCTCGGCATCGCCGGCGCGGGCGCGACGCTGCTGAACCGGGTGTCGGATCTACATGCCGATCTGCTCGTGATGGGCGCGTATGGCCATTCGCGTGCGCGTGAGCGCGTGTGGGGCGGCGTTACGCGGACGATGCTCGAATCGATGACGGTGCCCGTGCTAATGGCGCATTGACAGGACGCCGTGCCGAACGAACGCTGCTGCGCGGCGTGGGGCGGTACACGCCGCGCGCCTGCGCGCCGCGCATCAACTCCCGCGCCGCCTCGGTCCGCTCAATGCGAACCATTCACGGCGAAACGCGACACCGTCCTTCCGCCTCGTTCAGGAAGCGCTGAATAAGGTCGCCGCCATGCGAAGGCGAAACACGGCCGAAGTGACATCTCACACAAACGGCCCGACTGCCCGCCACGGATAGCGGACAATGGATCGTGAACGAGACGCCGATCGCGAGACGGTTGGAGCCAGCGGTCACGAAATGCCGTTCGGATTGATCGACGTGCGCGAACACGCCTATGCTCGGCGACTCCATGCGGATCGATACAGCGCAAAGCGCCGATTTCGCGATTGCGGTCAGGTTTCCCTGGCAATGGATGCAACCGGGAGAGATCACCCCATGATCAAGGTGTTGCTGGCCGACGACCACACGCTCGTGCGCGACGGACTGCGCCATATCCTGCAGCAGGCGAGCGGCTTCGAAGTGGCCGGCGAAGCTTGCGACAGCGCGACGACGATCGCGCTGATTCGCGCGACCCAGGCCCACGTGCTCGTGCTCGACCTGTCGATGCCGGGGCGCAATGGCATTGAACTGATCAAGCAGATCAAGGAGGAAAAACCCGGCCTGCGGATTCTGGTGCTGACGATGCACGCCGAGCAGCAATACGCGGTGCGAGCGTTCAAGGCGGGCGCGTCCGGCTATCTGACCAAGGAAAGCGCGAGCGCGGAACTGGTCGGCGCGGTGACGAAAGTCGCGTCAGGGGGCGTTTATGTCAGCCTCGCGATGGCCGAACGCTTTGCCCAGAACCTGAACGAGCCTGCCGACGCGCTGCCGCACCAGCGGCTGTCCGATCGCGAATTCGACGTGTTCCGGCGCCTTGTCGAAGGCGAGAGCATCACCGAGATCGCCAACGAACTATGCGTCAGCGTGAAGACGATCAGCACGCACAAGACGCGCATCCTCGAAAAAATGCAGATGCCGAACGAGAACGGGCTGGTTCGCTATGCGATCCGCCATAAGCTGTTCGACGACGAAAACGACCTGTAGCGCTTCTCCGCTGCGAGACCCGCGCAAAGCGTACGCGAGACATCTGAAACGTCGACCTGCCACAAACCTGCCACGGTACCCGGCGACACGATGACGACACGAACCGCGTGCTCGCGGGAACGATCCGAAAGGAGACTTCGAGATGAACGATGCCGCCCAACATGACGCGTGGGAAATCGGCGAACCGCACTTCCACGCCTCCACGCCACTGGAACAGCAGCTGCGCTTTGCGCTGCATTATGCGGTGCTCGCGCCGTCGAATCACAACACGCAACCGTGGCGGTTCATCGTCGACGGCGAGACCGTACAGATCTGCGCCGACCGCATGCGCGCGCTTCCCGTGGTCGATCCTTTCGATCGCGAACTTCTGATGAGCTGCGGCGCGGCGTTGCTCAATCTTCGCGTGGCGCTGTGCCGTCTCGGTCTCGCTTATGCGATCACGCTGTTTCCATCGGAAGCCGACCCCGACATCGTGGCGCTCGTGCGCGTGTCGCGCGACGGGCTCCGCGACCCGCACTTGCACGAACTATTCGACGCGCTGACGGCGCGCGTGACGACGCGTGCGCCGTTCGCCGACGAAGCCGTTCCGGCGGCACTGCAACGCAAGCTCAGCGACGCCTGCGACGACGAGGGCGCGATTGCCTGTTGCGTGGAGCAAACGAGCGCGCGCGAGGCGCTTGCGCAACTGATCGCCGACGCCGATCACGCGCAGTTCGCGGACCCACGCTTCCGTCGCGAGCTCGCCAGCTGGATCCACCCGCGCCGGCGCGACGATGGCATGCCGGCCTACGGTACCGCTCTCGGAGCATTGCTCGACTTCGCGGCGCCGCTCGTCGGCCTGGCCGTCCGCGTATTCGATGTGGGCGCGGGACAGCCCGCCACGCATCAGCACCTCGTGCAAGGCTCGCCGCTGATGGTCGGCATCGCCACGATGCGCGACGACCGCGAGGCATGGCTCGCCGCGGGACAGGCGCTCGAGCGGATGCTGCTGGTCGCGGCATCCGTGGGACTGACCGCTTCCTACCTGAACCAGCCGATCGAAGTGGACCCGCTGCGCGAGCGGCTCCGGACGCTGCTGGGAACGGAGGCGATTCCGCAGCTTCTGCTCCGCGTCGGCCGCGGCCCGCGCGTCAGTCATGCGCCGAGGCGGCCGCTGGCCGATGTGGTGTCCTGACAAGCGTGGGTCCGGGCACGCGTGGAAACGGTACCGATGGGCCCGTGATGAAGGTCGCGCGACAGCCAGACCGACGCCGGCATGCGCGATCCGACCGAAGGATCGCCATGTTATGCGCTACCTCAATGCCGCCACATGCTGCATGAACTGGACCTCAGCACTTCGCGATGGCCGCGCTCGAGCGAACGCGGCCAGCGACAATATCAAGCGGAAAAGCAGCGCGTTGCCTCACCTCAATGTCGGTTCGCGGGCTACACCGTTACCACGATCTTTCCGAACTGCCCGTTGGTTTCGAGGTAGCGGTGCGCGTCGACGATCTCGTCGAACCCAAAGGTGCGATCGATGACCGGCTTCAGCGAGCCGCTTTCGAGCCCCTTGAGCACGAACTCCACCGCAGCCTTTCGGCGCGTCGGGTCGCCACTCGTCAGCCAGATGTTGTGCGCCTTCACGGAAATCATTTTGGCGATCATCGGCAGCACGGGCAGCGTCGTGGCACGTTCGTCTAGCGCGCCGTACAGATACGCGATCCCCTGGAAGGACAGCGCCGAGATCAGTTTCGCGAAGTTCGGGCCGCCGACTGGATCGAACGCGACGCGAGCCCCCTTTCCATCCGTGATCCGCATGATCGCTTCGACAAGGTCCGACTCGTCCGTGACGACCACGTGTGCGGCACCCGCGTCGAGCAACTGCTGTCGCTTGCCAGCATGGCGCGTGACCGCGATCGACGTCGCCCCCGCGTAATTCGCTAGCTGGATCGCTGCCAGTCCAACGCTGCTCGAAGCGGCCGGTATGACGACATAGTCGCCGGCGCCCACCTTCGCATCTTCGATCAGCGCGCCATATGCGGTGACGAACATCATCCACACCGACGCGGCCTCGGCGAAGGAAAGAGATTTCGGATGCCTGACGACTGCATGGTCCGGCACGATGATGACTTCGCCGTAGGTGAAGTACTGATTCATCGAGAACGACGGGATCACATTGACCTCGTCTCCGGGCGCGAAACCGCCGACGCCCTCGCCCACCACGTCGACAATGCCGGCCGCCTCGTACCCGAGTCCGGCCGGAAAGCGGACTGGCTCGATGTACTGGTCGGTGCGCCACATCGATTCCGCGCGATTGAGACCGATCGCTTTCACGTTGATGCGAACTTCACCGCGGCCGGGGCCGCGGACCGATTCGTCGACGAATCGCAGCACTTCCGGCCCACCGGCCTCGGCAAACCTGACAGTCCGTGACATCACTACCTCCTGGATGGATTGATGGTAGAGCATTGCGAAAATTGCCACGTCGTTCCCGCGAGGGAATTCGACTGATAAGCGGGGAAATCCTAACAGTGCTTTTCGTCGTCGCCCCAGAACGCCGCCTCGCACAAAGAGGGTCGATCGAAAACTACGCGGTGGACGGATTTTCGCTGGTCATTCGCCTGATGATCGCGAGCAGTTCTTCGATATCGACGGGTTTGACGAGATGACTATCACACCCCGCTCCCGCTGAGCGAGCCACGTCCTCAGGCTGTCCGTAGCCCGACACGGCGACGATTTCAAGGCGCTTGCCGGCCGCCTGACGGTCCCTCAGCCGACGCGCAACCTCATAGCCGCTGATTCCCGGCAGACCAAGATCAAGGAAAACGATCTGCGGCTCGAAGGCAGCGGCAATCTGAAGCGCTTCTTCCCCGCTGTGTGCGGTGCGCACATCGTGCGCGTCGAGAATCATTGCGAGCGACAGCGCGGCATCGCTGTTATCGTCGACGATCAGAACACGCAATGGATCGGACGGCGGTCGACCTGCTTCGGCACCGTCCTTCGCCTGCTGGTTGCTGCCCTGGCAAACGGGTAGACGTATTTCGAATTCACTGCCTCTGTTCTTGCCTTCGCTCCTGGCGACAATGGTCCCGCCGTGCATCTCGGTCAGCGTCTTGCACACCGAGAGCCCGATCCCGAGACCGCCCCTGGACGGCTCGCCGTGGCAGGAACCCTGTACGAACAGATCGAACACGTGAGGCAGTGCGTCGCCCGAAATACCCGTGCCCGTGTCCGACACGGTAACGGATACCTCCTGACCGACGAGCGTCGCGCATACGACGATCCGGCCACCCTCGTCGGTGTATTTGATCGCGTTATCCAGCAGATTGGAAAATGTCTGGGTGATCCGCGCCGGGTCACCGTGGACGTACACCGGGTGCGCGAGCG
Source organism: Paraburkholderia sp. 32 (assembly GCF_050435345.1). Taxonomy (NCBI): domain Bacteria; kingdom Pseudomonadati; phylum Pseudomonadota; class Betaproteobacteria; order Burkholderiales; family Burkholderiaceae; genus Paraburkholderia; species Paraburkholderia sp. 32. The sequence goes on from NZ_JBNDKD010000002.1 coordinate 1,173,814, forward strand.
GCAGACGCACGATGTCGTGATGCCGCTGCAACGCAGCCGGCATCGTGATCTCGAGAGCGTGGTCGAGTGCCAGCCTGATATCGAAGACCTCGCGCTTCAACTCGATCTTGCCGGTGGTGATCCTCGATACATCGAGCAGGTCGTCGATCAGATGCGACAGGTGGCCGGTCTGGCGTTCGATCACATTGCGCAGCCATTCACGTTTGGCGGGATCGGCTCCCGCGCCGTGACCCAGCAGATGCGCGGCGTTGCGCACGGGCGCCAACGGGTTGCGCAGCTCGTGCGCGAGCGTGGCCAGAAAGATGTCCTTGCGGCGATCGGCGTCCTGCAATTTCGCCTCTGCGTCGGTCCGCTCCGTCACGTCGCACAAGCTGCCAATGAACGTGTAATCGTCCTGCTGAACGGGCGGACGCAGATACCCGAACATTTCGACGGTCCTGAGCGCGTGGTCGGTTACGCGGTGCAGCCGGAACGCGACATGCACCGGCTCGCCGGAGACCAGCCGCGACTGAAAATGGCATTTCAGCAGTTCGACATCGTCGGGATGAACGACCGACGTCATGAACTCGGTTTCCGTCAACGGCCCCCTCTCCTCGGGCTGCCCGGTGATGTCGTACATCTGGCGGTTTTCCCACACGCCTTGTCGCGAGGCGCCACACCACTCGAAGATGCCGATGCCGGCCGCGCTCGTCGCGACACGCAGCCGCTCCTCGGTGAGCTTCAGCGCGGTCAGCACCGTGTGCAGGCTGTCCTGCGCCGCCGCCACCTCGGCCGCCTGACGTTGCATTTGCGCCTCGATGGCGTTTTCGATCATCGCGCGAAACGTGCGCTCGACGATGTCGTGTGCCCGTATGTGAACGTCGACGGAAGCCGCAACCGGACCGAAATACGCGCGGATCTCGTCTTTCAGAAAGCGCTGCATCAGATCGATGTTGCGAAACAGATCCGTGACCCGCCAACTCTCTGGCCAGAACCTGCCGGGGTACGCGACAGCAACATGCGCGGATAGTGACGCGTCGCTCTCGGCGACCAGCAGGGCGGCGCATACTTCGGCCAGCATATAGGCGAAACAGCCAATGAGTTCCTGCCCGCTGTCCGCATCGGTGTGCGCGGCCTGCTCCGAGGTCTCGGCGATCCAGCGATGCATCAGTTGCTCACGGGCACGCCCCAGCCTGTGCGCCAGCCCGTTTAGCGTGATCGCGCCTCGGGAATCCAGATCGAGATGCCGTTTCATCCAGGTACCCCCGGACGAAAGCTGTGAGCCCGCGATGCCGTCCCGGCACACCGGTTTGTGTCAGTCAACCTCTTTCTCATGGACCGTTTTAGCAGGTTACGCAGCGCGCGCTTATAAATAGTATCGCAGCATCCAAGGCGATCCGCCATGGCATGCGGGACAGGACGAACCAATTAAAAGCTCGAGGTTTCCGACGCAAGTATCCTCGCGTGCGCGTAAGATTGCCGGGAACGCGATGAAGACGCGAAGGAGCCATGGCGATGGAGGAACCCCGGAACCCGACGCGACAGAACGGCCCCAAGGTCGCGTTTGCCCTGCAAGGCGGCGGTTCGCACGGCGCCTTCACGTGGGGTGTGCTCGACCGTCTGCTGGAGGCTTCGTCGCAGGCAACCCCGCTCGATATCGCGGCGATCAGCGGCGCAAGCGCGGGCGGAATCAATGCGACGCTGTGCGCGGCGGGTCTCGCAACCAGCGGCGCACCGAAAGCACGCGAGATGCTGCGCGCCTTCTGGGAAGCGGTATCGCGCGCCGGCGCGCTGGCGGGCAACGCGCTCCTCGGCTTTTCCGAACCCGGCCCATTCGGCGGCTGGAATATCGACTGGAATCCCGCCGCCATCATGCTGGAGGCCGTGGGACTCGTCGCTTCGCCTTACGGCAATCCGTTTTACCGCGATCCGCTCGGGCCGGTGATTCGTTCCGCCCTCCCCGAACAGGATCTCGCCGCGCTCAATACCACGCGCGATGGCCCGCAACTGTTCATTTGCGCAACCGACGTACGAACCAACCAACGCGCAATATTCACCCGCCCCGAGATTTCCATTGACGTATTGCGCGCTTCCGCATGCCTGCCGAGCGAGTTTCGCACCATCAGCGTGGGCGGCATACCGTACTGGGATGGCGGCTATCTGGGTAACCCGCCTTTGGCGCCGTTGATCGCCCATGCCCAGGACCTGATTCTCGTTCTCGCGAATCCGTTCGTGCGCCACGACATGCCGCCTAAAGACGCGCGCGGCATTCTCGACCGGCTCAATGAAATCGGTTTCAACGCGTCCGTCGTACTGGAGATCAACGCGATCGAAGCGGTCAACCGTGTGCTCGACTCGGTCGGGGAGGAAGCGGCGCGCAAAAGCCGCTTCAAGCCCGTCAGGTTTCACCTGATTCGCGACGACGATTTTCTCGCGAAGTTCGGTTTTGTTTCCAAGAGCAGCACGTCCTGGTCATTGCTCAAAACGCTCTTCGAGCGTGGCCGCGAAGTGGCGAACGTATGGCTCGAGAACGACTACGCGAAACTCGGGCAAGCGTCTTCGCTCGATGTCAAGGGTTCGTTGCTCGATCCGACGCTCAAGCACAGCGGCAACGCGAGCGCGCGACGAAACTGAAAAGGACGATTTCCATGCCGTGCACCGCATCGAGAGCGTTAGCGACGGCTTCGACGTCGGTCTGGAACCGATCCGCCATCGCGCGCACCTTAGCCGGACTGATCGCGTGTCCAGCCGCGGCTCCACGCTTGCGGCAGTAGTCTCAATCGCCTGCCCGCGAGATGACCCTCGCGATGGCCTCCGCAGCCGTCGCAACGTTGTTGTCATTGAGCGCGGCGACGCACATGCGCCCGGACCGGATCAAGTAGACGCCGTGCCGTTCGCGCAGCGTGTCGACCTGGTCTGCCGACAACCCGGTGTACGTGAACATACCGCGCTGCTCGAGGTAGCGCGCGAGCATCGTGTCCGGCACCTTGCCGCGCAGGCGTTCATGGATCTCCGCACGCATACGCATGATGCGCCGGCACATCGATGCAAGCTCTTGTTGCCATGATTGCCGCATTGCCGGTGTTGTCAGCACGCGCGCTACGATCTTTGCGCCGTGCGTCGGCGGATTGCTGTAGTTCGCGCGCACAGCGCTCGTCAATTGACCCAATACGCGCCCGGCAACGTCCGGCGACTCGCAAATCACCGACAGTCCGCCGCACCGCTCGCCATACAGCGAGAAGTTCTTCGAGAATGAATTGGCCACCAACGCCGGCACGTTCTGGCGCACGAGTTCACGAATCGCAAATGCGTCCGCGTCGATGCCCGCGCCGAAGCCCTGATACGCCATGTCGATGAAGGGCAGCAGGGTCCGCTTCCTGATGACCTCGATCAGTTGCACCCATTGCGCGTCGTTCAGATCGACGCCCGTCGGGTTGTGACAGCACGCGTGCAACAGGACGACGCTGCGCGCCGGCAGCGCGTCGATGGCCGATAGCATCTCTTCGAACTTGAGCCCGCCGCTCGATTCGTCGTAGTACGGGTACGTGTCGACTTCGAATCCCGCGCGCTCGAAGATGAAACGGTGGTTTTCCCACGTCGGATCGCTGACCCATACCCGTGAGCCCGCAAAATAGCGCTTGATGAAATCCGCACCGACCTTGAGCGCGCCCGAGCCGCCCAAGGTCTGCACAGTCGCGATGCGCCCCTCGGTACGTGCCGGCGAGTCGTCGCCGAACACCAACGATTGCACGGCATCGCGGTAGTGGGCGAAGCCCGCCATCGGCAGGTACGGCTTTGGACCGAGCTCGGCGAGCAGTTGTCCTTCGGCCTCGCGTACGGCTTGCATCACCGGTAAGCGGCCTTGATCGTCGTAATAGATGCCGATGCTCAGATTGACCTTATGGTCGCGCGAATCCTTCGCGAAGTTCTCGTTCAAGGTGAGGATCGGGTCGCCCGCATAGGCATCGATGTGTTCAAACATGCTGATTCCCTGGATTAGGCCAAATGGTTGCAGAAACGGGGTGTCTAGCGCATCGGCACACCAACCGGTACCGAGGCGTCCGCGCGTCGATTGCGCAAGCGATAGCCGACGCCCAGCGCAACGAGCCAAACGGGGATCAGGTAGACCGACATGCGCAGATCCGGTATCAGCCACATCACCACCAGGATGCCGCCAAGGAACACCAGACACAGATAGTTGGTAAGCGGATAGCCCAGGCTGCGGAATACGGTCGTCTCACCGGCTCGCGCTTTAGCGCTGCGAAAGCGCAAATGAATGATGCTGATCATCGCCCAGTTGATGATGAGCGCCGAGACGACGAGCCCCATCAGCAGTTCAAATGCCTTGCCGGGCATCAGGTAGTTGATCACCACGCAGGTGGCCGTCGCCACGGCGGAAACACCCAGCGCGACGAGCGGAATCCCGCGGGCGTTCACCTTCAGCAGAGCGCGCGGCGCATTGCCCTGGCCTGCGAGGCCATAAAGCATGCGGCTGTTGCAGTAGACGCCGCTGTTGTACACCGACAGCGCGGCGGTGAGCACCACCGCATTGAGCACGTTGGCGACGAAGTTACTATTCATCGCGTGAAAGATCAGCACGAACGGACTACCGCCCGTAACGACTTTTTCCCACGGATACAGCGACAGCAGCACGCCGAGTGCGCCGACGTAGAAAATCAGGATCCGGTAGATCACCTGGTTGGTTGCGCGCGGGATGGTGTGCGAAGGATCTTCCGCCTCGGCGGCCGTAATGCCGACGAGTTCCAGTCCACCGAACGAGAACATGATGACAGCCATCGCCATCACGAGGCCCGACACGCCGTTCGGAAAGAAGCCGCCGTGGCGCCAGAGATTGGCCACGCCCGCGTCAGGGCCTGCGTGGCCCGAAATCAACAGGTAGCCGCCGAAGCCGATCATGCCGACGATCGCCGCGACCTTGACGATCGAGAACCAGAACTCGAGCTCGCCGTACGACTTCACGCTGGTGAGGTTGATCGCGTTGATGACGCAGAAGCAGACGAGCGCGGAGACCCACGTGGGCAGACCGGGCCACCAGTACTGCATGTAGATGCCAACGGCCGACAGTTCTGCCATTGACACGAGAACGTACAGCACCCAATAGTTCCAGCCGGACACGAAGCCGGAGAATTGGCCGCAGTATTTGCCTGCGAAGTAGCTGAAGGATCCCGCAACCGGCTCGTCGACGACCATTTCGCCGAGCTGCCGCATGATGAAGAAGGCGACGATGCCCGCGATCGCGTACCCGAGCAACACGGACGGCCCTGCCGTCTTGATGGTCTGCGCGATGCCGAGAAAGAGGCCGGTGCCGATTGCGCCTCCTAGCGCGATCAACTGAATGTGACGATTCTTCAGGCCGCGCTGTAGCGTGCCCTGTTGCTGGTGTGCCACGATGTTGTCTCCTCTGTCCTGCGGTTGGTTCTGGACGCCACGCCTCGCTTTTCGCCTGCTCTGGTCGAGAGCTATCAACGGGGTTGTACGCGCGTCAAACCTTCAGCGTGCCCCGCTCGATCTGATCGCGTTCGAGCGACTCGAACAGCGCCTTGAAATTGCCTTCGCCGAAACCTTCATCACCCTTGCGCTGGATGAATTCGAAAAAGACAGGGCCAAGCAGCGGCTTGGAAAAAATCTGCAGCAGCAGGCGCGGCGACCCGTCTGCCGTCGTTCCGTCGAGAAGGATGCCGCGCGATTGCAATTCGCCCACCGGTTGACCGTGGCCCGGCAAGCGCGTCTCGAGCGCATCGTAGTAGTAGCTGTTGGGCCCCGTCATCAGCGGCACGCCTGCCATCTGCAGGTTGTCGATAACCGTTATCAGATCGTCCGTCAGGAACGCGATGTGTTGAATGCCCTCGCCATTGAAGGCCATCAGGAATTCCTCGATCTGCCCGCTCCCCTTGCCAGATTCCTCGTTCAATGGAATGCGGATCTTGCCGTCCGGCGCCGTCATCGCCTTCGACGTGAGACCCGTGTATTCGCCCTCGATGTCGAAGTAGCGTAGCTCACGGAAGTTGAACAGCGTCTCGTAGAAGTTGGCCCAATACGTCATGCGGCCGCGATAGACGTTGTGCGTGAGGTGGTCGACGAGGCGCAAGCCATGACCGGCCGGCCGCCGCTCGACACCTTCGATGAACTCGAAATCGATGTCGTAGATCGACTTGCCGTCCTCGAAGCGGTCGATCAGATAAAGCGGTGCGCCGCCAATGCCTTTGATTGCCGGCAATCTCAGCTCCATTGGACCGGTTGCGATTTCGATCGGCTGAGCCCCTAGCGACAGCGCGCGGGCGTAGGCCTTGTGCGAATCCTTCACGCGAAATGCCATGCCGCACGCACTCGGGCCATGCTCGGCGGCAAAGTAAGCGGCCGCACTGTTGCGCTCGCGATTGACGATGAAGTTGATTTCGCCCTGGCGGTAAAGCAGCACGTCCTTCGAACGGTGGCGAGCCACCAGTGTGAAGCCCATCTGCTCGAACAGCGGTTCAAGGACATTGGGTACGGGCGAGGCAAATTCAACGAATTCGAAGCCCATCAGTTGCATTGGATTGTCAAACAGGTCGGCCATGATCTCTCAGGTTCAGCAGAGGGTGAATGATTTGTGGCGAGCAACCGGCACCGAGTGGTGCCGGGTGTCGGAAAAATGAAAGCAAATTTCTCCAATCGCCACGCAGGCAGCGTCCTCGGACCACTCTCTCAACGCATTTTCCGGCGTCGTCGCAGCGCCATTTGGATTCAGTGTAAGTTTTTATCGACGCAATTGGATTTCCTTGCAGACGCAGACAAACCCTGATTTGTGCATTAATATTTCATTTCACTGGAGAACGAGGAAATAAAAGTGCAGGCAATCGACATCGACCGTATCGACGTGCGTCTACTGGAGATTCTTCAGTCCCAGGGGCGCATCTCCAATCTCGAACTTGCGGAGGCGATCAAACTGTCGCCCGCGCAAACGCTGAGGCGGCATCGCCGGCTCGAGGAAATGGGTGTGATCAAACGCTACGAGACGCGGCTCGACGCGCAGCTGCTGGGCTTTGGCGTAGTGGCCTTCATCCAGGTGACGATGGAGCGAGGCCATGTCCGCGACCTGTCGAAGTTCAAGCGAATGATCTCGGAACTCACCCAGGTTCAGGAATGCTTCGTCGTAACAGGTGATATCGATTACATGCTCAAGGTCGTGGCGCAAGACCTGAAAGCGCTGTCGGAGTTTCTGCTGGATACGCTGATGCGCATTCCGGGCGTGAGCGGAGTCAAGTCCAGCGTTTGCCTCGATGAAATCAAATGTACGGGCGCTGTCCCGTTGGCGGCCTAGCCCGCTGAGCGCGAGCGTCGTCCGTCACATTCCGGTGCTGCCCACTATTCCCCGCATGCGTGCGTGCGCTTCAACGATCATTTTGCTCCTGAAGGTCACAGCTCCCAGGCGATGCAGAGCGAGGCACTAGTTCACCCTCCCGAGTTCACCCTCCCGACCGACCGCAATACCGAGCGTCCTTGCGCGGTCAGACGCCCTCGCGCGCATCCAGACGCGAGCTTTTCCAGAAATACAAGTTGGCGCCCGCACAACGCGTCGAGATCGCCGGGATCGAAATTTTCTGGACGGGGGTTTGTCTCGAGAAGCATGAGCGTTGCGATCTCATGTGGGCTAAGCATCGTTGTCTCCCTGGCTCTGATGTTCCATGCATCATGGTCCTTCCTCGAAGGATAGATGCTCATCAAAACGTGTCGACGCGCATTTTGTCGCATACCTCGATGCCCGAATCCGGCTTCCCGGGCGCAGGTCGAAGCCTCAGCATGCCGCCACGCTTCGTGTAGGACATTCCGCCCCGAGAGAGCCCAACCGCCCCGCAATACGGTCGATAGCCACGAGATGACTGAGTGCCTGACAGAACGTCTCGTCGAGACCGCGCTCCGCATCCAGCGCGACAACGCCGTTGACCTCGAACACGGCGCGATAGGCCGCCACCTGACGCGTCAGAAAGCTCATCGGCGGCGGCTGGTCGTTCTCGTCGTTCCTTGCCCGCACGCGACGGTGTGAAGTCGCGCCGGAAACGTTCAGACCAAAGGCAACGTCGGGACGCAGCAAATGACCGGCGATGCTGCGGAGCACAGGCGCAGTCTCAGCGGGATCGGAACGCGTGCCGATTTCAGCCTGAGAGGTGAACACGTAGCGGTCGCAGAAAACGACGTCGCCGCGTTCCAGTGCCGGTATGACCGTGTCGGTCAGATGCTGGACGAGGTCTCCCATGATGGACAGCAGAATGCCCAGCATGTCGACGCGCCGTCGGTTTACGTCGAGTCCGGAACCGGCGCTCGATGTATGCCAGTAGCTGTCCACCATGTCCCGGAACAGCGCATCTTTGCGGATCCGACGGGTCGGCGTAAACGTCGTCACGCAGTTGAACCCCGCACGCGTGCACGCGCTTTCGAGCCTTTCCATCAGTGACGACTTCCCCGCCCCATCCACACCGCACAACGTGACCAGAACCCCCGGATAAGCATGCGGTTTGAGCTCGAGCGTTTCGAAAACACCATTCGACATGAAATCACCTCAGACCATAACTTCCCGAGACTCCGCCAGCATCTCGTCACGGGCCTCGATCGGCGCGAGGACCGCGGTGAAGTGCTTGAGCATCGACGGTGCCGAGACGATGCGCATTCCCCGGATCGCATCGCGTCGTTGGTAGACCCGGATCAACGCGGCGGCAACCGCCGCGAGGTGGCTATCGGTGTAGACGCGGCGAGGAATGGCCAGCCTCAGCAGTTCCAGCCTCGGGGCGCTGACAGTGCCCGTCGACGGATCTTCTTTCAGGAACGCCAACGAGCCCAGACCGACGGCGCGCACGCCGCCCTCCAGATAAAGCTCGGCAGCCAGCGCCTCGGCCGGGAACTGCGAGCGCGGCAGGTGGGGCAGGAAGGCGGCCGCATCGACGTACACCGCGTGTCCACCGGTCGGCCTCAGTATCGGAACGCCGCCGGCAAGCAGTGTGTCCCCTAGCCGTTCGACCTGACCTACGCGGTGTTGCAGGTATCGGTCGTCGACCATCTCGCGCAGACCGATCGCGAGCGCCTCGAGATCGCGGCCCGCCATCCCTCCGTAGGTGACGAAACCTTCGTACAGAACGAGCAGCGGCACGACCTGCTCATAGAGCGTGCGCGACCGTGTCGCGAGCAAGCCGCCGATGTTGACCAGCGCATCCTTCTTGCAGCTGAACGTGCAGCCCTCGGCATAGGAAAACTGCTCCTTCAGAATTTCCGCCACGGACCGGTTCGCATAGCCGCTCTCGCGCTGCTGGATGAAGTAAGCATTCTCCGCGCAGCGCGCCGCATCGAAGTAGACCGGAATCGCAAACTCATCGGCCAACGCCCTCACCGCGCGCAGGTTCGCCATCGATACCGGCTGGCCGCCGCCCGCGTTGTTCGTCAGCGAGACCATGATCAGCGGAATATTGTCGCGCCCTTCGCTTTCGATCACGTTGCGCAGCTTCTGCACATCCACGTCGCCCTTGAACGGGTGCTCGACAGCGGGCTGGTAGCCGATTTCGGCGACGCACGGTATCGCGGTCCCGCCGGCAATCGATACGTGTGCCTCGGTCGAATCGAACGGCGCGTTGAATGGCACCACCTGGCCTGGGCGCACGAGGGTCCGGAACAGGAAGTGCTCGGCCGGCCGGCCCTGATGGGTTGGCAATACGTAGTCGAAGCCGAGCATGTCCCGCACGGCCTGCGTCAACTTCGTGAAACTGCGGGAACCGGCATATGATTCGTCGCCGGTCATGATGCCGGCCCACTGGTTCGCGCTCATCGCGGAGGTGCCGCTGTCCGTCATCAGATCGATGTAGACGTCGTCTGCTTCGAGGCGAAAGACGTTGTACCCGGCGGCGACAAGCCGCGCCTGCCGTTGCTCGCGGTCGATCAGCCTGATCGGCTCGACCATCTTGATCCTGTACGGCTCAGGCTGGCTGTTTTCTAAAAGCATGCACTCCTCCTGGGTTGAAAGTACGCAGGCCACTGGATGACTGGCCGCTTCGGGCATCGCACACCGCATCAGGCACTTTGCTCGATCGTCACAACCTCGATCGGTGCCCAATCCGCATCGCCGCCGGCCGCGGACGTGCGGTGACAACCGCGAGCGTCGTGGGCCGCTTCGAAGCGTTTCTCGATCCGGTTCAGGATCGACCAATACGCGCCCCGTTCGCCTTGCGCGATCGCTTCGACCAGCGCGTCGTTCGCGTTGTAGTTGAACAGACTCGCGTTGGTCCCGAAGAACCGCCGATCATTGCCGATCAGTTCGGCAATGAATTGCTGCGGGTCCGGGCCCAATGCGGTCGGCAGATAGAACACCGGATGCAGCAGATCGTCGTTGCCTTCGATATGGCCGTGAAGATTCGGATTTCCGACGTGCAGGCCTTCGCGGCGAATCATCTGCTCCAGTTCGGTGCCGGGGAAAATCCTCAGCCCGACCGTCACCGAAACGCGCTCCGGATCGACCCGCTTGATGAACTCGATCGTCTCGCGCGCGGTTTCCTGCGTCTCGCCAGGCGCGCCGAACAGCAGCTCGATGATGTGCTCGAGGCCGTGGCGCTTCGCCGTATTGACCGCATGCTCGATGTCGTGGGCGCTAAAGGTGCGGCGCAGTATCTTCAGCATCGTTTCGCTGGCGGTGTCGACGCCGAAGTTCATGCCGACGCAACCGGCTGCTTTCATCGCGGCCGCGAGTTCATCGGGAAAGGGCCGCGGCATACCGTACGCATACCACTGGATTTTGCCGGCGAGCCCGTGCCGGATGATGGCCGCGCACAGCGCAAGAGGATGCGCGACGCTCAGATTGAATTCCGAGTCGTTGATGTGAAAGACGTTGACCCCGCGTTCTTCGAGCGATGCCATCTCGGCGACGACATCATCGGGTTCGCGCATGCGCACCGTGCGGCCTTTGATCAGCGGCTCGACGCAATAGATGCAGGAGCGATTGCAACCGCGCTTCGTTTCGATGCCGATCTGGCCGCCTTTGGCGAAGTAGTGGGGGTTGTCGACCAGCTCGCGTTTGTGAGGCCCGATGCTGGCCAGCGGTCCGCATGCGTTCGGGGCGAGCGGCGTAGCGCGCACCCCGGCCGTATCGCGGTAGACCACGCCGGGTATGTGCGTGAAACTCCTGCCTTCTTCGAGGCAGGTCAGCAGCTCGGGAAGGCTGAATTCGCCTTCCCTGACGATGCCGAAGTCGGCGTCGAGGTAAGCAAGCAGTTTTTCCGGCATCACCGAGTAGCCCGCGCCGCCCATCACGACCGGAACCGCGCGCGCGCGCCGAAGCAACGCGACGATGTCCCTGATTCTGTCGAGAAAGCTGTAGCCGCTGGAAAAATAGACGTCGTCGGTATTTCGCAGCGTCACCCCCCAGTAATCCGGCGCGGCGGTGCGGCAGTGCGCGGCAATGGCCGCCTCGCAATCGTCGGAGAAGCACAGGTCGAGCAAATCGAGCGCGAACCCGGCTCGCTCCATCGGCGCCGACAGGTAGTCGAACGCAATCGGCGCAATCGCCGGTTTGATCTGGTTCGTGTTGACGAAGGTGACGCGCTTGGCCATGTTCGATCGGTCTCGGTGGAAAGGTTCGCGAGGGCTCGCAGGAATGCGCCTAGACGGCGACGTCGATGGACAGCTTCTGGCCCGCGCGGGCCACCGTCATCTCGCTCATGAAATCGCTGAACCGATGCATCATCACCGCCGCGAGGTGCTTCGCCTTGTCCTCGCAGTCGGAGAATGCATAGAAGCCCGGACCCGCGCTGCTCATCCCCGCGTACACCGCGCCCTCGCGTTGCATCGTCTCGTCGAACTCACGCATCACGTCGGTCCGGAAAATGCCTTCGAGCACCTTCATGTTGCTCATGCTGTTGAGTTCCCAGCCGTGCTTCAGAAACGCGAACAGGTCGTTGCGATGCAGTGCTGGCCGCAACTTCTGCTCGATGAAGTTGCGCCACGCGATGCCGTAGCGCTTCTGCCACTCGACAAAATGCGTCGGCACGAAGCCCGCCTCGGTGGTGCCGGACATGTCCGCGCCTTCGCCATGGGCGCGCAGCGCTTCGGTCGATAGCGTGTCGTAGTTGCCAACGGCGGTGGTCACCCACAGGTTTTCCGAACTCAGGTTGCCGAGAAAACGGCCGTTGCCGTGCTTCTCGTCGACCCAGACCAGACCGCCGAAGAACAGGCACGCTTCGCCAACGCCGGTCTCCAGTCCGAAATACACGTGCTCGTCATCCTTCGCGGTCTCGACGTAGTTGCGGGTGATCATTTCCCACATGTCGTGCGGCGAAAACGGTGAGCCGAACAACGCGTTCAAGCCGGCGAGCGTCGCGGTATTGAACGAGACATTCGAGCCGAAGCCGCTGTGCTGGTGCTGGATGCTGCGCACCCGATCGACGCGGATGTCGTCACGTGCGTAACCGACGGCTCGCTTGAACAACTCGAGCATGTGCCGCCCGCTCGGCACGTCGCAGCCGCCCTCACCGTTGGTCCTCTTCGTGACGGTGATCCGGTGTCCGACCGTGCTCGTCGATACGCCGAGTCCGCCGCCACCGAAGCCGGGCGCCATTTGCATAAAGTCGAATACCGCGAAGTGAAGGCGCCCTGGCACCGAGACCTCGGCACGATCGTAGCTCGGTACCGCGTCGCGCTCCCAGTGCGGCAGCACAGTCAGATTCGCACCCGGCAGGAACTGCCCCGCTTTCGCCTTCCATGCCTGATTCATTGCTCTACCTCCATCCTCGTGAGTATTCCCAAGCGATACGTTTCGCGACCATCAATACGCACCACTCATTGTTCGCGCTCCTGGCGCACGGTTCGTGCCAGGCACGCTCTTGCAGCGCGACGTGAGTCCTCGTCAGAAGCAATGACGCAAGCGGGCAGCCAGATTTCAAAGGGCAGCGCGATACATGCGCACGTTTAGATGTTTGGACGTCGGCATGCGTACCGGGCCGGTATCGAATGTCCCGCAGTCGATCCGCGACCAACAGATGCGCTTCACGTGTTGGCCCGGCACCGACATCCAGCAGGCTGCGACGGGCTCGCCCCGAACGGGCGTCGGCAAATCGCAGACTCCGCTTCAATCGGCGCGAAACCCGCGCGGCCTTTTGAGATCTGGGCACTTCGGTCCGTTCTTGCAGGGAATGAGGACGACCTTCGTGCTGCCGACGCACGACTGGCATGAACCCTGCAAAAAGCATCCACAGTTGGTGGCCGGCCTGCCTCGATTCCTTCTCGCCGTAGCCGAACCCGAATCGCGAGGCACCGGTCGATTGCCACTCGTGACTCGCCCTCTTGATCTTTGCCGGGAGCCGCAGATGACAGCAACCTTGAAGGACGACGCGCTGGCGCGACGCCACATCGATTGGCCGCGCGCCTTGCGGGCGATCAAGGCGTTGAGGGCGAACGTAGACGATATTCAGCATGCCTACGAAGTGATGATCGCGCTCGACGGCGGCCAGATGGAGGCGATGTACCAGCGTTTTCTCGGCGAGCCCGGCGCCGGCGCGCTGCTTGCCGAGCAGCCGTCACTGCTCGGCACGCTCGCGGATTCCGACACGCTGCTGCGCTTGCCGCCGGGATCGTTTGGCCGCGCTTACATGGCGATGATGGAGCACAGCGGCTACAGCGCCGATGGTCTGCTGCAGGCGAGCCGGCTGGCCGCGGGCCTCGAAGAAATCCTCCCCGGCCCGGACCGTCAGTGGTTCATCGAGCGCAGCGGCTGCATTCATGACCTGCTGCACGTGTTGACGGGCTATGGCCAGGACTGGGCCGGCGAGACCTCGCTTCTCGCATTCGACTGCGGGCTCGAACCGATGCGCGCGCGCATCGTCGGTCTGCTCGGCACCGCGTTGACTGCGCCGTGGTGGCCGAACTTCTGGGTCCATCGTTTTCTGCGCCGCGCGTGGCTGCGTGGCAAGCGCGCGCGCATTCCCCTTTCCTACCGCTGGGAAGAAGCGTTGCAGCGGCCACTCGAAGCCGTCCGCCTGGAGCTGGCGATCGAGCCTGTCGCGCTCGCGCATCCACAGGGCATCCTGGCCGGCGGCCAGACACTGCCGTGGCGCTACGCCGCGTCGAGCAACGCGTGAACGGAAAGGGATCCAGCATGGCCAGCACATCGAAAAATGCGTCGACGCGCAACACCGTATTCGGAGTCGTACGCACGCAGTTACTGCGCGTCTGCCGCGAGCATCAGCGTGACTTCAACACGGAGATTCGCCTCGACAGTTCGCTGATCGCAGATCTTGGCCTCGACTCGCTGTCGCTCGTCGAAGCCGTGGTCGCAATCGAGCAGGCGTTTGGCATCGAGCGTCTGCCTCTGGAAGCGTTGAACGAAGAACGCGCCGAAGCGTATTTCACGGTCGGCTCGCTAGTGGACCTGTGCATCCGGCACGCGGCGGTCCGTATAGACGCCAATGAGGGGATGCGCACATGAGCCCGCGCCTTTCGCTGGTCACCCCGCATGCGAGACGTGGCCGGCTCGCCACTGCGGCAGCCGCGTTCGGTCACACGCTCGGCCGCTTGCCTCTGGCGGCCGACGCGGTGCCGATCGCCGGCGCGTTCGTCTGCTCGCTGCTGCTATACGGACGGATAGCCGGCGTCGCCATTGAACCGGGCTGGCGCTTGCTGGCCGGTCTTGCGTCGTTTTTTTTGCTGTTCGTCCAGCTTCGCCTGATCGACGACCTCGACGACCTCGAACGCGACTACCCCACCGGGCACGCGCTGTCGGCGCGACGCGCACGCCTCATCGCCAGCCTCGCGGCAAGCGCGATCCTGCTCGTTGCGCTGAACGCCGGCATGGGGCACGCGCGAACGGCCGCCGCTGCCGCCACCGCACTGGCCTTCGCTGCGCCGTTCGTCTTCAAGCGGCTGCTCCCGACCCACCCGCTGCTGTGCCTACCCGTTTTCGAGGGCGCGCCCTTCGCCATCTTCATGTACGGCTTTTTCTTGTGGCGCGACGTTGCTGGGCGCGAACTGAGCTTCTACGTCGTGGTGTGCGTAGCGGGTTCGATGTGGACCGGCTACGAATTCTGGAAGTTCTCGCGCAAGGTCGGCACCACCGCACTGCAGCCCTATCTCCTGTCTGCGCGCGCCATTCGGGTCGCGCTGAATGCCCTGCTGATTCTGGCGCTCGGCATCAACGTGTCGCTCTCGCGCCTGGCAAGCCTGTCGCAAACGTATTCGATCTATGCCGCAACGCTGCCGCTCGTGTGGCTCGTCTGGTTCAACGCGAGCTGGCCGGGCCCCGCGAGCAGGCAGGGCCGGCCACGCTGGGCTGGCACGCGCTTCATCGTCGCCGTCGAGCTCGGACTGCTGGCCGGGCTTCTCCTCAAATGACACGCAACCCTGGATGGTCACCCACGATGGATAAGCACGTTCTCGTCACCGGTGCGCGAGGTCTGTTGGGCGCCGAAGTGATCGCCCGGCTGACGGCAATGGGGTACCCGGTCGTCGCATTCTTGCGCTCCGACGGACCGGTTGTCCGCAACGACGGCACACCGCTCGCGGCAACACCGTACGGCGGCCACACACCCGCTGCCGGAACCTTCGCATGTGTGCGGGGCGACGTCGCCGAGCCCCGGCTTGGGCTCGATCCGCACACCTACGAGGCACTGCGCGCGGCAACGGGCGCGATCGTCCACTGTGCCGCGCTAACCAGCTTCGGGCGCAAGCCCGAGGTCTACGACGCGATCAACTTTCGCGGCACCGAGCGCATCGTCGAGTTCGCGCAAGGTAGCGGCGACGCGCCGATTCCGCTGCTCTACGTGAGCACCGCCTATGTCTGCGGCGAGCGCCCCGGCGTGTTCTGCGAGGACGATCTCGAACTCGGTCAGCGTCTGGGCAACCCGTATGAGCAGAGCAAGTACCGCGCGGAACAGTCGGTGCGAGCGGCGATGCGCAGCGGTCTGCCGGCGGCGGTGCTGCGCCCGTCGATCATCGTCGGCGACTCGGCGAGCGGCGTGATCCGCAAGTTCGACACGCTGTACACCGTCGTGCGCCTGACGGCCGCGGGCCTCGTGCGCACGATGCCGGGCGACTACGGGGCGACGCTGAACATCGTGCCGATCGACTGGGTCGCGGACTGCGTCGTCGAAGCGCTGGCGAAGTTTCCGCTCGTGCGCGGACGCACGCTGCATCTGACCTCGGGCACGCCGACGACGCTGCGCGAAATCAATGACGTCTGCGCGGAGTTTCCCTCGTTTCACGTGCCTCGCTATGTGCCGCGGCATGTGTTCGACGCCGCCGCAATGAAACCGCTCGAGCGCCGTTACTACGACGAGGTCGTGAAACTGTACGAGTCGTACCTGACGCGCCAGGTGCGCTTTGCACGCGACGCGACCGCCGCGATCCTGCCGGCCCTGCCTCGCGCGACGGGCAAAACGCTGCTGCGCAGGATCTTTCGTTACGGGATCGCGGCGGGCTACTTCGTGCCGCGCACGGCTTGACGCTCAGGGAGCCTAACCATGTTGATGACTGATCCGATGCTCGCCGAACTCTGGCAAAAAGCGCGGGCCGCGCTCGGCACCCAGTTCGAACAGCGGGCACCGAGCGCCGTGTTTCTCGAAGGCTCGATCGCCGAAGGCTTTGGCAACGAGCGCTCCGACGTCGACTTCGTCGCGATCGTCGATAGCGGGCTGGAGCCAGCCACGATGCCGTACATCCTATTCATCGACGGCCGCCGCGTCGAGGTCAGGTTGCTGAGTCCGGCGCGGCTGCGCCGCGAACTCGCGCAGGTTCGCGCAGCGCTCGGCAAAGGCCGGCGCGCGGTCGCGCGTCTGTCGTGGAATCTGCTCGAACGGTGCCAGCGCTTTATCGGCGCGCTGCCGATCGACAACCCGGCGTTGATCGAGACGCTGCAAGCGGCGCTTGGCCGCGAGGCGCTGTGCGAGGCGGTGGCGCTGTGGTTCGAGGATTTCGCGCGTCAGACCGGCCGTTATGCGGTGGCGATGTTCGCGCTCGGCGAGCCCGACTACGCACGCGCCTGGATCAGGACCGCCGCGTTTCATGCGGCGAAGAGTCACGTGGCGCGCCTCGGCGAGTGCTACATGAGCCCGAAATGGCTGTCGCTGCAACTCGAACGCGCGGCCGTCGACGCCGGCCGCGTCGGCCGTCTGTGGAGCCTGCTGCACGCGCCGCGCGAGCATGGCGCCGAAAGCGGGTTCCTCGCGGCGGGGGTCGCGCTGATCCGCGAGTTCGGCGTCAACGGTGTGAGCCTCATGGCCGACAACGTGCTGATTGGCCCTGGCAAGGACACGACGACCTGGCAGATCGGCGAACGGGTCCACGTGCTGCGAGGTAGCGACGTCTTTGCGCTCGACGACGAAGCGGCCGAGGCCTGGCGAGCGATCACCTTCGACACGCCATGCAAGGCCATCGCCAGCCGTGGCGACGCGCAAACGGCGAGCCGGCAGCGCGCGCTGATCGCGGACTTCAGCCGGCTGGGTCTCGTCAGCCTGCGCTGGAAGGGCAGCGGAGAAATCCACGCACGTCAGCAGGCGACGTCGACGCCGGTGTCGCGCGCGCCGTTGATTTCGATCGACGGCGCGCGCCTCGCGGGCGGCCGCGCGAGCGGTGCCCAGTTGCTGCCGATGCCCGCCGGGCGCTTCGCCGAAGCGGGTCTCGAGATGATCTGGGCCAACATCGGTCTCGAGAACGCGCGAGAGGATGCCCAGGGCGCACTCCAGCGCGGCCAATGGAAGGTGCTCGAGTACGCGCTGCAACGGATGATGCAGACCGCCTGCATGGTCACGCTCGGCGCACATGGCGTGACGCCGCAGTCGACGATGGAAGAAGCGACGCTCGACGCGATCCGGCTGCTGCCGCTCGATGCGGCGCTGATCGACGGCATCCGCGAACTCGAACAGTGCTCGATCGGATCGGCTCGCGATGCACAGCGCTCCGTCGCGCTCGCCGATGAACTCGCGCAGCGTCTGCGCGACCTCGGCGGCGACCCGCAGTTTCCGGCGAGCTTCGATACGGCGTCGGGCTGGCGCGGAACGATCCACGCCGCCTACGACTGGATCAACCTCGGCGCGCATCTGCACGCGCGCTTCCCGCAGACCGCTCACGGCGGGCGCGGTACAGCCGAGGAAGCAAGAGACCTGCTCGCTTCGTCGAGCACCTGAGCAACGGGGACCTCAATGACTTTCGACACCATTACGCGCGCATGCGGCGAATTCGAATCGGCCGAAAGCTGCGCCGCCCCGACAGCATCGCCACGCCTGATCCTGACCGCGGCGAGTCCGGCCGAAACGATCGAGCGGCTCGCCGGCAACAAGGGACGATCGCTCCATCGGCTTGCGAACCTCGGCGTGGCGGTGCCGAACTGGGCGATTCTCGGCACCGACTGCTTCGCGGAGTTCCGCCGCGACGGCGGCCTCGATCAGACCATCGCCGCGCTATTGCGCGACTTCACGCCTGCGAACGCCGCCGCGATCGCGAGCGCGATCCGCGAGGCCATGCTGACGTGCGACATCAGCGCCGCGTTGCGCACCGACATCGTACGCGCGCACGACATCATTGGAGACGGACCGCTCGCGGTGCGCTCGTCCGGCATCGAAGAAGACAGCGCCAGCTTCTCGTTCGCAGGCCAGTTCGACACGTTCCTCGACGTCCGCGGGCTCGACTCGACGCTCGAACACGTACGCCGGTGCTGGGCTTCCGCGTATTCCGAGCGCTCGCTGCGCTACCGGCATCAGCACGGACTCGATATCGCCGGCGCCGGTATGGCCGTGATCCTGCAGCGCCTCGTTCAGGCGGACACGAGCGGCGTCGTGTTCACGATCAACCCGGCCAACGGCAGCCGCGACGAGCTCGTGCTGAGCGCCGTCTACGGGCTCGGCGAGGGACTCGTGTCGGGCGCGGTCGACGCCGACACGATCACCGTGGATCGCCACACCGGACAGCCCAGGCAGGTGGTGATCGGTGAAAAACGCGAGCGTCATGACGGCCGCCACATCCGCGAGGTGCCGGCCGCGCTGCGCGACGCAGCGGCCCTCTCTAACGACGAGATCGAGCGCGTCGTGGCGGCGGCCCGCACGCTCGAAAGCGAGCTCGGCGAGCCGCTCGATATCGAATGGTGTATCGCGGAGCACCAGCTGTGGATTCTGCAGGCGCGCCCCGTGACCACGCCGATCGCACCGGCCCCATCGCGGACCGGCGAATTTCAGCTGTGGGACAACTCCAACATCGTCGAGAACTATCCCGGCGTGACGACGCAACTGACCTTCACCTTCGCGCAGTACGTCTATGCGCAGGTGTTCCGCGAGTTCTGCCGGTTGCTCGCGATTCCGCACAAGCAGCGGCGCGAGATGGATGGCTTCCTCGGCTCGACGCTCGCGTTCCTGAACGGGCGCGTGTACTACAACCTGCTGCACTGGTACAAGCTTTCCGGGCTCGCGCCGTTCCAAAACCTCGGGCGCAAGATGATGGAAGTCCAGATGGGCGTCGACGAGCCGCTCGATCTGGCGAGCTTCGCCGCGCTGATCGCGCCGTACAAGACCGGCTCGCGCGCCGGACTCGCCTGCATCCGGGCGTTGAGCGGCACGAAGTTCGCGTGGCACTTCGCGCGTCTCGAGCGCAACGTCGAGCGCTTCCGCGCGTTTTTCTATCCGGTCTACGACGAGTTCAATGCGCCCGACTATCGCTCGCTTCCCGCCGACGCAGTCTATGCGCACTACTGCCGCTTCGAGCAGGCGCTGCTAGCACGCTGGGGCATGATGATCGTGCTCGAGTCGGCGATCGGTCTCAGTTACGGCGTCGTCCGGCGGCTGATCAAGCGGTGGATGCCCGGTGCGCCCGACTGGCTCGAAGTGGCGGTGATCGGCGGCATGGACGACCTCGAGTCGATCGAGCCGGTCCGCAGGCTGAGCGCGATTGCGCAAGCCGTGCGGGCGAAGCCTCAGGTCGAAGCGCTGATCCGCAGCACGCCGTCTGCCGTTGCGTATGCGGCGCTGCGCGGATGCGGCGCGCCCGAGATCGTCGCCGACATCGAGCGCTACCTCGCCGACTTCGCGTACCGCAGCAACAACGAACTGAAGCTCGAAGAGCCCGATCTGCGCGAAGACCCGGGCGTGCTGTTCGATATGTTGAAGGCCGCGCTCGCGCATGGTGCCGCGTCGATCGATCGCAGCGCCACCGAAGCGCACATCGACGCGTTGTTGCGTGAGCGGCTCAATCCGCTGCAGCGCTGGATTTTTGCACGCGCGCGCGGCCGCGTGCGCGCCGCGATCCGGGCGCGCGAGACCGTGCGCTTTTGCCGTTCGCGCGCGTTCGGGGTCGCGCGCCGGATGTTCCGCGCAATCGGCGAGGGTCTCGCCGCCGACGGCGTGCTGGCGACGGGCCGCGACATCTTCCATCTGCGCCTCGAGGAAATTCGCGGGTGCTTCGAAGGCACCGTCTCCCACCGCGAACTGCGCCCGCTCATCGAGCAGCGCAAGCGCGACGATGCCAGCTATCGCGACATGGCTGACCTGCCGCCACGCTTCGTCACGCATGGCCCGGTAGCGGCCTGGCTCAGCAACCCGGCGAACCTGGCCGCGTTGCGCGCGGCGCCTGCCCACGCGGCCGGCGCGACGCTGCGCGGCACGCCCTGCTCGCCGGGCTTCGCCGAAGGACCGGCGAAGGTGGTGCGCGAAGCGAACGAGTTCGACGGCGGCATCCTCGTCACCTATCGGACCGACCCCGGCTGGGTGCCCGTATTCGCGTCGGCGACCGGGCTGCTGATCGAGCGTGGCAGTCCGTTGACCCACGCCGCGATCGTCGCCCGCGAAATCGGCATCCCGACCGTCGTCCAGATTCCGGGCCTCACCACGCGCGTGCAGTCGGGCATGCAGCTCAAGGTCGATGGCCATAGCGGCGTGATCGAACTGCCCGAGCCGACCTGACATGAATTGACCGCCCGTTGACCACTGAAACCGCCCCTGAAGGAAGCCACCATGTACCGCCTGCTCAACGATCGTCGCGACCTGCCGCATCTGCGGCTCTACCTCCAGTGCGCGCTGATATTCATTCCCGCCGCAGCCGTGCTGTTTGGGCTCGGCCGCTTTCCCTGGTGGCTCGGCGTTGCATACGTGCTCGTCTGGAACGCGTTCGGCGACCGTTTCACGATGAGCTACCACTGCACGCTGCATCGGCGGCTCTTCAGGAAGCAGTACCGGGCGCTCGAGATCCTGCTCGAGTGGGTGCTGTGTCCGTTCTTCGGTCAGACGCCGGGCACGTTCTATGTCCATCACATGGGCATGCATCACATCGACGACAACCTGCCACGCGACCTGAGCTCCACGATGCGGTTTCAGCGCGATAGCGTCATCGACTTTCTGCACTACTACCTGCGCTTCGCCGCGCTGGTGCCGCTCGATCTGTCCGTCTATCTGTGGCGCTCGCGCAATACGAAGCTGATCAGGCAACTGCTCGTGGGTGAGGTCGCGTTCTACGCGGCGGTTGCCGCCGCCGCGTACTGGAACCTGCGGGCGACGCTCGTCGTGTTCGTGTTTCCGTTTGTGTTCGTGCGGCTGATGATGATGATCGGCAACTGGGTCCAGCACGCGTTCATCGACCCCGATCAGCCTGACAACCCGTACACGAGCAGCACCAATACGATCGACTCGCGTTTCAATGCGCGCGTCTTCAACGCCGGTTATCACATCTACCACCACGTCCGCAAAGGCACGCACTTCAGTGAGCTCACGAAGGAATTCGCGGCGAACCTCGAGAAGTACGGTCGCGAGGACGCGGTCGTGTTCGATCGCATCGACATCGCGCAGATCTGGCTGCTGCTCGTCACGCGCCAGCACCGCAAGCTCGCCACGCATTTCGTGCGCTTGCCGGGCGCGCCGGTGCGCAGCGACGACGAGGTGATCGCGCTGCTGCGTCGCCGTCTGCAGCCGATCCGCGACCGGACGCCCGCTGCTGCGCTCGATCGCTGAATCTCGATTACCTGACAGGGGACCCCGTCACCATGAACCAGACGCTAGTCGATGCCGTTGCAGCGCTGCCGCGCGGCGACGCTCGAGGCCTTCGCTTCGTCTCCACGCACGGTGACGAGCACTACTATCCTTACGAGGCGCTCGAACGCGAGGCGCGCAACCACGCGAAAAAGCTCGTGGCGCTGGGGCTGAACAAGGGCGACCGCGTCGCGCTCGTGATCCTCGACCCGGAAGCGTTCATCCTGAGCTTCCTCGGCGCCTCGTTCGCCGGTCTCGTCCCGGTACCGATATTTCCGCGCGGAAGCCTGAACTTCAGGACCCGCACACGTTACGCCGAAACCGTCAGTCACATCGTGCGCTCGGCAGGCGCCCGGATGCTGCTCACGTCGAACTCGACAAGAGAGACCATCGAGGACGTGCTCGCCGTCGACACCGGTCTCGAACGTATCGTGACCATTGAAGCGCTGCTCGACGGCGAGCCTCCCGCGTGCGATTTGCCCACGCTGCATCCCGATGACCTGTGCTTCCTGCAATACACGTCGGGCAGCACGTCGCTGCCGAAAGGCGTGATGGTCACGCATCGCAATCTGGTCGCGAATGCGACAGCGTTCCTCGGACCCCGCGGCATCGATCTGCGCGAGCAGGACGTCTATGTCAGCTGGCTGCCGCTGCACCACGACATGGGGCTCATCAGCGTGCTGGGCGCGCTGATCTGCGACTTGCCGTGCGTGCTGCTGGCAACCGAAGCGTTCGTGCGCCGGCCCGGCCTCTGGATGGAGGCGATCACGAAATACCGCGGCACCATCAGCTTCGCGCCGAACTTCGCGTTCGCGCTCGCCGCTCGCCGTAGCCGCGACCAGGACCTCGAAGGCCTCGATCTGCGGCGGCTGCGCGTCGCCGGCTGCGGTGCCGAGCCGATCAACGCGCAAGCGCTGCGCCAGTTCTGCGCGCGCTTCGAGCCGGCCGGTTTTCGTGCCGAAGCGCTGCTGCCGTGCTACGGGATGGCCGAAGCAACACTCGCGATCACGTTTCACGACCACGGCCAGCCGCTCGTCACCGACGTCGTCTATGCGGCCGCGCTGGGGCTTGGTCGAGCGATACCGGCTGCGCGTGACAACGGCTTACGGACGATCGAACTGGTCGGCTGCGGCCATTGCTTTCCCGGCCACGAGTTGCGGATCGTCGACGAATCCGGGCGCGCGTTGCCCGAACGCTGTGTCGGCGAAATCGTCACGCGCGGGCCCAGCATCACCGTGGGCTATTACGGCCAGGCCGACGCGAGCGCCGACGCGTACCGCGACGGCTGGCTGCAGACCGGCGATCTCGGCTACCTCGCCGGCGACCAGCTGTATATCTGCGGCCGCAGCAAGGACCTGATCGTCATTCACGGCTCGAACCTCTATCCGCAGGACATCGAATGGGCGGTGGCCGAGTTGCCGAGCGTGCAAAGCCGCGGTGTCATCGCGTTCAGCGTGATGCGCGACGGCGACGAGACACTGGTCGTCTGTGCCGAGGGCAAGCCGGCGGAGGCCACGGCGCTGCGGCGTGCGATCGCGCAGAAGGTCGCCGAATGCGCGGGCCTGCAGGTCGGTCACGTTGCGATCGTGCAGGCGGGCAGCTTGCCGCGGACCTCGAGCGGCAAGGTACAGCGCCGCCGGACCAAGGCACAGTTCGAAGCCGGCGAGTTGGAGGAACACTCGTGAGCATGCGCTGGCGCGAGATCATGCTGACGCTGTCGGGCGCGCTCACGCTCGCCGCCTGTCAGGCGAAAGAAGCCGAGGTGACGCTACCGCGCCCGGTCATCGCCGTGGTCGTGCATCGGGACAGCAAGCCCGTGCTCGCGACGCTGCCGGGCGAAGTCAACGCACGCTATGCGACGCCGCTGTCGTTTCGCATCGCGGGCAAGCTGATCGAGCGGAAGGTGCGGCTCGGCGATACGGTCACGGCCGGCCAGGCGATCGCGCGGCTCGATGCCGACGACGCGCAACGCAGCCTCGCGGGCGCGCAGGCCCAATTGATGGCGGCGCAGCATCGGCTCACTTTCGCCGAGCAGCAACTCGATCGCGACCGTGCGCAGGCGCAGGAACAGCTGATCTCGACAGCGCAGCTCGAGCAGACCCAGGATGCGTATGTGGCGGCCGCCGCGCAGCGCGATCAGGCGCTACAACAGTTCGCGCTGCTGACGAATCAGACGCAGTACACGGTCCTCACGGCGGACCATGCCGGCGTCATCACCGCCGAAGACGCAGATACCGGGCAGAACGTCGCGGCGGGACAAGCGGTCTACCATCTCGCCTGGTCCGGCGAGGTCGATATTCTCTGCGACGTGCCCGAGAGTCTGCTGAACGCGCTGGCGGTCGGCAGCGCGGCCAGCGTCTCGCTGCCGGCCGCCACGGGCAGACGCTTCACGGCACACGTGCGGGAGCTGTCGCCGGCCGCGGAGCCCGGCAGCCGCACCTATCGCGCGAAACTGACGCTCGATGCGCCAGGCCCCGAGGTCCGCCTCGGCATGACGGCCACCGTCACGTTCGCCGCCGCGGCCGGCGAGGCGCAAGCGGACGACCCGATCACGCTGCCCGCGAGCGCGCTCTTTCACGACGGCAACGCGCCGGCCGTCTGGGTCGTTCGGCCGGGCGACCAGGCGCTGGAACTGCGCCGGGTCCAGGTTGGCCGCTACGACGACCGCACGATCTCGGTCGCGCGAGGCCTCAACGACGGCGAGCGCGTCGTGCTGCAAGGGGTGCATACCGTCAGCGCCGGCGAAACCGTGCGCGCGGTAGCGCCGTTGCATCCCGAGGACTTCGCATCATGAGAGCGCCGTTCGGCCAGGGGCCCGACGGAGCGGGCGGACCCGGCGGAGCGGGCGGACCGCGGCGGCCGGCAGCGGACGATACCGGCCGCTTCAATCTGTCCGCGTGGGCGATCCGTAACCAGGCGCTGGTCATCTTCGCCGTCGTGCTCGCAACGCTGTTCGGTGTGCTCGCCTATGCCCGGCTCGGACAATCCGAGGACCCGCCGTTCACGTTCCGCGCGATGGTGATCCGGACCTTCTGGCCCGGCGCGACCGCACGCCAGGTCGAGGAACAGGTGACCGACCGGATCGGCCGCAAGCTGCAGGAAACGCCTCATCTCGACTATCTGCGCAGCTACTCGCGTCCCGGCGAATCGCTGATCGTCTTCACGATGAAAGACTCCGCGCCGGTGAACGAAGTGCGCGAGACGTGGTACCAGGTACGCAAGAAGATGGCCGACATCGCGGATACGCTTCCGCCCGGCGTGCGGGGGCCGTACTTCGACGACGAGTTCGGCGACGTCTACACGAACATCTATACGCTCGCCGGCGACGGGTTCTCGCCGGCGCAATTGCACGACTATGCCGACGAACTGCGCGGCGTGCTGCTGCGCGTGCCCGGGGTCGCGAAAGTCGATTATTTCGGCGACCCCGACGAGCACATCACGATCGAGATTCCCAACGCGCAATTGACGCGGCTCAGTATCACGCCGCAACAGCTCGCGCGGGCGATCAACGCGCAAAACGCGGTCACGCCGAGCGGCACGCTGACCACCGCGTTCGACCGCGTGTACGTGCGTCCAAGCGGCCAGTTCACCGACCTGAAGGCGATGGGCGACACGCTGATCGACATCAATCACCGCCTGGTTCGTCTCGGTGACATTGCCTCGATCAGGCGCGGCTACGACGATCCGCCGGTCTCGCAGGTTCGCACCGGCGGCCGCGCGGTGCTCGCCATCGGCATCACGATGCAGGCAGGCGGCGATGTGATTCAGCTCGGCAAGCGGCTCGATGCGCAGACAGCGGAATTGCGTGCGCGTCTGCCCGCGGGGCTCGAACTCGTCGAGGTGTCGAGCATGCCGCACGCGGTCTCGCATTCGGTCAACGGTTTTCTGCGGGCCGCCGCCGAAGCCATTGTGATCGTGCTGGCCGTGAGCCTCATCTCACTGGGCTGGCGCGCCGGCGTGGTGGTGGCGATCTCGATCCCGGTCGTGCTCGCGGTCACCGCGCTATGCATGAACGGTTTCGACATCGGCCTGCACAAGATCTCGCTCGGCACGCTGGTCCTCGCGCTGGGCCTGCTCGTCGACGATGCGATCATCGCGGTCGAGATGATGGCCGTGAAGCTCGAGCAGGGCTGGGGCCGCGCGAGGGCCGCGGCGTTCGCCTACAGCAGTACCGCATTTCCGATGCTGACGGGAACCCTCGTCACGGTGGCGGGATTCCTGCCGATCGCGCTGGCGAAATCGGCCACCGGCGAATACACGCGCTCGATCTTTCAGGTGTCCGCGATTGCGCTGATCGCTTCGTGGTTCGCGGCGGTCATGCTGATTCCGTTGCTCGGCTATCACCTGCTACCCGAACGCAAGGACACCGCACGCGAGACGCCTCGGCGCGCGCTTCGCAAGCTCCGCCGGCGCGCCGACGCGCAGACGCGCCGGACCCCGGTGGCGGCGCCGCGCGCCAGCCGCTTTCATGACCGCCTGCGCGACTGCATCGCGTGGTGCGTGAAGCGGCGCCTCGTCGTGCTCGGCGTCACGGCCGCCTTGTTCGTTGCCGCGTTGGCCGGCTTCGCGTTCGTGCCGCAACAGTTCTTCCCGAGCTCCGAACGGCCCGAACTGCTCGTCGACATGCGGCTGCCCGAAGGCGCGTCGTTCGAAGCGACGCTGCGCGAAGCCGCGCGCCTCGAAAAGACGCTGGCCGGCCGGCCCGAGATCGATCATCTGGTCGACTTCGTCGGCGCGGGCGCACCGCGCTTCTACCTGCCGCTCGACGTGCAGTTGCCCCAGCCCAACTTCGCGCAGCTCGTGATCACCGCGAAGTCCGTCGACGATCGCGCAAAGCTCGAACGCTGGCTCGCGAGCACGCTGCAAAACAGCTTTCCCGCCGTGCGCGCACGCGTTTCGCCGCTCCAGACGGGCCCCTCGGTCGGCTATCCGGTGCAGTTTCGTGTCAGCGGAAGCGACCTCGCCACCGTGCGGGAGATCGCGGAAAAGGTCGCGGCGACGATGAAAGCCGATGCCCGCACAACGGGCGTCCATTTCGACTGGGACGAACCCGGCGAACGCTCGGTGCGCTTCGAGATCGACCAGCAGAAGGCGCGCGAGCTCGGCGTCACGTCGGAAGACGTGGCGAGCTTCCTCGCAATGACGCTGTCGGGCTATACGTTCACGCAGTACCGGGTCCGCGACCGCTTGATCAGTGTCGATCTGCGTGCGCCCCAGCGCGAGCGGGTCGACCCCGACGAGATCGTGAACCTCGCGATGCCGACGCCGAACGGCCCGGTGCCGCTCGGCGCGCTCGCCCACCTCAACAACGAACTCGAATACGCGGTGATCTGGGACCGCGACCGTCAACCGACGATCACGGTCCAGGCCGACGTGCGCGGCAACGCGTTGGATATCGACGTGACCCAGGCGATCGATCGGACGCTCGCGCCGCTACGCGCATCGCTGCCGATCGGCTACCGGATCGAGACCGGCGGCGCGGGCGAGATCAGCGGCAAGGCGCAGGCGTCGGTGATCGCGCAGCTTCCGCTGATGCTCGTCGTGGTGCTGACGCTGCTGATGACTCAACTGCGCAGCTTCGCGCGCGTGCTGATGGTCGTGCTCACCGCGCCGCTCGGGCTCATCGGCGTGGTCGCCGCACTGCTGCTGTTCGGCAAGCCGTTCGGCTTCGTGGCGATGCTCGGCGTCATTGCGATGTCCGGCATCATCATGCGCAACTCGGTGATTCTGGTCGATCAGATCGAACGCAATATCGCCGCGGGCCAGGGGCGCTTCGATGCGATCGTGGGTGCCACGGTCCGGCGCTTCCGCCCGATCATGCTGACCGCCGCGGCAGCCGTGCTCGCGCTGATCCCGCTGCTGCAATCGGCCTTCTTCGGACCGATGGCGACCGCACTGATGGGCGGCATCACGGGCGCCACGGTGTTGACGCTGTTCTTCGTTCCCGCTCTGTACGCGACCGCATTCAAGGTGCGGCACTTCGAACGCGGTGTGCGAACCGCGACCCCGACAATCGAATCTACGTGGAGCTGATCGTGGGCACAGACTGCAACCCCGTCGACGGGCCGGCGCTCGCGAGCGCGCCGCATTTCGCCGGCGCGCCGGGTCGAACGCGGGCAGCGGCGATCCATGGTTGGCGCGCGGCGTTCGGCGCGGCCGCGACGATCGCGCTTGGCGCATGCTCGTTCGGTCCGAACGGCGAGCCGCCCGCGATGCCCTCTCCCGCCCATTACGGCGTCGAGCCTCAGCCCGCGCAAACGGTCGCCGCGCTCGGTGTCGCGCAGCACTTCACCACCGGCGCGCAACCTGTGCCGCAATGGTGGCGGCTGTTCGAATCGACAGCGTTGAATGACCTCGTCGAAGAAGGTTTGCGCAACAGCCCAACCCTCGCTGCCGCCGACAGGCACCTTGCCGCCGCGCACGAACAACTGCGGGCGCAGATCGGCGCCTCGCTGCTGCCGTCGGTCGATCTGGTCGGGCAGGCCTCGCGCGGACGCGATCTCGGCATTCCGGTCCCCGGTGGCCCGAATACGCTGCTTTACAACGAGTTCATCGGCGTAGTCCAGGCGCAATATACGTTCGATCTGTTCGGCGCGGTGCGTAAAGCCAACGCGGCCCGATCAGCGCGTGTCGACATCGACGCGTATCAACGCGAAGCCGCGCGCCGCGCACTGGCCACCAACATCGTCACGGCGACGATCGAGGCGGCGATGTTGCGCGCCGAGATCGACGCGACCGAGCGATTGATCGCGCTTGCGGGCGATCAGGCTCACGATACCGAACGGCATTACGAACTCGGAT
This sequence comes from Paraburkholderia sp. 32, assembly GCF_050435345.1. Taxonomy (NCBI): domain Bacteria; kingdom Pseudomonadati; phylum Pseudomonadota; class Betaproteobacteria; order Burkholderiales; family Burkholderiaceae; genus Paraburkholderia; species Paraburkholderia sp. 32. The sequence goes on from NZ_JBNDKD010000002.1 coordinate 1,202,559, forward strand.
CGCTGACGCGCGGCGACGTGTCGACTGCCCGGCAAGGCATCGCCGCGCTCGAGGTCAGCGTGGCCGATCTGCGGCAACGGCTGACGGTGACGAGACATGCGCTTGCGGTGCTGCTCGGCCGCACGCCCGAGGCGGCGCCGCCCGAGCCCGAGCTGGCGAGCCTGCACTTGCCGGAGGACCTGCCCGTCGTGCTGCCATCGGATCTGTTGCGCGCGCGGCCCGATATCGCGGCCGCCGAGTCGGCGCTGAAGGCCGCCGCAGACGACGTCGGCGTCGCGACGGCACAGCTGTTTCCGAGCCTGACGCTGAACGCTTCGATGGGACAAGGGGGGTTCAACTGGCCGCTCGCGCTGTCGGGCGCAGGCGCGATCTGGAGCATCGCCGCGACGATGTCGCAAGCGCTTTTTCATGGCGGCGCGCTCGTCGCACAGCGGCGCGCGGCAATCGACACCTACGAGGCCGCCGTATTCGAGTACAAGCAGACCGTGCTGGCGGCGTTCGAAAACGTCGCGGACACGCTTGCGTCGCTCGAACACGACGCGCAGGCGCTCGACGCCGCGAGCGGCGCTGCCCGTGAGGCACGCGAGTCGTTCGACGATGCCACGTCGCGTCACCGGCTCGGCGCGCTGCCCGCTGCATCCGCCCGCGGCGGCGAGCAGCAGTACGAAGCAGCGAGGCTCGAAGAAATCCGCCTGATCGGCCGGCGCCTGGCCGATACGGCGACGCTGTTTCAGGCGATGGGCGAACTGCCGGCGGGCAGCAGCCAGACACCTGACCATCTGGCCGGCAAGTGATCGGCCCGCCGCTGCCGACGGCGCCCGCTTGCGTTCAGCCGGCGCGTCCGCGCGGAACGCCCACAAGGTAAGTCAGACCGATCGGCGAGCCCTGCACCGGCAGCGTGCCGATGTCCCATTCGAAGCTCTGCTGGTCCGGGATACGCGCCACCATCTCACGCAATTCGTCGGGGTTGTAGATGCGCAGCATCGACACGATGCCGTCGAACAGACACAGCAGCGGGATAGCCGGCAGCACATAGGTGAGCGCTAGTCGCGACCAGCGAAACGGTCGGATCAGCGGAGTCAGCGCGAGCATCATCAGCGGCATCACCAGGATGAACACGACACCGAGCAGCCGGTGGTCGGCACCCTCGACGACGACGATCGCGCGGCGCTTCATCACCGCGTCGGCGAGGATCGCCCGCGCATCGTCCGGCCGAAAATGGTGGAAAGCGTTGAACATCGTGCGCACACCGTCGAATCCCGATGGCACGTCCATCGCGTCCACCGGTTCGCTCACATAGGTGACGCGGCCGGCTGCCCCGGCGGATACGCGCTCGTACGCGGCGCGATTGGGATAGAAGTCGGTCAGCTGCACCGTCACGCGTCCGGACTGCGCGAGCAACGGTGCAAGCGTCAGCCACGGGCCGCCGCCGCCCGAACATAGATCGACGATCCGGTCGTTGCCGACCCGCCGCATCGCTTCGCGCAGCTTGTCCGCGATGACGTTGAAGCCCTTGAGGGTATTCGCCAGGAAATGCAGCCAGTCCGTCCCGCCGTCACGGATCGCCCGTGGGCACCACGGCTGGTCTTCGATTTCGAGCAGATGCAGGCGCCGCATGATCACGCGGGCAACCGAGGTAACTGAAAACCGGCGGATTTCATAACGTGCCCTGGCAGTGTGCAACCGGGTAGACAGAGAAGGCCTGCACGCTAAACACCACGCCTGTCAGCCTTCGCGAGCGGCAACTTACTACCGAAGTTAAACGAGCCAACGCGTGGGCTTCTTAACGACGTCAGTCGACTATACGCTGAGCCGCGCCGACGACGTTAGCGGTTCGCATCCTGCATAATGACCACGCATGAGGATTTACCCGCATCATCCGCCGGACGGCGGCCGGGAGACGAGCGATGCAAAACGACAGACCGCCGCCGCGGCGGGTGACATATGAGAAAGGGATCCGGATCGGCGGCCCCGGCTGGTTCGGCCGGTTGCTGGCCGTCGCCCTGAGCGCGATCTTGTTCGTGGTGGCCGCGATGCTGTCGATCGTGCTGTTCGCCGTGCTGTTCGCGGTCGGCACGATCGTCGTCGGGTATCTGTGGTGGAAGATGCGCGCGTTGCGCCGGCAGACGGTCGCGTATGGCGACGACCGCACCATCGACATGGAGGTCGTCCACAAGGACCCGCCCGACGACGATTCCGCGCCACGCTGAGGATCGGCTACGCGCGTGCCTCAAGCCGCAAGGGCCGCTTCGACCGCGCTTACGTAATTGCGAAAGCCGGCCTGCTGCAGCGCCTCTCGCAGTCGCAGGAGTTCATGTCGCGTGGCTTCGCTGAGCGGCGCCTGAAGCGCGAGTGCAAGCGCACGGCCGCGCGCCGCGAAAAGCTCGGACCACGGCAACGGTTCGCGCTGTGTATAGGCCTCGAGTGCGTCCACGTAGTGCAGCATGCCAGCAGGATCGCCCGCCCCCAGCATCGCTTCGACGGCGTCGCGGTAAAACCACAGGTGATTGTGGCCGACCGCGCCGAGGCGCAACAGCGCCTCGCCTTCAGCCAGTAGCCGCGTACGCTCGCCGTTATCGTCAACCGCACGGCTCAGTGCGCTCAAGGCCTTTGGCCCGGAAAACTGAGTCCCTACCTCGCGTGAGATGGCGAGTGCTTCGCGCAGCGCCACCACTGCTTCACTACGGCATCCTTCGTCCAGTAACAGGCGCCCCTGCATCTCCAGATTCTGCGCTTCGAAGCGGCGCGCACCCAATTGCCGGATCACACGCATTTCCTGCACCAGATGCTTGCCGGCCGCCTGCGCATCGCCTAGTTCCTGGCAGGCGAACACCCCCAGCGTCTCCCCCAGCAATTGCGCGCGAGGCTGCCCGATCAACTCGGCGGCGCGGGCGGCGGCGCTTGCGTCCTCGCGAGCCTGACCTGCGTCGTTCAGATAAATGCGGCTGAAACCCTGCATCGACAGATTGGCAACCTCGATGCGGCCGAACCCGTGTTCGCGGCTCATCGCGACGCATTCGCTGAAATGATGGAACGCGGTCCGCATGCGCCCCTGCGCATACGCCGCATCCGCCAGGCCGCCGAGCGCGCGAGCCTCTGCCTCGGGCAGACCGAGGCGCCGCGCGTAGCCAAGACCGCGCTCATGCTCGGCGCTGCAGGCGTCGATCTTGCCGAGCGGAAAGAGAATGTTGCCGCGCAGATAGTGGAGGCTTGCAAGCTCCGCCAGCCGGTTGTCTCGCTCCGCGATCTTTTGCGCTTGCGCGAGTAAGCCGAGTGCTTCGTCGAGACCCTCGCTGACACGCAGACCTTCCGCGAGCCCGAGTTGGCAATCGCATCGGGCGGCGTCGTCGGTGGCGGCGGCGGCGAGTGCAGTGCGGTACGTCACGATCGATCCTGCGATGTCGCCCAGGTCGCGCTGAAGTTCGCCCTTGCAGCAGCTCAGTGCATGGCGGTCTGCCTCTGACTGCGCGATTTCGATGCCGCGCTCGGCCAGCCGCAGCGCGGCTTCGAAACGATGGGCGGCACGCTGTGCGGCCGCCGCGCCCAGGTAGGCGTGCGGCGCGTGCTCGTCTTCGGCGCGGTCGAGGTGCTGGGCGTACAGCGTGACATCGCTCTGTGCGAACCATTCGGCCGCGCGCAGATGAAGTTCACGGCGGCGCGCGCGCAACAACGTCGAGTAAGCGCTCTCCTGGATCAATGCGTGGGCGAACAGGAAGTCCTCGCCTTCCGGCAGCACGAGTGCATTGACGAGCAGGCCGTCGCAGACGTAGCCAGGATCGTCCACCAGTTCTCGCAGCAGCGCGAGGTCGAAACGCTGGCCGATCACGGCGGCCGCCTGGAACGCCAGGCGGTCACGGGGCGCGAGCCGGTCCATCCGCGCGAGCACGAGACTGCGGATCGACGCGGGCACGTTGCCGCCGCTGCCTTCTTCAGCGTTGCGCAGCAGTTGTTCGAGAAACAACGGATTGCCGCCCGCGCGCTCGATGCAGGCGAGCGCGACGCGCTGGGTCGCATCGATGAAATTGCCCGCCAGGCTCAGGGCCTCGTCCTTGCGAAGCGGTCCGAGATCGATCGTGGCGAACGGGGTGTCGCGGCAACGTGCGCGCCAGCCTGCATCGATCGGATCGCCTTCCACGCGCGAAGTCGTGACCAGCAGGCCCGTGCCGTTGGCAATGCCTGACGCGAACGCCGACAGGTAGCCGATGAGTTCGGCATCGGCCCAATGCATGTCTTCGACGACGATGAGCGTCGCCGCACGGGCGCAAGCGTCCTCGGTCAGCCTCACGGCGAGCGCCTGCTTGCCGCGCTTGCGCGCGCCGTGGTCCATGGCCTCGTAGATGGTTTGCCATTCGGCGGCCTGCGGAAGATCGAGGAAGTCGTGCAGAAACACGATCTGCTCGGCCTTGACGATACCTTGGGCCGCGACCTGCGCGGCGGCGACCTGCCGCGCTTCACTCGATGCACCGGCCGGTAAGCCGAGCAGGCTTCCAATGATGGTTCGCACCGGATCCTGGCCCTTGCCGACGCCGAAATCGAGCACGAGGCTCCGATGGAGCGTGAAGCCCTGTGCCTGCGCATGGCGGCGCATCTCGTCGACGAGCCGCGTCTTGCCGATCCCGGCTTCGCCTCGCACATGAACGACATGCCCTGCGCGCCTTGCCATGCACGCATGAAGGATGCCGTGAAACTGTTCGAGCTCGGCTTCGCGTCCGACGAAGCGGCTGCGGCTCGTCCTGACGGGCTCGCTGCCAAGCGCGACGAGCCGCCATGCCCGCACCGGCGTGTCGATGCCCTTGAAGCGCCGCTCGCCGATTGCTTCGCAACTGGCGGCGTCGCCGAGCGTGCGCGCCGCGTCGTCGGATATCCAGGTTTCGCCGGCGGCCGCGGCTGCCACGAGCCGAGCGGCCAGGTTCACCGGATCGCCATGCACGGTGTAGTCCTGCGCGTCGGCGCGGCCCAGCGCGCCCGCGATGACCTCGCCACTCGCCATGCCGATATGCGCCTGCAACGGCCGCCCGGTCTGCGCGGCCAGCCGCGCCAGGCCGTCGTGAATGTCGAGAGCGGCACGGGCGGCGCGCAGCGTGTCCGTCTCGTGCGAGCGGGGCGCGCCGAACAGCGCCATCACCGCGTCGCCGATGTGCTTGTCGATCGTGCCGCCATAGGCGAGCACGATCCCGTCGACCAGCGCCGTGTAGCGTCCGATCAGCGCGCGCAAGTCTTCGGGATCGAGCGAGCGCGACAGCATCGTGTAGCCGCAGAGATCGGCGAACAGAATCGTGACCTGCCTGCGCTCGTCCGCGGGCACCTCGTTGTCGGCGGAGGTCTGGGACGGTAGCGGCGCGGCCGCCGTTAGGGCGCCTGCCGCCGCGGCCAGAATGCGCTTACGGTGGCCGAGCGACTGTACCCCCAGCTCTTTCAGGTCCACGTCGGTCAGTTGCCCGAGCAGCGACATGTCGATGTCGTTTGCCGCGAACGCGTGGGCGTACTGCTCGAGCCCGAGGTCCCGCAGCCATTTCTCGATATCCATGTTCGTCGCCCCGCCTCCGATGCGTGGCCCCCGCGGGCAAAAGCTCAGACGAATAGCGCGCCTGCCGGCCGCCGGTGTGAACGGCTCCGGAGCTGCATGGCCTTTGCGTGGAGTTCGCCAGGTACGGGGCCGATGAATAACCAGTGTAGGTGTCCGATAAGCACGCTGCATCGCGTTTGACAGCCGTTCGAGCCGCGCAGGATACTGGCTTGCGCGCCTCACGGCGCCCTTGCATTCGACCGGGAATCCACGTGAAGCCGGGCAAGACCGTTTCCGTCTCCGAGATCCCGCTGCGCTCGCGTTTGGCGGGTCTGCCAGGCGACGTGGCGGCGGGCGCCGTTTCGACGCTCGTCATGCTGTGCTATGCGATGAGCCTCGGCACGATGATCTTTAGCGCCGATCTTGCCCGCTACGCGATGCTGGGCGTGCCCACCGCGCTCGTGAGCTGCGTCGTCACGGCGCTCGTGATCGCCTTGACGAGTTCGATGCGCGTCAACATTGGCGGCCCCGACAGCAACGCCGCCGCCTTTCTCGCCGGCGTGGCGGCGGGGGTGGCCAGCAGCGTGCGCGCGGACGGCGGTTCACCGCAGACGCTGATCCTCACTGTGCTGATCGCCATCGCGCTCTGTTCGCTCATGACGGGCGTCGTGCTCTATGCGATCGGCTCGTCGAAGCGCAGCCGCTCCTTGCAGTTCCTGCCCTATCCGGTGCTCGGCGGCTTTCTCGCGGGCACGGGCTACCTGCTGCTCGCCGGGGCGTTCCGCGTGCTGACGGGCCAGCCGCTGCAGTGGCACACGCTCGCGTTGCTCGCGCACCTTCACTGGCTCACATGGGTTCCGGCGCTGGTCGTCGGCGTGCTGGCCACGGTATTGATGCGCACGTGGCAGCACATTGCCGCGCTGCCGCTCACGCTGGCCTTCGGCGTCGTGCTTTTCTACGTTCTGCTGCAGGTTGCCGGAGTGTCGATCGACGACGCGCGCGGCATGGGTCTGCTGCTGCCGCGCGTCAAGCTGCACCTATCCGGGCTGCCGGAGTTGCACCTGGCCGCGAGGCTCGGACGGGGCGGCATCGACTGGTCGGCGGTCGGCGCGCATCTTCCCGAGAGTCTGGTGGTGACCTCGGTGTCGGCCGTGACGATCCTGATGAATTCAACGGCGATCGGCGCGGCCACCGGGGAGGACGTCGACCTCAATCGCGAGATGCGCGCCGCCGGCCTCGCCAATCTCGCGAGCGGACTGCTGGGCGGGATGGTCGGCTACCAGTCGTTCAATCGCTCGATGCTCAACGCGCGGGTGGGCGCGACGAGCCGGGTGGCGGGCGTGTTCGCCTCGCTCGCGTGCGTGGTCGTGCTCGCCACTTCGCCGGACGTCGTGGCGCTCTTTCCGGTGCCGGTGCTGGTCGGCCTTCAGCTCTTCATGGGGCTGCGCTTGCTCGTGCATTGGCTCGCGGGCGCCTGGACCAAGCTCAACTGGTATGAGTATCTGCTCGTGCCCGTGATTCTCGGCACTATCGCGGCGTATGGCGTGATCGTCGGCGTAGGGGTGGGCGTCGTTGCAGCGTGTGTGATGTTCACGCTGCTCTACGGTCGGGTCGGCTGCATACGCATGGAGTTCGACCTGCGCGCGCGGACCTCGAATGTTGAGCGCAGCATCGAAGACACCCAGGCTCTGCGCGCAATCGGCCCCCAGGTATGCGGAATGTGCCTGCAAGGGTTTCTCTTCTTCGGCACGGCCAATTCGATTCTGCAGCGCCTTCGCGAGCGATTCGGCGCCGGGAATCCGTCGCAGGTCCGCTTCGTCGTGCTCGACTTTGCGGCGACACATGGCATGGATGCATCCGTATCCATCAGCTTCGTCAAACTCAGGCAGCTCTGCGCAGCAAGAAGCGTGGACCTCGTGTTGACCGCGCTGCCGCCGCGCTCGCGCGATCTGCTCGTGAAGACCGGCACGCTCAATCTGAAGATCCATGAATTCGATACGCTCGATGCGGGTCTCGAATGGATCGAAGACAAACTGCTCGCGTCGAACTCGCTCGCGATCGCGCATGGCGGCGATCTGCGGGCGATGCTCGAGCCGCATTTCACGGCCGGCGCGTTGAACGGCTTGATCGCGTGTCTGGAGGTGCAGGATCTGCTTTCGGGGCAGGCGCTGTTTCGTCATCGCGAGCCGGGCGACGCGCTGTATTTCGTCGAGCAAGGACGTGTCGCGATCTCGCTGCCGCTCGGCGATGGCCGCTCGGCGCGTCTGCGCTCGTTCGGCCCGGGCACGGTCGTGGGGGAAATGGCGGTGTACACGCAGCAACAGCGCAGCGCGGATGTGATTGCCGAGGCACCGACGCGCGTGTACCGCCTGTCGATCTCCCGGCTGCTCGAACTCGAACAGCAGGATCCGGCGACGGCGCAACAGTTGCATCGGTTTCTCGTGAAGACCATTGCGTTGCGTCTTGCCGTTGCCGATGAGGCACTACGCGCGGCGTTGTAAGCGGCAGCGCCCCTGACCGGCGGCGCCCCCAACCCGTCACCACGTCCCGCTGAATGCCTGCTGTACCTTGACGGGATCGGTCACGCCGTTGGCCACCAGCAATTGCGTCAGCAATCGCGCCTTCTGCGGATTCAGATCGAGCGATGCGACGAATCCGCGCTTGTCGTCGTCCACCTCGACGTTGCGGTTCACGAACCCCGACACCAGGCGCGTCGAGCGAACCACCACGATGCCTTTTGCCGCCGCGCGGTCGAGCGCCGCGAGGGCTTCCTTCGACATGTCACCATCGCCTTCGCCGGCGACGACGATGCCCTTCGCGCCATCGGCGATCGCATGATCGATCTGGCGGCCATCCATGTTGCTATGCGCGTAGACGATATCGACGCGCGGCAATTGCCCGCTCGCGGGCAGGCTCAGCGCAGCGCGCGTCGATTGCACCGCCGGCATCACGAAGCGCACGCTCGCCGGATCGACATAACCGATCGCGCCGGCATTCGGCGACGCGAACGCCTGTACTGCCGTGGTATTGGTCTTGGTGATCCAGCGCGGCGCGTGAATCTGGTCGTTCATCACGACCATCACGCCTCGGCCACGCGACTGCGGGCTCGCCGCCACTTCGACGGCTTCGTACAGATTGCCGGGACCGTCGGCGCTCGCGGAACCGCCCGGTCGCATCGAGCCGACCAGCACCACCGGCTTGTCGGAGCGCAGCACGTTGCTCAGGAAGAACGCCGTTTCCTCGATCGTGTCGGTGCCGTGCGTAATCACGATGGCGTCGGCCTCGTTCCGCGCGAAGACCTCGTCGATCCGCCGCGCAAGCTGCAACCAGATCTTGTCGTTCATGTCCTGCGAGCCGACGTTCGAGATCTGCTCCGCGCTGATGCTCGCGAGCTTCTCGATGCCCGGCACGCCGCGCACCAGTTCCTGCCCCTTCACGTTGCCCGAGTTGTAGCCGATCGCCGAACGGGGATCGGCGGTTCCCGAGATGGTGCCGCCGGTGGCCAGCACCAGCACACGCGGCGTTGCCGTGACGGCGCTTGCCTGTTGCGATGGCGCGCCGGCAGCCTGTGCGCAGGTACCCGCGGCAAGTGCCGCGATCAGCAGTGCCGCCGAACCGCACAGCCGCCTTGCTTTTCGATCGATCGTGTTGCCGTTCATTTTTCTCTCCTCCATCGTTTAAAAGAGTCGCGTGCGTATGCACGCGACCTGTGAGCGGAACAACCTTCGTCGCTCACGCCGCCGACGACATCTTTCTTGGTTGCGTCAGCATGGCGGGTTGAAGAATCTCGTCGAGCTGCGCCTGACTCAACAGCCCTTTGTCGATCACGATCTGCGCGACGCTTTTGCCCGACGCCAGCGCTTCCTTCGCGACTTCGGTCGAGTGCGTATAGCCGATGTACGGGTTCAGCGCGGTCACGATGCCGATCGAGCTCTCGACGATCGCGCGCAGCCGCTCGTGATTCGCGGTAATGCCGTCGACGCATTTCGACGCGAGCGTGAGGCACCCTGCGCGTAAATGGGCGACGCTCTTGAACAGGCTGTGCGCGATGATCGGCTCGAACGCGTTGAGCTGGAGCTGCCCCGCTTCGGCGGCGAAGCTCACCGTCACATCGTTGCCGATGACTTCGAACGCGATCTGGTTGACGACCTCCGGAATCACCGGATTCACCTTGCCCGGCATGATGCTCGAACCCGCCTGCACCGGCGGCAGGTTGATTTCGCCGAGGCCCGCGCGAGGACCGCTCGAAAGCAGGCGAAGATCGTTGCAGGTCTTGGAGAGTTTTACGGCGACGCGCTTCAGTACGCCGGAGAGCTGCACGAACGAACCGACATCCTGCGTCGCTTCGATCAGATTCGGCGACGTGGTCAACGCGATACCGGTTATTTCGCCCAAGTGCCTGCATGCAAGCTGCGCGTATTCGGGATGTGTGTTGATGCCGGTGCCGATCGCCGTCGCGCCGAGATTGATCTCGCAGATGAGCTGGGCCGCTTCCTTCAGCCGTTCTTCGTCTTCGCCGAGCATCACAGCGAAGGTGCTGAACTCCTGGCCGAGCGTCATCGGTACGGCGTCCTGAAGCTGCGTGCGGCCCATCTTCAGGTCGTTGCCGAATTCCACCGCCTTGCGTTCGAACGATGCGCGCAACACGCCCATCGCGTCGACCAGTTGCATGATGCCCGCGTACGTGGCGATCTTGAGCGCGGTCGGATAGACGTCGTTGGTGCTCTGGCCGAGATTCACGTCCTCGTTCGGATGGAGAACCGCGTATTCGCCGCGCTGTTGCCCGAGATGTTCGAGCGCGAGATTGGCGATGACCTCGTTCGCGTTCATGTTGGTCGACGTGCCCGCGCCGCCCTGAATCACGTCGACGACGAAATGCTCGTGCGCGGTGCCTGAGCGCACCTGCCTGCATGCGTGCACGATGGCCTGCATCTTCACTGCGCTCAATAGGCCGAGATCGTAATTCGCGAGCGCGGCGGCTTCTTTCACACTCGCCAGCGCGTTGACGAGGTTCGGATACACGGAGATCGGAATACCCGTGATGGGAAAGTTTTGCAGCGCGCGCAGCGTGTGTACGCCGTAGTACGCGGTCGCGGGCACGGCGAGATCGCCGAGAAGGTCGTGTTCGATACGTTCGGTCGGTGCAAGCATGATTACCTCTCAGGTTCTGAAATCGACAGGCGAGCGGGGTCATCCGGCACACCTCGTGTGCAGGTCCGTCGCATTGACTGGGTGATGCGGTTGGGTTATCGAGGCGGCGCTGTCGCGCAGGCGACACACTGCTTCGCGAGCACGTCGGTCGGATCGACCACGCTCACGCGCGCGCCGTTCGCGCCGATCACATACGGCTCGCGAATCAGCAGCGGCAGTTCCGTGCAGCCGAGAACGATTACTTCGACGCCGTCGGCGATAAGCCCGTCGATCGCCGCGGCGAGATCTTGCTGGCACTGCCCCGCCGTGAATCCGGCCTTCACGCCTTCCTTGCCGTAGATCGCGTCCATCACGCGCGCCTGCAGCGCGGGTGCCGGGACGACCTGCCGCAAGCCGTCCGATTCGAGCGCCTTTTCGTAGACGCCGCTCGCGAGCGTGCCGCAAGTCGCGAGCACGCCGACCGAGCGCAGCGCGGGAAACGACTCGCGCAGATAACGCACCGTCACCGTCAGCATATTGACGATCGGCACGCCGAGATAAGGCTGTATCCGCTCGACGAAGGCATGCGCCGTATTGCACGGGATCGCGATCAGATCCGCGCCGCCCGTTTCGAGTTTCTTGCAGGTCGCATAGAGCGAGATGGTCGGGTCGGGTCCATCGCCGATCAGATTCTCCGTGCGATCCGGGATCTGCGGGTTCTGCTCGACGAGCAGCTTGAGGTGGTCCTGATCGCGCCGCGCGGGCGTCGCGCGCACGATCTTGTGAATGAAATCGACGGTGGCCGCCGGACCCACGCCGCCCACCACGCCGACCTTGAAGATCGTCTCGGGCGTGTGGTACTGGCCGGACACCACGTACTGCGCATAAGCCAGGTTCGAATCGACGAGCGGCACGCGCAACGCACCGAGTTCGTCCGCGACCAGCGCGATCTCGGTGAGCCCCGGCACGATGACGTTGGCGCCCTGTTCGATCAGGTCCTCGCACGCCGCCCGCAGCAACTCGGCCGGACGGCCACGCAGATTGCCGCTCTTCACGCCATCCTCGCCATAAACGGCCTCGGTGACGAAATCGATGCCGTCGCCGATGCGCGGGTGGATCACTTCGAACTCGGGCGCCGCGAAGTACTTCTCGAACAGGCGCCTGCGCCGCGTATGCGCCGACGCGAGCACGCCCACGCGGCGCACCGCGGGAAATCTTCTGCGCACGTGGCTGCGCACCGCATCGATCATGTCGACGATCTGCAGCGGCGAATTGGCTTTCAGTTCGTCGATGAACGTGTGACTCAGGAAGCACGGCAGCACGACCGTCGTCACGCCGCGCTTCTCGAAGCTGCTGATCAGATCGAAGATGTACAGCTTGCGCTGCGTCAACGTCTCGCTGTCGGCATCGGCGCTGCGAAACGGCTGCTGCTCGAAGATCGCATCGAAGTGCTCGGCGTCGCGCGTGGCCGGCGTCGATTTGATCAGTTTGAAGAACACGTCCGCGCTCGCGAGCGGGCCGAGCCCGCCCACCACGCCGAACTTGCGCGCGCTCGTGGCAGCCGTTGCGTCGATGCCGCTCATTTCGTCTCGCCTTCGAGCTGGCCGAACGAAGCCGTCGCCATCGCCGTGCGGCGTTCCTGCCGCGTCACGCGCTGGCCCTCCCACTTCGCGATGGCTGCCGTCGCGATGCTGTTGCCGATCACGTTGGTCGCCGTGCGCCCCATGTCGAGAATCTGGTCGATCGCGAGCACCAGCACGACGCCCGATGGCGGCAAATGGAACATCGGCGCCACGGCCGCGACGACCACCACCGAGCCGCGCGCGACACCCGCCATGCCTTTGCTGCTCACCATCAGCACGAGCAGCATCACGATCTGCGTGCCGATCGGCATGTCGATGCCGAACGCCTGCGCGATGAAGATCGCGGCGAAGGCCTGATACATCATCGAGCCGTCGAGATTGAACGCATAGCCGAGCGGCAACGTGAAGCCGACCACTTTCTTGTCGACGCCGAATTCCTCCAGCTTCTCCGTCAGGCGCGGATACGCCGCCTCGCTGCTCGCGGTGGAGAACGCCAGCATCGCGGGTTCGCGGATCGCCTTGAGCAAGGCCCAGACCGGCTTGCCGAGAAACGCGTAGCCGGCGAGGATCAGCGCCGCCCACAGCAGCGCGAGCCCCGTATAGAAGCTGGCGACGAGCTTGCCGTAGGTCGTCAGCACGTCGAGGCCATGCACCGTGATCGCCGATGCCAGCGCGCCGAATACACCGACGGGCGCGAGACGCATCACATAGTCGGTCAGTTTCAGCATGGTGGGCACGAGCCCTTCGACGCCCGCGATCAGCGGCGCGACGCGCGGGTCGGACTTGATCACGCTGAGCACGATGCCGAACATCACCGAGAAGACGAGGATCTGGAGGATATCGTTGCGCGCCATCGCATCGACGATGCTGGTGGGGAACGCGTGTGTGACGAAGTCCTTGAAGTTCAGGCTCGACGTGTTGAGGCCGGTGGCCACGTCAGCGCTCGTCTGGGACATGTGCAAGCCGGCGCCCGGTTGCAGCAGGTTCGCGAGCACGAGGCCGAGCGCGAGCGAGAACAGCGACGCGCACAGGAACCACGCGATCGAGCGCAGACCGATGCGGCGCACGTCGCTCGTGCCTTCCATGCCGGCGAGACCTGACACGAGCGTGGCGAACACCAGCGGCGCAATGATCATCTTCACGAGCCGCAGGAAGATATCGGTGACGATGGAAAAGTAGCCGGCGATCTCCTTCGCCTGCGCGGCATCGGCCGCCGTGCGATGGCAGACATAACCGACGGCCACGCCGAGCAGCATGCCGGCGAGGATGTAGAGGGTAAGCCGATTCTTCATGTGTCTCCGTCCTGAGATTATTTGCGACTGGACGGAATTCTAGAGACGGCAGAAAAGACGTGAATGCTAGTGTTGCATACGGCTATGCAAGTTTCGCATAACGCGGGATAACCCTAGCGGCGCTATTCGGCTGACCCCGACGAGGCCCGCAGATGCCGCCACAGCGTATCGAGCAGTTCAGTGCGGTTCGTGAGGTCGCGATACACGCGCAACTCCAGCTCCAGTTGCCATTCGGAGCGGCCGGCGGCGACAAGCTGGCCGCTGTCGAGTTCGGCGGCGATCGAGCTCTTCGGCAGCCAGGCGACACCCTCGCCTTCCAGCACGAGCTTCTTCACGACCTCGGCCATGTCGGATTCATAGTGAAGTTGCAAGGCGGGCGACGCTTTGCTCTGCTCCATCAGCAACGCGAAGCAGCGCCCAAAGTAGCTCGTCTCCGTATAGGCGATGAACGGCATCGGATGTTCGATCACGCCGGGCAGACGGTACACGTGCGCAAGCCGCTGATTGGGCCTGCATACCGGCATGAAAGTATCGACGCCCACGGTCACGCATTCATACCTGGTCGGATCGAGATGCAACGGCAGCTGCGGATGGTGATAAGCGAACATCAGCTCGCAGTTGCCGTTGACCAGCATCAGTATCGAATCGTGCACGTTCGCCGGAATCACGCGCGCGCGCACTTCGCCGACATGCTTGGACAGCGTGCGCAGCCACGCGGGCAGGAAGTTGAGCGCGATCGTGTGGCCGGCTGCGATCTGCAGGCTCGTGCCGGCGATGCGCTGTTCGGTGCGAATGATGGCGCGCGTGTCGAACAGCTTGTCGAGGATGTCTTCGGCCGCGTCACGAAACAGTTGCCCTGCCGGGGTAAGGGTCGGCGGAAAGCCGCTGCGATCGACGAGATCGGCGCCGACCCATTGTTCGAGCGACTGGATCCGTCTGCTGAAACCCGACTGCGTGACGTTGCGAAACTCCGCCGCCCGGGAAAAGCTCTGATAGCGGGCGAGCGCGATGAAGTCTTCGATCCACTTGATTTCCATCAGCCATCGGTCTCCGGTCCGGCGACGAATGGACTCGCCGCCGCGCCCGCAATTCTACGCCTGGCCGTGCCGCACGCTGACTATCGGACCTGGGTCAAAGCGCCATGCACAGGTACTTCGAGTTGCTCCGCCACGCGCCAGATGCGGCCGATATCGCGCCCTGGCGCGCCAGATGCAGCAGGCAACGGGAGAAACCGTGAAAGTGGCCTTTGCCGATCAGGGTTACCCGGGCGAAGCTCCTGCGCAGGCCGATGGGTAGTCGAGCGCAGCTTCGGATGGGGCTCTACCGCTTTCGACGCCTCGCACGGGACTACGAACGCTTGCCCGAAACACTCGCAGGTCTGCATTTTGTTGTCTTCGCCATGCTTATGCTTGTCCATGCAATCCCAGTACTTCGGAGTTCCTGACACCGTCTAGCAAGTTTTATAGAACGGCGGCGCGTTTGGCAAGCCTGCGGCCAGGAAAGGGACCGTCTCAATCGCTTAACAGAACGCCATATCCCGGCGACTTCGCAGTGATGTTCAGCTTCCTCAAGCAGTACCACAACAGCGCGGAATTGCTGCTGATCACCGGGCGTCCGACTTCCGTCTCGATCGAAGCGATCACGCTGCTCACCCGAATGCCCGCGCAACTGATCAGCAACGCGTCAAAATCGCCCGGTAGTCGCGTCGCGATGTCGAACCAGACCTCGGGCTGCACCGTGCCCTGCTCGAAAGGCGTGCGGCACGCGCGGCTCGCTTCGGCGACGACACTCAGCCCGCGTTGCTCGAAAAATGCCTGCTCCGCCGCGACGACGCGTTCGCCGTAAGCCGTCACGAGTCCCAGCTTCTTCGCGCCCAGCGCGTCGCACGCGGCGAGCACGGCCTCGATCGTCGTGACCGCCGCGATGTTCGTCGCTGCCGTCACCCGTGCATTGATCGCGTCAGGTCCGTTCACGACGCCTGCGGCCGTGCAATTGGTCGCGATCAGGTCGACCTTCGCGTCGGCGAGCAGTTGCGCGTGCTGTTCGATATCGTCGATCAACGTGCGATCGGATTCGATCGACGTGTCGCGAAACGGCAAACGCGTCGTGACGAATTGCACGCCGTCGGGCGCCATCGCCTGAATCTCGAAGTCGCACAGTCCACCCGACGGGTACAGATGCCCGATACGCGCGAGATGACCGAAGCCGATGCTCATGCTTGCCCCTTGCGAATCGCGTTAGTCGAAGAAGGTCGTGCGCGCCGCCATCGGATGATGGATGTTGCTGCCCTCGAACGGCGGAAATCGTTCGAAGTCCTGCCGCATCGCGTGGCGCACCGGCGAGTGCATCGCCTCGGTGATCGCCCGTGCGCTGTCGAACATCAGCTTGTTGCGCTGCATGTAGTGCACGCGTGTCCATGGCATCGCGTCGAGCCAGTCGATGCGCGTGAAAATCTCGATCTCGCGCACGCCCGGAAAGTCGAACATGATCTGCGGATGATGCCTGAGGTAGTAGTTGATCCATTCGTCGAAGTCGAGCGCGTGGCCCGGGTAGTGCACGAGGAACTGGCATGGCAGGCTGCCTGCTGGCACGCGCGCGTCGGCATCGGCCACCGGAAACGGACGGCGCAGCATCGCCTGCTGCTCAACGCGGCATCCGGCGAGGCTCGCGAGATTGGCCGCGGCGAGCGCCTGCAAATGGCCGCCTGCCGCGATCGGCGCTTCGAGATCGAACACCGAGTCGTAGTCGAGTTGCATCGCGAAGATCGGCGACGCGCCGTCCCGCGTGTAGTAATCGTCGGCGGATTCCGGCGTGTAAAGGCGGGAGCGGCGCAGCGCGGGCGTCGAGTTGACGATCGCGGCGATGCGTTCGAGGTCGTCGGCGCTGATGCATGCCGCCGGGTCCGGATGCACCCAGGTCACGAGGTAAGAGAACTGCATGATTCGAAATGCCTCCTTGCGTGCCGAAGCGTTCACAACGCGAGCAGAATGGTTTGAATGCGTTCGCGCCGTTGCGCGAAATCGGCTCGCGAATCGCCATCGAACGTGAGTGCGAGCATCAACGCAATGCGCAACTTGTGCGGCGCGAGATCGCCGCCCGCGACTACGCCGTCGCGTGCCAGAAACGCCTGAGGCGGCACCACGCCACGCGCCGCGCGGCTCGATTGCACGACCACGACACCGGCCTCAACCGCCTTGCGATATGCGGCCGCCTCGGCTGCCGCCGGCCGTCCCGGCACCAGTCCCGCGCTGATGATGCCGGCGCTGCCTGCCGCGACCAGCGCGTCGATCGCCACACCGTCGGCACCCGCATACGAGATCGCGATATCGACGCGCGGCAGCGCGAATGGCGCATCCACTTCAAGCAGCGCTCGTGAGAACCATGCGGATTCGCTACCGCGACGCGTTGCAATCGCACCGCGCCGCCACGCAATACGCGCGTCGGGTTCGATGCGCGCGAGCGGACCGTAGCCCGGCGACTCGAACGCGTTCAGTTCGAAACTGGCCGCCTTGGTCACGTCGCGCGGCGAGAACAGCCAGCCGTCCATCGCGACCAGCACGCCGTGTGCCGCGCTCAGCGGATCGCGCGCTGCCGCAATCGCGCCGCGCAGGTTCGCGAGCACGTCGCTGCCCGCGGTGTTTGCGGGCCTCTGCGCTCCCGTGACGATCACCGGCCGCGCGATGTCGAGCACGAGTTGCAGGAACCACGCGGTTTCTTCGAGCGTCGCCGTTCCGTGGGTCACGATGAACCCTGTGATGGACGGATCGGCGAGCGCCGTGTGCCGTATCAGCCGAGCGAGTTCCACCCAGTCCGCCGGCTGGATCGCCACGCTGCCGAGGCTGCGAAACGTGACGGGTAGCAGTTCGACGTCGGGCGCGAGCTCGCCGAGCGTCGCGAGCAGGGTGTCGAGCGGATGCACGACGCCGCTTTCCGAATACTCGACCCAGTCGAACGGGCCACGCGCGTGCATCGCAAATGTGCCGCCCGTACCGATCACGGCGATTTTCGGCCCGCGCGCGGTTTTGGTTGCAGTCGATAAAAAGCTCATCGTCTCAGCGGCGCAGCCGAACGTAGAGATTGCCGCCGTCGATCCGGACCTCATGGCGCCGCGTATCGCGCACGATCGGCGCGGTCGTGCCCTTGCCCGTGCGCACGTCGACGAGGCCAGCGTGCAACGGACATTCGATCTCGTGACCGTCGAGCAGGCCCTCGCTCAGCAACGCGTTGCCGTGCGTGCAGATATCGTCGAGCGCATGGATTTCGCCGGCGACGCGAAACAAGCCGACCTTCACGGTGTCGATCGTCACGCCCAGACAATCGTTTCCGTCAAAACACCGATCGAGCTCGCCGACCAGATGCCACGCGTCGGCGGCCATCGATAGCGCCGGCGCCCCGCCGCTCGCGAGCGCCGCCTCAGCCGCGTGCGCAGGCGCGTGAACCGTGCGCCCGCATACCGAGGCAATAGGAATGACCTTCATAGCGCATAGTCCTTTTGCAGATTGATCACGTCATGACGCTGCATCGCGCCGATCAGGTCCGCGACGCGCGCGAGACCGCGCTGCTCGCAGAACGCACGCAGCCCGTCGATCACGCACGGCATCGCGTTCGGCGTAATGAAGTTGGCGGTGCCGACCTGAACCGCTGCGCAGCCCGCGAGCATGAACTCGATCGCGTCTTCCGCCGTGCTGATGCCGCCGCAGCCGATCACGGGAATCTCGACGGCCTCGGCGCACTGGTGGGCCATGCGCAGCAGAATCGGCCTGGTCGCGGCGCCGGTCAGGCCACCCATCACGTTCGCGACGCGCGGCCTGAAGGTCCGCACGTCGATCGCCATCGCCAGAATCGCGTTGCAGCACACCAGTGCATCGGCGCCGGCGGCTTGCGCGGCGAGCGCGACTTCGACCAGGTTGCCGGCGTTCGGCGTCATCTTGACCCACACGGGGACGCGGGTGCTCGACTTCATCGCGCGCACGACCTGATACGTCGCCTCGGGGTCCATGCCGAACGCCTTGCCGTTCTTTTTCAGGTTCGGACACGACACGTTCGCCTCGATCGCCGCAATGCCGCTCGTACCGATGCGCTCCGCCAACTCGCCGAACTCGGCCGCCGAATTCGCGGAGATGCTGCCCACGATCGGCGGCGTATAGCGCTGGTAGAACGGCACCGTCGTATTGATGTAATAGTCGGCGCCCTTGCTCGGAATACCGATCGAAAACAGCGTCGCGTCCTTGAACTCGGCAACCCGCGGCGGCGGTACGCCTTCGCGAATGTCGGCGGTGATCGTCTTGGTGACGATCGCGCCGAGGCAATTGAGATCGAACACGCGCGCGTTGCCGTCCGCGAAAGTGCCGGACGCGGGCATGACGGGATTGGCGAGCGTGAGTCCGCCCACCTTGACGCTCAGATCTACCATGATGTCGTTTCCTGCAAATCGAACACGGGGCCCTCCCAGCACACGCGCCGGAAGGTCAGACGGTCGGAATCGGCATGCGCGCGGAATGGACGCACGCACGCATAGCACGAGCCGATTCCGCAACCCATATGCTGCTCGATCGCGGTTTGTCCCGCCACGCCCCACGACTTGCCGAGCTTCTGGAGCAGCATCAGAAGCCGGTTCGAGCCGCAGGTGGACAGGAAGTCGAACGGCGCTTCGGCGTGCAGCGCTTCGAGTTGCGCTGCGACGCGCGCGGCATCGCTGCTGCCGTCTTCGTCGGTGACGATATGAACCGTCGCGCCCGCCACGCGCAAACGCTCGGCGGACATCACCACGGCCTGGCTGCGCGCGCTTAGCACGGCGCTCACGCACGCGCCCCGCGCGGTGGCATGCGCCGCGAGTGGCGCGAGCGTCGCAAGGCCTACCCCGCGCGCCAGCAGCAAGACATGGCGCGTCTCTTCAGGCAATTCGAAGCCACGACCGAGCGGTCCGAGCGCATCGAGCGTGTCGCCTGGCCGCAACGTCGCCAGCCCTTGCGTGCCGATACCCTGCACCTTGTAGAGAAACTCGACGGTGTGCCGCAGCGGATCGGCGCCGTAGACGCTCATCGGCCGGCGCAGAAACGACGTGCCCGCGGCGCCCGGCGGGCACGCGAGATGGAAGAACTGGCCCGGTTGCGCGAGCGCGGCCCCGATCGGCGCGGCGACGATCATGTGACGATACTCCGCGTTGACGGGTATGTTCTGCAGCACGCGGCACGCGTGCTCGGCGATATCGAGCGCGACAGTACCGCGGCAAGAATCCGTATGGGTCGCGCAGGGCGACGCAATGACTTCTGTCATGACTGATTGTCCTCGGTGCGGTCGACGCGCAGCGCGTCGAGGTCCGCGAAATTGCTGGCGATCGGCAGCGGCCCATCCGCCAGGGTCATCATGTGGAGCGCTTCGAATTTCATGTAACTGATCAACCAGAGGTCGCTCGCCGCGTCGCGCCGGTACTGTTCGGTCGTGACCGCGCCCAGCCACACCGCGCCTGCGCGCGTGTCCGCGTCCTCGCGCAGCGCCACCTGCATCAGCCGCCAGTTCGCCTGCGCCACGCCGCGCGCGACATCCACCTTGAGGGTCTCGCTGACGTAGTAGTGCATCGCGAAGCGCCACGGCGAATCGAGAAACCAGCGCTCGATCGCTTCACGTCCGACGAGGTCGCCGCCGAAACCGTTGCCGCCCGCCCAGACGGCATCGCCGGTGAAGCAGGCCGCTTGCTGGCGTGCGATGTCCGCGAGCGCTTCGCGGTCGAGCTTGCGGTAGTCGCCACCGTACTTCGCGTCGGCGAGCGCGCCGTAGTGCGCCTTGAGTGCGCGAATCGCTTCGATCGCTTCGAGCCGTTCGACGCGTGCCGCAAGCGCTGCCATCTGCGCGCCGCTGTATGTGGGCGTGTCGTTGCGGGTACGTGCGTCGGCCATTCCCATCGAAATCGCGCTCATCCGGCAAGCTCCTTGAGCGACGTGCCGGGGTCCGCGAGGCGCGCGACGTCCACGGGCATCGCGCTGGCGACAAGCTTTTCGAGGAAGCGCCGCTCACGGCCCGCGTTGACGAGCACACCCGCGACGATGCAACCGTCGCGCATGCTCAGCGCCGCGCAGGGTCCAGCGCCCGGTTCGCCGCGCAGCACGACCTCGTCGCGCGGATCGGGCTGGCCGACGACCTGGATGTTGTTGCCGAGCTGATCGGTCCACATCCATGGCGTTTCGCGATACGCCTGCGCGCGGCCGATCAGGGTCTGCGCGACCGCGAGCGCCTGGTTCTCGGCATTGCGCCACGTTTCCTGACGCAGACCACCGCGCTCGCTCTCGCCATCGAGCACATGCGCGACGTCGCCGACCGCGTAAAGCCACGGCGCATGCGGACTGCGGCAGGTTTCGTCGACGTCGACTCCCTGGCGTCCCGCGAGCCCCGTGCCCGCGAGAAACGCCGGCGCGCAATCGACGCCGATCGCGATCAGGATCGTGTCGGCGGCGACGTCGAAGGCTTCGCGTGATCGCGTTTGCGCGGTGTCGACGAGTTTGCAACGCACGACATAGCGCGTGCCGTCGGTGGCAAGTTGCGCCGCTTGCGCTGCGTCCGCGATCGACTCGACGGCGACCCCCAGTTCCACCCGCACGCCGCGCGCACGATGCTCGCGCAGCAGCCACTCGGACATCACGGGGGACAGGCAGCGGGCGAGCACGCGCTCGCCCGCTTCCAGCACCGTCACCGGCACGCCGAGCTCGAGCGCCGACGACGCCACTTCCATGCCGATCACGCCTGCCCCGATGATGGCGAGGCCACGGCTCTCGCGCAGCGCGCGGCGCAGCGCGAGGCTATCGTCGACCGTGCGCAGCAGGTGTACGCCGGGCCGGTTCGCGCCGGGAATCGCGCCGTCGCGCGGCGCGCCGCCCGTCGCCACGACCAGGCGATCGAACCGCACCTGGGTGCCGCTCGCGAGTGTCAGCACGCGCTCAGTCGCATCGAGCGCGACCGCACGTTCGTGCAGGCGGTCGATGCGCGCATCGCGCAACGCCGACGGCTCCCAGAACGCTGCGGGCGCCAGAACGAGCGGCGACGCCGCGAGCGTCGGCTCGGTTTCGCTTGTCAGCCATTCCTTCGAGAGCGCGGGCCGCTCGTAGGGCGGATGACGCTCGTCGCCTACGAGCGTGATGCGCCCCGCGAAGCCCAGCGACACGAGATGCTGCACGACGCGTCCGCCAGCATGGCCCGCGCCGACGACGACGACGTGCTTCACGTCATCCGGTTCAAATGGATCGTGCTTCATGATTCGATCTCACACACTGGTCCCGGCGCGATACAGCACGCCCTTGGCGCCGATGCACGTAAAGCGACGCGGCTCGCGCGGCGGAATCAGGATCGCCTCGCCCGCGACGAGCCGGTAATGCTCGCCGGCCGCATCGATATCGAACTGGCCTTCGAGAATCGCGACGACTTCCTCGCCGCGCGCTCCCGCTACCTCGTCGCGCACTTCGCTCGGCTCGAACACCGCGAACTCCGTGCTCAACAGCGCGCCTTGCGCGCGCACCGTTTGGCTCTCCGCGTGCGGATCGCGCCAGCGCTCACCTGCCTGAACTGCCGTGCATTGCGCGATGTCGCCGGCCAGATTGTCAGCGCGATTATTCATTTGCATCCCTCATCATCGATTGGCGAGCGGGTAATACGGCGTGTCGTCCTGCGCGCCATATTCCGCGCGCGGCGGCGACACCACGTTCAAGCGCATGCTCACGCCTTGCGCGCCGTAGCAGTTCTTGCCGTAGTGACTGAGGCCTGCGGGAATGATCATCGCGTCGCCTTGCGCGAGCGTGCGCTCGACGTCGGGCGTGTCCGGCCGCACCTCGAAGATCGAGCACGAACCGAGCACCTGCAGCGACGCTTCCTCGCCGTGATCGTGCGCCTTCGCGGGCAGATTCGTACCCTCCTGCTCGACGAACTTGATCACCGCAACACTCATCGTCGCGCCGATCATCGTCTTCATGTACAGGCCGTTTTCGACGACGGTCTTCAGGCCGTGACCGATGCCAAACACGCGGCATTTCGCCATTTGCTGTCTCCTTCAGGTTCAGACCGGACGCACCGGCCGATCGCGTCAACGCTCAGGGCAGCGGACGCATGACAAAAGTCTCGTCGGCGCGAAAACGCGCGGACTCGTATCCGTCGATGACGGCCGGCTGGTTATAGAACTCGATTGCAGGCGCGATCTCGGCCAGCGACAGCAGCAGGTACATCAAGGTCATCGCTTCGGGATGCTCGTCGAGCGTCGCGAGCGCGTAGCCGTTCAGATATGCGACGACGTCGTCGACCTGCGGCAGGATCGCGTCGCGAAACGCAAGAATGGCTTCCATGCCGACCGCGTGGCGTTGCGCGTTGCGTGCGGTTTCGGTCTCGAGCGCCCAGATGTCGACGAACGGCGCGAGCGACTCGAAACCCGCGGGCAATGTGCGGGCGACGGGCGCTTTTCTGCTGACGAAATTGACCGGCTGGGTAGGCATTGCGGTGCTCATGTTCGATTCCTGGTTAAACCGTCGCACCGGCCGCGACGCCTTGCGCCAGCATCCGTTCGACGACGTGATACGCGTGGCGCACCAGCAGTTCGTTGTCCTGCAACACCATCACTTTTTTCGCG
This sequence comes from Paraburkholderia sp. 32, assembly GCF_050435345.1. NCBI lineage: Bacteria > Pseudomonadati > Pseudomonadota > Betaproteobacteria > Burkholderiales > Burkholderiaceae > Paraburkholderia > Paraburkholderia sp. 32. The sequence goes on from NZ_JBNDKD010000002.1 coordinate 1,225,674, forward strand.
CCCGTTTCGGCCGCGCGTTGCGTGCGTTCGAGCGTGCTGAAGTCTTCGAGCAGCACGTCGCGCAGCGCGACTTTCATGTATTCGAGGAAGAAGCGGCCGCCGGGCGTCGTCATTTCGGGGTAGTACACGCGTGCGTCGACAAGCGTCTGGTTGTGCGAGATCGGACGGAAGTTGTACGCCTGGCAATAGTTCGGACGCAGCGAAACGTAAAAGTCCGGGAACACGATGTTCATGTCGAACAGCCAGTTCGGGCTCCCGGTCCAGTTCACGCCTGACGGCAGCGCGTCGAGCGCAAACGCGTGCTTCGCGCTGCCGATGCCCGCGCGCAATGCCGCCGCCGCGATCGGGCGTTTATGTCCCTGCTCGGACAACGCGTTCTGCGCGGCGGCGCCGCCCTCGGTCACCGCCTTCGGGTTGCCATAGACGGACTTCTGGTTGCCCGCCAGCGAGAGCCGCCGATGAAATTCGCCGCACAGCGCGTCGAGCGGCGGCATGCTTTCGTTGTCGCTTTTGTCGATCGCGTCCGCGATCGAATTGCCGTGCACATAGGCGACGTGATACGCCTCCTGGAACGCGTCGAGCGCGAGCTTCCAGTTGCAGTTGACGACCGTTTGCCAGCCGAAGCCAGCGGTGAGCTTATCGAACGGATAGCCCTCGATGTCGCCGAACATCGGCCTCATGTAATCCGCGAGCGAGACCGGCGGATTCGGGTCCATGTTCACGAAGATGAAGCCTTGCCACACTTCGCACGCCACACGCGAGAGGCCGAACTGCTCGCGATCGAGACCGAAGAAGCACTTCTCGTCGGGCACACCCGTGAGTTTGCCGTCGAGGTCGTAGGCCCAGCCATGAAACTTGCAGAAGAATTTGCGGGTGTTGCCGCACTTGTCGTAGACGATTTCGTTCATGCGGTGCGCGCACACGTTGTGCATGGCGCGGATCTCGCCCTGACGATTGCGCACCACGATGATCGACGTGTCGCACGCGGCGAGGTCCTTCACGAAGTAGTCGCCCGGCTTCGGAATCTCCTCCACCCGACCGACCTGCAGCCACGTCTTCTTGAAGATGTGTTGCTTCTCGCGCTCGTAGTACTGCGGCGAAATGTACGGCTCGACCGGGATCGGACCGGAGCCGAGTTCGGGATACCGGCCGGTCAGCGTGCCTGCCGGCGCGGGGACTTCGGGAGACAGCAAGGTCGTGGACACGATAGCTTCACCTCAAAAACGAATGTCGTTTATTAATGAACGGTATTCTGTTTTGAAAAATTTTGATCGTCAAGTGTCTTTTGTTGATTTCGCGAAACGCGGGGGCATGTCCGCGCGAATCCGAACAGGTGCGATGTAATGAAACACGGGAAGCATGAGTTGATCGCGCAAGCCGCACGCAGGCTCTTTCAGCAGCAAGGCTTCACGGCGACGAAGATGGCGCAGATCGCCTCGGCCGCCGGCATGACCGCGGCGAATCTGTACGTGTACTTCGACTCGAAGCTCGCGATCCTCTATGAGGTGTATCGGTCTTTGGCGCGACATTCCAGGCGCCGACGCGAACTTCGCCAATGCGCTCATCGAAGCTCTCGCGCAACGGCACGGCCGAGCCGTGCCGTTGCGCGCTTTTCTGAACGAAATGGAAGTCGCGGTCGGCAGCGTCCGACACGCATCGGCGTGGGCGTGGAGGCTTGATAGAATGCCCCGAACCGACCACCGCCCCTTCCGATAGAGAGCCCTCAAGTGCCGCAAATCAAAAAAGCCGTCAAGCGGGAAGCCATTTTGACGGCCGCGTTCAACGCCTTCAGTGAAAAGGGTTATTCGGCCACGACGATGACCGAAATCGCCCGTCTCGCGGGCACCACGGTCGCCAATCTGTATGTCTACTTCGACTCCAAGCTCGTCATCCTTTATGAAATCTACGAGCCCTGGCTGATCGAGCAATTGCATCGGCTGCGCAGCGAAGTGGCGTTGCTCAACGGTCCGCGCAGAAAGATCGAGCGCATCCTGGCGGGCATCTGGGACGACATCCCGGCCGCCGACAACGCCTTCGCGAACTCGTTGATCGACGCACTCGCGAGCGCGCCCGCGGGTCTCGCGAAACCGAACAATCTGCTCGTATCGGTCGAGAATTTCCTCACGCAGCTCCTCAAAGACGCGCTGCCCGCCGAGCGCGTCGCGGCCCTCGGCGGCGACCTGTTCGCTCACGTGATCTGGATGGCGTTCGACGGCTTCGTGATCAATCAGCGTATCGGCGATCACCGCGACATCCAGCGCATCACCGCGCTCATGACCACGCTGCTATTGGGCGAGGCGCCGCGACATGACGTAAGCTGAGCAGGCGACGCGGCCTCGACCCAGGATTTTCCCGAACCACGCCTAAATTTATTTTGAAATCTTTGACGCCTCGAAAATAGAATGTCATTCTGTATTCGAGCGCAGACAACAGCCTGCGCCGGGCGGGCAAGCCGCACAAAGCGCGGATAGACACGTGATCCGCGCTTTCGGCCACGAGGTCATCCACGAGGGACTGGCATCGTGCTTGCCTGATCTTTCCGGTAGTTCGTTCGAAAAAGTCATCCCATGGCGGCCATCTCCGAAAGTCCTCTCGCACTCGCACTCGACCCGCCCGCGCGCACCACCCGCCGCGTGCTGGCCCTTTGTTTCCTTACGATCGTGACCGAAGGCTATGACATCGGCGTCATGGGCACTATCGTTCCGTCGATGCTCGCCGACCCGGTGTGGAAGCTCACGCCGATCGAAGTCGGCGCGATGAGTAGCGCGGCGCTGTTCGGCACGCTGTTCGGCTCGTATTTCATCAGCGTTCTGACCGACCTGATGGGCCGCAAACGTCTGCTGATTGCGTGCGTGGCGCTGTTCTCGCTGTCGATGCTGGGTGCGGCCGTTGCGCCCACGCCGTTCATTTTCAGCGTGATGCGCTTCATCGGTGGACTCGGCCTCGGCGGCGTCATTTCCGCGGCGGCGGCGCTCACGGTCGAATACTCGCCGGCGCCCAGGCGCAACCTCAATTTCGCCATCATGTATTCAGGCTACGCGATCGGAGCGTTGGTTTCCGCTGTGATCGGGATGGCGTTTCTCGCGTCGCATGGCTGGCGCTTCGTCGTCGCGGTAGGCGCGTTGCCGCTGCTCGCCCTTCCCGTGCTGATCAAGCTGCTGCCCGAGTCGCTCGCCTATCTGATGGCGAGCGGCAAGCGACGCGAGGCCGATGAGCTCGCGCAACGGCTCGGCCTGTCGATCGCGTCGCTCGACAGCATTCCCGTCGAGGCGGTGGCCAAGCCTTCGCTGCGCGTCGTGTTCGGCGAGGTGTTCTCGCACGGCAACTGGTGGTCGACGCTTTGTCTGTGGCTCGCGCAAGTCGCCGCGGTACTCGTGATCTACGGGCTCGGCACCTGGCTGCCGCAACTGATGCGCAAGCTCGGCTACGACCTCGGCTCGAGCCTGTCGTTTCTGGCGGTCTTCATGCTCTCCTCGGCGATCGGCGGCATTCTGATCGGCCGCGTCGGTGATCGGCTCGGCCCGCGCAAGACGATCGTCGGCGGCTACGTGATCGGCGCGCTCGCGATCTGCGGACTGACGGTGAGGGGCGGCGTGTTCACGAACTACGCGCTGGTGGCGCTCGCCGGGCTGGGCAGTATCGGGGTGGCGATGGTGCAGCTCGGCTATATCGCAAGCTTCTACCGGCCGTTCGCACGAGCGAGCGCGACGGGCTGGGCAGTCGGCATAGGCCGGATCGGCGCGATGGCGGGGCCGATGCTCGGCGCGTGGTTCGCCGCGTCGCATCTCGACGTGCGCCTGAATTTCATCGCCTTCGCCGCATCGGCCCTCGTCGCCGCGCTCGCCATCGCTCTGTGCAGGCCGCGCCACGCGTGACACGCCGCAGAGCCGGTGCAAACCGGCCTGCGACCTGATCTCCTCCTCCTTCTTTTCCCCTACCTGCCATCGGCATGAGACCGTTACCTAATCCTTTCGCATCCGCAATCAGTACCTCTTACGTTTCGTTGAGTTGTCTGATGTTGTGCATGGGTGTGACAGCATCGTCCGCACATGCGCAAAGCAGCGTCACGCTGTACGGCAGCATCGATGAAGGCGTTGGCTACGTGACCAATGCGAAGGGAAGCTCGCAAGTCGTCATGGGGCCGATCAGCGTGCCCGACCAGTTCGGCTTCAAAGGCTCGGAAGATCTAGGGGGTGGATCGAAAGCCGTATTCCAGCTGGAGAACGGTTTCTTCTCGAATACGGGCGCTTTCGCGACTTCGGGCGTACTGTTCAGCCGCAAGGCCTTCGTCGGGCTTTCCGACAACCGTTGGGGCACGCTCACACTCGGCAGGCAGTGGGATCTGACCGACGATGTGCTTCTGCCCAACGCGAACGGCGCTGTCCAGTACAACTACTTGCTGTACCGCCCCGCCAACATCGATAACGATGCGGTCACCCCCGTGAACAACACTGTGAAGTACGCAAGCAATCCGTGGCATGGAGTGTCGGCGCGCGCGATGTACGGCTTCACCGATCCTTCGACGGGACAGGGCCGCTATGTAGGCGGCGCGCTCCTCTACAAGTCCTCGGCGCTGCAACTGGGCGCGGTATATAGCGACACCCGCGACAAGTCGTACGCCTTCAATACGTCGCTTGGCTACGCCAGTTTCCTCGGTCAGGACCTTACCGGCGGCACGCCATTCAAGGCGCGCAATACCGAGATCTTCGGTGTGGCCGGCACGTATATACCCAATCGCCAATGGGCGTTTCACGCTGTCGTCGATACGGTGAAAATCGCCAGCGATACGGATTCAACGCGTGCTACGACAACTGAGTTAGGCGTGGACTGGAACGTCACGCCATTCGACACCGTGCTGCTCGGCGGCTACCGCACGTGGTTCGACGGAAAGACCTACACGACCGCCGGTCTCTCGAACCTGTATCACCTTTCGGTGCGCACCATGCTTTACGCCGAACTGACTTATCAGCACGCGGGTGGCGGCGCGCAAGCGGCGCTGCTCTCGTTGTCGCCGTCGTCGCGCAGCGATCAGGCGTCGGTGCGCATTGGCGTGCAGCACTTCTTCTGACTGAGCTTGCGACCGGTGCTTCGATCGACGACAGCAAGTCGCATATGGGTGCACCGGTAACGACCTGGGAGAACGGTTGCATCGCGATGCGACGGCACCGGCTCCCGGCGCACAGAGAAAATCGATCGGCGCTGCCGCCACCCCATCAACGATCCCGTCACGCTGGCGAGGTTTCGATGTTCAGCTTCGACACCGCACCCGTCTTCTCGTCGTAGCGGTAGCCTTGTTTCTCGAGTTGAGCGCTGATCGTTTCGACGAGCACCTGCTGCTGAATCTCCTTGCGCAGCAATTCATGCTCCGGCTTGAGCTGGCCCAGTTCAGCGGCAAGCCGGCGGCTCAATGTCGCTTCGCCCGCGCCGCGGGCAAGGACGACGACCATTTTTTCATTCGCCTGAGCCAGTTGCTGCTTCAGTGCGTTCGAGTAGTCGGACCATTTCCTGACGGTCTCCCGCGCTTCGGCAATAGCGGCGGCATGCGCGTCCGCGTCGCGCGTCATCTGCGCCTTCAATACCTCGAGCTGCTGAGAGTCGGCAGTCACCGGCGACGCCGACTCCAGACCCGCGACGTTCTCGCTCGCCACCGAGCTTTCGGCCAGTTCGGCCGCGCGCTGCTGCTCCGCGTCGGCACGCTCCTGCGCTTCGGACAAGCTGGCCGACAGTCTCGCTATTTCGGAGGCGCCCGCGTCACGCTCATCGGTCAGGCTGGCGATCTGCGTCTGGACATTCTGCAATTCAAGTGCGGCGGCATTCCGTTCAGCCTGCGCGCCCGCGACCTCTTCCCGGCGGGCCGCGTGCGCTTCCTGCTCGGCCTGCAGCTCTGCGCGAATCGCTTCGAGCTCGCTTTGAAGACGAGCGACCGCTTCGGAATGCGCCGCTTCCAGCGCCGCACGCTCCGTTTCGTCGGCCGGCGTTTCGACGACTGACCCAGCCGACTCGTTCGCCACCTCGCCCTCGCCCGCGGCGTCGGTCTCCTCGTGCGAAACCGGTCGGCGCTCCGCGGCCAGTTCCGCGCTCTGCAGTTCCGCTTCGAGGAGCGAAACGCGCTCGGCAAGTTCCTGCGCGCGCTTCTCCGCCGCGTCGGTCCGTTGCACGGCGAGCGCAATGTCCTCTTCGAGCCCGGCTACTGCGTCGACTTTCTCGTCGTAGGCGCTCGTCATCTTATCCAGTTGGACTTGCAGCGCATCGAGTTCCTGGACGGTGGTTTGCAGTTCCGCGAGCGCGTCGTCGCGCTCGTTGCTGGCGTCCTCGACGCGCTGGCGCATCGCGGCGAGGCGTCGCGCCACCGCGCGTTCCGCTTCGTCCTGCGCTGAGCTCCACAGCCGGTCGAGCGCATCGCGCATGGTGTCCGTCACGGTCTCCGGCAAAGCCGGACGTTCGACGACCTGCGGCACCCGCGGGGCGCGCGTTTCACGCCACTTGCGCAATGCCGCGGCCACCGCGACCACCGAGCCTGTATGGACTTCGGACCAGATGGCTACCGGAGACACCTTCTCGCCTTCTTCGGCCAACCGGTTTGCGATTTCAGCGACGAGTTCGTCCGTGATCGTAATGTTGCTTGACATGCCTGCCTCGACAAAGTGCACGTGGTGACGAATACCGTTTCGTCGTTCGGGAGGCGGCCCCGCGCTGGGACTCGCCTCGCATACCTACGAATTGTCGAGTACTTCCCCGGCGGTCAATCGTTCGAAAAGCCGAGGTTAGGGGGAGGTATTCATCGGATTGCGCCACCAAAGGTCCGGCACACATACATTCAGAGCTTCCCGGCGATCCGATCCGCGTGATACGACGAACGCACGAGCGGCCCCGACACCACTTCCATGAACCCCCTCTTCAAACCTTCGTCGCGTAGCATGTCGAACGTCGCGGGCGGCACGTATCGCCGCACCGCCATGTGAAACCGCGACGGCGCGAGATACTGGCCGATCGTCAGCACGTCGACGTCATGGGCACGCAGATCGCGCATCGTCGCGAGCAGTTCGCTGTCGGTCTCGCCGAGCCCGGCCATCAGGCCGGATTTGGTCAACACCGCCGCGTTCTGGCATTTCGCGCGCGATAGCAGTTCGAGCGAGCCGAGGTAGTCCGCGCCTGCCCGCGCCGCCCGGTACAGCGACGGCACCGTCTCGAGGTTGTGATTAAAAACGTCTGGCCACGCCACGGACAGAGCATCGAGCGCGAGGTCGATTCGCCCGCGAAAATCCGGCGTCAGGATTTCCACGCGAATGCCCGGCACGCGCTCGCGCACGAGCGCAATACAACGCGCGAAGTGCGCGGCGCCGCCGTCGCGCAGATCGTCGCGGTCCACCGATGTAATCACGACGTAGCGCAGCCCGAGCGCCGCGACGGCGTCGGCAAGCCGCGCGGGCTCGTCGTCGTCGAGCGCTTGCGGCCGTCCGTGCGCGACGTCGCAGAACGCACAGCGCCGCGTGCAGATCCCTCCCATGATCATGAATGTCGCCGTGCGCTGCGCGAAACACTCGCCGATGTTCGGACACATCGCCTCCTCGCAGACCGAATGCAAGCTGTGCTCGCGCAGCACCGCCGCCATGCCCGCGACGGTTTCGCTCATCATCGGCCGCGCGTGCAGCCAGGGCGGCTTCGGCAATACGGTCGAATGGTCCGCCGGCACGATCTTCACCGGAATGCGGGCGAGCTTGTCGCGGTTGCGCTTGCCATGCTGGCCAAGCGCCGTGAGGCTGTCGGTATGAGGAGCGGCGTCCATCGCGGTTATCCGAAGAACTCGTTGAGCAGGCGGTTCACCTCCGATGCAGCCTCCATCTGCACCATGTGTCCTTTGCCGTCGATCACGTGCACACGCACCTGAGCGGGCAGCCCCTGCGCGTGCGCGGCCGGAATGATCTGGTCCTGCGCGCCCCAGATCACCAGCGTGCGCGGCGCGAGCGTGTCGAGCCGCTCGCGATAGACGCGGCTTTGCACGCCACCTTCGAACGCGGACGCGGCAATCTTGCGCAGCGCGTCGTTCACGCCTTCGAGCCGCTTGTACTTGACGATGTCTTCGATCAGTTGCCGCGTGACCAGCGACCCGTCGGCAAAAAGCTTCGCCAGATGCGGCTTCAGCGCGTTGCGGCTGCTGCCCTCGACGAATCCTTCGATGTACTCGCGATTGATCTCGTCGCCGAGCCCCGCGCCCGCGATCAATGCCAGCGAGGCGACGCGTTCGGGCGCCTTCGCGGCGACCGTCATCGACACGGCGCCACCCATCGAATGGCCGACGAGATGCGCGCGCTCGATGCCCCGGTCGTCGAGAAACGCGATTACGCTGTCGGCCAGTTCGTCGAGGCTGCCCGTGTCGACCGCCTTGCCCGACTCGCCATGCCCCGGCAGATCGAGCGCCCACACGGCGCGGTGCGCGGCGAGATCCGCATGATTGAAGAGCCAGTTGTTCAGATCACCGCCGAAACCGTGGATCAGCACCGCGGGCGTGCCGCCGTCGCCGATCTTCAGGTAACGCACGGTGCGCCCGCCGATCTGCGCCTTTTGCGGCTGCGGTCCCGCCTCCGCCGTGTCCGCGGTGGCCGGCACGAAGTCGCGCTGGAACGCCTCGACCGCCGCATCGATATCGGCCTCGGAGCTCGCTTCGTCGGCGACGACGCCGAGCAGCGCGCCGATCGGCAGCGTGTCGCCCTGCTGCGCGATCTGCCTGCGCAGCGTGCCGTCGAAAGCGCACTCGACGCCCGACGAAATCTTGTCGGTCTCGACATCGAGTATCTCGTCGCCCTTCGCGACTTTTTCGCCGACCTCCTTCAGCCAGCCGTTGACCTGGCCCTGCTCCATCGACAGCCCCCACTTGGGCATCGTGATCATGTGAATCGGCATTGCTCAGCTCCTTACTTTCCGCACGGCCACGGCGATGTTCTCGGCCGACGGGATATACAGATCTTCGAGCACGCCTGCGAAAGGCGCGGGCGTATGCGGCGCGGTCACGAGTTCGATCGGCGCCTTCAGCGAATGGAACGCGCGCTGCGCGACCAGCGCGGCGATATCGGTCGCGATCGAGCAGCGCGGATTCGCCTCGTCGACCACGACGACGCGCCCGGTGCGCTCGGCGCTTTCCAGGATCGTTTCCTCGTCGAGCGGGGAGGTCGTGCGCAAATCGATCACCTCGACCTGGATGCCCTCTTTCGCGAGCTTTTCGGCGGCATCCGTCGCGTGGTGAACCATCCGGCCATAGGTCACGATGGTCGCGTCGTCGCCTTCGCGCACCACGTTCGCTTCGCCGAACGGAATCGCATACGACTCTTCCGGCACGTCGCCCTCGCGGCCATACAGCAGCTTGTGCTCGCAGAAGATGACCGGGTCGTTGTCGCGAATCGCCTGGATCAACAGGCCCTTCGCGTCGTACGGCGTCGACGGGCACACCACTTTCAGGCCGGGGATATGGGTGAACATCGACGTCAGCATCTGCGAGTGCTGCGCGGCCGCGCGCAGGCCAGCGCCCTGCATCGTGCGGATCACGACTGGCGTCAGCGCCTTGCCGCCGAACATATAGCGAAACTTCGCGGCCTGATTGAAGATCTGGTCGAAGCACACGCCCATGAAATCGATGAACATCAGCTCGGCGACGGGCCGCATGCCGCATGCGGCCGCGCCGACCGCGGCGCCGATGAAGCCGCCTTCGGACAGCGGCGTGTCGAGCACGCGCCCCGGAAACTTGTGAAAGAGTCCTTTCGTCACGCCGAGCACACCGCCCCACGCATCCTGTTCGCCCGGGGACCCAGCGCCACCCGCGTTGTCCTCGCCCATCACGATGACGGTTTCGTCGCGCGCCATCTCCTGGCTCAGCGCTTCGTTGATCGCCTGAGAAAACGTGATCTTCCTTGCCATGACTGTCTCCTGTCGATCGGAGTTAGCGCTTTAGCTGTCGAACAGAGTTGGCGCTTTAGCGCTTACTCTGGTCCCATGCAACGCACTTATTCCGATCCCATGTAAAGCTGAAGATTGAATGGTTTCGCGCCGCGGGTTACGGATAGGACACGTAGACGTCGGTCAGCAGGTCGGCGGCCGTCGGCAGAGGCGCGGCCTTCGCTTCGGTCACCGCTCCGTCGATCAGCTGCTTCACCTTGGCATCGACGCCGCGCAGTTCGTCCGCGCTGAGCATTTCGGCGCGCACCACGCGCTCCTCGAAACGCTTCAGGCAGTCCTTTTCGTCGCGCAGCTTTTGCACTTCGCCGGGCGCGCGATACGTTTGCGCATCGCCCTCGAAGTGACCGAAATAGCGCGACAGCTTCACTTCGACGAGCGTCGGGCCACCGCCGCCGCGCGCCCGCTCGATCGCGGCGCCGAGCGCCTCGTGCACCGCGAAGAAATCGAAGCCGTCGACGATCACGCCGGGCATGCCAAAGCCGCTCGCGCGGTCGGCGATGTTGTCGGCCGCGACCGACCACGTCGACGAGGTCGCCTCCGCATAGCCGTTGTTCTCCGCGACGAAGATCGCCGGCAGACGCCAGACGGAAGCGAGATTCATCGATTCGAAGATCACGCCCTGGTTCGACGCACCGTCGCCGAAGAAGCACACGCCGACGCCGCCGGTCTTCCTGAGCTTCGCGGCGAGTGCGGCGCCGCACACGAGCGGACCACCCGCGCCGACGATCCCGTTGGCGCCGAGCATCCCTTTCGACAGATCGGCGATATGCATCGAGCCGCCCTTGCCGCGGCACACGCCGGTGCTACGGCCGTAGATTTCGGCCATCATGCCGGGCACGTCGACGCCCTTCGCGATGCAGTGGCCATGACCACGGTGCGTGGTGGCGACATAGTCCGCGTCGTTCAGATGCATCATCGTGCCGACCGCCGACGCTTCCTCGCCGGCATACAGATGCACGAAGCCGGGTATCTCGCCGGTGGCGAATTCGACGTGCAGGCGCTCCTCGAACTCGCGGATCGTGCGCATCATCCGGTACGCTTCCAGCAGCTTTTCCTTGCTCAACTGCGTCGATACAGACATGGTGTGTCTCCAGGGAATGATCTCGATGGTCACTGCTACTTCAGCCAGCTGTGCTTCAGGCGTTCGCTTCCTCCTGAGTTGATTACCTCCGACGCGCCGCCGCTTCACGCATCAACTGCCGCGACGCGCAATAGCGCAGCGTGCGGCCGACATCGACGGTGAGCGGTCCCGCCCAGTCGAGCGCGATCTCGTAGCGGTCGTCGCGTTCGAGCTCGATCTCGCGCTCGCCGTCGAAGGCGAGCGTCCCTTGTTCGGTATGCAGCGGCGTCCAGCAGCCCGCTTCGAAGCGCTCGCAGGTGCGCATCGTCACCCGATCGACACGGCCCGGCGCGAGCGGCGCGAAGATCGGCACGCCGGATTCGCCCGCGCGCGCGAACGTCAGATGCAGCCCGTACGGCGCGCCGCGCTCGACCGGCGCCCACGCGCCGCCGATCGACGACAGGCCGATACCATCCGGCGCCGCGAAGGTCAGAAACAGCGCTTCGATATCAGCCGGCTCGCAGACGGCTCGCGCACCGACGAAACGCTGCCGGCTCACGCACACATCGACCAGCGCGATTTCCTCGCGCCCCTTGTTCGGGCCCGCGACGCAACGGACCACGAGACGCTTGTTGCGCGTCAGCGCGACCTCGGGCGGCACGAGCCCCGAAGCGGCGAGCGCGCCCGCGAGGCCCGCCACCGTCGCTTCACGCAGTTCCGGAAACGCGTTGTTGGTACCCGTCGAAAGCGTCAGCAGCGGCACCTCGCCGCAATGCGCGGCAACCGCGCGATGCGTGCCGTCGCCGCCGAGCACCGCGATCAGATCGACACCCAACCCGACCATCCGCGCGACACCCGCATGGGTGTCGGCCGCGCTGTCCGTGATCGGCAGTTCGAGAAATTCGACGGTCGGCCAAGGCTGCGGCTCGGCCACGGCCGCGTGCGTTTCAAGCGCACGCAGTACCAGTGCAGCGACACCGGTCCGGTCGCGCAAGGTCAGCACGCGAGCGACGCCGAGCATGCCGAGGCCCGCGAGCAGGCGCACGACCATGTTCGCCTTCTCGGCGGTCGGAAACACCGAAGCGTGCGTGGTGAGGCGTCGAATATCACGGCCCGATGCCGGGTTCGCGATCACGCCGACGGTGATGGGTGATGACACGGGCTTGTCTCCTGTGCGCGAGTAGCGAAGCGGACTTGCCGTGATGAAGCGCGCTTGCTTTCGCGTTTGCTTGTCTGCCAGCGATACTGCAAAGGTCGGGCCAGTTGCTTGTGCGTCGTGCGCACGCGCCGAAAGCGCCGTATTCACGGGGTGGACGCGGAGGTCGAACGTTCGCGGCTGCTTTCATCAGACCTGCGCCGCGCAGTTCACTGTGTCTCACGGGCCCGTCCCGCGACGTGGTGCGAGACTCACAGCACGTCGCGACGCTTGCGCGGTCCCGCGCCAGACAAGGGTTTGCTCGATGCGACCAGCGTCTCGCTCATCGCTGAGACGTTCGTCTCACGCCCCTGACGTGCTGCGCCGCAATGTGATCGCTCAGTGTGGATGTGCTACAAGACAGGGACGCGCCCTACTCGGTGTCGCTCGCCTGGAGCCGGCCATGCCCTATGTTTCTCAAACGCAGCACGTCGATCGCGTACGCGGGGCCATCGAAGGACGCTTGCCGGCTCCTGCCAATTCGTCGCGCCTCGTGTCGTCGTGGCAGCGTTCGTACGAGCAGTACCGGCTCGACCCCAGTTCGGTGATCGGCCCGCGCGTGCTGACGTCCGCTTTTCCAGACTGAAACCCAAATGGTCAAAACGTAGCGGTGTGGTTTTTCGATTCTGTTACATTTTCTGTAACAGAATCCACCGCGGCTTCGAAAATTACATTTGTTACAACTGATCTCGGGGCTCGGCCGGTTCGGCGCGGTGGGCGTACGCCCCAAATATGGTGACCTGCTTTTTGACAGCCACTTCGCAAGTTGCCGGATGTTCGTTGAAAGCATCTGCTGACGGTTTGTTCGACGCCTGCGCCAGTTCGCGGGTTCGCAAGCGCGTGACTGCACATGTAGGCAGCGCGTTCAATGAACTGGAAGAAAACCGGGCCCTCTGACAGACGAACCCTAGATCGGAAATGGATAGGACCACGGCGCGCCGGGCCGAAGCCGGTGGCGCCACCAGCGGCCGCACGAACGGATCTGTCGGACCGCTATTGCCATGTCGTGTAGCGCCTGTGTGGCGCCCGTAACGGAACACACCGCGGCTGTCTCGCCCGTTGATTCCCGTGATAACGCCGCATCGCGTGGCTGCCGCGGTCGCAACTGGAGCCTGCCCGTCCCCCGGCGCGGCTCTCATCATGGGGCGGGAACCTGTTCCCACAACGACCCCGGATAGATTTGCGCAAGCCCAATTTACGTCAACACCACCTCGCTTGCAAAAGTCAGGCTGACCATAGATTTCTTTGGGGGCGCCGGTACGCACGGACGACGCGGTTATCCCGTTCTTCTCCGGACTGATCAGGCGGGCGCCGGACCCACTGCCGCCCCTCGCGACGCGAGAGGTCAGACGCCGGGCATCAGAGTCCGGCAGTCACCCGGTACTCCCGCTCAATGACAAAAATTCGGCCATTGCGGTCGTTGGGCCGATCGCCGGCCAAGGGCCGCTATGGGTTGCGCTGCAGTCGTTGGACCACCGGTCACTTCGAATGACAGCTTTTCGCCTGCGCGAGGACAGCACACGACGGCGGATTCAACCGGTCGATGCAATAGTTTGCTGGAACCGTTCGGCAGGCGTTTCGTAGCCCAGTGTCTTTCTCGGACGCTCGTTCAATCGTCTTGCCACGGCATTGAGTTTAGCCTGCGAATACGCTGACAGGTCGGTGCCTTTCGGGAAGTACTGCCTTAACAGCCCGTTTGTATTTTCGTTCGATCCACGTTGCCATGGATGCTGGGGGTCGCAGAAGTAGACCTGGATATCAGTGGCGACGGTGAAGCGTTTGTGCCCGGCCATCTCTGTTCCCCGATCCCATGTCAGCGATCTATAGAGTTCCTGGGGCAACTTGCTGGCATGTTTGATGAGTGCATTGATGACCGTTTCGCTATCCTTGCAGGGGATCCTGACCAGCATGACATAGCGTGTCTGACGCTCGACAAGCGTTGCTATCTGGCTGCTTCCGCTGCCGCACAGCAGATCACCTTCCCAATGCCCGGGTACCGCGCGGTCTTTAACACTCGCGGGGCGTTCGCTGATTGATACGGTGTCCCGAATCCTGCCGTGATCGTCCGTCTTCTGTGTGTGGTGGCGCGACCGGCGCATGGCACGGGTACGCCGTAAATGCACCAGCAACTCCTTCTTCAGGGCACCACGGGCCTGGATGAAGAGACTGCGATAGATCGTCTCGTGAGACACGTGGTGGTCCTCGTCATCTGGATACGCCCGCCTGAGCCATCCGGCAATCTGCTGCGGTGACCACTGTAACTGGAGCTTGCCTGCAACCATCTGCGCCAGCATCCGGTGCTCAACCAGTTTACAGGCTTTGGGACGCTGTGCCCGATCCCATGCAAGCTGATCGGCGTAGGTCGCCCGATAACCGTCTGGTCCGCTGTTACGTTTGATCTCACGACAGATGGTGGAAGGCGCTCGCGAAAGTCGTTTTGCAATTGACTGGATCGAATCGTCAGCCACAAGCCCTCGCGAGATCTCTTCGCGCTCCTCCAGCGTCAACGCCAATCCCGAGCGGTGCCTTTGTGGCGGCTGGATCCCGCCTGTCTCAGCCAGAATCCCCTGAACCGACGAGTGGTTACGATCAAAGAGCTGGGCGATCTTCTGCAGAGATTCGCCGTTGCGCCAACGTTCCCACATCAGCGCTTTCTGCGTCTCACTGTAATAAATCCGGCGTCTCTGCTTCATTTGCAACACTCCTGCTGCTTGCGCAGTCTTCAGTGTGTTGCATCGACCGGTTGAATCCGCCACCGGAGCGGCCACTCAATCCACCCTTGCCGCAACGGCAGCTACCAACGTGCAACGGCCATTCCTTTTTTGCGTGGCGTCTGCAGGCCCTCGGGCAGGGCGGTCGTTTTGCGGTTACGGCAAGACGGCGAAATCCGCTCTCGGGTACGGCCAGTTGGCTTGCCCTCGGCCACAAGCGGCTTCTCGAGCGCCATTTGCGAACCTCCACGCCTTACGCGGCGCCACGTGAGCGAGCTACGTGTGGGCCAACCATCTTAGTACTTCTATGAGGTCGCCAATGATCCTCTGCTCCGGCTGAACGCCCGCCGATAGGTCGTCAAAAGATATCCCGGATTTTCCATCAGTAAAGCCGATGCGTCGAGAATAGATGCGTGCGACCATGCCAGAGATTTTTGACGTGCTTTTCGGGATGCGAACATTCTCAGGCTTTCCAAGTGGCCCGTACACTATCCACGCATGTTTGTCGGCACTTTCCTTTACGCGTCCGCCAGCTAACTTCACTTTTTCTAGGAAGTTCTTGACGCGTACGTCGCCGGAGGCCCTTACAGTCCTGACACAACGCTTCGCGAGCCATTCTTCAATACCAGCAACCAAATTGTCCGAAGTCAACTGATTGTCGCTACCGGGGAGATTTCCTTTGGCGGCATTTGTAACTAGATCGAACAAGTCCTGATCCGTTGCAATGATTCGCATGTTATTCAGATCGAGAAAGCGAATCATTGAAACAAGTGCCGTGCGCTTGTTCCCGTTGTGAAACGCGTGATTCTTTACCAGCGAGTGGAACAACGCGGCGGCCTTCGCCACCACTGTGCGATATTTCTCGGTTGAGCCCAGTGCCGTTTTCGGTCGATTAGCGGCAGACTCGACCAAGCTTCCCTCATTGCGCGCCCCGGCAGGGGAGATTGGATCGCCGTCGTTTTCGAACACGACGACGAGGACATCATGGATGTAAAGAATGTCTTCGGCTGATAGGTACTGGACCAAAACGACTCCGGTAAGGCGCGCGAGGCGGATAGTGTGAAGCAGACTTTCGAGCAGACGCCAGTCAGTGGTTCAGAGAACCGTAAATGATTGTCGAACCCTGCCGACGACTGGGTGTGGAGCTAAAGTCGGAAGTAATGGGATGGACGCCCCCACCCGAAGCGGCATCAATGTGCCAAAGTGGATGTGTCGAAGCAACCACCTGACCGAGGGGGAGCGCCCATCATGAAGATTACGACAGTTGGCATCGATCTGGCGAAGAACGTTTTTGCCGTCCATGGTGTAAATGAGCATGGTCGAACGGTGCTGAAGAAAGTGCTCAAGCGAAATCGCGTTGCGGAGTTCTTCGCCAACCTCCCGGCCTGCGTGATCGGGATGGAAGCGTGCGCCAGCGCGCACTATTGGGCTCGCACGCTGCAGGCCATGGGCCATACGGTCCGACTGATTGCACCGCAGTTTGTCAAACCGTACGTCAAGACGAACAAGAATGACGCGGCGGATGCCGAGGCAATCTGCGAGGCAGTCGCGCGGCCGAACGTGCGTTTCGTGCCGGTCAAGAGCATCGAGCAGCAATCGGTGCTGTCGTTGCATCGCGTGCGCCAGGGTTTTGTGCGCGCCCGCACCGCGCAGGCCAACCAGATCCGCGGCCTGCTCGCCGAATTCGGGATCGTTGTTCCCAAAGGAATCGGGCATCTCGGGCGTCAGGTACCCGAACTGATCGAAGATGCAGAGAACGAACTCACTGGCTCGTTTCGATTGCTCATCCAGCGCCTCATGGACCATCTGAAGGAGCTTGACAGGCAGGTCCGGGAGTTCGAGGCGCAGATTCAGGCCTGGCACCGCAGTGACGAAACGAGTCGACGGCTCGCGCGCGTCCCCGGCATCGGGCCACTTACCGCGAGCGCGCTCGTCGCATCTGTCGGCGACGCAAAGAGCTTCAGGAGCGGCCGGCAACTTGCAGCGTGGCTCGGTCTGGTACCCCGGCAGAACTCCAGCGGTGGCAAGAACGTGCTGCTGGGAATCAGCAAGCGCGGTGATACCTACCTGCGAACATTGCTGATCCACGGCGCGCGCTCCCTTCTGCAGGTTGCCAAATGCAAGGAATGCAAGAGCGGCTGGCTGACTAGCCTGCTGCAGCGGCGAAACGCGAACGTCGCCGCCGTCGCGCTCGCGAACAAGAACGCGCGGATCGTCTGGGCGCTATTGGTCCACGGCCGCGAGTTTCACCCTGATTACCATGCGCCTGCAGCGACTGCGTAACTGTCAGCCGCATGCTTGCCGCGTAACTACCAGCAGGAGACTACAGCCGATTGCTCAGGCGATCATGACGTGATGGCGAGACAGGTTAGACCGTGGCCGGGAAACTCTGGGTACACCAGTGTGCGCAAGAGCACGCGAAAGTGATGAGAGTCCGGCCAGCGCATTCCATCAGGGACCGCCGGCCTCGCGCCGGACAGCGAAGTCCGGATGCATGGCCGCAATCATTACCTGCCCTCCGTTACAAACGAGAGCTTGGCAAGCCGGGGGCGTCCATGCATGGTGTACGGGGGAGTTGCGGCGAGAGGTTGAAGGCGGTGGAGGTTTCAGCTGAGAATCTGATTGTCGAAGTCGGAAACGAGCAAACAAACAAACCATCCACCATGAGCAAGTCTACGGAAAAAGCAGTCTTCGGTCTATCGGGCGCCGGCCTGGGGTTGGACGAATTGATCCGCCACGGAGCACGGCAGGTGATTCAACAAGCGATTGAGGCGGAGTTGGCAGAGCTGATGGAGCGGTTCGCAAACGTCAAGATTTTGCACGGGCAACGCGCCGTGGTGCGCAACGGCTACTTGCCGGAACGCGAGGTGTTGACGGCCGCCGGGCCGGTTCCGGTGAAGGTGCCGAAGGTGCGCGATCGATCAGGATCAGGCGTGAAGTTCAATTCGGCGATTGTGCCACCGTATGTGAGGAAATCGCCCCGTGTAAGCGCGGCACTGCCGTGGCTGTATCTGAAGGGCATCTCAACGGGCGACATGGGCGAAGCGCTGAGCGTGCTGCTGGGCGATGACGCCAAGGGCTTATCGGCGAACGTGGTGAGCCGGCTGAAGGCGCAATGGGCTGACGAGCACGTAGCCTGGAGCCGGCGTGATATGTCCGAGTCGCACTACGTCTATTGGTGGGTCGACGGCATTCATACAGGGCTGCGCAGCGAGAACTCGGCCGGTCAATGTCTGCTGGTGGTCATCGGCGTGAGGCCGGACGGGAGTAAAGAGCGCGTGGCGATCGGTGATGGATATCGCGAGACGAAAGCATCGTGGCTGGAGTTGCTGCTCGACCTGAAAAAGCGTGGCCTGCAGGGGGGTCCGCGGCTGGCGATTGGCGATGGCGCGATGGGCTTCTGGGCTGCGCTGGAAGAGGTGTTTCCGGCGACGCGTGGTCAGCGCTGTTGGTTTCACAAAATGGGCAACGTACTCAACGCGCTGCCCAAGTCGCAACAGGCGCGCGCGAAGGCCGACATGCAATCGATCTGGATGGCCGCAACACGCGCCGAAGCCCACGCCGCGTTCGATCGTTTCGTGTCGATCTATGCAGCGAAATATCCGAAGGCGACCGAAACGTTGAAGAAGGACCGAGAGAGCTTGCTGGCGTTCTACGAGTTCCCTGCCGAACATTGGCAGCACCTGCGCACGACCAACGCGATCGAATCGACGTTCGCGACGGTGCGCCACCGTACGACACGTACGCGTAACTGCGTGTCGCGACCAACTTTCCTGGGTCTGGCATTCAAGCTGATCGAGGAAGCCGAGAAAACCTGGCGCCGTATCAACGGCCCGGAAAAGATCAAGCTGTTGCTTGAGGGTATTGCCTTCAAGGACGGCGAACCGGTGCAAGACGATCGACCGGTTCAGCAGAAATTCGCCGCTTGAAATCGACAGTCACGATGCTGCTCATACACCACTATTGACGTTAGCTCCTGGGTGTGAAGCAGTGCCCCTAGAGAGAACAATTTGCTGAGAAGCGTAAACGGCCGCTTCGTCGCAAAAACTCTATCGGATTCACAATCGGGGCGCTCAGCACGGCTCGGCGACGCAACGCCCTCGATGCGGTGTAATTGCGCTCCCTCTCTCGATAGTATGGCGGTTTAGAGACCACTGATCATGTGTTTGATTGTTAGGTTTTCGAGCTTGGATCCGAGCGCCGAAAAGTTATCCTGATTTTCTCTCAGGTGGAGCGCATCGTTGTAGACGACACCTAGTAGGAAATACACTTCGGGAACATCGATCCCTTTAGATTGCATAAATTCTAGTTTCGGTGTGGTCTTGTGGGTTGAAAGAAATTGAATCTGGTCCCCAGCGTTGAGCATGTCATAGGCTCGCTCCTCAATCCGTCGGCGAACGTCACAGCAAACGGCAAGCGGATCGTAAGTTTTTCCCTCGAGGTACTGTTCCAAGTGCTTCTTGCAGTGCTCGGCAAACCGCGAGGATTTCGCTAGCGCCGCAGGCAGTCCCAGCGCTTGAAACTCTGCAGAAAGATCTTTGTCCTCGGGGTGAAAATGCAGAAAATACTTAGAAACTGGTTCTTCGATGGATTTTTCGACTCGTTTGATAATTATCTTCTCGACCCCTCTGTCTGTCGCCGAGCTTTTGTTCAAATAGCATACTTTCTGATCACTAAATGTAAAATTTCTGAAAACACCCGGATTCAAATGGGTCATTATTAGCGGGAAGATTTGGCGACCCTCTGCTTTCATACCGCGAATCATCTCGGTCATATAATACTGACAAGCCACAAGATTTGCGTCGTCCAAATAATCAAATATTTCATCTATTACCAGTATACATTTATTTTTTTTGAATTTAAGTTTTGCTTTCTTAAGCTGAGCCACGAAACATATAATGTCGCGCTCGCCATTGGAAATTTGATTTGCCTTTGGGAATTCAACGATAAGCCCCTCCTTTGTTTCCTTGGGGCCGATATTTTTCCAGGTCCCCTTCAGGGAGGAGAACATCTGAATATATGCCGACTTCTCGACATTGTAACTAGCATATTCAACGGCCTTCTTAAAAGCCGTCTTATCCTTAGCATGAACGTCGGAAATTTGTAGAGCCGAGAGAAAGTATTCAACGTCTGTGGTGAATGTGGTTTTGGAACCTTTGATTGCGTCAAAAATCCCCCGTATGTATGGCACGCTCAGAACAGCCTGACGGTCTGCCTGGGAGACACTTGCCAAAAGGGCTTCTACGGTACCCGTGCCAGCGTTTATTTTTTCTTTGAAAGTCGCGAGCGCCTTGGCAAATCCCACTTGGCCTTGCTTTGAGAAATCGGCCTCTGCTCCAATCTTGGCCATTAAGGCGTCGTCCGTCAACAATGCAGAGATGTTTGGAAGAATTTTTCCGTTTTTTCCATAATCGTTCTTCGCAGTGGAGTACGAATATGCGAATTTAGCTACCGGAGGGATAGTTTTGATAAGGACGACTGGCAGAACCTCGATGGCAGAGGTAGCCACCATGGCGCCACTTATTTTTAATTTTTTAACTTTTGAGATTAACTGGCTATTAATCACATGAATATCAAACACTGCCGCCATTTCATTCTTCTTGGAGTTCGCCTCTTTTTCATTTTTTGAGCCATCCATCATTGTGTAGCTTAACTTCAGACTAGGCGCAAGGTTTTCGTTTCCCTTGTGACTGTTGTCTTTGTGCAATTCAAGCCGTTTTGAATTCAGTGATGCGAAGGCGGCCGTCATTGAACTTTTCCCGAAACCGTTTGGGGCAACTATAAGTGTGGGTTTGTTCGGGAAGAGTTCGACCTTAAAATTGGCCTGCGCAATGCCCCTGACGTTGGTGATTTCAATATTGTCGATTCGCTTGATCATAGAAACCTCTTGTGCTTATGATTGCATGAGGCTGCGGTGTATTTTTAGTCACACGATAATACCGTATCCGCTCGCTATCATACGGCATGATCATCGTTGCGCAATCCGAAAAATAGATAAGAGAAAACCTAATGTCAATAACAGGGGCGGTTGGCGCCAGGTCGAGTCGCACAGTTCGACATTCCACACACGATGGTCGAACAATTTTTCGATCTTGCCCGACAGCGATCTCCAGCAACCGCCGTCGAGCTCGCGGACAGAACGGGTGCGCGAAGGTTCGTTTGTTGGGCGGAGCCGACGGCCGAACGTCACCGTGGAAGCACCAGTCACCGTCCGAAATTGGCCGGGTCCTGCCTGCTGGCGAACGCTGGCTCCTGGTCCCCGCCGTCCGGTCGGCGAATGCGCCAAACCGACCCTGAACTGTCCTTCGGGTCAGCGTGACCGCAGCGTCTGCTGCTGAAAGTCCAACGGACATGCGCGCATGCCCGTCGACTGTCGCTGTTAGTTGGTAGCCCATCTGCTCGGTTGCCTTATAGGTGGCGTGCGCATCGGGTTAAATTCCTCACATTACCATCAGCCTCTAAGGTGGAGCATTGTTGGCCGCCGAACATTCAATCAGCCTGCTATCAACTAACTTTCAGCACAAGCCTTCACTACCCAGAATAAAGGTACGCGAAATTTCCATAGCAACCGCAAACTTCGGGTTCTCAAAATAAAATGAAAAAGCTCGCCTTCTTGGTTCTTAATATGCTTGCAGCCTGTCAGTCTCCGGTGCCACGCGTCGCCTGAACGGAAATCGCACCTATTCCTAGCCGAGAATAGCCAGAAAATCGCATTCAATCGCGCGGCGAATCTATGTCCAAGAGGTTATTCGCTGGTCGGTAACCCGGAACGCATGCGTGACGGCCGGTACGCCATGAACGTTGAATGCAAGTAACCGTCCCGCTAGCGCGTAAAGAGACAGTAGTGACGCAGCGTGACGTGTGGTCCGGTGTGGCGTGGAGCTGCACATTTGACAGGAGATTGATGTGAGCGATACGGACGAAATGAAGCTGCTGCGGGAGGTGAACCAGCGCACGACGCGCATGGAGAGCCGCATGGTGCAGCTGGGCGACTACGTGGGCGCGAACCTGCGCACGCGGATGCGGGTCGAGGTGTGCAGGCCGAGGGATGGCGAGCGGGCGTACATCGAGATCGATGCGCTCGACGTGTCGATCTCGCGCATCGTGACGGTGATGCAGGAAATGGGCGTCACTGATGACATGGACGTGTACCTGCGCGGCAAGCGCGTGGCCACGATCTATCCATGACGCTGGTTGCCGATCATTCACCGAGCGAGTCCGCTGTCTCATCGAATGCGCCGCGTAGGCGTTAGCTATAGCCGACAAGCAACACTTCAACATTGCGAATTGAATGGCCGGTTCGTGGGGGCGGATTCAACCGGTCGATGCAACACACTGAAGACTGCGCAAGCAGCAGGAGTGTTGCATCGACCGGTTGAATCCGCCGCTCCAAAGCGGCCGTTCTGCCCCTTGCAAGTGAGCCGCGCTACAAAAGCGAGTATCTTTGCATTGGCGGGGGTATTCCTCCTCCGCGACGGAGGTTCCCATGGCCGACGAGCCGAACCCAGCACCGGACCGTAGCTATCATATTGGCGATGTCGGCGCGGGCGCCCGCGTTGCACAGGGCGAGAACATCTCTTGGGTCGAAGGGCTCGCCGGCTTGCCAGAAGGCGATACGCTCACCAAGCAATTCGCCGCACTGTTGGGGCAGATCGACAAAGACACGTCATTCGATGAGGACACCCGCGCGCTTGCGAAGGACAAGACGGCGGCAGTTGCCGAAGGCCTTGCCAAGGCTCAGGAATCACCTGGCGTGCTCCGTCGCGCGCTGATGGACGCCAGGTCTTGGTTCGGTAGCACTGCGTCCTGGGTGGGCAACGCGATCGGCGACATCCTCAAAAGCGAGGCGGCTCAAAAGACCATCGGCACGGTGTCCGAGGCGGCCACCAAGGCGGCCATTGACTCGTTTGTGAAATAGCGCCATGCCCTCCGAGCTGCCGCTATTCCGGGTCGGCGATGTTGGCAACAATTCTGTCGTGTTGCAGGGAGAGCATCTTTCTGTCGGCTTCAGCGCTGCACAGGTCTCGCAACTCATCGAAGCTGAGCGCGATGGACTTGTCCAGCAATATGCACCGCAGCTCAAAGAATTAGCCGAGCAACTTGGCATGACCCGCGAAGCGGTGCGGGTGACGCTCCACATCGCTGGCCACGACGACGTCCCGCCGGAGCGCTGGACAGACACGTTGATCGCCATCGCTACGCAATACGGCGCCATGCGCCAGGCGCTGACAGGCAATGAGGACGGCGAGACCGCAGAACTGAGACAGCGCGCGGTTGCTGCTTTAGATGCAGGTGACTTCGACAATGCGACAAGCCTACTGACCGACATCCGCGCAAAAAAGAGCGTGATCTCTGAGCAACGACGTCGCAGGGCGCAAGAGGCACACGAGGAGTGGGTCGCCGGGCTGCAGTCAGAGGCCGAGACTTGCGCCTTACTCGGCCGGGCTGCCTTGGGGCAACGCAACGTCGCGGACGCCTATGCGCGGTTCCTTGAAGGCTTGCGCGTGCTTGCGCCCATTGATGATCCCGCGCCGCGCTTCTCATACGCGTTGAACGTTGCAGCAACACTGTTCGACTACGGAGATCGTTCCGGAAACAACGATGCACTAGCCGCTGCGATCGCGGGCAGCCGCCGGGCACTCGCCGACGCACCGCGGGAGCGCTTCCCGCTGGAATGGGCGAAGATCCAGAACAACCTCGGAACTGCGCTCGCGAAGCTAGGCGAGCGGGAGGGAGGCACGGACCACCTACAGGAAGGGGTGGTGGCCTACCTCGAGGCGCTGACTGAATGCACGCGCGAACGAGACTCGCTGGGCTGGGCGACGATCCAGAATAACCTCGGAAATGCGCTCTTTCGACTGGGGGCGCGGGAGAGCGGCAAGGGCCGCCTGGAGGATGCAGTGGCGGCCTACCACGAGGCGCTGACTGTACGCACGCGCGAACGCGTCCCGCTGGACTGGGCGACGACCCAGAACAATCTCGGAAATGCGCTCTTGAGCCTCAGCGAGCGCGAGAGCGACACGGGTCGCCTGGAGGAAGCGGTGACGGCCTTCCATGAGGCGCTGACTGAATACACGAGCGAGCGAGACCCGCTGTTCTGGGCGACGGCCCAGCACAATCTCGGAAATGCTCTCTTAAGGCTGAGCGAGCGGGAGAGCGGCACGGGCCGCCTGGAGGATGCGCTGGCGGCCTACCATGAGGCGATTACTGGACGCACCCGCGAGCGAGCCCCGCTATTCTGGGCGACGATTCAGTCCAGCCTCGGGACTGCGCTCGTGAGGCTAGGCGAGCGCGAGGGAAGCACGGACCGCATGCAGCAAGGAGTGGCGGCCTACCACGAGGCGCTGACTGAATACTCGCGCGAGCGAGACCCACTGGGCTGGGCGATGATTCAGTCCAACCTGGGAAACGCGCTCGCGACGCTGGGCGAACGCGAGAATGACCCCGCCCGCGTGGAGGATGCGGTGGCGGCCTACAACGAGGCGCTAACTGAACGCACGTGCGTGCGCGTCCCGATGGACTGGGCGACGACCCAGAACAACCTCGGAAATGCGCTCTTGTGGCTGGGAGAGCGGGAGATCGACACGGGCCGCCTGGAGGATGCGCTGGCGGCCTACCACGCGGCGCTGACTGAATGCACGCACGAGCGAAACCCGCTGGGCTGGGCGACGACCCAGTTCAGTCTCGGAACTGCGCTCTGGAAGCTGGGCGAACGCGAGAATGACCCCGCCCGCCTGGAAGCAGCGGTGGGAGCCTACCACGCGGCGCTAACTGAACGCACGCGCGAGCGAGACCCGCTGGGCTTTGCGACGATCCAGTTCAGCCTGGGAAGAGCGCTCTGGAAGCTGGGCGAGAGGGAGAGTGGCACGGGCCGCCTGCAGGAAGCGCAGAAAGCGATCGACTCGTCGCGTACTGCGTACCAAAGTGCCGGCGTCGGTCAACTCGATATCTACTTCAACGAGTCATTGGGCGCGCTTGGTAGATTGATTGCAGAACGCCAGCGCTCGTCGCAGTAAGAGATTCGCCCCCTGCGGACGGAGATCCTTCGAGACCGGAATAGATACGCCAATTGGCGCGATTCGCTTGAACCATACGGATCCGGGGGCACGAGCTCTCCTTTGGAATCTAGGCCGCCGTACACAACGTGTGGAAACGGAGCTGGCTCGACCGACGAACCGTGAGTCACCCCGTCGCTTTGCCAAATGGCGACTGGTCGCTCATCAGGAGACTTTCGCCATGCGACTCTGAAGAACCGTTTGTGGCCGGCTGCTGCCTGATGGCGCTCAAGGCTGGATTGCGCTGCCGCCGAGGATCTGCATCAAAGTCTTCGCGTTTCGCTGCCCCTGGTCTTCCCAATTGTTGTTCTCTACACCGACGAGCGTTACCGACGACGCCGGAAGGCCGTGAGCGACCCTCCTCGGCCGCTCAGTGCATCGATCGAAGGCGACGGCTTTCGATTGGCGGATTCAACCGGTCGATGCAACACACTGAAGACTGCGCAAGCAGCAGGAGTGTTGCAAATGAAGCAGAGACGCCGGATTTATTACAGTGAGACGCAGAAAGCGCTGATGTGGGAACGTTGGCGCAACGGCGAATCTCTGCAGAAGATCGCCCAGCTCTTTGATCGTAACCACTCGTCGGTTCAGGGGATTCTGGCTGAGACAGGCGGGATCCAGCCGCCACAAAGGCACCGCTCGGGATTGGCGTTGACGCTGGAGGAGCGCGAAGAGATCTCGCGAGGGCTTGTGGCTGACGATTCGATCCAGTCAATTGCAAAACGACTTTCGCGAGCGCCTTCCACCATCTGTCGTGAGATCAAACGTAACAGCGGACCAGACGGTTATCGGGCGACCTACGCCGATCAGCTTGCATGGGATCGGGCACAGCGTCCCAAAGCCTGTAAACTGGTTGAGCACCGGATGCTGGCGCAGATGGTTGCAGGCAAGCTCCAGTTACAGTGGTCACCGCAGCAGATTGCCGGATGGCTCAGGCGGGCGTATCCAGATGACGAGGACCACCACGTGTCTCACGAGACGATCTATCGCAGTCTCTTCATCCAGGCCCGTGGTGCCCTGAAGAAGGAGTTGCTGGTGCATTTACGGCGTACCCGTGCCATGCGCCGGTCGCGCCACCACACACAGAAGACGGACGATCACGGCAGGATTCGGGACACCGTATCAATCAGCGAACGCCCCGCGAGTGTTAAAGACCGCGCGGTACCCGGGCATTGGGAAGGTGATCTGCTGTGCGGCAGCGGAAGCAGCCAGATAGCAACGCTTGTCGAGCGTCAGACACGCTATGTCATGCTGGTCAGGATCCCCTGCAAGGATAGCGAAACGGTCATCAATGCACTCATCAAACATGCCAGCAAGTTGCCCCAGGAACTCTATAGATCGCTGACATGGGATCGGGGAACAGAGATGGCCGGGCACAAACGCTTCACCGTCGCCACTGATATCCAGGTCTACTTCTGCGACCCCCAGCATCCATGGCAACGTGGATCGAACGAAAATACAAACGGGCTGTTAAGGCAGTACTTCCCGAAAGGCACCGACCTGTCAGCGTATTCGCAGGCTAAACTCAATGCCGTGTCAAGACGATTGAACGAGCGTCCGAGAAAGACACTGGGCTACGAAACGCCTGCCGAACGGTTCCAGCAAACTATTGCATCGACCGGTTGAATCCGCCCGTTACTATCGGACCATCAATCGATGGCCAATGAGACGCAGGACTATGCGATTTTTCATTACTCGCAGAAGCGGCCGAGAGGGCAGAACTATAGTTCTCCACGTTTGTCGCTTGACGCCTGATCATCGCTCTTGTCAGCTCGTTTTTCCACAGAACATCTTGCCTCCGAGGCAATGCGAGTTGAGAAGACTCCAATCTCTCGACTAAAACAGTGTCGCCTTGGATCGAGAATCGGTAGGACGGATTTGGCGCGTAACTGGTGGTGATCCGCGCATCAGTACTTTGGGCCGCGCGATCCCTATGAGGCACTCCGCACGCGCCTTCCGGAACAGGTCTTTACTCTCGCGCATGCCTCGTCCACGGCCACGCAGATTTCTTTTAAGCGTTGGCACCACCATCGACGGTCAGCGTCGAGCCGGTGACGTAGCTTGCGCTGGCACTCGCGAGGAATACCACCGCCTGCGCGATGTCCGCGCCTTTGCCATAGTCGCCCGTCGCCGTCAGCGATTTCAATGTCGATGCAAACGGACCTTCGACCGGGTTCATGTCGGTATCGATCGAACCCGGCTGAACCAGATTCGCCGTAATACCCAGTGGCCCTAGCTCTCTCGCAAGGCCTTGGGTGAAGGCCACGAGCGCGGATTTTGAACCCGCATATACTCCGAGCACCGACGCCGGAACCCGATCGGCAAAGTAGCTTCCGATCGAAATGATCCGCCCGCCGGTCTTGAGATGAGGAATCGCCGCCTTTGCAGTTATGATCGGCGCACGCACGTTGACGTTGAGGGTCGCATCGATGTCTTCGATCGAAATATCTCTTACGTTACCCATTCGAAGAATGCCGGCATTGTTGACCAGGATGTCGAGCCCGCCCAGCGTTTCGACCGTCTTCTGCAGCGACGCTTGAATCGCCGATGCATCTGCGCTGTCGGCCTGGATGGCAACGCCACGTCGGCCTTCCGCTTCGATCGCCTTCACGACACTAGCGGCCTGCTCCGCCGATTTTTCATAGGTGATCGCCACATCTGCGCCGGCTGCTGCCAAGGCCTTCGCGATTTCAGCCCCGATTCCCCTGCTTGCTCCCGTTACCAGAGCGCGTTTTCCACTCAGCGTCATTACAATCTCCTTGGTGTGTAAAACGATACAGACGGTTATAAATTGCCGTCTGCCTGTGTTAACAATCAAATTTCATCGCCGCAAAACGCGACGCTTCAAGGCGCCATCTGATCAAGCGCACCCTTGCCCTTCACGGGTTTGTCAGCCCCGGCGAAAAAGAGCCTGAACCTCGGCATACGGCACAGGCGTGTCATCGAGCGATTCAGAGCGACCACTCTCCAGGAATTCGCGTGCGATGGCCTTCGCTTTACCGAGCACGACTTGCGAGATGCCGCTGCCCGCACTGAGCCGACGAACCCCTTGCTTACCGAGCGTCGCGGCATCGGCAAGCCCGGGAACCGCCATGACGTTAAGCGGTATCCGGATCGAGCCGGCTATCGTCTCGATATCGGACGTATGCACAAGTGCAGGAAGAAAAAGACCATCCGCGCCCGCCGATGTATACAGCTTCCCTCGTGCGATCGACTCTTCCGGCTGCGTCGATTTCTCGACAAGGCTTGCCAGAAAAACGTCGCTGCGTGCGTTAATGAAGAGTTCCGAACCGGACTTCGCAACGGCACGCTTGATCGCCTCGATCTTGGAAGCGAGAAGCGACGCTGCGTCCGGGCCGTCCTCGATATTGATGCCGGCAATTCCTAGCTCCACCAGCCGCATGACATGGTCCGCAACCGTTTTCGGGTCGTCGGAATAGCCGTTTTCAATATCGACTGACAGTGGCACCTTCAGAACGCGGATGATGCGTCGAACAGTGGCTACAACCTCATCGAAGGGAAGAACCCGTCCGTCCGGATAACCCAGTGCCCATGCGAACCCTGCGCTGGTCGTCGCGATTGCCGGAGCGCCTAGCGCTTCGACAAGACGTGCACTCCCGGCGTCCCACACATTCGGTAACCGTAGCGGCGATGCATTGCGGTGCAACTGATGAAATGTGCTTGCGTGAGACATTGTTGTTCCTCCTTGCGGATCAGGTAAGGCCAGCGCGAAGAGAGCCCAAATACCGGCATCGTGCACAGTCTTCGTCCGGCGATTGCATCAATGATTAACTG
Source organism: Paraburkholderia sp. 32 (assembly GCF_050435345.1). Classification (NCBI taxonomy): domain Bacteria; kingdom Pseudomonadati; phylum Pseudomonadota; class Betaproteobacteria; order Burkholderiales; family Burkholderiaceae; genus Paraburkholderia; species Paraburkholderia sp. 32. The sequence continues at coordinate 1,254,438 of NZ_JBNDKD010000002.1, forward strand.
GCAACGCTCACGCAGCGACAACGCGCTTCGCCGTATTTGAGAACGACGCAATGCGACGCGTTGCAAGCCCGGACACGACGATTGCGATGACCACCGGAACGCTGGCGAGGTAGCCCAGGTTGTGAGTGCCGATGAGCGGAATCATGGCTGCACCGAGGGCGCCCGCGATCGACACACCCACGTAGGTCGCCGACGTATTCAGACCGACCAGCACGGAGGTCATCGGCGGATTGAGGCTCGCGAGTCGAAACTGTTGCGGCACCAGTACACCCCATGCACAGGCTCCCCAGATCGTGACCGCGATTGCCGCACTCGAAAGGTGTGCGCCGGTGATCGGCATCGTGAGGATGACGATGGCGACGATAGAGAGTTTGATCACGACGACCTTGTGCGAGCCGATCCTGTCGAGAATGCGTCCGGTCAGCAGATTCGAACAGGTGCCCGCAAGCCCCCATAGCACCAGCAGTCCGCCGAGCAACACTGCGCTGTGACCCGTCGCACGGTCGAACACGACGGAGAAGTAGCTGAACATGATGAAGGTACCGATCTGCGCCAGCACCGTCGTGGCAAGCGTGAGTCCGACGCGGGAATCCGTGACCGGAGACAGACGCCCGGTGAGCGAGATGGCGGGCGGCAGCGGGACTTCGGGCAAAAACGCCAGGATACCGGCGAACGCAGCAGCGCCCAGCACGGCGACCATCACCAAAGTCCAGTGCCAGCCCGCAAGCCCGCCGATCACCGCACCGATCGGCGAGCCTAGCGCAGTCGCCGTCGTCAGGCCGGCAACGATGATCGACAACGCATATCCGCGACGCTCGGGCGGCACGAGCGATGCACCGGTTCCGCTGGCAGTCGGTGAGAACATTGCTGCACCAAGACCGGCAAAAGCCCGCGTGGCCAACGCGATGCCGAAGTTTGGCGCAACGATGGTACCGAGATTGGCGATGACGAACAGCCCGATACCGCTGAGCAACAGACGCTTGCGCGCAACGTTGGCAGCCAGCGCCGCGATGGTCGGACCGAGTAGTGCGTAGCTCAGTGCATAGACACTGATCAGCTGGCCGGAAGCGCCGATGCTAACGCCGAACGAGTGAGCAATTTCCGGCAGGATGCCCGCGAAGACAAAGCTGTCGGTGCCAAGCGCGAACATGCCAAGTGCGAGTGTTAGAAGGCGGCGATCCATGGGGACTTCTCCGTAAAGATGGCGAGTAGAGTTGCTTGACGAAACTATAGGTAAGTCGCGCGGGCCGCACTACCAGGCGGAAGTGGGAAGCTGTTCCCCACAAAACGGACAGGTGGATTGCCGCGCACATTGCTGCTACGCGGCACGAAGCGGCAAGTAGGCGCACGTAGGCGCACAAAACGCGCCCCTACGAGTCAGTTCGTCTGGGCGACGTGCTGCTCAGGAGCGTCCCATCCGCCTCCCAGCGAACGGAACGTTCTCACCGCAGCGCGGGCAGCGTCTGCCTTCGTCGCATCGAGATCGTTGCGGGCATCGAGAAGCTGTCGATCGGCATCGAGCACATCGGTCAGCGTGATCGAACCTGCGCGATACGCCTTCTCCGAGAGATCGCGCGCCTTCATCAACGAGTCGACCTCCTGCTGGATTTCCTGCAAACGGATCTCCGTTTGAGAAAGCGTCATCAAGGCGTCTTCGACGTCCTCAGTCGCCTTGAGCGCTGCCTCGCGATACTGCGCGAGTGCTTCCGCATACGATCCGCGCGCATTCCTGACCTCGGCATCGACCTTGCCGAAATCGAAAAGACGCCATTGCAGCGCGCCTGTCCCGACAGGCTGGAACGACTTCGCACTGAGGAAGCCGCTGCCGGTGATGCTGTCGAATCCCAATGCGCCGGCGAGCGAAATCTTCGGGTAATACTCGGAAAGTGCCGCGCCGATCGCTTCGTTCGAGGCGGCCAGATGACGCTCTGCAGCAATGATGTCAGGGCGACGTCGCAGCACATCGACGGGCTGATCCATACGTCCGATCGCGGGAACCTCCGGAATCGCGCCAGCGTGCGCGCCGAGTTCCACCGCATAGGTGCCCGGCTGCGCGCCCATCAGCACATCGAGGCGATTCAATTGAGCTTCGAGCGTCACCCGTAAACTCGGGACAGTGGCCCGTGCCTGACGCAACAGGGCTTCCGCCTGTGCGACTTCGCGCGCGTCGGCGGCACCGGCCTGCTTGCGCGCTTTCACGAGTTCGAGCAGATGTGCATCGGTATCCACCTGATCCTGCGTGACTGCCAGTGCCGCCTGCAGTCCTCTGATTTGCAGATACGCGTCCGCGGCGTCGGCCGCCACTGTTACGCGCGTTCCAAGTTGCGCAGCCTCGGCGGCCTGTTCTTCGTCAGTGGCGGCTGCATGCGTGCGCCTCAAGCCGCCGGCCAGATCGATTTCCCAGCTTGCAGTCGCACCCGCGACATATTCCTTCTGGTTGCGACTGTAATTGGGGAATGCGCTCGCGAGCGTGCCTAGAGGACTCTGGACACTCTGATGCTCTGCCGAATACGACGCGTTGGCATCGACGGTAGGAAGCAGTTGCGCACCCGCTGCCTGAGCCGCAGCGCGCGACTGCGCAACCCGTGCGATCGAAGCCTGAATACTCAGGTTTTGAGCCAGCGCGCGCTGTACCAGCTTGACCAGTTCTGGGTCGTCGAACCCGGTCCACCAGCTATCGAGTTTCGGTGCCGGCAGCGTCGTCTGGCGGTCAGCGACTGTCTTCGCGTTGTGGAACGATGTCATCTCGATGTCGGGCGCGACATAGTCCGGTCCGACGGCACAGCCCGCAAGGAAAGCGCTGACGATCAGACTGCCCATGATCGCTTTCGATGTTCTGGATATGACGGTGTTCATTTCACTTCTCCTCTACCGAGTTGCCGGGGCAACGCTGGCGTGTCCTTGATGCCAAGCTTGCGAACGAAGGCATAAAACGCAGGCGTGAACGCAAGCCCGAAGAGCGTCACGCCGAGCATGCCGAAGAACACCGTCGTGCCGAGCGACTGCCGCATTTCCGAGCCTGCCCCGCTTGCGATGGCAAGTGGCGCGACCCCTGCAATAAACGCGAACGACGTCATCAGGATCGGGCGCAGTCGCACGTGGGCTGCATGGACCGCCGCGTCCTCCGCACCGACACCGTCCTCCTCCTGGCGCTGCTTCGCGAACTCGACAATCAGGATCGCGTTCTTCGCCGCGAGCCCCACAAGGACGACAAAACCGATTTGCGCGAGGATGTCGATCGGCATCCCTCTAACGTTCAGTCCAATCGCGGCTGCGAGAAGACACATCGGAACGATCAGAACGATCGCGAGCGGTGTTTTCCAACTTTCATACTGCGCGGCAAGGACCAGAAAGACGAACAACGCAGACGCCGCGAAGATCACGAGCGGCGACATGGTCTGCTCTTTTTGCTGATGAGCCAGGTCGGTCCACTCATAGGAGACCCCGTTCGGAAGCACCTGATCCGCGAGATGTTCCATATGCTCGATCGCGTCTCCCGATGAGTAGCCTGGCCCGGCCGCGCCCATGATTTCTGCGGCGGGATGAATGTTGTAGCGAGGCACCCGATAGGGTTCGGTCACGTTCTGGAATGTCGCGACACTGCTGACAGGCACCATTTCACCGGCCGCATTGCGGACCTTGAGACGGCCGATATCCTCCGGCGTCTGACGGAATGCCTGATCGCCCTGCACCCGAACCTGATACGTGCGGCCCATGAAGTTGAAATCGTTCACGTACTGGGAGCCGAGATAGAGGTTCATCGTCGAAAACACATCGGTTGGCGTGAGACCGACTTTCTCTGCTTTCAGGCGATCGATATCCGTGAACACGGACGGTGCTCCGGCGTTGTATAGCGTAAAGACGCCGCCGAATACCTTGTCCTTGTTAGCCGCTGCGACCAGAACATTAGCGGCCTTTGCGAGTGCCTGCGGACCCACGCCACCGCGATCTTCGAGCATCAGCTTGAAGCCACCCGCTGAACCCAGTCCCTGAACCGGCGGTGGATTGACCACGACGACGACCGCATCCTTGACGACCGAGACCCGCTTGCGCAGCGTGACCAGCATCGATGCTGCGTTGACGCCTGGGACGTGCTTCCCATAGAGCGAGGGAAGTCCATAGAAAAGCGTACCCACGTTAGGCGCGGTGGTGCCCGTCGTCACATCGAAACCTGCCACCGGCGACGTATGCGTGACACCCTTCATTCCCGGCGTATTCAGAACGATGTCGTTGATCTCCCGGATCACCTTGTCGGTGCGCTCGAGGCTCGAACCTGGCGGAAGGAATGCAATGACGGCCTGATATCCGATGTCCTGATCCGGAATAAAACCCGTTGGCATCCTCGACATCTGGAATGCAGTCGCAGCAATCAGCCCTGCATAGACGATCAGCATCACAGTCGTCGCGCGGACGAAACGGCCGGTCAGCTTTCCATACCTGGACGACAACCATTCGAACGACAGGTTGAATCGTCCAAAGACTGCATGGTGAAGGCGGCCGAGCATACTGGCTCCGCCGTGAGGTTTCTCCATCGCATGAGGCTTGAGAAGCACGGCACAAAGTGCGGGACTCAGCGTGAGAGAAACGAAGCACGAGATGACGGTGGATGCCGCAATCGTAATCGCGAACTGCTTGAAGAAAAGACCGGAGATGCCGGACATCAAGGCCGTGGGACCGAACACTGCGCACAGCGTGAGCGCGATGGCAATGATCGCGGTCGAGACCTCGTTCATCGTTTGATGCGCCGCTTCTCGTGGTGACATGCCACGCGCCATATTCCGTTCGACGTTCTCGACCACTACGATTGCATCGTCCACGACGATCCCAACGGCGAGGACCAGTCCGAACAGTGAAAGGTTGTTAATCGACGCGCCGAACAGCGAAAGGATCGTGAAGGTTCCGACCAGCGAAACCGGAATCGCGACGACCGGAATGATCGTGGCGTGCCAGTTCTGAAGGAACAGATACACCACCCCCACCACCAGTAGCACGGCAATGGCGATCGTTTTGGCGACTTCTTCGATGGACTGACCGACGAACGTCGTGGGGTCGTAGATCTTGATGTAGTCGATGCCGGGCGGGAAGCTCTTCCTTAGTTCCGCCATCTTTTTCCAGACGGCATGCTCGACCTGCACGACGTTCGCATCGGGCGTAGCAATCACGAACCAGGGCGTCGACGCGTAGCGGTCTGCATAAGCCTTGGAACCGTAATCGACCGAGCCCAGTTCCGCGCGACCGATATCGCGAATCCGGGTAACACGACCCTGCGAGTCAGACTTGACGACGATATCGCCGAACTGCTTGGGCGTCTTGAGACGACCCAGCGCATCGACGTTGATCTGGTAAGCACCGGTGCCTTTATTCGAAACGGGCGGTTGATTGAGGACGCCCGCCGACAAGGGCGCGTTCTGTGAGCGAAGTGCCGCCAGAATTTCGGTGGCGCTGATGTTGTACGACGCAGCCTTGTCCGGATCGATCCAGATCCGCATTGCGTACTGCCGCTCGCCGAATAGCTGGAAGTCCGACACGCCCGGCAGACGCGCGATCTGGTCGCGGATCTTGAGCATATAGTTCGACATGTACTCAGGACTGCGTGATCCGTCGGGCGAGTAGACGTGTACGCCGAGCAGAAGGGCCTGAATCGTCTTCTTCACCTGGACGCCTTGCAGCTGCACGTCCTGCGGCAAGCGCGACAAGGTATCTTCGACGCGGCTACGTGTCAGCAGCAGCGCAGTGTCCGGGTTCGTGCCGACCTTGAAGATCACCGTGATCGTCAGCTGACCGTTACCCGTCGACTGGCTCGAAATGTAGTCCATGTTCTCGACGCCGTTGATGGACTGTTCAAGCGGCGTTGCAACGGTGCGGGCAATGGTATCGGCCGACGCACCCGGATACGACGTCGTAATCTGGATCGTCGTGGGAACGATGTTCGGATATTGGGCCACGGGCAACGACATCATGGTTGCCAGACCGATCAGAACCACGAATATGTTGAGCACCGCTGCAAAACGTGGGTGCTCGATAAAGAAGTGAGTCAGTTTCATGATGCCGCTCCTTCGTTACCCTGCTCCGTCGAGAACCTTATCGTTCCGGCTTGCGGGGAAATCTTCGCGCCGGGATGGACAGCCGCAATGCCGTCGATCACGACGCGATCAGTCGGCTTCAATCCAGAGCGGATGATTCGCAGACCGCCGCGGAGATCGCCTGTCTCGACCTTCCTCGGCGTGGCCACGTTGTCGTCTCCAACGACGTAGACCATGTGGTCCGTCTGGTCCTCGAGTACGGCGGCGTCGGGCACGAGCAATGTCGGTTGCGGTGCAGTCGTTGCGAGCCGGACACGGGCAAAGCCTCCGGGCGTCAACGACAGATCGCTATTGGGAATGGTTGCGCGCGCGTGGATGGTCCCGCTCGACCGGTCGAGCGCGTTGTCGATGAAATTAAGAGTGCCGGTGCGGGTGAAACCGCTATCGCCGGTCGGCGAAATATTCACCGTGTCGGCCAGCGGCCCTCTCTGCGTTCCACGCGAGCGCTGGAATGCGGCGTAGTCGTTTTCGCTGATATCGAAATCCAGATGGACCGGATCGAGCGAAACGATGGTCGCGAGCAGCGTCGTTGGGCCGCTACCTGCGCGGCTGCCGGACACCAGATTGCCGGTCGACACCTGGTGCGTGCCGATGCGGCCGGTGAACGGTGCCGTGATCTTGCAGCGATCCAGGTCGAACCTGGCGTCGCGAACCAGCGCATTTGCATTGTCGACGGCCGCTTGAGCCGCACGCTGCTCGGCGACTTTCTGATCGACGTTCTCGACCGTGCCTGCCTCCGAGCGCTGCAATTCCTGAGCGCGGGCGAGCTGCCGCGTTGCGAGTGCCAGTCGGGCATTCGCGGATTCCAGTTCGGCTGTCGCTTCACTCAGTTTGATCTGATACGGTTCTGGGTCGATCTCGAAGAGCAGATCGCCTTTATGCACGATGTCGCCGTCCCTGAAGTTGATCTGGGTAAGCGTGCCACCGACCTGCGCACGCAATTCGACGCGGTTCACCGCTGAGAACTGGCCAAAGAACGCGAGCCGGCCTTCGATATCGCGCTGCAATGGCGCACTGACTGCAACGGACGGCGGCGACGGCACGGCAACAGGAGCCGAACTCGACGAATGCAGGCGAAACGCCGTCGCGGCCACGGCGATGACGACAACGGCCGCGACGCCTTTACCGACCCATCGAACGGCGCCGGCGTTTGCCGAGCGTTCCGGAGCAGCGCTCCGTGTCTCGGACTGATCGATTTGAATGTTCATCGTATTCCTAAGTATGGATACAGGCTGGACAACGGCGTCGTATGCCTTGACTCGCCCGTGAGGTGATCCTTCCTTGCTGTCTTGCAGGAAGGCAGCGCCAATAATCCGGAAGCTGGCCGCGTTCCGGGTATGTCCCGTGACATCTACCGGCTAAGTTTCGTGACGCAACTATAGGTAACGCAGTTGCGTCACACTACTGGCCGAAATCGGGAAGCTGTTCCCCATAAACTGATTAAGTTGCATGACGCAACTTGCGCTACGATATGGTCCATCATGTACAGAAAACGCTTCGATGGAATGGACTGTTCGGTCGCTCGCGCCCTCGACGAGGTCGGCGAGTGGTGGACGCTGCTGATCGTTCGCGAATGCACGCAGGGCAGCAGGCGCTTCGACGAGTTTCAGAGCGGGCTCGGTATCGCCCGCAATATCCTGACGGCGCGCCTTGAGCGCTTGATCGAGCTGGAGATTCTCGAACGTTTCCCCCTTGCAGAACGCGCGAATACGTTCGGTTACCGGTTGACCTCGAAAGGGGCAGACCTGTACCCGGTGCTGGTCGCACTCATGCAATGGGGCGACAAGTGGCTAGCGCGAAATGGCAAACCGCCGATCGAACTGGTGGAACATGCAAGCGGGCATCGCGTAGAAGCCGTGGAGGTTCGCGCACCTAGCGGGCAAGCATTGAAATACCAGGACGTGCGGTTTGCGCCCGGGCCAGGCGCGACGAAGGCGACGCGAGAGGTCATCGAGAACCGGAACGACCGGGTACTCGGCAATCAGGATGATGAATCATAAGTGGCGAAAGCGGGAAAGATGCTATGACCGCTTTTGCTTGCCGAATCTGGAAAGCGACTCTCTGAGTTTGGGCGCCGCAAAGTCGATGAAGTGACGTAGCTTTATCGCCATCAGGTTTCTGGACACATGCACCAGATGAACCGGCACCGGATCGATTTCAAACTCGGACAGGAGTATCTCGAGTTGTCCGTTTCGAACCGCTTCATCGGCATCGTGTTCGAAGACGAAGGTGATGCCGGCATTGTCCATCGCGGCGCTGACGGCAGCGTCCGGCGACGTGACCTCGAGCCGGGCTTTCACTTCGAGCATATAGATCTTGTTGCTCGCAGGAAGACGGAAGCGCCACGGCGACAGATACGGGCTGTTGAAGACGACACACGAATACTTCACGAGGTCGTCGGGTTCGCGCGGGAGTGAATGCTTTGCCAGGAAGTCCGGACTCCCGCAGACGATCGGCCGCAATGAACCAATACGCGTGGCGATCATATTGCTGTCCGGAAGCTCTCCGATCCGCACTGCGAGATCGGCGTGCGAATCGATGAGGTCGATGTTCCGGTCTGAAAGCAGCAGTCGAACGGTGATGTCCGGGTATTGCGCGAGGAACTGGTTGATGACAGGCAAGACATGCAGGCGACCCAGCTGCACAGGTGCCGTCACCACGAGTTCTCCTCTCGCCGTCGAAAACTCACCCGTGGCTTCATGCTCCTGTTCACGCACGAGATCGAGGATGCGCCGGGCCGCCGCCACATACGACATCCCCGCTTCGGTCAGGGTCAGCTTTCGGGTGGTGCGTATGAGCAAGCGGGTTCCGAGCAGCTCCTCGAGATCGGCCACCTTGCGAGTGAGCGTGCTAACAGGTATTTTCAGTTGACGCGCTGCTGCCGAGAGGCTGCCTCCGTCCACAGCAGTCAGCAACATTTCCATCGCTTCAAGTCGGTCCAAGGCGCTTGCTCACGTAAGGTTCAGGTCGCAGTATTGTATGAGATACAAACATCCCTCGCTGCACAATGACCGGGCGCTTCGCGGCGGTTGTGCGGCGCCGGTTCACGGAAACACAACTCATGGGAGACGCCAATGTATGCACAGGCTATCGCGCAATGCGTTCAGGCAGTAAGAGCAATGGAGACCTACCTCGACAAGGCCGAGCGCACTGCACATGCGAAGAAGTTCGATGTCGCGGTTCTGCTATCGACTCGCCTTGCCCCAGACATGGGCGGGTTGCTCTATCAGATACAAAGCGCTTGCGACTATTTGAAGGGCGGAGCCGCGTGGCTTTCCGGACAGCAGCCACCGCGGCATGAGGACAATGAACACACGCTCGACGAAGCGCGTGCACGCATTCGCAAGACGATCGACTTCGCCGAAAGTGTAGCTGTGGACCAGTACGCGGACGCCGCGAATCGAATCGTCCAGGTGTCGTGGGTGCCCAGTAAGCTAACGGGTGAAAACTATTTGCTGCAGATCGTGATTCCGAATGTCTACTTCCATGTATCTATGGCTTACGCGATCTTGCGCACGAATGGGGTCGACCTCGGGAAAATGGATTTCATCGGTCCGGTCAATTCTGTTGATCTTTGAGCAACACTCTTCCTTGGTCGCAACTCGAAAACCTGCCGCTAACTCCTGCGTCTCCGACCCAAACAAGACTTTTTCAACACAATCCAATCGAAAGCGGACTTTGAACTGCAAGAGCTGACCGCCCGCTTCGGGTCGCAAGTACTCGTTCGCTTTCCGTGGGACGAGTCATTCGCGACCACAGACCTGTGAATGACAGGAAAGCGCCCCATACCCGCCTGACCGGCACCGATGCTCGAATGACGGCTCAGGCCGGCGGATTCAACCGGTCGATGCAATAGTTTGCTGGAACCGTTCGGCAGGCGTTTCGTAGCCCAGTGTCTTTCTCGGACGCTCGTTCAATCGTCTTGCCACGGCATTGAGTTTAGCCTGCGAATACGCTGACAGGTCGGTGCCTTTCGGGAAGTACTGCCTTAACAGCCCGTTTGTATTTTCGTTCGATCCACGTTGCCATGGATGCTGGGGGTCGCAGAAGTAGACCTGGATATCAGTGGCGACGGTGAAGCGTTTGTGCCCGGCCATCTCTGTTCCCCGATCCCATGTCAGCGATCTATAGAGTTCCTGGGGCAACTTGCTGGCATGTTTGATGAGTGCATTGATGACCGTTTCGCTATCCTTGCAGGGGATCCTGACCAGCATGACATAGCGTGTCTGACGCTCGACAAGCGTTGCTATCTGGCTGCTTCCGCTGCCGCACAGCAGATCACCTTCCCAATGCCCGGGTACCGCGCGGTCTTTAACACTCGCGGGGCGTTCGCTGATTGATACGGTGTCCCGAATCCTGCCGTGATCGTCCGTCTTCTGTGTGTGGTGGCGCGACCGGCGCATGGCACGGGTACGCCGTAAATGCACCAGCAACTCCTTCTTCAGGGCACCACGGGCCTGGATGAAGAGACTGCGATAGATCGTCTCGTGAGACACGTGGTGGTCCTCGTCATCTGGATACGCCCGCCTGAGCCATCCGGCAATCTGCTGCGGTGACCACTGTAACTGGAGCTTGCCTGCAACCATCTGCGCCAGCATCCGGTGCTCAACCAGTTTACAGGCTTTGGGACGCTGTGCCCGATCCCATGCAAGCTGATCGGCGTAGGTCGCCCGATAACCGTCTGGTCCGCTGTTACGTTTGATCTCACGACAGATGGTGGAAGGCGCTCGCGAAAGTCGTTTTGCAATTGACTGGATCGAATCGTCAGCCACAAGCCCTCGCGAGATCTCTTCGCGCTCCTCCAGCGTCAACGCCAATCCCGAGCGGTGCCTTTGTGGCGGCTGGATCCCGCCTGTCTCAGCCAGAATCCCCTGAACCGACGAGTGGTTACGATCAAAGAGCTGGGCGATCTTCTGCAGAGATTCGCCGTTGCGCCAACGTTCCCACATCAGCGCTTTCTGCGTCTCACTGTAATAAATCCGGCGTCTCTGCTTCATTTGCAACACTCCTGCTGCTTGCGCAGTCTTCAGTGTGTTGCATCGACCGGTTGAATCCGCCCCGAACCGCTGCCACCGGGGAATCGGCTCGGATGACCGGACCACTCAGTTACCCGCCGTTGAGCCCGGACAGCGTGACCGGCAGAAGTGGGTTGGATTCGGCCGACCGCGTCGGGCGGCAGCCGGCCAGGAAGTGTCATTCGCCGCTACTGTTGACCAGACATTTAGACGTCGGTTCTGCAGCCGCCAGCGGCCATTGGCCACCGGAACACAACTGATCTTCCTGGTCCGCCTTCTTCGGGTTCGGTATATCTACAGCCTTGGTTTGGACCTTCCCTTGTTTCCCTTATGGTTACCGCGTTCTGACCTGGCGAAGTGGCACAAAAGTCCCCATAAGAAGGTGCCAAACGCTGAGATATCGGCATGCATGCGCGACGCCAACTGCTATTCTTCAGACACGGCGACTCACGCGTCTCCGGTCGGCTCCGCGGGTCGTTGGCGGCCATTCCGCATGCATGCGGAAAGGGGGCTGTATGTCACGTGCAGAACCACCGCGGTCCGCGCGACGCGCACCGCATCGTCAACAGTCAAACGGACGCATCTGGCTCGCCATTGGCATTTCGCTGACTGGACTTTGCCTGACACCCGTGGCGTTCGCGGCGGGCAGCCTGCCGCAGGGCGGCCGTTACGTCGCCGGCACGGGCACGATAGCGGGCGCGGGCAACAGCCTCGTGATCACCCAACCCGGTTCGACCCGCGGTGTGATCGACTGGAACAGCTTTTCGGTCGGCGGGAACAACAGCGTTACGTTCGTCAACGGCACGGGCGCGACCTTGAACAGGGTCACGGGCGGCTCGCCGTCGGCCATCCTCGGCAGACTCGGCGCAACAGGCAGCGTGTATGTGATCAATCCGCAGGGCATCGTCGTGGGGCCATCGGGCGTGATCAGCACGGGAGGCCGATTCGTCGCGTCTACACTCGATGTCTGCAACTGTGCGTTCATGAAGGGTGGCGCGCTCACGCTGTCGGGAGATTCCAATGCGAGCGTGATCAACCTGGGCAAAATCAGTTCGAGCGGCGGCGATGTGTTCCTGATCGCGCGACAGGCGGTCGTCAACGCGGGCACTATCAAAGCGCCTGCCGGCACGGTGGAACTGGCGGCAGGCGGTCAGGTGCTGTTGCAGGACTCGACCAGCAGCAGACAGGTTTTCGTGCAGACGGGCAGCGATGGTTTGGTCGTCAACGGGGGACGCATCGCAGCCGCCCAGATCAGCCTCCAGGCCGCCGATGGCAACGTGTATGCGCTCGCCGGCGGTGGCGCGCGCATCCGCGCGACGGGCACGGCGAACCGCGACGGACATGTGTGGCTCGTCGCCGACAGCGGCCGGGTCGAGCGGTCGGGCGTGATCACGGCCAGGAACGCCGACGGCAGCGGCGGGACGGTCGATACCGACGCGGCACAACTGGCGTTCGGCAGGCACGCGGTGGTCGATGCAGGCCAATGGAATCTCTCGACGCCCGCTTTCACCATCGATGATGTCGCAGCGCATGCGTTGCAGCGCAGTCTGAACGCGGGCACTTCGGTCGACGTGACCACGACGGGCGCGAACGGCGCAACGGGCGACCTCGGCGTCGCGTCGAGCCTGCGCTGGTCCGGTCCGGCTTCGCTCACGCTTGCCGCGTACCACGATGTCTCGGTAGCGACGGGTACGACCATCGCGAACTCCGGTGCGGGCAACCTGACGTTGCGCGCCGACGCGTCGGGAACTGACAACGGTGGCAGCGTCATCAACAACGGCACGATCGACTGGTCGAAGAGTACGGGCATCGTCAGCGCGCTCTACGATATGAACGGTAGTTACAGCCCCGGCACGCTTGTCGCCAATCCGGTATGGAGCGCACCGCTTTACAGCGGGCTCGTGACACAGATAACTGGTTATCAACTCGTCAATTCGATCACGGACTTGCAGAACATCCAGAACAATCTGGCCGGCAATTACGCACTCGGCAAGGACATCGATGGGAGCAATTTCGCGTTCGTAACGCTCGCTGGTCCTCCCTTCCCTGGGAGTCCGGTTATGTTCATTCCGGTTATGTTCACGGGCCAGTTCGACGGTATGTGGCATACGATTTCCAACGTCTTGCCAAGCGATGTCGCGATATTTGGTGATATTGGCGCAACCGGTGTCGTGCGCGACGTGAACGTCAACTCGAACGTGAGCCTCACGGCTCCCTTTGAAACCTTACCCCTCGGCGCCGGGATACTGGCCTTTTATAACTACGGAACGATCGCCAACGTCTTTACCTCCGGGGCCTTTGGCACACAGGTCAGCAATTCATACACCGAGATCGCCGGACTTGTCGCTGAGAACGACGGGCTGATCGCGCGCTCGGGCAGCAGCGCAACCCTCCAGGGGGGCAGTGCCGCCGGGCTGGCCCTCACTAACGGAGGCACGATCACTGAGTCATACACAACCGGATCGGTCACCGGATCTGAACGTTCCTACGTCTCCGCGGGAGGACTTGTGTTGGACAATGAAAGCGCAACGTACGTGGGACACGGAGAAACGATCAACCAAGGAACGATCACTCAGTCTTTCGTTGCGGGTCCCGTGAGTTCGGGCACGACCGGCGGTTCGACCACGACCGGCGGCATCTGCGCACCCGCTTGCGGTGGCATCATTGGGAGCGACGTTTACTGGAACGTACAGACAACCGGACAGTCGTCGAGCGGCGGCAACCTGCCAGCGTCGAACGGGCTCACTACGGCCCAGATGAGCGACCCGGCCAGTTTTGTTGGCTGGGACTTCGGGCCGAACGGCGCATGGACGATGCCGCCCGGAGCGACGCACCCCGTTCTGACCTGGCAAGTCACCGGGCACTGAACCTTAGCCACCGTACCGACGCTTGCATGAGCGTCTGCCGCGTCGCGAGACGCGGCAGACAGATTTTTCGCGAGTTTCGCCCTGCCGTGGTCGTTCTTCCCGGCGGATGACATGCACCGATTCACGCAGAGCGTACGACCGAAAGCCGTCTTGCTACCCGTACGCATGGCCGGGAATCGCGAACGTTCGTTGGCGAAGCACATCCGGCCAACGATCCGCCTGACACCGATCAATTGGAAGGCCGATATACTCTGCGAACCGCCATTCAGTCGGCGACAGCCCGAGCGGCCGAGAAGGGTCGTGAAGCGCCATTCGTGCCCGGCCGAGGTGTCCCGTGAATTCAGCGATTCTGAGCGACCGGGCTATTCACCTGAATGGTGACCTTATGCACGGCGTTTAGTGAAGTCATGCATACACAAAGGGGCACCGTTGCCGGTGCCTCGTCGTGTTTAGTGGCCAGCGCTCTGGCCGCCGTCGACGTGCAGGATCTCGCCAGTCACGAATGGCGCGGAGTCGAGATACAGCACAGCGTCGGCTATATCGCTCATTTCGCCCATGTGTCCGACGGGGTGCAGCGCGCCCAGCGCCTCGTGGTTTTCCGGCGCGTGCATTGGCGTTTTGATAAGGCCCGGCGACACCGCGTTCACGCGGATGCCAGCCTTTGCGTATTCGATCGCGAGCGACTTGGTGGCCGCATTCAGGCCGCCCTTCGTCAGCGATGCGAGTACGGACGGCACACCGGAAATCGCATGGTCCACGAGGCTCGTCGTGACCTGCACGACGTGACCACTCCTGTTCTTCTCCATTTCCGCGATCGCGAGTTGCGAAATATGAAAGAAGCCGTTCAGGTTCACGTTCAGGACGGCGGCATAGTCTTCAGCCGTGTATTGCGTGAACGGCTTGGCGATGAAAATGCCCGCGTTGTTAACGAGCGTGTCAATGCGCTCGAAACGCCTGATGGCTTCGGATACGACGCGCTTTGCGACTTCACGGTCGCCGATATTGCCGGCAACCGTCACCATGTTGGGATCGTCGGATGGCTTGATGGAGCGCGCCGTCGCGACGACGCGATAGTCGCGCTGACGAAATGCCTTGACCAGTTCTGCACCGATACCGTGCGATGCACCAGTGACAATAACTACTTTCTGTGAGTTGCTCATTATCCACCTCGAAACAAGTTGATTGGCTGTATCTAAAGTGGCCCGACACCGCCATGGCCGATGGTCATCGCTTCCCGGTCGCCCGCCTCCATCCGGGCTGAACGGCAGCAGCAAGCGCCTTCACGGTGGTGTTGCGTCCGGTTAGTCCTCAGGCGCGCCGTGCGATTCAGGCGACGCAATTGCACGTCCATAACGGAACTCGTGTAGGGCCAGAGTTCCTCGATCCGCTAAGGGAAGGGAAGTTTGCTGGGCTGATGAGCGTGAAGTAGCTTTTGCGCGGGGACGAGAGCTCTTGAGTGTCGCCCTCCTATGGCGCTGCCGGCCCCCGTCACCGCCCAGCCGGACGCGAGCGACAGTCGGAACTCTGCGCTGCACTACGTCAGCAGCCGAATCTGTTCTCGCCAATCCAAACGGTTTGGTCTTCCGGACCCGTCTATTTGGACTAGTTCGCGATCGCGCCGAGTATCCCATTGAGTATAGATGCAGGCGACCAGAGCAAAAACGTGAATTTTCAGAAGCCAGCGGCCGGTGGCTATGCCGGGGTGGCACGGTCCGTGCCCGCGCGATTGACCCACAGGGGCAGGCCAGTTGTCCCGTCAGCGCACGCGTTTGGGGGCGTCGGCTGCCATCGGAAATATATTTGAGCCAAGATTCGCGTCCCGTCAGGCAGAAGCCGGCCGAGTTGTGTGAAAACGCAAAAGTACTCGGTTTTCGGGTGTCGCTTTACCCTTCCCACGTCACTGCCAAGCCAATACAGCGCGATCTGAAGGGCCGATTTTTTCGAGAACCTCATTCAACACGCGTTTTCACACATCTCGGCCACTTTCGGCCACTCGACAGGCTGCCTCAGATTGCTGACAATTCGATCCAGCGCGATGCTTTGAGAGCGACCATCGTGGCTGTGCCAAACTATAGAATCTAGTCAACGAGCGGACTAATGCTGATGAATGAGCGTTACAGCGTGGAAACCTTGAAAGGGACAGTGGTGCTTATCCAAGAACGTTTTCACACGTCGATTACACACTCCGAGCGGCTTGCTGCCGCTGCACTTAATGGCATCGATGCACATGGGCTTGACCCTGATGATTGGCCCACCGTGGTAGCCACTGTCGATGTCGTTGTCCGAGCTTGGATTTCCAGCGATGAAGCAGCTCCTGTAGGTATCGCTGATAATTAAATGGACTTTTCCTTTCAATCTAGATGGAAAGAAGAATTGGTTTGCATCTGCCCGCTCGGGAAGTTGGTGCTTGAGATGCCAATGGGTGTTCCATCTGTCTATATCCCCTCGGAACAAGCTTGGCAAGACTCCGCACCAGCGTGGGCATTGCCATATTGGCAAGCGTTGCATTCGCAATTAGTGAAGTGGTGTGCCGATCATGGATTTCCGCTGTATGTCGATAACTCTGCAAGCGTCTTTGCTGCGTGAACAGCGTGGCCGATGACCCTCGTGGGAACGGCCGCTATCGGTAAACCTGAAGGTCCGCTGAGGGTCGGAAGTGTGAGTTCGCGATGCCGGAAGCTGTCGCCCGGCTGCTCGATACCGCTACCGTCGGCAATCCATCACATTGCCGACGTAGAATCCAGCCCGCCCTATGGTCGGCATTGGGCGAACTGTACTCGACGGTCCTCGGGCGGATTTCCGATGCACGCCATTCATTCGGGTGACGGTTTCGCAGGATGGGTGAGCGGCGACAACTTGCCCGCTTCGCTGGAAAAAGGCGCGACAGAAAGTGGCCGCACGAATGCGCGTGCAACATTACGTCGTGCGACCAGCGCTGACTGCACTAGAGTTCAGTTTGTTCGGAAATCTCCAGCGCGTCATCGACTTCAATGCCAAGATACCTGATTGTGCTTTAATCTTGCCTCTTTCGAATCTCGAGTGGGTGGACTGCCGGGTCAAGTGCGGGCGCAAGCCCGGCGTAGCGAACACTTGACGCGCGTGGGGTAAATAAGCTGGTGCAAGGCTGGTTGCGGCAGAATGCGGTAATCAGCCCTGCAAGACCAAGCGAACTATGACGAACCAAACCCAGCTGTTTGAAGCCGCCTTGGGAATCAAGGCACCGTGGTATGTGCAAGGCGTCGATTTCGGCACGGAACTGACGATTGCCGTGGACTTTGTCGCAGGCAGCCGGTTTGCCTACCCCGGGGTGCCGGGCGAACACCCGGTGCACGACACGGTCATCAAACGGCTGCGGCACCTCAACTTTTTCCAGTTCGACTGTTATCTGGAGGTGCGCGTGCCGCGTGTGCGCCTGCCGGACGGCTCGGTGCGGCTCGCAGAGCCTGACTGGATGGGCAAGCTGGATGGCTTTACGCTGCTGTTTGAAGCGCTCGTGCTGACGCTGTGCCGGGAGATGACATTTGCGGCGGTGGCTCGTCTGGTGAATCTGTCGTGGTATCGCGTGAAGGCCATCTGTGATCGGTACGTGGATTTGGCCGTGGCCGCGACTGACTTGTCCGACGTCACCGCGGTGGCCATTGACGAAACCTCGTGCCGACGGGGGCATGACTATGTCTCACTGGTCGCCGACATGGACGCCAGGCGTGTGGTCTTCGTCACGCCAGGCAAGGATGCAGGCGTTGTCGAGCGCTTTGCCAGTCACCTGGAGGAACACAACGCAACGCCTGCGCAGATCAAATCGGTGAGCATCGACATGTCGCCCGCCTTCATTAAGGGTGTGGACGAGCATCTGCCCGATGCGCGCGTGACGTTCGACAAGTTTCATGTAGTTGCGCACGCGTCCAAAGCGCTCGATGGTGTGCGCCGCGAGCAGCAGAAGACCGATCCCGCACTGAAGGGCATGCGCTGGTCGTTGCTCAAGGATGCCGACAGGCTCAATCTCGCGCAACTGACCGATCTCGAGGCGCTGATCAGCCAGTACACCACCAACCGCACGGCCCGTGCCTGGATGTACCGCGAGCAGCTGCGCGAGATTCTCGATCGCAAGCAAATCCATGTGGTCTCCAAGATGTTGCGCCGGTGGTGTAGCAACGTCATGCGTTCAAAGGTTGAACCCATGAAGGAGGTCGCACGCATGATCCTTCGTCATTTCGACGACATCGTTGCCTGGGCGCAGACACGCCAGACCAACGGTTTCATTGAAGCCTTCAATGGCCTGTTTCAAGCTGCCAAGCGCAAGGCGCGCGGATACGCCAGCTTCAAAACCATGCGAACCGTGCTGTTCCTCATCGCAGGCAAGCTCGACTTCTCGGCCTTCAACCCACATGCCTCGTAAGCCGCATTAGCCACTCCACTTTTGAAATAGCCTCAATCTTGCTATGGCCGAGCAACAACTGGACGGCTCTGAGATTCTTGGTCCGTTTGTAAATCAAGGTCGCCTTCGTACGGCGCATCGAATGGGTGCCGTAGACTGTCGGATCAAGTCCAGCTGCGCTCACCCATCGACTTATCATCCGGGCATACTGCCGGGTGGAAAGATGCGGGGACGCCGACAGTCGACTCGGGAAGAGGTACTGCTCCGATCGCAGGACGGCCTTGTCAAGCCACGCGCGGACTGCCGACCGGGTCGGCTCACTCAGCTCAAATTGGACGGGACGCTGGGTCTTTCGCTGAACGACTTGCGCCCGCGGCAAGACCTGATTGATGTGAGTGACATCGCGAACTCGCAGACTGACAAGATCGCAGCCACGCAGTTTACTGTCGATTGCGAGGTTGAACAAGGCAAGATCGCGGACAGCATGAGCGTTCTGAAGGTGGATCCGGATGGCCCAGACGTCTTTGGGTCTGAGCGGTGGCTTCTGGCCGACCAGCTTGCCTTTATTCCACGCTTCACGGGATTGTTCGGTCTTCATGGCAGACTCCCACAGGGAACGATGGGAGTTCCATTGTGAAACTACGCTCTCGCCACTGTTCACAATCGTGCCGATTGTTGCCGCCAGCGCATTCCCAACCATCGTGACTCAACGGCTGGTTCACATCGAAATTTGACCAGATGAGTGGCAGAGGCGTTTCGGCCTGAGCCGACATTCGAGCATGGGTGCCGGTCAGACGGGTATGGGGCGCTTTCCTGTCATCCACAGGTCGATTCAGCGAAACTGCCCGCTCCAGTGAGTCCCCCCATGCAGGCGCGTAACGACGGACGCCCCGGCATGCCGAACCGAGGGTTGGTATACTATCGCTTCAAAACCAATTGGTAGTTGATAAAAGATCGACAGCCAATCTTTCGCGTCTGGTGGCGGGCAGTTTGGCCGTGGCCCGCTGTCGGAGCCGCACGCAGCACATTGACGCGTATTGGAGCGTTCCCAGCCTTGCCGGGCGGCACTGGCTGTTGAAACCATGGAAGGTTGAGCCAAGTATGGAACCCAAGTTTTACCGCGGCTGGCACCTGGCCAAATCGGACACGGAGTACAAGGCTACGGAGTTCGAGTGGGCGTTGATCCGCTTTTACGAGTCGTTTTCGCGTTTTGTGCTGACCACGGGCATGATCACGATCGCGGCCGACGTTGATATCAAGTATCAGGAGCATGTGATCCTGCACGTGATCCGCATGCAGGATCGTCCGAAGAACAGCGCGACCATCGCGCGGCTGATGAATCGGGATGACATCCCGAACATTCAATACAGCTTGCGCAAGCTGGAATCGGCCGGCCTGATCGAAAAGCTCAAGGACAAGAACAGCAAGACCTACTCGTATACGGCGAGCGAGCTTGGCGTCAAGCTGACCGACGAATACAACAAGGTCCGGCAGGAGATTCTGGTCAAGCGTTTCGAGGAGATCAGCGACGTCGACGAGAAGTTCGAGCGCGGCGCGCGCTTCATGTCTCTCCTGACCGGCATTTACGAGGAAGCGGCTCGCGATTCGGCGACCATCACGCCCCAAACCGACGAGCCGCCGCCGAAGCCGAAGGCTTCGCGCAAGTCCGCTTAACCGGCAACCGCGGCCGCGCAAGTCACAGCGCCGGATGCAACCTGTGCCAGTCGCTAGCCTTCTGGTACGCCATGCCGGCGCGGCACAGCAGGGCTTCGGCGCCATGAGCCGCAACGAACTGGAAGCCAATTGGCAGGCCGCCCTGCGTGAGCCCGCATGGCAGTGCGATCGCGGGATGGCCGGTGGAGTTGAACGGTGCCGTGAACTGGATCAGGCGCGCATTGAGTTCCGGGTCCTGCGCGAGCGCGCCAAGCTGTTCATGTGTGGGCGCGGCGAACGGCTGCATCGGCACGAGCAGCAGATCGATCCCGCTCATGAGCCGGTTGATCTTTCCGCGTAGCGCGGCACGGTTCAACAGGACCTGCTGATACGCCATCCCACTGGTTTCGCGACCAATCTCGATCAGGCGCGTAAGCGCTGGCCCATAGTGCGCCGCGAGCCGCGGATAGGTGTCGGCATGGGCCACCGCCACTTCCACACCACAGTTGACCTGCCACTCGTCGACTACCGTGCGCACATCGGGAACGCGCACTTCGTCCACCTGAGCGCCGAGCGACTTCACCACTTCCACAACCCGCGCGAGCGCGTGCACGATGACGTCGTCGGTGCCATTGCTGTTCCACTCGGCATCGATGCCGATTCGCAGTCCGCCCAGATCGTGCGCGTCGTCCGGCAACACGAGTCTGGCCTCGGGCAACGAGGTTGGGTCGAGTGGATCGTGCCCGGCAATCGCACCAAGCAGCAGCGAGGCATCAGCTGCACTGCGCGCCATGGGGCCCGGATGATCGAGACTGGCGCCGAGTGCGAACACACCGTGACGACTCACCCGTCCCCACGTCGGCTTGATGCCGGTGAGACCGTTGGCTGCAGAGGGAAAACGGATCGAGCCGCCCGTATCGGTACCGAGCGACGCGTAGCATAGCCCCGCCGCCGTCGCGACGCCGGAGCCACTCGACGACGCGCCCGCCCAGTGCCCCGGATGCCACGGATTGACCGGCTCGGCGATCTCGGGGTGATGCGTTGCGAATGCGCCCTCCGTGAGCTGAAGTTTGCCGAGCACGATCGCGCCGGCATCGCGCAGCCGCTTGACGGCGGTCGCGTCTTCGGTCGGCACGAAGTTGCGATGAATGGTGGTGCCGGCGGCAGTCGGCGAACCCGCGCACCAGTACAGGTCCTTCACCGCCAGCGGTACGCCGTGCAGCGGCCCGAGCGCCTCACCATTCAGCACTTTTCGTTCGGCTTCGCGCGCGGATGCGAGCGCCTCGTCACGCATTACGAGTGCGTAGCTGTGCAGCGTGGGGTCGAGCCGCTCGATGCGTTCTAGCATCGCGGTCGTGACTTCCACGGGGGAGATCTCGCGCGTGGCGATCAGGCGCGCCAACTCGCGCACCTCCATGTAGTGCAGTCCGGAATGGGACATGGTCAATCTGCCTCCGTACTCAAAGTCCGAGCTCTGCGCGCTGCCGCGTGAGCGTATCGATCACGGCGTACATGATCTTGTGCGCGCAAGGCATCAGGTCGGGAATGTAGGTCGCGCCCATGCCGCCCAGCCCCTCGGCCACCGGCACCGGCGAGCCTTCGGCGGGCCATGGCCAGCCGATGCGCGCGGTCGGAATGCCGAAGCGGCGCAGCGCGGCACCGTCGGTCTGGCCGCCGAGCAGGTCGGGCGTCGGATGCGCACGCTGCTCGATATGCTCCCAGCCGCGCCGCGCGGACTGCACGATCCAGTTCGACGGGGACGTCGTGCCGCCGGGCACGGAGCCATACATTTCCCAGTCGAGATCGAAATCGGGATGACGCTCCCGTAGTGCCGCGACGAATGCGGCGAACTGCGCCTTCACTTCGCCCGGTGAGGTACGGGGATTGATGCGCACGTCGAAGAAAATCTCGGTGACGGCCGAAGGAAACGCCGGCCGCTCAGGCCAGCCCGCCCGCACGCCCGAGATCCAGCCGTGCGGCTTGACCGCGCCGGACGTATTGCGCTCGGCGTACTCGATCAGCCATTGCTCGAGTTCGAGTATCACGTGCGCGGCCGGCACGACCGAGCTGCGAAAGCCCGGCGTGTCGCGCGGCACGCCCGCGTAACCGAGTGTGCCCTTGACCTTCAGCTTGAACCAACCCATGCCGGGTTCTTCGTGATAGACCCAGTTCCAGGGCTTCATCACGATCGCGAAGTCGGGCGCTACGCCTCGGCTCAACAGGTGCGTGACGCCTGCGGACATGCCCGCGTGGTCGCGCGCGGCGAGATCGACGGGCATGCCGCCATCGGCCATCGCGACGATCAGGTCGCCGACCAGCGGCACGTCGGCCTCGATCAGAGCGGTCGCGACTTCGATCAGCGTGGCGATCATCCCTTTGGGGTTCGACGCGCCAAGGCCGTAGACCCAGTCACCTTCCATACGTGCGCGCGGCTTGAGGTCCGCGAAATCGGGCGGACCGATCCACGGGTCGTCGCTTTCGTCGCCCTCGAGATGGGTGTCGATGGGCGCGTAGAGCATCAGCGCGGCACCGCCGCCGCTGCCGCGTTTCTCGGCGACGACGTTGCCGGTGCGCTCGTTCATGGGTCGATAGCTTGCGCTCAGGCCGACGCTCGCCAGATGCCCGACCATGAACTGGCTCGCGTCGCGCGCGGCGCCGGTCGGGCTGTGAATGTCCGTGAGTTTGAACAGCAGCTGTTGCAGCCGCCGCGCGTCGAGCTTTGCGCAGGCCCGGTCGTACCAGGCCTGTTGCTCGGAAGAAAAGGGCAGTGACGTGGTGCTGACCACGATGGATACCTCCAGATTGCGTTGCGATACGTGGTCAGTTCGACGGCGCGAACTGTTCGGCGTAGATGTTTTCCGGGCGCAGGCCGAGATTCACGAGCTTTGTCGTGGCCGCCTCGATCATGCGTGGCGGACCGCACAGATAGGCGACGGCGCTTTCGTGCGTCACGTCGGCCTCGCCGATCGCATCGACGGGATTGCCGGCGAGTAGTTCGCCGCTCGCGTGGTGGTCTACCGAGATGCGCGTTTTGAGATTCGGCAGCCATTGCCGACGCAGCTCCAGATCGTCGAGGCAGAAAAGCTGCTCGGGCGTTGCACAGCCAAAGCTCAGCAGGATCGGCGGCTTGCGTCCGGGCTGGCGACGCAGGGCGTCGATCATCGACAGGATGGGTGCGAGGCCGGTCCCGCCCGCCACCATGATGTGCGGCGCAGGCACCTTCTCACGCAGGAAGAAACTGCCGAACGGGCCTTCGATTTCGAGAACGTCATCGGGTTTCGCCTCCTGCTCCAGCCACTTCGACATCACGCCATCTTCAAGCACACGAATCAGTAGTTCGAGCTTCGGCAAATCGGCCGCCGTGCTGGCGGGCGAATAGCTGCGCGTGACATTCGTCCCCGGCACGCGTACCTGAATGAACTGCCCCGGCTTGAAGTCGAGCCACGCGCCTTCGGCCAGTTCGAGCCGCAGGCGCACGACGTTCGACGCCACCTTCGCGACGCTGTCGACGAATGCGTGCGCCTTGACCGCCTGCACGTTGGCCGCATCGCTCGCATAGTTCAGCGTGAACGCGCAGTTGGTTTCAGGTTCGGTCAGGCACAGCAGCCGGTCGCCGGCCTCGTATTCGCTGCGCAGAAGCGTCGAGCTGGCACCCGCGCGCATGCCGGCGCGGCCCTCGACAAGCTTCGCCATACAGCTCGAACAGGATCCCGACCGGCACTGGTGGATGACCGGGATACCTGCGGCGAGAGCAGCGTCCAGCACGCTCTCGCCCTGCTGCACGGCAACCGATGTCGCTTTCCCGTCGCGAAAGCTCAATGTGACGTTTTTAACGGAAGACATACGGATACCTTCAGTACTGCTGTGATTAATGATCCTCTTCGATCTTCTCGACGAAGTACGAAGGACGTTTGCCGTCTGCGGTTCGCTTCATGCGGATGCTCGACGCCTTGATGGTGCCGTCGATACCATTGCCTGGTTTGGCGATGCCACGATTCCAGCGCGAAGCAATCTTGCGCCAGGTGATCGGCGATACGTCGGTTGCAACGAGTTGTTCGTTGTCCCAGCCGGTGCCATCGGCATAAAAATCCTGCATCGCTTCGCGTGCGTACAGGTCGCAGTTGTTGAAGCCATGCAGGCACAGCGGCTTGAACAGATAGTCGTAGCGATACTTGAAGTCCTTGCGCTCCTTGTCGGTCGGGCACACGCGCGCGAGGATTTCCCAGTACTCGTAGGTGTCGTCAGTGATCGGCACATACCATTCGAACTGGACGACATGCTCTTCCGGCCAGTTCTCGACCATCAGCACGCCAGGCATGAACACGGAAGTGCGGTACGGGCGGGCATTGACGTTCTCGACCTTGAGGTCGACTCTCTCGTTCTCGAGGACGGGGTTCCACTTCTCCGTGAAGAGCCATTGCACGAGGCCCTTGGGACCGTTCTCGTCTTCGACCGGCGCGATGCAGTCGTCCGCGGTCGGCACGATGCCAAGCGGCAGCACCCAGTCCTTCGCGTGAATGATCGCGTTGTCCTTGTGCACGAGGATGTGCGCGTTATCGAAGCCGTTTTCGCAGGCAATGCGCCAGTTCGCGAAACCCGTGCGGTGCATGCCGTACGCGACGACGTCCTTGTCCAGCAGGCTCGGCGCGGACGGCCACAGCGGATGCGGGAAGCGTTCGTCGTTCTCCGGGAAGCGGATGGGCAGGTCGTGCGCGAGCGGTGGCACGTCTTCATCCGGATAGTCGTCTTCGCGCACGAAGACGAAGATCATGCCCGCGACTTCCTCGACCGGATAGGTTGTGATACCTGTCGTGCCGATCAGCTTGTCGTCCGGATTGCCGGCGATGGTCGCGAGCTTGCCGCTTTCCAGGTCGAACGTGAACCCGTGATACCAGCAGCTGATCGTGTCCTCGGTAAGACACATCGGCTTGGCGGAGAGCCGCACGCCGCGGTGAATGCACTGGTCCTTCAGCGCGTAGAGCTTGCCCTTCACGCGGCGCAACACGATCTGAACCCCGCAGATCTGGATGCCTTCTACGGCATCTTCCGGCAATTCATGGCTGAAGAGCGCCGGATACCAGTGGTTGATAAAGCCCCATGCCGCGTCCTTGTACGGCTGGTACTGGCTCTGGACTTTCGCGTCGTTGACGCGGGCATCGCTGATCTCGTTGAGTCGCTGACCGGTGCTGCGCCGGCGGACGATGGGCGTGTCGCTCATGGAGTGCTCCTGATGTGTGGGCTGGGGCGCGTCTCGTGACTGCTCACGAGCGCTGATTTCTGTACAGCTTGTCGCGGCTCGATGCGCTTCGCCGTGCGCGTCTCATCCGATGCTGTGAGTGAAGACTACGGAAACATAAATTGACAGTCAATTAATTTTCAATCAATCTTCAGTCGTACATTGATCGTAAATCGATTGAACATAACGCGATAGAAATCGGCGAACGCCCGTGGGAAGGCGCTGAGCGGGCGATGTGCTGGTTGGAGGCGGGTGCCGCTGTGGGCGATCTTCCGAGGGTTGTCCCTAGCGATGCTCCCGCCCAGAATGCGTCCCGGACGAGAACCCGGTACCCGAGCAGAGCGACGCGCAGGGAAAAAGAAACAACACGAAACGTGTGCTGAAAAGCCGCCGCCTGGCAACTCGCCCGGTCAGCGGGCGCAGCAAAGGCTATTGACGAAAGGAAGAGGAGAACCCGGTGAAAATAAAGAAGTCTGCACTACTGATCGGCCTCGCGCTGGTCGCTAACGCCCATGCGCAAAGCAGCGTCGAAATCTACGGGATCATCGATACGGGCGTGATGTATGTGTCGAACGTGGGCGGTCACAGTAACTGGCTGGCCGACCCCGACACGATGGCGCCGAATTTGTTCGGCTTTCGCGGAACCGAAGATCTCGGCAATGGCCTGAAGGCTATATTCAAGCTCGAAGGCATGTTCAGCCTGAACAACGGCGAATCCACCAACGGGCTGTTCGGGCACGAAACCTATGTGGGATTGCGTGACGACCGTTGGGGCACCCTGACCGCCGGCAATCAGATCGACTTCATGTTCTATTCGCTCGTGGTCGATCACTGGGGCCCGGCCTTCCCGTTCGTCAATTCTCTGGGGCTGCGGCAAGGCTCGTTTTCGGGCCTGAATATTCCAGGGCCACCGGGCAACGGTTCGTTCGACTTCGACCGCACGCTCGGCGCTCCGATCGCGAACTCGGTCAAGTACATGAGCCCGACAGTCGGCGGCCTCTCGATGGGCGCGCAGTACAGCTTCGGCGGACAGGCTGGTTCGTTCGGTCAGGATAGCGGGCAGAGCTTCGGCCTGAACTATCACATCGGCGCCGTCGCGCTGAATGGCGCGTACACATACATCAAATATCCCGAGTTGAACAACGGCAACGACGGTATCCGCAACATGGGTCTGGCCGCTTCGTGGGTCGTGGGGCCGACCGAGCTCGCCGCGATGTACACGAGCACGCAGAACACGCAGAACGGCGCGCGTGTCGGTGTCTACGAGGCCGACGTGACGTGGACGGTTTCCCCATTCCTGCACACGAATCTCGCTTACCAGTACATGAAAGGTAACGACGTCCTGAAAGGCCAGAAGGCCAGTCAGGAGACGTTGTCGGTCCTGTATTCGCTCTCCAAACGCACGAGCATCTACTCAGCGCTGGCGCTGCAGCAGGCCTCGGGCGGCCCCGCCTGGATTTCGCTTGTGCCGGGACCCTCGTCGGGAGGCCGGCAGACGGCGGTCGACATCGGTCTTCAGCACGTGTTCTGACGATATGACCTGACCACGCGGAACCCGTCGCTCGACACACCGAGGCTGTGGCACCGCGCAAGCCAGTCACGACCCACCAAATACATACAGGAGATACCACCATGAGCAACCACTGCACCATGCGCGCGATGCGTGTACACGAACCCGGCGGCCGCTTCGTGCTCGACACGATCCCGCGCCCTGAACTGCTGCGGCCGACCGACGTCCTCGTCGACGTGAAGGCGTCCGGCGTCGTGCCGAATCTGCGCAACGTAATGAGCAATTACGGCGAGCGTGCTTACCTCACCGTGCCGGATCTGCCCGCTATCTACGGGCTGGATGCGGCCGGCGTGGTTGCCGAGGTGGGCAGCGCCGTGACCGGCCTCGTGCCGGGCGATCGTGTCTATATCAATCCGGGCCGCTCGTGCGGATCGTGCGACGCGTGCCGGACAGGTCAGTCGATCAACTGCGTGGCCTTCACGTTTCAGGGCTACTTCGGCTTTGGCCCGCAATCGAAGGCGATGTACCGGCAATACCCATACGGCGGTTTCAGCGAGTTCGCAACGGCGCCCGCCGACGGCCTCGTCAAGCTGCCTGAAGCAGTGAGCTTCGAGCAGGCCGCGCGTTTCGGCTACCTCGGCACCGCGTATTCTGGTCTGCGCAAGGCAGGCGTCGGCGCGGGCCGGACCGTGCTGATCGTGGGCGCAAGCGGCACGCTGGGTCTGGGCGCCGTGCAGATCGCACGCGCGATGGGCGCGACTCGCATCCTGTGCGTCGCGCGCAACGAGGCGCTGCTCGCCCGTGTGCGTGCACTCGATCCGCAGCGTATCCGCACGTTTTCGTACGGCACCGGCTCGCTGGCCGACTGGGCCCGCGAGCAGACAGACGGTGTGGGCGTCGACGCGGTCATCGACGCGATCGCGCCGGGCGCCTCGCATCAGGTCACGCTCGACAGCATGGCGGCACTCAGGCGTGGTGGCCGGCTCGTCGAAATTGGCGCGATGACTGACCCGCTGCCGCTGAACCTGCACGAGATGATGTGCGCGCAGGTCAGCGTGATCGGCTCGCTATGGTTCTCGGTTGCCGAAGGCCAGGACCTGGCGAAGATGGCTGCGGCCGGCACGCTCGATCTCGGTGTGTTCGAACACCACCGCTACACGCTCGATCAGGCCGACGAAGCACTCTCGGAAGCAGAAAAACGCGCTGGCGGCTTCGTCAACGTCGTCATCGTTCAATGAAACAGCCCGAATCGAACAGGAGAACATCATGGTAAGACGCGTCGTGACAGGCGAGAAAGACGGCAAGTCGGTCATCGTCTCCGATGGCCCCGTCGCCAATACGCACGACTACGCAGCCGTACCCGGCTTCCAGACCACGCTGGCATGGGCGACGCTGCAGGGCGTGGCGCCCCTGCCGCATGACGGCAAGGACCCGGCGGTCGGCATCCAGTCGGTGGTGCCCGATCCGCATGGCACACGCCTGCTCGTCGTGCAGTTCCCGCCGGACAGCTCGCTCGATTCCGCGGACTTCGACCCGGTTGCGGCTGGCGCGGAATACGAAGCGCATCTGCCTGGCCTCGCCCAGGCGTTCGAACCCGATGGTTCAGGCATGCACCGTACCGCGTCGGTCGACTACGACATCATCGTTTCCGGCGAACTGTGGCTCGAACTCGACGACGGTGAGATTCGCCATCTGAAGGCAGGCGACATCGTGATCCAGAACGGCACGCGCCACGCATGGCGCAATCGCAGCACGATGCCGGCGGTGATGGTGGCGGTATTGATCGGCGCCGAGACGCAGGCAGCGCGGTAACGGCAAACGAAGTGAGAGAGCAAACGATGAGTCAGCGAGCAGAACATCCCCACGACGGGCCGCCCAGGGCACCACGCGCCGAAACGCTGGAATGGAGCGACGCGATGTTGCTCGGTCACGCGCCGATCGACGCCGCGCATGAAGAGTTTGTCGAAGTGGTGACGGCGCTCGCCGGTTGTACGCAGCATACGGCGCTGGCCTGCTTGCAGGCGGTGGAGGCGCATCTGCTGTCCCACTTCGCAGTCGAGCAGGAATGGATGGACAAGACCGATTTTCCCGCCGCCGAATGCCATCTCGACGAGCACCAACGGGTGATGGAGGCCGTGCAAAAGGTGAACGCACTCGCAGCCATTGGCCAGGTCGGCCTGCAGGACGTCAAGCGTCTCGCACAGGCATTGGTCGACTGGTTTCCAGGTCACGCCGACTATATGGATTCGGCATTGTCGGCGTGGATCAACAAGAAGATGTATGGCGGCGCACCCGTCGTGTTGCGACGCGATCTGCAAGTGGCTGAGGCGGCCTGAACGAAGTGACGGAGCTAAACATGATCATGAAGGACAAGGTGGGACTCGTAACGGGCGGCGGCTCGGGCATGGGGCGCGCGGCGGCGCTTGCGCTGGCGCGCGAGGGTGCGATCGTCGTGCTCGCTGGACGCGGTGAAGAAAAGCTTGCGAGCGTGCGCGACGAGATCCAGCGAGCCGGAGGACGGGCGGAAATCCGCTCGGCCGACGTATCGCGTCGCGAGGATAACGAGGCGCTCGTCGCGTTCGTCGAGTCGCGCTTCGGCAGGCTCGATTTCGCATTCAATAACGCGGGCGGCCACGCGGACTTTAAGCCCATCGACCAGACACCGGTCGAAGAATCGGAATGGGTGATCGATCTGAACTTCAAGGGCGTCTATTACGGCGTCAAGTATCAGGTTGAAGCGATGCTGCGCGCGGGCGGCGGCGCGATCGTCAACAACGCGTCCATCTTCGGCTTACGCGGCATGAACGGCATCGCTCACTACGTTGCAAGCAAGCACGCGGTAGTCGGCCTCACGCGTGCGGTCGCGAAGGAATATGCCGGTAGCGGTATCCGCATTAACGCCGTGTGTCCGGGCGCAACCGAGACGCCGAACTACATGCGCTCGACCGACGGCGACGTGCACCTGCTCGATGACATGATTCCGATGCGCCGCATCGGCCAGCCTCATGAAGTCGCCGACGCGGTGCTCTGGCTGCTGTCCGACAAGGCGGCCTATGTGACTGGCACCACCCTTTCCGTCGACGGCGGCATGACAACCTGAACGACCATTTCAGGCTCACGGGACACAAGGAGAAAGAACGATGAGATCGAATCGTGCAGCACGGTATATCGGCGGCGCGCTTATCGCGCTGATTGCCTTCGGTGCGAATGCTCAGGGCGGCGGTGGAACGGCTTCGACGCCGGCCGCGAGCGCGGCTTCGGACCAGAGCAAAAGCGCGACGCGCGCGGCGAACCGGCAACTGCAGAAGAAAGTGCGCCGCGCGCTGGCTCACACCAAGGGCCTCAACGCGTCGGGCATTGCAGTACGCGCGAACGACGGCGCGCTCACCTTGCAGGGGTGGGTGCCGGAGCAGTCCCAACTCCAGCTTGCGTTGCGCACGGCCCAAGGTGTGCCCGGTGTCGTGTCGGTGAACAACCAGTTGACCATACGACCGGTGGGACAGTGAGACGTCGTCCCGGCGCGAGCAATTGGACGTTGAACGATCGCGCCCGGGACGACGAATCAATACGGAATCAGCCAAAAGAAGGACGTGCATGTTTGACGGCATCACCATCAAGTCGCGATTGACCATCGCGATGGCTTTCCTGTGTCTGCTCCTGACCGGGACAGGCATGCTCGGCCTGAGCAGTATTGGCCGGGTGAACGCGTCGTTGAAAGCGGGCCCGGGTCGTGTCTACATTCAGCGTGGAAGCGCCGGCGGCGGTTTGGGTTGACGCTTGACGGCGTTGGAGAAAGCCGTTCGGTGGAGGGGCCAAAGCGAAGTTGAATCAGCCTCATGTACTTCAGTTTGCTTTACTAACTAATTGTCCGCCGAATGGCGGAACGTTTGGAGAGAGTCATGCCTAGCACGATTGAATTGACGCAGCAAGATGAAGTCGATGTCTCGACCATCAGGGTGCCGGAGAGTTCGCGCATGCCTAAGTTCGCGCTCACCATGGCCTGGTGGGGGCTCTGCAGCGCGATGGTGTATCTGATCATCGGCGCGACGCTGGCGCTTTATTACGGCACGACCAATGCGCTGATCGGGATGGTGATGTCCGTGGTCGTTTATTCGGCCGTGAACTACGTGCTGACGAACTATGCGATCCGCACGGGTCTTTCCGTGTCGCTTTTCTCCCGCGTGCTGTTCGGCAGTGCGGGCGCCGCATTGGCAACGCTGATATTCGCGGCAACCGTCATCTACTATGCCGTCTTCGAGAGTTCCGTTATCGCGGTCGCGCTGAACAGTCTTTTTCCATCCGTTTCCTATCCACTGGCTTGCCTGATCGTGGTCGCCTATAGCGTGCCGCTCGTTTTCGGCAGCGTGCAGAACTGGCTCGACAAGCTCAACGGCGTGCTTCTGCCGTTCTACGCGGCCGGCCTGATCGCGGCTGTGGTAGTGGCGACGTCCACGCACGGCTACAGCTCGGCCTGGATGCATTTCGGCGAGACGAAGGGGGCAGTCGTGTCGAACGGCTGGTGGGACTGCTTCGTCTACTACATGGGCGTGTGGCTGTTCATGCTCGCCGCTTTCGACTTCGCGCGCTTCGGCAAGAAGCAGGACGTCCGCTATCACAGCGTGATCAACTTCGGCATGCCGTTCTGGTTTGTTACGTTTATCGTCAACGGCGTGATCGGGATTTATCTCGTCAGCACGATCCCCGGACAAGGCGCGCTGTCCGAGGTATCGGTCGTGCTCGCGCTGCTCAAGTTGATGGGACTCTGGGGACTCGGCTTCCTCGTCGTCACGCAGACTCGCATCAACACCGCCAACTACTATCTCGCGACCATCAATACGCAGGCACTGTTCGAAGCAGGCCTCGGTCTGAAGCTGCCGAAATTTGTCTGGACGATCGTCGTCGGCGTGATCGTGTACGCGCTGATGCTGTCCGGCATCTTCTCGAAACTGCTCCTCGCACTCGCCTATCAAGGAGTGTTCGTCGTCGCGTGGGTGGCGGTGGCGCTCGCCCATATCCTGTCGCACAAGTCGGAGCGGACTTCCGACGACGCACTCGAATCGACATTGCGCAACGTGCCGATCTTCAACTCCGGCGGACTGATTTCGTGGTTTGTCGGCGTCGCGGCGGGCATTGGCGTGATGAGCGGACCGGAATCGCTCCATACGTTTTCCGCGCCGGCAACGTTTGTGGTTTCGGTCGCCGCGTACCTGATGGTGTCGATGCATGGCAAGCGCTCCATCTCCGTCACGACGTAATTCACCTATTTGGCTTCGATAACGGCCAGGCATTGCAGGCTGGCCTACGCACTGATTTGGTCAACGGGGCCGTGCGAACGGCAAGTCCGCGGCGCCCGATTTCATCATGGAGCGAAGTAATGTCAGACCCGACGATCGTCCGCCGCCGCACGGTGAGTGGCGGCAATAGTGGTACATCGAGTCAATACCAGCCCTATAAGGACGCTGCGTGGGGCTTCGTCAATCACTGGTATCCGGCGCTTTTCAGCCACGAACTGACGGAGGACCAGGTGGAAGGCGTGCAGATATGCGGGATTCCGATTGTATTGAGGCGCGCGAACGGCAAGGTTCATGCGCTCAAGGATCAATGTCTGCACCGTGGCGTTCGCCTTTCCGAAAAGCCGATGTGCTTCAACAAGAAGACGATATCGTGCTGGTATCACGGCTTCACGTTCGACCTTGAAACGGGCAAGCTTGCGACCATCATCGCGAACCCCGAGGACAAGCTGATCGGCACGGTCGGCATTACGAGCTATCCGGTGCACGAAGTCGCGGGCATGATCTTCGTCTTCGTGCGCGACGACGATTTCCCGCTTGAGGACGTTCCGTCGCTCGAACAGGATCTGCCGGTGCGCTTTCCGAAGCAAAGCGACCGCTACCCGCATCCGCTGTGGCCGGCCGTGCCCAGTCTGCTCGACGAGAACGCGGTGGCGATGGGCATTCATCGCATCGGCTTCACGAACTGGCGCATTGCGTGCGAGAACGGCATCGACAACGCTCATCTGCTGCTGCACAAGGACAACAGCATCATTCACGCGATGGAATGGGTCCTTCCGCTTGGCCTGCTGCCGAGCGGCGAAGACTGCGTCGAGACCCTCGAAGACCCTGACGGTCCCAAGGGCATGCTGCAGTGGCTCGGCACTGACAAGTGGCAACCGGTGCTGGAAAACAAGGAACTGGGACTGAAAGTGCCTGGACTCGTAGGCCGCCCCTATCGGACTTCGATCGTGTTGCCTGGACTCGTGGCGGTCGAGAACTGGCCGGGCGAACATATGACCCAGCTGGAGTGGTTCGTGCCGATTACCGACGACACGCATGAGTATTGGGAGGTGATCGTGCGCATCTGCAACACGCCGGAGGAACTGGAGGCGCACAAATATCGCTACGAGCGTGTCTATGAGCCGCTGGCACTGCATGGCTTCAACGACTGCGATATCTACGCACGGGAGTCGATGGAAGACTTCTACGGTGACGGCACCGGATGGGAGAGCGAGCAGATGGTCGCAACGGACATCTCGGCCATCACCTGGCGCAAGGTTGCTTCGCGCTGGAATCGCGGCATCGCGAAACCGGGGCGCGGCGTGCCGGGCGCGCGAAAGGACAGCAGCCTGCGCTTCAAGCGCGCTGCGGACGGCAAGCGGATGACCTACAAGACCGAGCAGATCGAAGACTGATCCGCCCCTGCTACCTCTCTCCTCGGACTTTGCGCCGGGGGAGGGGTTATTTTCGTCAAATAAGACCCGATTCAGGCTTCCTTTTGCTTTGTCACGCTTTGCGCCGATTCGGTGGCTGTCACACTTTTTTCAGTCTGCGGTGTGATGGTGGCGGCGTCGCGAGCAGCTTCATCGTAGATCCCGGTAAGCAGAGACATGAAGCGCGCGTAGCGCTCGAATTTCTCCTCTGTGTCGCTGATTTCCCCGAGGCGC
This sequence comes from Paraburkholderia sp. 32, assembly GCF_050435345.1. Classification (NCBI taxonomy): domain Bacteria; kingdom Pseudomonadati; phylum Pseudomonadota; class Betaproteobacteria; order Burkholderiales; family Burkholderiaceae; genus Paraburkholderia; species Paraburkholderia sp. 32. The sequence goes on from NZ_JBNDKD010000002.1 coordinate 1,288,117, forward strand.
TGGACCAGTATCTCTTTTCGGACCTTGTAGTACTCGTCCGTCAATCGGATCCCCAGATCGCTCGCACAATACAGGTAGGTCTTGCTGCTCGTGTCCTGTAGCTTTTCGATCAACCCGGCGGCTTCCAGCTTTCTCAGGCTGTACTGGATGTTGGGAATATCGTCGCGGTTCATCAATCGTCCGATCATTGCGCTGGTCTTTGGACGGTCCTGCATACGAATGACGTGAAGGATCACGTGCTCCTGATGTTTGAGTTCGACGTTCGCTGTGATCGTAACGACGCCTGTTGCCAGAACGAAGCGGGTGAAGGACTCGTAAAAACGAATCAGTGACCACTCGAACTCCGCGATCTTGAACTCGGCGTCGGATTTTGCGAGATGCCACGATCGGTAGAACCTGGGTTCCATTGCTTGACTCGCTTATCAAAGTTTGTCGATAGGGGAGTGCGGCCCGGTTGGTCGGGCCACCGTTCAGCACCGGCATCGCGAGGCAGTTTCAAGTCGGTGGCTACCTGCCGCGGTGGGTGCACGAAGTCGATTGTCAATCGACAATATATTGAAGAACACTGGATAATCTACCAATATTCGAAAATAATCTGCCGAAGTCCGGGTGCCTTGGCGTTGGATGCGTAACCTGAATGTCAGGTTGGATCTGGATCTGGCGATTGATTTTCGTGCTCTTGCCCGGCGGGCGCATCACCGCGCAGCTGAAAGTCCATGGAAAGTTCCGGACACAGATCAGGCGCACGCGAACGCGAACGCTTTGCGTAGTCCAACTCCACGGTATTGCGTATCACCTAGGTACGGTCGCGCCGCGCAACGTCTCGCGAGAAAGGATTTCTCCCGGACGATGGCGTTCGAAAGACCGCTTCTCGAAGCGGAGTCAACCGGTTGATGCAATAGTTCGATGGAACCGTTCATGGCCGACTGCACCTGCTGAGTTGCAGTGCCGCAACGCTGCCGCTGGCCTACGCGGGGTCTTTTGGATGGCAGCTTACAGTCAACCCGGCCGAATGCGTACAGCCGGCCACTTTCTGCCGTTCGCCTGCGCTATGCAGTTGTCACTTGAACGGCTGCTCCACTTCGAAACCCGCCCGATGCGCGACGCGCGCTTGCCGGCCAATGCCGACATTGGCGCGCTCTGGTTTCTACGTCGGCAATATGGCGGACTCCTGACGGTGGCAGCATCGAGCAACCCTACGGCAGCTTTCCGCATCAGCGAACTCACACTCTCGACCCCAAGCGGCCTGTCGTGCCGACAGTCCCGCACCTGCCGCTATCGATACCGAAGCAGACGTCCGCCGCAGAAGAAAGCCGATGACCTTCACCGTTTCGGGTTTACAAAGGTTTGTGCGCCCACGCTCCGAACGCCATGTCGCCGACATAGATTCCAGAGGACTCGACACGCTCCGCGTCCAATCGTCCCTGTAGCGTTTCGATGCCGATCTCGTCGGCCGTCGCAACCCCGTGCGCCACGATACGCGGCAAACATGCCCGTACGATGTGGCCGAGGCCGTACGGGCGATCGGGTGTTTGTAACAGACATTCAGCGCGGACCTCTTCAACCACGAGACCCGCTTGCGTCAAGTTGCGATGAAGATTGAACCCGACGTGCAGATCGGCGCCCTCGCGCTCAATCATTCCCTGAATCCAACCCGTGACCTGCCGGTGCAGCGGAAAGGCGTCGAGACTCGCGGGCACCATTGTCGTGTCATGCTCCTGAAACAGGATGATCCCACCCGGACGCAAGTTTCGTGTAAGAACGCGCACCGCTTCCACTGCGTCCGCCTGATACATCAGCACCCGCCGTCCGACGATGGCGTCGAATAGACCAAGAGATTCGGGCAGTTCGAGCAGTTCGCACTGGACGAACGTCGGTATGGCCGCCCCATCGGCAACAGTCCGCTGCCGAGCGACGGCGAGCGCGCTCGGGTCATGATCGACGCCTACGATAGTGCCGCTCGCGCCGACCAGCTGTGCCAGAAGAAATGCTACGTCACCGGACCCGCAGCCGACATCGAGAACTTTCATTCCCGCGCGAATCCCCGCATCGACGACGAGACGTGAAGTGAAATCAGCTTTGGCGATTGTCATTGCGGTCGGTCCGTTTCAGTTCGAAGAAGGAGGTCGCTGCCAGCGCGTATCTCCAAGGCAGCCAGCAAGACGGCCGTCAGCCTACCAGATTCCGCATGAGGGCGAGCAGCGCCCGTTCGCGAACCGCTGCTCAATGACCGCCTCCGAGGAGCAACGGTCACCTGAACGTCCAAACTTCGTTGCGTCCGGAGGGCCGTTCCTGGCCGAAAGTGCCCCTCTTTGAACGATGCCATCAGGCGGATCGTCGGCCAAATCTACGATTCGCGAGCCGCACGCGGCTATCGTGACCGACCGCCCGCTTCCGGGAGGCACCCGACGGTGCCGCGCCGGTGCTTGACCCTACCTGATCGGGATGGAAAGACCCTTAAACGCGGGTAGGGGCGATCGCGGTACGCGGCCGCAGCGTCGCCATGATCAGGTAAATGCCGCCGCCGATCACTACGCCGAAGAACCAGCCATACGTATTCCACCAGGCCGGCAGCAGGTTGGTGAAGTTGGGCAGGAAGGTCGAAAACACGCTGCCGACCGCCGCCGCGGCCAGCGCGTTGACGTTCCAGCCGCCTTCGTAGCGATACTCGCCGTGCTCCTGGTAGAGCGCCGCGACGTTGATGTTCCCCTTGGCCACCAGATAGTAGTCCACCAGGATGATCCCCAGCAGCGGGCCCATCGTGGCGCCGATGGCGTTGACGAAGTGCGCGGCGTTGCCTTCCCACGGCGCAAACGGGTAGAGCACCAGCGCGATGGCTGCAGCGATGAAACCGCCCTTCTTGAAGCTGATCTGCCTGGGGAACGTGTTGGAGATGTCGAACGCCGCCGAGACGAAATTGGCCACCACGTTGATGCCTAGCGTGGCGACTGCGAAGGTCACCGCCGCGATGAGTGCCAGTATCCAGCTGTCGAACTTGGCTGATATCTGCTCGGGGTGCAGCAGCACTTCGCCGTACACCCTGAAGGCGGCGATGGTGGTGACGCCGGCGACCAGCGAGAACGCAATCAGGTTGACCGGCAGGCCCCACAGATTTCCTTTCTTGACTGCGTCGCGGTTTTTCGCATAGCGCGAGAAGTCGCAAAAGTTCAGGTACAGCGCCGCGAAGTAGGTGATCCAGGTCGCGCCCACGGCCATCAGCGCCCAGAACGACCCGGGCTCGCCGCTGACGCCGGCGTCCTTGGTCTTCTCGAGCAGCGCGTCCATCGGAATGCCATGCTCGAACGAAAAGCCGCCGGCCTTGACGCACAGGCCGATCGCCAGGATCAGCATCGCGATCCACACCGCCGGGCCGGCCAGGTCCTGGAATTTGCGCACCGTTTCCATGCCCTTCTGAATGATGAGCAGCTGCAGCGCCCAGACGATGAAGTAGCAGATCACTTCCAGCACCGAATGGCCGAGGAAGTGTGTGCCCTTGTGGAACTCCATCAGGCTGGTGCTGCGGATCAACAGCGCGACTATCGCGCTCGAAGCCGCTGCCGTCTGCGCGCCGTACCAGAAGCAGGCCACCACGGCGCGCACCAGCGCGGCGAAGTTGGCGCCCCACACGCCGAAAGAGGCGCGCGCCAGCACCGGGTATGGCACGCCGGTCTTCTCGCCGGCGTAGCCGATCAGATTCATCAGCGCGAAGATCACGAGTGAGCCGAGCCCGATCGCCAGCACAAAGTTGGTAAAGCTGCCGCACAGCAAGAACAGGCTGGCGGCGAGGTAGTAGCCCCAGAGGCTGTGCACGTCCGAGGTCCAGACGTTGAAAATGCTGAAGGCACCCCAGTTGCGCACCCTGGCAGGTGCGAGATCTTCGTTGTAGAGGCCGGGGGAAGGGTTGCGGATTTCCATCTGTCATCTCCTTTGGATTTCGTGGAACTGAGGAAACACCGCCAGACGACCTTGGGCCGCGATGCCCCCGCGTCTAAAGCAAGCTCGTATGCAAGAACTGTATGTACTTTGCGGCACAGCTCTGAATGGGTTAACCCTGATCGAGTGCATGCCGGCGCAAACCAACCCTGCGATCCCACGCACAATGAGCGCAATCGCAAGTTGGTCGTTGTTGTCCGTATGACCGCGTAAATCAATAAAATTGCGCGACGCTTACCGTTGCGGCGTCCCGCTCGCAATCTGTGGGGCCGTTGATGTGGAGATGGCCGGAGGCCCCTCGTCGAAGGGTTCGATGTGAGGGCAGCCCGATTCAAATGCCGTGTTCGATTGACCTCCGATGGTCCCGCATCGGGCGACAGCTGGCGTTCGTCAGTTCAGATGCGATCTCAAATGGCAGAAGTGGATGGGTGCCGCCGAACGCAACCGGCGATGCTCAGCCCCCTCACCGAAGTTTGCTGTCGGACCGGGTTCGGCCATCTACGGTCCTCCGCAATTCATTGGCGAATGTCTGCTCAAGAGTTGCCGAGCCGCCGTTTGATCCCGTAATGGAAGCCACTCCTCAGCCCTGGCTGACTCTCTGGTTGAGACGAAGCTCAGGATTTCGCAATGCCCGTTCCACGGCTGACAAACGGGCGTCGATAAGCCAATCGTCTTGGAGATGAAGGTGCGGCTTATCCGGCCAATTTGTACGAATCCTTGCCACTGCTAAGGCTTTGGCGTGCCCGATCTATCGTCTGCTACGGCCGGAAGCCCCGCTAGCCGTGCCACGCGTAGCTGCCGGTCAAATTAATGCGGCTCCATCCAGGCGACGACGGTACATGCAATGGGCAGGCTCCGGGCGGTTAAATTAGAACTTGACACGTAAATACGCACGACTGTATTGTACTGGAATACGTACGACTGTATTCCTATTATGAGCAAACCATCATTTCGCGAAGACATTCTCGCTGCCGGCCTCCAGGTGATGCTTCGGTCGGGATACGAAGGGGCGAGTGTGCGCGATATCTGCGCAGCGGCAGGTGCTCCGCACGGCTCCTTCACCAATCACTTCCGCTCCAAGGAGGCGTTTGCGGAGGAAGTGCTGGACCGCTATTTTGCTCACACCAAGGGATTAGTCAAAGAGGCTTTGAACGACAAGTCACTTACTCCCCGGCAGCGACTGAAGCGGTATCTGGACATCATCAGCCGCGTGCTGGCAGACGACAAATGGAATCGCGGTTGCCTGATCGGCGATTTCAGTCTTGAGACCGCCTCTCAAAGCGAGCTCTTGCGCGAAAGGCTCGAGGCGATATTCCAAGAATGGCGTGCTCCATTTGCCTCGTGCATCGCCGAGGCTCAAGCCGCCGGTGAAATCGATTCAACGTTCGATCCGGTGGATCTCGCCGAATTTCTCCTGGCTTCCTGGGAAGGCGCAATTCTTCGCATGAAGGTGGAACGCGGCCCTGCCGCCCTCGATCGCTTCAAGAACATCGTTTTCCAAACCATATTCAAGGAGCAGAAATGATCGTCCTTTCTGACGTTGTATTGCCGCGAGTGAATGTGCTGGGTTCCACCATGGCCTATCGGGAAGCGGGAAATCCCGAAGCACCGGTCGCGCTTTTTCTGCACGGAAACCCAACGTCGTCGTACATATGGCGGAACATCATTCCCCTGGTCTCACCCGTGGCGTACTGCATCGCGCCGGATCTCATCGGGTTTGGTCAATCGGGAAAACCGGACATTGCGTATCGGTTTGCGGATCATGTTCGATACCTGGATGCGTTCCTCGATAACGCTGGAATCTCGTCAACATTTGTCATAGCGCAGGACTGGGGAACCGCACTGGCATTTCACCTGGCTGCCCGAAGGCCGGAGTTTATCCGTGGGCTTGCTTTTATGGAGTTCACCTGGCCAATGCCTACCTGGGAGGATTTTCACGCGGATGCACGCGAAACCTTTCAGAAGTTCAGGACGCCTGGCGTGGGTGAAAAAATGATTCTTGAAGGAAATGCATTCGTAGAGCAGGTTCTTCCCGCTGCAACCGTACGAAAACTGACGGATGAGGAAATGTCGGTTTACAGAGCACCATTTCCAACTCCCGAGTCGCGTCGACCAACCTGGCGTTTCCCGAATGAACTGCCGATCGCTGGAGAACCGGCGGATGTGTACTTAACCTTGGAGAACGCACATCGTGCTCTAGCACAGTCGTCTTATCCGAAGCTGCTTTTCACCGCAAATCCAGGCTCTCTGGTCTCGCCGACCGTCGCCGAGAGTTTTTCGAAAAAACTTAAGGACTGCAGAGTAGTTGAGCTTGGCGCTGGAATTCACTACTTGCAGGAGGATCATCCTGAGGTCATCGGCGCCACTATCAATGAGTGGCTAGTCGGACTGGGAGTAGGCTCCAGCCCAAAACAAAGGCTGACATTATAGGCATTCCTCTGATGCGCGGGCCGGAATGAAAAGCCGATGAGCGGATAAGGACCGTCGTCTGTGAGCGTCCGGTCCGTGGAAGCTCAGCGGACATTCGCCGCCAAAGTGCGAGAGAGCGCTCCGGGTCGGGAGTGTGAATTCGCTGATGCAGGAAGCTGCCGTCGGGTTGCTCGATGCCGCCACCGTCAGCAATCCGCGACATTGCTGACGCACGACCCAGACCGCCCCAACGTCGGCAATGGCCGAGCTGCTGCCTCTGAGGCGCCGTCATGAACGACCGGTCCATCTTGTTACCTGCGCTTGAACTCCCAACGTCGCACCGGCGGCGATGCGGTCGACAAGACTCGTTCAGCGATAAGGCAAACTTGTTCAACCGAAGGTAACGAGCCGCCTGAGTGTCGCGACGGTGAGTTCGGGATGCCCCGTGAGAAACGGCAATCCATGATCGGCAGTCTGAGCGACGCGCGGAGCCGCATGGGGCGGTAAGCCCTCTAGTCGCGCTCGTGAAATTCCCAGGGATTCATCCTGTCGACAGATACCGGCGCATTGGGTCGGGGCACGACGCCCTTCAGGGCTTGCATTGAGCCATCCGGTCCGGACGGCGGATCGACGCGAAGCCAACGCCCCAGCGTATCGCGGACACACTGCTGGCAAAGGTCAAGGCTCACATGGGCGCCGTCGCCGAAAATCGAGCCAAAGCCGCCACGCCAATCGAGCGACATCTTTTCGTACCACTCCCACTGGTCGTCAACGGGCGTCATGCGCCGGCCGCAGCGGTCGCATGTGCAGGCCGCGACCTCCTGCACCGTCCTGTCCCGGTATTCGCGCATGGCCTATCCTTTTCCCCAGTCCGAGTTTTCCCAGTCGGGCGGCACCAGACCAAGCTGCTTCGCGGTGTCGACCGGCAGGCGCAACAGCACCGCGCCCGGGCCGCGCTCCATGTTGCCGAGCATCGTGACCTCAGCGGCTACACCGTCGAGCTCGAGATACACGACGTCGTCCGGCTCAAGAATCTCGGTGTAGAGATCCCAGCCGGGCTGATCACCCTCTTTCGCCTGATACCTGATGTGGTTCCTGGTACTCATGAATCCCTGTCCCTTTTGCGAGCGTTTAGCCGATGCCCTGATTGTCGGCGGCCAATCGCTGCAGATACTGGATGCGGTCCGCGGCGTCACTGACAGCCGCCTCTCATTTCACTGTTCATCATGCGATCCCGGTTGGCCAGAAAGGTTCGCGGGTGCTCCGGCCTTATCCCTTCTTCCGGATGAAGCAGCGGATCTGACTGTCAGGCATCCTGCGGGCAAAATACCCGCTCATCTTCGACGTCAACCCGACAGTCGCTGATGATCTGGATGCCATCCCAACGGTTTTCTCCCTGTCGGATGTCGAGTGCGGCGACGGCTGGTTCGATCTGATCGACATGTTGTGCGCGAGGCTGCAACTTGCTACAAAGCACGGCGCACCGCTCTGGCATCAGCGCTGGCCGTTGAGAAAGTCGAACCAGTCGTGCGCAAAGGCACAGCCGTGGTCAGGAATGCCCGAACCGGCCAGTTTCCTATCAAAGTACGTTCTGGCCGGCTCGGGAATCTCATCCAGACGCACGTAACGGTAGCCTGCGTCATTCACGTGAACCGTCACCCTCGGTGACGCGGGTCGCGGTGGCAGGGCTTCGCGGCCCTGATTCAGCGCAGCGGCAACACAGCGCGCAACGAGATCCCATACGCTGCCCGCCCATCTCGGATAGCCGCGCACCGTGGCCCGCTCGCCGACCTGCCGGAGCACCGCATCGTCCAGGGCCACCCTGTAGTCCGCAAGAGCCCCGGACCTCACGCGCGCAATGTCCGCCGTCGCGATGACCCGCTTTCCGTCTTCCCGTCCACCGGGCAGCAATTCAATGGTGACCCGAAGCATTCGCTTGTCCTTCTGGTGTTTGTCTCATCCGGTGCCGCAGTTGCGCGGGCGCGCATCGCGTCGGGGTCCCGAACCTGCGCCGCGATCGCCTGCCCCCCAGCAAATCAGGCCGTCCCGGTGGCTCCGCCCGGACAGCAGAACGATCCGTCAGAACTTCCAGTACCCGTCGAGTGGAAGCCCCCGCTGCTCCCTTCCGCGATACCCCGCCCTGCCGCCCGGGCGCGACGCTGCGTACACCCCGTTGGGCCGCTTACGACCTGTCGAGGCGATGTTCCATCGCAATACAGACGACGTCCGCGGCCAGCGAAAGGTTCGCCGCTTTCGCCGGCCTGCGGGTGCCGGCCACCGCCTTGCCAGGTTCCGCACCGGTGATCCGCCGGGACAGTATTTCGCCGGCGAATGCCGCAGCGCGTTCCATGGACAGCGAGGGCCCCAGCAGGTCACGCATGCGACCATCGGCAACGGCGGTCGTGAACGAAAAGCCCGCCGCGTCCACCGCCAGCATGTCATCGAGCACCGGAATCCTGAAGGCGAACCCGGCTGCCCGCGCGACCATGCGCGCCACGGTCTGGCGGGCGTGCGACGGATCGATCCCGTATGAGACGGCCGAGGTCGACCAGTGGCCGCCGATGCGCGCCCACCCCATAGCGGTGGGCCAGCAGGTCGGCATCGCGCGCGGCCTTTGCATCGAGCGGCTGCTCCGGTTGGAGCAGGTTGCGTCCGCGGGTGGCGAGGCACGCCGCGACGCGATGGATGGCAGCCTCGAGCGTTTCAGTGCCGATCGTCACGCGCCAGCGGCCATCGCCTACCCCGGGATGCGACGCCGGCGGCGCCAGCAGTTGCCCGGGCGCGAGCAGCAGGGCGCGCTCCCAGCCGCGAAGGCGCGCCACGGTGAGCGCCTTCGGAAACGTCCCCTGTTCCCACCGCAACAGCGTGGCATCGGACACGTGACAGGCGCGCGCCACCTCCGCAACGCACAGGCCCAGTTCACTGCGCAGCCGCCGCGCGTGGGGGCCGATCTCGCAGCACCGGGCGGTGGGGATCCGTGACTGGGGATCGCCGTCTGCGCGGGCGGCGGCATCCGCCGCAGGCAACCCGGGGTCCGGCAACGGTTGCGTCCCAGGACCGAGCAGCCAGCCCGGCGGCACCTGCAGGGCCGCCTCCAGCGCGTCCACGGTGGCGGCGGCGACGGTGCGCGGCCACCTTCCCTTCTCCCAGCGCTGCAGGGTCACTCTCGCAACCCCCGCCCTCACCGCGAGATCGCGTTGTGTCATCCCTGACGCCTTGCGTCGAGTCCGCAGGCGCTGGGCTATCCGCGGCACCTCGGATCGTGGCATCCACTCACGCGACCCGGCCATCCTGATCCCCTTCATGAGGCTGTTTCTGTTTGAGCGAAGAAATGCGTCCACCCGTCCGGAAACCGGACGACGGCCCGGCCGGCGGTCTCCCGACTTCATCCGGTGCACGCATAGGCATTGGCGCGCGCGTCATGCAGCGCATGGTGCTCGCTGCCATGGCGGGCATAGTAGGCGGCGCGCCGCTCCGGATTGCGCGTGCCGGCGATGTTCACGAGCCGCCAGCCGCGCGGCAGCGGGCCGCCCAGCAGGAACCGCAACAGGGCCAGGTCCGTCTCGTAGTCGTAGCACAGCACCGGCCCGGAGTCGCCCGGCACCGCCACGAGCCATGCGCGCAGTGCCTCGCGCAGCGCTGCGAACGGCATCGCGCGCCCCTCGGACTGGCCGAGCTGCGGCAGTACCACGGCACGGACAAAGTCGCTGCACCACGCCGGATCGAAATCGGTCCGCTCGCCGTAGAACTCGTACCCGTTCTCGCCCACGAGGGCGAGACTGAGCAGCTGGCACTGCCGGAAGTCGGTGAATTCCGTGTCGAGGAAATACCGGTTGTTCCAGCCGGCCTGCGGCTCGGGTTCAGCCGGCAGTGGCCACCGCATTGCGCCGTGAAAGTGTGTATCCGTCATGTCCGTTACTTCGTCATTTTGCCGTCGGCTCACCCTGTGTCATCCAGCGCGAACCCGCCCGAGGCTGATCAGGGTTCGTCGCCGTCCTCCCTGCGCGCGTCTGACCCGGCCCGCACCTCCGGCCCCGACACCATGCGGGGTTCGCGCGCGCCGCGGATCCGCCGCAGCGGCCCGGCGAGCACCGTCACGTGTGCGGGAAACGGGAGCGGGACGGCCCCGGTCGACTCGTCGCGGCTCGCACGCACGAAGCGCCGCAGCCGCGCGCGCAGCGCTTCGGCGGTTTCGTCTGGAAGCTCGATCGCCCGCCTGCGTCTGCTCATGCCGATCCCTGTTTGAAGCCGCAGCCGATGCGCCGGTGGTGCGCTGGCCGCGATAAGGCGGATTATCACGGCGCCCCCTCTCCTCACCGGTGCATCGCCCTTCGAGCCAGGATTAGGCACTAGCCGGTGCGGCTGGCGCCTTCGCGCGCCAGAGCCGCCTGCCGCGCGCGGGCTGTGTCGCCAGCGCATACGGCACCGACAACGTCCGCCCCGCAGCGGTCGTGAACCGGGTCACCGTGAGCAGTTGCTTGCCCTGGCCGCGATGTTCGTACTCGGTTGCGCCCACCCGGATCTCGCAAAGCGGTTCGAGCGTCCACTGGCCGACCTCCCGTGCCAGCCGCGTACTCAGTACGGCCGCGTCGCGCAGAACGACATCCCCTCCGACGAACTGCTCGAGCGTCGCAGCGGTTGCGGGCAGGTCCAGCATCACGATCGTCGGGACGGCCCGCGAGCGCGCCCGCGACACCCTGAGAATCAGGACGTCCCGCGGTAACAGTTGCTGAACCGCTGACCATACGCCCCTGCCTGGCAAGCCGCCGAAAGGCACGTTCAACGCAGGCACACGGTTAATTTCGCTTGTTACAAACATACAGCTACGACCTCAAACGCTTTCATTACCAACGAACTGCTCGCCGAGCATGTGGTCTTCGCGACAAGAGTCGACGAAAAAGAACCCACAGACAGACGACCGACAAAATTCCCGCCACCTTATTCACTTATCCCGCGTCTACGCTCGCCGCCACGCCCGCACTGCGCCAGCCGTTGCCGACTGAGGCGGAGGACGCTTTCAACCCGACATTAGAAACGTGACCCAAAGTAAAAAGACCATCGCCCTCAAAAATGGGGCGTAAATGCCGTGGCCAAACGGCCATCATACCGCGACCATCATGGGATGCAAAGGGTATCGGTCAAAATGGACGATGCGGGACACCTAGCCGCCATAGGCGCGACGGTTCGCGCTCGTCGGCAGGAATTCGGTGTCTCACAGGAGGCCCTTGCGCACGCGACGGGAATTGACCGCAGCCATATGGGGCGAATCGAGCGAGGGGAACGCAACCTATCTGTTCTAAACCTCATTCGAATTGCTGACGCCCTACACATTCCACCGTCGAAACTTTTCAAAAGCGCTGGTCTTTGAGGCAAAATTGAATCGATCGATTGCAGTTCAGAGCGAAGCCCTATTTACCTCCCGTCTCGTGTAGACATCAAATGAGCCTCAATCGTCAGAAGTAGCTAGTGACGACGCGGCACCGATCCTGCTGCCGCGAAGAAGCTCGCCGGGAAATCTACAGGCCACAACATTCAGGTCATGTCTTACGTCCATCTCTACATGAATGCTCTCTGTGTTATTTAGTTAAGCGTACTAAATATAAAATTCGCTCTTTTCTTTTATGTCAAATTTGATAGGAATACCCATTGATCGGACCATCGCCCCCGCCGTCCTGCTACATCGGCTCGAGCCGGCAGCCTCCCCGCGCTAGGCTTAACTGCCCCTAACCGGAGAATCTTTTGATAATCAGAGGCACCCGAACGGCGGTCGCGCGGCCAGCAATCCCTGCCCACTGCAAACCTTCGGAGCCGCAGATCGAGGAGAAATCGCGCGTGGATCCGCACCGTTTTGTGCCGTGTAGGTGCCCCGTGTGCGCGCGGTATCACGCCGCTCGCCGACCTCACCGTTCGGATTCTGCGCCGCCGCATGGACCTGCTTCAGGATGCGGCACCAACGGCGAAGCGCCTGTGGAGATCCGCAAGACTGCGCGCCTGGCCGATCCGTTGAATGTCCCGCCCTCTTTCTCAGCCACGCCGGCAAGCCGGTGTACGTGCCCCTATGTCATCTAAATTCAGTCGGCCCTAAATCATCTGGCACCTTCGTTTCTCGTCCAGCGCCCCCCGGTTGCGCTGCCGCTGCGCGATCCAGCAATGCGTTCATGCGGGCTTGCGCAGATTGCGCAAGGTCATGCGACGCTCGGATTCTGTCAATGCACCACTGATGTGCATCTTTCAGCTCTATATCGCTGCGATTACGGAACCTCAGGTCACTTTTGCTGCGGTTACGGGGCCTGAGGTGCTTTCCGTTGCGGCTACGGAACCCGACATTTGCGCTGCAGGTACGGAACCGCGTCAGTTCCACATCGATCGTTTTCATTGCCGATAACAAAATGGCGATTTCCTTGGCAGAATCCGCAAGCTCGAGTTCAATTAGGGGAATCGTGAGTAGCGATGCCGATAGTTCGGGTAACGTATGGACTGGATGCCGGTTGGAGAGTGCGAACCTCTCCGGCTCCATGCTGCACATCCCCCTGATGTTTTCGATCTGCTCCATTGTCGCGGCGAAAATCTCCCTGAGAACGAGCCGTAAATGTCTCGTTCGCGAAGCCATCGCCTCGTGCGTCTGTTTCCTAGCGTCGATTGCCTGCTGGTTCGCAATCGCAAACGCACCGATGATTGCCGCGATCGAGCCGATGGCCTGCACCCATGCGGCCCAATCCGACGATGCGCCAGGCGCATGTACGATCGCAGCGCAAAGCAATGCGCCCAGCGCGATACCCAACGCGCCAATCGCCCCCTCCCGCAACCGGGGCGTGTTCAGGACTGTTTTGATCATGTCCATAAGTGCGCCGCTTTCGGGCATCTGCGAATGATTGTAGGAGATCCGAGGTCGAGACATTTGCGACTCTAAGGGCCGGCCCAGCGCGACAATCTTCGATGGACGCACGCTGCTGTCTGACCCGAGTCGCGCTTTTCGCGCCACACGCACACGTGAACATCAAGTGTCCGAAAGCCCCGGCGTACCCATGTAACTGACACTGAGGTCGAACGGCGCGACGCCAACGAGACCCGAAGCGGTGGTTCGGAATGTTTGCCAGCCACCACGGGCCGTGTGGACATCGAGCGCCGTATTCGGTTCACCATAGGTGATGGTTTTGCGTCCGAGCACGCGCTCGTCCTGCCCGACGGCCTCCAGCACGATCGATGCTCCCCGCTTCCACGCTTTGCCGTTTGGCGCGAGGACCGCACTCATTTTGCTGTTGGGGCCCGCGTAGACGCGAGCCACATTGGCTGCGCCGTTTCGCATCGCCGGAAGGTCGAGATCGTCGGCGCCGGAAAAATTCTGCGTCGTCGAGCGGGGCTTCGGCTCGAAGCCGGCTGCGTATCCTGGCAACGAGAAGCACAGATAGCTGCGGCCGCTCTGGTAGCCGTTCGATGGAACCGTGAAGCTCGCGCGTCCCTGTGCATCGGTCCAGATGTCCGCGTGTTTGCCCGTATAGTCTTTCAGACGCACATTCGGTCCGAACGACGTGTCGCACGTGATGGCGTACGCATTCATCGTGTCGAAATTGAGCGCGGTCAGCAGACCAGGATAGCCCGTCCGGTTCAGTACGATCGCCACGTCACGCAGGTAACGCGTGACCGTTGCTCCGAAAGCGAGATTCTCGTGAATCCAGATCAGATTGTCGATCCACGGCTTGAGACCATATGCCCCCTTCCACACGTCGCCTCCGAAGTAATCCTTGCCGTAGATGAACGGGTATCCTTCTGCCGAGAGAATGAACGCATACGCGAGCAGCTTGTTCGCGACGATCGACTCGCCGGGCGACGAATCGGTGTCCGGGTTTTCTACGAAGCTGCATGAGAGGTATGGGTTCCAGCTCGTGTATCCCGCACCATTGAGTCCCGCCACGTTGCCGCTGTCGCATGCGGCCTGCAGCGCCCAATGCAGCGCAAAGTCCTCGACCAGCGAGCGGGACTGCATGGGCGCCTGAGTGACCCAGCTGTTGACCCATGCCAGATTTCCGTCGAAAAACTCGGAGTACGCGAACTTCGACCCCATCGTCTTCGAGCGCATGAATTGCGAAACGAACGGCGCCCATGTGCCCTTCACATCGTCGAAGCGCATGCCGTCCGCGTCCGTGGTTCTGAAGAGCCAGTCGCCATAGTCGATTGCATCCTGAATGGTGTAGTCCTGCGGAATACAGTTCTGATATACCTTCTCGCGACCGAAAGGGAAGTCGTCGCTCGGGCTCGGCACGCCGTCTTCGGGCCGAAACGGCGGAATCGGGTCCTGGTTTCCTGTGCCGCCCCTAAAACATCCCGGCTGCATGGCTCCCCGCCCGTTCAGTGTCCGCTGGTCCGCGCCAAGATAACGGAACACGCCCGGGCCGCCGTTCTCGCCCATCAATTGATGCAACACGATGTCGAGATAGACATCCATGCCGACGGCATGACAGGTGCCGATCAGCCGGCGCAATGCATCCACGCCGCCGTAGCGAGTCGGCGTGCTGCCCTGTTGCGGCTTGGAGCCGAGGTCGCGAATGTCGAATACGCCGTAGCCGTCGCAGCGTGCGCCGTCGCCGCCTTGCGCCTTGCTCGCCGGAGGCAGTTGCACTGCCGTGAAGCCCGCGCGGGCGAGCGTCGCCGCCTCATTCGTGATGAAGTCCCAAAGCCACGGCGCACCGGCATCGCTGGTGGGCGACGGGACGGTCACCTTGTTGCCGCCTTCCGTGAATCGTCCCCATGCAATAAGGGCGACGCCCATCAATGCTCTCCCGGCACAACGTCAGTGATGTAAATCATGGCACGCTCCAGTCGAGAATGGTCTGTTCGGCACTCTTGGCGCCTGTCCCACCCGTGAAGCCGATGTAGGCCAACGCAGGCGTGCCAAGCTTGAGAAATCCGATGAGGTCGATGTTCTCAAGCGTCAGGGGCCCCACCTTCGCCTGGGGATTGTCGAGGTCTTCGATGCTTAGCGTGAGCGTCTTCGCGGCGCCCGAGAACGTCAGGCTCACGCGCATCGGATGCGCGCTATTGAGTGCGATGCCGTTTGCGCCCAGATCGTAGATCCACGGTCCGCCATTTGCGCCATCGCGCCAAAGGCTCAACTTGTTGACCACCACGTCGAAAGTGATCGCGAGACTGCGTGCGATACGCGCCCCGGTGTTGCTCGTGTCAAGTGGATCGATCGCGTAGCCGAGCCCGCTGCCGGGGCTGCCGAGCGCGCGCGGACCCGCTGCCTGGATCGTGAAGGTCAGGCCATCGGCCATGTTCATCGGGTCCACCCCCTTCATGCTGAACGTAAAGCGCGTCGCCAGATCCGTGACGTCGACCGGTTGCGTGCAGAATGCGCTACCGCTCTGGAAGGTGGGGATGAATGCTTGTCCCACCCTGTCGTTGGAGTCGGCGCCGGGGTTCGGCTGAATGGGGTTGTCCGTCAGGATGATCTTTTTGTCGGCACTCACGCGTGACGTGCCGTTTAGCGTTAGTTCGCCGGTGCCCCCAAAGCCTGCGGTGTGCCCATCGCGCGCCAGGTCATAGCCGCCGCCGTGGTTGCGCAGTCCGTAGACGGACAGTACAGCGCCATCACCGGACGGCACAAATACCTTTCCGCCCGCGACGGTCGGACAGCAGAACTTCGGCAGCTTGAAACGCACGTCCGGGTCCTGTCGGCTTCGCCAGACCGCTTGCAGCCGCGAGAAGTTCGACTGCGTATCGAAGTTCGATGCATCGTACGCAATCAGTTCACCCTCGACACGAAACACGTTTCCATTCTTGAAAGGCGGAAAGATTCCCCACAGGATGGCGCTGGCACGATCGCGGCCATTCCATGAAAGCGACAGAAACCCGCCCGGCATGCCATTGCGCCCGGGATATTCGTTCGATGCGATGGTCATGCCGCGCGCGGTTTCGATGCCATGAACCGGTATCACATGACGCCAGTCCGACGTGATCAGCGGAGCGACCGCGATCGCGCCCTGGTCCGCAAAGCCCCCGCCCAACGGCTGCCCGGCCGGACGCAGCGCATAGCGATAGGTTCGCGTGACATCATTTTCGCCCCAGACATACACCAGCGTGTGATTGTTGTCGCCATGCCAGACGACCGGCGAGCCGTGAATGTGATGGGTGACGTCGTCCGCGTCCGGTTCGGGAATGACGTTCTGGGCCACACCCCGCGTGCCGCGGGCATAGTTGAAGGAGGCGAGAAAGTACTGCAGGACCACACGGTCCGCAGTGGGTTGTTCCTGACGTGCGGCGGCGTCGCCAATGAGCTCGTCGGAGTCGATCAGGTAGAAGTACCCGTCCTTGCCGCCGCCGACGATGCGCCCGTCCGGAAGCAACGCGGGCGCCGACGCGCCGAGATCGTCGTCCTTATCCACCACTTCGTCGCCACCTGCAGCGTCGCGGTAGTCGAGGTCGTTGAAGGCGTTGTACCAGCCGACCACATCCAGACGGCCGTCAGTGACGCGCAGGTTGAGAAAGCTTTCGCCCATATTCGGCGTGCCAGGTACGCCCTTTGGCTGGTTCGAATCGCCGTTGCCCGTGCCGGCGTACACATTATGCTGCGCGTCGGCGAGCAACCCCTGCCCGGCCTGCCAGATACCACCTTGCGCACCGTTGGGCGTGGTGCACAGGAGATCGATGCGAGTGAAATCAGTCTCGTTGTACGCGAAGATCCAGCCATGCCAGGGATCGTTGTCTCCGCGCGAGCCGAACGCGATAAAGATCACGCCGTTATCGAGCAGCAACGCGGGGCGCTGTAGCAGCGTCATGGCGTTGAAACGAACGCGCGGATCGTGCGACTGAATCCCCGTCGCGTCCGTGATGGCGACCATCGCCAGCGGGCCGCCCTTGCTGCCCATTTTCGTCGTGACCTGCACCGTACCGTTCCTGACCGACATGCGCGTTTCCTTGAAATCGGGCGTGGCCGCAGCCCGCGCCGAGGACGCATAGCCCGTTCCTGAAACCGAACCCCCTATGACCGCTGAACGTTTGGTCTGCAACGTAGTGAGGTCGAGCGCATAAAGGATGTACTCGAACGCGGCGGCGCGCTCGTCCCCGGACGTATTGAGCGCATTGGCCTTCGTCTCGTCTACGGTGAAAAGCACGAGGAACAGCTCGTTACGCGCAAGATCGATCACGGGCGTGCTCAGGATGCCGATGGTCGGCGGCTTCTCGCCTTGTGCATTGACGATGTCGTTATATTGAGCACCGAACCATGTGTGCGTTTCAACGGCGGGCTTATTGTCAACATGGGTTTGCGCGAGAATTGCGCCCGATTCCGCGTCGAGCGCCAGGACGTAGTTTTCCATGGTCGCCACGAAGACCGTGTCGCAAACCTGACCATTCGGAAACCTCAATTGCGCCACGTAAAGCGGCTGGGCGTAGATGGAGCCCAGCCCGATCGGAATATTTCGCACCAGTCCGAATGAGTTGACGTTGACATTTCCCGGGGTAAGGATGTCCTCTGCGGCGTTCACGCCCGAGCGGCCAGAATCATTACGCTGCATGAGAACGTTCATATCGACCATCCTAAAGAGTCGTGGGCGCGCGATAACGCACGGCAAGGCTAAACGGGCAGGTAAAGTCGGCGCGTGAATCGTTTGCCTGGATGGTCCAGCGGTAAAAGCCCTTCTCGGTCGCCGTTACGGTGGGCACAGCGCCCGTGTCGGCCTGCCTGAAAAGCCGGGAAGCGACCGCTGCACCGGACGGTCCGTATAACGAAAGCATAAGCGTCGTGTCCGGCGTCAAGCCATCGGCATGAAAGCTCAGCACGCCGTCGATCGTCGTATCGTGCTCGCAGTAAGTGCGTGTGATGTCGCTCATCTTGCCTGCAGCGGCGCACGGAATATCGAGGTCCGCCGCGACTTCGAAGACCTGATGAGAATCCTGCGGCGCCGGTGCGCTCCGTGACCCGATGGACGGGACCGAATAGCAGACGTATCCCTGCCCGTTGTTGCCGGAAGGAATGGTTACATCCACGCGCCCTCGTCCATCGGTCGTGATGTCGGGCTCATGGCCAGCGTAGTCATGTAGTGTCGTGTTAGGTCGGAAGTTCGTGACGACGCCCGTCAGGTGCTGCGCCTGCGTCTTGCTGCGGTTCAGTCCTACGAGCAGACCGGGGCCACCCGTGCGCTCGAACATGAACACGTCCTGGCTTTTCCATCGCTGTTCTGTCGGACCTGCGGCGATGTTCTGGTGAATCCACATGAGGTTGACGAGCGCCGGGCGCAGAATGTCGCCGAGGCATCCGGGCGCGGTACTGTAGTCCTTGAAGAACACACACGGCAGTCCCTCGGAGGTCAGGATATACGCATACGCAAGCGGCTTGTCTTCGGGCTGGATATTGCGCGGAACGAGGTCGCGGCGCGATTCGGTGTCGTGATTCTCGACGAACGTCACCGCGCGAAAAGGATTCACGCCTGCGAGCCCGGCGTGATCGAGCGTCGACATGTCAAAGTTCGCATCGTTCGACATCGCCAGCAGTTTGAAGTAGAGCGGGAAGTCGAACGCGCTGCAGCGATTGCGCATCCAGTCGTTGGATGTGATCCAGTCGTTGATCTTGTCCCGGTCGCCGTCCCGATACTCGCCCACGGCGAATTTACCCGCTGCGATGTTGCCATTCAAGAGCGCTTGCAGATAGAGCACGGATATCCCTTGTACGTGGTCCAGCCGATAGGCTTGGGCGTCGACCGCTCGGGTCTGCCATTCCACCGCCGCGAGGAGGCCTTGTGAGACGTAACCCTCAGGCTTGCCGTTGATATGTGCGAGATCAGGGCCGAAGTACACGTTCGAGTTCATCTGCAGTTCCCAGATGCCATCCGGAACCCCGGGGTCTTGCGGAATCTCGGGGACGAAGCTCTTGGGAACGGGACTGTCGGGATAGCGAGAATGAAAGCATTGCCTGTTTTTAGGGAAGCGCCCGCCTGATCTGTTGCCGAACGCGTCGCGATATTCGAACGTCATCTCATCGAGGCCCGCGCCGCCTTTGCGATGATTGAGTTGCAGATCAAGCACGACATTGAGCCCATTGGCTCGCAATATCGCGGCGAGCCGAGTCAATTGTTCGCGCGTGCCATAGCGGGTGTGGACCGCACCCTTTTGATCTTTCGAGCCGATGTCGTAGTCGTCGAATACGCTATAACCGAGCGCTGCCTCCTGGCTGCCTTGGGCAGCCTTCGTAGCTGGTGGCAACCAGACCGAAGTGATGCCCACCTGCGCGAGGTCCATCGCGCTCTCGGCTAAGTGATCCCACCACCACGGCGAGTCATGCGGATCGTGCGGGTCTGAGGGCGCTGCGACTGCAACGAACTTCCCGCGCTTATAAAACCCTTGCAGGAGGATTTGCGGATCCATTACGCGTCCCTGTGCTTTGACAGGAGCATCGACCGTCGCGAGGAAATTTTTCGCACAACAACGCCAACGGCTCTTGAAAGCGCCCTGGCGCCGTACATTCCTACGAACGCGAGCAGGCCACTCGACACCGCGAGGAAGACAGTTTCGTCGCGTGGTGAGTATGCGAAAAAGTTATCGAATGAGAAGATCAGGGGCGCGAACCACAATGCCCAACGTTTGCCGCGCAAAACTAA
Organism: Paraburkholderia sp. 32; assembly: GCF_050435345.1. NCBI lineage: Bacteria > Pseudomonadati > Pseudomonadota > Betaproteobacteria > Burkholderiales > Burkholderiaceae > Paraburkholderia > Paraburkholderia sp. 32. The sequence goes on from NZ_JBNDKD010000002.1 coordinate 1,308,051, forward strand.
TGGCACCATCAAGACAATCAGAAAAATGTACGCAAGGTCCGGGATATCGATTGAATGATGCAGGCACGCAGCGCCGAGCAGGCTCGCTGCCCCGTCGCATGCTCCGAATGCGATGGACCACGCGAAACGCTCGTGCAAGTGCCACACGACAAATCCAACACCCAGACCGACCAACAGACTGTCTCCACCCAGCCGAAAAGCATCGAGCATCATCGCACTCGTGGCATTCATCATGCACCTCAGAAGGTGAGCTTCGATTAGAAGAGAAGTAAAGCTCACCATTGGTGCGCATGACATGTGGTTTGAGCTATGCTTCGTGTCCCGCGTAAGGGGATACCGCCTCGAGGCAGACTTCAAGTTAATGACGTTTTGCGTTCAATGTCAATCTCGCCTGTGGTGCCGCCCACATGAAAATGTCGCGAATCTTCATGAAATAAATGTCCGCAGAGGACTCTGGTGCAAATAGGCGGCAAAGTCGATTAGTTAATATAGTTGCGGATGTTTTTTTAGGTGACCGGACTGCATTCCAGGTCCGCTTGATGGAGCGCATCAGTTCGCGTTCGACCGTGCAAGCCAGATCGCGCATTGCGGCGCGCGCGTCGGAGGACAACGCGCGGCGCGGTGTCTATCGCGCACAACGTGCCGATCGCGAGACCGATGGATGAACTCAGTTGCACTCCGGCATGGATCGGCCCTGTGACGAGCGGGTTGTCGAAAAAGCGCGGATCCTTGCGAGCATCCTCGACCACCAGCAAGTCTTCTTCCAGCAGTGCATGCGCGCAAAAGGCGATATCACGCGGGGTCTCGCGGACGTCCAGTCCGACTCGCGACCTGAACCACTGCTGATGCTCGTCGATCAGCGAGACAAGCGCTATTGGAACGTTCAACATCTGCGCGAGCATACGAGTAAGTCGATCGAGTATTTTTTCCGTAGGGGGTGTCGAGAATCCCTAGTTGGCGCAATACGCGCAGCCGGAGCGACTTGCATTGATTGGCTTTCAAATGTGAGCAACCTATTTTAACGGCGGTCGTTGCGCAAGTTTCGGCGGCGGATCCGAACCATCGTGCGTTTTTTCGGTATCCGAATGGGTTGCGACATGCGCGGGTTTGGAAAGCGAGCTTCCAATTTCGTAACACGACCGTTTTCCGGCTGCCCCGAACGCAGGGACTTGCTATGAAGCATTGACGAGTCGCGCACGACATGATCGCTACAGCGATTCGGGAACAGTTTGAGCAGGGACGCAAGGTGCTGATTCTCACCGAGCGCACGGATTATCCCGAGAACCTGCAGCAGACCCTGGCCGATACAGTCGAGCTGCTTGAAATTGGCTAATAGAGTGCGACACCTGGCCACTTCAACAACCCACTCGCTGACTCAGGGCCAGTTCTCGATTGCGTACTTCCTGCAATCCGCAGCTTCAAAGTGCGCCGTTGGCCAATTTGCCGCGTGCCGTCCGAATTTCGGTAGTTCATCCGTGGACAGATCAGCGAGGCAGCTATGCCAGGCAGCGGCGTCGAGCGATTCCAGATCGCCGCGGCATTGGGGATGGCGCTTTTCGCTGATCATGGCCTCTGCCATCGCGCTTGCAGCCCTTTCCGGTTCTTTGAGTTCAGTCTCGATCTTCGCGATCTGTTTGAAGGCCTTGCTCGAAAATTCCCCATCCAGCGCGATTGCCCTGCGCAATTCATCCAGCGCTTCCGTATGTTTTCCCTCCAGTTCCAGCGCTTCGCCCAAATTGACATACGCCTCCGCGTAGCGAGGGTCGTATCGAATCGCCGTTTCGAACTCGCGCTGGGCCAACTCGGCCGGCCGAGTGTTTAGTCGCAACGATGAATCTGTCGGTATGTATTCGCGGTTTGCGTATTTGAGGTATTCGCGTCCGAGCGCATTGTGTCCCGCGGCGAAACGATCTCGCTGGACTGTCACGCGCCGATATTTTTCGAGAGCTTCATTATCACAGCCCATGTTCTCAAGAGCGATACCCCAATTGTAGTAAGCCCAATAGAACTTTCGACGTAGCACCGCCGCCCGCCGCGCATGCTCGATCTCTGTCAGGTAATCGAGGTTGTTTTCCGCAATTTTCGACAGGCCGAGACGTGCCCATGCAGCAAGCTTTTCCTGGTCTTTGGGCGATCCGCCTTTCAGAACCATGTCAAACTCGTTTGCGGCATCCGTGTATTGACAGGATGTCCCTTCATCGCACTCTTTTTGCGCTTGGCCGAACACCGCCGAAGCGAGTATGTAGGGACTGTAGATCTGCATCGCCGCCCTCGCTCCTCGGGAAATTACCTCATCGACGTCACCGCTCTCACTGTAAGCATCAAATAGATAGACTTCGCCGCCGGGGCGAAAAACCCGTCCGAAAATCCGCAGCGCGTTTCCGTCCCGGACGATTTCCGCGGTAATGCGACCGTCACGCCGCAAAATGTCCTTGATCGCGCTCGCCACGTCCTGCACCGACATTCCCGTTCCCGGAACCTCTAGATGCAGATCCTTGGTTCCTTCTTCCTCAAGCGTCTCGTGGATCTCCGTGGGCATGACAGAAGACGCGGAATTGATCATTGAAAGCATGTCTTCGCTAAACCTGCTTTGACTCGTGGACGCGGTGAACCCCCTTTCGGCAAGATCGCTCGGCGTTGCGATCGGCTCAACTATCGTGATCGAGCGCAATCCAGAGCTCGCATAGACCAGGCCAACGCCTACCGCTCCGATAACACCAATCGCAATGAATCCTTTCTCCAGGTAGCCTAGGCCGAGATAGCTGGACTGCACGGCGCGTTTGAAGATACTGCCAGCCTTCGCGATGAACCGGCCCCCCCGTTGGAAAACCTCTGGAAGTTTCATCCCTGCACCCTTCAATTCGCGTGATCCGACTCAAGCAGTCGCCCGTGCTTTCGCGCAGCGATTCCGGTGAAAACTCAGACCCTATGGCATCCACAAGGTGACTCGAAATCACTGTCGATCGAATTGAGCCAGCCAGAGTCCCACACCTTGATAATCGCGTGTCAAAACTTACGCAGCTGATGGACCGCTATCCTCGACAGTCCTCTTATCTTTTCTCATCGCACATCTAAAGTGCGTGATGCGAAGGTGGGCTTCGATCTAGAACGTTTATTAACGTTCTTGCATTCAACTGTCCCCTGCTCTCCCACTCGCTGATCTATCCACTGACCATCTTTGTTCGCCGGAGGACAGGTGTCGTCGAAAGTGCATACTCGCGTCGATTGAGTGCTGCCAACTGCCGGTTCGCGGTCCTCCGTTTTCCGTGGGCGATCGATCGCGTCGGTACCCTTTTTTGCCCTGACAGGACGAGCATCGAGCGATGCGGAGGGTTTTACCCCGACCGCGGCGATCCATGAAGCGCCGATTTCGAGTTCCCGGTGAGGCAAACGCCGGGCGACCCGGATTTGATTTTTGAAGTTTTTTCTTCGGGAATGTCGCGAAGTATAGGAAAGCGCACGTCGATTCCAAGGGGATTTTGCGTCGCTTCGCGAGCATCATCCGCCATTGCGAGCTAGCCAGTCGGAGAGGCTTCGGAGTTATGCGCGACCAACGATAGTGGCATCACTGGCTCCCGGGTTTCGGAATTCGCCTTCGTTTTGTCGGATATTCGCCATGCACCGGCGAATATCGTTGACTACACTAGCTTTGCCGTACCACTTTAACGTGCGGCCGACTCACGAAGTCACAGCTGCGCAGATTTTCGTGCCATCCTTCCGCACGTGTCTGCCGACACCGAGCGAAGATCGATCGCCTGGTGCTGCGTTTCCTTACTCATCAATTCGGCCCTCGTCCGAGATCTCTCGCCGCCAGATTGGGGAACAGCCGACCGCACGACGGTCGTCCTCCTCTCATCACCTGGTTATTCTCAGGCGGCGGCAGCCAAGTCTCACTGTGGCCATCGTTGATTCCATGTGTCTGGTCATGCACCTTATCGTGCAGGTGAGGCGCCCCATAGGCACGGTAGTATCAAGCGATTTGCCTTCATTCTGGCCAATACTCTGATCTCAGCTGTTGTATTGAAGGAGTCACGAACGGCAGAAACATCGTCCGAAACGTATGGCGGTTGCCATGCAAGGCGGCGGAGCTCGTTCATCGCAGCGCAAAGCGGTTCTTGCTGGTCAGCATGATTTAATTTTCAATTCGGAAGAACACGTAGACGCGTTTGCTCGCCCATCGAGGTAAAGACCTTATTCCCGGAAAGAGTCGGGATTAGTTTTTTCCGATTAACGCGGAGAACAGCAATGTCACAGTCGGTTCGGATTCCCATCACAAACATCAACATGGACGGCGACTATACGGGAGCCATAACTGTAGGCACTGGCAGTGCGGCCAGGACACTGAATGTGATCCTCGACACGGGGAGCAGCGCTCTTGCCGTCAACGGCGACAAGTATTCTCCACAACTGGGCAATGGAACGACGGCGACCAACCTCGCTCAGTTCGATGCGTACGGCGACGGAAGCAACTGGTTGGGATCGGTTCTTAAAGACACGGTCAAGATCGGCAATGTGACGGGGTCGAGCGTCGCCGTTGCAGTGACTTACCAGGAGTCGGCCAACATGTTCCGCGAGGCGGACGGAATTTTGGGGCTCGCCTATCAGGCGCTCGATGATGCCTACTCGCTACCCGAAAGCACCTGGCCAAAGAAATATTCGAAATCTCAGGTTGAGCACGGTACGCGATCTTCGGTTATTCCATGCCTGATGCAGTTGGCCAATGAGGGAGTGCTTCAGGAAAAGATGGCCTTTCTTACGCGTCGCTCGTTTTGCAAGGCAGGCGTCGATCCAGATAACGATCCTCTGAACCAGGGAGTACTGATACTTGGTGGAGGAGAAGAAGCGACCGATCTCTACAGCGGCGACTTCCAGATTGCTGCCGTCCTCGCGGACGCGTGGTATAGCACCAATTTATTGTCGGTAGGTGTCGGAACCGAACAATTCCCTATTTCGGCACGCCCCCAACCGGGTATGCCATCCAACTCGATCGTCGATAGCGGCACAAATACGCTTGTGCTCGGCCCGACGATCATCAATGGAATCCTTTCTCGACTTCAGGTCAATCAGCAGGAGTTGCTCAAGACATCGATGAGTGGTCAGCCAGTTTCCGTGACGAGTCTCGACCTCTCGCAGTGGCCGCCCATTTCGTTCACGCTCCAGGGAATCAGTGGCGGCCAGAATGTAACGCTCTCGTTGCCTCCACAGATTTATTGGCAAATTGACGCACCAGCTGTGGGACAGGCGATGGCAGCCATATCGCCGGTTCGGCAGGACGGTGGCGCAATTCTAGGTCTGCCTCTCATGAATGGTTACTTCACGATTTTTGACGGCACAGCCGGACTGGGCGTAATCAAATTTGCTGAAGCCAAATAGCTCAAATAGCTGATGGACCAAGCGCGTGCCATCACGCATGCGCTGTATCGATCATTGTATTAACGACGAGGCAACAGCGACCGCGCCGCCATGACGACGGCTGCGCACATATGCACCTTTCATAAAAGATGAGTTGGGTAAAAAATGTGCTTGAAATGTACGTGATCTGGTCTAGCCTAGCCTATATCTATCCGTCTTGTTCAAGGTAATGCGGCACGGCATTCAGCCGGCTTGCGCAGCAAATAAAGCCCTATTTCGGCACGCTTCGAGTGATGCAACTGATGGCCAGCCAATTTCAGCCGTGCTTGCCAAAGGTTTCATTCACTCTCGACCGTTAATCGGTCAGGAAAGATAAACCTGAACCTTAGTTAGGCATCCTGTACAGCTGCCGATAAAACTCGACCCGGCAAGAGGAACGTAACTCGGACTTCCTCTCCGGACGAGCGTCACCAGAGTCAGTCCGAGCAGTATCTGTCAACGAAAGCAAGCGGACGATGACTCGTGGTGTGCATGGGGAGTAGCCAAATGACAACAGCCTCTGAGCAGTATCGTGGGTTGCCCGAAGCGTCTGGAGAAGGCGCGGGGCGAATCCTGATCGTGAGCCCCGTTCGCCTGTTGCGCGACGAGTTATCGTCCATTCTTGAGCGGCGGCTGAGCGTTCGCAGCGTCCTGGCCGTCGCGAATGCGGAGGCCGCCCTGCTGGCGCTGAGCCATTTCGAGCCGACCCTGATTTTGCTCGACGTAGGTACCGAAGATGGGTTGCTGGCCGCACGCCGCCTCGCCGACGCGGTGCATGGCTTGCAAATTCTTGGCTTCGCTGCGCGTGTGCAGGATCATGACGTGCTGGCCTACGCGCGGGCCGGCGTCACGAGCTTTGTCCCGTGCGAGGCCTCGACCCAGGATCTGTTCGATGCGATCGAGCACACGGGACGGGGTGAACTTCTGTGCTCGCCACGCGTCGCGGCGGCTTTATTCCGACATCTCGCGGCGCTGACTCGGGTACCGAAAGCAGAACCAGATTCCGAAAAGCTCACTGTTCGAGAGCGCGAAATCGTTGGCTTCATCGATGAGGGCAAGTCCAACAAGGAAATCGCTCGCCACCTCAGTATCGAGGTTTCCACGGTGAAGAATCATGTGCACAACATTCTTGAAAAGCTGCAGGTCGCGCGGCGCGACCAAGCTGCCGCTCGTGCGCGCCAAGTGCGCCCGAAGCATGATGGATCTGCCCTCCCCGGTATGTGAAGAACTAGATCGCTTTCTAGATCCTGCTTCCGGATCAGGCGGTTTCCGTTGCCATCTGTAAGGACGGCTGCACAGGTCAAACCGCTTGGCCGCCTGTACTTCACGAAGCCGATAGTCGGCAGGAGGTAGCAGAAATGAGCTGCTGTGGCCGGAAACATTCGACTTTGCATGCCGCTCCACCGCAGCGCGCGCGTCAAATCGCCACAACCGTTCCGAAGGAACGGTCACCAGCATCGCCGGTTCAATCAGGTGGGACGGTGGCCGTTCGATCCGTCGTGACCAGCGCGATCGTGGTACGCGGTTCTGCCACAGGAAGACACTATGCATTCACCACGGCGGCGCCGGTTCAACTCGTGGAAGCGCGGGACGCCGCAATTCTTTTGCGCACGCGCTGGTTCCACCGCGCGTGAACTTACCGCAATGGCTTGTGCAAGATGACGACCGCTTCTCAAGGAAGCGAATCCCCATCCAGGATCCATCACTTGCTCTGAACCTTCGTTAGATCCTTTCCGCGCGATTCGCGCCTGCAGATCCCTGCGATACTGACTGTATTGCGGAATTGGAACGACAAAAACTCACTGGCTGAGCGTTGCCAATTAAAGTCTGGCTGTTTTCGATTCCTTGATATTCTGGACGAGAGCGCTGAATGTTTACTCACATCCGTGCGGCCAGCCTGACACTGCAATCCGTGTTACAGCGACGCTTTCGCGCCGATCCGGGTCTCGCACAGATGTTCGATCCGATGATGGGCGGCACGGCGATCATATCGTTGGCGACGCCCGACGGCATGGAGACGGCAGGCGACACAGGTCTTTCCATGTGGCTCTATCGTCTGATCCGCGACGAACAGTTACTCAACGAGCCGCCGCGCCGCATCCCGACGAACCTTGTCCGACGCCAGCCGCTTCCTGTGCGCGCGCATTATCTGATGACGCCCATCATTACCGGCAACGCGAAGATGCCTGCGCCGGAAGCCGAACAACTGATTATCGGCAGCGTGCTCCAGACCTTCCACGACGAGCCGCTCATCTCCGGCTCGGACCTCGCTGGCTCGTACGAGGGCACGGCCATCGAACTCGCGGTTCGTCTGGAAACGCTGGGACTCGACGAGACGAGCCGCATCTGGGAGGGACTGGAGCGCTCGTACCAGCTTTCGATCTCATATGAAGTTGCTGTAGTGGTAATCGGGTCGGCGCTTCATCCAATCTCTGCGCCTACCGTCAAGGTCGTGATGCCGCAAGTCGCGATTGGCGCACCGGGAGCGCAGCCATGACCCTCCCGGTGCTGGATACCGTGTCTGGCTGGCGGCTCGCTGCTGAACCTGCACCGCCAGCCGCCAGTTGGCTTCAAGCGATGTTATGGCTGTCGATAAGCGATGAAGTCACCGGACAGCCACCGCGAGTCACTCCGATGGCCAGCACCCCCACTCCCGGTTTGCAAGCTCGAGCGAGCGGAGATCTCGCTGGACTCGTCGGTCAGCCATTGCATGCGTTTCTGCCTGGATTCATCACCGGCGCGCCGTTGCAACTTACGCTGTCTGGCGCGGGGTTCCTGCCTGTGACTTTCAACGCGACGATGGGGGCCGAAGCGGGCTATCCCGACACTTTCACGCCGATCGACCTCGGAACGTTCGCCTTGCATCGCGAGCCGGTCACAATCAGCGGCCGCACCGTGTCGCGCACGGGCGTCGTTCGTGCGGGCGCAGCCGTCAGCGTCGTGGGCATCTGGCTGACATTGGCGGATTTGGTCAATCCAGCCACGGCGCCGAATCTGATCACACTCGCGTCGCCCCTCTATGCCGATCGCGGCACGGCCGCTACGTTCGCGGCGCAGCCGCTGACGCCAGCGCCACCATCCCAGACCAAGCAGCTTTTGCAGCCCGCGAATATCGGTGATACGACGGTACGCCTCTCCAATCAGGTCGGTCTCACGATCGGCAGCATCATCGCAATCGATCCGGAAGATGCCGCCCGTGCGGAATATCTCGAAGTGACGGCGATTGCCGCTCTGGGCGCGGGTCCCACTTTCCCTTCGGTGATCACGCTGGCCTTCGCGCTGACACGCCAACACGCGGCAGGCGCGACCGTGCAACCGATGCTTCCCGGCGCGACGGGCGCAGCCAATGTTTTATCGATAGCGGCCAAGGTCGGTGACACGACGCTGCTGCCCTCGACGATGATCGGTATGTCGGCCGCCAGCATGCCCATCGTGATCACGGGTTCCGGTTCGGCCGCCGAATATCACGTCGCAAGCCTGATGAACAGTGACAGCGATGCCAACGGCTACATGACGCTACCGCCCGTGCATCGGGTTGCACAACTCGAGCTAAACGTGCACCACGCTGCCGAACCCGTCGATCTCGTGTGCAACGTCATGCTGCCGCTGGGCGTCGGCAACCTGACGGTCGATTTTGTCTTCCCATGATGCGCACCTCTTCTCGTCAGCCGGAGCGCTACGATGTCTGACACAAACTACCTGTCGCCTGGCGTGTACATCCAGGAACTCGAAGGGCCGGCGCCGATCCTGGGCGTCAGCACGTCGATCGCTGCGTTCATCGGCATGGCCGAGCGCGGCCCGGTCAATGTGCCGATTCTTTGCTCGAGTCAGGGCGACTACACGCGCGCTTTCGGCGGCCTGATGGTGCCCGACGAGTTTGCGGATCCCGTCGATCCCAAGCGTTTTCATTGCTATCTGCCTTATTCGGTGGCGGGTTTCTTCAACAACCAGGGACAGCTGGCCTACGTGATCCGCGTACTGCCCGACGAGGCCACCGCCGCATTTGAATCGCTCTACGACCGCAGCGGCATTTCTCCGAACGACAGCATCCTGGTTCGCAACGCAGCCGTGGGCGACGGCACCGGCAATAGCGCTGCGACGGGCGCGCTAATCATGCTCGACCCTACCCCGCCGAAGAGCGTCGCCGGGACGCCTTCCTTCATCCGCGTAGGTAGCGGAAGCGACAGCGAATATCTGCAAGTAACGGGCGTCAGTGCTCTCGGGGATGCCTACCCGCTCGATTTGCCGCTTCAGCTAAGCCACGCCGCGGGCGCGAATTTCCTGATCTACCCGCGCGCGGTCGAAGCGAGCGGCGCTTCTTATTCGCTGGCAGGCGATGCCGCTGCGGGAGACACCGTCATTTTGCTGAGCAGCACCGCAACGGTTGCCATCCTCTCGGCGAGTTTGCTGGAGTTCGCTGCGAACGGCGTTGCCGTTGTGGTCGTTCCGGCCCCGACCGGCGTCACGCAGACGGGACCCACGACTTTCACGATCACGCTGACACAGCCGCTGACACTATCGTTTTCCTCCGCTACGGGCGCCACGTCTGTGACGGCCCTGACACCTAACACAACCCCCGCGCCCGCCAATCAACTCGACGTCGCGGCCTCTGGCGGCGACCTGATTGTCTACGCCACGGGCGCGGGACTGACATACGGCGACTTCATCGACATCGAGCCAACCACCCCCGCCAACCGCGAGGTGCGCACCATCGGCCTGCTGACGAAGCTCGAATTCGTGCAGCCGTCCACGATCGACCTGCCGCCCATGACCCAGCTTGCGCAGGTCCAGGCCGTCGCCAACTCACTGAGCGCCACGCCCGCGACCAATCCAGGCACGCTTACGTTAGCGCTGACCAGCCGTGTCGGCATCTACGCCGGCAGCACCCTGTCGATCGGTCCGAGCGGATCGCAGGAGACCGTCACGGTCCAGAATGTGGTCCTGCCGCATGTACCCGGTCTCGATGGGGGCAACGTCACGTTGACGAGCGCAACCAAGACGCCGCATAACTCCGGCGATCCCGTCACGATCGTCTCGACGCTGAGCGGCGCCGCGCTGTCCGCCTCAACGTTGCTGTCGCTGACCGGCAGGGTCGGCATTGACTCGGGCAGTGTGCTGTTGATAGGCACCGCGCCAGCACAGGAATATGCGGTGGTGGCAGCGGTGCAAGGCACCCGCGCCGTGGGCGCCGACCCCGGTCCCGTCGCGTTGGAGGCGCCGCTGGCGAATGGCTACATCAAGAACGCATCCGTGGCACTCGTTTCGTTTACCGTACAACCGGCAGCGTTGCCGCCTGGCCCGGGCACCAATCGCGCGACCCAACTCCTGCTTGACACCCCGGCAGGCAGCAGTGTCGCCTATACCACGTGGTCGGCTGGCTGGAACGGGGGGGATACGGTCCAGATCACGCTGTCCGACGGCACCATCGTCTACAACACGGTCGGTTCTACGACGGCCCCACAGAAACTCAGCGCAATCACCGTCGCCCCGCCCTTGCAGCGCACGCATCAGGCAGGTTCGCCTGTCGTGTCGCGCAGCCCATTGATCGAGGTACAGGCGCTGGACAGGGGCGCGTGGGGCCGCCGTGTTGCGTTGGCCGTGCAGGACGAATCACCCGGTCTGGTGTCGAGCACACAGGTGGCGGCACTGATCGGGCCAACGCAACTGAAGCTCTCATCGCTCACCGGCATTCAGCCGGGTTCCTATCTGGAACTGCTCAATCCCGACGGCACGCAGGTCGATGCGTCCGCGCCGCTGAAAGTGGCGTCCGTCAATCTCGCGACGACGACGATCACGCTCGATACTGCGCTGAGCGGCCTGCAACAGACGGCGATCAACGCGCCTGGCTCGCAGATCACGATACGGTCGCGCGAATTCCGCTTGACGGTCTACCTGTATCGTCATCCCGATCCGGCCGTGCCGTCGAGAAATAGCCAGGTGATCCTGACTGAGACGTTTCGCAATCTGTCGATGGACTCTCGCAGCGCCCTGTATTTCCAGTCGGTGATCGGCGCTATCGATGGCCCATTGCGGCTGTCTGATCGCCGGCCGGAAGGCTCGTCCTCCCTGATCCGCGTCCAGGATACCGCGACCACCCAGGCGCAGCTGTGGTCGCCACGTCTGGGACCGGAGCCGCTGGTCGATGTGCTGCCGAACGGATTGATCAAGCCCGCGCAACACAAGCTGGACATTGGCGGCGACGACTCGCTCGCGACCGTGGACGACAGCATGTACATCGGCGCCGACGCCGTCGAGCCTGCGGATCGCACCGGCATCTATGCGATCAGGAACGCGCCACAGGTCAGCCTCGTTGCCATTCCCGGCCAGGGCTCTCCCGCGATCCAGGCGAAGCTGATCGATTTCTGCGAGACGTTGGCATCGATCTTCGCCGTGCTCGATCCGCAATATCCGGATGCGGCAATCGCCGACATTCAGGCGCAGCGCCAGGCGTTCGATACCAAATACGCGGCGATCTATTATCCGTGGCTGACGATCCCGTCCCCGATGCCGAGCAATCTGTCCGTGGTGCCGGATTTCCCGTTGCCGCCGTCCGGATACGTAGTCGGCATCTATGCACGGGTCGATGTTGCGCGCGGAGTCTTCAAGGCGCCAGCCAACGAGGTCGTGCAAGGCATTACCGGACTCACGCGCACCGTGACCGCGGGAGATCAGGATGTGCTCAATCCTGCGCCTTTCAATATCAACGCGATTCGCGACTTCCGCCCGCAGGGACGTGGCATCCGTGTGTGGGGCGCGCGCGTCATCACGTCGGACGACAACTACAAATACGTGCCCGTGCGGCGCCTGCTGATCTTCATCGAACAATCGCTGATCGTCGGACTGCAGGACGTGGTGTTCGAGCCGAATACGCCGCAACTGTGGGCGACGATGGAGCGGCTGATCGACAACTTCCTGTACACCGTATTTACATCGGGCGCCTTTGCCGGCGCGACGCCGGAGACCTCGTATTTCGTGCGTTGCGATCAGACGACCATGACGCCGGACGATATAGATGCCGGACGACTGATCGCTCTGGTCGGCGTGGCGCCCGCCAAGCCCGCGGAATTCGTGATCATCCAGATCGCATTGACGGTTGCCACCAGCAGCCAGTAACAGGAGCGCGACATGGCACAGACAGCGGTGAGAACCGATCCCTTTCGCAGCTTCAACTTCCGCATCGAGATCGACAATACGAACGTCGCTTCGTTTAGCGAAGTGAGTGGACTGACGGCCGACGGCGACTCAGTCGACTACCGCGAAGGCAAAGATACGGCGAACAGCGTGCGCAAGCTGGTCGGGCTGCGCAAATATAGCGTCATCACGCTCAAGCGCGGATACACGAAGGACACCACGCTGTGGGACTGGTACTCGGCTGTGGCGACGGGCGCAACCAATGCACGCCGCAGCGGCAGCATCGTCCTGCGCGACGAAACCCAGAAGGACGTGATCTTTTTTCACTTCACGGGCGGGATCCTCAACAAGATCCATGGTACGGACTTCAAGGCGGCCGGCAACGAGGTCGCCATAGAAACCGCCGAACTCGTGGTGGAAAGCCTCACGATCAAGCTGGCGAAATGACTCTGTCGATCCAACATCCAGCCGCGCCTGGCGCTTATCTGCAACGCAACGATCGGCCGCCCACCGAGGTCGCGCTGCGCACGGATATCGCCGGCTTCGTCGGGATCGCCGAGCGCGGTCCGCTCGGCGTGGCGGTCGCGATCGAGAACATGCGGCAGTTCCAGGCGGTGTTCGGCGGATATATCGGCGGGGGCTTCCTCGCCTATAGCTTACGGGCCTTTTTCGAAAACGGCGGCCGGCGCGCGCGCGTCGTACGCGTCGCTTCCGACGATCCCGGGCAAGGAACGGCGGCAGCCGCATCCGAGGTATCCGTGCTGGGGGGAGGCGAGCCGTGGATCGTCGCCGCTTCGAGCCCCGGTGCGTGGGGCAATGGAGTCAGCGTCGCGCTGGTCGAGCGCACCCCCGGACAGGTACTCGTGGATCAGACCCGCTCGCTGCCGAGCTTTGCCGCCGTCGCGTCGACGTCGGGTTTCGCTGCCCAGTCACTGGTGCGGCTGACTCAAGCCGGCGCGCCGGCGCAGATTCGCGTGCTGGCGGGCGTCGATGCGGCGCTCAAGCGTCTGTACTGGCTCGATCCCGATCCCGCCCAACGAGGCCTGCGCCAATATCCGGTGACGGGTTTCGATCCCGGCGTGCCGCTGCTCGCGGAAAGTCTCACTTATGACCTCTTGGTGTATCGCCTCGGCAGCGTCACGACGCTGAATCAGGGACTGTCGCTGGTGCCGGAGGCACAGACCTACGCTGGCGTCCTGCTCGCGCCGATCGACTATTCGAAGTTCGACACGCCGCCAGGCGCGTTGCCGCTGGTGACGATGATTCCCCCCGCAATCGGAGCGAGCGATGTGCCGTCTCCGCTCTCGGTCGTCTCCGGTGCCGTCATCCCACTCGACGGGGGACGTGACGGCGTCGCCGTGCTGACGCAAGACGATTTCATCGGCGGCTCGCCTGATGGTCCAGTCGACCTGACAGGCGAACCGGCGCCGCGCGGCCTCGCCGCCCTCGCCTGTGCCTGCGACGTGGCGATGCTGGCTGCGCCCGATATTCTGATCCGTCCAGTGGAACCCCCGGTGTTCATCCGGCAGCCGGTGTCCGTCGACCCTTGCCCGCTATGCCCCCCGGTACCGGCGCGCGCCATCCCCGTCGTGCCGATCGTTCCCGAAGAGCTGCCACCCCTCTTTCCCGATTCGGCGATTCTCGCCGTGCAGGCCGCGATGCTTGCTCAATGCGAAGCGCTAGGCGATCGCGTCGCGTTGCTCGATCCGCCATGGGATGCCGCCTCGGACGCGAGCGTCGGTGTCGCGCCGATACAGGCCTGGCGCGACAACTTCGACAGCGAATACGGCGGCCTGTACTTCCCGTGGCTCGCCGCGCCCGACCCGTTGCGGCTGGCACCGACGCGTGCGTTGCCGCCTTCCGGGCACGTGGCCGGTCTTTTCGCGTCCACGGATATCGCGATCGGCGTGCACAAAGCGCCCGCCAACGCCGCTCTCGCGTGGGCGCAGGACGTCACCGTTCCCGTCGATTTATCGACCCACGGCGTGCTGAATACGCTCGGCGTCAATGTCATTCGCAGCGACATGGGAAGGCCCTTGCGCGTGATGGGTGCGCGAACCGTCTCATCGGATCCGACTTTCCGGTTCATCAACGTTCGCCGCCTGCTCTGCATGATCCGCACTGCGCTGCAACGGTCGATGCGCTGGGTGGTGTTCGAGCCGAACACTCCGCAAACACGCTCGACGATCTCCTCGGGAATCGGCCACTTCCTCCAACAGCTGTATACGCAGGGGGCGCTCGTCGGGCCCACCGCGGCCGCTGCTTTCGCGATCATTTGCGACGACACCAACAACACACCGATGACGCAGTCGGCTGGGCAGCTCATCGCGCATATCGCGCTCGCGCCGTCGACGCCGTTCGAGTTCGTCCTGCTGCGCCTGGGCCTGAGCGACGATTCCCTCGACATTCAGGAACGCGGCGTAGTCACCGCTGGGGGCGGCTGATGCCAGACCTTTCGCAACTGTTCGGATTCGATCCGCAACGCACCGACCCTTTGCTCGGATTCAATTTCCAGGTGTCGATCTCCGACAGCCAGCCGGCCGCCAGCAGCGCGCTCGCCGGAATCTCGGTCAGTCTTACGGGTGCGCAGGCAACCGCCGGATTCTCGGAGATATCCGGTCTGGAAGCGAGCATGGATGTCGAAAACTACGACGCCGGCGGCGTCAACGGCGGCACGCTCCGATTTCCCGGCCGCGTCAAGTGGTCGAACCTCGTGTTCAAGCGCGGCATGGTCGCGCAACGGCCGATCTCCGATACCTCCGACGTCTGGACCTGGCTGCAACAGTTTCTCGATGGCCAGTGTGTCCGCAAGGACGGGGTCATCACGCTGATGGACGAGTCGGGCGCGCCCGCCCTCGCGTGGAGCTGGCGGCGCGGCCTGCCGATCAAATGGACGGGCGCGTCGCTGAACGCGCAGCAAAGTCAGGTCGTCATCGAGCAGCTCGAAATCGCGCATGAGGGGCTGACGTTGGTGACGGGCGGCTCGCTCGGCATTGCAATCGTGGGCGCGGCCGCGGCGCTCGGCTCACTCCTCTAGGAGCTCGGTCATGCCCGTCACAGACGTCATCGTCGAAGAAATCGTCGCTACGGTGCGCACCGTGGACAGCGCTTCGTTGCTCGACCCGAAACTCGTGCGTCACCTCGTGCAGGCGGTGCTGGCGGGGACCGACGAACGACGCGATCGCGAACGACGCAGGCGCGACGACGCTCGGATCGGCGACGCGCCCGCAGACAACGGACAGGCGGGGTGGTGACATGCCCAGTGCCGGCCAAGCCTCTCTGAAGATCGACTGGGGACCGGGCAGACGGGACACCGTGGCGCTCCAGTACAACCCGACTGAGATCGTTCTCGAGAAGAACGTCCATCTTGCCGAGATCGCCATTCCGGGACTGACCGCGCCCCTGCAGCAGTTCGTACGCGGCGAGGCGGAAACGCTGAAGCTCGAACTCTTCTTCGATACCTCAGATCAGGGCATGGGCGCGACCGCCGTCAGCGTGGCGACATTGACGGACACGATCTACGCGCTGTCGCGCATCGTCCCCGATCAGCACGCGCCGCCTATCGTCACGTTCGGCTGGGGCGAAGATTTCCCCGGCAACGAATTGCCGCCCGCGCTAGGCAACCAGCGCCGGACCAGCTTCAAGGGCGTGGTGACCAACATCCGGCAGACCTTCACGCTGTGGAGCAGCGGCGGCGTGCCCGTGCGGGCGAAGATCTCGCTGTCGCTGCGGGAATATACGTCGTTGAAGGACCAGCTCGAGGCGCTGAATCTCGCGTCACCGAACAAGACCCACAGCTACGTTCTCGCTCGCGGCGACACGCTCGCGCTCGTCGCGTCGAACTTCTATTTCGATCCGACCAACTGGCGGCCGATTGCTCTGGCCAACGGTATCGACGATCCGCGCCGCCTCAAACCCGGCACGGAACTGACCATCCCTTCATTGCCCGCGAGTTGAGCCCATGCGTGCCTTCATGAGCCTCTATGACGAAAGCGTCATTTCGACGAACGGGAATTTCTATGCGCCCGGTTTCGAGCTCAGGATCGATGGTGTCGGCTTGCCCAAGGGCGTACTGCGCGACGTCATGGAGGTCACCTATCACGACGACATCAACGAGATCGATGGATTCGAGCTGACCGTCAACAACTGGGACGACTCGGCGCGTTGTTGCAAATACATCGGCTCGGAGACGGCGGCGCAACTGAGCGGCGGCACGAAATCGACACAGTTTTTCACGCTGTTCGATCCTGGCGGCAAAAGCGCGGAACTCGCACTCGGCTACTCGGGCCATTTTCAAAGCATGGTGCGCGCGGGCTTCACGACCATGGAGCCGAACTTTCCCGAGAGCGGACCGCCCGTGCTGACCGTGCGCGGCTTCAACATTCTGAAGGGGCTGCGCTCGAAGCAGTTCACGACCTCGTGGACCAACCAGACACCCAGCGCCATCGCGCTCAATTTCAACACGTTGCGCAACGGCGGCCAGCCAAGGCTGCCGCCCCCATGGAGGGTCGTCACGAACGATCAGGCTGCGAAAGCGGAATCGCCGATCGACTATGTTGCACAGGACAATCAGTACGACGTCGATTTCCTGCTTCAGCTTGCGCATGGCCAGGGCTATACGCTCGAGGCCGACGAAGATGCGCAGGAGCTCTCCTTTGGCCCGAGCCAGAGTTCGACGCCCACCAATTACCTGCTCGAATGGGGCAAGGGGCTGATGTCGTTCAAGCCGTCGCTTGCGACCGCCAATCAATGGAAATCCGTGACCGTGCGCGGCTGGGACCGGCAGACCCAGAAGCCGATCGTCGTGACAGTCAGCCAGAACGATCCGCAGGTCAAGAAACTGAACAGCGGCCTGCTAAGCCTCGTGCCGGACCGGCAGGAGCAGAAGGTCGACTTGCCCGTCTTCACCGCAGCCGAGGCCAAACAGCGCGCGCTCGCGATCATGCTCGAACGGTCGAAAGAAATCGTGACGGCGCACGGCAAAACAGTCGGCCTGCCGAAGCTCAGGGCGGGGACGCTCGTCAACATTCAGGGAATCGGCGCGCGGCTGTCCGGCACTTACTTCGTGACGAAGACGACACATACGTTGGGCGAGAGCGGCTATGTCACCGAATTCGACTGCCGCCGCGAAGATCTCGGTGCCGCAGGAGGCTCACCATGACGCAAAACCGTATGCAGGGCATCGTGATCGGCAAGGTGGTCAACGTGAAGGATGGGCAGAATCAGGGCCGCGTCCAGGTGTCTTTTCCCTGGCTCGACGACACGCTGCAAAGCACCTGGGCCTCGATGGTCGCGCCTTACGCGGGGAACGGCCGGGGCCTGTACTTCATGCCGGAAATCGGCGACGAGGTCGTGGTCGCTTTCGAGCACGGACATTTCGAACATGCGTATGTGCTGGGCGCGATGTGGAACGGCGTCGCCGCGCCGCCGTCGCCGGACCCGCGCCAGCGCATGATCTGCTCGACGAACGGGCACAAGATCCGCTTCGTCGATTCGACTCCGAATGGCGGCAACCTGGGCGCGGTCATCATCGAGGATGCGCATGGCAATCGCATCGTCATGACCAACGGTGTGATGCGCGTGACCGCACAGTCGACGCTGATGATCGAAGCCGACAACATTGTCCTCACCGGCCGTCCGGTCGACGGTGTGCCGCCGTGGATCCGTCCCGTCACCCCGTCGAACAATCCGATCTGAGGCACTGCACATGGCTACGATCGACATCGTTCTTCCTGATGAGCTGACCCAGGCGCTCTCGCCGCCGGAGTGCATCGACCTGTCGTTGCCGACCCTCAGCGCGATGCCGAACGTGACCTTGCCGATGGGCGAAACCATCCAGGGTATGGCCGACTTCACGCGCGGCATCCCCACCGACTGCTCGATGAATTTCAGCCTGATGCTGCAACTCGCGCCGCTGATGGGAAGCATGGAATGCCTGCTGCGCGTTCTCAAGTTCATCGGGGTCGTGGTCAATATACTCAAGAACCTCACATCCCCGACCCAGCTCCTGACGGCTGTATCCCAGATCACGAAAGCGGCGGAAGACCTGCTGCAGTGTCTGAACATCGCGATCCCCGGCCTTCCGATCTGCACCTTCGTCAAGGATCTCCTGCTGCTGATCTCGACCATGCTGCTGTGTGTGGTCAAGGAACTGGAAAGCCTCCTGAAAATTTTGGGCGGCCTGCAGCTGCAGATTTCCATCGCCGAAGCATCCGGCAACCGCGACCTGCTCGCAGCGTTGCAATGCGCGCAGCAGAACGCCACGACCTCGGCCGAAGGCGCGATGCAGTCCCTTCAGCCCGTCATGGTGCTGCTCTCGCTCGCTTCGCCATTCATGGAGATCGGCAACATCAACCTCGACGTCACGATCCCTTCAGCCGTCCCCGCCAGCGATCTGCAGGCAATGCAGACGCTCCTCGACGACCTCGGGACCGCCGCAACGGTGATCAAGCAAGTTGCGCAGGCGCTGCCATGCTGATCCAGCTGCCGAGCGCGCCCAACCCGCGTGCGTTTCGCGGAATCGGCCTCGCCTTTCCGCTTGCCGTGACCCCGCAGGGGGCGCTCGCCACCGCATCCGACAACGCGAAAATCGAGCAATCGGTCTGGCTCATCGTGTCGACCGCGAACAATGAGCGCGTGATGCGGCCGGAATACGGCTGCGGCATCCACGACCTCGTGTTCTCGCCCGCTTCGCCGCAAAGCATCGGCCAGATCGTCGACGAGCTTCGCGGCGCGCTCGTTGCGCAAGAACCGCGGATCGACGTGTTGGACGTGTCCGGCGAAATCCCGGCCGGCGAGAGCAACCTGCTGCTGTTGCGCATCGACTACCAGATTCGCGCCAATAATGCGTTGGCGAACGTGGTTTATCCGTTCTTCATCACGGAAGGAAGCTGAACCATGCCGCTCTCTGCGCAACTGCCGGTGATCGACAACCGCACGTTCGACGACATCGTCGCCGAGGCGCAAACGCGCATTCCGCGCTACACGCAGGAATGGACCGATTTCAACGCCGGCGATGCCGGCTTCGCGCTGGTCGAACTGTTCGCATGGATGACCGAGCTGATGATCTACCGGCTCGGCCAGATGCCGCAGCTCAACTACATCAAGTTTCTTCAATTGATCGGTATCGAGCTGACCCCCGCCAAGCCTGCACAGACCGTGCTGGTGTTTCCGATGCAAAGCGGCTTCGCACAAACGAGCGTGCCCGTGTCGATGGGAACGCAGGTGAGCGCGGCGGCGCCCAGCGGCGGGTCGCCCATCGTCTTCGAGACGCAGGCCGCCATCACAGCGCTGCAGGCGCCGCTCGATGCCGTGCTCGCGTTCGACGGCACTTACTACTCGGACGTGACGGCAGACAACGTCACATCCGCCGACGGCTTCCAGCCGTTCGGTCCGTTCGCCGCTGCGGGCTCGGCCTTGCTGCTCGGCTTCAATCCGAAGCAGCCGTTGCCCGCAGGGGTCGCGGTGTCCTTCGCCATCTGGCCGTCCACGAGTCGCGGTGTACCGTCGCCGTCGCCCTGCGGCGGCGACGCTTCGCCCGTCTATGCGCCCGCGCGGATCGGATGGGAATTCTGGGCGGGCACCGCCTGGCAATCGCTGAAGGTACTGTCGGACACCACCGTCGCTTTCACGCTCCCAGGCTTCGTGCAGGTGATGTTGCCCCCGGCCGGGCAGATCGTACTATCGACGATGCCAGGCAAGGTCGACGCACCCCGCGCATGGCTGCGGGCACGCCTCGTCGAGACCTTTTACGAATCGGCACCGGCCTTGTCTCTCGTGAGCGCGAATGCCGTTGCCGCCATCGCGGCGCAAACCGTGCAGGGCGAAGTCGTCGGCGGGAGCGACGGGACGCCCAATCAGACCTTCACGCTGTCCAGCACGCCAGTACTCGATGGAACGCTCGATCTGCAGATCGACGAAGGCAGCGGTCCCGAACCGTGGACACAGGTCGACGACTTCTCCGCCAGCGGCCCGAACGACAACGTCTATCTGCTGGACCCGACCACGGGCACGATCACCCTCGGGGACGGCGTGCAGGGCCACATTCCCGTCGCCAATCTCAATGATCCGTCCGGCAGCATCGTCGCCGTCAGCTACCAGTTCGGCGGCGGCGCGAACACCAATCTGCAGGCAGGCGCCACGTTGACGTTGATGACCAGCATTTCCGGCATCGACGCCGGCAACATCGGCATACCCTTCGACGCATACGGCGGCAGCGACGAGGAGACCTTGCAGAGCGCGATGAATCGCGCGCCGGAGGCGTTGAAGAGCCAGGACCGTGCCGTGACGCTGGAAGACTACGAAATGCTGGCGCGGCAGGCCGGCCCCATCGCCCGCGCAAAGGCGTTGCCGCTCTATCATCCCGACTTTCCGGGCATGCAGGTGCCCGGGGTTGTCAGCGTCGTCGTCGTGCCAGACGTCGTGTCGCCCGCGCCGATGCCAAGCCCAGGCCTGCTTCGCACCGTCTGCGCGTATCTCGATCAGCGCCGCCTGATTGCCACCGAGTTGTACGTCATCGCGCCGACCTATGTGCCCGTGTCGATCACGCTGCAGCTGCTGGCCCAGCCGGACGCCGACACGGCCGCCGTCGAGCAGGCCGTGGAGTCCGCGCTGAGCGCGTATCTCGATCCGCTTGCGGGTGGATCGGTGGACGCGGCGACGCCCGGCACTGGCTGGCCGTTCGGCGGAACGATTTACTTCGTCGATGTGCTTCGCGTCGCCGCGCAGGTTGCCGACGTGATCCGCGTCGCGGACCTCGCGATCACGCTGAACGGCGCACTGGCGCCCGCCTGCACCGATGTGGCCGTACCGGCAGGCGCGCTGTTGTCGGTGCAATCCGTCGTTGCGACCGTCACCACGGATGCGACTGCAATGGGAGCGATGGCATGACCAACACCGCACCGTTTCGCAATCCTCCGCCGGGTCCGCCAGACGACCCGACCTGGATGATCCTGCGCGGACGGGATGGCTGGCCCCTGGCCACGCCCTGGAGCGACGTCGATGTCTCGCCGGTGGATTGCGCGCTCGTGCTACGCAGCGTCCCGGGTGGTCCCTCGGCGCTCACGGACCCGTCCGGCCGCTTTGGCGGTCTGACGCCACCGCCCAATGTCGCACTGGCGTCGGATGGCACTGTATGGCTGCTGGATGTCGCACACGGAACGCTACGCCGCTTCGACGATTGCACCTGCTCGTTCGTCGACATCCGCTGCACGGCCGGCTTGGGACACGGCGCCCGGCAACTGCTCGCGCCCGTCGCGATTGCGCTACGCGGAAGCGACATCCTGCTGCTGGACGCCGGCGCCGGCGCGGCCCCCGGACGCGTGCTCGTGTTCACGAGCCATGGCTTTGCCTTGCGCAGCGTGTGGCTGCCGCCGCTGGGCGCGCTCGCTCAGCCGTGGCGTCCGTCGGCGGTGGCCGTCGCGCCGGACGGACGGACCTTCGTCGCCGACGTCGCGAACGGCGCAATCCATGTGTTCGACCGCGGTGGAATGTGGCGCGTAGGATGGCCAGGATTTGGGGCCGTCACGGCGATGGCGGTGGACCGCTTCGGCCGCATTTATACCTACGTCAGCGGCGACACCGCCGTGCGCATCTCCAACGACAAAGGTGAAGAGATCGCGCAAGCCCGTGAGGTCGACGAGGTGCGCGACTGCTTCGCGCCCATTCCGGGTTTCATCAGCAACGCAGCAGGCGATATCAATCTCAGCGGCCGCTGCCCGGGAGCGGGATGGTTCGACGCCACCGGCAAGCCGGCCGCGCTCATCCCCACGGCATCGCCCGCGTTTGCGGCCTCCGGCGTCTGGCTGTCGACGGCGCTCGACAGCCGCATCGGGCGCTGCCAGTGGCATCGCATCGTGCCGGAAATCCGGTTGCCGCGAGGGACCTCGCTCTCGCTGCAAACCTACACCTCGGAAGTCGAGCAGCCGATCGACCTGATCGCGGCGCTGCCGCAGACGGCATGGAGCACGGTTCCGTCCGGCACGGGTCATCCACGGGAGGCCTTGATCCTGAGCGGGCCGGGCCGTTTCCTCTGCCTCCGTGCGACGCTCGCGGGCAACCAGCAGGCAACGCCACGCCTCGATGAACTCAAGATCGAATATCCGCGCATCAGCCTGCGCCGCTATCTGCCCGCCGCCTTCGCCCCCGATGCTGTTTCCGCGGACTTCACCGACCGGCTGCTCGCGATATTCGATCGCGGTTTCCGCTCGATCGAGTCGCAGATCGATCGACAGGCCGACCTGTTCGATCCGCGCTCGGCCCCCGCCGAGCCCAAAGCGGCCGGCGCGCCGGATATGCTGAGCTGGCTTGCCGGCTGGATCGGCGTCACATTCGACCGTACCTGGCCGACGCCCAGGCGCCGGCAATATCTGATGCAGGCAGCGAAACTCTATCCCTGCGGCGGCACTTTGCCGGGCATACGAAGCGCGCTGCTTCTTTACCTTGGACTCGATTCGCTGAAGCTTGCGCGCCGCCCGGCGCCATGCGCGCCGCGCTGCGCCCCGCCGCCGCCGCTGTGGCGCCCGCCGCCGCTGATCCTCGAACACTGGAAGATTCGCCGTTGGTTATTCCTCGGCGCTGGACGTCTCGGCGACGCCGCCGTGCTGTGGGGCGAGACGATCATGGGACGCAGCCAGCTCGGCAACACGGCGCAACTCGGTGCGACACGGCTGGACACGTCGCGCGCCGCCGTCACGGACCCGTTCAACGCCGAGGCCTATGCGTTCACCGTATTCGTGCCGGGGGCGCTTGCCCGCAGCACGGCAGCCAAGGCATCGGTGCAGCGGTTCATCGATCAGCAAAAGCCCGCATGGTCGCAGGCGCAACTGCGGTTCGTACTGCCAAGGATGCGCATCGGCATTCAGGCCAGCATCGGTTTCGACAGCGTGGTCGGCTGCTGGCCGGAGGCCACGCTGCTCGACAGCGCCCGTCTCGGCCGCGCCACCGTTCTGGGCCGTGCCGCCAACTCCGACCCTGGGCCGCGCGTCGGCGAGAGCCGGCTTCGCAACGCAACGCGTGCCGCATGAGGGGAGAACACGATGACCACGAATCACCAGGCGTACGCTTCCTGCGGTTGCGAGGAATGCAAGCCCCGTGCGCTCGCCCGGAACCACTACTTCACCGGCAAGCTGTTGGTCGAACGCGATTTCTCGGATGAGCAGTGGTTTTTTCGCGAGAAGATCCGCTTGCATCACCAGCGCCTGCATGGCACCGGCATCGTCTGCGGGTTGAAGATCAGCGAGCATCCGAACGCGAATTGCCAGGACCATCTCGTTATCGTCGAACCGGGCTCCGCGATCGACTGCTGCGGTCACGACATACTCGTCGCCGAAAAGGAGACCTGGGATTTCACGTCCGCGCCGGAGGTGAAGGCACTGATCCAGGCGAAGGATACGGACGAGCACGTGCTGGAGTTCTGCATTGCGTGGCGTGAATGCCCGACCGAGGAAATCCCCGTCCTCTACGATGAATGCGGCTGCAACGACCTGCAATGTGCGCCGAACCGCATCCTCGAATCGTATGCGCTCGAGGTGCGTGTCCATCCTCCCGGCTACGCGCCACCCATCCATTCGTACGGTGCGAGGTTCGAGTGGGGTGCGCGAAGCATCGACATTGCGCACGCCACCGCGGTGGCGCTCGACGAGAGCGGGCAAAGAGCTTTCGTCGCTGCGGGAACGCCGGCGGAAACGCTCTATCAGGTGGGCACACAGCATCTGCTGACCGAGGCGAGCGTCTCGACCGGTCGAGCGGTGCTCGATCTCGCGCTCTCGCCCGATGGCCACACGCTCTATGCGGCCGTCGCACCAGATGCCGCCGCGCCCACCGACCCGCCCGAGCTATGGATCTTCACGCCCGATGCCGGAACAGGCATCGCTGCCGGTCCTGCGCGCAAGGCACCCCTCGGCGCGGCGGCGGAGCCAGGCATCGCGCTCACCGTCGCGAGCGATGGCCGCCTGCTGGTGGTGGCGACCACGAGCGGTCATCTGTGGCTCTTTCCGGCGGGCGTGCCGGACCCTTCGACCCCGTCGGCCACCGTCGCGCTCGGCGGGGCGCGCAGTCCCGCCGCCTTCTCATCGGATGGCAATACGGCATGGCTCGGCCAATCCGCAGCCGCTTCCGTCGACAAGGTCGACCTCACGCAAGCGACGCTGAACGCAACACCCGTTGCTATCGCCGGCATCTCGGCCGACGGCGTGTCGCTCGTTTCGACAGGCTCCGGTGCCGATCGGCTGGCGATCATCGACCGCACGAACAATTCGCTTCATCTGGTCGACCCGGCCAATCCTGCGCAAGTTCAAAGCGCGCCGCTCACGAGTGCGCCTCTGTTTGCGCTCATCGACTCCGGCGGAGGCACGGCGATTGTTGCCAGTGCGAAAGCTTTGCAGGCGGTGAACCTTGTTGTGCTGGCGAGCGGAACGTCGAACGCCGTGAGCGCCGAATATCCGCTCGAAGCAACCATTGGACGCGCCGCGCTGACGAATTCCGGGCGTCGGCTCTTCGTGCCATGCAGTGGCGATCCCACCGTCGCCGAGTCAGGCGGCGTTGCCGTGGTGGACATCGGCAGCGCCGACTGCCGTGACGCATTGCGCGGACACGCGTGCCCGGCTTGCGGCGTGCCCGATTGCCTGACGCTGGCGCTGGTGCGTGGCTGGTCCGTAGGCCGCAAACTTGAGGACGTGCAGGATCCGCCGACGGATCCCGCCACGGACGCCACGAACGGCATCGCACGGATCGACAACAGCGCCCGCACCGTGCTCGCTTCGACCCAGGCGATCACCCAGGCGCTCGCCTGCATGATGGATCACGCCGGTGCAGGAGGCACGGGGACCACGGGAACCACAGGGCCACAGGGACCGGCCGGCCCGCAAGGCCAGCCGGGACCGGCGGGGCCCGCGGGAGCGCAAGGTCCCGTCGGTCCTCAAGGTCCCGTAGGGCCGTCCGGCTTACGGACCGACCTGACGGGCATTTGCGCCGTGAGTTGGCCGCATAACGGTTCGCTGTCGCCACAGGATCTGATCGCCCCCGGCCTTGTCATCGCGTTCAGCGCGCCAGTCCAGACGGCGGATCTGCATGATCAATCGATCATGCTTCTGGTTCCCCAGACGAGCACGCAACTCGAACAACTTCGGGTGACCTGCTGGTGCCAACTTGCAGTGACGCTCACCGCGTTGAACCTTGACACGCTCTGCAAGATCGAGCCCAAAAATCGCACGACGAATCAGTCAACCTGCAATGCCGTCGGCATGACGTTAACCGACAGCCAGGTGAACGGGCTTCGGGAAATCATGAAGAGAGCGAATAACTCTACGCTGCGTGTGCAGGTCCACGGCGATCTGATCCGTGACGAAAACAACCTTGGACTGGACGGGAATCACCTGCCACCCTGGCTGCCGAACGTACCAAAGACAGGGGACGGAATCCCGGGCGGCCTGTTCGAGAGCTGGTTCACACTTTCATCCTGAAGCGACAGAGGAGACCGCGATGCCACAGGACTCGGTCAACGCACCCTTCACCGCCTACACACGAGGCCGGGCATGGACAAGCACGTCAAGCGGCGCTTCCGCAGCACAGGCTAGCAGCCTTTATCCGGCTGGACCGGGCTGTCAGCCCTGTCCCGATTGCGGTGGCCTCGAATGCTTGTGCAGACCACGCTTCTTCGCCGGACAGTTGCTGACGGAACAGGACCTGAACCGGCTGGAAGAGTACATCGTCGCGAAGAACCGCTTGCACAATCGCTATCTGGTCGGCCATGGCGTCGTATGCGGGCTGGAGGTCGTGTGCAGCCCGTGTCAGAACACCGTCACCGTCTCGCCGGGCTATGCGATCGACCCGTGCGGCAGCGACATCATCGTGTGCGCGCAGAACACGGTTGATATCTGCAAGCTGATCAACGCCTGCATGCCCTCCACGTCGCCCGATTGCTCACCTTATCGGGATACGACCATCTGCAAGGATCTGGAGCAGGAGTGGATACTCGCGATCCGATATCAGGAAGCGCCATCGCACGGCACCACACCGCTGACGGGTTCCTCGCAATGCGGTTGCGGCAGTGGGGCAAGCGCCTGCGCCTGTGGCGGCGCCGCCGGATCCTGTGGCTGCGGCGGCACGCAGTCGGCCGCAAGCTGCTGCGGGCAGACCGTCGCCAATACGTCGCCGGTCAGCACCAACGGACCGCGACGGGGAGCGCCGCCCGAGTGCGAGCCGACCGTGACCTGCGAGGCGTACCGTTATGAGGTGTTCCAGGCCCCGCAGACCACACCGCCGCCCGAAGGCACCGTGCGCGGCATTGCGGGACTTGCGGGCACGCTCGGCGGCGACCTGTTCGCGCGGCTGAGTTGCTGCTATCAGACGCTCGCGAAGATCATCCCTACCGCCCCGGCGAACCCACCCGCCCAGGACCAGGCCGGCTGGTCTGCATTCTGCTGCAACTTGCGGCTCGCGCTGATCAACTATCTGACGACGCAGGGCGGCATGGACTGCGAGGCGATTGCGAAGCTGCAGGCCGTGAACTGTCCCAACCCCGGCAGCAATACCTTTACCACCGATCTCACTGCCGCGTTCGAGACCGAAGCGCTCGTGATGATCGAAATCCTGCTCGGATGCTTTTGCCTGGCGGCGCTGCCCGCGTGTCTGCCGCCAGGGGATCCCCGTGTGCCGCTCGCCCGTGTCCGCGTGAGGAGCAGCGATTGCACGATCGTGTCGGTGTGCGACTGGACGCCGCTGCGCAAGCACGTCGTCACGACGAAGACGCTGGGATACTGGCTCGGCTGGCTGCCCTTCGTGCCGATGATCCGGCAACTGATGCAGGAGATCTGCTGCGCCGTGTTCGGGCTTCCCAGGCAACTCGGATTTCG
This sequence comes from Paraburkholderia sp. 32, assembly GCF_050435345.1. Lineage (NCBI taxonomy): Bacteria > Pseudomonadati > Pseudomonadota > Betaproteobacteria > Burkholderiales > Burkholderiaceae > Paraburkholderia > Paraburkholderia sp. 32. Next base: position 1,335,425 of record NZ_JBNDKD010000002.1, read on the forward strand.
CACGAACGTGTCTGCCGCCGGCGGCAACGCGGACGATGTCCAACGCGCCGACATTCAGCGTGGCGATCAGACGTTCGATGAGCCGATCAGTTTTGCCGGGCGCAGCTATCAGGCGAGCAACCCGATCTCGGAAGCCATCGTGGCCAATCTGGCGCGCGGCGCGACCCCCCTCACCGTCGCCGACCTCGCACAAGCGCTGTTCGATCCCGTCGATCCAGGCACCTCCGGCCAGCAGGGCAGCGCCGAGCGTCTGGCGCAGACGCCGCACGCCAAGGTACTAGCGGAAATCGCGCGCCCCCTGGTGGACAGCTTCGGCCCCCTGCTGAGCGCCGCCAGAGGTCTGAAGGATTCCGAAACAGTAGCTTCGATGCAAGCCGAACTCGATTCGCTGCGCGCCACGGTGGCAGCGCATCAAAGCGCGCTCGATGCGCTACGCAAGCCCGAGGAACGCTAAAACGGTCGGGAGACACCAACCATGTCCGATACGCTGCCGCAGCGCCCTACTTTCTCGAACGGCCAATATATTGGCGCCGACGACCTCAACGCCGCCGTAACCTACGATCGCGACAAGATCGCACGCCAGGCGCTGTCCGGGCGCACCTGGGGCATCGCCAGCGGTCTCGCGCTGGTCGAGATCACCGACGCCACGGGCGCGACACAGATGTATATCGAACCCGGCATCGCTTGGGACGGGTATGGCCGTCCCATCGTCGTGATTTCCCCTGCGCCCGTCACCCTCGATCTGTTCGCGGGCCTGCCTCCCGGAAATCAGCCCGTCTGGCTCAAGTACAGCGCGCTCGACACCCAGATGACTTCGCCCGGCTTCCAGACCTGTGGCACAGGCGATCCGGCGACCCGCATCGCCGATAGTTACGCGATCGTCACAGGCACGCAAAACGTCACGCAGCAAACCGGTGGCGTCGTGCTGAACGGCGTGACGGTGGCCGATCCACGCGACATGCTGATCGCCTTCGACGCGGCGGCCGCCGTTGTGCTCGACGGATCGGCGCCGCATCAGCTTTTTCCCGACGACAGCGCCGCCTGGCTGGTACCCGTCGGCATCGTCAGCTATGTCGCGGGGTCGCCCGGCAGCTTCAGTCCGCGAACGGAAGCGCAGCTCGCCTTGAGCCGGGTGGCGCGACGCTTTGCCAACTGCGTGGCGGAAAGCGTGCTCGCCGCAGACGGCGTGCTCAGGCTGCGCGACCGGCAGACCGATCAGCAGAGCGGCCTCACGGATGACGATCTTGCTGCGAAAAACAGCATCCAGGCGTCCGATGTCCAGAGCGATCCCAACAATGCGACCCGCCTCGTCGGCAACGAGCTGGTGTGGGTCGAGGGCAACATGCGCGTCCTCGGCGATGCGCGCCTGTGGGGCGGCATGCTCAGTCTGCGCGCGGCCGACGGCACCGAGCCAGCGGGTTCGCTATTCCTGCGCCGCAATGCCGACACGACCACACCGACGGTTCAGAACCTCGAAGTGTCGATTGGACAAGCGCCCGCGGGCGGACTGGTGAACCGGTTGCTGGTCGCGGCGTCGCAACCGGCGACGGCAACCACCCCGGCGACGCTGATTGCTCCGCCGGCGCTGTCGGTCGGGACCGACTCACGGGTCGGCATCGGCGTCGCCGTGCCGGGAGCGGGGCTCACGCTCGATGTGAATGGCGACTTCGGTCACGACGGCGGGCCGACGACCCTTCATCTGAACGGCTGCACGATCGGCGGGGAAAATGACGGCAGTTTGCTGCTGACGGCACGCGTCGGCACGATCGAACTCGGCCCCGACATCGAGCTCAACCCCGGCAGTGGCCTCACGCACGTCGGGATCGGCACCGCGTCGCCGCAGCCCGACACCGCGCTCGACGTGCGTGGCGGCGGGATTGCCGTCAATACGGGGAATGCATTCCTGCGGCTGCTTGGCTCAGCATTGATCGATCAGGGCGACGGCACCCTGCGCATTCGCAGCGGCGGCGATATCGTGACTTTCGATGGCAACGACAACGTCGGCATCGGCACGACGAATCCTGTGCGGCTGCTCGACGTCAACGGCGATGCGAACGTGGCGGGCAGCCTGAATCTTGGCGGCGGCCTCACCATCACGAACACGGGCGCCGCCTTCGTTCAGATGCTCGGCTCGAAAGTATTCGACGACAACAACGGTAAGCTGCACCTCCAGAGCGGCGGAAGCATCGTGGCGTTCGATGGTCCGAATAACGACAACGTGGGGATTGGCACGGCAACGCCGGCCGCGCGGCTCGACGTCAACGGCAACACGGTCGTCCGTGGCGATGCGACCGTCACGGGCAGCATGACTGTCGGTGGCGTGTTCTATCCTAGCGATGCTCGGCTTAAGCGCGACATCGCGCCTCTCGGGGACGCACTAGGGAAGCTGCTCGCGTTGCGCGGCGTCGAATTCGAATGGGCCCGCGAGGATCTGGCCCAGCTTCGGCCAGGGCGTCAAACGGGGCTGATCGCCGACGAAGTCGAAGCGGTGTTTCCCGGCTGGGTTCGCCAGGATCCTAGCAGCGACACGAAGCTGCTCACGCTGCAAGGCTTCGAGGCGGTGGTGATCGAAGCGCTGCGTCAGCTCACCGAACGCGTCGAGGCGCTGGAAGACAAGAACGCGCGCCTCAGCCGGATGCTGGAGGCTTGCGGCGGCGGTACGGCGGCTCCAAGCCCTCCGTCCGGCGGCGCCTGAAGCCATGTCGACGAGCATCACCATCAGGCGCCTGCGAATCCGTGGCTTGGCGCCGCGCGATTATCCCGCGCCGGCCGAACTGGAGCAGCGGCTCATCGACGCGGCCCGCTGCTATTTGCCGCAAGCGCTGGAGCACGCGATGAGCGCATGGTCCAGCGATGCCGTGCTGCGAATACGCCGCCTGGATCTGGATATCACGCTCGACACTGCGTTCGATCCGCAGGCTTTCGGGGCGTCGCTCGCGCGTGCGATCACGCGTGAGTTGCATCGGGCCGAGGCAAGCGGAGGTTCTGGCGGCGGCAGCAGCGGCATCGTTTGCTACGCGAGCCGTCAGATCTATCTGGCTGCGCTGCTGGAGGCGCTGGCGGCGAAATCCGCGGCGGATCATTGGTGGCTGGGCGACGCAGACGGCTTGCGCTTTCTTTCGCAGCCCCAGGCGATCCGGACGACGCTTCTTGCCGAAGCAAGGCTCGGGCTGGAAGCGCTCGCCAGCCTATCGCCGCTCAGACGAGCGGTCGTACTGCGCACCCTCACGCCGCTCGAGGCCGACCGGGTGCTGGACGGCTTCGCTCGCACAGGTGCGCCCGCAGCCAGCCTCGCGGACTGCGTTAGCACGATTGCCACCGCCGTCGCGGCACTGCCTGAAGGTGCATCCGCGCCAGAGCTATTCGTCGGCGGGTTCGCACAGCGCCCCGGTTTGGCGGGCCCCGCGCTGGCCGCCGCGGCACGCCTGTGGGCCAGGCTGGATGAAGCGAGGCACGATGCGGTGAAGCGCGGCAAGCTGGACGAACTTCCCGACGAGTTGGTCCGCAGCCTGTTGACATCGGTCGCCGAGACGGCGACCCGCTCGATTTCACTTGCCGATGCGCGCCGCGCTCTGGCGCCTGCACTTTCGGCAAGCCGCTCGACCGAGGCCGCCAACGCGTATTACTTCAGTCGGTTCGGCGGTCTGCTGTTGCTGCTGCCGGACCTCGGAATGACCGACATCGAAAACATCACAGCCGGTTGGCCGGACGCGCAGCAAGATACTGCTGCCTTGATCGGTTATGCGACGCTTGGCTTATGCGCTGGGCGCGAACGTTTCGCCGACTGGCTCGACGATTTGCTCTGGCGTCAGTTGTTTGGCCTCGACCTGGACGCGCCTGCGGCCGCATTGACGTCGCGCCTTGGCGCTATCTCGGCGGATGCCTGGGCGAGCCTGGTACCGCTTCTCGCGCCGTTGGACCATCCGTGCAATATCCGCTTCCTGTTGGCGCAGCGTACCCTGACGGGTTCCCGGACAGCCACGCGGACCCTGGCCGGGCTTGCCCGCGCAGCGTTAAAACGATTCGCACGGCGCTTGCCGGGGTTCGGCGATCCCTCGGCACCCTTCCTTTGGGACCAGCTGCTCGGCATCACGGCCGCGTTCGAGCGTGGCCCTTGCGGGTGGAGCGCGCAACTCAGCCGACCGCCGCTCGACGTGCTGCTGTCTCTCGCGCGGGTCGCCGAAGGCAGCGTGCCAACCCCGTGCGGCGCGGTCATCGCGATCAGCAGGATATCGCCGTGACGGCCGCTCGCAAGCAACTTCCCCTGCACAGGCTTGACGTGGCTCTCGCCCGTGAGATCGTGCGGCTGCGGGCGCGCTATCAGTTGTCGCTCGATGAGATCCGTGGCCTGTTCATCAGCGACGAGCAGGTGGATGCGCTGCTCGCTCGACACGGCACAGCGTCATCCGACTGGGCGAGCTTGCCGGTCCGTGAACCACACTCGGCCATCGACGCGATCGCCGCGCGTTTCCGTCTCGACGCGATGGCGATCGATATGCTGCTCTTCGCGCTTGCGCCTGACGTTGATCCGTCTTACGCGCGGATCTATGCGTACCTGAATGACGACGTACGCCGGCGGTGGCCCACCATCGATCTCGCGCAACGCATGTTCGGCGACACGGCGCACGCCGCGCTTGCCGCAGACGGACCATTGTTCCGGCCAGCGCTGCTACTGCCGCTGGCCACAGAAGAGTCGCGCGCGCCGCTGCCGCTCCGGGAGTTCGCCGCCAACCCTGCACTGTGTGCGCATCTCCTCGGCGCGATGGTCGTGAGCAGGCGGGGCCTCGCACTTGAACCCCCATCAACAGCAGATGACTGCGGTCCGCTTGCGTCGCTGGGCGCGTTGATCTCATCAGGCGAAGCTCCCGTTGTGGCGATGACAGGGACGCAGCCGGACGCCGGCTGCGCCGCCGTCGGTGCGCTTGCACGTCGGCTCGATCGTGGCGTCGTGCGGCTGACCATAACGGCCGATGACGACCCATCGGCGCTGCTCCGGGATGGCGCCCTCATGGCGCGGCTTGCCGACGCACTGCTGTTGATCGAAGCCGATTCCATCGCATTGCCTATGCTCGCCCCGGCGCTGCGCGATATCCCGGTTCCGGTGTTTTTGCCCGTGCCGGTCGAAGCGGCATGGCGTCACCACCTGGCCCGTATGCCGCTGATCGAAGTCGATTTCGCGGCGCCTGACGGTCCGGCGAGACAAGGGTTGTGGGCTTCAGCTCTGCAAAGAGCCGGGCTACTGACGGACTCCGCCGCGCTGACCGATGTGGGGCAGCGTTTCCGTCTGTCTGCCCGGCAAATCGAGGTTGCGGCCCAGAGCCTGCGATTGGGCCTCGGCCTGCGGCCCGACGAACACGGGAGCGCCAGCGCCAACGCACTGCTTGAATCTGCGCGACGTCAGGCCTCGGTTGAATTTGGCGGCCTCGCGCAGCGCGTGAAGCAGACGCGCGGCTGGGACAATCTGGTGCTGCCGCCCACGACCTTGAAACAGCTGCGGCGCCTGAGCGGTGCGATCCGTTATCGCGAACGAGTCTTCTCCGAGTGGGGCTTCGACGGCGGCCCGGGCATCACGGCGTTGTTCAGCGGAAGCCCCGGCACGGGCAAGTCGATGAGCGTGGAGGCTCTGGCGCGCGAAGCGGGGCTCGACCTTTGGCGGATCGATCTGTCGTCGATGGTCAGCAAATACATCGGCGAGACGGAGAAACAACTCGACCGGGTCTTCGCGCTCGCCCGCGATGGCAATGCGATCCTGTTCTTCGACGAAGCCGACGCGCTGTTCGGCAAGCGCAGTGAAGTCAAAGACGCACACGACCGCTACGCCAACATCGAAGTCGCCTATCTTCTTCAGCGGCTCGAAGCATTCGAGGGCGTCGTGATTCTCGCATCGAACCTGGCAAGCAATGTGGACCCTGCATTCAGTCGTCGGATGCACTTCGTGATCGAGTTCCCGTTGCCAGACGCATCGTTGCGCGAACGACTGTGGCGCGCGGCGATTCCAAGCGGCGCGCGCGTGGCGCACGACGTAGACCTTGCGTTTCTTGCACGGCAGTTTGCCCTCGCCGGAGGCGACATCCGCGTAGCAGCGCTGGATGCAGCGTTCGCGGCCGTGGCCGATGAGGCGCCGATCGACATGGCAAGGCTCTGTCAGGCTGTGTCGCGCCAATTGCTAAAGCAGGGAAAGGTGCCAGCTGAAAGTGATTTCCGGCAGTATCAGGGGCTGTTGGCTTCTCCTCAGCCTAGGATGGCAGCGCGATGAAAACGCTGACCAAAGCTGCGTCGAGAAGCGTTGCGGCGGAGCCCGGAAAAAGGAAGGACCACGTCCCGTTGCGCTCGCAGCACGCGTCCAGCGACCGTGCGTCCATTCTGCAACCTGAACTGGGTAACCAGGCAATACAGACCCTTTTGAGACCGTCCGCCCTCCAGACTTGGGCAGCAGCCGGCAATCTCGCCATGCAACATTGGCTTCAGGGGAACGGAATTCACCCCAAGTTGGCGCTGAGCCAACCGGGTGACCCGGAAGAATGCGAGGCCGATAGCGTCGCCGATGCGATCGTCGATGGATCATCGGTGCCGGCGATAAATCATGGCCGCGACACAGGTGCAAGCGACGCGCGCGATAACGAAGCGCTGTCGTGCAAGTCCGAAGGTGCGTCAGGTCCAACACACGGTGCCACGCAGGCGCTCTCCGCTTTGCACATGGGCAACGGAGAAGCGCTGCCACGCAGCGTGCGGCGCGACTTCGAGATGCGCCTCGGGCTCGACCTGGGCGGCGTGCGCGTACACACGGACGCTGCTGCGGCTGACGCGGCGCGAGGTCTCGGTGCGCGCGCGTACACGGTTGGGACAAGCATCGCGTTCGCGAACGGCGAGTATCGACCTCTGGAGCGCGAAGGCAAGTGGCTTCTTGCACATGAGTTGGCACACGTAGCCCAAGCCTCCAATACAATAAGACGCGACACAATAGCCGGAGCACAGCCGCTTCCAATGTCGGTCGCTGGCGCGCCGACGGTCTATTGGGGACTCGACACCAGCGGCGAGCGCCACCGCCCCTATATTTCCATCCCGCCGCCAGGTCGCGAGCTCACAGCGGTAGCAGCATTCGTTTATGGTTCCGCCGAGGCGGCGGCCGCGCTGCGCGACACCAACCCTGGCGCAGCCGACTTTTTGCCACCCGGCGCTGTGCTCCGGCTCGCCCCGGGCACGCTAACCCAGGCGGCCCGTCAATCGTTTCAAAGGGCGCTGGATACCGGTCAGCTACTGCGCACCGCCGGGATTCCCGACGGCGCCCCTCTTAGCCCCGACGCGAAGGTACATCAACTGTCGATCGCGGGCCAAACATATAACCTCCTCGATGCACAGTTTGTAGGCATGCTGCGGGGAATGGCCTGGCACCTCAGCAGCGAGGCCGGTCGCCTCAACGGCCTATGCGAGGTCTACCTGCAGACGCGCCGGGAGCACATCGAAAAAAGCAACAACGTAATTCGTGGCATCAGCGACTGGATGGGTGGGGTCTCGGTCCCTGACGAGGCCATATATGCAGGACCACGTGATCGTGCAACCGGAATCGTCGCGGACTTGGCCCGGGGCGAGCCGACCCAGCAGTTAATCATCGATGCGTCGCGGCGTCTGCGAAACGTCATGGAGGAATACCGCGCCGGCGAAAAAACCTGGAGCACCTACATTCAGGGAACAATTTCGGGCGCTGAACGAACCGCAGCTGACCTCGAGGTCGTGCGCGATTCGTGTTTCGCCATCGAGGCGGGATTAGCGGGTGCTGTGGTCGCCCCGCTTGCCTTTGCCGCGGCCGGAGGCGGAGCGCTAGGCGTGGGCGCAGCAATCGGTGGCGGCGCAATGGCTGGAGGCGTGGTGCGCGGCTCATTGGATGTCGCATTGCCGGGCATGCAGGCGGACCGTCCGGCCAGCCAGAGGTTCGTCAGTGGCTTCAAGAGCGGCGCAGTGCAAGGCGGTATCGGTGCTGCGGGCGCACTGGTCGCTCCCGCGGTGTCCGGCGCCATAGCACCTCACCTCGGAATTACCGCAGGAGCAGCGCCGACAGTAGGCCAGCAAATCGCGCTCGGAGCGGCAAGCGGGTTTGTCTTGGGTGCACCGTCAGGCGCGGTGGCAGCGGCGCTCAACAACGTTCAGGCCTTTTCCGACGGGCGGATGACGACGCTGCAATATTTCGTCAGCATCGGAATAGGAGCAGCAGGTGGGGCTGCCGGTGGCGCTGTGTTTGGCATGCTGCCGATACAGGGCCTCTACCGCAGCGGCGGTCAACCTCTCAATCCTTTCAGCGGCGAGCCGGTAATGCCGCGCTGGATGATGGCCGGCCCTTATTCGCCGCTGCAATCAGACTGGAACCCCCCCCCGGATTTCAACGACCTGGCTGCGACCGAACTTCCGCCGCTTCCCGAAAATTATGGATGGGTGCGCATCAATGATGTGTGGGAACCGATCAATCTGGTCGGTCCGAACCGGCGGCCACTGACACTTCGCATATACGGGCCCGATGCTGCAGGAAAGAACAACTACAATATTTTGGCCGGGCCGGAACTGGTGCAGTCGTCCGCAGTCGCCCGCCCAACGGGGGCAACGTATCCGCCCGGCAGCCGTGGCAACATGCCGTTCAATACTGCGGACTTCACTGATAACACCGGCCAGACCTGGATTGTTGGCCATAACGTGGATTACGCTGATACCAATGATCTGCCAAACGTGCCGGATTCGAACGCTGATCCGGCCAACTACACGCCGGAGCCGGCTTGGTGGGGTTTGTACCTTCGCAACTTCATCGTCAGACGGTTGATCCGACCCAACGGGGGGGGATACCGGCAGATGAATTTCTACAGCGGTGCGCCCCGCATGACCACCAGCGGTAATCCTATCCCCGATGGCGTGTACTTCGTACAAACAGATCCGAACGGCGTCGCCATCCGCGCGTGGCGCATCCCGTTCGCCGTCAATGGACCCACTGGCGCAGCCAACCTGCCACAGTTCGAGATACCCTTGAACCAGGTGCCTGCCGGCCTCCTGAGCCCCACCCCCGCACCTCCGATCGGCGCGGTCGGAGGCAGCGCCGGCGGGCAAGCCACTACACGACCGGAAACGCAATGATACGCGCTGACCTGGCGACGCTTCTGGCGCGCGAACTCGACGCCATGGAAATCGCGTACCATCCAAGCGCGGCGCCAAACTTGCCTTCCGCGAGTTTCGGCTATTCCGAAGCTCGAGGGCCGGAGCTTGCGGTCGGCGCAATAATCAAACATGGCGCCTTGGTGATGACCGTCCCCGTCCCTAGTCTGGTAGTCGGTCTTCCCAATGTTTCGGCGCTGTCGGGGCTTAACCAAGCCTGGGGCACCGGCAGTGCGCAATATGTCGAGACGAGTGGCTGCTACCAAACAACAGCCGGTTATCCCATTTTCGCACGCCGCTCGCACAGCACCCTGCTACGACGCCTGCTGGGCGGAATTTATACTGTTGGCGTTCTGATTAGGCTCGTAGACACCCCCGATTGGGAAACGCTAAGCGAGATCGCTACGGGATTGCGGGAGGGTTGGCCTGATAGCGACGTCTCATCGGCGATGGAGCGCGTAAGTGCGGCGCTGCACGCAATGGGCTATTCAGGCTCAGTAACCACGTCAGGTGGACTTTGTCAGCGTTTTCACACGCCGGACGGGCTGCAGTTCACCCTTGCCTTCTCGCCGTGCGAGGGCTTAATCCGGGTTGAAACGGTCGCCGATGTGTGGACTGCACACGACGCGTTGACACTGGGCAGTTTGAACAACGGATTGCCGGTGGGTAGCGTCGTACTGGGTCCGTCCAACAGAGCCGTGCATGTCTGGGACTTCTCTCCTGACGATCTGGAGATTTCAGAACGGCTGGTCGGTTGGATTATCGAAGTCGCAGCGCACGTCGCCATCGCCCAGCGTTCCTTAGCCGCTCGGATCGGGGAGCGAGACGGGTGGTAAGGCTGACAGGCGACAATCGTTACCGTTCCACCAAGGGTCGTATTCAATTGGTCGAGACGCTCCACGATCCGGTCGTGGAGACGCAAATCGGGGTATTCGTCCTTTTGGTGCGAAAAATGGCGGTAGCAGGACACCGAGCCGACTATGACAAGGCTTTGCAATATGCGAACCTCGCCGAATCGAGCGATTTTCAAGTCATTGATAAATCGGATTTTTTCGATTCTAACCGCCAGAATTCGCACCAAAAGGACGATTACCCAGATAAGCGCACCGGCCGCCTCGCCGACTGGACCCGCGCGATTCTGACGCGACGCCACTCGAACGTGGTGATGTGCGCGCTGGCCAACAAATTGGCTCGCACCGCCTGGGTGGTCGTTGCCCGTCATACCACCTTCGATCCGGGATTCGCGATAGCGCTGGCTTGAACCAACGCAGACTTACCAACAACCTCTCTGCTTTTGGGACGACTGAAACCTGATAACGTGAACGGCACACCGGCCTGCGGAACACCCCGGCAACTAAAGAGGCTCCTTAAGCCGCCCAACTTTATGGGGATCGCGGGCGCGAACTCCATCGCGGCGCGGGGAGCAGTCCCCACAAAGACGCCGGATAGATTTGAGCAAGCCTCCATGACACCAAGGATCAGGGGTTGCAAAACTGGGGCGGACCATAGAATTACTTGCGTGAGCGGCGGCGAGTTTTTCCGGGAAAAGAAAAACATAACCGATCTATCGAGATAAGTTTTCTTATGTGCGACGTGAGGTCGCTTCGTTCGTTGTTTTACCGTCGATGTCTGGCGGGAGGAAACCGGGCGTTCCGTCGCTCGTAGTCTATTGGTGCATGCGGGGCTGGTAACGGCGCCGTGTGAAGCCACCGAGACAATGTAGCCCGGCGCAAGCTAAGCCGTGGTCGTGAGACGACGGTGCCCCTGCGAGTGTCAATGCGGAGGGGGCGCTAGACTGGATGGCATGGTTAAAGTATTTGAACTGCTGATAAACATCGTTAACTTAGACGGGCCAAAGACACTGATAGGCCCCACCCAAAACGGGAACGTAGCAGGTCTGCCCTTTATAAGATGGGGCAGCGCGGACATGGTGCTACCGGTGGAGAAGCAGAGCCTAAACCATTCCTGCGAACGATGCGGAACACGGAAACCCCGTATCTCTGCCCAGTCGGGCAAGCCGACCGTGAGGAAAGCTGTTGGAGGTGCGGGAACAGGAGTGCGGAGAAAGCGAACGCCGTCCTGTAATCGGACGGATAGGGATTGCGCCGCAAGGCAACATCATCCTACGCGAAAGCGGGCAGACTTCCGCATGGTCTTTCGTCACGAAAGAGTCTGACGAACCTTCAAAGGAGGAGAAGCAAATGACAGTGCAGCAAGCCGGCACCGGTGCGTCCTCCGATCGCGCAATGCATTGGAACGATGTCGATTGGGCCCGATGCTATCGTGAGATTCGAAGGCTGCAGGCTCGCATCGTGAAGGCGACACAGGACGGCAAGTACGGCAAGGTGAAGGCTTTGCAGTGGTTGCTGACCCACTCGTTCAGCGGCAAGGCACTCGCCGTCAGACGGGTGACTGAGAATCAGGGTAGACGGACTCCCGGCGTAGACGGCCTCACATGGTCTACGCCGAGGTCCCGACTCCAGGCAGTGAAGTCTCTAAAGCGGCGGGGCTACCGCCCTCTGCCGCTGAGACGAATATATATCCCGAAAGCCGACGGGAAACGGCTGAGACCTCTTGGAATTCCCTGCATGGTCGACAGAGCGCAACAGGCGCTTCATCTGCTTGCACTCGAACCTGTTGCAGAAACCATGGCGGATCCGAACTCTTATGGGTTCAGAGCCGCCCGCTCCACGGCCGACGCGATAGAACAGTGCTTTATCTCACTGGCCAGCAGCAATCGCGCGCAGTGGATTCTGGAGGCCGACATCCGGAGCTGCTTTGATGAAATTTCGCATGATTGGTTGGTCGCCCACATCCCAACGGACAAAGCGATACTGCGAAAGTGGTTGAAGGCTGGCTACCTTCACAACAGTGTCTTTCACTCGACGGAAGCGGGTACGCCTCAGGGCGGTATTATCTCGCCCACGTTGATGAACATGACTCTCGATGGGTTAGAACGAACACTTCTTGCGAAGTTCTGCAGAGGCGGCCGGAATCCGTCGAAGGTTAACGTCGTTCGATATGCAGATGACTTTGTTATCACTGGCGCGACGCGAGAAGTGCTGGAGGATGAAGTCATGCCGCTGGTCGTGCAGTTTCTTGCACAGCGGGGATTATCGCTGTCACGGGAGAAGACCCGGATCACGCATATCAACGATGGGTTCGATTTCCTGGGCATGAACGTTCGCAAGTACGACGGCAAGTTGTTGATCAAGCCGGCCAAAACGAGCGTTCAGCGCTTCATGCGGAAGCTTCGGGACGTCGTGAAAGGCAATGCAACGCTAAGACACGATCGTCTGATCCGCCTGCTCAACCCAAAGATTCGCGGTTGGGCGGATTATTATCGGCATGTCGTGGCGAAGCGCACCTTTAACAAGGTTGCTCATGCGATTTGGGAATGTCTATGGCGTTGGGCGAAGCGCCGACACCCGCAGAAGAACTCGCACTGGGTACGTCGGAAGTACTTTCGAACCGTTGGCGCCCGCCAATGGGTCTTTGGTACGGCGACGGACAAAGTGCTCAGCAATGGAAAGCGTGAACTTCTGACGCTGTACGACATTGACGGCACGTCGATCCGGCGGCACCGCAAGATCAAGGGTGCCGCAAACCCGTTCGACCCGCAGTGGGAAAGTTATTTCGAAGAGCGGTTGGGCTTCACGATGATGGACTCGCTCAAGGGCCGGATGCGGCTGATCCGGTTGTGGCTCGATCAGCAGAGGTCCTGTCCGGTCTGTCGTCAAATGATCACGAAATCCAGTGGCTGGCGGCTGTACCACCTGGAGCGAAAGATCGATGGCGGTAAGGACACGATCAGCAACCTGACGATGCTTCACCCGGATTGCCATCGGGCCGCGCGTGCCCTCGGACTCTCAGTAGTGAAACCGGCCTCGGCAATGGGGCTTTGAAAGGCTTGAGCCGTGTGCTGGGAAACTCGCATGCACGGTTCTTAGGGGGCGGCGGTGCAGTAATGCACCGCTGCTACCCGACCGCCGGCCCGCCCCTCCCTCCCGAAGCGCGACATCCACTGCGTGGCGGAAATGACAGGACTTCGAAAACTCGTCCTTCGCCCTTCGGTTCATCTTCCTCTAACCTGTTCACGATGGTACATCGGTGTCAATGCGGCCAACCGGATTCAGCCCCATCTTGTACGCAGTCCTGACATTCTTTGGTTTGGGCGACGCCCCGCACCTGGAATCCGGCATTGCACGCGCTCGAGATTCACACACGCATCCAGGCTCTCCCGTCCGGCTGCATCAGGGCGACGGCAGATCGTCACATTTGACGGGGTGCCCAAAAGTGATATCGCCGCCGGCAGACTTCTTCGCAACGAGGAATTTAGCGTCTCCCAAGGGCATCAGCCTGTCGCCACTAGCAATCTTGCATTCCTCTGCCTCAAACATGTCGAAATTGAAAACCAGCCATGTTGCTGCGCGCGACATCTCCCTGTCGTACCACGGCATACCGCGCTCGCCCTGCGTGTAAAGAAGCGTTCCGAGCACACCGTAAAACAGCACCTGGAAAATCCGCGTCACCAAGGCGTGACGGAATTCCAATTTCGGCATCGTTCCGGCAAGCAGCCAGTGCAGCAACTGGGGAATGTGCCTGCCCAGCGCAGCCGGAAGCGCCACCAGCGCCGACAGAAGAAGGCACGCGAACGACACGAAGCCGCCGGCAAAGATCAGTAGAACCGGAATCATCGCGAGCGCGATAAAAAGCGTGGCATGAGTGAAACCCGTCGGAACAACGTGAACCACCGATGCGATTTCCTGCCCTGCCAGCGCGTAGGCCAGATTCGAGGCCGCGACGAATGCGAGACCGATGGCAGCCTTGCCGAGCAGTTGATCCGACAGGGCCCGGTACCAGCGCAGCACGTCATAGACAGCGACGGTGCCCCAGAAGACGAGCATCAACACAAGGGTCGCACGAAATATTGACGGTCCACCCAGCCAACCCAGCAGGAAGCACGCTACCGAGACTATGCCCACATTGACATACAGCTTCTGGAACGTCGCCAGTGAACGGTAGACGGCGGCCGTTTTCGACCCGAGCCGGTGCAGCACTGCCCTCTGTGGAAAATGGATGTAGGCGATCCTCAGGATCAACCCCAACACAAACAGCTTGATAAGCAGCGGGAACGTGCCTGGAACAACCGCTGAAGGGGCTATCAGGGCCAGCATGGCGGCGCCCGCGATAAAAACTCCGGCCCCCTTAATCGTGTCGGAAACCTCCTTGCGCCGCGACGACGTCGGCAGGCGCTCAATCCCACTGACCTTGCGTTCGACCTTCGCCGTTGCCTTTTCATCTTTCATCATGGTGTGTCCCGATCGATTGCCGCCGGCAAGCTGCGGCGTTTCTCCCAGGCCTTACGCTTTAGCAAAGCGCCGGGATTCACCCTGAGCCTTCAGCGATTTACGATGGCATGCCGATTATAGGGACACATCAATGGATGATCAAGACGGGGATGTTGTACACCAGCAGCAACGCAGCGTACGCCATACCGTTGAAAGCACGACCTGCATCCCGGCCGCCGGCCATGCCGAAGATCTGGCACGACACCGCCTTACCATCTTCCCACGACTGATCCAATCGCCCCGTCGCGCTGACGCGGCTCTTTGCTGGCCGGTCCGTGTTTTGCGCAACTAGCCGTGATAAGGGCGTTTATCACGGCAGCGACATTTTTAACCGCGCCAAACCGGGTTGTCTTGCGTCAGGCCTGTGTGTAATCTAATGTGGAAATCCCGCCCTGCGCTTCGCGCGGCCGGCTTTTTTCCGACCTCCCCGCCTCGAGCAGGACTCTTCAGCCGGAGGCCCCAGCCATCGAGGCCGAAGTCGTCCACGCGGGACTCACCGGCTTCGCCATCCCGGACGTGCCGCCCCGCGATCGCGCGAATGCGCGCGCTGTGGGACGCCGCGGTCGCGACCCAGCTCGGGGATGTCGTGCGGCTGCGGCAGGACGCGGACCAGGCCAGGGAATCCGTGGACGCCGCGCGGCACGAGGCCGAACTGCGCACGGAGCTCCTCCGCACCGAGCTTGCCGATCTGCGAACCCAGCTAGCCGCGCGCGACGGGGAACTGCTGGAGCGCCGACTAGAATGCCGCGCCCTCGAGGAGCGATCGCGCGTGCTGGAAACCGCGAGCACGGAGCTGGCCGTCGCCCCCCGCCGGATACGCGGCGCCCGGAAAACGGTCCGCCGCCGCCGAGGACGCCGTGGCAGCGCTGCGGGCGCAACTGAAGGACGTCGTGACAGCGGCGGCGGAACCCGCCCGCCAGCACGCCATCGGACTCGCCACCGAACGCGCCGGCTATGACGGTCTCTCGAAGCGGCTGCTGCGCGAAACGGCGCACCAGCGCGAGACGTTTCGGACCGAACGCGTGCGTCTTGAGGGAGAATTCGCGCGTACGGCCGAGCGCCTAGCGGCCTTTGAGTCGCTGCGCGACCGCCTGCTCACCGAACTGGCAGAATAGCGCAATGGCCGGCAGCACGACGCCGCGGAAACAGCCGCGCTCGCCACGGTGGTGAAGGAGCAGCGGCACACGCTGGCACTGCTGGGCGCAGCGAGCGCGCCTGCTGCGATTTAGACGTCTGACGGTACCAAGATTTCTTGACCTGCTCGAGGTCCGCTATGTCTTAAGCGACGGCGCCCGTTAAACCCGATGAGGTCCGACGATTCCCAGCCGTGCGATGCGCCGGTACAGCGTCGCGCGCGATATGCCTAATGCCAGCGCGGCGGCGTTAGGCCGCCACTGGCAACGCGTGAGTGCCGCGACGATCCGTGCCCGCTCGTCGTCGGCGCTGGCCGGCGACGTGGAGTTCGCCGCGAGCGCCGGCGTGACGGCGGGCGCGAGTTGCGCCGCGAAGTCCGGCGACACGTGCCGCAACTCGACGCGAGCCGAATCGCAGACCGCGCACGCATAGCGCAGCACGTTGCGCAGTTGCCGGATGTTGCCGGGCCACGAAAAAGCGGCAAGACGCCCGGCGAATTGCGGATCGAGCATCAGCACATGCGTGGCCGCCTGGGCTTCCTCGTTGAACACCGTATCGATCACAGCGCGGATATCGGTGCGCTCGCGCAGCGGCGGTATGCGCAGCGTCGCGCCGCTCAGGCGATAGTAGAGATCTTCGCGGAACGATCCAGCTTCGACCATCTGCATCGGATCGCGGTGCGTCGCGCAGATCACGTCGATATCGACGCGCACCGGCGTATCGCCGCCAAGCGGCACCACTTCGCCCTCGGCGAGTACACGCAGCAGGCGTGTTTGCAGGCCGAGCGGCATGTCGCCGATTTCGTCGAGAAACAGCGTGCCGCCATGCGCGAGGGCGATCTTGCCGCGCGCGCCGCGACTGCGCGCGCCGGTGAACGCGCCAGGCGCATAACCGAATAGCTCGCTCTCGATCAGCGGCTCCGGAATCGCGCCGCAATTCACGGCGACGAACGGCCGCGTGCGCCGCGAACCCGAGTCGTGCACCGCGCGCGCGAACACCTCCTTGCCGACGCCGGTTTCGCCGAGCAGCAGAACCGGGAGCCGCTTGCCGGCGATCCGCAATGCGACTTGCGCGTTGCGCGCGATCCGTTCGTCCGAGCTGTGCAAAAAGCGGCTCATCGCGCCGATGCTGCTGTCCGCATGCGGATCGGCCGGCCGTGTCGCGAGGAGCGGGCGAGCCGCGCGTCTCATCGGCGCGCGAATGCGTGCATACAGCATCGCGCCGGTCGCGCGCAGCCGCAGCGCCACGCTCATGTCGGTGCGCGCGACGTCGTGCAGACGGACCTCGGACGTGTCGAATATCTCGTCGACGTGACGCGGCCCGTCGAGCCCCGCGATGCTCTCGTGCGCCTTGCGGTTCGCGGCGGCGATGTTGCCGCATTCGTCGAACGCGATCAGAACTTCCGGCTGCACTTCGACGAAATGGCGGCTCGCGTGGCCGAAGATCATCCAGTGCTGCGCGGTCTGATTCAGGAAGTAGCCGTCCTCGATCAGCGCCGCGCTCTGCCGCACCAGCTGGAACACGAGCCGCTGGCTGTCGCGGTTGTCGGGCGACTGCACGGCAGACGCATCAAGCACGCCGATCAGTTCGCCCGTCGGCGCGAAGATCGGCGATGCACTGCACGTGAGCGTCGTAAATGCCGCGCGAAAGTGATCGGTCTTGTGCACGGTGATCGGCGCGAGATCGGTGAGTACGTTCGCGATGCCGCAGGTGCCTTCTTCGCGCTCGGACCAGCACGAGCCGATATAAAGACCTGCGTGCTTGAAATCGCCGCGCCGCTCGCGGTCGATCCGGTAGTCGATCGTGACGCCGTGTGCATCGGTGAGCATCACGCAGTAGTCGGCCATGCGGATCATGTCGTGCAGCCGTGCGAGGCACTGGCCCGATGCGCGCAGGAACGCTTCTTCCTTGTATTGAACCTCGCGCAGCTCAGCCGCAGTCAATACACGCGGACCAACGACCGAGCCAGGATCAAGGTTGTACTGCTCGAACGAACGCTGCCACGATGCCACCAATCGCGGAGAATTTGTGGGCGCGGGAACGCGTCCTTCGATCGCTGCACGTACGCGATCGGGATGCTGGCTTCGACCAACATAAGACATGTCCAACTCCAAATGCACTAGGCATCGAATGCTGTGGGTCCTTGTAGCACATTTGCTCGCGCAATTCATACCGCAGTGCAGCACCGCGAGTCCCGTCACGACCCAAGAAGTCGTTTAGTGCATCGCGAAAATTGAAAATCATCTAGCGGGCCACCCACCGCCGCCCTCACGGGCGACGGGGTTAAAGTGAGTTTGCCAAACCACTTTAACCGGAAGGAGGCCATGATGAACTATAGCGGCATTGACCTGCATTCGAACAACAGCGTGGTGAGCGTGATCGACGAAACGGACCGCGTGGTCGCCGAAAGGCGGCTGCCGAACGACCTGGCAAAGGTTCTTGCGTTCCTCGCACCGTGGCAAGCCGGACTGGCCGGCGTCGTGGTCGAATCCACTTACAACTGGTATTGGCTTGTCGACGGCCTGCGGGCGGCCGGTTTCGTGGTCCATCTTGCCAACACCACGGCCGTCAAAAAATACGACGGGCTCAAGCACAGTCGTGACGAGACCGACGCGCGCTATCTGGCCCATCTGCTGCGCCTGGGCATCCTTCCTACCGGCACTATCCTACCGGTGAAGCAGCGTGAGGCGCGAGACCTCGCCCGCAGACCCATACAACTGGTGCGCAGCCGCACCAGCCACATCCATGCCGTCGAGAATACAACGGCCCGTCAATCCGGCACGCGAATCACGAGCAATCAGGTCAAAAACTGGACCAGGCTACTGTCGGCCAGCTGCATCTCCCAGACGACATGGCTCTCGCGGTCCGCGCGAACGTCGCGGTCATCACGACACTCTCCGCACAGATCGCCATCGTGGAAAAGCGTCTCCAGGAAAAGGTCGCACCGCACTCAGACTATGCCCTGCTGACCACGGTGCCCGGCATTGGCCAGACGCTTGCCACCGTGATCGTGCTGGAAACCGGGACCATCGAACGTTTCGCCAGCGCTGGCAACTTCGCCTCCTACGCGCGCTGCATGGACAGCCAACGCATGAGCAACAGAAAGAAGAAAGGCGAAGGCAATACCAGGAACGGAAATCCATACCTGGGCTGGGCATTCATCGAGGCGGCCAACTTCGCGATGCACTTTAGCGCCGAAGCCAGGCAGTTCTACGAGCGCAAGAAAGCCCGGACGAATCCAGTGGTTGCACGCAAGGCCTTGGCCCACAAGCTCGCCCGCGCGTGTTTCCACATGCTGAAGGAGCAAAAACCATTTGATGTGACCCGCTGCTTCGCATAAGAGTTGCGACGGCGACCGGCAAGCCCTGATCGTTGACTGCCGATAAGCCACCGAAATTGAATGGGATGTCGTGCCGCCGTCCCCGAGGGGCAGCAAAGCGGATCGCCTGCAACACGAACCAGCTCTGGATTGGTGCAGGACGTCTGGCAACCACGAGTATTGTGCGAATCCGATGGACGCGTTGCGGCACCAAAGTTCTTCTGGGGTGGCAGAGCCACCAGGGCGACAGGCAGCCGATGTACGCCGATCGCTTGAACCTGATGGGTGTCTGGCGCGATCCGTCGCAGCCATGAATCGAAGAAACGGGTGCGTTCGGCTACTGCATACGGTCAGCGAAATTGGAATCGGCTGCTCCGGCAGTCGACGGTATTCTTCGCTCACTTGACACCGGGCCCGCTAATGGGTGTCAACGATTTGCAACAAAATCGAAGCGTCCCTTTGGACAATCATCCGGAGGCACCATTCCTTTGGCGTTGACTTCAATGCCCGCCCATGGTGTACGTTTCGATTTCTGAATCGCATGTGTCTCACGGTTGTGACGCAGGCACGCTGGACCTTCCATCTTGTCTGCAGAGAGTCCAATACACGCCGCAACACAAGCAGTGACAACATTGCCCACACAAATATCAACGACCAGCTTAACTGCCGCTAACAACGGGCCATTCAACAGGTGGACGTGACTGCATCCAAAGCGTCACTAACCTCTCGGCGAATTGACTCGAGTTCTTCCAACATGGAGCGGAGCGCTGATGAATCGACTCGGTCTCGTCGGGGTCGGAGGGCTGTCGCCAACCCAGCAAGCCGGTTCATCCCCTGTTCAACTGCGTTGATGAGAGTTCGCGCAGCGGGCACGTAATCAAATACGCCGAGTTCCTCCCATCCCAAATCAATGTATCTCAAAAGGCTTAACTCATCTCCATGTCCGGTCAGAGTTGCGACGCTCTTGAGAATGCCACGGTAGTCCTGCAACTGCATCGAAAATCGGCGCTTGTCGGGATTGTTCTCAAGGAACGCTAGAAGGTGCAGCTTTACCATGTTCGTTATGTAACGGTGACGAAACATCGACATACACGCGCGCTCATCTTCAAGCCCCGCGTACTCTACGATTCTACGAAACTCCCTTTCGAGAGCGGCCTCCGTCATGGGGCTTCCCTTTACCGTAAGGAACAGATGATTTTTTGGTTCAGGCTTTAGCCCCTGACGACGAAGCCTTGCAAGCAAAGGTTGCCGATATTTGTGTATGAAAAGTTCCACACGGACTGCTGTCCCTGCATCCGCAGGCACGCTGCGCTGAGGGTCGATCAGTTTCCTGCGTTTGAGTGTCGTCAGCACTATGTGTCGATTTTCCGAACATCGGCGATGCGCGAGGGCGGTCAAGCGAACTAATTCGCCTGGCCGTGCCCCAGTACACTCCAAAAGATCCAGTATTAATTGTCGCCGCTTGAGGAGATATTCACATTCAGCCAAAAATTCTTTCTCAGAATCAAACCGGTGCCGGTAGCGCTCGTCCTTCGTTAACGGGTCGGACATGCGCGCGCTCCCCTCCCACAGCCGCTGCTTTAGCACCCTTGAAATAGGTCCTTTTACTTCTTCCGGAGTACTGGAAGCAGGTCCGTAGCGGTAGCGCAGCACCTGCCTTACGCGACCGAAGCGATCGATACTTCGCCTCCACACCAGTTGAATCTGTGGTTGTTCCTCTATGAGACCGACGATGCGTGGAGGGTAGCCCGGTTGCGTCTGCAACCACATAAAGAAGGCGACCCATGTCGCAATGATTTGATTGACGGTGTTACTGTTCCTTCGCTGCTTGCCCGGCCGGCGCGGATGACTCTCCGATTGCAGGCCTGCAACAGCTTCCCGCATGTGCCCGTCGTCCATCGACCATAATTGCAAACGCTTCTTCCAGCAAAACCGTACAAGAAGACTAAGTTGCGATGCAAGTACGCGCAGCGAGCCGCCATCCAGTCGCCGCACCGTATAGCGGCTCGCCACGTCAAGCAGGAACATCTCCACCTGAAAACACGGACGGCCATCCGGCCAGCAAACCGCTAGCACGGCCTGGTGGATCTGTGTGGATGGCTGATAGCTTGCCGTCGCCGCATCTCGCACCGTGACATCGGGCATCCATACATCCCTGACGACGCGAAAAAGTTGGCATGTTTCCATCTTCGACTAGCTCTCGACGACTGACATGCCGAGTTGTTCACGCCAGGTGGCCTGATGTCGCGCGAACGGTTCTCGTCCTTCGTCCTTCACATACTTGTCAGCAAGCGCGAGCAATTCGGTATAAGCCCTAGCCAATCGAAGGCGACCTCGATCTGCCTCCGCAAGAAGTTCAGTCTCTGTTCGACGTTCTTTACTATCCTTACCCATCCGATTCTTCCTCGTGCCTTGTTTTCGCATCGTGTGGACCGTGCGCCGCAATCGGTCAAGCCGGGGCCATCCACCATCCTCAATAGCAAATGCGGCGACTGATTTCATGCAGTTCAACGACATGGGCCTAATCTTCTCGTCCGGCAGCGTTAAGGCTGCCAGACCTCGTTGCGTACCGCATGCCTGTATCACCGCCTCGTCCGTTCGACGCGGCGCGTCGAGTACCCGTTCAAGTAGGGTGAGGCGCGCGAGAACGCCACTTTCTGATACTTCACGCATCATCGCTCCTTGTGTCGATCCGAAAGCAGATCCGAGTGTCCGCGATCTGACCGTCGACCCGCACAGAGTATGGCTCGATCTGATAGCTTTTACGGGAAAACGCAAGCTCCAGCCAACTATTCAATTCACTCTCCTCCAGGAGACTGATCGAACGGACCCGAAAGTGCCTGCAGACATCACGGTATAGATCTTCTACATTGTCGACCTCGACTTCAGACCCATGTTCATGAAGCCACAATTGCTCTGAGGCGTATTGTGACTCGATGTTCGGCATTTCCATTCCAGGGAAGTTCGCCTCGATATAGGCGTAAACATCTCGAGAGTCGCGGTGGCCCGCTATCCATCTCGCCGCATCAAGGCTAGCGTAGCGAAAGCACCAGAAGAACGTGATAAGAAAGCTCTTCCTGCACTCGTGAGTGCGAACATACCAGCGCCGTCCATACTTGTCGCACGGCAAGTTGACCCCAATCGCAAAATCGATCCAGATAGCTCCTTTCACGCGCGGGCGTTAACGGCCCGACGTATAGCGCATCAGAGACATCACGGTCGGGCAGATAGAAAAGCCTGCCTCGCAGCGCTTCAGGGCAATCGCCCGTCATCTTTCGTAGCCCCTCGCCTAGCCGATCCATCAACGACAGGGCTACGCATACTATCCGCGGAATCGGCCGCTCGTCCGTGGGACGTTTTCCGGCAAGGAGCTTCTTTGCAGCCCGCTGGCTGAGCCAGTAGCCGTCGCCTTCGGCATACATCACACAGTCACGTGCTAGGTCACGGATCTCGCACACGCGAATTGGTTTCAGAAAACTTAGCAAAACTATCACCGCCCCGACGAGCACTGCAAGCGCATCATTGAGGCCAGGTGCACGTCGAAATTCCGCGAACGCCGGGGCATCATTGGAACTAATGGTCTTTGTCGCCCATCCATCGATCCTGATAGGAACGAGAGAGTTCGAAAAGACAAGACCTCTAACAAAACGTTCTCGTCTAGGAATACCCGCCCGCCATAGGTTCCCGGTATGAAAATAGCCTTGCAAAATCAGTTTCTGACATGTGTCAAGGTAAGCCTCGACTAGGTCACTACCATAAACAAATACCCACCTCAGCGCTTCCTGGGTCAGCTTGAGTGCGATATTTAGTGGTATCCAAGGGGTATGCGTGGGTGCATTACCGCGCTGAAAAATTCGCGAAATTTCGCCGAATCGGAAATTCGTCGTATCGGGGATGATACTCGGCAAATGGGTTCGCAACTGGAATAAACCCGTCAGCATCCTGCTGTAATTGCTCTCGGCCTGTGTACCCATCCTCGACGCTTCCGACAATAGCGGCGTTCTGTGTGACGGGAATTCCCTACGCGTCTCCCGTCCTTTTAGCAAAGAACTTTTAACAGTCGGTTCAAACTGTCGTAAGAACGCGGAAAATCGCGCATGCGACTTAATCGAGTTCAACTCAAAGTGCATCTCATCCGCAAGTCTCCGTCGATCAATGTACATTTCCCCATCTCTCACCGCGGGACGATAGTAACCTACGCCCATCAGCCAGCCGGCAATCGCTTTCTTATACTCTGGGCTCACACTGAACGGATTGTTGAGTATGCTTCGAGGTGGCTTCATGCCGAGGGAACGATCAAACCATCTCACCAAAACCTGCTGCGGATAATCGAGCACCCAAGGAACGCCGCCGGTCACAAACCTGGTCGCAAAATCACATAACGATGCGTGATCAACTCGCTGGAAGACGTGCTCTGCAGGAGCGAAGACCGGGGCATGCAGATATAGCCATCTGATAAACACGGATAGACCATAAAGACAGCCTAGCAACACGGAACTTGTCGTGCAAAGACCGTCTGGAAGAGTACGCCACAGGAAGGCAACCCGCTGTGCAGCGATTAGCATTCGCTCGTTAGCGTCATCAGTTAGACACGTTCCATCCGGAAGCCGATACGCCCAGTGGTACACGCTTGCTTCGTGCCAAACGCCATCATCCCCAAGCCAGCTATCATCGTCACCGACAATCCAGTCCGGCGACTTGATCGACGTCAGCAGCCAAGGAGCGGTCCAATCGGAAGAATATGGACGGTTGGTTTGATCGATGGCCGCAAGCAGGCTCGTTGCGATTTCCCGATGCGCCGAACTATAGAACTGAGGCAATTCAAGGTGTACAGTCTCCATGAGCTTACCTGAATAGGATGGTCCGCCAACGCACTTTGGTCACCAATGACCTCGCAATCTGCCGTGCTTCATTATGTAGTTGTACAAATATTGGATTGTTTTCGTTCGGAAGCCGTTGGCTCAGGAGGAGAGCCAGATCGATGAACTGCCTCGGCGTGGTGTGCGTGACATTATCCTCGTAATTCAGCACGTCGTCCGTTAGCTCAAGCGTCAGAGAAATATCGAGATACAAGTAAAGCGCCGCTAACGAATTTTTTGAGATCGCGACGGCAAGCCACGTCTTTTCGCTGCCGGACCCGGCCATATTTGCATGAAGTTTTTCTCCACCAAACCGCTCATGCAGTTGGGCAGCCAGCGGTGAGCTAAACCTATCGTGCTGGACAAGCATGTCATTGATAAAAGCGTGCAGTTCCTCGACCGTCGAAAAGTCTGTCACCTCGAGC
Organism: Paraburkholderia sp. 32; assembly: GCF_050435345.1. Classification (NCBI taxonomy): domain Bacteria; kingdom Pseudomonadati; phylum Pseudomonadota; class Betaproteobacteria; order Burkholderiales; family Burkholderiaceae; genus Paraburkholderia; species Paraburkholderia sp. 32. The sequence continues at coordinate 1,359,645 of NZ_JBNDKD010000002.1, forward strand.
AACCAGTCTTCGCTCGCTGCGGAAACGCAAATCCACAGGTTCTGGAACCTCCTAATCAGCCGGGTGTTCCACGCCTGCAGAAGCGCCGGCGGCAGATAGTGATCGATGCATGTGCGATCTGTATTGCCAAGCTTGCGCGACATGTCGCCGATGCTCCCGGTCCGATACCACTCCAAAACCCCCTCGGTATTACGTATCCTGCTGAAACTGACCGTGCCGCGTGTCAAGCCTGCGTCGACGAGTTTGGGAAATACGTCGCCCAGCCACGGCTTCACGGATTCCCCGCCTAACCCCGAGAGAAAAGTGACGATTGGTTCGTGCGCCGGCTGTACCGCCACGCCGCCGCCCCTGCTGACACATGGAATAAACATCAGGTCTGCTATAGGCGAGCCGGCGGCGCGCAACTGGCTGCGAATATCGGGAGAGCACTCGGATGCGAACTTGATGATGGCGCGACTAAGTATGCTCAGTGTCGCCGTCTTGACTGACTTCGCCCGGTGCTTCGCCACCGAAAATCGCTCACCCGAATCCGTGAATTCAACGAATCGTTGACCGTTTTCATCAAAAAGCTTTGCCGACGTTATCGCTTCAGGCGTGAATTTCGGCGACTCCATGATCAACAACGCGGACAGTACAGCTATATCGCGCGGCAACAGCCGTCCGAGCATCCAGCGAATCTGAGTCCTGTACGCACCGGCCCTGCCCCGCCATTCGCCGGGCAACCTCAACTCCGGCGGTGTAGGAAGCTGAAACGTTGATTTAATGGTTGTGGGGATGCTTTTGTCCTTGCGGGACTGCTCAATCGAAGGCAGTCCGCCGAAGCGATGGTGAACGATTACCAAAAATTCGGCGAGATGCGCTTCTGTATCTGGAGTGCAGAAAGCGATCGCGTTCTTGTCGAACTTGGAGAGACCTGAAATGGATCTCTCATACTTAGCAAGTCGCTTAAGCAATTGGCGTTTGTCCACCGTAGCCATGAGCGCTTGTCCATAACTGACATGCGCTCTTAATGACTCCCAGTAGCTCAGCAGAACCTCTCTCAACACAACACGCCGGGCGGCCAACTCGCGGCAGATTTCATCCAGATAATTTGCGTCAGTGCGGGAGAGTGAAATGCTACACAAAAGCTTCGAATCGTAATTTCGGACGATAATCGGCCGCTTTTGGCCGATAACCTGGCCCACCGTCGATTCCTTACATATCTTGCCGTACAGCCTCCCCGCGCCAGGAAGCCTTACGCCAGCCGGAATTAAATCCTCTGTTTGAACATGCGACAGTAATTGTTCAAGCTTCGGCAGCACAATCCCGGCCCTAGAGCGTGTTAGGCACTTTTCATAATCGGTGCAGCATGAACGAGCATAAGCATGGCGAAGACGACGAAGTGCAGGCCTGCCAGGGTTTCGGGCAGGCGCTCGTAGTCGCGTGCCAACCGCCGGAAGCGGTTGAGCCAGCCGAAACTGCGCTCGACCACCCAGCGGCGGGGCAGCAGCACGAAGCCCTTCTTCGCCTCAGGCAGCTTGATGACCTGCAGTTCAATGCCTTCATCACGTGCGGCCTGTGCAGCAGTGTCGCCCGTATAGCCCTGGTCAGCAAACGCAAGTTTCACCGTCTGACCGGTGACGTGCTGAACCTGACGCGCAAGCTCGGCCACCTGCGCGCGCTCCTGCTCGTTGGCCGGCGTAATGTGCACCGCGAGCAGCATCCCCAGCGTGTCGACAGCCATGTGAACCTTGCTGCCCCGCTTGCGCTTGTAACCGTCGTAGCCCGCACGCGGCCCGCTTTCACACGTGGACTGCAATGTGCGTCCATCCAGAATGACCGCACTGGGCTGGCCCTGACGCTGTTGCGCCACGCGCAGCACCGAGCGCAAATCGTTGACCATCGCCTCGAAACAACCCGCGTTCAGCCAGCGCTGCGTTTGCTGGTAGACCATTTCCCACGGCGGAAAGTTGGTCGGCAGCATGCGCCACGATGCACCCGCGCGCGCCATCCAGCGAAGCGCGTTGAACATTTCGCGCAGTTCGTATCGGCGCTGCGGTGCATCTTCGTTCATCAAGGTCAGATACGGAGCGGCGAAGCTCCATTCCTCGTCCGAAACATCTGTCGGGTATGGCTTGCGTTCTATCATCCCGCCAGGTTACCAGGTCTGACAGAAAGTGCCTAACACGCTCTAGAATAGAGCGAAGCTCTTGAGACGGGATTGACGATAACGTCTCTGCATATGTTCAGTACGAGCGCCTGCCACTCGGCTTCGCAGCACGGCAAGCTTTCGACCGCCAAACGACGCAGCGTTTTGCCTAATTCGACGATCACATGCAAATACCCAGGCGCGCTGCGCCGACTTAAGCGCGCTACAAAGCGGCACATCGAATGAAGTAACTGGCTACAGTTTTCATAAATCGGCAAATAAACCGATAGGTTCTTTCGGGTCAGTGCGCCGTTTCCCTTTCGGTAAGCCGCGAACAATTCGCCATCTTCAAGAACAAGATCGATCTTGCCCATCGTGTCAATATCCGAGGATCAACTATCGTGTCCATGCAATCCTAACTTGACTATAGTTCTTGTTTGATGGCATTCAATGATTCGTTTTGACATTTTTTTAGTCTGGAAAACCCTCGCGAACTGCGCGAAGTCCAGGGCAAGGAGGAAGCCTTTCTGCGCGCCTCGGGCCAGTGCCTGACGCGGCTGCACGAAATGATTCGTGTCGCCGACTATTGCGTGATGCTGTCCGACGCGCACGGCGTCACGATCGACTATCGGATCGACCGCGACCGGCGCAACGATTTCAAGCATGCGGGGCTGTATATCGGCTCGTGCTGGTCCGAGCGCGAAGAAGGCACCTGCGGCATCGCGAACGTACTCACCGATCTCGCGCCGATCACCGTGCACAAGACCGATCACTTCCGGGCCGCGTTCACGACGCTCACGTGCAGCGCTTCGCCGATCTTCGCGCCGACCGGCGAATTGATCGGCGTGCTCGATGCATCGGCGATTCGATCGCCCGACAACCGCGACAGCCAAGGGCTGGTTTTTCAGCTGGTGCGGCAAAGCGCGAGTTTGATCGAGGATGGCTACTTTCTGAATCAGACCGCGCAGCACTGGATCCTGTTCGGCCATCAAAGCCGCCATTTCGTCGAAGCACAGCCCGAAGCACTGATCGCATTCGACGAATGCGGCAACATCGCCGCCGCGAACCGCAAGGCGCACGAGAGCATCGCGGGGCTCGACGGGCCGCGTCACATCGACGAGATATTCGACACGTCCGAGGTCCGTCTGCACGACGTCGCGCGCACCGACATGATCGTGGCGCTGCGGCTGCGCGCGACCGGCGCGATGCTGTATGCCCGCATTCGCGCGCCGATGAGACGCGCGGCTCGCCCGCTCCTCGCGACACGGCCGGCCGATCCGCATGCGGACAGCAGCATCGGCGCGATGAGCCGCTTTTTGCACAGCTCGGACGAACGGATCGCGCGCAACGCGCAAGTCGCATTGCGGATCGCCGGCAAGCGGCTCCCGGTTCTGCTGCTCGGCGAAACCGGCGTCGGCAAGGAGGTGTTCGCGCGCGCGGTGCACGACTCGGGTTCGCGGCGCACGCGGCCGTTCGTCGCCGTGAATTGCGGCGCGATTCCGGAGCCGCTGATCGAGAGCGAGCTGTTCGGTTATGCGCCTGGCGCGTTCACCGGCGCGCGCAGTCGCGGCGCGCGCGGCAAGATCGCCCTCGCGCATGGCGGCACGCTGTTTCTCGACGAAATCGGCGACATGCCGCTCGGCCTGCAAACACGCCTGCTGCGTGTACTCGCCGAGGGCGAAGTGGTGCCGCTTGGCGGCGATACGCCGGTGCGCGTCGATATCGACGTGATCTGCGCGACGCACCGCGATCCGATGCAGATGGTCGAAGCTGGATCGTTCCGCGAAGATCTCTACTATCGCCTGAGCGGCGCGACGCTGCGGATACCGCCGCTGCGCGAGCGCACCGATATCCGCGATGTGATCGATACGGTGTTCAACGAGGAAGCCCAGGCGGCCACGCATGTGCTGATGCTCGATCCGCAATTCGCCGGGCGTCTTGCCGCTTTTTCGTGGCCCGGCAACATCCGGCAACTGCGCAACGTGCTGCGATATGCGTGCGCGGTCTGCGATTCGGCTCGCGTCGAGTTGCGGCACGTATCGCCGGACTTCGCGGCGCAACTCGCGCCCGCCGTCACGCCGGCGCTCGCGGCGAACTCAACGTCGCCGGCCAGCGCCGACGACGAGCGGGCACGGATCGTCGCGGCACTCACGCGTTGCCAGTGGCGGCCTAACGCGGCCGCGCTGGCATTAGGCATATCGCGCGCGACGCTGTACCGGCGCATCGCGCGGCTGGGCATCGTCGGGCCGCATCGCACATAAGCGGCATTGCGATCGCCCGTCTGAGTCTGCCGCTGTGCAGACAGCGTCCGATTCCCACGCCCTCACCCGCAGAGTGAAATCTTTTCGCGGTTCGTCTATCGCGAGCGAAAAGATTTTATTTCGGCACAACCCTGCTCCCATGCGCAGTTTGTGCCGACAGACAGGCATGACTTGCCGGACTCAGTGATCGGTCGCAACGCGAGACCACCCACGACCGCGCATCGAATGTCCTGAACGGCTCACGCGACGCACTCGCGACCCGAAGGACTCCCCAACTTCTCTCCGGATTCCTTGCGGGCCGCCTCGCGGCAGCTCGCGCTATTGTCATGATTGCGCGACGTCAATTTCTTGGTTGTCTCACTGCGCTCGGCGGAAGCGTCGTATTGAGCGCGTGCGGCGGTGGTGGTGGTGGTGGTGATAGCGGTACTGCGGATGCCGGCGGCTCTTCCACGGGCAATTCCACGAACCCGTCGAGCACGACGGCGGCACCCTCTACGGGCACGGCAACCTCCGGTATCGCGACCTCGACGGGCACGACCAGTTCCGGCATTACGACTTCGACTGGCGGCACGACGACGGTGGCGAACGGCTCGTCGCCGACCGCCTCGACTGGAACGGCCTCCACCGGTACGTCCGGCTCGACCTCGGGCGACAGTTCTGGCGCTCCATCGGACCCGAACTCGGGGTCACCCGGCAACACATCGAACGCTTCGCCACAGAACACGACCATCCCCCCGGCGACGGTGATTATCGACAGTCAGAACGCGTCGTGGACCCTGGTCGGCGGATCTGTCTACAGGAACGGTGTCGCGGCGGGCAACACCTACAACGTCTCGTTGATACTCTGGTACGGGGGTACGATCTATCACGAGGGAACCGGCGGCCAATTTTACGGATGGAATGGTTCGGGATGGCAGTCGTGCAATGACCCACGTTTGGGCGGCACCTCCGCCGACGGCACCATGATCCCGCCCGCGTCGTATCTGATCGACAAGGTCGGCACGATATGGACCGTCGTGAACGGTGTCGTGTACCGCAATCGGAGTGCCGTCGGCACGATGTCGAATGCTGCGCTTCTGCTGTGGTACGGCGGCAAGTTCTGGGCACAATCGACCGGCGGTCAGTTCTACGTGTGCGCCGATGCGGATGAATGGTTGCCGTGCAACGATCCGCGCATCGCGACCGCGGCGCCGGCCGGCTCGTTTCACGGTATCAACGGGCATTACGATTATTTGTATTCCACATCGCAACTCGTGTCGATCATGCAAGCCCTGGGCTGCTCGACGTACCGGCTCAGCTGTACCGACTACGCACCGCAACTCGCCGCGGTCGTGGCGTTGGCACAAGCATTCCAGCCAGCGGGCTTGACCCTTTTCGTGCTGATCGATGCCGGCATCTACGACGGTAACGGCAACCTGTTCACGAGCGAATCGACCGCCTACACACGCGGCTTCAATTGCGCGGTAACTGTCGCGACGGCGTTGCAACCCCACGGCGTGACCCTGTATGAATGCGGCAACGAACTGACGCGCGCGAACGGGATCATCCTCGACTCCACCAACGCAGGAACGAGCGTCGTCGACTTCAACAATGCGAACTGGCCGCTGATGCGCGGCGTGATGCGCGGCATGATCGACGGGGTCAAGTCGGTGCAGGCGGATGCTAAATGCGGCGTCAACTTTTGCGTCGCGGACACCGGCGCATCCGACGCTCTGTGGGATGGCAAGCAGCCCGATGGCACGAGCGGCCATCCGACCGTCAGGTGGGACTTGACTACGTGGCACAACTACGAGGTGTACGGCGACATCTTCGATATCGGCTCCGACGGGTCCGGCCCGGGCTTCGATTTGCCCACCTATTGCAAGGCCCGATATGGCGTCCCCTTCGTGATCTCGGAATGGAACACAGGACCGGAGAAGACCGAGGCGTACCGGGCCAACTACATCACGTCGAGCCTGCTCACTTACTATCAGGCGAGAAAGACGAAGAACATTCAATCGGCCATGTATTACGAGCTCGATAGCGGGGACGCAACTTACGGTCTGATGATCAACGGCACGGCGCTTGGGCTTCCGTACAATGCGTTCGCGAGTTTTGTCGCGAGCCATCCCGATAGCTGAGCGTCCGCACTCGCTGAGTCCGCGCGCTGCCTACGGTCGATCCGACCTGCGTGAGACGTTGACGGATAACCCGTCCCGGCCGAGACCGCGATAGGTCTCCTAGCCCGGGGCGACGAGTTGCGAGTCAGGCGACCTCTGTTGCAACGCGGCTGTGTCCGCGCATCAAGTTATGCCCACAGCCGCATCGCTACAGCGCACGATTCGTGCAATCAGAAGATCAGAACTGGTGTCGCAGTCCCACGGTGACCGCGACCTGCGTGCCCGTCGACGATGGCGAGAGGGTATTGATCATCGCATCTGCGAGCACGGAATCCGCCGGCGCGTCATGAACATGCTGATAGACCCCTTCCAGGTACACGTCGGTACGCTTGCTCAACGAATAGTCGGTCTGCAGCATGACCGAATTCCATTTTGGAGAGGCCTTCGTGGCCCCCTGGTTGTAAGCACCGTCAGTGAACGTATAGGCACCGGATACGCTCCACGCAGACGTCACCGAGTAGTGTGCGTTCAACTCGTAATTGTCCAATCGCAGATTACCGCCAAGCGGCAGATAGCTGCCGAGGCCCAGCGAGATGACGCCCGCCATGTTGTCGATCTGAGTATGGCTCCACACGAATCCGACAGTTGCGGGGCCGAACGTGTAATTGCCGCCGGCGCCCCAGATACGCTGGCGCTCCGCGATGAAGTTCGCGCTGCCGTCGCCCTGCGCGATTGCCCCATTCGGATTCGTGGCCGATACGCCACCGCCTGCGTTATTGAACTGCAGGTACCCGCCAGCAAGATTCACCGGGCCCTGCGCATAACCTACGCTAAAGCCGTACGCGCGATTGTCAGCGAATCCTCCCGCCTTGTTGCTGAACGAATACATGCCTTCGAACGTCACGCCGGCATAGGTCGGGCTCACATACTTGACCGAGTTGTTGACGACCACCGAATCAGCCGCCAGGTTGTCGTTCTCGAACGGGTGTGCGGCGAGGTTGCCACCCCACGTGTTGCTCCCCGCGGTGATCGGTCCGAGCTGGTCGTTCAGCACATCGAACTGGCGGCCCAACGTCACGGTGCCGAGATTGTCGCTTTGCAACCCGACCCAGGCCTGAGAACCGAAGGCGTCACCCGGAAAGGCCTGGCTACCGTTGTTTAGATTGAAGCCCTGCTCGAGTTTGAAGATCGTACGAACACCACCTCCCAGATCTTCGGTACCCTTGAGGCCAAACACCGTATTCTGCGTGGAGCTGGTCGCCATTTGCCAATTGCTATGACCGGCCTGGTTGTTGGTATAGATGAGTCCCGTGTCGATAAGACCGTACAGGGTCACGCTGTTTTGCGCATACGCGGAAACCGAAAATGCGCCGAGGACCCCAATTGCCAGCAAGGTTTTTTTCATGTCTTATGCCCCATTTGCGATTACAGAAAAATAGAACAGCTTTTTCTTAATTGGAGTTCCATCCCGGGACATTCCACCTGGGATGGTCAGCTCGCGCCGATCTGCTTCTAAATCGAAATGTGCTTTCCAAGCGCATCAAACAAGCAGAATGGCCACTAGCTGACCGGCGGTCGCAATCACGATCGCCAGATCAACCGGATTGGCCAGAAGAAATCCGAGAAAATCTGAATCGACGGCGCGCGTGCGCCACATCCCGACAAAGCCGACCGACAGAATCAGCCCGAATAAAAAGTCGAATCCGAATCCTGCGGCGAGCCATCTGTTATGCCTGACGACAGGTTCGGCGAATGCGAACATTGCCAAAAAGGCGATTTGCGATATGAGAACAACCAGTACGACGACATGCTGCTGATTATTCTTTTTCATCGGCTGGCGGAAATCCGGTTGCTCGAACCCGGCACGACCTCCTCGCTCGTCCGGGCGAGCTTCGGCAGTACCGGCGGCCACCCCCGCGAACGGAAAGTGACCGTCGTACCCGCTCCATCCGCGGCGCAACCGTTATTCGACCGCCTCGCCATGCAGCACCAGGTCCAGTCCTTCGCGCTCTTCTTCCTCGGCGACACGCAACCCCATCACTGCGTCGATTGCCTTGAGCAGAACAAACGAGACCACCCCGCTGTAGATCAGCGTCGTCGCGACACCCTTGAGTTGCAGCATCACGTCACCGTCCGCGCCGCCGATGTCCTTGACCGCGAACACGCCGGTCAGCAGCGCACCGACGATCCCGCCCACGCAGTGCACGCCGAACGCGTCGAGCGAATCGTCGTAACCGAGCTTGTGCTTGAGCCACGTGGCCGCCCAGAAGCAGACCACACCCGCGACGATACCGATCACGAGCGCGCCGAGCGTGCCGACGAAGCCCGACGCCGGCGTAATCGCCACCAGACCCGCGACCGCGCCCGACACGATACCGAGCACCGACGGCTTGCCCTTGGCTGCCCATTCGGCGAACATCCACGCGAGCGCCGCCGCGGCGGTCGCCACCTGCGTCGCGAACATCGCGAAGCCGGCACGGCCGTCCGCTGCCACGGCCGAACCCGCGTTGAAGCCGAACCAGCCGACCCACAGCATCGCGCCACCGATCAGCGTGAGCGTCAGGTTGTGCGGCGCCATCGCTTCCTTGCCATAGCCGACGCGCTTGCCGAGCACCAGACAGCAGACCAGGCCCGCGATACCGGCGTTGATGTGCACCACCGTGCCGCCCGCGAAGTCGAGGATGCCCGCGCTAGCCAGCCAGCCGCTCGGCTCCCACACCATGTGCGCGATCGGCGAGTAGACGATGATCGACCACAGCGTCATGAACACCAGCATCGCCGAGAACTTCATGCGGTCCGCGAACGCACCGGTGATCAGCGCCGGCGTGATGATCGCGAAGGTCATCTGGTAGACGAAGTAGACCGTCTCGGGGATCGTCGGCGCGAGGTGGCTGACGGTCAGCGTCGTGGCCTTGTCGCCCTTGATGTAGTTCATGCCCGTCATGAACACGCGCGAGAAGCCGCCGATGAACGAGCTGCCCGGCGTGAACGCGAGGCTGTAGCCGACCACGGTCCAGACGATCGTCACGACACAGGTGATCGCGAAGCTTTGCATCAGCGTCGCGAGCACGTTCTTCTTGCGGACCATGCCGCCGTAGAACAGCGCGAGACCCGGGATCGTCATGAACAGCACGAGCGCGGTGGAGGTCAGCATCCACGCGGTGTCGCCGGAGTTGATCTTCGATGAATCGACCGAGAACGGTGCGGTTGGGGCGGCCGGTGCCGATGCAGCGGCATCCGCCGCGGCCGGTGCCGCTGGAGCCGCGGACGCTTGCGCGACCGGCACGGAGGCGGCCGCGGGCGCCGAGGCGTCTTGCGCGAATGCGGAGCCCAGCCCGCCGGCGAGCAATGAGCCGGCCATCAACAAACGTCATCAACAGTTTGCGCATTTTTCTTTCCTCTTATCCCAGTGTTTTTTTATAGGGCGTCGGCGCCGGTCTCGCCGGTGCGGATCCGGATCACCTGTTCGATCGACGTCACGAAGATCTTCCCGTCACCAATCTTTCCGGTACGCGCCGCACGCTCGATCGCCTCGATAGCCTGATCGACGATGTCGTCCGGGACGGCGACCTCGATCTTCACTTTCGGCAGGAAATCGACGACGTACTCCGCGCCCCGATACAGTTCGGTGTGCCCTTTCTGACGCCCAAAACCCTTGACCTCCGTAACCGTGATTCCAGAGACGCCAAGCGATGACAAGGCTTCTCGAGCCTCATCAAGCTTGAATGGCTTGATGACCGCACTGATTAGTTTCAATTTGCCTCTCCGTTGACCGTCGATCCCGATGTTGGCCGCGAATGACCGTGGCTCAGCGCGGAGACGTTCAAAGCAACTGTCATGCCATTTGCACGGCGGGTACTGGAGCGGGGAGTTATCGGAGGAGCCGCGCTTCGGGTCCTATGGCGCTCGGATGGATATTGTGAGGAACGGAGCGGGATTGGGCAGTTGACCTGTCAGAAGGCTTCTTAGCGGAATTCGGCGTACGGACTGGATGTACCCAGGCACCATGTGCGAGCGCGTTTTCCCGTCGTCCGTCCAATCGGGGGCATGCGTGCACGGTTCTGCCGCTTGTCATTACATATTCATTAATCGAAGCTTCCAGGTTTCCACTCGCACGCCCGACGCTCGCGGAGCGTTCAAGAGGTCGAGCGCAACTCCGCCGTAATAACGTGCAAAGTACGGGGCGTACTTCCGCGACCCGGAGGGAAACAGGATTTGCGTTTGTTGTCACGATCCCGTGACTCCGTAGCATTCGCAAAGCCCCGAACACGCTATACACCGGCCTATTTTCGAAGCGGTACCCGCTTCGACTTGAAAATTGCCGTCGAGGCGGCGCGAGCGGTCCACGGGATCGGGTCGGCTACTGTTCAGTGAACCTAACATTCGGTTGACTTCCCGAGGCATTCGTCACCCCCGATGATCCCGTCGAGGGCTTCCACTCAGCAAGTCAGTCGTTAGCCGAGGTAATCTTGATGAACGGCCTGAGTTCAGGATTTGAGAGAGCGAGAAGATTGAGCGTCGCCCCGCCGAACCGACGCGCGAACTCATCGTCCAGCGTATTGTTGTAGTCGGCCACCGGCAGTTCTAAAGGAAACTGTCGCGTGGTAACCGCCAGCACCTTTTCAACGTCAAGCGTATAGGAGTTGCCTTCAATATCTTCTGCATCGTTGATGGTTCTGAAATGCTCTCTGCGAGCACACATCCATGAATCTCTGCCCACCCATTGCCATCCGATAGGCAGTGCATTCGTCCATGTCTCGTTCGTACTGCGCGTGGCATTCTGCCTCGTGCGCTTCGCTCACTCCGCGCGCCGCGATGCTCTGCACATCGTCGCTTATCGCGTCCGGTGTGTACTTGAACGGCTGCGCATTGTCGAAGTTCTGCGGCACGCGTGGGGTGTCGCGGTAGAGCGACCTTGGCATGTCCGCATTGGCCGGTTTCTGCGCGCGCATGGCGGCTGAGCGGGAAGCCTTTTCCCGCTGCTGCCGTATCGCCTGCACGCAGCCCATCATTCTTCTTTGGAACGGTTTCTGTATCGCGCGGGAGACCTGTCGCACAGCCACTTGCAACCGGATGGTGCGCAGCCAGTCGCACCATCCGCGGCGCCGTGCGGCGGTCGGTCGCGAAAGCGAGCCACGCGCACGTGCTTTGGAAAAACGCTCTAAAGAATACTGTCCAACGCCTTGGCGAGCCTGGCGACCACACCTTCGACGTCATGCAGTTTGTCCAGGCCAAATAATCCGACGCGGAAGGTTTTAAAGTCTCCCGGCTCGTCGCATTGAAGGGGAACACCGGCCGCGATCTGCAAGCCGGCATCGGCGAATTTCTTGCCGGATCGTATGCCGTCATCGTCCGTATAGCAGACCACGACGCCAGGAGCCTGAAAACCTTCAGCCGCCACGCTTTTGAAACCTTTGTCACTCATGAGCGAGCGAATGCGCTTGCCGAGTTCAAGCTGCTCGGCTCTGACTTTCTCGAAGCCATATGCCTCGGTTTCCTTCATGACGTCGCGCAGCGTCGCGAGACTGTCCGTGGGCATCGTGGCGTGATAGGCGAACCCGCCGTTCTCGTAGGCTTCCATGATCTGCAGCCATTTCCCGAGATCACAAGCGAAACTGGTGCTGGTCGTTGCGTCGATTCTTTCGCGGGCGAGAGGGCTGAGCATGACCATTGCGCAGCAGGGTGATGCGCTCCATCCTTTTTGCGGTGCGCTGATCAGGACATCGATGCCGCTGGCCTGCATGTCCACCCAGATCGTACCGGAGGCGATGCAATCCAGTACAAACATGCCGCCGACGGCATGCACCGCGTCGGACACCGCGCGCAAGTAGGCATCAGGCAGCATCATCCCGGATGCGGTTTCGACATGCGGCGCAAAGACCAGATCCGGCTTGTTTTCCTTGATCGCAGCGACGACTTCTTCGATCGGAGCCGGTGCATATGCGGCCTGCCTACCTCGTTCGACCGGACGCGCCTTCAACACCACCGATTCAGACGGAATGTCGCCCATGTCGAAAATCTGCGACCAGCGGAAACTGAACCAGCCATTGCGGATGACCAGACACTTCCTGTTCGTCGCGAACTGGCGGGCGACGGCTTCCATGCCGAAAGTCCCGCTGCCCGGGACGATAACGGCCGACTTCGCGTTGTAGACTTTTTTCAGGGCGCCGGAAATATCGCGTACGACTCCTTGAAAGAGCTGCGACATGTGATTGATCGATCGGTCGGTGTAGACGACCGAATATTCGAGGAGTCCATCGCGGTCGACATCGGGAAGTAAACCTGGCACCTTCGCCTCCGGTAATTGACGAGTAAAAGAATCGAAGACAGATTCTAACGAAAGCTGCCTGCAACGGTATCGGCCGAGACGTCCCCGCCCTTATTCGATCGCAGTCGCGCCAAAGGTGGCGCCGCTCGCCTCGTCCCGACTGCTTCTCAGGGGAAGATCGGTGTCGTGGGCTCCGCGCCCTCGATATCGGCCTTCGGAAAATGCTGCGCGACCATCTGCTCGATCTCCTGTTCGCGCGATCCAGGCACGTCGGCCATGATCAGGAGCTGGCCGTCACGGATGGCGTCCCGGAAGCGCTCGAGTCGTGCATTCGGTTCGGCGACGCCGATCATCGCGGCCGTCCAGGCCCCGAAGCCGGCACCCGCCAACGTCAATGCGACGACGGCTCCGCCCGCAATAGCGAGCTCCGCGGGAGGAAACGCCAGCGCCACGAGGCCGACGAGCGCTCCGGTCGCACCGCCGAGCGCCACGCCGCGTTCGAGCGAGTGCACGACGTCGCTGCTCTGCAGCAAAGTTGCCTCGGGTAACTGTTCGAGTGCGACGCTGTGATTCGCGAGAACATGGAGATGTCGCCATGTGATCCGCGTCCGCAGCAAGTCGTCTACGATCGCCTTCGCCGTCGACGTGTCAGATGCGAGGAAATAAAGACGTCTCATCTCGACCCTCCATCAATCAAGCCGTCCTCAAACGGGACTATGCCGTTCATCGTACGCCTGCGGCAGGCAAAAGTTGGCTCTTAGCAGGTGCGTGCCGTGTTTGGATGGCTGGTCGCCGCTGTATGCCAGCTTACAAATTCGGGATCTTCGCGGAAAAGTGTGATGGTTTTTCATGATGAAAACGTCGGAGAGCCAATCTGGGTAAGGGTTCGCGCGTCTTGATGGCCTCGCGAAATCGGGCATGATTTCGCGATGGCTACTTCACGCAAACTCAAGCGTCTTTCTGACGCATACCGGTTCGACGGATTCCGTCCTTGCGAAGCGCTGCGCGGTGTCTTCGGTGATCGCATGGCACGCGTAGTCACGCTGGTTCGGCGCTCAAAAAAACGGCCTGCAAGGGATGTGGTCGACGGTGCTCGATCCACGATCGCACGGTGCGTCGCGTTCGAGATCTGCCGAACGGCGACGTACGGATTTACCTGGAACTCGAAGCTCGTCGGGTCCGCTGTCGATGCGATGGCAGCGTGAAAGGCGAACGACTGAGCTTTCTGGCGGACAACCCTCACTACACGAAGCGCTTCGCGTGGTACGTCGGTCGTCGCTGTCGCGAGAGCACGATCAAGGACGTGGCCGACGAACTGCGATTGCACTGGCACACGGTCAAGGACCTCGAGATGCAGTACATGCGGGCGCAACTGGAGCGGTTCGGCACGCCTGGGCCGAAGGTCATCGGCATCGACGAGATTTCGATTGGCAGGGGACAGACGTACCGCATTGTTGTGAGCGACCTGATACGGGGCCGTGCGATCTGGTTCGGTGGCGAAGATCGAAAGGAGGCCAGCATGCATCAGTTCTATGACTGGCGGGGCGAGAAAAAGGCCCGCGGCATCCGGCTTGTCGTGATGGACATGTGGCGGCCGTTTTACAACGTCGCGCAGGAACGCGTGCCGCATGCGGCCATCCTGTACGACAAATTCCACGTCATAAAGCAGCTCAACGAAGCCCTGGATGAAGTGCGCAAGAGCGAATACGCTCGCCTGCAAGGCGAGCAGCGGCGCTACATCAAAGGCCAGAAGTACGTTCTGCTTAGTCATCGCGAAAACCTGTCGATGGAAGGCAGGAACTCGTTGAAGACGCTTCTCGCAGCGAACCGACGGCTGAATACCGCGTACCTGCTCAAGGAGTCGTTCGGGCAGTTGTGGGACTACGAGCGCGAAGGCTGGGCACGTCGCTTCTTCGAGAACTGGAAATCCAGCCTGAGGTGGCAGCGTTTGAAGCCCTATGAGAAGTTTGCCGCGATGGTCGAGCGTCATTGGGAGGGGATTGCTTCCTATTGCAAGCCAGAAAACAAGGTGCCGCTCGGCTTCGTTGAGGGACTCAATAACAAGATTCGGGTCATCCAACGACGCGCGTACGGATTGCGAGATGAGCAGTATCTGCGCCTGAAGATCCTCACTTGCATGCTGCCTCGAATCTGAAAAATGGAGATTTTTCATCACTCTTTTCCGCGAAGACCCCAAATTCGGAAAACTTCTCCTGGAGACATAGGGTTGAGCAAAAATCTGCTGCCAGACTATTTCGCGTAGTTCCGGCAAACCTTGCAGCTTTGCGGTCCACATTACGTTAGGCGTCTAAACGGAGGCAAACGATGACACGCGTTCGCGTTGCGGGCTTCACCATTTCGCTCGACGGATACGGTGCAGGCCCGAATCAAGACATCAACAATCCGCTCGGCATTGGCGGGACGGAACTGCATCAGTGGCTAGTCCCAACACACACGTTCCAGCAAGCCTTGTTCGGCAAGGACGGCGGTACGACCGGGGTTGACGATGATTTCGCCGCCCGCGGCTTTCAGAATGTCGGGGCCTGGATTCTTGGGCGCAACATGTTCGGACCCATTCGTGGGGACTGGCCGGACACAAACTGGAAAGGCTGGTGGGGAGACAATCCACCGTATCACGTTCCAGTCTTCATCTTGACCCATCACGCTCGTCTCCCCATCGAGATGGCAGGCGGCACGACGTTCCACTTCATAACCGGAGGCATTCGCGAGGCGCTCGACCGTGCACGCGAGGCCGCTGCCGGAATGGACGTGCGGATTGGCGGTGGGCCGGACACAATTCAGCAGTATCTTCGCGAGGGCCTCATCGATGATCTGCACATTGCCGTCGCGCCGGTCCTGCTCGGCCGGGGAGAATCGCTGTTCGAAGGGGTCGACTTGCGGGCTCTGGGATACGAATGCGTTGAATTCGTAGCGTCGGAGAAGGCCACGCATGTCGTCCTAAGGCGCCAAGGGCACACGGACGCCTAAGCACTCGCTGAAGGCCTCTTGTACCGCATACTTCAGTGAATCACACCACCGAAAGGATCGACATGGTTGCTGACCTTGCACGCTCCTGGTTGACCTGGAGCGCGCCTGCAGCTGCTGCGCAGGCCTCCGGTCGCCCGCTCGTGGCGCTGGAATCGACCATCATCGCCCACGGCATGCCCTACCCGGAGAACGTTCGCACCGCGCGCGAAGTGGAAGCCTTGATCCGTGACGCGGGTGCCGAGCCGGCGACTATTGCGCTGATCGATAAGCGAATCCATATCGGCCTTTCGGATGACGAACTGGAAACGATCGGCCGATCGGACCGCGTACATAAGGTCAGCCGCCGCGACCTGCCGGCCGTGCTGGCCGGCGGCGGGCTGGGCGCCACGACCGTGGCTGGCACGATGATATGTGCGGCGTTGGCCGGCATCGAGGTCTTCGTCACCGGAGGCATTGGCGGCGTACACCGAGGCGCGCATGAAACCTTTGACATCTCGGCCGACCTGCAGGAACTGGCGAAGACCTCGGTGGCGGTGATCTGTGCCGGTGCGAAGTCCATCCTGGACATCGGGCTCACATTGGAATACCTGGAAACCCACGGCGTGCCGGTGCTCAGTTGCGAACAGGACAATTTTGCGGCGTTCTACACGCGTGACAGCGGCTTTCGCGCGGACTTCAGGCTGGACGATGCGGAGGAACAGGCACGGTTCATTCGCACCAAGTGGGACCTGGGCCTCGACGGCGGTGTGGTGTTGAGCACTCCGGTGCCGGAAGCCGCAGCGATGTCGTTCGAAGAGATCGACGCGCTGACCCAGCAGGCGCTCGACGAGGCCGCTGCACAAGGAATCACCGGCAAGGCCGTCACCCCCTTCCTGCTGGCGCGCATCAAGGCGTTGACAGGCGGGCGCAGCCTGGCGACAAACATCGCGCTCGTAAAACACAACGCCGAGGTCGGCGCAAGGCTGGCGCTAGCGTTGGCACGCTCAAAGCCCAGCGCAGGCGCGGTGTAGCCTCACTGCCGTTTCGCGCGGCTGGTGATTTCCTTGACGGCCACCGCGCTCATTTCGAGCCAGTGCCGAAGCTGTTCGCCCGGCCGCTATATGAGGCGCTGGCTCGTCGATATCTGCCTCGCCGAAGTCCCAAGCGTCCAATCGGCAATGCGCGAGACGCACCTTCTCCGCTGCTTTCCACCGGTCGACAACCGCGCCCATGGGCGGCAGCGATGCGTCGGCCGCCGCCCGGGGCGCAGGGCTCCACGAAGCCAGCCCCGTGCTATCTTTGACGGATTCGACACCTTCCTCTCAGGAGGGCGCGTGGACGTCGCCGTGTGGCTGCACAGCCTCGGAATGGAGCGGTATGAACCGGTGTTTCGCGAGAACGCCATCGACGCCGACGTGCTTCGCGATCTCACCGCGGACGATCTGAAAGAACTGGGTATTGCGTCGGTCGGTCATCGCCGCAAACTGCTCGATGCCTTGACTGAATTGCGGGCGCGAACCGGGCCCCGGCATAGCGCCGCGAGCCCAGGCGAGGCGAAAGGCGAACGACGGCAGGTCGCCGTCCTGTTCGCCGATCTGTGTGGCTTCACGCGGATGAGCCGTGAAGTCGACGCGGAGGAAGTACTCGCCGTGCTCGATCGCTACTTCGAGCAGGTTGACCGCACCATCGAGCAGCATGGCGGGCACGTCGACAAGCACGTCGGCGACTGCGTCATGGCAGTATTCGGCGCGCCGGTCTCGCATGGCAATGATGTCGAACGCGCCGTGCGGGCGGCACTCGCGATCAGGGACGGGATGCCCGACCTGTCGCGTGCGCTCGGCCGCCCGGTCTCCGTGCATATCGGCATAGCCGGCGGCGAAGTCGTCGCAAGCGGCACCGGTAGCGCGACTCACAGGGAATACACAGTCACCGGCGACACGGTCAACCTCGCCTCGCGTCTCACCGATGCGGCTGAGCCGGGGAAGATCCTGATCTCGGAAAGCGTGCGACGCCCGCTGGCTGACCGCCTGGACTGTGTCGAACGCGGCGCGCTGTCGGTCAAAGGCTTCGCGCAAGCGGTCACGGCGTGGTGTATTGCCGGCCTTCGGCGCGCACGCCCGGGCCGGCCGTTCGTCGGCCGGCATCATGAGATGCGGCAGTTTCGATCCGTGCTCCATTCCTGCCGCGACACCGGAGGCGGACGCACCGTTCTGCTGCGCGGTGAGGCCGGGATCGGCAAAACACGCCTGGTCGAGGAATTCGAACGCGAGGCGCGGGAGTCAGGATTCCTTTCTCATACTGGTCTCGTGCTCGACTTCGGTGCGTCAACCGGACGTGGCGCAATCCAGTCTCTCGTGCGCGGCCTGTTGGCAGCCGACGGCTCAACTGACGGAGCTGCGAGTGCCACTGGCGTCGAGCACGCGCTCGCCAGCGGTTTGATCGACGCTGGCGACGCACTCTTTCTCGAAGATCTGGTCGATTTACCGATGGGGTTCGAGGACCGGGCGGTCTACGACGCCATGGACAATGAAATGCGCGTTCGCGGCCGACGCAACGCCCTGACCCGGCTCGTCCAACGCGCGAGCCGCCAGCAACCTCGGGTACTGGTCGTCGAGGATATTCACTGGTCGGACGAATCGACGCTTCGCGACCTCGCCGGACTATCGGAAACCATGGCGGGATGTCCGGCCGTACTCGTGCTGACAGTGCGGACGCACGGCGATTCGAGTGAAGAGCCGTGGCGCGTGGCGACCGGCGGACCGTATTCGCTGATCGATCTGGGTCCGCTGAGCGCCGGCGACGCGCATGCGATGGCCAGATCGTTTCCCGGGACGCAGGCAGGTCTGGCGGGACGCTGCATCGAACGGGCGGCGGGCAATCCGCTGTTTCTCGAGCAGTTGCTGAACGATGCGCAGGACGGCGAAGGGACCGGCGTGCCGGGGTCGGTGCGAAGCCTCGTACAGGCGCGGCTCGATCGGCTTGATCCCGCCGATAAGACAGTGCTGCAGGCTGCCTCGGTGCTCGGCCAGTTGTTCGAGAAGGAGGCGGTCGATTTTCTCGTCGATGGCGCTGGCGCCGATGCTGATGCCGGCGTTGCGCTGGAACCGCTTGTAATCGGTCTGCTGTTACGACGTCAGGGCACCGGATTCATCTTCCATCACGCACTGATTCGCGACGCCATTTATGACGGGCTGCTGAAAAGCCGGCGCCGCGATTTGCATCGTCGCGCCGCACAGTGGTACGGCGAGCGCGACCTCGTCCTGCGAGCCGAACATCTCGATCGCGCGGGAGAACCCGGGGCAGCGCTCGCCTATTGCGAAGCAGCGCGCTCGCAGGCGTCGGGGCACCGCCATGAAGCCGCGCTCCGGCTTGTCGAACGAGGTCTCGATCTCGCGGATCAACGTAGCGACCGCGCCGCACTCGAGTGTCTACATGGCAACGTCCTGCATGACCTCGGCGACATGAAGTCGGCACTCCATGCATTCGAAATCGCCCTCGAATATGCGACGACGGACGCGGAGCGTTGCCGCGCATGGATCGGGCGGGCCACGGTGAAGCGGATCATCGACGATCTCGACGGTGCATGGGCCGACCTCGACTACGCCGCTGAAGCTTCCCAAGGCCTGTTGCGCGAAAAGGCGCGCATTCACTTCCTGCGCGGCAATCTGTGTTTTCCACGCGGCGATATCGACGGCTGCGTGCGTGAGCACGGGCGCAGCCTTGCCCTCGCGCGCGACGCGTGCGATCCCGAACAGGAGGCGGCCGCACTCGGCGGCCTTGGCGATGGCGAGTACATGCGCGGCCGGATGATCAGCGCCCACGCGGCCTTCAGCCGCTGCATCGAACTCTGCCAATGCCATGGCTTCGGACGGATCGAGGTGGCCAACCTTCCGATGCGGGCGATCACGACGTGGTTTACCGGCGAAGCCGCGCGCGCACTCGACGCCGCGCTTGCCAGCGTCGCCGCGGCGCAGAAGGTGGGGCATCCCCGCGCACTCGCCGTCGCCCATCACGCTGCCTGGCACTGCCTGCACGATCGCGCGGAGTGGGATCGCGCGTGGGAGCACGTCGCTCCTGCGCTACAGTGCGCGCGCGAGCTGAAATCAAGGCGCTTCGAAGGTGAAGCGCTCGCGTTTCGCGCGGAATTGCATCGTGTCGCCGGCCGTCCGCGCGAAGCGCGCGCCGATATCGAAGCGGCGCTGTCGATCAGCCGGGAGACCGGCATGAACTACCTGGGCCCCGCTTATCTCGGCGTGCTCGCGCGCACGACGGACGACCCCGTTGTCTTCGCACAGGCGCTCGCGGAAGGCGAAGCTTTGCTCGCGGCCGGAGCGGTGAGCCACAACCACTTTCTGTTTCGACGTGATGCGATAGATGCATGCATCGACCGCAAACGCTGGGATGCGGCCGCGCACCATGCTGCGGCCCTTGAAGACTACGCACGCCGCGAGCCATCGCCCTTTTCCGGATTTTTCGTGGCGCGCGCACGGGCGCTTGTCTCGTATGGAACCGGCAATCGCGATCCGGCGTCGCTAAAGGAACTCCAGCGGCTACGGCAGGAGGGCAGCAGCCTGGGTTTCCTTTATGCGCTCCAGGCGATCGAGGCCGCGCTTGCGGGCGAGACCGATAGAGGAGGATAGGGTCGCCGCGCTCACTCCTGTTGACGCCGTCCAACCATCACCGTATCTTGCAATCCAAGGTAAAGCGACATGACACGGCAGTTGTGTCTGACTGTTTTCCGTTGACCTGACCACGACGATGAACATTGACGATCGGCTTCTCGAGAGCAAAATGATCGCGATCGAGCAGGCGAGATCATGGAGTCCGCGCGTCATTTCCAAGCTCGAGACTCTGATCAGGAGCGGCGACGAGCTGTCCGTCTACCGGGTCAATCCGCTGGCGTTTGCGCGAGATCGCGGCATAAGCGAGGCTGAATGCATTGACCTCTTTCTTCATGCGGCGCGATACGGATTGTTCGAGATGAACTGGGACGTTCTTTGTCCGCAGTCGGGAATGGTCCTCCACAGCTTCGGATCATTGCGCACTCTCAAGACCCATTACGTCTGTGGGCTATGCGACGTTACGGGCGAAACCGACCTCGACGATTTCATCCAGGTCACGTTTTCAATATCGCCCGAACTTCGGAGGCTGACGTTCCACGATCCCGAGTCGCTTTCCGTGGAAGATTTCCACTGGAAACTGCGATTTAACGGTGACGGTCGGTTCGCCGGCCAGCAGGTCCGATTTCTCGACTTCTTGCGGGGGCTCGTGCGCGGCCTCACGTTCCTGCCGCCAGGTTCGACGACGACCCTGCAGGCTGTTCTTGGCCCCGGTGCCTTGACGGGTGTGAATGTCGAGACACAAGCCGCTCTCATTGTTCCGGTCGCTGGTGAGCCCGCCACCTCGCCGACACTGTTGCAGGTCGGTTATGACGGTCAACGGTTTGCCCCGGCGCTCTCCGTTGTGCCGCCTGGTCCTGTCGTCATTCAAGTAAGGAATACCGGGAGCACGCGCGGGTCGCTGCTCTTGATCAATTGGCCTCCAGAGGTCGTCGCTCAGGCCATCAAGCCCCCGCTCGAATTCGAACCGTATCTCTCCGGCGGGGCGCTGGTGGCGCGACAGACCTTCCGGCGCCTGTTCCGCTCGGAGAACGTTGACGAGAAGGAAGGCCTTGGGATTCGGCAAGTGACGTTCGTTTTCACGGATCTCAAGGGTTCGACGGCCATGTATGAACGCATCGGTGATCTGAATGCGTACGGCCTCGTCAGACAGCATTTCGCCTTGCTCGAGATGATCGCACAACGGTATTCCGGCGCTATCGTAAAGACGATTGGCGACGCTGTGATGGCCGTCTTTTGTCGACCAACGGACGCGGTTTCCGCGTCGTTGAATATCGTGGAGGAAATCGGGCGCTTCAATCGCGAACGTGGAGAACCGGCGATCATCCTGAAGATCGGGGCACATTGCGGGCCGTCGATTGCGGTGACACTGAACGACAATCTCGATTATTTCGGCCAGGCCGTCAACGTCGCCGCGCGCGTGCAGTCTCTCGCCGACGCCGGGGAGATTTGCATTTCGGAAGCGCTCTATAGTGCGCCTGGGGTCCGCGACCTCCTTGGTGGCCGCACTGTCGTCGAATTTGAGGCTCCGCTTCGCGGCCTCCAGGGCAGGGCAAGCGTGTATCGCATCGTGTCCGAGTGGTGACGGCTTACGGCGCCGATCTTGCCTCCTCCTGGGGCTATTCCTGTTTGCTCAACGTCGAACCCGACAGGTGCCGAGATGGAGAAGAACGACGCAGCCGGTTTGCTCCCTATGCACGGCGTTCAGCCGCGTTCCGAGGAAACGCTCGCGACCTGGATCTGCTGGTCAAAGAAATCGTTCGACACGGACAGCGGACTTTGCAAGGTTGACAGAACCCAAAGGAGCCAGCATGAACATAAGCAATGCGAGCAGAATAATCGGCGCAATGATAATTGCGGCCATCGCGAGCGGCGCGGCCTATGCGAACGCGCAACAAGGTATGAGCGCGACGTCCGCCGCGGTCGCACAAAGGGTGGCGGCCTCGGGCTCGCCGCCTCGACCCAGGCCGGATACTTCGATAGTTCGTGACGTTCGCCGCGCCCTCAGGCGTGTACCGGATATGGATGATTCAGAGATTCACATCAGGGCGAGCCACGGCGTCGTCACGCTCACCGGGTCGGTGCCGGAAAGCTGGCAGATCTCGCGCGCTGGCAATGCATCAAGATCAGTGCTGGGAGTCAAGTCGGTGACGAACAGATTGACAGTGCGAAAGAGCAATGCAGCAAGCATTGAGCAACGTCTCGCGGCATCGGCCGGATAGGCTCGATGTTGATCTCATCACTTCGGGAAGCTCCACGAAGACGCAACGCGCGACTGTTGCGCGAAAACCTGATTTCGGGGTCGTTCTCGCCTCAGCTCGCTGCATTTAGCCCTTCACGCGTTCCGATCGCGGATCGTACGGCGCCCTAAGATGCACGATTGCCCTCACCTGTTCGCCCGCCACGTCGATCGTATAGCGGCCTTGCGTGAGCCACGCGGCATCGGCGGCACCATCGGCACGGTTCACGAAACCCATTGCAACCGGACATCGCAATGTATGCCCAAACGCGGCTGAGGTTACCGCCCCTACCGGCTTGCCGTCGCGCAAGATTGCTTCGCCACCGCACAGCATCAGATGTTCGGCTCCGTCGACCGTCAGGGTAACGAGACGCCGGCGCAGCGGCGCCTCGCGCAGACGCAGAAGGGCGTCGCGACCGCGGAAGGCGATGTCCTGGTCGAGCTTGCAGGCGAACGCCAGGCCTGCCTCGAACGGATTGCAATCCGGCGAAAGCTCGCGGCCCCAGGCCCGATAGCCTTTTTATGACGCTATCGAGCGACGACATTCGCTGCGTCTCGAGCATACTGCGTGGGCGGCAGACCGACATGACGCGTGAACGCGACGCTGAATGCGCTCGCCGAGCCGTAACCGACACGTTCCGCGATCACTGCGATGCTGACTTCGTTCCGGCGCAGCAGGCTCCTCGCGACGGCCATGCGCCACGACAACAGATACTCCATCGGTGCCACGCCGACTGCGCGGCTGAATCGATCGAAGAAAGAGGACCGTGAAAGCGCGGCGGTTTTTGCGAGTTGTGCGATCGTCCAGGGCTTGTGCGGACTCTCGTGCATATGACGGATGGCGAGCGCGAGACGGGCGTCGGCGAGGCCGCGGACGAGTCCGGGCGACGCCCCCGTCCCCGTGGCTCGCAACGCTTCAATGAAGAGCACCTCGAGCAGTCGCGCCAGCACGACCTCGCGCGCGGGCCGCTGCGCGCGCGATTCTTCCCTCACGAGCTTGACGAGCGTCGCCAGCCTGGGTTCACCGCGCACGTGCGCGAGCTTGGGCAAGAGCGAGACAAGCAAGGCCGCATCCGGCGAACCGAACGCGCAGAGGCCCGCAAGCCATTGGGCTTCTGGCGCGACCGACGCATCGCCGAAACGAAAGCTGCCGTCGGGCAGTGCCGCGGGCGCGATATCGGAGACGTCGTCATCGTCGGGCGGGTTGATGCTCGTCATCGTGAAGCTAAAGACTTCGGGCACGAGCACGAAGTCATCGGCCTGAAGAATGAGCGGCTCGCAACCATTGACGGATAGACGGAAGGAACCTTCGAGCACCACGCAATAGAACGGCTGGCCGACTTCCGTGCGGCTCGCGCGCCAGCGCCCGGCGCCGCTCAGCACTTTCGAGAACGTGGGCGTCGGCTTCAGCAATGTGACGATTTCGGCGAGCGGGTCGATCATGATCGGACGATTTCGAATGAAACCTGGACGCTCAATTGTAGCGAGTCCGGGTGGTCAGGACTTATTGTGTTGGGACTGTCACCAACCACAGGATTCGACATGAAGACCGTCTTGATTACCGGTTGCTCGTCCGGCTTTGGCCTCGAAATCGCGCGTTATTTTCTGGATCGCGACTGGCGCGTTATCGCCACGATGCGCGCGCCACGCGAAGACGTCTTGCCGCGCTCCGATCGTCTTTCGATTCTCGCCCTCGACGTGAAGGACCCGCAAAGCATTCGCGCCGTCATCGATGCCGCCGGTCGGATCGACGTGCTCGTCAACAATGCGGGTATCGGTTTTCTGAACGCGCTCGAAGGAACGCCGATGGACACCGTGCGCGATATCTTCGAGACCAATACGCTCGGTACCATCGCGATGGCGCAGGCCGTGTTGCCGCAGTTCCGCGAGCGCCGCGAAGGTGTGATCATCAATGTGACGTCGACCGTCACCTGCAGACCGCTGCATTTGCTGTCGGTCTACACCGCGAGCAAGTCCGCGGTCAACGCGTTCAGCGAATCGCTCGCGCTCGAACTGGAGCAGTTCAATGTGCGCGTGCGTGTCGTGCTGCCGGGACGCGCGCCTTCCACCCGCTTCGGCGAGAACGCGCAGGCACGTATGAAAGACGGATTCGCCGAGCCGTACGGCGCGCTCGTGGAGCAGATTTTCGCAAACTGGCAGAAAGAAACGGCCGTCACGCACGCATCGGATGTCGCCGAAGCGGTTTGGCTCGCAGCGACCGATTCATCGAGCCCGTTCAACATCCCCGCCGGCGAGGACGCTGTCGAGTGGTACAACGCGGCCGCTAAATAGCACGAGTAAAAATCGCGGAGGTGAGCGCCTCGGGACTCAGACCTGGCCGATGCCGCCGTCATTCATCAAATCCGCGCCCGTCATATAGGAACTCTGTTCGGAGGCGAGAAAGAGCGCCGCGCTGGCCATCTCCTCGGCGCGGGCGAGTCGACCAATCGGGACCATGCTCTTGTACATGCTCACCAGATCCTCGCGTGTCGCCGACTGGGAGTCGAGAATCGGGGTGTCGGTGACACCGGGGCTAAGCATGTTGACGCGAATGCCGCGATCCTTGAATTCGGCGGCCCAGGTGCGGGCATAGGAACGCAACGCGGCCTTGGTCGCCGCGTAGGCGGTATGACCAGGGATGCCCATGACGTGCATGGCCGACGAAACCAGGATGATCGACCCACCACCTGTCATCATCGGCAGCAGCTTCTGCACCAGAAATACCGGGCCGCGCGCCATGAGGTTGAATGCCTTGTCGAAATGCTCAGGCGTGATGGTGTCGATCGAAGCCTGCTCGGTAAAGCCCGCGTTCGACACGATGATGTCGACGACACCTTTTTCGTCCCTGACTGCCGCAGCGACACGGTCGAGGTCATCGAGATTCGCGGCGTCGGCCTGAAGCGCGGTAACGTTGCGTCCGAGCAGTTTGACGGCCTCGTCGAGCTGGCCTTGGCGCCGACCGAAGATAAAGACGTGAGCACCTTCGGCGACGAATCGCCTGGCGATCGCCAGGCCGATACCGGTCGTTCCGCCGCTAATAACCGCGAACTTCCCTGTGAGAGTAGACATTGAAGCTTCTGCCTGTTCGTGAATGGAAGTGACATCGTAATTGCGGCCACTGCGAATGATAATCGGCGGATTTATCATAAGATCCATTCACCGAGAGAATAGATCGCACGAGAGAAATACAATGGATCGGTTTCACGAATTGAACGCCTTCTTCGCCGTGGTTGAAGCGGGTGGCTTTTCCGCCGCGGCGCGCAGAACCGGCGAGTCACAGTCCGCGATCAGTAAGTCGATCGGCGCGCTGGAAAAGCGCCTGGGCGTGCTGCTATTCAACCGAAGCACACGCAGCGTGACCCTGACGGATCAGGGGCAGAAATACTACGAACGCACCAAGCCGTTGCTGGACGAGATTGAGGTGGCCGACAGCGAACTGACCAGCAGCACGCTGGATGTCTCGGGGCTGGTCCGGATCGCCTCTGCCTCTACGTTCGGTCGCCTGCACGTTGTTCCGCTCATTCCCGAGCTGCTGTCGCGCTATCCTGGTCTGCGGGTCGATCTCGTGTTGTCGGATTTCGTACGCGATATGGTCGAGGATCGAATCGATCTCGCGATTCGAGTGGGCTCCGTCAACGATCCGGATTCGGTCGTGAAGCGGATTGCGAGCACCCCGCTGGTCTGCGTCGGATCGCGTCGCTATTTCGAGCAATACGGTGTACCGAAGGATCCTACCGAACTCGCCAATCACAATTGCCTGCTCTACGGCGGTCTGATGGAGTCGGCAAACTGGCCGTTTCATGGGCCACGAGGCCGATTCAGCGTACCGGTGCGAGGCAACCTGTCGTCGAATAGCGTCGAGACAATACGATCGGCCGTGCTCGCGGGCGTGGGAATCGGCCTCTTCGCGAAGCTCTCGCTCGCCGACGAACTCAAGCATCCCGACATTGTGACCGTGCTGGACGACTTCATTCGCGACGCCCGTGATGTAAGCATCATCTGGCCGAGGCGTCGTTTCGTGCCTGCGCGCGTGCGCCGGGCGACTGACTATTTTGCGGCTGCGCTGCCGCAGCGCTTGTAGGAGCGACGTCCGTGAACTAAAAGATGGCTGGCGGCACTGCGTGCGTCTGAATCAGTCGATTCCGGCGTGCACTTCAAACGCCGTCCGTCACGCAATGTTCGCGAGCGGCGCGCGTCGAGTGCCAGCGTCGCTCGACATCGACTCGCGTACGTGGCGTGCGAATTCCTGTGCCGCTGGCTGAACCGTCGCGGGCAAGCGCAGACAGATCGCGAACGCAGGCAGTGCGGGCAAGCCGGTTACTCGAGGCGTCAGCGTCTCCAGATCGGCCGGCACCGTGGAGGCGAGCCAGGCCGTGATCGCGAGGCCCGCGCGCACCGTTGCGGCCGTCGCCTCGATGTTTCCGCTCTCGAACACCGTGCGCCAGGCAATGCCCTCGTCCGCGAGCGCGCCGAGCACCACCGGACGGAAAGCACAACGATCGTCTACCATCGACAGCGGCAACGGCCGCTTCTGCCATGCATCACTGCCGCGCCCCTTGACCCACACCAGCGGCTCGATGCAGACCACTTCACCTTCGGCTTCGCTTGCGACATATTCGACCAACGACACGTCCACGCGACCGCTATTCACCGCTTCGCTCAGCTCTGGCGACGCGGCGCACACCAACGAAATTTCGACGTGCGGATGCGCGTCGGCGAACGCCTTCATCGCGGGCGCGAGCCGCGTCACGAGATCGTAAGGCACGCCCACACGCAAGGCGCCGCGCAACGGCTGGCCGGTCATGTCGGCCCAGATTTCATCGTTCAGCCGCAGCAGCTTGCGCGCCTTCACGAGAAACTGCTCGCCCTGGTGCGACAGTTCCAGCCGGCGCGTCTTGCGAACGAACAGAAGGCAATCCAGCACATCTTCGAGGCGCTTCACCTGTTGGCTCACGGCGCCTTGCGTCATGTGCAGCAGATTCGCGGCGACCGTCATGCTGCCGCTATCGGCGACGGCAACGAAGGTGCGGATAAGATCGAGGTCGAGGTTTCGGCTCATCTATGCATTATGCGACGTAATGTACCGCATCAATATTATTAGCTTTCACGATGCCTTGACGATCCGTACAGTGCGAATTCACTGATCCGAATGTGCACCGATGACCTCGATTCTGCCGCTTCTGCTCTTCGTCGCCGTCGCGACCGTGACGCCCGGCGGCGCGACCACGCTCGCCGCCGCCTCAGGCGCACGCTTCGGCTTCGTACGCTCGATACCGCTGATGCTCGGCATCGCGATGGGCCTCGCCTTGCTCGCCGCGGTCGCCGCGCTCGGGCTTGGCGGCCTGCTTCTGACGCTGCCGTCGCTGCAAACGGCGGTGAGGGCGCTCGGCTCGGCGTATCTGCTGTGGCTCGCGTGGCGCATCGCGCGCAGCGGGCCGCCAAACGCGAGCAACGGCCCCGTGCGGCCGGTTTCGCTCGTCAACGGTTTCCTGCTGCTCTGGCTCAACCCGAAAGGCTGGGCGATGACGGTTGGCGCGGCGGCGTCTTTCGCGCTGCTCGCAAACAATCCGAACCGCCTCGCGATGCTGCTCGGTGCAGCGTTCGGGGTGACTGCGTGCGCGTCGCTCGCGCTGTGGTGTGCGCTCGGTGTGCTATTCGCGCGGCTGTTTCGGACGCCGCGCCACTGGCGCATTCTCAATCTCGCGATGGGTGTGCTGCTCGCCGCATCCCTCATTCCGACCTGGAGATAAGCATGTCTTCCCATCCGTTCGCCGAATCGTTCGACCTTGAAGCCGCGTTCGCCGATGTGTCGGATCATGGGTCGCCGAAAGTTGTCGCACAGGTCAACGATCAGTACGTGAAGGTCGCGAAAGTGCGCGGGCAGCTCGTGTGGCACGACCATGAGCACGAGGAGCTTGCCGAAGAACACGAGCACCCCGATATCGAGACCTTGCTGGATGAATCCATTCGAGACGCCGGAGACGTCGGCATCGTCTGGCCGAGGTGCCGTTTCGAGCGTGCATGGCGCCTCCGCTCGAGTCGACGCTGAAAGGCGTGCTCAGTGCAGTTTGACGTGCGGCGCGGTGCTTCGACGGAGCCGATGCGCGAGGGCATTGACGATCATGCGGGCATAGCCATGCAGCGCTGCAACGTGCATCCGATACAGCGACAAATACATGAAGCGAGCAAGCAGTCCGTCCACGAGCATGCTGCCGCCGATAAGACCTCCCATCAGACTCCCTACCGCATTCGCGTGCCCGAGCGACACTAGCGAGCCGAGATCGCGATAGGCAAACTCCGGAAGCTTTTTCCCCTCGATGCGTCGCGCAAGTGCCTTGACGAAAAACGATGCCTGCTGATGAGCCGCCTGGGCGCGCGGTGGAACATTGCGCTCGAAACCCAACCATGGACAGGCCGCGCAATCGCCGAATGCGAATATATGGTCGTCGAGATCCGTTTGAAGCGTGCGACGCACATTGAGTTGCCCCAGATGATTGACGGTCAGCCCATCGAGCGTTGAAAGCACGGCGGGTGCCTTGATGCCCGCGGCCCACACCGTGAGATCCGCACGTATCGTCTTGCCGTTTTTCGTGCGGATGAGTCCGGGCGCGACCTCCGCGACCCGCTCGTCGACCATCAACTTGACATTGAGTTTGCCCAGCAGTCCGGCAGCTGCGGTGGACACGCGTTCTTTCAACGCCGGCAGAATCCGCGGCCCAGCTTCAATGAGCACGATCCCGACGTCGTGTGTGGGGTCGAGCCGATGCAAGCCGTATGATGAAAGTACCTTCGCCGTATTGCGCAATTCGGCGGACAATTCCACGCCCGTAGCGCCCCCGCCAACGATCGCGACCTGAACACGAGGCGCGTGATCGACCGGCACTCCACATGCACTCCGCTCACCGGCGTCTCGTTGTTGTTCGGCGCGAATGCAAGCTGAAATCAGGCGCTTTCTGAAGCGTTCCGCTTGAGCGACGTTGTCAAGCGCGAGCGAATTTTCCGACGCGCCCGGCACGCCGAAGTAGTGCGTTGTACTACCGATGGCAAGAATCAACGAGTCGTACCCGATTCGGCGCGGCGGTACCAGTTCGGTTCCGTCGTCATCGAGCAGTGGCGCAAGCAGGACCTGCCTCGAGCCACGATCCAGTCCGACAAGTTCGCCATGGATGAACTCGAAGCCGTGCCACTGGGCTTGCGCGGCGTACGCCAGTTCCTGTGCGAATGGGTCCAGACTTCCTGCTGCGACCTCGTGCAACAGGGGCTTCCAGATATGCGTCGGGTTGCGGTCGACCAACGTAATGGAGGCACGTTGCGCCCCGCTTCGCCGACCACCATAACGATCGCCTAGCCTCGTTGCGAGTTCGATGCCACCCGCCCCTCCTCCCACGATCACAAAACGATGCATGCAGATTCTCCCTGGACGACGACGCGCGGTACGGAAATCCAACACAACGGTTGAGAACAACTATCGCAGAAGCCCGACGGCAGGAAAATCTCATAGTTCTGATGGCTGCCTTCAGGTTTTCTGATTGAGAGATCTCCTACTGACCTCGCCGCCAACGGCGTACTCGCACTGTCTGGAAACCCCTCCAGGTTCACACGCACGATGCCCGAGACCCGACGCGCGACTTCACTTCGGCGCAGTCGGCTCGCCGCGATGGCCAGGCGCTCGAACGTACTGCTGAACGCAGTTCGGCGCCCTTCCACTCGGCGTGGTCGTCAAAGGGGTGATCGTAGGTGCCGCGCTGATGGCTGGGGGTCGTTCTTCGCCAGATCTGTGGTGATCAGGATGAAGCCATCAACGTTCAGACTTTTTTTGGTCGATGGATTGATACCGTCGGCAGGTATCTCATCGTTGTGGACCTCAATGGCACGATGACTGCGTCGCCGAACTCGCTGAAACAGGCGCCATCGCAGCTAGCAAAAGGTGCCTTGCGACGCCGCCGCCAGTTCGCAGATAGCGTCGCTGATGCAGTTCATTCCGTCTTTATTCTCCAATGCGCTTGAAGCTGGCGTAGTAATCGTCGGTGTAATAGCACTCGCCGGTTTGCTTGCGCGGCCCACCACATACGATCCGACGCTGCCCCCGATCCGTCGCGCCTGGTGTGCGAACCGTATAGGTGTGGTAGTAACCGCGCGGATGCTTCGGCAGCAAAGCCGCACTGTTACGAAACAAGACGCCGTCATCGCTAAACGGGAAGGGGCCGCCCGCTTTGATCAGTCGCAGAGTTTCGGCCGCCTCCGCCGGCAACTGCGCCTTGGTGACGGTGACCAGCGCGCCCGTTCCTTGGGCGCCTGATGCAGCGGTTGCATTGCTCGCACCCTGTGCTGGCTGAACCGGCGCCGAGCTCGCGGATGCGCCCGATGCCTCAGTGGCGCTTTGCGGTCCCTGCTTGCCGCATCCGCCGAAGATCGCGCTCAATGCGACGATGCAGGAGACAGCCCAGGCTCTCTTCACGAAACGGTTCTCCCTTCGTTGACCAGCACCCGACGACCTGGATAGACGTAAAGGTATCGCTAATGACGGAGCGAATCAACGATCCATCGTAGACCCGTGCCTGCATGCGCGCGAGAATCGTGGTTTAACGATGGTTTCCACGCCTGCAGCGGAGTACGAAATGGACGATCCCTATGATCTTCAGCGCTTCCTCGATGCACAAGAGCCGGTCTACGACCAGGTATGCGATGAACTGAGGCACGGACGCAAGCGAAGCCACTGGATGTGGTTCGTGTTTCCTCAAATCGAGGGGCTCGGAACCAGCGCAATGGCTCAGCGATTCGCGCTTTCGTCGCTGGACGAAGCGCAAGCCTATCTGCGCCACCCGATACTCGGCCCACGGCTGCGCGAAACGACGCACCTGGTCAACGTCGTCAGCGACCGCTCCGTCGAGGAAATATTCGGGTATCCGGATGACCTGAAGTTTCGCTCGTCGGTCACCTTGTTCGCGCGCGCCACGAACGACAACGACGTATTCATCGAAGCTTTGCGCAAGTATTTCGGCGGAGAAGCCGATCCGCGGACCCTCCAGCTGCTCTAGACCATTTTGGTAGCGGTCCCGCGCACGCGGGGCGCAGCGGACCGCGCAATTCCGCTCCCGGTGCAGTGCGTGGTCACTGCCCGCTCACATCAGCTGCACGTGATCGAAAGAGCAGCAGGTGATCCGTGCCGGATTCGGACAGCCAGACCTCGCCCGGACGACCCATCATCTGACGCACGTTCGCGTGGTCACGCGGCAGCCGCAACACGTCGAACCGCTCGGCACGCGGATCGAAGCGCACCAGCGCATTAGCGCTCCATTCGCTGAGCCAGACGATGTCCTGGTCGTCGACGAATATTGCATACGCGTGCGGATCGTTGCCGGGCAGTCGCCATTCGCGCCAATGATGCGTGCCAGGATCGTACACGCCGACTTTTCCGGCGTTCCACTCGCTGACCCAGATGCGCCCCCTGGAATCGGCCCAGACGCGGCGCGCGCCCTGATTCGACGTTGGTGGCTCGATGACCTGTGCCGCGCCCGTGGTCGGGTCGATGCGACCTACGTAATTTCCCGCCAGCGAAGCGAAATACAGATCCCCGGAGCGGGTCACGCAGATACCGTAGGGCCCGGCGCCGCGTGGGGCATCAAAGACGCGCATGCGCGATCGCTGCGGATCAAGTTCGCCGTAGATACCACTTTGCCCCGTAAACCACAGATGCCCCTGTTTGTCGA
Source organism: Paraburkholderia sp. 32 (assembly GCF_050435345.1). Taxonomy (NCBI): domain Bacteria; kingdom Pseudomonadati; phylum Pseudomonadota; class Betaproteobacteria; order Burkholderiales; family Burkholderiaceae; genus Paraburkholderia; species Paraburkholderia sp. 32. The sequence continues at coordinate 1,391,936 of NZ_JBNDKD010000002.1, forward strand.
ACACGGCGGTATTCAGATTGGCGTCTGGCCGGTCCTTGGGTAGCGGAAAACGCGTGACGGCGAGCGTCTTCGGATCGATACGCACGATTGCGTTCTGGCCGCCGTCAGTGACCCACGCCGCACGATCGGGGCCGACGATCACGCCATGTGGCGCCGATCCGGCGCCGAGCGCGATCATGTCGGTTTTGCCGCTGCGCGGGTCCAGCCGCCCGACCGCTCCCCGCGCCTGCGCGGTGTACCACACGGTGCCGTCATGCGCCGGTGCGACGTCATGCGGTGCGCTGCCGGCCGGGACGGCGAAGCTCTCGAACGACGGCGGCTGTGCTTGAGCCTGCGCGACGCCAAGGTTGTCTGTGCTGATCGCGCAGGCGATGGCGTACAGAGCCAGGGCAATCGCAGACCGGGCAGTCGATTGCGGGGCAAGCTTCGGAAAATGTTTGAAGTCCAAGCGGGCAAATTCCATCATCGCACGAAGTCGCTCGAGCGCCGCATGCCCCGGATGGATCGCGAACATCCACCAAAGAAGCCCCACAAGTAACAGCAGAGGAATCAGCATGGTGGTCTCCATCGCTGCTTGTGCCAGCTAACGTATCACGAATGCCACTTGCCAAGGTCAACCCGACGTTTCAATGCTTGGCGGCGCGCGCTTCTTCGACGTTGTCGAAAGTGCGATTCGACGGGATATTCGTTGCCGGGCTTGCGGGCAACGGAACCGCACCAGGGTAAATACAGATTCGATCGCTCAAAAAGCTTTATAGAATGGCCAATATTAGCAAGGAGCAATACTGCTTGCTATAGATTAATGAAAGATACCCCGCAGAACCCGGAGACGCCATGCAGATCGACTACCAAACGATGCGGTTCGACTACGAGCGAGCCGCCGACCACGATGCCGGTGCACCGCTCACCTATCCGGTCGTGGTGATCGGCGCTGGCCCGGTCGGGTTGTCAGCGGCCATCGATCTGGCCCAGCAGGGCGTTCGCACCGTACTGCTCGACAATGACGACACGCTGTCGAGCGGTTCGCGCGCAATCTGTTTTGCGAAGCGGACGCTGGAAATTTTCGATCGGCTCGGCTGCGGCAAGCAGATGGTCGACAAAGGCGTGAGCTGGAACGTCGGCAAGGTGTTCCTGCAGGATGAACTGATCTATACGTTCAACCTGCTGCCCGAGACAGGCCACGCGCGCCCAGCATTCATCAATCTGCAGCAGTACTACGTCGAGGGCTATCTGGTAGACGAGGCGAAGCGAACCGCGAATCTGCAGATGCGCTGGAAAAGCAATGTGATCGGTGTGACCCAGCAAGACGACCATGTCGAGTTGCGGGTCGAAACGCCCGACGGCATTTATCCGATGCGCGCGCAATACGTGGTCGCCTCCGACGGCGCGCGCAGCGCGGTGCGCAAGGCGCTCGGTCTCGACAGTCATGGCCGCACCTTCAAGGACCGCTTCCTGATCGCGGATGTGAAAATGAAGGCGCCGTTTCCGACCGAACGCTGGTTCTGGTTCGATCCGCCCTTCCATCGCAATCAATCCGTACTGCTGCACAGGCAGCCCGACAACGTCTGGCGCATCGATTTCCAGCTCGGCTGGGACGCCGATCCGGTCGCCGAAAAACAGCCTGAAAAAGTGATTCCGCGCGTGAAAGCGCTGCTCGGAGACGATGCCGGGTTCGAGCTCGAATGGGTCAGCGTCTACACGTTTTCGTGTTTGCGGATGGACAGTTTCCGACATGGCCGCGTGCTGTTCGCGGGCGATTCGGCGCATGGCGTGTCGCCGTTCGGCGCGCGCGGCGCGAATAGCGGCGTGCAGGATGCCGACAATCTCGCCTGGAAGCTGCGGCTCGTCGTCAACGGCGACGCGCCGCCGGCGCTGCTCGATACCTATGCATCCGAGCGCGAGTATGCGGCGGACGAAAACATCCTGAACTCATCGCGCGCCACCGACTTCATCACGCCGAAAAGCGCGGTTTCGCGGATGTTCCGCGATGCCACGCTTAAGCTCGCGAAACAGTGTCCGTTCGCGCGGCGCATCGTCAACAGCGGCCGTCTGTCGGTGCCGGCGGTTCTGCGCGACTCGCCCCTGAACACGCCCGACGCCGACGCATTCACCAGTGCGATGGTGCCCGGCGCGGCCAGCACCGACGCGCCGGTCAAGCTCGCTGGCGAAGACGCCTGGTTCCTGAATCAGACCGGACATGGCGGCTTCACGGGTGTGCAATTCTGCGGCCAGGGAGACGACCTGACGAGATGCGCCGAACGGCTTCGCGCGCTCGCATGCCTCGCGGTGCCGGTTCACTCGTTGATCGTCGTGCCGCGTGGCGCGGCCGCGACCGCGCTGCCGGAGATGCCTCACGTCACGGTGATCGAGGACGTCGAAGGCATCGTCACGCATCGCTTCGATGCGGGGCCCGGCACCTTTTATCTGCTGCGTCCGGACCAGCATGTCTGCGCGCGCTGGCGCGCCCTCGACACCGCATCGGTCGCCAAGGCCGTGGATCGCGCAACCTGCAACGGATAACCATCATGACCAAGCTGAACATCGAAACGAATATGGCCGATCCCGATGCGTTCTATGAAAAGCTCATCGACGCGCACAATGGACTGACCGACGAGCAAAGCCATTTCATGAACGCAAAGCTCGTGCTGCTGCTCGCGAACCACATCGGCGATGCCGACGTGCTGCTCGAAGCGCTGGCGCTGGCGCGCGCGGATTGACGACCCAGGCTCAGCGCCCGATCCAGCCGAACCGCCACGACAGCCGTCGTGTCGTGGCGAGCAGCCTCTGTGCGGTCGTGCCGTGCGTGCTGAAATCAAAGCCGCCCGACGGACCGATCACCGCGACCACCAGACTGACGCTGCCCGTATGATCGAACACGGGCGCGGCCAACGCGCCGATGCCCGGCACCGGCGCATCGAGTGCGTCATCGATGCCGTCGCTGACAACCTTCGCACGACGTGCCAGATAGGCCGGGGCCAACGACGGCGGGCCCTTTTTCGGCGCCACGAGCACTTCCGCAACCGGCGCGCCCGCGAGTCTGATCGATTCCTGCGACAACAGCCCGACCAGTACGTCGTCCGCAAGATGCGCGGCGAACACGCGCCCTATCGCCGTGTTGACGAGCGACATCACGGTGCCCACGCGCAGGCTCACGTGTTGTGGTCTCGCCGATTCTTCGAAACGGATTACCGTAGGACCCAAAGGTCCAAGAATCGCCACCGCGACGCTCATGCCGGACTCCGCCGCAAGCGTGACGATCTCCGGTTCGGCATCGCGAATCGGCGACATGCGCTGCAACGCGATCAGGCCGAGCTCCATGCCGAGCGGTCCCGCACTGAAAAGACCGGCGTCGTCGCGGCTCAGCAAGCCGACCTTGAGCAGACTCACCAGATGCGGAAACGCCTTGGCGGCGGGCATATCGGCGGCCGCGGCCAGATCGCGCAGCGACAGCGGACGGCCGGCGGCAACGAGTGCCAGCAGGAGTTCGCCGGTGTTGTCGAGCGCGCTGATTCCGCGCTGAGCTTTCGTGTCGTTGAGTTGGGGCGTGTTCGCGTCGGACGCGTCCGGGGTTTCGATCTGCATGATTCTCAGCTGGGTGTGACCAGCGCTTCGGTGATACGTCGGGAAGTTTCGAGCAACTGACGCGCGACCACACCGTCCCACCCGACTTCGATCGAGCCCGACGAGCCGATCGCCGTCAACGCGAGTTGCATCCGTTGATCGCCATCGAACACCGGCACGCTCAGACTGCTGATGCCCGGACTCGGCGCATCGATACCTCGCTCGATGCCGCGCGCGCGGATCTCATCGAAGCGTTTGCGCCACTCCGCGCTAGTCGGCCCTTTGGCGGCGCGGCCGCGCGCCGGCGTCGGGTCCGCCGAATGCGCCTGGCTTCGCGCCATTTGCGCGACCTGCTCGGGCGCGCAGAACGCGCAGAATACGCGGCCCGTCGATGTCGCTTCGAGCGACATCACCGTGCCGATGTGCAGATTGACATGCAGCGGCGCACCGCTGCGCTCGTATCGGACGATGGTCGGGCCCTGCACGCCCGCCACGCAGATCGCCACGCTAAGACCGATCCGCTCCGCGAGCGAAGCCGCGTGGGCAGCCGCGATGCGATAGACCGGCTGCTGTTCGATATGCATGAGGCCAAGCCGCAACGACAGTGGCCCCGGCTCGTAGTTGCCGGTCAGGGCATCGCGCTTGACGAGGCCGAGGCGCGTCAGGCTCACGAGATAGGTATGCGCCTGCGCCGACGACAGTTGCGCCTCGCCGGCCAGTTCGGTCAGCCCGAGCGGTTCGCGCTGTCGCGCCAGCGCCTGCAGCAGACGTCCGCCAACCTCGACGCTCTGAATCCCCCGCTGTTTCTTTTCGCTTGTCGTATCAGCCATCGTGTTGTCCGCCCTTGACCCGAAGGAGATTCGGCCCGTCCGGTGTCGCCCGTGGAAGGCCTAGATGGTATCCGATCGGACCGTGCCGACCAACCAACGGAGTTTACCCTAGCTTAGTGAATGACAAGGTATTTTGTCATTGACAAATCACAACATGACAACGACTATTAGTCATCCCCCAACGAGTCGTGAGACGGAGACAGAAATGGCGAAGGCTTTCGCATCCCAGGCCGATCTGGAAGAAAAGAAGATCACGTGGACCCAATTGTCGGAAAACGCGTATGCGTATACGGCCGAGGGCGACCCCAACTCCGGCGTGATCATCGGCGACGACGGCGTGCTGATCGTCGACACCACCGCCACGCCGGCCATGGCGCAAGACCTGATCGCGAAGATCCGCAGCGTCACCGACAAGCCGATCAAATACGTCGTGCTGTCGCACTATCACGCGGTGCGCGTGCTGGGTGCGTCGGCGTACTTCAAGGAAGGGGCACAGCAGGTGATCGCCAGCCGCGGCACCTACGAAATGATCGTCGAGCGCGGCGAAGCCGATATGAAGTCGGAGATCGAACGCTTCCCGCGTCTTTTTGCAGGCGTCGAAACGGTACCCGGTCTGACATGGCCGACGCTGGTTTTCGAAAAGGAAATGACGCTCTTTCTCGGCAAGCTCGAAGTGCGCATCGCGCATCTCGGCTCGGGCCACACGAAGGGCGACACGGTCGTCTGGCTGCCGTCGCAGAAGGTGTTGTTCTCCGGCGACCTGGTCGAGTATGAAGCGGCCTGCTATTGCGGCGACGCGCAACTCGAACAATGGCCGACGACGCTCGAAGCACTGCGCGCCCTGAACGCGGAGAAGCTGGTGCCGGGTCGCGGCCCCGCGCTGCTGTCGCCGGCGGAAGTGAACAAGGGCCTCGATTACACGAAAGACTTCGTCACCATGCTGTTGCAGGCGGGCCGTGACGCATTCAAGGACAAGCTCGATCTGAAGGGCGCGATGGCGCTCACGCGCAAGTCCATGGACCCGAAGTTCGGCAACGTCTTCATCTACGAGCATTGCCTGCCGTTCGACGTGTCGCGAGCCTACGACGAAGCGAGTGGCATCAGCCATCCGCGCATCTGGACCGCGCAGCGCGACAAGGAAATGTGGGACGCGCTGCAGAACTGATCGTACTGTGCATTCGGGGAAAGGCCGTTCGGTCTTTCCTCACTTCCGTTTAGACCATGAAGGCGCGCTCCGCACGCGGAGCGCGACATGCAGCATTCCCTCGATGGCAACGCTATTGGCTGCGCCGCGCCCGTCGCGAGTGACGATTCGGTGTTCAAGAAGGTCGCGTGGCGCGTCGTGCCGTTTCTCTTTCGAAAATGCAATGGATACGATGTGCGCAACGCCTACCGTGACCTCTAATCCGCATTGGGAGTAACCGCTTGCGCCGATGCCTCAGATACACTCGCCGCTTGTCGCACTACGTCGAAGTTCGCCAGCGCTACCTCGAGGTTGGCGTTAAATTGCAGGGACCCATCAGGATAGCGCAGCAGCGACCCTGTGTTCCCCATCGATACTTGACTCGCGGCAATGCCGTTATCGTCCTTGACCTGAGTGTCGTTTCCGTTGATCTCATACTTGCGCTGCAGGCTCTCGGCCACCAAACGGCCCATCTGCGCAATACCATCATGCATGCTTGCTCACAGCAGACGGCCATTGTTGTCATTCCATATCGCGACGTTCTGCGTCGAATCTTTGCCAGAGGTCACTAGCTTGGCGCGGTACGTGATACTGGCCCGGTACACTGAGTTCTTCGGGGCAACCGCTAGTCCGTTGTCGGGTGCCGTCGCTTGAACGATTGGCTGCAGTTTGGCCGCGGCGCGAGCCTTGGAGCTACGCGGAAACAGCAGACTGCGTGTCGAAAGCTCAAATGTGGAAAAATCAGGCGATAGGTGATAGTCAACAGTCACGAACATCACAGAGCCTGACTGCGAGGCGATGAACAATTCATTATAGTCTTGGTCCTTTACATCCTTAGTCACTTCAACGCGCTCGACTTGCATCTCCGGCGCTTCTCGAAGCGCATTCAATATCGATTCGCGCATCTGCTGGTCGAAATTTAGCTCGACCAGTTGGTCCTTTAGAGGATGGATCGTTTCCTCAGCGCTCTTAGCACGCGAAGCATTGATACCTGCGTCCACCGCGCCGAGAGCACCGCCACAGGCAGCGGCCAGTAGAATGCCAATGCCGGGAATCACCCCACAGGTCGCGGCCGCAGCCAAGCCCGTGGTCGACGGGACGAACGCCGCATACAACTCTGGTTGCGCGATACCCACCCGAACTTCGACGGGTTGCATGGTTGTCAGAACATCGTGCTCCACAGACTGGGTGAGCGGCGGGCGAGCACACCCGGTAAGAACAACGAGACTCGCAAACATTGCGACAGCACGGATTTTCTTCAAGATACTCCCTTTTCTTTGATTTATATTACAAATTCAAGCTCGATCGGCTGCGCGAGCTGCTGCCCGTGAAGCTGGTGATAGAGGAAACAACCTTCGAGAAACCACCGGTACCCGAACGCAGGCCCGGCTAATGCCTACGCTCGCGGAAACGACAAACCCACTTGGTATTCTTCACAGATAAAGCCATCCTCGGCCGGATTGTGCGGTGTCCGATCCGAAGACCAATACCGCAATGACGGAATTTGGCTTTGTATGTCATTGCGCACTGCCGCGGACATTCGGCTTGTCATGTGAACGACCTGTTTCACCTTGGACCATCCTTCCGCGATCTCTTTGACCGAGTTGCCAGCCGCAACCGCGATCTGAACTGCAAGGTCGATATGCGGGGAAAGACACCAACATCAACGGGATCGACATCCACCGTCAAGGAGTACTGCGCTTCCGCGTTGACGCCCGCGCTAATCGCTCCTGTGCCTGCAAAAGAGGCCCACATCTGCGAACCAAGCAAGCCACCTGACCTGAAGATCGGTGCATCACCGCCGAGCATTTCGCTCGCGAGTGCTGCACGCCCGCCGTTGATGAGCGCGGTGATTCCCATTTTGATCGGTACGGCAACTCCCATCTTGAGGATACTCAATCTGCCTAAACCTTAAGCCCCTTTGCTGCTTTATATGCAATCGCTTGTGCAGCATGCAATGCTTTTGCCAGCTCAGGATCGTTCTCTTCGAACTCCCGTGCAGCAAAGTGCCCCACAACTATTTTTTTCAGGCGCGTGCGATCTTTATCGTCCCCTCTCAGAACGGACAGCAAATACTCTAACTGGGCCACAGTCGAAGCAAATATCTCGAACCCAGAGGCTGCATTCAACCTTGCTCTCGCAAGAGCCAACGCTTTCTCTACTGTTTCTATTGCGGTCATACCTTTCCCCAAATCATCGTGGAACCAGCACAAACACTGGTTTCTGCGTAGAGAACAATTGGCGTGCCCCACCAACGGCCGGGTACGACTGCCCCTTGACCGACCAGAAATCGTCTACGGCCGCCGATGTACTGCGCAGCATAGTTACCGGCTCTGCGGTCCTGTAGGAGTTCAGGATTTTCGGCTCAACAGTTTGTGTCGTCCGATTAAAACCAAGTGGACTGATGCCAAGCTCGGCCGGCTGAGCGGACGAACAAACGAGTACCAATTACCTTGTGGAGCTCCTGGCGTCTGGTATTGCCATAATGACCGTCCAGTACCGATGGTCTGCATTTCAACGCATTTAGTGAAGTCAATACCCATCATATACGATGGAATACTGGTTTCCGGTACACCCTGCGACACGAAGAAGTTAGTTGCCGTTTCTTGGCGCCCTCGAATGTTAATGTCAAGATTCAAATTTCCTGTGCGATCAAACTTGTCATTTAGATAAGCACGCCGCAATGCTGTTGCATCAGATGTAATGTCCCTCACAGCCTGCCCAGGTAACATCGCATCAAGCAGTCCCGTCCCCTTCATGGCGAGTTGCTCCGTCATCCCGAACATGCTCAACGCAAATCCCGTCGCATTACCCGAGCGCGCCGCGAACGTATCCTCAGCCTGGAAATACGGAATCTGAGGCGTCTTGCCACTAGCCGCACCCGGCGGGAAGACTCCAACCGCTTCAAGCCCACCCACTGCCACATGATCCAGTTCAAACCCGCCATTCACAAACTGGATTGGTGTGTTGGCCAGACCCATCACGAAGTTGACGCTGTCCGATGCCGCCTGCTTCGCATACTCCCACGCGAGCAACGTATTGTCCGGATTGCCGCCCGTATCCGCCAGCATGATCGGTCGCTGCCGATCCGGCAACCCCATCGATGGGCCAAACAGCGTCGACGATGCGCTATATGACGACTCACTGTTATCAACCAGCCCACCATACACACCGAACAGCGGCGCATTGCTGCTGTATGCGGGTGCGACGAACCCGATGCCCACTCCACCAAGACCACCCGGCAGAATCTGACCGGTCACGCCATCGATCGCCTGCTGCGTGCTCAGCGCCGTCGTGTCACTCGCTGCGACGCGGTCCACCACCATATTGCCAATCGTCGATGCGATCGCATCCATCGCAATGGCGCCAACATTGCGCCCATCTTTGAAACGGTATTTAATCCGTGTTCAAGTACCCGGCTTCCTTGAGGAAGTGTGCGATTCCAATATTCAAATCCGCATCTGAAATCCCGTCTACTCGTCCTACGCCCTTCCAGCGGCGAATGAGTTGGATTGCGGCACCATCAATTTCCGGGAAGCGATCAACTAGTAAACGACATAAATCCCGTGAAGTAAACGTTGGATTGGAAGACAAGATCTCTCCAAAGAGATCTGAAGCGACTACGCCTTTGATTAGCTCATCCATCATCGACCAAGCTTCATAAAGTAAGCAAATTGAGTATTGGAAATGACTGGATCTGGCACGATTACTGACGTATATCCATAACTCGACGCTAACCTGCCAGTCCATGTATTGAGCGCAGCATTTTCCTTGCTCATCCCTGCAGCCAAGTTCCGCGCATACTCAGCGGCATTGACACTGTCCGTTCCTGATACCCATGTACCGGTAATGCCATTAACCTCAATTCCTTCTCTATCCAATCTCAGCATCATACTGGCAAACATATCTTTGCCAGAGCCGAGTTTCGCTACATCGCCGTTAGCACGAATCTCAAACGAGAGACGCTGGCTTTGATCGATGTATGCGTTCAGCCCATGGCTCCCGTATTCTGCGTCGAGATAGTCAATGCTAACTCCCCCACCATATCTATTGATTGAGAATTGGTCGCTAACATCGAGCCGTGGGATAGGAGGTCCAACCCGTGAACTGATCGCCATGTCCTCGGGTAGTGCATACATCCGAAGCCCCGGCGCCGCGCGTTCGAACATACCTTCAATCTGCGGCCCAAAGCTCTCGCCCGCCGACCGCAACATTGCCTGGCCCTGCTGCCTTGCAAGCGTTACCGCTCCACTTTCGAATGCACCAACGCCGAGCGTACCGGCGTTAATCACCAGGTCTTCCTTTGTCCGCTGAAGTTGCCCCGGGCTACGCATCTCGCCAGTGACCGGATTCAGGCCGAACTGGGAGAACAGTGCAGCAACGTCGCCAGCCTTTTCAGCGGCACTATATGCAAACCCAAGGATGGCACCGCCCGGCGTATCCGCCACGCTCGGATCAGACAGCCGCTCGCGCATGCTCAGCGGCAAGGCACGAATTTCACCAGCTTCTCCGCGCGACCCAACACCCGTAACCAGAACGTTCAGTTCGCCCCATCCCGGTCGAACATCGGCCGGGTTCGCCGCCTGCAACTGCATCTCTGCGATACGGGCGATGCGTGCCTGCTGCGCGTTGAACGCAGCACCACCGTACGGACTCGGCGTACCGCTCACATAGCCGCCTGCTGCACTGGCGGCACCAGTCGATGCCGCTGGCCCCTGCAACGCTAGGCTCCAGCCCGCCGTCCCCGCAAACTGATCGCCAGCGCTGACGTTATAGCTCTGCTGCGTCGTCTGTCGAACCAGGTCATCGTAGTTGCCACCGACACCGTACAGCGCACTCATGCTGGTTCTGTCGCGCTAACGATTACAGCTTGAGCAAAGCGTGATATCGGTAGTACTACTCACGCTACCAACGAGTAGAATTGTTCGGCTGCAGTCGGGGCGACGCCATCGTCACACATCTGCCCCTTGCGGATCATGTGTGCGATTTCTATGCCAGACAGGATGATGCGCGCACAGCGGAAATCCTTGAACCCCAGCATCGGTTTGATGATGCGTTTGATGGCACGGTGATCCTGCTCGACGACGTTGTTCAGGTATTTGTTTTGACGGACCTTGATCGGTGTTAAACGCTCGGCATTGAGCGCTTCAAGCGCAGCCAGATTCGCGCCACTCCTGTCCACGGTGATTGTCTCGGGCTCGCCGTTCTGTTCAATCGCCTTCTCGAAGTAGCGGCGCGCCGCGGCCTTGTCCCGATGGGCGCGCAGCAGGAAATCCACCGTATTACCTGTCTTGTCGACGGCACGGTACAAGTATTTCCATTGGCCTTTGACCTTGACGTAGGTCTCATCGACCCGCCAGCTCTTGCCCACAGGCCGTTTGCGTTTGCGGAATGCTTTTTCAAGCACCGGCAGCAGCTTAATAACCCACCGGTGCACGCTCGAATGATCCACCTCGATACCCCGCTCGGCCATCATTTCCTCGAGGTTACGTAGGCTCAGTGAGTACGCCACGTACCACCGCACGCACAGCAGGATCACGTCCAACGGGTAGTGCAGCCGCTTCAGTACCTTGCCAATGCCAGCGGGCAGCGTCTTGCGCGGCGTTTGCGTCTTTGCCATGATGCTTATCATGCGTTGCGGTCCACGGATTTTACTTGACCGCGTTAATGCGACAAAACCCGTTGTACCGTATAGAAATGCGGCATCCCGTCATGGACGAGTCGGACCCAATGGAGTTCTACCTGGAGCGGGCCGAGATCATCAAGATCGACGGTGGACGCCCCCGGCCAGACACCAATTACGCGGCAATCATCCTCACGCGCCTATACTGTGATCGACACGTCGTCGTCTGCCCCGACACGCCAGACTTCAGACTTCTCTCCCGGTCACCGGCCGAGTGAAGCGACGAAACAGGGATGTCGTCTACACGTGAACGTCATACATCCCGCTGCAGTTCGGAGGATGACATGCTCAACTCGGACGATTGGCAGAAAGAGGTTGTCAAGGAAGGCGTGGTAATGTGCCGCGCATGCGGCGCTCCGCATCCGACTATGGGAGCGTGCGCCATCGGAGCGATGACGGTCCACCAGGAATATATCTGCGAGCAATGCGGGCACGCATTCACGGCGCTATATGCGCTCGTCGGGTGCTATGACGGAATTGGCGACACATGAGCGCGGGACTGGAACAAAGGGTCCATGTACTCGCGTAGCAAGATTGCCTTTTGCCTCGTCAGGCCAGGGGCGAAAGGTCGGGTTGACGCAGGCCGTGTTGTACACGGCCTGTACCAAAGCGTCGACAGCCTCAAGGCACGGCTCGTGCCGCGACAACGTGTCCGGAACAACTTCGCCACTCCTCCGCGCGAATTGAATCTCCATTCCCTCATCGAGAACACTCGGGTCGGGATAACGCAGTTTCTCGAATTCGTGGAGATTTTTAACCACGCCGTTGGAGTTGTCGAGCGACGCGCCAGGAAACACCCGCTTGAATCTCTTCCACACGCGCGTCATGTTATGTCCAAGGTTGCGCAACTGGCCGCGTGCCTCATCCAGAGACACTGGCCCCATCTTACGCACAGGAGCGCCCTTCAAATACATTTCGACTGCATGGTGAAAGAGATTTGCGCTGACAGGAGCCTGCCCGCAAAGCAATGCAAACCGCAGGGCCACGCGCATCGCTTGATTTCTCGCAAAGCCTGACTATCACAAAGAACTGATGTAGCCCGCTGGAGCTTGTCCAGCGCCCTTTGCAGTACACCCTTGCGGCTTTGCTCCGTCCCATGTCTGGATGGCCGCAGGTCTGATGTAGACCCGGAGTTTCCTGTCTGCCCGGTTGGGGAATCAACGATTCCCGCCCGGGGCTCGCGATTCCCCTTTTTCTCTAGGAGAATCGCCATGAACCAGACTGAGCAACCCAGAAAGTATTTCGACCTTCATCTGACCGGCCTCGGTTACCTTTCGCGCGTGCGCGAAGTCACCTCGGCTGGGCAGGGTCGCGCCCGGGCCAGGCCGTTTCTGGCCTGTTCGATTGCCGCGTTCCACGGAGATCCCGAGGTTCAGAACGGGATCGTCTACCTGAATCTCGATCTGATCGTCTTTGGCGAAAAGGCCAAAGATGCGATCCTGTCGGTGATGAATGACGCCAATGATCGCGACGTCAAGGTGCTGGTCGGCTTTCGGGCCGGTGATCACTACATCAGCACCTATGAGATCAGGCAGGGGGACCGTGCCGGCCAGATGGGCACAGTCCTGAAAGGCCGACTGCTCAAGGTGTTCTGGATCAAGGTCGATGGAGCGTTCGTGTATCAGGACGAACGGCAGGACGAGCGTCATGAAGACCAGACCGAAAACCCGTCCGAAGACCTGGCCGATCACCCTGACGACGTTGTCTTTCCTGACGGGCATCAGCAACTGGATCCGCCGGCGATGGGTGATGCTGGCTTCGACGACCCAGTCGCCCCTGCCACTCGCGACATGACACAGGTTCAGCGGTCGGATCGTCAGCACGACGACCTCCGCGATCGACGCCCGGCAGGAAACCCTGCCGGGTCTCGCCGCGGAGCCGGCTTCCTGCGACGTGCTGTCCGTCGGACAGGCACTGCAGCTTGAAGTCGGGTTGTCGTCAGCCCCCCTGCCTTGCGCGGGTCATTCCGTGTGTTGGTGCTCGGGTTTTCACATGCAACAGGAGGAAAGTTTTTGATTCGTTATCCTCTATATTGAGATGTAGGTGTCTTTCCAGCTTTTCGGGCGTTTGCGTGTTCGCCCTTCTAAAACACGCCTCGATCCCTGGTTCGTCCGCTTTAAAAAGGCCAGGTGCGATGCCGGTTCGCCGGCATCAACATGCGGTTTCTTGATCCCTGCCTCAGGCGCCTTTGCGCTTTTCTCTCCTGAGGAGTCACAGGACGCCCGTCGCAGCCGCGAAACCGGCTGCGACTTCTCCCTCCCCTGCCACCGCCCATCACGGGGCGATACGTGCTGAACTGCGTCGTCAGTCGGCTTGCTCCAGCGCGACCACCGGGTCACGCTGCGGCAAGCTGGCTTCCCGTGGCTTCCCTCTTCGTGTCCCGACTTCCCTGATCTCCCGGGCCAACGGCGGCCTCGAAACGCCGTGCCGTTTGCGCTCGCTGCGCTAAACGCCCCTGGTCGCGCGCCCGCGGCCAGGGGACATTGGCAGGCGCCCTGCTGTACGGACACCTGCCAATGGACATTTCACCGTTGATCCGCCGGCTGCGGATCCGTCAGGTTACGACGTCACTGTGACCAGACTTGCGGTATCCGCAGTTCTTTTCCGGCGCGTTGTTTCTGCGCGGCTGCGTGCCAGACGGATCGGCATTCGGAATGTTCTCTGACCTGGCTGTTTCAGATCGTCACCGCATGTACCAGGCGGCCATCGATCTGATCGTCCAGTTTTTTCACCCCGAGGGCATGCTTCCCTCAGGGGACGTCCCCTCTTTTTCTGGAGTTTTTAAAATGGGTATGGACGTCTTTGGAAACACCCCTCGTTCCGACAAGGGCACTTACTTCCGCAATAACGTCTGGTGGTGGCATCCGCTCTGGCACTACTGCGAGACGGTCGCGGCCGACATCATCCCAACCGGTAACCTCGGTCATTCAAACAATGGCTGGGGTCTGGACGACGATGGGGCCAGTGCGCTTGCAGAACGACTGGAGCTTGCCCTCCGCTCGGGTCACACACACAGGTACGCCGAGCTGTATCACCAGCGGCTCCTCTCTTTACCGTATCAACCCTGTACGGTGTGCGGCGCTACAGGTCATCGCGCCGAGCCACCTGCAATCGGACCTGGACCTTTGTTGTGTAACTCCTGCGATGGCAAGGGCGAAGTGCCCGATTTCGAGAGGCACTATCCGTTCGACGAGGACAACGTCCGCGAGTTCGCTGGATTCCTTCGAGTGTGCGGTGGATTCCGCATCTGTTAGGTCACGTGTCATCCGCGGTTGACCTTATCTACACCGCGGAACAACGGCCGGCCATTCCGATATTTCCCCCCCGGGGCATTGCATCCCCTGGGGAGCACATGCCCCTTCACCCGTTCAAGGAGCATGTCATGTCTGTCTATTACTACGATGTCCCTGCTTCAGCTACGCCGTCTCCGGACCTTGGACTGACATCACGCGAGCAACGTCTGCGTGACGGCAGGCTGCTGGACCTGTCGCGCATCGCCTGTGAGGCCGGCTTCAGGGCACCTGTTGCGATTTCGAAAGAGGGGTTGGGTGCATGCCTCGCCGGTCTTACCGACGCGGGTCACGATGCCATTCACGCCCCGTGCTCATCATGCGTTGCAGCGCGGCGCATGTGGTCCGTTCTGCGGTCCGCAGCCGCCGAAGTCATGCATCGGCACGAAGACAGGACAGTCTATTTCAGTGCGCGCCTCGAGTCAGACGATGCCAATGCAGCACCGGCCTCCGAGGTTCATCTGAAACTCGTCATCGATGCGGGGACCACTGACCGGCCGGTCGCAACGATCCTGCTGCCCGACCAGGACTAGCCACATCGGGGTCGGCAACGGACCGACCGCTTGCCTTATTTACCGGTCGCGGGGATGCCTCCCCGCCAGGGGACATGCTCCGCGAATTTCTTGCTGGAGAACATCATGCAACCTGATTCTGAAGTCATGACCTCGAGCGCCGTCATCAAAGCCGTGCGTGTTCCTGAATCAAAGCGGATGAACACGCTGCCACGCTATTTGGGGCGGCGGTTGATGACGGGCGAGGCACTGGTTTACCAGTCGCTGCAATCCGTCTGTGATGGCTATTCAGGCGGTTTCTGGGACTTCTTCGAACTGTCCAACGGGGGCTTCTACATGGTCCCTCGCCTGCAGGAGCCACTGCGCATCCAGTGCGCCGGCAATGGCTTCGATGGCGAGATGTCGTGCGACGCCGCCGGCATCGTCGCCTGTCTGATGGCCTTCAATGCCCTTGCCTGGCAGACCCGCGAGGCGCACTTCGGTGAGCTCTTCTACCAGCTGCGCGACTTTGCCGCACAACACGTGGAAGCGCAATCGATTTTCGCCGCCATTGATTGACGCATTGACCATCTGCCTTCTTGTTTTAGTAGCTGCTGGAAGGGCGCCCCACTCCGGGGCGCCGGACCAATGATGCAAACGGGGTCGCACACGACGTCCGCTGGAAGCCGGACTACGGGAAGCTGCGAGACGGTCCACGACGTCACACACATGGCAACGGCGATGTTGAATCACGCAGAGAGGCAAGCCGAAGTGGAAAAGGAGGTGGAAGGATGAAATGCATGACCGAAACGCATCAGATGGTCGAACGCGGCGCGCATCTGAGCGACTGCGGCACGTACCGCTACCGCCTCTGGCGTGAGTGGAACGCCTCACGTCCCACGCTGGCGTTCCTGATGCTGAACCCGTCGACGACCGATCACCTTGTCGACGACCCCACTGTCACCCGATGCTTTGCACGCGCCGTCGCGAACAACTTCGGCCGGCTTGAAGTTGCCAACCTGTTCCCGCTGCGTGCGACCAACTCTGACGAGCTCCTCACGCACCCTGACCCGCTTGGCCCCCGCAATCCGGCCAATGGCTCGATCCTCGATGTGGTCGATCGTGCATCAATGGTCATCTGTGCATGGGGCTCGCACAAAGCCGTGTCGACGCGCGCGCCTGATGTGCTGCACCTCCTTCGCATCACCAGCATGGACGGCAAACTGTTCCATCTCGGCCTGAATCTGGACGGCAGCCCAAAACACCCGCTGTACATCGCGGCTTGTGCTCAGACCATGCAATTCATGTGAAGCCCATCATGAAGACTCGCCTCGACGGGTGGCTCAGGTGCGAATTCGTGCTGCCCGCTGAAGGCCGCGTTCGATCCGGTCTCGACGATTTCCGCCCACAGTGCGCTGTCCGTCAAGCCGTAGTCCTTCCTCAAGCTCAGGTGGCAACCGGGGCGTCCATGCACGTACATCCATCCAAGGGGCGTCAGGCAGACCGAAGGTGGAAGAGGCCGGCGCACGAGCACCTTGAAACACGCAAGAACGCCGCAGTGACTTCAATCACCTGTCTGCTCCAGCACGATCGGCCCATTCGGCTTGCCGACGTTCACAAGCCTGTTCCGTTGACCACAGTGCGGGCAGATGAAGTAGACAGCAAAGTCGTCGATACTCGGCTCAACATCATCGAAAGGGATCTCGACGTGACAACGGATGCACTTCCACATGTCCGTCTCCTGACATTCAAAGGAACAATACTATGAGTGAGACGGACAGTTTGCGCTGCGCCCAGCGGGGCACGGATCGGCGCTCACACCGGACGTCGCCAGTCACTGATCGCGGCATCCACGCGCCGGCGCGCATCGTCACACCAGTACGCGATTGCGCGCTCGATGGCAATTTCAACTCCTGCCGCAAGCATGCGGATCGGCAACTCGCGGAACAGCACCTCGCCGCCGCGTGCGCGGACGATCATCATACCGATCACTATCGTACCCCCGCCATTCAGAACGCCAGCGGATTTGGCGTGCTGAGCTGTGCCGTCGTTCCGCTCGGCGCGGCGAGACAGATCGCAGTTCTGATCAAATTGAGAACGATTGTCGGTGTCTACGCCTTTGTGTTTCCACTCACTGGAACGGGAAACGCTGAGTCCGGACAACCGATCGTTCCCAGCGGCCTGCCCGCGTACTGGCCGAATTGAGCGCATTGCGTGAGCCGAGGTATATCATGCAATCGCTTACCCTGTCTGAAGCTGAAATCGTTGAGGCCACTGGCTACCGTCAACCGTGTCGCCAGCTTGCTGCACTTCAGCGTGTAGGTATTCCTGCGGATCGCCGACCAGATGGCAGCGTACGTGTCTGGCGCCACCACATTACAGGCATCGCCTCACAGGCCGCGCAGCAGCAGCGCCGTCGCGAACCGAAGCTCAAGTCTGACCGGGAGGCTAGATAACCATGATCGGAAGAAGAAAAAAGGCGTCCCCCCTGCCCGCGCGTGTCTACGAAAAGCACGGGTCGTACTGGTTCGTCGACGCGGCGCGCAAGTGGCACAAGCTCTGCCGCGTCACCGAAGGCCTCTCTGCGCTGTATACCGAACTCGCGAAGTGCACGCGCGGGTCAAACGAGCAGCCGACTAACACGATGCCCGCTCTGATCGACGACTGGATGCTGAAGAAGTTCGACAAGTACGCACTCTCTACGCGCGGAGAATACCGACGTATGGCCCTTTTCATCAAGAGTGAGTTCGACGACGAATGGCTGATCAGCGACGTGAAGCCCGTGAACATTGCCCGGTTCCTCGACAAGCACTTCGAGACGAAGCCCAACTCGAGCAACAAGTATCGCGCAGTGTTCTCGCTAATCTTCGCGCATGCGATCCGCAAGGGGCTGCGCGAGACGAATCCTGTATCGGAAATTTCCGGTGCCGAGGAAAAGAAGCGCGACCGATACATCACCGACGACGAGTTCGCGGCCGTGCGTGCCGCGGCGCTCACTGGGCGAGACGGCAAGCCGACGGATTCGGGTCCGGTGATAGTCTGCCTGATCGACCTGGCCTATCAGACCGCGCAGCGCATCAGTGATCTGCTCGCGCTCAACTGGCTGGACGTGTCCGACGAAGGCATTTACTTCAAGCCAGCGAAAACCGTGAACAGTAGCGGGGTGCGCCTGCTCATCGAGATGACACCGGACCTGCGCGAGACACTCGATGCTGCGAAGGCCGGCAAGGTCAAGGGAATCGGACCGGTGATCTGCACGCAGGCCGGGAGCAGGTTCACTTACAGCGGAGCGCGGTCGGCATGGAAGCGCGCCTGTCAGCGCGCCCGGGAATCGTATGACAGGAAGTGCAAGGAAGACAGCACCGAAGCCAGCGCGATCTACCTACGCGGCATGCACTTCCATGATCT
The DNA here is from genome assembly GCF_050435345.1 of Paraburkholderia sp. 32. Taxonomy (NCBI): domain Bacteria; kingdom Pseudomonadati; phylum Pseudomonadota; class Betaproteobacteria; order Burkholderiales; family Burkholderiaceae; genus Paraburkholderia; species Paraburkholderia sp. 32. The sequence continues at coordinate 1,410,382 of NZ_JBNDKD010000002.1, forward strand.
GCGTGCGAAGGCTCTAACTGACAAGCAGCGCGTCGCCGGCGCCGAAGCAGCGCAGGCACTCGCAGGACATACGACGGCAGAAATGACGGCGCACTACACGAAGTCGCGCGAGGTCGAGCGGGTCAAGCCGGTAGCAATGTTGCGGATATCCTCGTAACGACGCAGTGTCCGGATAACGCCGCCCTGGCCCTTCCAAACTACCCGGTCCATCCTTTTTGGCAGCGCCCTCAGAATCTTCCCGACGATATGATGGTGCTTAACGTCTTTATGGACATGCTGTTCGAATAGTTTGTGGATTGGTAGGTAGTCTCTGCCAACTTCAGGCTGAACCGCGAGCAAGTAATCAAGGCGCAGTTCCATTTCCGCTGGTACATCAGAATACGGCCGAAAAAATCTCATGCCGAGCACTTTGGCGTCTGTGACATCTTTGAAGGACATCCCGGATCGTCACTGCCAAGTTAGACAATACAACCCAAGTTAGACAAAAGGCTCTCCGGGCAGAGCCCGGAGAGCCTTATCAGTCTTGCTCGGAGCAAGAGGATTTGAACCACCGAATCCCTGCACGCTCAGCAGATGCTCGCGCATGCATTGCGCGGCCGCATCCGCATCGCGCGCTTTCAGCGCATTGACGATCGCCTGATGCTGTTGCGCGAAAAACTGCCGCGTCTCCTGCGCGGACGTTTTCTCGCGCACCTCCGGCTTCACCCGCATACCGTTGATCACCTCCATCAACGCAATCAACGCGGGATTACGCGTGGCATGTCCGATCAGCAAATGAAAGCGATGATCCCATTGCTGCCACTCGTCGTCGTTTTTCGCGGCGGCATTTTTGCGTGCGCATTTCTCCAGTTCCTGCAGGTCGTCGCCACTCGCTTTCGTCGCGGCCAGCGCGGCCAGCGCCGGCTCGAACAGCAGCCGCATTTCGGCGATATCCGCGGGACTGGTGCCGGCGCGCAAGCCGCGCAGCGTCGGCGCAAACTTCAGCGGCCGCGCGCCCAGATAGGTGCCGCGGCCGACGCCGCGCCACACGCGCCCCGACGCCTCGAGCGAAGCGAGCGCCGCGCGCAGGTCGCGGCGGCTCAGGTCCAGTTCCTCGGCGAGCTTTCGTTCGGGCGGCAGCGCGTCGCCGTCCTTCAACTGATGATCGGCGATGTAGTCGAGCAGCGCATCCAGTACCGGTTTGTCCATGTTGTCCACTGAACCAATTTGCATTGGTCCCAACGATACCAGAATCGCGGCGGCATGACAGACCAGCACCCGGTGATTTTTGATTCGCTATACTGGGTCGCATGTTGATGGTTAACACCGGGTGCAACCCGGCTTCGTTAGTTTTACGCTTTCATTTTCTCCAATTGAACCACTCCATATTGGTTCTTCCATTCGGACCGTCGTCGCCAAGGAGTCGCCCATGTCGTTTACAACCCGTCCAGAACTGATCGGCACCTTCGGCATGGTGGCCTCGACGCACTGGCTCGCGAGCGCATCGGCGATGGCGGTCCTCGAAAAAGGCGGCAATGCGTTCGACGCCGCCGCAGCAGCCGGCTTCGTCCTGCAGATCGTCGAGCCGCATCTGAACGGTCCGGGTGGCGAGCTGCCGGTGGTGTTCTACAGCGCGCGCGAAGAACGCGTGCGCGTGCTGTGCGGACAAGGCGTGACGCCCGCGCGCATGACGATCGAGCGGATGCGCAAGATGGGGCTCGACGTGGTGCCGGGCACGGGCCTGCTGCCCGCGGTCGTGCCGGGCGCATTCGGCGCGTGGATGGCGCTGCTGCGCGACTATGGCCAGTTGCCGCTCGAAGAAGTGCTGAGCTATGCGATCGGCTACGCGGAAAACGGCTATCCGGTGCTGCCACGCATGGCATCGTCGATTCTCGCGATTCAGGACTTCTTCCGCACCGAATGGACGACCTCGGCCGAGCAATGGCTGCGCAACGGCGAGGCGCCGATGCCGAACCAGTTGTTCGCGAATCCCGCGATCGCCGAAACCTACAAGCGCATCCTGCGCGAGGCGAATACGCGCAGCGATCGCGCCGAGCAGTGCGAACGCGCGCGTGATGTCTTCTATCGCGGCTTCGTCGCCGACGCGATCGACCAGTACTTCCGTTCGACCGCCGTGCTCGACACCTCGGGCCTGCGCAATAGCGGTCTGCTCGATGCGGGCGATCTCGCGCGCTGGGAGCCAACCTACGAAGACCCGGTGTCTTACGACTACGCGGGCATGCGCGTGCACAAAACCGGCCCGTGGGGCCAGGGCCCGATGTTCCTGCAACAGCTCGCGCTGCTGAAGGGTTTCGATCTCGGCGCGATGGACCCCCTCGGGCCCGATTTCGTGCACACGGTGATCGAGTGCTCGAAGCTCGCATTCGCCGATCGCGAAGTGTTCTACGGCGACCCGGCGTTTTCGCATGTGCCGATGGACGTGCTGCTCGGCGACGCGTACAACGACGACCGGCGCCGCCTCATCGATCCGCGCCGCGCGTCGTTCGAATTCCGCCCCGGGCTGCTCGGCGACAGCGAGCAGCGCGCCGCGCGCATCGTCGCGAATGCCGGGCGCGAGCAGGCCGGCGGCTTTGGCCAGGGTGAGCCGACCTTCGCGCCGCTGCCCGAATTGCGCGGCGATACCGTGCATCTCGACGTGGTCGACCGCTGGGGCAACATGGTGTCGGCTACGCCGTCGGGCGGCTGGCTGCAGGCGTCGCCGGCGGTGCCGGGGCTTGGCTTCAACGTCACCACGCGCGCGCAGATGTTCTGGATGGAAGAAGGCCTGCCTTCGTCACTCGGCCCGGGCCGCCGGCCGCGCACCACGCTGTCGCCGACGCTCGTCACGCGCGACGGCAAACCGTACGCGGCCTTCGGCACGCCGGGTGGCGACCAGCAGGATCAGTGGTCGCTGCAGCTGTTCCTCAAGCACGTGCATGGCGGCATGAACTTCCAGGCCGCCGCCGATGCGCCCTCGTTCCAGACCGCGCACTTCCCCGGCTCGTTCTATCCGCGCGCGATGCAGCTCGGCAAGATGTCGGCCGAGTCGCGCTTTCCGGACAGCACGCTCGCCGAACTGCACGCGCGGGGCCACGACCTCACCGTCGCGGAACCGTGGGCGCTCGGCCGGGTCTGCGCGGTCGCGATCCGCAACGGTTTGATGCGAGGCGCCGCTACACCGCGTCAGATGCAGGCCTACGCAATCGGCCGATAAGCGGCCCGAAGCATCCATCAGCGCAGAACGCGCGGCCTCGCCGCGCCATTTCCTTCAGGAGAAGTTGCCGTGTCCGCCGTCGCCGCCCGTCTTGAAAGACTTCCCCTGTCGAGCTTTCACCGCAGACTGCTGCTGATCGGCGGGCTCGGGTACATGTTCGACGGGCTCGATTCGTCGTCGCTCGCGTTCCTGCTGCCGGTCGTCAGCAAGCTGTGGCAATTGACGAGCGCTGAGACCGGGCTCGTCGCGAGCAGCACCTATATCGGCTACTTTTTCGGCGCGTTCCTGTCGGGTGTGCTCGCCGACGTGATCGGCCGGCGCCGCATCATGATGAGCGCGCTCGCCATCTATTGCGTCGCGTCTCTCGCGAGCGCGACCGCGCACGACTGGCACACGTTCTTCGCGCTGCGCGTCGTCGCGGGCTTCGGTTCGGGCGCGGAGACGGTCGTGATCGCGCCGTTTCTCGCCGAGTTCGTGCCGCGCCGCTATCGCGGCATTTTCTGCGGCGCGCTGGTCGGCTTCATGTCGTTCGGCTATCTGACCTCGTCGATTCTCGGCTTCGCGGTGGTGCGCAACTTCGTCGACGGCTGGCGCTATCTGGCCGTGATCACGTCGCTGCCCGTCGTCATGCTGCTGTGGTGGCGCCGGACGCTGCCGGAATCGCCGCGCTGGCTCGAAAGCCAGGGCCGCGCGGCCGAAGCGAACGGCATCGTCGGCCGCATCGAAGCGGCGTTCGTCGTGCGTGGCATTGCGCTTGCGCCCGTGACTGCGAACCACGCGCTTCACGCGGTGCCCACGCCGGCCTCGACGCCGGCGCGCGGCAACGCGTGGCGCAACGTGCTCACGCTATGGTCGCCGCGACTCGCGCGCACGACCGCGGTCAGCTGGCTGATGTGGTTCTCGGTCGCGTTCGCGTACTACTCGTTCTTCGCGTGGATCCCGAGCCTGCTCGTCAAGGAAGGGCTGACGATGACGAAGAGCTTCGGCTATTCGATTGCAATCTATGGCGCGCAGATTCCCGGTTACTTCTCGGCGGCGTGGCTCAACGAAAAGATCGGCCGCAAGGCGGTGGTCGCTTCCTACATGCTGTTCGGCGGCATCGCCGCGATCACGCTCGCGTTTTCTCATACCGGCATACAGATCATGACCGCGGGCATCGCGCTGTCGTTCTTCATGAACGGCGCATTCGCCGGCGTCTACGCTTACACGCCGGAAGTGTTTCCCACCGCGGTACGCACGACGGGCACAGGCTCGTCGTCATCGTTCGGCCGCATCGGCTCGGTCAGCGCGCCGATCCTCGTCGGCCTCGTTTATCCGCTGTCCGGTTTCCTCGGTGTATTCGCGATGACCACGACGGTGCTGGTGATCGGCGCATGCGTGGTGTTCTTCCTCGGCATCGAAACGCGCAACCGCTCGCTCGAAGATATCGAGGCGAGCGAACTCGAAGCGGCTCGCGACGCGCGAGGCCAGCTGAACTCCACGCGCATGCACGGCTAAACGCACTGCAACTTTTCACACTTTCCGATGCAAACGCGATGCAAATGATGCAAGGCAACCTGACCGAACCCGCACTGCACGATACGCAGATGGTGGATATCGCAGACCTCGAGGGTCTCGCGCTGGCGATGCGCCTGAAGAACCAACCGCTCGAGCTGTTCCGCGCGGTTCACGCGGTGGCGGCAAAGGCGATAGGCCTAAGCCTGTTCACGATCATGTCCTACGATGCGCGGCGTCACGAGGTCGAACGGGTCTACACGAACCTGCCGGACATCTATCCACTGGGCGGCCGCAAAAAGAAGCAAGGCACCGCGTGGGCGCGACAGATACTTCAGGATCTGAAGCCGTTTCGTGCCGCCACGTCGCAAGGCATTCGCGAGGCCTTCGACGATCATGCGGTGATGACAGGTATCGGTCTCGGCTCGATCCTCAACATTCCGATCGCCTATGATGGCGTGTGCATCGGTACGATGAACCTGACCCACAAGGAAGGCTGGTACACCAGCCGTCATGAAAGCATAGGCCTCCTGATCGGCGCCTTCCTCGTCCCCGCTCTGCTCAAGCAGAATACGGCATCCCCCGCTTGCGCCGCCCGTTCATGAAAACACCATCCGACCTGCAAAACTATCGAGCGGAGACCCATTCCGCCGTCTCGCAAGGCCGCTGGGTGCTGGTCTTCGTGCTCGCCTACCTCGCGCTGATCGCCGATGGCGCCGACGTGATGATGTACGGCCTCACCCTGTCGCGCATCAAGGACGACTTCGGGCTGACCAATGTCGAAGCGGGCGCGCTCGGCAGTCTGACCTTGCTCGGCATGGCGATCGGCGGCATTGTCGGCGGCTGGGCGAGCGATCGTCTCGGCCGCGTGCGGGTCATCGCATGGGCGCTCGCGCTGTTCTCGCTCGGCGCGGGGATGCTCGGGTTCACGCACAGCTTCGTCGAATTCGCGGCGGTGCGCTTTATCAGTTCGCTCGGCATTGGCTGCATGGTGCTGGTCACCACGCTCGTAGCCGAATATGTGCCGACCGAACGGCGCTCGCTGGTACTCGGCATGCTGCAAACCGGCATTTCGGCCGGCTATATCGTCGTGATCGCACTCAGCAACTGGATCCTGCCGCAGTACGGCTGGCGCACGCTGTACTACGTGTCTGCCGTGCCGGTGCTGCTCGCATTCGCGATCAAGTTCGCGGTGCCCGAACCGGCGGCATGGCTCGCGAGCCGGGCTGCCGACCGTGCGAGCAAAACGCGGCTCGTCGACAATCGCTACGCGCAGATTTTCCGCGACCGCCAGGCGCGCACGATGTTCATCCTGTGGACCTTCGCGTCAGTCTTCGTGCTGTCCGGCTTTTACGGCCTGAACAACTGGCTGCCGACGTATCTCGAGAAGGAATTGCACATCAAGTTCAGCTCGCTGACCGGCTATATGATCGGCACATACGTGGTCGCCTTCATCGGCAAGATCTTCGCGGGCTGGCTCGGTGACCGCTGGAGCCGGCGCGGCGTGTACGTGCTCGGCTGTATCGGTGCGGCGCTCTTTCTGCCCGTGATCATTTTCTGGCACACCCACGACAACATTTCCACGCTGATGCTTGTCTTCGGCTTTCTGTACGGCGTGCCACTCGGCACGATCGGCACATTCATGTCGGAGAGTTTTGCGACGTCGGTGCGCGGCACCGCGGTGGGCGGCTCGTATAATCTCGGGCGCTTCTGTTCGGGGGCGGCGCCGATCGTCATCGGTTTTATCGCGACGCAGTTCTCGATCGGACTTGGCTTTCTCGTGGTCGGCGCGGTGTTCTTTTTGAGCGGCGTGACTGCATTGTTCGTTCCCGACCGGCTATACGACACGCAGCATTAAATCGATGCGAAAATGACGAAATCATGTCGTGTCGATGAATGGCCCAGGTTCCGGCGCTAAAACTGGTCGCCGGATAGCCCGGGCACCACGAGGAAGCATTACTGCGTTCCGGCGACAATGTCTGAAATGGTCCAGTTGTTCGTCGTTACGAGCACATAGTCGCCATTGACACCCAGCCATTTGTGCCCACGCGGCGGCGCATTGAGGCCATGTCCGCGCCAGTCGTCCATCATGAAGTTGTAGTTACGGTATTCGGCCGGCACACGTTGACCTTTATGCCAGTCACGGTGCGGAATCGTCGGCATCACTTGCTGACGGCCCGTACCGGCCATCTGGCCGCCGCCCTGGTCCTTCATGGGCCCAGCCGCAATCGCGAGCGCGGACATACCGGCAAACGACAAGGCGACGAGTTGCGCAACAAAGCGATTATTCATATTCGAACCTCCGTGCGGTGGATGAAAGCTCCGAGCATTCACGCGATTGACGTGAAAAGTGATGGTCCAGCTACTCGCAGATTCATTAACTCCAACTTCATTGCAGCGATCGCTGGTCTATCGAATGTAATCCTTGCAAATCGCGAGATATCAAATTCGATAATTCAGGCGCGAAGTCGTTAAAAAGTATAGTAAAAGGAAGTTCGACTTCAAGCCGGACCTGCCCACCACGACCGCGTGCGTCAACCCGGCGAGTAGCGGGGCGATTCGATTCATCGCGTCGATCGTCTGGACGGATCGCGCCGTTCCTGGAGGCGGCGGACGCGCGCGCGGCGCTGTCGCCCGCTCGCCACTTCAGCGAGCGGGCGACACTTTGCCAGTCACTGGCCAGATTGATTCGCTTGACTGATCAATAGTCGACCGCATCGCGGATGATCGGGCAGGTCATGCAGTGACCGCCGCCACGTCCACGGCCCAGCTCCGCACCGACGATCGTAATCACCTCGATGCCCTGCTTGCGCAACAGCGTGTTCGTGTACGTGTTGCGGTCGTATGCATAGACGACGCCCGGGGACGCGCACACGAGGTTCGCACCGCTATCCCACTGCGTGCGCTCGCGTTGATAGTCGCTGCCGCCCGCCTCGACCACGCGCAGATGCTTCAGCCCGAGCGCCTCGGCGACGACGTCGGTGAACGGCTTGTTTTCGGCGTGCAACTCGACGCCGCTCGGATGGCTGCTCGGCCGATACGAATAGGTGCGCGTCTTCGCCATGAAGTCCGGGGCGACCAGTACGCAATCGCGATCGGCGAACGTGAACACGGTATCGAGGTGCATTGCCGCGCGAATCTTCGGCATCGCCGCGACGATCACGCGCTCGGCCGCGCCCTTCTTGAACAGCATTGCAGCCAGTTGACTGATGGCCTGCCGCGAGGTGCGCTCGCTCATGCCGATCAGCACGACGCCCTTGCCGATCGGCATCACATCGCCGCCTTCCAGCGTGGCGAGACCGTGGTCCTGAGTCGGGTCGCCCCACCACACGTTGACCTTGCCCGCGAAATCGGGGTGGAACTTGTAGATCGCCGTGGTCAGGATCGTCTCCTCGTGGCGGGCCGGCCAGTACAGCGCATTCAGCGTGACGCCGCCATAGATCCAGCACGTCGTGTCACGCGTGTACAGCGTGTTCGGCAGCGGCGGCAGCAGATATTCGGTGCCGCCCGCCGCTTCTTTCGCGACCTCCAGCGCCTTGCCGCCGTGCGCTTCCGGGAAGTCGTGAGTGGATAGCCCGCCAATCAGCGTTTCGGCCAGCTTGCGATTGTCGAGCCCTTCCAGATAGCTTCTCAATTCATCGATAAAGCCGAGGCCGACCTGATTCGGCACCACCTGGTTGTCGAGAATCCACTTCTTGCCTTCGGGCACCGCGACCGTTTCGGCGAGCAGATTGTGCATCTCCACCACTTCGACGCCGCGGTCGCGCATCTTCGTGACGAAGTCGAAGTGGTCGCGCTTCGCGTTCTCGACCCACAGTACGTCGTCGAACAGCAGTTCATCGCAATTGCTCGGGGTAAGACGCTGATGCGCGAGCCCCGGTGCGCAGACCATCACTTTGCGCAGCTGCCCGACTTCCGAGTAGACACCCAATTCACCCGCTTTCGCGTCCGTGTTCGCCATGATGATCTCCTGAATGCCAATGTTGGCCCGCTCTGTTCAATCGGATTTCATTAAAGCTAAATCGCGATCCTTCCGGTTACGAGGCCATAGATGCCGATGATCGCGCCAATGATCGCAACGATAAAAATGATCCAGTCGGAAACGATGAAGACATTCTTGTTCTGCTCGCGCCGAGCCCAGATATAAAGCGCCGTTCCTGGCGCATACAGCACGGCGGAAAGCAGAATGAATTTCAGGCCACCCGCCCAGATCATGAAGACCGTATAGATCGAGGCGATTGCGGCCATGATGAAGTCACGCCGGCGCTCGTCGGCGCGCACGTCGTAACCGTCGCCGCGATTCGCGTTCATGCAGCCGAACGCCGCGACGAAGAGGTACGGAATCAACGACATCGCGCTCGTCAGATTCAGCATCAGCGCGAACGCATCGCGCGAGAAGTAGGTGCTGATGACGAGCAGCTGCACCACGATGTTGGTCAGCCACAATGCATTGGCAGGTACCTTGTTGGCGTTTTCCCTCGCGAATACGGCGGGCATGTCTTCGGTCTTTGCCGCCGTGAACAACACTTCGGCGCAGATCAGCGACCAGGCGAGATAAGCGCCCAGTACCGAAATCAGCAAACCTATGCTGACGAAAACCGCGCCCCAATGACCGACCACCGCTTCGAGCACCGCCGCCATCGACGGCTGCCGCATGGCCGCGATGTCGGCGCGCTGGAGCACTGCGTAAGGCAGCATCGTCACGAGTACCATCAGCGAGGTCACGACGACGAAGCCGAGAATCGTCGACTGGCCGACATCGGAACGCTTCTTCGCATAACGGGAATAAACGCTCGCCCCTTCGATACCGATGAACACGAACACCGTGACCAGCATCGTGGCCCGCACCTGCTCGAGGATATTGCCTTCGAGTCCTCCGCCGTAGAGGTTGGCCTGGAACAGGTCCAACCGGAAGCCGAAGATCAGGATCAAGATGAACACCAGAATCGGAATGATCTTGGCGACCGTGACGATACTGTTGATGAAGGCCGCCTGCTGCACGCCCTTCAGGATCATGAAATGAAATAGCCAGATGCCGATCGATGCAACGACGATCGCGACGACCGTATTGCCGTCGCCGAACACGGGAAAAAACGCGCCGAGTGTCGACTTGATCAGCACCCAGTAAGAAACGTTGCCGATACAGCTACCGATCCAATAGCCAAATGCGGAGAGAAAGCCCGGATAATCGCCAAAGCCCGCTTTCGCATACGCAAACACGCCGGCGTCCAGTTCGGGCTTGCGTTCGGCCAGCGCCTGAAATACGCGCGCCAGCATATACATGCCCGTGCCCGCAATCAGCCAGGCAATCACGGCACCCACCGGACCGGTGGCATTGGCAAAAGTGCGCGGCAGGGAAAAGATCCCGGCTCCGACCATGCCGCCCACCACCATCCCGGTGAGTTGCATTTTTGACATCTTTTGTGGAGTGGACGCCATTCGGATTCCTTTTAGTTACCTTTTTAACAAGGATCTTTAATCAGATTCGAACGAAACGTGTCTCTCGGCCAATCTTGCTGTTGATCAGCCGCGCTACTCTGCAACCACCACACGAAAAGAATGGTCTGTCCGTTGGCGTTTGTCAATTTATCGAAGACAAGGTAACGGACTGTGGCTCGCTATGCGATCGAATCCATCGATGCTGCGTTGCCGAATCTGGTTGAATTTGCGAATTAACAATTCACCACGCATCTGAATCGCTCGCATCGATAAGCCGCTTTGAATATCGATGATTTAACAATGATGCGACCTGCCGCATCACCGCCGCGGTTTTCTCAAATGATGGGGAATCGCTGAAGCGAGCTGAACCGGTGGTCGTTCAGAACTACTGAGAAGCATCAGAGCCACAGCTCGAAATGGCGCGCGGGGGTCATTAATAGTCCAAACCCGATGACGATTTCATAATGGCGGGCTTTGTGAATTTTTCTGACGGAATCGCCCGCGTCTCCGCGCCGCAAGAGGTCCAACTATGACTCGCGCAACTTCCTCAACGTCAGCCGCGCTTCGAGACCGCCGCCGACGCGGTTGTGCAGCGTGAGCGTCGCATCCATCGCGAGCGCGAGTTGCCGCGCGATCGCGAGCCCCAGCCCCGTGCCGCCCGTTTGACGATTGCGCGACCCTTCGAGCCGCACGAACGGCTCGAACACCGTCTCCAGCGACTCGACCGGAATGCCGGGACCGCGATCGAGCACCGACACGGTAGCCTCGCCATCGTGCAACGCCCCGATATCGATCTGCGCGGCGCCGCCGTACCTCAGCGCGTTATCGACCAGATTGCCGACGATGCGCTTCAACGCCTGCGGACGCATCGTCAGCGACTGGCCGAAATGGCCCTGCAGTGACACTTGCTGACCCGCGTCGACGTAATCGCAGACCAGGCTGTCGAACAGCGCATCGGGATCGATGCGGCGCGGCACCTCGGTCGTGCCATGCATCGTGCGCGCATAGGTGACCCCTTCCTTGACCAGCGCCTCCATTTCCTGCAGATCCTGGCGCAGCTTTGCGGCCTCGCTGTCGTTGTCCATCGTGTCGACACGCAGACGCATGCGCGTGATCGGCGTCTGCAAATCGTGCGAAATCGCCGCGAGAATCTGCATGCGCTCGGTCATGTACGTGGCGATCCGGTCCTGCATCGCGTTGAACGCGCGCGCGGCGCGCGCCACTTCGGACGGACCGGCTTCGCGCAGACGCGCGGCCTTCAGGTCGGGGCCGAGCGTGTCGGCCGCGACTGCGAGCTGATTGAGCGGGCGCGTCGCGAGCCGTACCGCCAGCCAGCAGCAGGCCGCGAGCACGAGCAGCTGCAGCGTCAGCACGAGCGGCAGCCAGCGCGACAACGGGGCGCCGGGCATCGGCCGCAGGTCGATGGTGAGCGGCGTGCCGTCGCTCAGTTTCAGGTGCACCTGCAGACGCTCGCGATCGCCCGGCACTGCGTTGACGGTCAACGGATAACGCGTGCCGATGCCATCGCCGATCGACTGCGCGACGCGTGCCGACAGGCTCGCGTCGACCGGGGTGCCTGGCACGCCCGGGCCGAGCACGAACTCATAGCTGCGCCGCGCGAGCCGCGGCAGCCACTGGGCGCGCTCGTCGGGCGGCAGATGATCGAGCAGCGCGACCGAGCTCGCCACCTCGCGCTCGATGTAGCCCATCATGATGTTGGTCATCGTCTGGTCGCGCTCGGTCATCGTGAGCCAGAACGACAGCGCCTGCGCAAGCGCGAGCCCGACGAACAAAATCACCGCGAGCCGCGCGAACAGCGTGCGCGGCCAATGCGGCCAGCGCAGCAACGACGGTGATGGAGATGCGCTCATTGCGGATCTCCGATCGCGGTCACGGCCGCTGAAAACACATAGCCCTCGCTGCGCAGCGTCTTGATGTAGCGCGGCTCGCGCGCGCCGTCCCGCAGGCGTTGACGCAGGCGGCTCACCATCAGATCGATCGAGCGGTCGAACGGATCGGCCTGGCGTCCCTGGGTGAGGTTCAGCAACTGATCGCGCGTGAGCACGCGCTGCGGATGATCGAGAAACACACGCAACAGACGGTACTCCGCGCCGCTCAACGCCACCTCGGTTCCGTCCGCGTCGAGCAGATGGCGCGCGGTCGTGTCGAGCCGCCAGTCGCCGAAGCACAGCATCGGCGCCGACTCCGTCACCTCCATGCCGGGCGGCAGCATGCGCGCGCGGCGCAGCACCGAACGGATTCGCGCGAGCAACTCGCGTGCGGCGAACGGTTTGATCAGGTAATCGTCGGCGCCCATTTCGAGGCCGACGATCCGGTCCGCTTCCTCGCTGCGCGCCGTCAGCATCAGGATCGGCACTGTGCGGAACTTGCCCGCGCGCAACTCACGGCACAGCACGAGGCCGTCTTCGCCGGGCAGCATCAGGTCGAGCACGATCAGGTCGGGCGCGCCGTTCTCGAGCGCGGCGCGCATCTGGCGGCCATTGGCCGCGAGCGAGACACGCACGCCGTTTTTCTCGAGGTATCCCGCGAGCAGTTCACGGATACCGCGATCGTCATCGACGATCAGTACGTGGTCGGAGGTTTCCATCGACGGATTATCTGCTGCGGCGTTTGAGTTGCACGCCGCTCGATTGGATCAATGAACACTGCAACGGATGCGCGAGTTCGGCCGCGAAGCCGCCCGCCACGAACACAGCGATGGCAAACAGGCGTCTCATGCGTCCTCCAGCACGGAAAGACTCGCGCCATCGGCCACGCCGGCTTCGAGCGCGTAAGGATCGACCCCGTCGAGGCAGCCAATATTGACGCGCCATTGCTGCGGATCCTTGCGCGTCTGATGAAAAGGATAGATGCCGCAATGCTTGCAGAAGTAGTGTTTCGCGACCTTCGTGTTGAACAGGTATAGCGTCAGCGAATCCTCGCCACTCAGAATCTTCAACTGACTGGCGGGAAAGAGCGGCGTCATCAGCGCGCCCTTGCGGCGGCACAGGCTGCAGTTGCAACGACCAGCCGGAACGATTTCGGTGCGAACTTCGAACTTGACGGCCCCGCAGTGGCAGGACCCTTGCAGCAACCCGGCGTTCATGATGCTCTCCGTGATTTGACGATGCCTGCTTTATAGCCCGGTTCATCAGTCGAATTATGTCGTAATGTATCCGGCGGCCGAGACGATACATTACATTGCAATACGCCGCGGCGATTAGCGCAAGGCGAAACAGCGAAGATATACACGCGAGTTAGCATTTAAGCGGCACGACGGGGCGCGCCGGCCGGCCTCCTTACACGCTGTTTTTGACCTCGGCGTGACCAATCGGCTTTTCTATATTCCGCTTGAATGGCCGGCATTGCCAGGCACAATCGCGCGTGACCAGCAAGCGGGCGATGACGGCCACGAGCCGGTTGCTCGCAAGCTCCGTGAATCAAGTTGAATACGCTTGACTTTTAGTCACCGGCCACTTCCAATACCAATGGTGCAGTGCGATGTTTCGCCTTTGAAACACGCCTCACCTCATTCGGTAGTTCACAGCATTGGCCAGCAGTTCATTCGTCCGCCGTGCATGCGGCGTCAGCTCGCGAAATGGAGCACTCCTCACTACCGGAGTCGTCTTGGCTGCAACAAAAAACCAACCCACCCACCGCGAACCCGCCCTTATCGACCTCGCATTGCAAGGCGGCGGATCGCACGGTGCTTTTACATGGGGCGTCCTCGACCGTTTGCTCGAAGAGTCGTGGCTGCGGATCGAAGGAATATCGGGTACGTCGGCTGGCGCGATGAACGCCGCGGTGCTGGTGAGCGGCTATCAGGCAGACGGCGCGGCCGGCGCGCGCGCCGCGCTCGAAGCCTTCTGGCGGCGAGTATTCGAAGCATCGGTGTACAGCCCGTTTCGCCGTACCCCGTTCGACGTGTTGATGGGCCGCTGGACGCTCGACTACTCGCCGCTCTTCATCGCGATGGACCTCGCGGCGCGCGTGTTTTCTCCCTACGACCTGAACCCGCGCGGCGTACATCCGCTGGCGAAGATTCTGCAGGACTCGATCGATTTCGCGCATCTGCGCGACGCGCCGATCAAGCTGTTCATCACCGCGACGCGCGTGCGCACGGGCCAGGCGCGTGTGTTTCGCAATGGCGACCTGACGCCTGACGTGCTGCTCGCCTCCGGCTGCCTGCCCACGCTGTTTCAGGCCGTGCAGATCGACGGTGAAGACTACTGGGACGGCGGCTATGCCGGTAATCCGACCATGACGCCGCTGGTACGCGAATGCACGTCGAGCGACACGCTGCTGATCCAGGTCAATCCCGTCGTGCGGGACGAAACCCCGCGCACCGCGCGCGACATCATCAGTCGCCTGAACGAAGTTGCCTTCAACGCGCCGCTGCTAAAAGAGCTGCGCATGATCGCGCTGCTGCGCCGCGCGGCGGACCCCGGCAGCGACGAAGGCCGCCATTGGGCGGCGATGCGCATCCATCGGATCGCGAGCGAGCTGATGACCGAACTCGGCTACTCGTCGAAGCTGAACGCCGAGTGGAGCTTTCTGACGATGCTGCGCGACGAAGGCCGGCGTGCCGCCGAAGCGTTCCTCGCCGAGCACGGCGATTCGATCGGCGTGCGCTCCTCGCTGGATCTCGACGCGTTGCTCGACGGAGTCTGACCATGGAAGTCATCACCCTGTCACCGCTCGCGATCGGTCTAGGGCTTTTCGGCATGCTCGCGAGTCTCGCGCTGCTGATCGGCTTCGCGTACCGCGGCTGGACCGTGCTGCTGCTCGCGCCGTTCGCCGCGATGCTGGCCGCCGCGATTTCGGGCGAACCGATTCTCGCGCATTGGACCCAGACCTTCATGCTCAGCGCCGCGCGCTTTCTCGCGCAGTTCTTTCCGTTGTTCCTGCTCGGCGCGCTGTTCGGCAAGCTGATGGAAGACAGCGGCTCCGTGAAGGCGATCGCCAGTTACATGACGGAGAAGCTTGGCGCGCATCGGGCGATTCTCGCGGTCGTGATCGGTGGCGCACTCGTCACCTATGGCGGCGTCAGCCTCTTCGTGGCGTTCTTCGTGCTCGCGCCGATGGCCACCGCCCTCTTCCAGGCCGCCAATATTCCGCGCCGTCTGATGCCGGCCGCGATCGCGCTCGGCACGTCGACGTTCACGATGTCCGCGCTGCCCGGCACACCGGCTATCCAGAACGCGATCCCGATGCCGTTCTTTGGTACGACGCCGTTTGCGGCGCCTGGGCTTGGCATCATCGCAAGTATCGTGATGGTGGTGTTCGGGCTCTGGTGGTTGTCCTTGCAGCAATCGCGCGCGAAGGCGGCCAATGAAGGATTCGACGGACTCGAGGCGGCGGTGAAATCGATCGGGGCGCCGGCCAGCGACAACCTCGTGCGCGAGCGCGCAAGCGTATCGCAGAGTTTCGATCCGGAGGAAGCGAAGCGCGGGCATGTCAGCGAGAGTCTGCCCTCGTTCGGCGTCGCGCTCACGCCGCTCGTGCTCGTCGTGCTGACGAACTTCGTGATGAACGTGATCGTGCTGCCGCGCATCGACGCCGACTATCTGGCCGAGGTCCGTTGGGGCGAGACGTCGCTTGCGGCGGTCGGCGGTGTGTGGGGCGTGTGCGTGGCGCTCACCGTCGCGATCGTCGTGCTCGTGCTGCTCAATCGGCATCGCCTGCCAGCGCTGCGTGAGACGATCGATGCGGGCGCGAATGCATCGGTGCTGCCGGTGCTCAGCGTCGGCAGTCTGGTCGGCTATGGCGCGGTGATCGCCGCGCTGCCAGCGTTCGCGCTCGTGCGCGAATGGGTGCTGGGTATCGGCGGTGGTCCGCTCGTATCGCTCGCGGTCGCCACCAATCTGCTCGCGGCGCTGACCGGCTCGGCCTCGGGCGGTCTCACCATTGCGCTCGACGCGCTCGGCAGCACCTATCTGCAACTGGCTGCGCAATACGGCATCGACCCGGCGCTGCTGCATCGGGTCGCCGTGATTTCCTCAGGCACACTCGACAGCCTGCCGCATAACGGCGCGGTCGTGACGCTGCTTGCCGTGTGTGGGTCGAACCACCGCGAAAGCTATCGCGACATCGTGATCGTCGGGATTCTCGGCGCGTTACTCGCGCTGGTGGTGGTGATCGTGCTGGGCTCGCTGTTCGGGTCGTTCTGAGCGTTCTGAGCGTTCTGAGCGTCTGAAGTAGCAAGGGCTGCTTTACAGCCGATTTCCGGCTCACTTCACGCCGCCGCGCGCGCCGCATTCATCCGGCCGAACACGAACTGCCCCAGATACCAGACCAGTTCGGTATTCGCGAAAATCGCATCTTCGGTGACCGTCGACGGTTCGAGCTTCATCCGACGCAGCATCAGCTTGCCTTCGCGCGACGTCGTCCACGCATGCATCAGTTCCTTGCGCGTCTTCGCATCGGCGGCGTTGAAATGGTCGCGGCCCTTGCGCGAATCCTCGTTCATGCGCGCGCGCACCTCTTCTTCGCGCGTCGCGATGCTGTGCGCCACGGTCTTTCTCGTTTCGGTCTTGACCGCCTGTTCCTGCGTTTCGTCGGCGAGCAGTTTGGCCTGTACGTCGACCATCGTGCGCTCGGCGTCGGAGATCTTCCAGTTGTCGCGTAGCGCGCGCATCAGGTAGCCCGCGGGGCTCTTCTTGACCTGGCCGCGCTTGACCCTGAAGCGC
The DNA here is from genome assembly GCF_050435345.1 of Paraburkholderia sp. 32. Lineage (NCBI taxonomy): Bacteria > Pseudomonadati > Pseudomonadota > Betaproteobacteria > Burkholderiales > Burkholderiaceae > Paraburkholderia > Paraburkholderia sp. 32. The sequence goes on from NZ_JBNDKD010000002.1 coordinate 1,427,197, forward strand.
GTGTATTCGACGGCCTGCTGGATACGTTCGTCGGTCCAGAGTTCGCGGTTCTCCGAAATCTCGCTGAACTGCTTGGTCGAGAGCCCGAATTCGTCGGTGAGAATCTTGTACAGATGGCTCGCGTCGGCGAGGCTTGCGAGTACCGCGTCGGCTGTGTCCTTGCGCTTGAGCAGGAAACGGATGCGGTCGATTTTCTTCGACGTCGTGGATGCAGTCCGCGTCTCATAGGACATCTCGACGTCCGACACTTCGTTGATCTCGCGCACCGCCGGCTCGAGCCAATCGCGCTTGAAGTATTTGAAGATGGCGGCATTCGCGCCCATTTTGCCGGGCCAGTTGCGCATTTCCTCGAGCTGGATCCAGTCGGTGCGTCCCGCGGGCACGTTGGGCAAAACTTTGTCGTAGATCGCGCGCGCTAGACTGCGCGTGAACGCGGTGGAAATGCGCAAGCTCAGCCAATGCGATTTCTGCGGATCGCGGATATGCGGCACGAGCCGCGGATGGACGTCGAAACGCATACGTCCGCGATGAAAACCGACCATGCCGATCAACTGAACCTGCACCCACAGATCGTTTTCGTTGGGATCGCGGTCCGCGGGCGTATTCGTCACGCGGACTTTCGCGTTCTGAGCTTCGTCGGCGATCGTGCGCAAGTGCTTCAGGTTGCGGCTGTCGTAACGCATCAGCCACTTGAAGTAGTTGAGTTCGACGTCGTACTGATCGCGCTGCTCGGGCTCCTGTGCGACGATGAAGTACGCGGCATCGAGAAAGCGCCGCGCCGGCAGCCCCATATTGACGATTTCGGTGAAGAAATCGTTGCGCTGATAACCGATCTCGCGATTGGCCTCGTTGATGCGCAATCCCTGATCGAACATGTCTTCGAACAGCGCGAGCGCCATCTGGCGTGACGTCGCTTTCGACCTGCCCTCTTCCGGATTGTCCGCGGCCATGTTCTTCATCCACTTTTTCGCTCCCGGGACTGTAAGCATGCGGTGGTGAGCTGTCAACACACAGAACCTCACCATCAAACGACCGCGGCGGAGGCCGTTTCGGCGTCCCTTCCGCGTTTCGGCACACAGAACCTCACCATGTTCACAAAGAACCTCACCTTGCGGGCGGGCGTTCGCGCTGCAAGGCCTTATGCGACGGCCCTTTTCAACCTCGTTCCCAGTAGCTGCACAACCCACCTCACCTTCGTGATTTGACGCAGCGGCAAACATATCGAACCGCACCTTGGTGGGGAATCGGTCTCACCTTGCTGCACAACCAACCGCACCTTTGAGCACAGCGAACCTCACCTTCGACACAACGCACCTCACCTTTTGGAACTTAAGTGCTTGAACGGATTGAATAGTGTTTGGTTGCGTTGGTTTGTGAGTTTGTTCTCGGTTTTAAAAAAACCTACCAACCCGGCACACACACATAAATGCGGCTGAAGATTGCGCGATGCAGCATGGTGAGGTTGATTGTGCGAAACGTTGAGCGGGTTTGGAAGAGCTTTGCCAAGGTGAGGTTGGTTGTGCTGCTACGGTGATTGGCAACCCTTGGCCATGAGCTGAACCTCTGGCTGACGGCCTGGCGCCGGTGTATCGCCGCTTCTGTGGGTGAGGTTGATTGTGCATTTGCGTTCTAAGTGCGGGGAGCTCTCGCAGGGAGGTGGCGAAAATCTAACAATGGTGAGGTCGGTTGTGCCAAAGATCGCCGGACCGGTCTTTCAGGAAATGAGAAAGTGCACAAATGACCTCACCAAGTGCCTAAGTCTCGAGCAGGAGTGCCGACTCCGCTACCAGATTGCGAAGAAAGGTGAGGTCATTTGTGCCTTCGAGGACGCAGTGTTTCGAGGCTCGTTTGGTTTCCACGGCGATTCCGCCACCGAAAACGGTCTGGAAATACAGAAATTTGCAGAAAATCCGCATAAAAACAGTAATTTAAAAAGCTATTTTCAAGTATTTCCTGTATTCTGAGGTTTCTATAATTTTATGGAAAAACCTCAGAATGGTCAGAACGAGCCAACTTCCTGCCGTAGACCGAACCGTTCACTTTGAGCAGATCAGTGAGTTCGCAGAAAAGGTCACCATTTTCACTAATGAGCTGCGTGACACGATTCTGGCTCCGCGTCCTCGAAAAACGGCTCCCGTTTTCAAGACCGGCGAGATTGCCGAGATGTGCAACGTCTCACACTCGCAGGTTCAGTATCTCGCGACAAAAGGCGACGGAGAACTGCCTTCGGGCACGGCGGCAGGCACGGGCCGTACCCGGACCTTCACGCTGGAGGAGGCGCGGATCTGGGTACAAAAGATTTCCGACATCTACCAGACTCCGCTGGTCACGCGCCTGAAGGAGCCAGACGGGAAGATCATTATCACCGCGCAGCTCAAAGGTGGCTCCGCCAAGACGACGACGACGATGTGCCTCGCCCAGGGGCTGTCGCTGCGGGGACGCAAAGTGTTGGTGGTTGATCTCGACCCGCAGGCGTCGCTTTCGGAACTGTGCGGACTGTACGCGGAAAAAGACGTGACGCCTGAAGACACAGTATTGCCGTACGTCTACGACCAGGACAGCGAAGGTGGCCTCGAGGGGCGGGTCCAGTCGACGTACTGGGATGGCATCGACGTGATTCCTGCGCACACGGAACTGATTGGAGCAGAGTTCCATCTGCCGGCGATGCAAAAGATGCGACCGGGTTTTCGCTTCTGGACCGTGCTTCGTCAAGGTCTCGAGCCGCTGCGCAAGAAGTACGACTACATTCTCATGGATACGTCGCCGTCGCTGTCGTACCTCAATCTGAACGCGCTGATGGCCGCGGATGCCATGGTGATGCCGATGGTGCCGGAAAACCTGGACTTCATCAGCTCGCTGTCGTTCTGGCGACTTTTCTCGGACGTGTCCAAAAGCTTTATCAAATTCGAGACGGACAAGAAGTACGACTTCGTGTCGCTGGTATTGTCGCGGGTCGATTATGGGCGGAACTCGTCGGCGCCGATCGTGCGCGCGTGGGCGCAAAGCGCGTACGAAAACTGGCTGCATTCGATCGAGGTACCGGCGAGCTCGGTGATGAGCACCGGGGCGTTGGCGTTCTCGACCGTCTTCGACATCAGCAGCAATCACAGCGCGGCCAAGTCGTTGCAACGCGTGCGGCAACCTCTCGTCGACTACTGTCGCTGGATCGACGAGATCTATTCGGAAAAATGGAGGAACGCGCAATGAGCAATATGCGAGAACAGTTGCTGGCCAAGACCTCGGGCATTCGCAAAACTTCGTCGATCAACGAGGACGAGGTGAAGCGCAGCAACCGCACGCAAACGGCGCCCGGCCTTGCCGGCGCGCTGGCCGTTGCGCAACTTCGCGTGCAGGAACTGGAATCGACTGGCGTCGCATCGCAACTGGCGGTTGCAGGCATCTTGCCGAACCCTTGGCAGCCGCGTCGCGTGTTCAACGAAGCAAAGTTAGCCGAGCTCGCGGAGTCGATCCGCGAAGTTGGACTGATGCAGCCGATCGTGGTCCGTCGTGTCGCGGACGACTATCAGATCGTCGCCGGCGAACGACGCTGGCGTGCGCACAAAATGTTGGGGCTGGACACGATCAAGGCCGTGGTCGCGGATTGCTCCGACTCGGATATGGCCGTGCTCGCAATGGTCGAAAACATTAGCCGCGACGACCTTGCTGACTATGAAATCGGCGTGGCGATTCGTCGATCGGAAACAGAGTTCCCGAATCGCAAGCGACTGGCGGAAGCGATGGGATTGTCGCGGGCAGGTCTGTATCAGTTCTTGTCGTTCGACAATCTGCCGGACTTCATCAAGAAAGATCTCGATATTCAACCGCGACTATTGGGCGGGACTGCGGCGCAAGCAATTGCAGCGGCTATCAAAAAGCATGGCGAGGATGGCGTTAAAGCCGCTCGCGAAATTTGGCCTCTGTTGGTGAGAGGCGAAATGGATCAGGGCAAGGTCGCGGCGGCAATCACCGCCCTGGCGACCCGGCAGACGACGTCGGGTGGTACCAGCGGACGCAGCATCGAGAAATTTTTCGCGGGACGAGAGCACGCTGGGAGCATCACCAAGGATGTGAGTAACTTCACGATCAAGATCAAGACCGGAGTGATCACCGAGGCGCAAGAAGTTCAGATACGACAGTTGATCGGACAGATGTTCCAATCGCAGCCGAAGACGAGCTAATCGGTGGTTCGGTTGTAGTGTTAAAAGGCCCGCTTAGTGCGGGCTTTTTTTTTGGGTCAATCAAATCGGTCCACCTCGAAGAGTGTCTAGAGTCTAGACACTCACCCCGCAGCCCTACCTTTGCGCCATCCGGTGTCTAGACTCTAGACACTCTTGACGACGCACCCCCGATGCCGATGAAAGCGTGCCGCGTCCGCGCTGAACGCACATCGTTCGTGCCTTGCACGACCCGTGGAGCGATTCACGCAGTATTGCGTTCGCAGCGATCTCGCAGGCACCTGCGGCGGGGCAGCCGCTCGCCATGAGCGAGACAGCCAATGACTGGGGATTTCTGATGCATCCATTGAGCCGGGTTCGGCTGCTTCGTTGACGGTCACATTACCCGGAGCACATACAAAATCGCACAGGCGACATATGACGGACGGGATGAAGGGCCAGCCCTCTGTCCTATAAACGTAAACTCTATTCCGGCAGACCATCCACGGTCATTCTCAACCCAACGCCGCATCAGCGCGTTTCCCCGAGACGACTCGACTCCGCTATCGTCGGTCCCAATCTTCTCAATGAGAAAGGCCGCGGCCCTTAGTGCGCGACGTGCATTGCACATGGTTGTCCATGAACAGCTGTGTTCATGATGGCGCTGTCGGCCGCAGCAAACCTCGGCGAAGATCGTCGACGTCCCGCAAGAATGCTTCACTCTCCCGGTGTACCTCAGGCAATGAACGCGCGCAGCGTTGAGGCCACCGCTTATCGACCGCAAAGTCGGCAGTCGTTCTGCCGGAAAAGCTGTTCCGTACGATTAGCAATGAAAGCGGCACGAACAAACGCGCAAAGGAAGCGCTGTGAATGGGGCTTGCCTCAGCGAACAGACGACATGCGTCAAGATCCGGCGGGAGCCAGTTATTACTGGAACGTCGCGTTAAGGGACCCCGAATCATGTATCGCGCGTTCTCTCAAACGGTGCAGTCGCCGTTCCGCAAACGGTGTTCGATCGACGACCTGAAAGTCAATCGCGAACGCCTGCCGGCCGCGATGAATTGGTCGTAATCGCGTTAAACCAACATCCCACCGTCGTCAAGAGAGGACACTCTAAAGGTAGTTGATGTCGGTCGTCACGCCTACCGATCTACCCACCCGCCGGGGAGACACCCAGATAGAAGTATTCGAAGGGATGCATCGCAACCGCGCCGATCATTTTTGGGCAAGCACCGGAGTAATGAGTGACTCGACCGCAACGAATGATCTCCGTCCGATCGGATCTCACGCCACCCGGATGGGCCTGCGTCAGACCACTCGTTCAGCGCGAAATCAACATCGCTGCTCTCAGATCATCCGCAAGAAATCCGTCGGACGATGGACGGCAGGATAGGTGAGGGCAAGCGCGCAAATCTCGCGAACGTAAAGAGTCTCTCCCGGCCCGCCCTGTGATATTGATTAGCAGGACGATCGCGCATCCGCAATGCGAGCGACTGTCAGTCGCCACGCGTGTGGCCAACTTGAACTTCAGCAGATGCAGCAGTCGCGCATCGGCAACCTAACAATATACGGGGCCCGAACATACGGTCAACTTTTGCGAACTAAATATCGAAAAACGAGTGACTCTTAGCCAATACGAGCGAGAATTTTCGATTCTTCGGCCAATCTCGCCAACCGACACGGCGTGAAACATAGCGAAACGTCTTCTATGCGTGTCAACCTATTGTTTTAAAAGACTTTTTTCGTCAATGCAGGCCATTGTTTCACGCCAATCAGTCAAATTGGTGCACGATACCCCATCACTCCCACCAAACGGCGACAACACGCCAGAATGAACACACGTGCCCCGCCAATCCGTAACATTCAATACGTAATTTGTAGCGAAAGAATTTCGAGCGTTCCGCTGACCTGACTGCTCATTCGAACCAATCTTCCGCGCCTGCCTCGATCACGCTGGCTTGATTCGGAACGCTGTACCAGTGATTCGAACAGAGCCCAGCAACAGCAAGCTCGTCAAGTCCGAGCCCAAGTCCGAGCCGCCGCAAAAGACAGCTGGCCCCGCCGCCATCACTTCGCTATCCGAGCCTCTCCGCAAACCTCCCGCGCTGATCGATCTGCGCAAGATCCTCATGCAAGATCCGCCGAATCTCGAGGATCGCCCGCGGCGTCTCCTAGACACTGTGTCCAGCAACAATCACCTTCTCCGACAGCGCGCCCACAAGATGCGCGCTGCGATAAGGGACCACGCCATCATCGGAATCTTCGAGCGGCCCGTTTTCGCGCAGCTGTTCGATGCTGTTAGGCACATGGAAGGTCCGTCCCTGCGGTTCGATGTTCGTCGCCGTCTGCATCACTTTCTCGATCTCGTTCAGCAGGGCAAGCGGCAGACGCACGAGGTTGGCCGCCCAGCGCGACTGCCGGTTGCTCGCGAAGGCGTGCCTCGATGGGGGCCGCGATAAATATAGCGCGCTCGATTTGCGGCATCGGCGTGAAGTTCAGTAGCCGATCGAGCCGCTCGTCCTCGCGATCGATATCGGTGCCCTCAGGCACGTACTTGTCCTCGAACGTCGCCCAAAGCGCGTCGCCGGAAGTCGACACGAGTAGCCGCGCCAGAACGCCGCCCATGCTATGACCAATCAACACCATGCCATGCGACGCCGGCACCGTACCGTCCGGATCGAAGTGCGCGAGCGTCTGTTGCGTGGCGCGGCGGATGCGCGCGAGGTTGACCAGAATCGGCACGTTGGTCGGGTAGTAGACCTGCCACACCTGGAAATGCTGGCGAAGCACTTCATCGCCCTGAATATCGTTGGCGACGTTGACCCATGCCTCGGGGCTGCTCGCGAGGCCGTGCAGCATCAGAATGATCCGTCGATTGGGATCGAACGGTTGCATCATGTAGATGCGGGCGTATCGATACCGTGTGCGCGTCCAAACAGCGTGCGCAACGATTGCCCGGCGAAGCCCGAGCGCGCGAGCCAGATGCCGTAGCCCGCGCTGAAGTTGGCCGAAAGTGGCACAGTCTGGCCGTGTCGCTCGACACTGTCTTCGCGATACGGATCATAGACGGACAGCACGACCTCATGCGAGGCAAGCACCTGTTCGAGCGTGCCCTGGCTGAACCAGATCGACGCGGTCATGTTCGGCGACGGCATCTCGCGGAAAAAGCGCGACGCCGGCCTTTCGCCCCCAAACCATCGCGTCGATAAATGCTACGTATCCCCGCGAACGACAGCCGCGACGCCGGGATGACTTCGCGCGGTTCGCGCACGCCTTCGGGTAGCCGGGTTCGGCTCAGGTCGGGATGAATGGACCAGCCTGCGATGTACTGCGTGCCCGGCACGCCGTTGCCGGCATCGGTAGCGAGCGCGCCACGCAGAAACAGCGCGTGGGCAAGTTCCTGCACCGCGTAGTTGTAGTAGTCACGGACCTGGGTCTGACGATCTTCGAATGCACGTTCGCCAGCAGTGCGTTCACCGAGGAACAGAAATGCATACGCGAATCGCGCGGCCCTGAGCCACAGATCGAATTGCGCGTCGCTCCAATCGCTGGCGTTGGCCGGGTGTTGGTGATGGCCATCTGCAACGACAGTTCAGCGAGGCTCGACAATCGCCGGTCGGTATTGATTCCGCCGACGGTCGAGATCGTATTGATGCAAGCGAGCGGCTCACGTTGGCAGGTGTTCCCATCGAGTGCCTCGATGTGCAGGGTGTCTCGCGTCGCGGCGCTCAGACGGCCGGTCGATAGAATGTCGCCGCGGCGCATCGCGATGTACTGCTCCGGGCCTTGCGAGCTGACGGTGACCATCGCGCAACCGCACAGAAGACTGCCAGTGAGCAGCGCGAGTGCCGCGCACCGCGATGTCCACGATGCGAGCGAGCGCGTCATGATGCGTCGAACCGGTTCGTGCGAGAGGGCAGCCGCGCTACGCCGATGCAAGCGATGAACGCTGGCGGCGGCCCGCGACGTCGCAATTGCCAACTTTCTTTTCACGCAGAGTTGCGTCACCCATCGGCGAAACAAAAATTCCTTGAAACCTATAGTACTTTTCCCCATGGCATTTCGTGACTAGTACAGCAGAATAGCCATGCTTATATTTCATCAACAGAAGCCGAAGCAACCATAGAACGAGTCGGTATGACCGTAGCAAGTCGCGAATCGATTGACGGCTTGCGCATTGTTCGGCCATGATGCCTGTGACGAACTGAAAGGGGCAATGACGCACGCATGACACGGGCAAACCACCAGTGAACTGCGCGAAGTCATGAACGCCTATGACGGCTTTGATATACCGCTTAAGGTAAGCAATCGATACGATCGTGCTGCGCCTGTGAGGCTCTTGACAGCGAATTGTTTGGGAACTTTAATAATTTTGCAGCAAGGTTCAATCGAAGCGATCTGATTCAACGCTGCAATCCGCCCGCATATTCATTCGTCTTCAGGTTTTGCGGAATCGTCGTGCATTCCATACAGGGCGGGTTCGTCAATTTCCTCAGTCTTGCTTCGGCATGGCGAAGCAGTTTGGCAGTTCGACAGGATGCCTGACGAACGGAGCCGGAATGACGACACATGGGTCGCGGCTGTAGTCCCGACGGCCACAACACCATTGTCGCCGATAGACTGGTTTGAACGACGTTGCCGGTCCGACAGAAGGGATGCCGCTGTTCCTCGAGTCTGACCTGGCCGTGGAAGTCGAAGCGGATGCACCCATCGGTCCACTGTTATGGGCCCCTATGAATTGCTGAGCAACCTGTAGGGTCTCGTATTCGCCGGCCCGTGAGCTACGTTGCCGCTGGGCTTACGACATGGGTTGCGCCAGCAGTCAGCCGAGAACGTCATGAATGCAAACCGCTCCGATGCACCGCGGCCTCGCCGATCAGGCGGAATCGCACTGACCGGCGCATTGTCGTGCGCGTTGACCTGCGCGCTTGTCGTTTCACTGTCGGGCTGCCAACGGCAGACCGAAACACAGAGTGGCGATACGAGGCCAGCCGTGCAGCTCACCAGGGTCGAACCGGCCGACGCTTCCGCCATTCGCATTTTTACCGGGCGGGTCGAGCAGACCAGCATCTCGCCGCTCGCCTTCGAAGTATCGGGCCGCGTCGTGCAGATCGCGGTGCTCGAAGGCGCGTCGGTGAAACGCGGGCAGCTGATCGCGCGGATCGACGAGGAACCCTACAGGCTGCAACTGCAACGCGCGAACGCGCAGTATCAGCAGCTGAGCGACAACCTGAAGCGCCAGGCGGTGCTGCGCAAGGACGGCATTCTGTCTCAGGCTGCTTATGAGCAGTTGTCGGCTTCCACCGATGCCGCACGCGCGGCACGCGACCTGGCGAGCCGCGACCTGCGCAATACCCAGCTCGTCGCGCCATTCGACGGCCGGATCGCTCGCCGCAACATCGAGATCCAGCAGGTCGTGCAGGCTGGGGCGCCCGCGTTCAATCTGGAAAACATCGGCCGTGCCGATGTCGGCGTCGATCTGCCTCAGAGCATTGCCGAACGGCTATTCGTCGACAAGACGCTGAGAGCCGAGGCGTGGCTGCCCGGGCGGCCGCAGAACCGCTTCCCGCTCGTGTTCCGCGAACGGACCACGCAGACCTCGCCGACTTCGGCGGCCTACCGGCTCGTGTTCTCGATCGAAGGACCGCAAAGCGCGATGCTGTTCCCCGGCATGGCGCTGCGCGTACAGATTTCCGAAACGGCGCGTCAGGTCGCGCAAAACGACAACAAAGGGTACTTCGCGATTCCGATCGCCGCGGTGTCGATCGGCGCGGACGGTCAGCGCAGTCTGTGGCGCTACGACGCCGCGTCCGGCCGTGTGCATGCGGTGCCGGTCAGCGTGCGCGAAATTCGCAATGACGATGTGGTCGTCGCGGGGGCGGTTGCGGCGGGCGACCGCGTGGTGGCCGGCGGCTCACAGTTCATGAAAGAGGGAATGGCGGTCCGTCCAATGGATGCGCCTCAATGAATCTCGCGCGCCCCCTTATCGAAAAGCCGCTGATCGCGTGGGTTCTGACGCTCATCTCGCTGTTGGGCGGGATCTTCGCGTACTACAACATCGGGCGGCTCGAAGACCCGAAGTTCACGATCAAGACCGCGGTCGTCGTGACGCTGTATCCGGGCGCGAGTGCGCACGAAGTCGAGCAGGAAGTGACGGACCGGCTCGAAAGCGCGATCCAGCAGATGCCGCAGGTCGACAAGCTGACCTCGCGTTCGACACCGGGCTACTCTGAAGTCCGCGTCGAGATTCGCGACCAGTACACGTCGGCGCAATTGCCGCAGGTGTGGGACGAGGTGCGCAAGTCGGTATCGGATGCACAGCCGCGGCTTCCGCCGGGTGCGGGACCGTCACTCGTGGTCGACCGTTTCGGCGACGTCTACGGGATGTTCTACGCGCTGACCGGCGAGGGCTACACGCAGGCGCAACTGTATGAGTACGCGCGCGAACTGCGCCGCCAACTGCTGACACTCGGCGACGTGTCCGACATCGTGATCGCCGGTGAGCAGCAGGAGCAGATCTCGGTCGACGTCGACCAGTCGCAACTGATCGCCAACAATCTGTCCACCGACGATCTTGCGCAGACGCTGTTCGTGCAGAACGAGGTTCGGCCCGCGGGCCGCGAGCGTGTCGGCGACCTGTCGTTGCGGATTGCGCCGTCCGGCTCGCTCGATTCGCTGCAGGCGATTCGTTCGCTGCCTGTCAACAATACGCCCGCCCCGCTGCTGCTCGGCGACATCGCGCGCGTAAGCCACGGCTACGCGACGATTCCGAACCAGGTCATTCACTATAACGGCCAGCCGGCGGTTACGATCGGTATCAGCGCGCGGCCGCGCGTCAATGTGGTGAGGGTCGGCGAGGAGATCAAGGCGAGGCTCGCCGAACTCGAGCGTAACCGCCCGATCGGCATCAAGCTGCACTCGCTTTACGATCAGCCGCAGGTCGTCGACGAGAGCGTGCGCGGCTTTATCTTCGACGTGTTCCTGTCCGTGGCGATCGTCGGTGTCGCGCTGGGCATTGCGCTCGGCTGGCGCGCGGGCGTCGTGCTGGGCGTCGAGCTGTTCCTGTCGATCCTCGGCACGCTGCTGGTCATGTACGCGGCAGGCATCGAGCTGCAGCGTATCTCACTCGGCGCGCTGATCATCGTGATGGGCATGCTGACCGACAACAGCATCGTGGTGGTCGAGGGGATGCTCGTGAAGGTTCAACGAGGCATGTCGCATCTCCAGGCGGCGACCGAGATTCTCAAACAAAGCCAATGGCTTCTGCTCGCGTCGACCATTGTGGGGATTCTGGCTTTCTCGGGCATCGGCCTGTCGCCGGATTCGGTCGGCGAATTCTGTGCGTCGTTGTTCGCCGTCGCCGCGATTTCGCTGCTATTCAGCTGGGTGATCGCCATCGCCCTGACACCGCTGTTCGGCACGTATCTTTTCAAGCCCGCGGACATCATCGATGACGACCCGTTCAAGTCGAAGCTGTACAAGCGTTACGGCGAGCTGTTGTCATGGGTCACCCGACAGCGCGTGTTCGTGGTCATCGGCCTCGTCGCGCTGACCGTGCTGGCCGGGTGGGCGTTCCGTTTCGTCGAGCGGAGCTTCTTCCCCGCGTCGACCACGCCGATCTTCTATGTCGACATGCGTTTGCCGCGCGGCGCCGATATTCGCGCGGTCGTCGAAAAGAGCCGCGAGGTGGAGAAGGTGCTGCTCAAGCATGCGGACGTCACCAACGTGCAGACCTATATCGGCTCGGGCGCGACGCGTTTCTTCCTCGTCTACGATCCGGAGGGGCGTGATCCGTCGTACGCGCAGTTCATCGTCGGCGTGAAGGACCAGGGCCTGATCGACGACATGATTCCGGAGATCGAAGCGGATCTGAAGAAGCGCTTCCCCGAACAGCATTGGACGGTCACGCGGCCGAACTTCGGCCCTGGCGGTGGCGCGGCCATTCAGGCACGTTTCTCCGGACCCGACCCGATCGTGCTGCGTCGCTTGTCTCAGGAAGCACAGAACGTGCTGAAGGCCGACGGCCGCATCATCGCGATCCGCGACGACTGGGAGAACCCGATCAGCATCGTGCGGCCGGAATTCGACGAATCGCGGGCGCGCTCGCTCGGTGTGACGCGCCGTCAGGTTAGCGACACGATGGCTTATGCAACCGAAGGCCTGCGGGCGGGCATCTATCGCGAAGGCGATCAGCTACTGCCGATCGTGCTGCGCTCGCCCGACTACACGCGTGGCGTCGCGGGTCTGCAGGACCTGCAGGTGTTCAGCGCGGGGCTGCGCCGTTACGTGCCGCTCGGCGACGTGGTCGACGGCTTCATGGTCGGTACCGAGGAAGGCCAGATCGCGCGCGAAAACCGGATTCGCACGCTGACGGTTTCGGCCAACCCGATCTATGGGCAGAACAGTGTCGACGCGTTCAACCGCATACGCTCCAGCATCGAGAACATCAAGCTGCCACCGGGCTATAGCTTCGAATGGGGCGGCGAGCACGAATCGTCGACGCGCGCGCAGCAGAGCCTGTTCCGTCAACTGCCGCTCGGCTTCATCGGCATGGCGCTGCTCGTGCTGATGATGTTCGGACGCCTGAAGCCGGCGCTCGTCGTGCTGCTCGTCGTGCCGATGTCGATCGTCGGCGTCACGCTCGGTCTGCTGCTATTTCGCGGCGCGTTCGGCTTCATGGCGTTGCTCGGTCTATTGAGTCTGATCGGCATGCTGATCAAGAATGGCGTGGTGCTTGTCGAAGAGATGGATTCGCAGATCGCCGCGGGCGTGCCGCGCATGCAGGCGGTGACCCACGGCGCGATGAACCGTCTGCGGCCGGTGATACTGGGGGGCGGTACGACGGCGCTCGGCATGGCGCCGTTGTTGTGGGATCCTTTCTTCAAGGACATGGCGATCACGATTATGGCGGGCCTTGTTTTTGCCACCGTGCTGACGTTGGTCGCCGTGCCGGCGCTGTATGCGATGCTGTTCTCGATCAGGCAGGCGGAATGGGAGCCGGGTCGACACCCGGAAGCAAAATGATCCGCGCGCGCCCTTGTCTTCTCGCCATCGCGGCCCTGCTGCTCGAAGCCGGCTGTACGGGTTCATTGCAGCTGCAAAAGCCCGCCGCGTTTCCGCCGCAGTATTCGGAAGCGCAACCGGGCGTGGCGACACCGATGTCCGGGCAGCAGCTCGCGGCATGGTGGACCCAGTACAACGACCCGACGCTGAACAGACTGATCGATCTCGCGCTCGCGCACAACTTCGACATCGCGACCGCTTACGCACGCGTCGATCAGGTGCAGGCCGGCATCCGCCTGGCCCGCTCGCAACTGTTGCCGTCGGTCGGTGCAAGCGTGAGCGCCGCGAAGTATCACGGCGCCGAGACGCAGCTCGAATTCGCGGAATTCCTCGGCATCGACAATACCGATGCGCAGTTCTGGCGTGTCGGCTTGCGGGCGCAATGGGAGATCGATCTGTTCGGTCAGGGACGCGCAAGGCTCTCGGCTGCACGCGAACAGGCACGCGCGGCCGCGGGCGACGCGGAGGCGGTACGCCTGAGCGTGGTGTCGGGTGTCGCGGATCTGTACGTCACCTATCGCGGGCTGCTGCGTCAGCGCGCGATTTTGCTGCAGAGCCGCGCGATCGCGGACGACTTCGTCAACATCGCCGAGAAGAGCTTTAACGCGGGTCTCGTGCTGAGTACGGACATCGAAGCAGCGCGCGCCGGCCGCGCGCAGGTCGATGCGCGTTTGCAGGACGTGGAGAACGGCATCGCGCAGGCACGACTCAATTTGCAGAATCTATGCGGCGTGCAGCCCGCGGAATTCGCGGGGATTCTCGATGAAAGCGACACGCTGATGACCGCGCTGCCGCATATCGAGCCCGGCCAGCCGGTCGACCTGCTGATGCGGCGCCCGGATCTGATCGCGGCGCAGGCACGCGTGAATGCGGCGCTCAGGCAGTCGGATGTCGCGCGGCTCAATTACTGGCCGACCATGTCGTTGAGCGGTTTGCTTGCACGCAATGGTTGGGAGATCGCGGGTCAAAGCCTCGGGGCCAGCACGTTCTGGCTATTCGGCGCGGCGATGGCGCTGCCGCTGATCGACTTTGGCGCGCGGCGCTCGCAGGTGGAGTCGTCGGATGCGCAGGCGCAGCAGGCCATGTCGAACTACGAAAAGACCGCGCTCGGCGCGTTCTATGACGTCGACCGTGCACTGGCGCGTTTGAACCGGCAGGACGAGTTGTTCAAGGCACGCAATGAAGAAGTCACGCGTCGCACCACGCAGTTGAGCCAAATGCGACGTCGCTACGAACTCGGCGATACCGGCCGCGTCGATATCGATCAGGTGCGGGTTGCGCTGCTCGAAAGCCAGTCGTCGCAGGCGAGGGAAGAGGTCGGCGAACTGCAGGCACAGTTCGCGCTGTTCAGGGCGTTGGGAGGCGGTTGGTTGGCCAATCCGCCAGTGGCCTCGAATACACGAGCGCCGACGGAAGCCGCGCCCGCCACCGCAACGGCACCGGCCGCACAGTGAACGACCAGGAGGAGTGCGGTCCGGTACTCGCAAGGCCGTTGGCTTGAGTCGGGGAGGACTAACAGGAGATGCGCAATGCACGCGTACCTGCTCCGCGTCAGTCCCTTTCCGGAAGAAATCAGCTTCTCTGAAGGGTGGACGATGGCAACCCAGGTCGAGACGAAACTGTCGTTGCCCGCATTGACCGCGATGGTCGTCGGCTCAATGGTGGGCGCAGGGATTTTCTCGTTGCCGCGCAATTTCGCGCGCGCGACCGGACCGTTCGGCGCGGTCATTGCATGGTGCGTGGCGGGCATCGGCATGTATGCGCTGGCGCGCGTCTTTCAGGCGCTCGCGCAGCGTCGGCCCGAGCTCGATGCGGGGGTGTTCGCATACGCGCGAGCGGGCTACGGCGATTATGCGGGCTTTCTCTCCGCATTCGGCTACTGGATGGCCGGCTGCTTCGGCAACGTGTCGTACTGGGTGCTGATCAAATCGACGCTTGGCGCTTTCGTGCCGGCCTTCGGCAACGGCAATACGGCGACCGCGATCATCGTGTCGTCGGTGGGCATCTGGCTGTTTCATCTGGTGATGCTGCGCGGCGTCCAGCAGGCCACGATGATCAACACGATCGTCACGGTCGCGAAGTTGATTCCAATCGTGCTGTTCATCGTGATGCTGATCGTGTTGTTTCGCGCCGACATGTTTCGCGCGAATCTGTGGGAACGCAGCGATCAGATCGGCAAGGGCTTGTTCTCGCAGGTTCGCGCGACGATGCTCGTCACCGTCTTCGTGTTCGTCGGTATCGAAGGTGCGAGCGTGTACTCGCGCTATGCGAAAAAGCGCTCGGACGTCGGCGCCGCGACGATCACCGGCTTCGTCGCCGTGCTGTGTCTGCTGGTGCTGGTGACGCTGCTGCCTTACGCGACCTTGCCGCGCGCCGATATTGCGGTGATGCGCCAGCCGTCGATGGCCGCGGTACTCGGCGCGCTGCTCGGCCCATTCGGTGTCGTGTTCGTCAGCGCCGGTCTGATCATTTCGATCCTCGGCGCGTACCTCGCATGGTCGCTGATCTGTGCCGAGGTGCTGTTCGCCGCCGCGCGTCTCGAGACGATGCCGCGTATCTTCGCGCGACAAAACGAGCGCAAGCTGCCGGTCGCCGCGATCTGGCTCACGAGTACCGTGGTGCAGTGTTTCGTAATCAGCACGTACTGGTCGACCGACGCGTTTGCGCTGATGCTCAATCTCACGAGTTCGATGGTGCTGATTCCTTATTTTCTCGTGGCCGCATACGGCATCAAGGCCGCGCGTTACGATAGTGGACAGAATGGCGGCACCTTGAGCGGCGCGTTGCGCACCGAGTATTTCGTCGCGATGTTCGCGACGTTGTATACGGCCTTTCTGCTGTTCGCGGGCGGCCTGAAGTTCCTGATGCTATCGGCGCTGCTTTATGCGCCCGGTACGGTGCTGTATGTGGTGGCCAAACGCGAGCGCGGCCAGCGGGTGTTTTCGAAAGTCGAGTGGGTCATCTTTGCCGTCGCGGCCTGCGGCGCGATTGGCGCGCTGATCGGCCTCGCGACCGGCACGATCGTCATCTGAGCGGTCGATCATCGTAGTCGCACGAGCGCGGCTCGATCGGAACGTGTTCGCGGGGAGAGCGATCGCAGCAATGGACAAGCGCGTCAGACTTTCAGCGCCGGGCCTGATGGCGATGGTGATCGGCTCGATGGTCGGGGTGGGCGTCTTTTCGCTGCCGCAGGCGCTCGGCAAATATACCGGCGTAGTCGGTTCGTTGATCAGTTGGACCATCACCGGCTCCGGCATGCTGATACTCGCGCTGATCTTTCAACGGCTCGCATGGCGCAAGCCGGAACTCGACGCTGGCGTCTACACGTATGCGCGCGTGGGGTTTGGACGTTACACGGGATTTCTGTCGGCGTTCGGCTACTGGTGCGCCAGCTGTCTCGGCAACGTGGCGTATCTCGTGCTGATCAAGTCCGCGCTCGCGATCGTCGCGCCTTCATTCGGCGCTGGCAATACGTTTAGCGCGATCGTCAGTTCCTCGCTGATGATCTGGGTGTTTCATTGTCTGATACTGCGCGGCGTGAAGGGCTCGTCGGTAGTGAATGCGTCGATGACGGCCGCCAAGTTGTTCGCGCTTGGACTGTTCGCGGTGCTCGTGCTATCGAGTGTCAAGTGGCAGTTGTTCGTCGCGAACCTGTGGACCGTTCCCGAGCCGTCGGCGACCAATCTGTTCGGCGAGGTGCGCAAGACGATGTTGGGCACGGTATTCGTGTTTCTCGGCGTCGAAGGCGCGAGTGTCTATTCACGGCATGCACGCGAACGGCGCGACGTCGGGGTCGCGACCGTCCTCGGCTTTCTCTGCGTGCTTGCGTTGATGGTCATGGTCACGATGTTGTCGTATGGCGTGTTGCCGCTCGAGCAGTTGGGCACGCTGAAAAATCCGTCGATGGCTGGCGTGCTGAGCGCCGCGGTCGGCGCCTGGGGCGCGGTCGCGGTCAAGCTCGGCCTGTTGATATCGGTACTCGGTTCTTATCTCGCATGGACGTTGCTCGCCGCCGAAATTCTGCACGCGGCGGGCAAGAGCCGCACGATGCCCGCGTTTCTCGGGCGAGAAAACCGCAACCACGTACCGGTCGCCGCACTGTGGATGACGAGCCTCGTGATTCAGGCCTTTCTGATCGTGACGCTGTTTTCGAAAGAAGCGTTCACGCTGGCCAAGGAGTTCACGACGTCGATGAGCCTGATCCCGTATCTGCTCGTCGCCGGCTATGGGTTGAAGCTCGCAGCGAGCGGCGAATCGTATGCGGGGCAGCCGTGGTCACGGCGCATCGATTTCATGCTCGCGCTGCTGGGCTGCGGCTACGCGCTCTTTCTCGTGTAC
Source organism: Paraburkholderia sp. 32 (assembly GCF_050435345.1). Taxonomy (NCBI): domain Bacteria; kingdom Pseudomonadati; phylum Pseudomonadota; class Betaproteobacteria; order Burkholderiales; family Burkholderiaceae; genus Paraburkholderia; species Paraburkholderia sp. 32. The sequence continues at coordinate 1,444,752 of NZ_JBNDKD010000002.1, forward strand.
GCGGGCGGCCTGCATTATCTGTTGATGTCGACCGTGCTTTATACGGCGGCGACCGTGTGGTTTTACATCGCCGAGCGTCGCAAGGGGAAACGGCCTGTGTTTACGCTGCTCGAACGCTGGCTGTTCATTGTGGTTCTGCTTACCGGGCTGGTCGCGTTCGTCGATCTCGTGCGCAATCATTTTGCGGCCTAAGGCTTCCGCTCGCGCGCCGCGCGGCTCACATGATCGCGGCCTGGCGAATGCAGCGGATGAAATAGTCGGCCGGGCGCGTGTGAATCGCGCCTTCGCGCTGCATCAGATGCAGTCTCCCCGTGCGCGACGTTTCAATGAAATCCAGTTTTTTCATCTTCAACGGAATTCAGCACGCGGGCAGCAACTAGCGGTTTCGGTTCAAATGGGCCCGCGAGGGCGGACCTGCTGTCGCGCGGTCCGCTAGAAGAAACACGGCGGTGGCGCCGGCGGCGATGGGGCATTGCGACGGGCCGACTGGGCTGGATGTTGAAAGCACTTCTTGCACCTATGACGCATATAGGACTCTGCTGACTTTTTTCTTGTTAGCGCATCGTACAATCCGCCTCTGCGCAAGGCGAAGATGTTTTAATTCCTCGCCGACGAGTTGGGGTGCGTTGCGCTATCCCATCTTCATGATTGATCCATGCCAGGTTGTATGCCCAAAAATTGCTTTGTCTTTACCAAAGCACACCGGCTTTCTCACCGATTTTGCATCGTTTAAAAAACAGTGGTTCGAAAACTTCTATTTGCGTGGTGCCAAAATGCTTTTGTGGAACGATCAAGACAATTTGATATGCGCTATTTGGACCGCACCGACTTGTGCGCTTAGATGATAGGCGTTCCCGACGCCGTTCGCTTCATTGGAAGCAGGAAGGTTGCGGCTCTCGATCTTGCTGTTGAGGTGTGCGGCTAGGCCCACGCAAACGCAGCGTCCCGTGGCGACACACAGGATCAGGGAAGTCGACGAGCGGACGGGACGAGATGCCCTGCGCCTTTCTCATCATGTAACGGCGTGAAATGACATGGTACTTTGGTGACAAATCATGCAGGGTGTTTCGGCAAGGAAAAGGTATTCACCTGCGTGGTATGGAGTGTGAGTGAACAAAATAAGAGTGGGTATCGCCGACGATCATCCATTTATTCTCCTCGGCGTCGAGCATCTTCTTCAGCGTTGTCCTGACATCCAGGTCTGCTTCAAAAGCGAAAGTATTGGCCTGCTTCTCCAGCGGTTGGTTGAAGTGCCAGTCGATGTTCTTGTGTGCGACTACGAATTCGAAGGCGATCCGTATGCCGACGGTCTCAACCTTCTTGACCGGATCCGGCGTGTCGCCCCAGCCATACGAGTAGTTTTCCTGAGCACGCATTCGTCCACGCACATCATTTCAGCTGCGCTCAACGCGGGGGCGGCCGGCTTCGTCGGCAAGGGTCCCGAGGGCTTTGTCAGCCTTACCGCTGCCGTCCGCGTTGCCAAAAATAAAAGCGTGTTTCTGCCTGATTCCATTGCGGACAAGATGTTGCGCGCAACGGGGCGCGCAGCGCAAGGCGGATCTTCTCTCAATTTGCTATCTGAAAAAGAATCGACGGTCGTGCGAATGATCTGCGACGGGATGTCGATCGCAACAATTGCCGAGCGGCTCAATCGCAGTCCGAAGACCGTGAGCAATCAGAAGAACGCTGGCATGAAGAAGCTCGGTGCCAGAAACGACGTAGAACTCGTCACAATCGTGCGCGAGTGGTCCTGCTCGTAGCAATTGCCGCGATTCTCAGGCGGATTCTGTCGTTCTCGTAGCGCCTTCTCCCTATCGTAGGGTGGTCCTGTGACCTGTTCAGTTCGAGGAATCGACACGCCGTTTCTCGACTGACCTATTTTGGTCTTTCATTTTGGGTATTGGCCCATTAACACCGATCTTCTTCAATGAGATCATTCCTCTGCCTTGACGATCGCTGGACGTCCCGGCTTTACAAGGGTTTGTAGTTCTGAAATGGCAACAAAGAGGAATCTCATGAAAAAACAAGTAACGCAACTCATGATCGCGCTGATGGGCCTGTCCGTCGCGCCGATGGTTTTCGCTCAAGCTGTACCGGGCACAGGTCAGGTAACGTTCAATGGAGAACTGTATGACGACACCTGTGTGATCAACTCGGGTGACGAGGACCAAACGGTCACGCTGCCTCGGGTGTCTTCGCAGGCGCTGCCTGCGGCTGGCGTAACCGGCGGGTCCAAGCCGTTCACCATTTTCGGTGTCCAAGTGCCCGGCAACGCTGACCCATGTCGCGGCGCATTTCGAGACCACGAACATGGACCCGGTTACGCGTAATGCCATTAACCAGGCAACTACCTTGCCGGCCGGGAACGTCGAAGTGCAATTGCTTGACCACAATGGCACGAGTGGCGAGGAGTCGGTGCTTCCGCTGGGCAGCGCGGGCGAGTTCGTTGCTGTTGGGAACGACGGTACGGCAACGATGTACTACGCCGGCCAGTACTATGCAACAGGCAGAGCCACGGCCGGTAACGTGACGGCTGTTGTTCGCTACACGTTGGCATACCAGTAAGCGAATCTAAGCCGAATGGCATCGGGTTGCTCTTCTAGCTCGAGGGCAACCCGAAGTGGCATTCCGCTTATCTGTCGCGTGGAGGAGCGAGTGTCTTCAATGAAGTTTCCAATGTTGTTCGCCGCAGCTGTCGCCTTAAGTGTGACCTCGTTTGCTGCACAAGCTGCTATCACCATTACCGGTACCCGAGTTATTTATCCGGCGCAAAACCGCGAAGTCAATGTTCGTTTGAACAATGTTGACAGCCGTCCGGTCCTGGTCCAGGCATGGCTGGACGACGGCGATGCGGCCGCTGCCCCGAATGAAATCAAGGTGCCGTTCACGTTGCTGCCGGCGGTATTTCGGGTCGAGCCTCACAGAGGGCAGGCTTTGCGCATCCTGTTCACAGGCGGCGACATGCCGAAGGACCGTGAGGCTGTCTATTGGCTGAACGTTCTCGAAATTCCGCCGAAGCCTAAGGACGCTGATGACCGGAACATGATTCAGCTCGCGTTCCGAACGCGTATCAAGATGTTCTACCGGCCGGTATCGTTGCTCGATGACCCAACGGCGGGGCGAGCCGAGCTGAAGTGGCATGTCGAGGCAAATGACAAAGGTCAGAGCATCGTTCGTCTGGACAACCCATCGCCCTACTACATTTCCCTCGGCACGGCAGAGGTAGAAACGGCAGGCAGGAAAGTCGCTCTTTTGCCCGATATGGCACCGCCGTTCGGGCACGTCGATCTCCGTCCACAAGATGGAAAGCTGGATATCAAAGCTCCTGCCACCGTTTCCTATACGGTTCTGAACGACTTCGGTACAGCGGTCAAGGACTCGGCGGAAGTGACAGGTGCGCAAAGCGCGGAAGCGCAAAAGAATCAATAATTGAAATACGGGATGTCGGGCGTGCGGAATAGTAAGACGGCGGTTGAAAGAGTATTCAGTAATGTCCCTTTCCGGTTTCACCCACTGGCTTGGGCGGCAATCATAGCGTCGGGCTGGGTCTTTTGCCCAAATTCCGCGGTTGCCGCGTGCGCGCCGGACTCAGCGGCGACGCCATCCAGCGACTGCTCGGCGTCCGAGTTGCCGCAACAGGCAGCCGGTGTCGACGGAGAGGCTGCGCGTACGGATGCGTCATCTACCACGGCGACATCAAATGCGCCCGCTGCGGAAGTTCCGCAAGAAGTCGAGTTCAATCCAGCATTCTTTACGGGCAACGTCGCCGATTTGTCACGCTATACGCGAGGCAATCCTGTTGCTCCCGGTGTTTATCCGCTCGAACTGCTCGTCAATGGTAAGAAGCGTGGACGCTTCGATGTCCTGTTTCAGGCAGTGCCGGGCTCGGATATCGCAACGCCCTGTTTCACGATGCCTGGCCTCGAGCGCGCTGGCGTAGATACCGAGCGCGTGGCCCAGCGGTTGAAGGAAGTAGGAAAGGGCGACTTCGACGATACGGACGCGTCAGTGCAATGCGTCCCGCTGGTTGAAGCCGTACCGGGATCGGTTGCATCGTTCAACACCGCCGATCTGCAACTCGATCTGTCGATTCCACAGATCGAATTGCGCAAGGAGGCTGCCGGTTACGTTGATCCGTCCCGTTGGGACAACGGGATCAACGCAGGCTTCGTGCAATACAGTCTCGCCGGCTATACGACTCACCAGAACAATGGTAGCGGAGACTTCAGCAGTGTCTACCTCGGTCTGCAAAGCGGATTCAACGTGAACGGCTGGCGTTTCCGCCAGTGGTCCACGGTAAGCTCGCAGAACCGGGGTTCCGGCACGCATTGGCAAAGTGTCGCGCTGTTTGCGCAACACGATGTCACGGCGCTTAAGAGCCAACTGACGATCGGCGACAGCTCGACGAGCGGTGACGTCTTCGACTCATTCAACGTGCGTGGCGTCCAGCTTTCGAGCGACGACCGCATGTTGCCGGATTCCATGCGCTCCTACGCGCCGGTTGTGCGTGGCGTGGCTGATACCAATGCACGCATCATAGTGCGTCAGAACAACATCATCGTGGCCGAGACCAGCGTGCCGCCGGGGCCGTTTGAACTGAACGACCTGCCGGCTACGGGTTATGGCGGCGACCTTCAGGTCACTATTACAGAATCCGACGGCCGTCAGCGGACTTTTCTGGTGCCGTTTGCGTCCGTCCCGCAGTTGCTGCGGCCTGGTGTTGCACGTTTCAATCTGACGACCGGTGTCTATCGCGATACCGTGCTGAATAACCATCCGTGGGTGGCGCAGGCGGTTTATCAGCGCGGCCTGACAAACCTGTTGACCGGCTACACCGGTGCACAGTTTGCGGAAGGTTACTGGGCTGGCCTGGTGGGTGTCGCGCTCAATACGCCGCTCGGCGCATTCGCGTTTGACGTAACGGCGGCGGGAACGAATATTCCCGGCGTGTCTGGTGGTCGTCCCGGCTACAGTACGCGGATCAGCTACAGCAAGCTCCTTCCAGGGCCCAACACGAATTTTTCGGTTGCGGCTTACCGATACTCGACCTCACGCTTCTATAGCCTGCATGACGCGATGTACGCGCGATATGGCTCCCGAGACACCACGGGTCAGTATGACTACCGCACGCGCAGCCGTCTGCAGCTGAATATCAACCAGCCAATCGGCGAGTCGAGTTCTTTTTATATCGCCGGCAGTTCGCAGAACTACTGGGGCGCGTCGAAGGGCTACGATCTGCAATATCAGGTTGGTTTCAACAGCGCGTACAAGCGGGTGTCCTACTCGCTATATGCGCAACGCACGCGCCTGCAAAACTCGAAGATCAGCACGCAGGTAGGTTTGAACCTGACGATTCCGCTCGGCAAGGTCGACTCGAACGAGCATCATATGTTCGACTATCTGACCACCAACGTTTCGCGCGGCTCGAACGGGGATAGCACAATTCAGGCCACTGCGTCGGGCAACACGAGCGGAGCCACGCCGATCACCTACGGTGTCAACGCGTCACGGATCGTCGCCGGCGACAATCGGACCGTTTCCGCGGGTGGTTACGCAATGTATCGCGCGCCGTTCGCTACTTACAACGTCAATGCATCGATCAGCAATCAGACCCGTCAAGCCGCGTTCAACGCCGACGGCGCGGTCGTCGTTCACAGTGGCGGCATGACGCTGAGCCCGCCGCTTGGGCAGGCGTTCGCGCTCGTCGAAGCGAAAGGCGCGGAAGGTGGCCGGATCATCAATGGCCAGGGTGCAAGGATTGACGCTAACGGCTATGCGGTGGTGTCTTCGCTGATGCCATACCGGGTCAACACGGTCGCGCTGGATCCGAGCGACGTGTCGCTCGACGTTGAACTGGGCAACACGAGTGAGGAAGTCGTGCCGCGCGCGAGTTCGCTCGTCAAGGTGAAGATTGCGACCACGCAGGGCACGCCGATTTTCGCCGAGGTTTCGGATCGGGAAGGCAAAGCCATGCCGATGGGCACCGAGCTATTCGACGAGTCCGAGAAATCGGTGGGCATCGTCGGTCAGGGGGGCCTCGCGTACCTGCGCGGCCTCGAGCACGAAGGCAAGCTGCTGGTGCGCTGGGGCAATCGCGCAGCGGAGCAGTGCGTGATGCCCTACACGGTGCCGGACGACGACAAGGCGGACAGCGGTCAGCGCGCGGGCATCGTTGCGCGCATCAAGCTGAGCTGTGATCCAGCGCTAGTCTGGTCTCCGCCGGCAAAGTCCGTAGCGCGACGTTCAGCGGGCGCGGCGCTTGTCAGTTCGCTTCGCTGAAGTGCGAAGGTCGATACCCGGTCAGCTCCAGCGCTGCGGCTTAGATGATTCCGCCGACAGTAGAGGTCAGAAAATGAAAAATATTTGTAGATACTTTCGGATTGCCGGACTAATTTCCGGATTGATCGCAGGTGCGCTGTTGGGATCGGTTTGCGTACATGCGCAAGGCTCGCCTTCGGTCACGCTCAATTTTAGTGGCACCTATAACGCGACGACGTGTGCGCTGGTGAGTTCGCCCGACATGACGGTCACGTTGCCGACGCTTTCGACGCAATCGCTGCCGACGGCCGGAGTTATCGATCGCGGCTCAAAGTTCTTTACCATCACGATCCAATGTCCAAGCGGTGTAACGGGGGCGCGCGTGTATTTCGAGAGCGGTTCGTCGACCGATCCCAACACCGGGAATCTGGACCTGCAGAATGCGAGCGGGGCGGCGTCGGCAACGAATGTACAGGTCATGCTGGCCAATGAGGACGGATCGCGGATCAAGGTCGGCGACCGGTCTACGATGAGAGTCGTTCCGATCACGTCCACGGATCCAACGCCGGTGAAGTTCATTGCCAGCTACTACGCAACCGGTCGGGCCACGGCTGGCACCGTCAATACATTCGTCACCTATGTCGTCGAAATGCCCTGAGGGTGCCGGCGCGAATACGTTTCTTATTATGTTTGACTCAACAGTCGCGCTCATGCGAGCGACTGCGTTGCATGCAGCACTGCTGTCCGACGGCGCGGAGCTGCCGGCTGTTCCTTTTTGGCGCGCGCGTTGCAGTACGTTGGTCGAGACGCTACAGCAGCAAATGCTGGATCGAACTTTTCCGGCAACGGACATCCGGGAAGTCAGCCTCGCACAATGTGTTCTGCTAGATGAACTGACGTTGCATGCATTGCCGTCCAGGCAGCGCGAGGAATGGTTGCGTGAGCCGCTGCAGATGCGTTTTCATGGCGTGCGCGATGGCGCCGCATGGGTATGGCACCGGATCGAGGCGGTGGTGGACGGCGGCGATCCGGACCCCGCCGGACTTGAGTTCTACACCATGTTGCTGGGGCTGGGCTTCGACGGCGGACGCGAAAACGCCAACGCATATCTGGAGCGTGCGAAATCGGCGTTGAACGGGCATCTGCGTCATAAGGCGGCGTTCTCCATACCCGACGCACCGGATAACGCCATGCCACTGACCAATTCGCTTCGGCCGTCGGACGTGTCACGCATCTCACATTCACGCAGAACCGCCGGCGGGGTGATTGCTGGTGCGGTTGCCATCGCGTCACTATGGACGGCGATGGACCTCAGTCTGGACGTTGCGACACGCGGTCTACCTCAAACGTCGTCGCCGCAGAGTAGTCCTATGCAGACGGAGCGTTCGCAATGATTTCCGGAAACAGCTACCGGGCGGCGCTGATCTGGATCGCTGTCTCCGTAGTTGGACTGATATGGCTATGTTTGCCGCTTGCTCTCCAACCATCGTGGCCCGTTGTGCTCAGTCTTGTTCTGTTGACGGGGGTGGGCGCCGCCGTTTTGCCAGCTTACGGGCGATCGCATCCGACCCACGAGGATCAGGATTTTCAGCTCGGGAACGTGCGTCAGTTATCGATCGTTCTCGTCGTCGGGCCGCATGCCGGCGCGTTGTTTGCACACGATGGCCAGACATCCACAGTGCGACGTAACGGTGATGCGCTGTGGTTGCGTGTCCGGTCCCCGCAGCAGTTGTCCAGCGTGTTGGCCACGGTGATGGAGTCGCATCAACGTCCGCCGGATGCCGTGTTGATGCCCGTTGTTCCCGACGGTGAGTGCGACGATGCTGTGATTCGCCGCGAATTTTCCCGCTGGAAGCATCAAATCGACGCTTGCATCGGTCCCCGGGCGTTCGTATTACCCTGCTATATCGCGATCTACGCGTACCTCGGCTCGAATGGCGACCACGCAGTGGAACCGGTCTGGTTCGGCGATGCCATGAATATCTCGACGATGCAACCCGCGACCGCAACCGCGCGGCAACATGTGCAAGCGCTCAGGCAACAGCTGGATCAGGCCTGGCTCGCTGTCGCCCACCCGGAACGTGCGTCGCGTGCCGGTCTGGGGCATGCAGTGTTCGACTGGCTAGAAGATGAGGCGCTGCTATCGATACTTTCATCGCTCGCGAACACCGCGCCGTTCTCGCTGCGCGGCTTGCTGTTGGCCGACATCGGACACCCGCCGATGCGTCCAGGCGCATGGACGCGATGGCTCACCGGCAAGACCGCGCTGCGGCCGCTGCTGACGAGGCCGGAGGCTCAACCGAAGCCGCTGTCTCTGCCTTTACTTACGAACATCGCGCGGAACGACAGATTCCGGGTTTCGAAGAGCGAGTGGGCCCGGTCGTATTCCGGAAGCTTGCACGCGTTGGCTGCGTCGGCGGTCGTCCTGATGGTGTCGATTGGTGTCTCCGCATGGTCGAACAGCAGGTTGGTCACGCGAGTCGCCGACGATCTCGAGGTTTACACGCATATACCCACAGCCCGCGCGGATGCGAAGCATGAGCGATTCGAATCGTTGCGCAGACAATCCGCCGAGCTGGCTCGCTATGCGAGCAACGGTGTGCCGACCGGGCTCGGCTGGGGACTGTATCGGGGCAAGCAGTTGCAAGTCGCGCTTGGACGCGTGACCGCGACATCGCATTCCCCGACGATCGCCGCGCATTCCCCGCCCCTTGCTGTGACGATCGACAGCCTCTTGTTATTCGACAGCGGCAAGACGACGCTCAAGTCAGGTGCAGAGCCAAGGCTCCACACGGTTCTCGATCTGATTCGCGCGAATTCCGACAAGCGAATTCTCATCGCGGGTCATACTGACAACGTGGGTGCCAGCGTCGCGAATCAAAAGCTCTCCGAGGCACGCGCGCGGGCCATCCGCGATTGGTTCGTCAACACGGCTACGTTGCCCGTCACACGTTTCGCAATTCATGGGTATGGCGATACCCGGCCGATCGCCGGCAACGAAACTAGTCAGGGGCGCGAGATGAATCGTCGTGTCGAAATCACCGTTGTTCCCGATTCAGGCACGCACTGAAAGTACTCGTCGCGGTTAGCCCTCTGGGAACCTGCGTTCGCGCACGCCAACCCGGCCTCGCTTTTGCGAACGGGACAGACTTTTGGGCAACCGCCCATATCGCCGCGCTGCTCCGAGACATAACATCATCAGCTTGCGGATTTCATACGAAAGCGAGCGGTGTCGCCGCTCCTTCTTTTATTTGAGCGAACAACCTCAGAGCACTATGTCGGCTTCTACCAGTTCTCAAAAATTCATCGCACGTAATCGTGCCCCCCGCGTCCAGATTGAATACGACGTCGAAATTTACGGTTCGGAAAAGAGAGTCGAACTCCCGTTCGTGATGGGCGTCCTCGCCGACTTGTCGGGCAAGCCGCTCGAACCGTTGCCCGCCGTCGGCGATCGTAAGTTCTTCGATATCGACATCGAGAACTTCGATGAGCGAATGAAGGCCATGAAACCGCGTGTCGCGTTCGCGGTGCCCAACACGCTGACGAACGAAGGTCATCTGATGGTCGATATCACGTTCGAAAGCATGGACGACTTCTCGCCCGCAGCCGTCGCGAAGAAGGTTGACGCGCTTGCGCAGCTACTCGAGGCGCGTACGCAACTGGCCAATCTGCAAACGTATATGGATGGCAAAAGTGGCGCGGAAAACCTGGTCAGCAAGGTGTTGAGAGACCCAGCGTTACTCGAAGCGCTCGCAAAGGCGCCAAAGCCGGAAGCGGCATCCACCGGCGAACCGGTGACCAACGAATGATTTTTGCTTTCCGCACGAAAGCACAGCCTGAAACAATGGGGAAATGATGGCCGAACTTCAAGCGAACATGCGCGCCAAGGCAACGGCGAGCGTGACCAGTCAGTCCGATTTCAATGCACTCCTATCGCGCGAATTCAAGCCCAAAACGGAGCGCGCGCGCGAGGCTGTCGAGGGGGCTGTCCGGACGCTCGCTCAACAAGCACTGCTTACATCGGCAACGGTGTCCGACGACGCGTACAAAAACATAGAGTCAATTATTGGGGAGATCGATCGCAAATTATCCGAACAGATCAACCTGATTCTCCACCATGAAGATTTTCAGAGTCTTGAGAGCGCATGGCGGGGGCTTCATCACCTCGTCGCGAACACGGAAACGGATGAGAAGCTGAAGATCCGCTTTATGGATGTGTCGAAGGACGACCTGCGTCGCACGATGAAGCGCTATAAAGGGATTGCGTGGGACCAGAGTCCGTTCTTCAAGCAAATTTACGAGGAAGAGTACGGGCAGTTGGGTGGCGAGCCGTACGGCTGTCTCGTCGCTGACTACTACTTCGATCACACGCCGGCCGATGTCGACCTACTGGGCTCGATTGCAAAGGTGGCGGCAGCGTCGCATGCGCCGTTCATTACGGGCGCGGCACCGTCCGTGCTGCAGATGGACTCGTGGCAGGAACTCGCCAACACCCGCGCGACCTGACGAAGATTTTTACGCAAAACCTCGAGTACGCACCTTGGAACTCGCTGCGTAGTTCGGAAGACGCGCGCTACATCGGCCTTGCAATGCCGCGTTTCCTTGCACGTCTGCCGTATGGCGTCAAGACGAATCCGGTCGACGAATTCAATTTCGAAGAGGCGACCGCCGGCGCGGATCATCAACGCTATGTATGGTCGAACGCGGCCTACGCAATGGCGGTGAACATCAACCGTTCGTTCAAGAACTACGGTTGGTGCACGCTGATTCGCGGCGTAGAAAGCGGTGGGGTAGTTGAAAACCTGCCGTGTCACACGTTCCCGACGGATGACGGTGGCATCGACATGAAGTGCCCAACGGAAATTGCGATCTCCGACCGCCGCGAAGCGGAATTGTCGAAGAGTGGTTTCATACCGCTCATTCACCGCAAGAACACTGACTACGCGGCGTTCATCGGCGCGCAATCGTTGCAGAAGCCGATCGAGTACCACGATCCCGACGCAACTGCGAACGCGAATCTATCGGCACGTCTTCCGTATCTGTTCGCGTGCTCGCGCTTTGCGCATTACCTGAAGTGCATCGTGCGCGACAAGATCGGCGCATTCAAGGAGCGGGACGAAATGCAGCAATGGCTCAACGAATGGGTCATGAACTACGTTGACGCCGATCCCGCGAATTCGTCGCAGGAAACCAAGGCACGTCGACCGCTGGCCGCGGCCGAAGTGGTCGTCGAGGACGTCGAGGGGAACCCGGGATATTACCAGGCGAAGTTCTTCCTGCGTCCGCATTTCCAACTTGAAGGTCTGACGGTTTCTTTGCGTCTCGTCGCGAAGCTGCCGCTCGTGAAGGATGCAGCCTGACCTGACGTCTACCGTTCATTCGGTGATTGAGCGACGGACAGGCGCTCACTAAATATGCCTGACTTTCATTGAGCATCTTTAAAACTAATCGGTATCAAGGAGTATTTTTATGGCGCAAGACATCTTTCTCAAGATTAACGGGATCGATGGTGAGTCGGCAGACGCTAACCACAAGGACGAAATCGATGTTCTGAGCTGGGCGTGGGGCGTTACGCAGCAATCGAATATGCACGTTGGTTCCGGTGGTGGCGCTGGCCGAGCTACGGTCGACGACTTCACGTTTGAGCATTTCATCGATCGTGCAACGCCCAACCTGACGCAATACTGCCTGACCGGTAAGCACATCGACGAAGCCAAACTCGTCGTGCGCAAGGCTGGCGGTAATCCGCTCGAATACATCAAATTCACGATGAACGACGTGCTGGTTACCTCGGTGCATCCGTCCGGCGTCAGCGACAGTGAATCGCGTCCGTGCGAAACGGTGCGTCTGTCCTTTGCTCGCCTGAAGCAGGAATATGTGGTGCAGAACGCACAAGGCGGTAGCGGTGGTGCGATCACGGCGACCTTCGATATCAAGAAGAACACAGCCTAAATCGCACATTTTCCTGAATCTTGGCACGACGACCCTTTTGTCCGGGACGCCGTGTCAAGGTTGTTAACCGGGATGCCCGGCTGGATGCAGGCATCCTGGTTCATTCAGGGCGATGTGCGAGATCACCTTGATACCGTCAGATGGTTTCGATCTTTTTTTCCCGCTTCGCGATATGGCTGCGTATCGGAGGCTGGCTAGCCCTAAGCGGGGCGAGCGCATGGCTGTCCGGGTGCGCTACCGCGTCGGCTCCCGTTGTCAAGGAGCGAACGACCCTCCGGCTTCAGATCGCGGCAAACGAGAACGTCAATCCGAACGAGTGGGGAACGGCGGCGCCGATCCTCGTGCGGGTCTACGAACTGAAGTCGCCGACGGCGTTTCAAACCGGCGACTTTTTCACGCTGCAAAGCGACGACAAAAAAATCCTTGGCGACGACGTGCTGGTCGTTGACGAATTTATTCTGCGTCCCGGCGATACACGCGAGATCGTCCGGAAGTCGAACCCCGCCACTACCGCAATTGGCGTGCTGGCCGGCTACCGGGATCTCGGGAAATCGGTCTGGCGCGCGGTTTACCGGTTGCCAATCGCGCCCGACGCCGCATGGTACAGGATGGCTCTTCCAGACAAGGAACAGAAGCTGACGATCCAGCTCGATCGGCGCACTGTTTCGATTTCAAAGTCAGACTAATTTCGATGAGTTGGTATAGCAAAGTTGTTTGGAGCGAAGGACTCTTCCTGCGCCCGCAATTGTTTCAGCAGCAGGAGCGGTATTTCGAGTCGTTCGCGCATCGCCGGAGCGCGCCGCTGAGTCCGTTTTTCTGGGGCTTCAGCCGTTATGAAATCGATCAGGAATCGCTCGCGTTCGGCAAGCTGGTGTTCAAGAGCGGGCTCGGCGTATTTCCAGACGGCACACCGTTCGAGGTGCCTGGCCTGACGCTGCCCCCGCCCCCACTGACGATCGGACCGGAACATCAGGAGCAGGTGATTTACCTGGCGGTCCCGCTTCGCTTGCCTAACACCGAGGAAACCGCCTTCACCGAGCAGAGCGGATCGCTGGCCCGTTACCATGCGTACGACGCGGAACTGCGCGACAGCAACGCGATCGGCCAGGGTCCGAAGCCCGTCCAACTCTCGAATCTGCGCTTGCGGCTGTTGCCCGAGAAAGAGCTGACGCAGTCGTGGATCGGGCTTGCGCTGACGCGCGTGAAGGCGCTGCACGCCGACGGCGCCGTGTCGCTGCACAGCGCCGACCACATTCCGCCCGTGACCGGTTACGGCGCGAATCCACTGCTGCGCGAATGGGCGATGCAGCTGCACGGCCTCGCGCGACTACGCGCCGACGCGCTCGCCGCCCGTCTGTCAGGTGCTGATGGCCGTACGGGCGCGGCGGCCGAAGTGGCCGACTATCTGCTGCTCCAGGTGCTCAATCGCTATGAGCCGCTGCTGGAGCATATTTGCCAACTCGAGGAGACCGCGCCGGTGACCCTGTATCGCGAGCTCGCGCTTTTCGCGGGCGAGCTTTCGACCTTCGTGCGTCCGCAAACGCGGCGTCCGCGGGCGGCGCCGGGCTATGACCATGCGCAGCTCTACCGCAGTATCAGGCCCCTCGTCGAGGAGGTTCACTATCTGTTGAACCAGGTGTTGATTCGTGGTGCGCAGCCCATTCCGCTTACGGAGCAGGCGCATGGCATCCGTACGGCCGCCATGCTGCCGAACGAATTGGCCGGCTATTCGAGCCTCGTGCTCGCCGTGGGCGCGCAGATGCCTTCCGAATTGCTGCAGCAGCAGTTTCTTGCCCAAACGAAGATCAGTCATCCGCAGCGCTTGCCGGAATTGATCCGTTCGCACCTGCCGGGTCTGGCAGTAGCGGCGCTGCCGGTTCCTCCGCGCCAGATTCCGTTCAACTCGGGCTTTATCTATTTCGAACTGTCGCGTACCGGACCGTTCTGGGAACAGATTGCGCGGCACGGAGGGCTTGCCATGCATGTCGCCGGGCACTTCCCGGAACTCAAGCTTGAGCTGTGGGGCGTGCGTCAAAAATGAGTACCGGTGCATACGGGGACGACGCGTTCGAGTTTCTGTTGAACCCCGACAACTCTGCTTCTGGCCAGAGCCAGCCGTCTGCCAGTCCCGCTGGGCGTCCCACAACCGCGGGTGTCGCCAATCAGGAACCGGTGGTCGATGCGGCCGCGTTCGATCCGCCGGAACAAGTGCAGACGCGTCTGGAGCGCATGAAGGCTGCGCGCAATCCGTTGTGCGAAGCCGCGCAGCCTTTGTTGCGCATGCTGGCGGACGTGCCGGCTTCGCTCGATTCGTTGGCTGCGGTCGCGAGCTTGCGCTCGCTGCTGGTGCGTGAGGTCGCCGCATTCCAGAAGGTCTGCGACAAAGCGAGTTTGCCGTGGAAGCACGTGGCGGCTGTCCGTTACGCGCTGTGCACCGCGCTCGACGAAGCCGCCAACCGCACGCGTTGGGGGAACGGCGGAATTTGGGCCGCGGGGGGGCTGCTGCTCAAGTTCGAAGGAGAAGTGGACGGCGGCGAGAAGTTCTTCCTGCTGATCGGCCGCATGGCAACGGATCCCCAGGAGTACATCGACGTCCTCGAGGTGTTGTATCGCATTCTCAGCCTTGGATTCGAAGGACGCTACAGCGTTGCCGCGGACGGTCCACGTCATCTGGAGCAGATCCGGCAGCGAATGCTGACGCTTATCAGCGGCACGCGGGACACGATGCGGCTCGAACTGTCGCCGCACTGGCGCGGCGAGGAGCCGGGCAGGATGCGGCTGCTGAAAAGCGTGCCGGTCTGGGCGACGGCGGGCGTCGCTGCGCTATGTGTGTTCTCGCTGTTCGCCTGGTACAAGTATCGGCTTCTGGCGCAAAGCAATGCGCTGGAAGCGAAGATTCTCGCGATCGGAGAGCCGATCAAGGTCGCGGCCCCGGTCGTTCACGAGCGCTTGCGCCTGTCGATTTTGCTGAAAGACGAGATCGCTCGCGGCCAGGTCTCCGTCGAAGAGACCGCGAGCAGCAGCCGGGTCGTGTTCCGTGGCGACTACGTGTTCCTGCCGGGGCAAAGCCGCATTCGACCGGAACTGGATCCGGTGTTGACCAAGGTCGCGCAGGAGGTCGTCCGGGTCGGCGGCAATGTCACGGTGACCGGGCACACCGACAACCAGCCGATTCATACGGCGGAATTTCCTGACAACCTGGTGCTATCGGAAAAGCGCGCCGCGTTCGTCGCCGACGTATTGAAGGCGCACGGCATGCCCGGCAATCGCATCGAGGCTGTCGGCAAGGGCGATACACAACCTGTCGCGGACAACAGTACAGCGGAAAGTCGTTCCCGCAATCGACGCGTGGAAGTCTTCGTCACGCATTAACGGGAAAGCCTTGATGTCTTATTTGAACCGCTTATCGAAACTTGTGCTCACGCGCCAGACGCTGGTGCTCGCCGCGATCCTCGTGACGGCTGTGGCCGTCTGGTTCGTGGGACCTCTGATTGCGTTTGGCGACTACCGCCCACTCGAGAGCGTGCTCTCGCGCACGCTGTCGATCGTCGTGCTGTTATTGCTGCTGCTGTTCTGGCTGCTCGGCTGGTCGCCTGGCGTCATCGGCGTCGCGTTGCTGTGTCTCGCGCTCTGGTATTTCGGACCGATACTCGCGTTCGGCCAAACGCATCCACTCGGCACCACATGGTCCCGCGTGCTGCTGATCTCGGTGCTGCTTGCCTGCTACGCGATCTATGGGCTGTATCGTCTGTGGCGGGCAGTGCGCAGCGATGACGTGCTGCTGCAGCGCGTTCTGAACCCGTTCACGAAGAAGTCGGCCGCGACCCCTGTCGCACGAGACGAAATCCGCGCGCTTCACGCGGTCGTCGCGAAGGCCATCGACAAGCTCAAACGCATGCGCGGCGGACCGGCAGGGCTGCGTCGTCTGCTCGAAAGCCAACGCTACCTGTACGAACTTCCGTGGTACATGGTGGTGGGCTCGCCAGGCGCCGGCAAGACGACGTTGATCCTGAACTCGGGTCTGGATTTTCCGGAGGCGGATCAGATGGTCGCGGCGTCGCTGAGAAGCCGCGTCGAAACGGCGAACTGCGACTGGTGGTTCGCGAACGAAGCGGTGCTGATCGACACCGCTGGCCGCTATACGGTTCAGGACGCAGCGTCGCAAGACGCCGCGAAGGTTGACGTCGATCCGGAAGACCTGAAGAGCGTGAACGAGGCCGAGTGGCGCGGCCTTCTGGGGCTGCTTCGCAAGCGGCGCCCGCGCGCGCCGATCAACGGTGCGTTGCTGGTCGTTTCAATCGAAGAGTTGTTGACGCACCCAGCGCCCGAACGAAAGGCGCTCGCCGCGTCGATGCGCGCTCGGCTCGGCGAGTTGCGCCAGCAGTTGGGGATTCGATTCCCCGTCTACGTGCTCGTCACGAAGCTCGATCTGCTGCCCGGCTTCGGGGAGTATTTCCAGTCGTTGACGGCGGAAAGCCGCGCGCAGATTTTCGGCTTCACACTGCCTTATCAGGAAGCGGCGGAACAACACGGCCGCGACACACTGCGCCTGAACTGCGCGGCCGAAATGCGTGAGCTGGAGCAGGGACTCGAAGACGGCGTCAACACGAGGCTGCAAGAGGTGTACGAGGTCGATCTGCGCAAGAAACTTTATGCGCTGCCGTCAGAATTTCGTAGCCTGTGCGCGGAACTCAATGAACTGCTCGCGCTGGTGTTTCTCGATTCGAAATACGACGACACGCAGTTGAACAGCACGCTGCGCGGCGTCTATTTCACGAGCGCGGCGCAAACTCACGAGGCCGTGTCCGCCGACAGCTCCACGCTCTTGCAGCGGCTGCGTCGCGGGCTCGCGGGTTTATTTGGTGCCGCGCCGAATACGGTCTCGCCGTCGTCCGGCGACGCGACGCCTACCGGCTATCGCGGCTATTTCTTGCGCAATCTGTTTCAGCGCGTGATCCTGGCCGAAGCGCATCTGGTGCGGCCGAACCTGTACTGGGAAGTCCGCTTCCGCGCGTTGCGTCTTATCGGACATCTGCTCGCGATCGTCGTGGCGGTGTGGCTGATTGGTGCGCTCGTCGTGAGCTTCGGCAACAACCGCGAGTATCTCGCCGCGATCGATGGCAAGGCCAATGCGCTCGCCGCGCGGGTCTTGTCGCAACGGAAGGCGCCGCAGCCCGGGACGATGGGGACGCTTCTGTCAGCGTCGCGTGACCTGCCTCAGTTCGACGGCATGGACCTCGACAGTCCCGGTGTCGCATGGCACTACGGGCTCTACACGGCGCCCGCCATCCGCGTCGCCGCCGGCGAGACTTACAACAATCTGCTGAAACAGATGCTGCTGCCGCAAGTCGTCGGCCGGCTCGAAACGGTGCTCGATACGCAAATCGGCGTACAGGACGCGGACGGCGTTTATCGCACGCTGATGGTCTACCTGATGCTGTTCGATGGCTCGCACTACGACGCGAAAGCAGTCAAGGCATGGGTGCTCGGCGACTGGGAACACGCCAACAGCGTCGCATCGCTCGGCGAGCGCAACGTGATGGCGCGTCACCTCGATGCGCTGATCGTGGAAGGGGTGCCCACGGTGCCGGCAAGACCGGTGAATGCGCAGCTCGTGCGCCGCGCGCGCGAGTTCCTTGGCCGCAATCCGGCGTCCGGACGGCTCTACGAACGTGCGATGAACGCCATGGCTCCCGAGGCGCCCGAGAACGTCACGCTGCTGAGCGCCGCGGGTCCGCAGGCCACTACCGTGTTCATGCTGGCCGGCGGTTCGACGCTCGCGCGAGGTATCCCCGGTCTCTATACCTACGACGGCTATCACGCCGTTTTTAACAAGCGCCTCCCTGATTTTCTCGAGCAGGCGCGAAAACAGGACGCCTGGGTGATGGGCGAGGCCGATGCATCGGCGCGGTGGCGGCGGATGGCAAACGGCAACGCATCGCGCAAGGACAGGCTCGCCGACGATATCCGTCGCCAATACCTGACCGACTATGGCAATTACTGGAGCCAGTTTCTCGACGACGTGAGACCGGTGTCCGGCAGCGAAGGCACCCTGGCGCCCGATCTGCAGACGCTCCGTACGCTGGCTGCGCCGGATTCGCCGCTGGCGAGACTCGCGCGAACGGCCGCGCGCGAGACGTCGCTGTCGATCGTGGATGGCGCGGACGAGCCGTCGGCCGCCGGTAGTGCCATGAACGTGATCATGCGTCGCTCGCAGGCGGCGCGCGCGGCGAGCGCCGTGGCCGCAACCGCCACGATCGGTCAGCTCGCGCAACAGAAGATGGAACGTGAACTGGTCGACAGACGCTTTGCCGCGCTGCGCGAAGTCGTGACCGGCCAGGCCGATAGCGGGAGCGCGCTGCCCGGCGGCAGCGGCGTGCTGCAGCTGGGCGGCGTCATCGGGCTGATCAACGAGCAGTACACGCGATTGATGACGGCCGGCGACGTGCTCGCCACCAACAGCATGCCGCCCACGGACGACCTCGGCTCCACGCTGCAGCTCGAGGCGCAGAAGCTTCCGCCGCCGTTTCGGGCCGTGCTCGTGGGCCTCGCGTCGCAGTCGATGCGCAAGGTGGACCGCAATGTCGGCTCCTTGCTCACGATGCAGGTCGAATCGAGCGTTGGCGCGCAATGCCGACGTGCTGTCGAAGGCAAATATCCGTTTGCCGCGAGCGCCCAGGAAGTCGACATCGACGATTTCAATCGCGTGTTCGCGGCCGGCGGCCTGCTCGACGACTTTTTCCACAAGACGCTCGCCAGCCGCGTCGATACGAGCATGCGGCCATGGCGCTATAAGCCGGTCAGCCCCGGCATGCCGCCCATGCAGGGACCGGGCCTCGAACCGTTCGAGCGCGCCGCGGCGATCCGTCAGACATTTTTCCGCGATCCCGGCGCGACCCGGATGTCGTGGAACGCGGGCCTCAAGGTCGTGTCGCTGGACCCCGAGATTACCGATCTGCTCATCGACGTCGACGGGCAAAACCTGCGCTATGCGCATGGTCCGGTCACGACGTCCCCGATCACCTGGCCGGGGCCGCGCGGCGGTTCGATGGCCGGCCTCACCGCGAATCCGCGCGTGCGTCCGGACACGTCGACCGTCATGACCGAAGGTCCGTGGGCGCTGTTCCGTCTGATCGACCGGGGCCGCGTGACGTCGACGTTGTCGTCGAGCCGCTCGGCGGTGGACTTCAATTTCGACGACCGGCACGCGGTCATCGAACTGACATCGGGCGGACAGTCAGGACCGCAACTCACGGCGTTGCTGCGCGATTTTCGTTGTCCCGGTAGCGGAAACGCGATGGGAAAGCGAGCGGACGCGTCGTCAGGCTCCGCATTCGCCGACGAACTGTAGCGTCTTTTCGATATAGAGAATTTAGAGGAGTGCATGTCAAGTAATCCCTTGAACGCGATAAGTGTGCAAAGCCGCTCAGTGACCGTATCCAGCGCGGCGATACCGCGGTGGCCGGGGCAGATCGCGGACGGACAGACGCAGCCGGCGCTGGAGTTCATGTCATTGAACGGCGACGAGCATCTCGGCAAGCTGTTTGAGTACGAACTGCTGTTGCGCACGCCTGACGATTACACGGTACCGCTTGCCGTCAGTGCCAACCTCGACCTGAAGGCGCTGCTAGGCAAGGAAATGACCGTCGCGATCGACCTCCAGCCGAGCGCCGACACCGAAGCATCTCAGCGCGAAATCACCGGACTCGTCGTCGCCGCGCAATACCTGCGTCGGGACGGCCGCTACAACGTCTATCGTGTCGTGCTGAAGCCGTGGCTGTGGCTGGCGACGCTGACGACCGACTACAAGATTTTCCAGAACAGGACGGTCATCGAGATCATCGACGAGGTTCTGAAGGACTATCCGTACCCGGTCGAAAAGCGCCTCGACGTGAGCCGCTATGCGCTCGAGGGTGAGAGTCCGACCAACGAACCGCGCACGTTCCAGGTCCAGTACGGCGAGACCGATTACGACTTCATTCATCGCCTGATGGAAGAGTGGGGCATCTACTGGTTTTTCGAGCATGCCGACGGCAAGCACCGGCTCGTGCTGTGCGATCACATTGGCGCGCACCGCCACTCGCCGAACCCCTCATACCGGACGCTGGCGTTCCTACCGCAGGGCGGCAAGACCGACACCGAATACATCAGCGCGTTTTCGACGGCCGAAGTCTTGTGCACCGGTCACTACGTGACGAGCGACTTCGACTTCACGCGTTCGCGCGCCGACATGCGGGCGATCAATCAGCAACCGCGCGACACCAGTTGGAACCTGCTCGAGCGCTACGACTGGCCGGGCGACTACACCGACAGCAGCCACGGTGAACTGCTGGCGCGTACGCGCATGGAAGCACTGCGCGCGCCGGGTACGCGAGCGCAAGGCGAAGGTAACGTACGGGGACTCGCGTGCGGGCAGACGTTCGTGTTGACCAACTACGACTATACGACCGCGAACTGCGAATACCTCGTCATCGGTACGAAGCTCGACCTGACCGGTACGCCGGACGAATCGGGTAGCGGCTACGAATACACCTGCAGCAACAAGTTCGACGCGCAACCGACAAGCGAAGTGTTCAGACTGCCGCGGGAGACCTCGAAGCCGATCGTCAACGGGCCGCAGTCGGCTGTCGTCGTGGGTCCCGAGGGCAAGGAACTGTGGACCGACGAATTCGGCCGCGTGAAGGTCCGCTTCGTCTGGGACCGTTACGGCCAAAACGTCGAAACCGACTCGTGCTGGGTCCGTGTGAGCCAGGCGTGGGCCGGTCAGGGTTTCGGTGGCATCTACATTCCGCGCATCGGCCAGGAAGTCATCGTCGACTTCTGGAACGGCGACCCGGATCGTCCGCTGATCACCGGGAGCCTGTACAACGCGGCGACGCGTCCGCCCTATGACTTGCCAGGCAACGCGACGCAGAGCGGTTTCATGAGCCGGTCGATGGAAGGGGGCCTGCAGAACTACAACAGCATCCGCTTCGAGGACAAGGCGGGTGCCGAGGAATTCACTTTGCAGGCGGAACGGGACATGAACCGCCTGACGAAGCTGAATGAGTCACACGTCGTCGGTGCCGACTACACGATCGGCGTGGCCGCGGCGCACAGCATGACCGTCGGCGCGACGTCCAGCACGATCGTCGGCGGCAAGTACTCGGTAAGGGTGAAGGGTGTCGCCTTCTATTCCGTGGGTCTTGCACACTTTGTCTCGATTGGCGGGGCGGAGGAGACCGCGGTTGGGGGTGCCTCCCTTCTGACGGTGGGCGGTGCACGTACGGTCACGGTTGGTGGCGCGTCGACGCACGCGGTAGGCGGAGCCTATTCGCTGTCGGCCGGGAAGGCGCTGTCTATCGTGTGCGGCAAGTCCTCGCTGACCATGAACAAGGATGGCGAGATCAAGCTCATCGGTAAGTCGATCCGCATCCAGGGTGACACCCGTGTCGTGGTGCAAGGCACGCCGCTGGACCTTAACCCCGGTGACAAGGAATGCGGCAGCTCAGTGACGGTGCCAGTTCCTGTAGTGGTGCTCGATGCGCTGGACGTTCCAGTTATTCCGTCACCTCCATCGGACGAGCCGCTTCCGACGATATGTCCGCTTCCGACGATATGTCCGCCGCCCTCGGAAGAACCGCCGCCCTCGGAGGAACCGCCGCCATCGGAAGAGCCGGCACCGTCGGAGGAGCCGCCGCCGTCGGAGGAGCCGCCGCCGTCGGAGGAGCCGCCGCCGTCGGAGGAGCCGCCGCCCTCGGAAGAGCCGGCACCATCGGAAGAACCGCCGCCCTCGGAGGAACCGCCGCCATCGGAAGAGCCGGCACCGTCGGAGGAGCCGCCGCCGTCGGAAGAGCCGGCACCATCGGAAGAACCGCCGCCCTCGGAGGAACCGCCGCCATCGGAAGAGCCGGCACCGTCGGAGGAGCCGCCGCCGTCGGAGGAGCCGCCGCCCTCGGAAGAGCCGCCGCCCTCGGAGGAACCGCCGCCATCGGAGGAGCCGCCACCGTCGGAGGAGCCGCCGCCGTCGGAGGAACCGCCGCCGCCGATCGAAACACCGCCCGCAACCGGCTCGGACGCGTAACAGCGTATTTCGCAATACCGTGCAGACGGCGAATGCCTTCGCGCATCGCCCTGCACGGACGTTCAGTTTCCATGAGGAGAAAATCGATCATGTTTCCAGCGGCTCGCAAAGGCGATGCGATCGGACATGGCGGTTCGATCGTCTCGGGCTCCCCGACGGTCTTCATCAATCGATTGCCTGCGGCGCTCGTCGGTATGAGCTCTGCCGTTTGCGCGCTGCACCCGTGCTCGCAAGCTGTGGTCGCGGGTTCGGGTACGGTGTTGATCAACAACGTGCCGGCGGCATTGGTTGGCGGCAAGGTTTCGTGTGGCGCGCCGTGTTCCGCTGGCTCGCCAGACGTGCGCATCGGTTCATGATGACGATGGGGGCCATGTGACGACGGGACTCGCGGGAATCGGCGGCGAGCTGGTCGGTTTGCCCGGCGTCGTATTGCCCCTCGCCAGTGTCGGACCGTTGCTCGATCGCTGTGAGCGGCTCGGCGACGTCGTCGACCGCTTTCGGATGCGTCGTGCGCTGTCGGGCATTCTGTGCGGCTCGGTCGAGGTAATCAGCGGCAGCAAAGTCTGCCTACCTACCGACGAAACCGACTTCAGGCTGCGAGGCCGTCTTCCGCTCGTATGGTCGCGTTGTTATTCGAGCGAGCAGCACGCGCTCGGGCTGCTCGGCGTCGGTTGGCGCACGAGTTGGGAAGTCACGCTGCACAAGCGCGACGATCAACTGCTCTACACCGACGAATGCGGCAGCACGCTCAGCGTGCCGTTTCCCGAGCGCGGGTCGCAGGTAATTGCGTCGGCTGCGCAGTTGCACATCGCGCATCTGAGCGACGGACGCCTCGTCGTCGCGGATCTGACGCCGCATTACCGCGTGTTCGGCGACTTCGACGCGAACGGAATCGCACGGCTCAAATACGTCGAGGATCTTCGTCAGCAGCGGATCGGCCTGATCTGGGATCCCGGCGGGCGCTTGCTGCGCATGCGTGGAACCTGCGGCCACGAGCTGCGCATGCACTACGAAGCGCGGATGGGCGCGCGTCTGAGCGCTGTCGAGTGTGTCGACGGCGGTCCCACCGGCGCGCTGGTCCAGTACGGCTACAGCCAGCGCGGCGAACTCGCCGAGGTACGCAACCGGGTCGGCGAAATCGTGCGTCGCTTTGCATACCGCGATGGGCGGATCGTCGAAGAAGCAGACGCGCTCGGAATGGCGACACGCTATGTGTGGCAGACGATCGGCGGCGCCGCGCGCGTGATTCGACGAGTCACGTCAGAAGGCGCGCGTGAGCGCTTCGCCTACGACTTCGATAGCCGGACCAGTGAGGTCAGCGACGTCTTCGGCAACACGGCGCATTGGCAATACGACGAGCAGGGCCGCGTGCTGTCGCACACAGACTTCGACGACCGGCGCTACCGGTTCGACTACGGCGACGCCGTCGCGCCGCTCACCATGCACCTGCCCGGCGAGCGGGTGGTTCACGTCGAATACGACGGGCTCGGACGCGTCGCGTGTGAGACGGATCGCGAGGGCGCAACCCGCTCGACGCAGTATGCGTTTGCGTCACGCGAGCCGGTGTCAGTCGCGTTGAGCGATGGCCGTGTGTGGATGTGGGCACGCAACGATCGCTTGCAGCCGTTGCACTATCAAACCCCGTCTGGAGAATTCACGCGTTTCGAATATGGTGACGATGGCGATGTCGTGTGCTCGACGGATGCGCAGGGGGTCGCCACGACCTTCGCGCATAACGCGTGGGGGCAGGTGACACGTCGCACTGGAGTTGGCGGAAGCACGACGGACTACGAGTATGACGTCAATGGTTACGTGGTCAGTGTGACCGACGCGCTCGGCGCGGTCACGCGAATCGAGCGCGATGGGCTCGGCCGACCGTTGACCATCACGCGTCCGGACGGACAGGCCGAGCGTCATGTGTGGAATGCGGCTGGCCAGCGGACGTCGTTCGTCGGCCCGAGTGACCGAAGCCGGCACTGGTATCGAGACCGGCGCGGCAATGTCGTACGCGCGGTCGACGAAGAGGGGCACGTGATCGTGCGTCGATACGATGCGCATGGGCGCCCGGTTCGAATCGAAAGCGCGAACGGCGCGGTGCAGTTGCTTCGGTGGAATGCGAGCAGTTGCCTGTCGATCACGGATGCAGATGGCGTGGAACGCAACTTCGACTATGCGGATACCGGGCGGGTCCGTTGTCTCACGTGGAAGGCGGGCGCGCAACAGCGTCGCGAAACGTTCGACTACGACCGCGCGGGCCGTCTGATCCGGCGTGAGACCGCGCACAACCGCTATATGTATCGCTACGGGCCGCGCGGATTGCTCGACTGCGTGAGCCGCGAGCCAACACGAGAAGGCGAGCTACTCGGAATCGGAGCGGATGAGATCCGCTTCGAACACGACGCCGGTGACCGTCTGATTGCCGAGCACGGCGCAAACGGCACACTGCGCTACACGTACGACGTCGTTGGCCGCCTTGTCGCGATTCAACTGCCACAGGGACAGGAGTTGCGTATGCGCCGCTTCGAAACTGGCGCTGTCGCGTTCGTCGAACTGGACGATCGACAGATTGCGCGCTTCTGGTATGACGCGATGAGGCGTCCGGTTGCGCGCACGCAAGGCCGTTTGCGCACGCATACGGGCTATTCGCCGCTCGGCTTGCCGGTGTGGTGGCGCTCGGTGACGGGGCGCGACGTGGATACGCCGGGCTGCGCGACAGAACCTGTCGCCGGATTGTGGCGCGAAGCCGATTACAGTCTCGCTGACGTGATCGTCAGGACAGGCGCCGAGGCCGACGGTCAGACGTGGTACGACTACGACCGGCGTGGCTGTCTGTTGCGCTCGGTGTCGGAGAAGGGGGACATCGAGTATTTCACGTGGGACGCCGCTGGCAATCTGCTCGATACGCCTGGCGGCAGCTGGTTCCCGGCCGTGTATCCCGACCACCGGTTACGGGAGTGCCGCGGACATCGTTATGACTATGATGTGTGGGGGCAATTGGTGCGTAGGCGTGGCCGCAACCATACGCTATCGCTCGATTGGGATGCGGAGGGGCACGTCATTGCCGCGCATCGCAAGGGCTATACCGTGCGCTATCAGTACGACGCGATCGGTCGACGTATCGGCAGGCGTGTCGAACCCGCTTCGTCACGGCGTGCGCAGCAGTCATCGACGCCGGAACAGGACGAGGTCACGCGCTATTTGTGGCAAGGACACAGACTGATCCAGCAGCAGCGCGCGATGGAACTGCGCACGTACCTGTATCAACCCGAGCCCGACCGCTCAACCGGCTTCGCGCCGCTCGCTTGCGTGGACCAGACCCTCACCGATGATGGCGCGATCAAGAACACGCAGGTCTATCACTATCACACTGACGTCGCCGGTACGGCCGTCGCGCTCACGGATGAGACCGGCCAGGTGGCATGGCGCGGGCGTTACCGGGCGTGGGGCAGTCTCGTGACGCCGGAGTGGCTAAGCAGCGACGCGTTTGCGCAGCCGCTTCGTTATGCCGGCCAATACGCGGACGATGAAACCACGCTGTACTACAACGGTGCGCGTTTCTATGATCCTCACGCGGGCCGCTACATCAGCCCCGATCACAACGGCGAAGGCGGAGCCAGTCCGTATCGCTACGCGCCGAATCCGCTGACGTGGTGCAATCCTGTCGGCCGCGCGACGCCGGAGGCGTTTCCGTGCGTCGTGGTCGCGGATGCGTCATGCATCGATGGCGCACCGGACCCGGCTCAATACCTTGCCGGCGTCGTCGAACAACTCCACGACGTAGCAGGCTGGGAGCTGGCCAAGTTCTGATTCGAAAATCACATGGAAGTCGAGCCAGCCGTTTTTCCGGTATCGGGAAAGACCGCTGCCGTCGACAGTCTCGCGGCGCAGTACCGTCTCGTCGTTGCCGTAAATCACGACGGTGCCTGACGTCGCGGCCCGCAGCGCGTGCTCGACGCCGGGCGTGACCAGATGCCTGTCGAATCCATTCTGATGCACGCACACACGGACGTCGTTTGCGCGTAGCAGAGAAGCTTTCCATGTCGCTTCGTCGGGACGTTGCGTGCCCGCGACTGGTGGAACATCATTCAATACCGACTGCTGGACACCGCGCCACTTGAAGCCGATGCCCGCGTAGGCCTCGTAATCGGCGAGCGTGCGTTGCGCTCCGAGTCCATACTTGCCGAACTCAACGTCAGCCAACGTTTCTCCGTCGATACCGAGCAGAGCACGATTGCGCTGCAACGAGCGCTCGTTGCGCGCGTGCCAGGGCTCGTCGATTTCACCCCGTTCCTTGGCCTCGTGATTGTGGTCGTTCCACATCTTGACGCGGTATGAGCGCAGATATTCGTGCCAACCGATCAGCCTGTGCGGACTGTACAGGTCATAGCCGTGGGTGAACGCACGGACGGCAAGCGAAATCTCCTCGCCGTGAAAGAAATAGTCAGGATCGTGCTGGACCGCCTGGGCAAAGTGACCGTCGGCAAATGCGAAGTGCGCGCTGAAGAAGCGCGAACGGACCGGGCGAATGCGCGTTCTCCAGTCGGAGAGTGTCTTCGAGCGAAACAGGACCACCCCTTCCCTGGAAAACCTTGCATAGGCCAATATGCTCGGCTCTTCGCTGGATCGAGCGTCGTCGTTCTCGGGGTCGTACATCGGAAGGTAGGCGGTCAGCACGGGTTTCGGACTTTCATCGCGTAAAGACTCCAGCATCTCGATTGCGAGCGTGTCCCATGCGTCGACGAAGCGGTGGTGCGAATCGAGTTGCAGCGTGTAGCGCTCGCCGCCGTATCGCTGTTGGACCAGATTGCGAGCCCAGCATGCGCCCTGCGTCATCATGTGGGGCACGTCGATCAATTCGATTTTCGCTTCACGATGACTGAGATGTTGGATGGTCCAACCGTCGGTCTGCTCGGTTCGCCAATTGCCAAAGCTTTGCTGCCAGAATTGGATCATCGTCTCGTCGTGCGCATGCTGCCAGCAGACGATGATCCGTAGTAGATCAGGTTTTCTAGCTTTCTGGATCAAATCCAGCAGGGTGGGAATCAACTGCGGGTCGCGATAACTCGCGATTTGCACGAAGATCGAGTGCGGCGGTGTGACGGATAACTGGGTCATGCGCGTTGATTCTGGTGGACCTTCGTCGTTGAATAGTCGATTCAAAGAATGGTCATCGTGACTGTTGCGGTTGCCTGGATCCTGCCTGCGCTCGGCGTTGCTGTTCCGACGCGCAGCACCGTCGCCTCGAGTGCAAACGGCGATTGCATCGCGCCCTGCGGTGTGTGGACGAGGGTGCTCGTCGGATCGTTGGGCCTGAAGATTGTGTTGGTTGAAACATCCCGCAAACGAATCGCGAGATGCGTCGCGCCGGTGTTCTTCAACAGGCTGCTATCTTCTGTATCGGGGGTGCCGGAAAGTACGGCAGTAATCGAAGCCGGTGGCGTGGGCCCGGTGCAGAGCACCGTAAAGTCGACTGGCTGAGTTGGCCCGCTTGTGGTCGACACATCGCTTGGGCCGAACGTGCCGAAATCGATGTTCAGTGTGCTGGTATTGACCGAGCAACTTGGAAGAACCTTGACGTTGATGCTGCCGCCTGTGATGGTCACGACCCGACTGCCGTCACCCTCGGCGACGCCGGCTCCCACGGTGTTGAGTATCACGTTGACGTTGCTTGCGATGTCGCCGGTTTTGACCAGTTCGATCTCGAATTGCGAGCCAATGCCGAAGCGCCCATACATAACCTGATTGGGTTCGCCCGCGGGAAAGGACGGCGTAAACGGAAGTGGCGAGTTCACGCCGGTTGCACGAAGATAGGTCAAACGAAAGCCGATGCCTGGGACGTTCGTGTTATAGACGGTAGCCCCCAATACAACGGACGGCGTTGCGTTGGAATACTGTATTGATACCGTGCCCCCGTCGGTGCAGTCCGCGAAGTTCGCATAGGTCGCGTACGCCGGCGACAAGCCCGTGGCGATCACCGAGCCGACCGGTAACGCCGGATCGATCGATACCGAGCTTTCCCGGAACGGTATGTTGACCGCTAATGGTTGTCCCGCGATGTAGCCTTGAGACAGCAGTTCGGAAATTTGCGAAGGCTTCAACTGGATGCAGGTGGCGAACGCGAAATGGGGTATCGCGAAGCAAACCAGGATAAGAAAATGAATGAGTCTTTTCATTGGAAGTTGTTGGTTGAGCGGCGGACTGAATGGGCTGACAGCGGGGAAAGTCGCACATGCGCGCGTCGCCTCAACTGTCGGCTACGTCCCATTTAGCGAGTAAATCGGCGGGAATGATATGGGCGAGTTCTGAAAACCGTTTGCCCACCATTCGTTCCGATTGGCGCAGCAAAACAATGACAGGACTGCTCGGTTCGTTTTGCTCGAACCACATGCGTGTTTCCTGAATGGCTGCGAGCGCGCTCCAGCGATCCATTGGAGAAGGCGCAGTGATTGGCAGATCGGTCGGCGCGTCGGACTGCGGTAGCGTCGCCGTAGCCACGATCGCCGACGCCGATCCACGCACGCTGTCGTTGTCCTGCTTGTTGTCCTGCTCGTTGACGGCTCGGGCGGGCGCTGGCGCGGACCCGCCGCCGCCCACCCGATGCTGCGCGAATGGCTCCAGCGCTCGGGACAACGCGCCGAGATCGGGCGCGTCGGTGTCGAGCATCTCATCGCACCATGCGCCAATGCGCTGCGTCAGACACTGCGCTTCGACTAGTGCGGCCATTGCCGCGTCGCGTCGGCCCCACAATTCCTTGAGCAACCGGGCGACGGATTCAGGGGCGAGCGCGTCCTTCTGGCGCGGCGTCGCGAATGATTTTTCGATATCGCGCAAATGCAGTTGAAGCCCCGCGGCCCTCGGCATCGGGATGTCGCGCGCATCGGCCAGCGTGCCATCCGGTTCGACGAGTCCGCCGATCGCGTTGGCGAATATCGCCGGGTCTCGCTCGCCTTCGAACACGGGCAGCGGGTGGAGCGCTTCGCCATAGCATTCGAGCATCGCCATCAGCAATGCCAGTCCGTCGCGCAGGCCAGCCGCGCCGTCGAGCCGGGTTCGGCAACGCAGCAGGATCACCGCGAGGCGGATGTCTTTTGTCCGCAGCAGCAGCGCGCGGCAGTCGCGTTCAATGTCGGCCCAATTGGCCGTTGGCGGCACGTCGACGAAGTCGCCGTACTGCGCTTCGGCGCGTGGGGCCGCGGCCGCCTGCAGCATCACGAAGGCCGGATCGTATTCGAGATCGGGACCGCAAGGCGCGTGTGCGCAGACCGGTTCGAGCAGATCGGCGTAGCGCAGCACGGCGGCGGGAGTGTTGGCGTTCATGCGAGGGAACTCCGGGGTCGGTCGTTGTACTGTTCAGGTTCGAAAACCATGCCGACGACCGGCAGGTCGTCGAGGGAATCACCGAGCCACGTCGAGTAGCCGAGTCTCTGCGACGTGCCGATGCAGGCGGGTGGCGCCGCGCGGGGGTTGACGAGCAGCTTGACCTCCCACGCGTATTCGTGGCCGACGAACGCTCGCACCCATTCGACGAACGTCGGCAAGTCCTCGCCGTGCGGCGTGAGGCGCAAATACTGATCGAGGTCGAGCGGACCCACGACGAGCCGGAACTTGTGTTGCCGGTCGGGAATTGCCTCGCCGAGTTGGGCGCATTCACCGATGATCGCCGCGGGCCCCGGCACCCCGAGCCTCGTATGTTCCGATGCGCACAGATGGATCCAGTGCGGCACGAATTCTTCGATCGTCATCGGAACACCGAAGTAATGCGAGAGCGTCGCCGCGATGCCGTGCGGAGTCCGCGCCTCGCGCACGAGGTGCGCCGCCGCGCTGTAGCGCGAGTGCGTGGGCAGACAGGACCGCTCCGCCTCGGCCGGGTCGACGCCGATCAGACTGGCGACGTAGAACGAAAACGTTTCGTCGCCGGCACGGTCGAGCGACGCGGTGGCTTGCCCCGATGCCCACGCGCGATAAAACTGCGACAGCGCGCGGTGATGGAACAGATCGACCAGCCCGACGAGCGCATGATCCTGGTGGCTTTCCACACGACTGTGAGCCAGCTCCGTCATATGCAGCGGCAGCGGCCCCTGCGGCCCCCACAGGCCGAGCCCGAACAGCCGCACGTCGAGGCGACCGTCTCGCATGCCGAGCGACGCGATTTCGCGTGGCGCAAACGCCAGAGTGGGTTGCTGACCGATCCGGAACGGCTCTTCTTGCGGCAGACTCGCGGTGCCCGGCAACGGCATCAGCGGATTGCGCGCGGCGATAGCCCGCAGCAGGCTCAGGAAGCCGGACTGCCACGGCGTGTCCGGATCGAACCACGCGTCGAGCGATTGCGGATCGAGCGATGATCGCGTTGGCGCGACGGCGCTCGCCATTGCCCCATCCATGCTCATACCGCTCCGCGTCCGCCCATGCGTGGCCGCCATTGGGTGATCAGGCCACGTTGCATCGAACGAAGTTCGGTTTCGGTGAACACGTTGATCGAGACGTGGCGCGCGAGGTAATGCTCGAGCACGAGCCCGAGCAGATACGGGCTGATGCCTGAGAAGCCGGTTTCGTCGACCGTCAGTTCGCAGCGCACGCCACGCCCATACACGAGTAGTCCGTCGCCCGGCAGACGCCGGACCACCGGTTCAGTGCGTGCGCCGACGAGTGCCTCGATCTGCCGTGCCTGTTCGCGCTCGCCTGGGGCGATGAAGAGGCCGAGCATGTTGCGCAGTGCCTGGCCGCCGTCGCCGTGGTCGAGTTCGGCGAGCGGCATGTAGTTGAAGCTCAGCTGCCTGATCAGACGCCACGCCGTTTCACCGCTCGCGTACGGCGCGCGCGGCGCGCTCGGTGCATGCACGAGGCGCACGCCCTCGATCGGCACGGAGTCCGACATCGTGAGGTCGGTTTTGCCGTTACGCGGGATCAAGCGCGGCAGGTCACGGTTCGTGACCCACGCTTCGACCGACAGGTAGCGGATGTCGTCAGCGTACGGCGCCTCCGCCTGATCGACGAGCGACACGTAGACCTCGGTCCCGATATACGGCGTACGGGTGCCGTACTTGCGTGCATTGGCCGACAGCGCGCGCTGCTCACGGCGCACCGAAAAATAGCGGCCATGGTTGCCCACGTCGCTATGCAGCGTCTGATAAAGCGGATTGAACTCGACTTCGAGCGATGTTTGCGCTCGCTGACCGAACACGCGCGACACCGAAAAAATCTCGTAGTCGAGCGGCCGGGTGCGGTCGGCGAGCAGATGAAAATCGGTTTGCGCGCGATTGATTTCGACGCGGTCGGTGCGCTTGCGAAACAGGTTGATGACTGGCGTACAGAACAGCAGGAAACGCGCTGCGTCGACGTGCGCGGCCAGCTCTTCCGGCAGGCGGTCGAGCAGCAGCACGACCTCGGCCTCCTTGCTGTCCACGCGCGCGAGACCCGCTGCGAGCTGCGTCAGCGCAAAGAAATAGAAGCGCTGGCGGCATGCGAAGTATTCCTGAAGCAGGTTGTGGCCGTGAAACGTATTCCACGTGAGCGGCAGCAGACCCTGTTGCGCTTGCAGACCTTCAAATTCGACCGGTGTTTTCGCGACCACGTGCCCTTCGTCTCTCGACGCGCCGTACGCGCGCACGACGGAGGCGACGCTACCGGCGTGGATCAGCTCGAACAGATGCGAAGCGATACGTTCGTCGCCACCGATGTAAATGGGCAGCCGGTCGAAGTCTGTCATCTGGTTGAACTTCACTTCGCCTGTTGTGCGCAGGCGCAGCCGTAACGCGCCGCGCAATTGCAGGTGCGGCAACAGATGGCGATCGGTGTCGGGGATATCCGGCGGCACGGCGCTGAGCCGGGCTTCAGCGATCTCGATAGGCCATAGCGTGACGTCCTGGCTGCTGCGGAATTCGCACGCGGTTTGCTCGCCGGGCGGGATCGCCGAGCGCAGCATGCTTTGCCGGGGCACCTTCAGCCCTCTCGTGAAATCGCCTTCGCGCAGGCTCGGACGCAACTGCGCGACGGCGATCGACGGCGTCGGCGCGACATAGTTCGGATAGACCACTTCGAGCAGGCGCTGCGTAAAGCGCGGAAATTCGGCGTCGAGTTTGATCTGCGTGCGCGCCGACATGAAGCAAAACGCCTCGATGAGCCGCTCCACGTAGGGGTCGGCAACGTCGATGCCCTCCATGCCAAGGCGGCGCGCGATTTTCGGGTGCTGGGCGGCGAACTCGCCGGCCATTTCCCGCATGTAGGTCAGTTCGCGGCTGTAGTAGTCGAGAAATCGTGGGTCCATGTCAACTTCCCTTGCCGGAGCCCAGCTCGAACGTGACGTGATTCATTTCGATGTCGAATGCACTCTGGATGCGAAATTCCAGTGGATAGGGCGACCAGCGCATGAGGCCATGAATCTCGAACGCGAGCTGGTTGTAGCGTACCGGGTTCTTGCTATTGAGCGGCCGGATGCGCAGCGACTCCGGAATCAGCCGCGGCTCGAAGCGAACGATCGCGTTGCGGACCGTCTTCTCGACGGTTTCCCAGTTGCGACTGGTGAGGTAGCTGCCGGACAACGCGGGAATGCCGTAATTGACGACCGATGCGGCTAGCATGGGGTAGCGCGCGATGTCCATTTCGTCGTCCAGGTTCGTCGTGTTGAGCAGCAGGCCGAGATCACGCTGGATGATGCGGCGCATGCCTTCGCTATTGGGCGCATAGGCCTCCGGCCGCTCGCTGCGCCGCGCGGGCGCATCGTCGAGCAGGCGGTCGATCAGCGACGGCATGTAGGCTTGCCGGTGTCGCGCGTCAGACGTGGTCATACGTGCTCGTCGTGATTGAACCGGCATTCGCCGATGTCGAGCAGGCCGACGTCGCCCTTGTCGGTGCTCCAGGTTTTCTGGCCGAGCGCGATCACGCCGGTTTCCCCTACGTCTTTCCAGGTTGTTTCGCGCGAGAGCCGGGTGGCGGCGGGACCACTTTCCGAGCCGGGATAGCGCACCGGCAGGTAGCCGCGCAGGATAGTCGCGTCGCGTAGGCCGACGACGGCCGAGCGCCAGACGAGGTCGGCCAGCGCGGTGACCGGACCGAGTGTCAGCGATTTCATCGAGTCGAACGGCACCCAGCGATACCCGCCCGCTACGGTCAGCTCACACACGGGGCCCAGCCGGCTATCGCTATCGGTCAGCCACTCGAATGCGCCGATCTGCGTGCTGTCGCCGCGCGTGGCCGGCGCGGCGTTCAACGCGGCGCCGCGCAGTTCGTCGGCGGCGGCGAGGTTGCCCTCGCCCAGCTTGACGTTGGCTTGCAGCAGCGATTTCACCCACTCGGGCAGCGGATTGATCTCGCCCGGCGCGCGCTGACCCGCGAACACCTCGGCGCGGAACATCTCGCTGCGAATCAGCCCGCGATACATCTGGGCGCGCGATGTGCCTTCCGGCTCTAGCGTGGCCCAGGTTTGCAGCTGTTGTAACGCGCGTTTCCATTCGCCGTCGAGGCACAACAGCTCGAACAACAGCCAGCGTTCGCGCACGTTCGACGGATGCTTGCGCACGTTGTCGATGGTTTGCTCCTTGAGTTCGCAGTAAGTCTGCGCGTCGAGCAGGCTGCGAAGTGTTGGCGTGTCCGACTTGGGCAGGTCAGCGGTTATTTTCATCTGAAAATTCAGGCTCTTCGTATTCGATCGATTCAGGCATGGCGATGTGGCTGTCCATACTGATCATGTGATGTTCTTCGCGCGCAAGCTGCGCGGTTCTGCTCGCACGGTGCGCGGGAATTCCGCGCGGCGCGAGCAGCGCGAGGATCTCGTGCGTTTCGTCCGACTCGAAAATCTGCTCGGCACTGAACGAGTCAAGGCTATCGAGCAGGGTGTCGATGTTCTTCCCCTTCGTCAGCAGGTCGAACACCGACGCTTCAGCACGCGACGGATCGACAAGCTCGGCGAACGGATCGTGAGGTGAGCCGATGATCGACCCGCCGTGATCTTCGGCCGACGCCTTGGGCTCGTGCGCATTGCCGCTCTTCTGGCTCAACAGCGCGTGACGATATTCCAGCGTGAGCGCGGCGAGCGGGTCCGCTGCGTCGATGTCGGCTGCCAGAAGCTTTGCCATGCCGTCGTGTGCGCCGGGTTCCGCTGGATTCGGTTCGCGCCGCAACTGCAGCGGATCGTTATCGTCCTCGTCGGCTAGTGCGATCAGGTCGCTGAAGTCATCCGGCTGCATGAGCACGGGCTCGATCCGGTCCGCCGGAGAATTCACGCTCGACGGTGGTGCCTGGACAAAGTCTCCAGACGCATTCGCTATCTCGAGAGGCGGGTTCCGTAATAAATCGGGCATAGGCTGAAGGTCGGTATGCGCGCTCGGCCTAGCGCGAGGCGAACCCTCCACGCCGACGTGACTGTTCTCGCCTACGAAGGCCCGCTGGCTTGCCTCACTCATTTCCGACAGATCGATTCGCGAAACGGTTGGAGCGAGCCGGAAAGACTGGATCGTTCGTGCGAAGGTCCTGAGCGCGCTTGCTTCGAAGGGCGAATGGTCCCAGCGTGCGTGATATCCAGTCATGGCCTGACCCGTATGCAACGGCGAATGAGATTTGCCTGGAAAGCGCGCATTTGTAAAAACTCTCTCGCCGCAGAAATAAAAGGATCACCAACTGAAAATGTGGGTTGGCGCGTGGAAGATATGAATGCTACTTCGCGCTCCTCGAGTGGAATATGGGCGACGGCCCAAATACACGCAGCGATCGACCGGCTATCCTTTGTCGCTCGATCAGTCTGGCTGGCCGGCGCGCTTTGTCGGATACCTGCCCGCGGAGCGCGGGATGCCGACGCGAGGCCACGCCTTTCCGCTACAAACATCTTTACCTGCAACGTCATCATGTCCATTTCACGCCACGCGTTGTTCGGCAAGCTCGGCGCAACGCTCTTCAGGAGCATCGAATCCGCAACGGCGTTTTCCAAGCTGCGCGGCAACCCGTATATCGAGCTCGCGCACTGGCTGCACCAGTTGCTCGCGCAGTCCGATAGCGACCTGCACCGCATCGTCAGACACTGCGGCATCAGCCGCGAACTGCTCGAGCGGGACCTGCAGACCGCGCTTGCTGCGCTGCCGTCCGGCGCGAGCGCGCTCACGGATTTTTCGCATCACGTCGAGACGGCAATCGAGCGCGCGTGGGTGGTCGCGACGCTGGCATTCGGCGACGGTCGGATCCGCGGCGCATGGCTGATGGCGGCGCTTGTCGAGACGCCTGAGTTGCGGCGCTTGCTGCTGGCCATTTCGCCGGAGTTCGGCAAGATTGCCGTCGACGGCCTTCACGATGCGTTGCCGGCGTGGATTGCCGGCTCCCCCGAAGCGGAGGACACCCCGTACGACCAGAGTGACTTTTCGTCGGCGGTGCCGGGCGAGGCGTCCGGTGCGCTCGCTGCGTCGGTGAAGGGCGCGGCACTCGCGCAGTTTTGCGCGGATCTGACCGCACGCGCGCGCGCCGGTGAAATCGATCCGGTGGTTGGGCGCGAAGTCGAGATTCGCACGATGATCGACGTGCTGTTGCGCCGGCGTCAGAACAATCCGTTGCTGACCGGCGACGCCGGGGTTGGCAAGACGGCGGTGGTCGAAGGCCTCGCGCGCGCGATCGCGGCCGGCGAAGTCCCGCCGAAACTTGCCGACGTGCGGCTGTTGAGTCTCGACGTCGGTGCGCTGCTTGCCGGCGCGAGCATGAAGGGCGAGTTCGAGGCCAGGCTGAAGTCGGTACTCGAGGAGGCGGCGAAGTCGTCGGCGCCGGTCGTGCTGTTCGTCGATGAGATTCACACGCTGGTCGGCGCCGGCGGCCAGGCCGGCACCGGCGACGCGGCGAACCTGCTGAAACCGGCGCTCGCCCGCGGCACGTTGCGCACGATCGGCGCGACGACGTGGGCCGAGTACAAGCGGCACATCGAGAAGGACCCGGCGCTCACGCGGCGCTTTCAGGTGCTGCAGATCGCCGAGCCCGAGGAGCCGTCCGCGATCGATATGGTCCGCGGACTCGCGCGCACGCTCGCGAGCCATCATGGCGTCGTGGTTCTCGACGAAGCGATTCGCGCAGCCGTGACACTGTCGCATCGCTACATCCCGTCGCGTCAGTTGCCGGACAAGGCGATCAGCCTGCTCGACACCGCCTGCGCGCGCGTCGCGCTATCGCAGCATGCGCCGCCGCGCGAATTGCAGCGGATACGCGAGCGCTTGCAAGCCGCGCGCGTCGAAGCCGAGCTGCTCGGTAACGAGGTGCGCATCGGGCTCGGCAGCGAGGCTGCGCTGGCCGACGTCAAGGCGACCATCGCGACGTTCGAGCTCGAGGAACGTGTTGTCGAAGCCGCCTGGCAGGCCCAGTCCGATGTGGCGAAGGCGCTGGCGCACGCGCGCGAGGTCGAAAGCGAGCGCGCCGCCGCAGCCGGACCTGAGGCCGAAGTGCGCGATCGCGCGGCGACCGCGCTGGAGACGTTGCGCGAGCTGGAGCGGACGTTATCGAACCTGCAGGCGGATACGCCATTCGTGTTCCCGGAAGTCGGCGAAGCGATCGTCGCCGACATCGTCTCTGACTGGACCGGTATTCCAGTCGGACGCATGATCACCGATGAGGTCAGCGCCGTTCAGGTGCTGCCCGCCACGCTGGCGGCGCGCGTGATCGGCCAGCACGACGCGTTGCAGCAGATCGGCGAGCGCGTGCAGACGGCGCGCGCCGGGCTCGCGGACCCGCGCAAGCCACTCGGCGTCTTCCTGCTCGCGGGGCCGTCCGGCGTCGGCAAGACGGAAACCGCGCTCGCATTGGCGGAGGCGCTCTATGGCGGCGAGCAGAACCTCATCACGATCAACATGAGCGAGTACCAGGAGGCGCATACGGTCTCGGGACTCAAGGGCGCGCCGCCTGGCTACGTCGGGTACGGCGATGGCGGCGTGCTGACCGAAGCGGTGCGCCGACGTCCGTACTCGGTCGTGTTGCTCGACGAGATTGAAAAGGCGCACGGCGACGTGCACGAAATGTTCTACCAGGTGCTGGACAAGGGCTACATGGAAGACGGCGATGGTCGCTATATCGATTTCCGCAATACGACCATCCTGATGACCAGCAATGTCGGCTCCGATCTGAGCGCGAGCCTATGCGCGGACGAAATGCTTGCGCCGGACTTTGACGGTCTGCGTTCCGCGCTTTCGACGGAATTGCTGAAGGCGTTTCCGGCCGCCTTCCTCGGACGCGTGACGCTGGTGCCATATCGTCCGCTGGGCTCGGATTCGCTCGCGCGGATCGTGCGTTTGCATCTCGATCGAGTCGTTCGGCGGATGGCGGACAACAACCGCATCGCGCTGAGTTATGCGGCGGAGGTGGTCGACTACGTCGTCGGGCGCTGCCTCGTGCAGGAGACCGGTGCGCGTCTTTTGATCGGCTTTATCGAACAGCACGTGCTGCCGCGCCTCGCCCGGCAGTGGCTCGATGCGTTTGCAGCGAAAAGCGCGCTCACGCATATGACGATCGAGGTGAGCGATCCGGCCGCGGCACCTGTTGAAGCGCTCGTGGTTCGGTCGTCCTGCCAAGTGTAGTCGGCTTCGCACTCGGTGACCTGCATCGCGAATGACGAGTCGCGTTGATCGTGCAGCGGCGTGACGAGGCGCATAGCCGGCCGGTCAGGGGCTGCATGGATGCTTCGCAAACGTCTCTTTTGGCATTTTTTTTGCCGGGCAAAAGCGCTGGTTTTTTGACATCATTTTCACATATGCATGTTCAATGCCACGCGGCATGATCGCCACACCACCAGAAATCGTCAATCGAACGGAATCCTTAAAAATTGCTCGCGTTACACGAGCGGGATAAGCTATAAAGACAAAAAGATCCGCATCATGCATTTGCGGCGCCCGAAGTGAGGAGCACAAATGAAAGACGTGACGAACAGCGGGTTTGCGGCTTTAAACGAGCCATTGAAACTCATGCATGTCTTTCATACAGTATGAATGCGCGTGCGAATCGACATGCGGTCATGGTAGGTTTTCGGCGCTGCCGTGCTGATCGTATGCGTCATCCATAGCGGGGCAACCATAGGTCGAAATCCGTTAAGCCGTTCAATTGCAACCGGAATGACTGGAGAACAACAATGCTTTTCTTCAATGATGGTTTCACATTCCCGAATTTTCTGGCCGACGTTTTCTCCATCTTCATCTTTATCCTGTGGTTCTGGCTGTTGATCACGGTGTCGAGCGACCTGTTCCGCCGCCATGACGTGTCCGGATGGGGCAAGGTTCTGTGGGTGATTTTTCTCATCATCCTGCCGTATATCGGCATCTTCGCGTATCTGCTCACGCAGCATCGCGGCATGGCGGAACGCGATCAGGCGCGGGCCAAGCAGGTGCGCGAAGATCTGCGCAATGTGGTGGGCTTCAGTGTCGCCGACGAAATCGAGAAGCTCGACAAGCTGAAAGCGTCCGGTTCGATTTCGGGGGAAGAGCACTCGCGTCTGCGCGCGAAGCTCGTGCAGTAAGCGTCGGTTACCTGACTGCAGCCATGGGCGAGCGGGGCGCGCAGCCCGTGTCGCCTCGGCTTTTGCGCGGTGAGGGATCGTGCGATCGAACGTAACGGGAGGAACCCTTGCTTACCCGCCTCGCCCGCGTTCGGAACGCTGCCGCGCGAACCGCGCGCGCGCCGCTGGCATTGCGCCGCGCCGCGCTCACGTGCGCGACGGCGATGATGCTCGCGGCTTGCGCGCAACCGTGGCAGCAATTCCAGGCGGGTCAGGATCAAGCGGCGATCGTCGCCCGCATGGGTCCGCCGCGCGAAGTCTATGACCTGCCGGGGGGCGGCCGCCGACTGATGTGGCCGACCCAGCCGATGGGCTCGACCACCGTCGCCGCCGACATCGACGCTTCAGGCAAGATCGTGAACGTGCGTCAGGTCTTGCAGTTGAGCGAATTCAATCGCGCGGAAATCGGCAAATGGACGCGCGACGATGTGCTGATCAATTTCGGCCGCCCCGTGCAAACGCAGTTCTTCCGGCTCTCGCAACGCGAAGTCTGGTCATACCGTTATATCGAAAGCAACATCCACCACATGTTGTTCAATTTCGCGTTCGACACCAACGGCGTGTTGCGCGAGACGCAGCGCACGCCCGATCCCGTGCGAGATCGCGATTTGCGACGATTCTGAACTGTGAGCTATAGCAGCGACTCAATTGGCATAATCGACAGCATCCAAACACCGAGCCGTGCGTACCACGTCGTATTCGGTTCGGTGTCATGGCGGGTTTCGACGTCGCCGTTGGTTTCGATCCAGTACAGCTTGCCGTTTTTGTCGAGATGCACCGCGTACGCGACGCTCGGCAGTAGCGCGAGAAACTTGCGATCGACCCGCGTCGCGAGCTCGGTGCTGTCGATGACGAGTCCAAGCTCGGTATTCAGATGCGCGGAGCGCGGATCGAAGTTGAACGAACCGACGAAGACCCGCTGGGAGTCCACGATGAAAGTCTTCGCATGCAAGCTCGACCCGGAACTGCCGAACGGCCCCGGCGACTGTTCTTTCTTGTAGGTGGCGCCTGCCACGCGCCGCAATTCATACAGGTGCACGCCGTTTTGCAGCAACTCGACGCGCCGCCTCATATAGCCCGAATGCACGGCGACGACATCGGTCGCTTCGAGCGCGTTCGTCAACACCCGCACGTCGACGCCCTGGGCGGCGAGCCCGCTCAGATACTGCGTGCCCGTGTTTGCCGGCACGAAGTACGGGGAGACGAGGTCGAGCGACTTCGTCGGCTGGCCCATCACTTCGCGGAGCTGGTGGGAAATCAGCGCTTCCGGCGGCGCGTTGTTCAGGCCTTTCGCGGGGTCGTCGCTGATCATCTTCGTTTTGGCCCAGTCGAGCGGCAGCTTGTCGTCGAGCAGGTTCTGCACGACGCGCGGGCCGCGCAGCGCTTGCTTGTACTCAGCGGCGGCAGGATCCTGCTCGATCGCCTGCGCATTACGCTCCAGCGTGGCCAGCTCATCGACGCTCTCGTGCGGCAGGATCTTCCCGACCGGATACGCCGACGCGCTTGCCCAGTAGCGGTCGAAATCGCGCGAGACGTCGGTCGCGGCCGGTCCGACCGCGAGTACGTCGAGGTCGGCGAAGACGACGCCGTCGGTGGCATCGAAGTACTCGTCGCCGATGTTGCGGCCGCCGAGGATCGTCGCGGTGGCGTCGGCGGTCAGGGACTTGTTGTGCATGCGCCGATTGGCGCGCGAAAAGTCGGTCACGAAGCCGAGGATTTTCGGGCTGCGCACGACGAACGGGTTGAACAGGCGCACCTCGATGTTCGGATGCGCGTCGAGCGCCGCCAGTGTCGGGTCGAGCGCGGAGGCGATGCCGAGATCGTCGAGCAGCAGGCGCACCCGCACGCCCCGGTCCGCCGCTTCGTGGATCTGTTCGAGCAGCAGCGTGCCGGTCAGATCGTCGCGCCAGATGTAGTACTGGATGTCGAGCGTGCGTTGCGCGGAACGGATCAGGTCCATGCGCGCGGCAAACGCGACATGCGCATCCGCCAGCGGATAAATGCCCGCCAGCCCCGCGTGCGCGGCCAGCTCGGGCGCGACCGCGCGACCGAGATCCGTGGTGGCCGCCACCGCGGGCGACAACGCATGCGACGCCTGGCGACCCTCGAGCGACGGTAACGGCGCGCAGCCGGCCAGCAGGCTTGCGCACAGCAGCGCGCACAGCGCGCCTCTCCATCGGCGGTGCGGGAACGACGGGTGGTGGATCTGCGCTTGCATGGAGTCCAGGTCTTCGTTTGGGTCGCGCGAGCCGGCCGGTTCCAGAATCGGAACATCGCGTGGCGTTGCTCGACAAAGCTTCGCTCGACCGCCTGTACTGACGGTGTCGCGCGCATGCTTGCACGCAACTTGCATTGGTTGAGAAGAATACTATGAGCGCATGCCCATCGGTGCGCCGCCCGACGCTCTTGTTGCGCAAAGCGCTTTGTCCGATGATACGAGCAGGCTGCGCGAATTCGAACGGGGGCCAACCCGGCCGCGCATCGACCGCATGGTTTCCATGCAATCGAGCGTGATCCGCTCCGTGTCAGCGCAAAGGGTCATAAAGGGTCCGGTTCACGGCGCCTTCGAGCGTTTCGCCCACTGTGGAGTCGAGCAACGTGAAGATCTCCCGCTTGCTGCTTGCTAGCGTGCTGCTTTTCGTGGTGGGCACCGCGCTGCAGATGATATGGCCGCTCGCGCAGCCGGCCTCGTATCACCACTTCGCCGATCAACGCTCGCTGGGGCCGCTGCACCATGCGGCGGACGTGCTGTCGAACGTCGTCATTCTGATCGCCGGTGTGCTCTGTCTGCGTTGGGTCCGGCGCCATGCGTCCGACCAGCCGGCGCAATTTCCCGGCATGGTCGTCGCCGCGCTCGGGCTGCTCTTCACCGCGTTCGGCTCGGCTTACTACCACATGGCGCCGAACGATGCGACGCTCGTCTGGGACCGCCTGCCGATGACCATCGTGTTCGCCGGCATCCTCGCCATGCTATGGACGTCGTGGAGCGGACAGCGCGTCGGCTGGGCGCAGATGCTGATCATGGTGGTCGTGTCGCCCGCCACCGTCGGCTACTGGCTCGTGTTCAACAGCCTGTGGCCTTACGCGATTCTTCAGTTCGGCGGGCTCATGCTGATCGTCGGCCTGACGCTCACGCGCAAGGTGGACGGCGTGATCGCATGGACGCTCGTGATCGTCTTCTACGGGGTCGCGAAGATTTTCGAAAGCCTCGATTGGCAGATATGGGAGCTGACGCATCACGTGATCGCCGGCCATGCGTTGAAGCACGTGGCGAGCGGTCTCGCCGGCGCGGCGATGATTCTGGTCGCGAACGCGGCGCCGCGCTCCGTCGCGGGCATCGTGCCGCGCGGGCCGGGCGGTATCGGGCATTCGGGTACGTCGCGTTGAAGCCGCGCCATGGCGAAGTGACGCGGCCTCCGGCCGACGTCACTGCGGTTCGTACCACGAATACGTCGCCAACGTGCTTACCGGCGGCGTACCGATTTGCAGCGTGATGTCGCGCAACGACGTCAGCTCGATACTGCGCAAGTCGCCCATATAGCGGCGCGAATCGCCGTTGTCGTTGATATACGCGACCACGTCGCCCATGATGCCCGCGACGTTCGTGTTCGTCAGCGGCTCGCCCCAGATATCGAAGAACTCGCCGAGCGTATAGGTCTTGAGGTTCGGCGCTTCGATATGGATGATGCCGGTGTTGTCGTGCGTATGCATCTCATACGTGCATTGCGACAGGATGCCGACGTTCATCGGCAACGCGAGCCACTGCCCGTCCTTGATGATCGCGAGGTGCGCGTGCACGTGGTACAGCACGCTCATGTCCGGCGCGCAGGTCAGGCCGTCGACCGGCGTGCCGGTGCCGCCCGTCGAGGTCGTGCCGTTCGGCCAGAACGACGAGCCGACCACGCCTCCGAAGACGAGCGTGATCGGGTTCGGGTCGAACGGCGGCGGATCGGTCCAGGTGTAGGTGGGCACTTGGGTGACAGGCGTGCCGACCATGACCGTGATTTCGGTGTGCGGCTTCAGCACGAGGCTCGCGGGGTCGCCCGTATATTGCGTGAGCGTGCCGCCGTCGTTCACGTAGATCGCGATTGGCGAGGCGGTCAATCCCGCCACGTTCGACGCACTCAGCGTCTCGCCCCAGATCGAGAAGAACTGGCCGAGCGTATAGGTCGCGCCGGTCGTCGCGTCCATATGGATCTTGCCGCTCGAATCGACCGTGTGCACCGGATATGCGCAGCCAGTCGGCGTGGTCAGGGTCGGCTCGACCATGCCGATGTTGGGTGGCAGCGTCAGGAGTTGCCCGTTCTGGTAGATCGACAGATGCGCGTATGTGTACGCGGTACTGCGCAACCCGCAGTTCAGTCCGCTGACGGGCTGACCGGTTCCGCCCGAAGCCGTGACGCCCGCGGGCCAGATGGCGGCGCCGAGTGTCGTGCCGTCGATGATCGGCGTCGCGGCGGCGAGCTTCGGTGTCGTGGCGCTCGCGTCGGATGCGCTCGACGGGCTCGACGCGGGGGTCGGGCTAGATGCCGGTGTCGGACTCGACGCGGGCGCGGGACTCGATGCTGGCGTGGTCGCGCCAGCCGCGCCGTTCGAGCCGGTGCTGGCCGGGTCGGCGCCGCTGCCGCCCCCACCACCGCCACAAGCGGACAATGTCCACATCAGACCCACTGCGACGAATCGCGACCCCAGCCGTTGCAGCATCTCGTACTCCCATGTCGTGAGGTGAGAGGATGCGTGCAATCGGACATCACGCACAGATATAGCGCGGACATCGCACGGGCACGCGCGGCGCGGCTTCACTGCATGGATTCGGCCGTGCGCTGCCACCGCGTGACGCAGGCGCTCGCTTCGGATCATGTCAGGAGATTGAAACCGATTAGGGCAGCGTAGCAGATGGGTTTCACGAGCGAATCCGGCGCATCGCAACGTTTCGCGACATTCTGCTGGCGCATTTCGAGGTGTCGGCCCGGAGTTTGCCGGCGGAGCGATCTGGCGCGCTTTTTATGTGAGCTGTCATCGTTCTGTGCGAAGATCAGTGCTGTCCATCGCGCGACCGGCTGGTAAGGGGATCGCACGGCGGGCGCGTGCCCGGCCATCGCCGTCGTCCTCGGGTGACCTTGGGGTGACTCTCTGGCGCACCTGTTTGCGGATTCATGGAGCACTGACCAATGACCGACAGATTGCAAGCGTCCGTATATGTAGTGGTGCTGCTGCTGATTGTGGGCTGGGTGCTGTATATCGGGCGCGCGGTTTTCGTGCCGATCGTGTTCGGCGCGATCGCGGTATACGTGGTGGTCGACTTCACGCGGCTGCTGCAACGCATTCCGGTGATCGGCCCGCGGCTGCCGGTCCAGTTGCGCTACGGACTCTCGATGTTCCTGATCGGCGCCGCGATCTTCTTCGCGGTCGACATGCTCGTCGAGAACTACGACGCGCTCGTCGCGCTCGCGCCGCGCTACCAGGACTCGGTCCTGCTGATGATCCACAAGATTTCGACGCTGCTGCACCTCGAAAGCGAGCCGACGTGGGAATCGCTGCGGCGGAACATGCTCACACAGTTGAATATTCAGGCGATGGTGACCGGCATGCTGGCGTCGCTGTCGTCGGTGATCATCGACCTGTTCGTGATCGTGCTGTATGCGAGTTTTCTGCTGGTCGAGCGCCGGACGTTCGGCGACAAGCTGACGAACATGACCGCCAATTCGACCAACGCGGCGCGCATCCGGGGCGTGGTCACCGACATCAACCGGCGCATTGGCGCCTATCTCGCGCTGAAGACGTTCCTCGGCGTGCTGCTAGGCGGGATCTGCTGGCTCGCGATGCGCAGCGTCGGCCTCGAGTTCGCCGGGCTGTGGGCGATACTGACCGCGCTGCTGAACTACGTGCCCTATATCGGCTCGGTGCTCGCGATCGTGTTCCCGGTGCTGATGTCGGTGCTGCAGTTCGGCGACCTGAATTCGATCCTGGTCGTGCTGGTGTCGCTGACCGCGATTCACTTCGTGATCGGCAATATTCTCGATCCGTATCTGACGGGCAACTCCCTGAACCTGAGCCCGTTCGCGATTCTCGCGAGCATGGCCGTG
The DNA here is from genome assembly GCF_050435345.1 of Paraburkholderia sp. 32. NCBI lineage: Bacteria > Pseudomonadati > Pseudomonadota > Betaproteobacteria > Burkholderiales > Burkholderiaceae > Paraburkholderia > Paraburkholderia sp. 32. The sequence continues at coordinate 1,489,612 of NZ_JBNDKD010000002.1, forward strand.
TGGTCGGCTTTGTGGGGCGTGCCGGGCGCCTTTCTCGCGGTGCCGATCACCGCCAGCATGACGATCATTTTCTCCGAGTTCGAAATGACGCGGCCGGTGGCGGTGCTGCTGTCGAAAAACGGCCGGCTCACTTACGGCAAGACCGAACAGACCGCGTGAAGCGCCCACCATGGCGGACATGTGATCGACCCGGCGCATGAAATGAAAACGGCCCGTGCGGAATAGTCCGCGCGGGCCGTCGAATGAAACACGTCTATCTCGACGCGTGCGGCTTGCCGCCGCCGCACGCTGTTGCCATCAGCGTTTAACGCTTGCTGCTTACTGCGAAGAACCCGGCCACGTCTGGCCGGTCGTCGCCGGTGCTGATGTAGTTGTAGGCGAACACGACGTTCTTCAGGTAGCCGTCGAACGCGTCGGTGTTCTTCGCGGTATCGTCCACAGCACCGTTGCCATCTCTTTAAATAAATCGAAAAATTTTCGATCGGCCTTTGACGCGAGGTTCAAGCAAAGCCGTGCAACAATGGCCTCGGGTTGCGGTCAGGGCCAGGGGCCGCAGCTAGTGCGTCGTTCCATCAACACGAGGCCTGCCGCTCGATGACAAAGCCTGCCTGGACGCTCCTCATGGCCGCGATCGTTCTTGGCGCGGCGGCGGCCGGGCATCGGCTATCGGTTCTAACGCGAACATATGCCCGGCTCACACGACCCTGCAGTCCCGCCGACCCCCGTCTCGGGCGGCGCCGAAGCACTCGAAGACCCGGCTCTGCTGCGTCGCCTGCTGCGTGCGAAAGACCGCATCGATGCGGCCTCGCACGAAGCCTGGCCGGTGCGGCGCCTGGCTGAAGTCAGCGGCGTGTCGGAAGCGCACTTCGCGCGTTCGTTCAAGCGGGCCTTCGGCGTGCCGCCACACCGCTATCTGTTGACGCGGCGTATCGAACAGGCCACCACGCTTCTGCGTGACACCAACCTCGGCATTACGGACATTGCGTTCGCGACCGGCTGGGAAAGCCTCGGCACGTTCGGCCGCGTCTTTCGCGACATTACCGGCCTGAGCCCGAGCGAGATGCGCGTGCAGGCACGCGCCAATCCCGCTGAACTCGATCGCGTGCCCGCCTGCGTGCTGAAGGCCGCACAACGCCCCGATCTGACGACCGCAGTTCTGGAAAAGCGCCGCCGCGTGGTCGGCGACACTGTCGAGCCTCCTACCAGCGAGACTTCGTGAATGAGGGTATCGATGTGGTCGGCGCGCACGTCGACGATCAGAAGGGACGCAGCGCTCGCGTTCGACGCGCGAGCGCCGCGACACCGATGCCCCGCTGCCTTTGCGAAGCGCTTTAGCGTCTCGCGGCCTCCGGCGGCGTCGCGTGGCCGACCGATCCGATCGGCGCGCTCGGTTACTCGGAGGACGAGATTCGCGCGGTCGTCGCCGAAACCGGCGCGCCAGCGTGCCGAAGGCCGGGCAAACGCCCGAACCTGCCGATCGCAGTTTTGGAGAAGCGCCGCCGCGTGGCCAGCGATACAGTCGAACCCTCAACCAGCGAGGGAGGAGTTATGAATCAGGGTATCAATGTGGTCGGTTTGTACGTCGACGATCAGGATGCGGCGCTTTCGTTCTACGTCGACAAACTCGGCTTTCGCGTCCACACCGACGTGCGCAACGGTGCTTACCGCTGGCTCACGGTCCAGCACCCGGAACAGCCGACTTTCCAGTTGGGACTGTTCGCGCCGGGGCCCCCGGTCCACGATGAAGCGACCGCGCAAACGCTGCGCGCGATGGTCGCGAAGGGGGCGATGCCGCCATTGGTGCTGTCCGTTGCCGACTGTCGCGCGAGCTACGAGCAGTTGAAGGCGCGCGGCGTGGAATTCACGCAGGAGCCGGTGGATCGTTTCGGCAGCGTCGATGCGGGCTTTCGCGATCCGGCGGGCAATGGATGGAAGATGATCCAGGCGGCAACGGGCAAGTGAGCGTGAGCGATCCGCCGCGCGCGGGCGCGGCGCGCAGCCGCATACGGCCGGCGGTGCGTCGCACGATCGCGACGCACCGCCCGCCGTCATCCCGGACCACTGGACTACCGGACTCTCACTGCTGATGCTGCTGCAGATACTGCCGAACGTCGTTCAACGTCACGCGGCCCGAATGCGCGGTATCGATCTCGTCAAAATGCCTGGCGATATAGCCAAGCCCATTGCTTTGCGCCTGGGCCTTGGTGATCGACGAGCCGTTGCTGAGCACCGATTTCGCGCCCAGTCTGCTCTCCACGCGCTGCTGAGCCTGCTGCTGCAGCGTCGAGCCGGTGGTCGGCGCGACCGCGTTGGCACGGTTATGAGGAAAGAACGGACCGTCCACGCCGTGTCCGCCGTTGGGTAGCGTCACGGGCGCCACCGGCTGGGGCGGCAACGCATGCGCACTGCCGACGATCACACCGAGGACGATCAACGCCAGAGTACGTCGCAAGACATCGATTGAAGACATGATCATTCGCCATAAAAAGTAGTCAGAGGGTTTCGCGCGAAGCGAAACCACCATCGATCAGGGCGCGGCCGCGGCGAGCGCCTCGCTCGTCGGCGTGGCGGCTGACGCTTCGTCGGCCCACGGCTGAGGCAGCGTCGCGAGCGTCAGCGCGCCCGCTATCGGCGTGCCACCATAGAAGGCCGCGAGATCCGCCTTCATCTGCGGGCGCGCCACGTCATCCAGATAAATCATATGTCCGCCCTGGAAGAAGTTGACCTGCAGATTCGGGTTGAGACCCTGGACCGTCTTGAGCCGCGCGAGCTGCTTCTCGGTATTGAAGAACGGCGTGGCGAGATCGTGGAAGCCGTTTTCCGCCAGCACCTTCAGTTGCGGATTCAGCTTTAGCGCGCCGAGCAGATCGGGGATCGTGTCGGGCAGCGGCTGGCCGCCGTGCGAGAAATCCCACACCTCGATGATTGCGTCGTTCAGCGGCATGTACGCCGCGTTCGGCGCCGTGTAGCCGAGGTAATCCGGCATCTGTGTCGCCAATGCATTGGTGAATGGCAGTGAGATCAGGATGTCCGACGGGTCGCCGTCGCTCTGCAGACGCGAGTCCGAGTTGGGCAACGACACGCGACCATCGTAGCGGCCTATCGTCGAGCCTGGCACCAGCGTGAGGTTGAACGGATTGATGTTGAAGTAGCCCTGCATCGCCTGCAACGTGAGACCGGATTCGGCGTCCCAGAACTTCTCCAGCCACGTCGGCGGGAAGTTCGGCGGTCCCGCGTAGGTGGGCGCGCCGAGCTGGCTCAAGGTCCAGTACAGCGAATAATTCTTGAACAGGTTGTAGTTGGCGGTCACGAACGCCTCGCTGCGAAGCGCGTAGGTCGCCTGACTCACTGGCGCTGGCGATACCTGGTTGTAGTACGCCGCGACCTCGGCATAGCCAGGCATGTAGCCGCTCAATGTATCGGTTTCGAGCGCGAGCTGGTCGGGCGAACCCGTGATTGCCACCGCCTCGATCGCGTCCGCGAAGTAGTTCAGGATCGAAGACTGCAGCGTGATCCCCGTCAGTTGCACGCCGGCCGATTCGAGCGCGAGCGCGAGGATGTCGGTGCGAGGCGTGCCGTACGATTCGCCGTACAGATAGATCGGCGAGCTGCTGCGTGAATTGACCGTCAGGTAGCGGATGATGAAGTCGCGCATGATGTTCGCGTCCGCATCGGTGCTCCAGTAGGTCTGGTTCGTGTTCGGCAGGATCGCTTCGGAGAGGCCCGTGCCCGGCGGATCGATGAACACGAGATCGGTCGTGTCGATCAGGCTCTCGGTGTTGTTCACAAGCGGATAGTTCGGCCAGCTGGTGCCGTTCAGCAGCGGATCGGTGGTCGCGACGCGCGTCGGCGCGAACGATCCGAGACGCAGCCAGATCGACGAAGAACCCGGCCCGCCGTTATAGACGAACGTCACGGGGCGCGGTTTGCCATTCGTGCTCGGCGCCGTGTAGGCCACGTAGGACATCGTCGCTTCGGGTGCGCCGCTCGTCAGATCCATTGCGGTCAGGTGGCCGGTGGTCGTCGTGTAATTGACGGTGGTGCTGCCGGACGTCCATTGGTAATGCATGATCGCCGCTTTCTCCGCGACCAGCGACGCGGCTATCCCGGACGTCGCACTCGTCGAATAGGTGGTGAGATCGGTGTAGGGCTGATTGGCGGATGGCGTCTGCGGCGCCGACGCCGCTTGCGCCTGATTGGCGACCTGCGCCATGCCGCTTGGTACCGTCGACGCCGACGAACCTCCGTCGCCGCCGCCGCATCCGGCGAGCATAACGATTCCGAGTGTCAGCGCGCTTAGCGCGGCGAGCCGGCCATGACGACGGACGCGACCATCGTCGGTACTCCTTCTGTCTGGTTTCATCTCGTTCCCTGGTGAGTGATACCGCTACACAAAGGCCGCTTTTCGCCGGTCGCGCGCATTGGAGATCGAATAACCCGCACCGCACTCGATGGCACGCAGCGGTTGCATGGACAGCTTTTCGCAGTGCATTAATTCAAAATACTTTCATTAATATTCCCATTCGCTTTCTGAAATTACTAATTGAATGGATAAATGGATTCCCTGTCGATTTATCTCGACATTTCAAGAGAAATTTAAAATTGAATCTTTCCGATGCTTACAGCAAGAGTGAAAATAGGATGCGAAATGCGGTTTTGTCAAGGATCAAGCGGCAATTATGCGATTCAGAATAAAGTCGGATCTTGTGGAGGAGTAGCCCTTCGAGATCGAGCGCTGACGCGGTCGCCGCTGCATGGGGGCAGAAAAACGCTGGTGGATTTATCCGAATTGCATTGAATGGCGACGACGAACTGCGGATTTTCGTGGCTATGTCGTCGGAATTAATTGCGTTTGATAAATATAACTGAATGGTAAATTTAACCGGTGAAAATGCGTCCTCAATAGAATTAAAAAAAGAGCAGGCTCGGGAATTTCCGTCCGGGCGGCGTCGATCGCTTCGGCGGGCGGGGCGGCGGTACGCCCGTCACGCTCGTGGCCGAATTCGGTACCACGTAACAATCACTGCCAGCAAGAACGCGACATAGGCGACTACGAACACCCAGCCCGGAAAGTCGTAATACAGCCAGGCGCTGACCCAGCGCTGTATGAACCCTTGCGGACCGACCGTTCCCGTGCGCAGACGATCCTCCAGAACGGTTAACGGGCACGGCACATTGAGCACCGCAAGGGTCGCCACGATACCGATGGCGAGAACATGTACCGTCCGGAATGTGCGATTGCGCGCCCACGGGAGTCGCAAACCGTGGGCGATCCAGATAGCGAACAGTCCGCCGACGATAAACACCACGATCAGCGCGTGCAGCACGAGAACAATATTGGCGAGCCAGATCATTCCGCTTCCATTGGGACTAGCCGCACGACACTCGCTTGACGATGCCGCGGGGACTCACTGCCCATTGCCATACAGATCGAGCAGCATCAACGTTACGCCATTGGTCCACCCGAAGCCGTCCTGCAGCGGATACTCGCCACCCCCGCCGCCGCCTTCGCCTGCGCCTTCCACGACGTACTTCTCGACGAGCTTGTGCTGCGTGTTGTAGACGTTCTCGACGTCCGCGAGAAAGCGCGTGCCGATCGGCTGCGCGAGGTCGGCGCGTCCGTAGCGCTTGAGGCCCTGAATCGCGATCCAGTGCAACGGCGCCCAGCCGTTCGGCGCGTCCCATTGCTGCGTGGTGTTATAGGTCGACGTCGTGAGGCCGCCCTGCTTGAGCAGCACATTCTGCACGGTCTGGGCGGTCTTCCACGCGCGATCGGGCCACGCCACGCCGGCCATCAGCGGATACAGCATCGCCGGTGTCTGGTTGTCGCGCGACTTGCCGAGTTGCCAGTCGTAGTCGCCGTAGTAGCCGTTGCGATTCCACAGATAGCGGTTGATGCCTTCCGCGCGCCGCGCCGCGTAGCCGATGAACTGCGCGACGCAACGGAAGTCGCGTGTCTCCGAGCAGCCGCGCGCGATCGTCGTCTCCAGATGGAACAACAGGCTGTTCAGATCGACCGGGATGATCGATGTCGTGCGCACCGTTGCGAGCGTCTGGTTGTCGCCGAACCAGCGTGAGCTGAAATCCCAGCCGCTTTCGGCGGTCGCGCGCAGATCGCGGTAGACCTGGTTGGCCGGCCGGCCGCTCGCCTGCGCGGTCTGCACGTCCTCGAGGTACGACTCGTCGCGCGGCGTGTCCAGATCGTCCCAGTAGCGGTTGAGCACGGTGCCATCGTTGAGCACGACCACATTGTGCGTAGCGCCGCCGGGCGGCGTGCTGGACGAGCCTTGCATCCAGTACGCGTACTCCTTGCGCAGCACGGGCAGGTACTTCTGATAAACCTTGTTGCCTTCCTTTTGCGCCGCGAGCTCCACCATATACGAATAGAACGGCGGCTGCGAGCGGCTCAGATAGTACGTGCGATTGCCGTTCGGTATGTGGCCGAACGTGTCGATCATGTACGCGAAGTTGTCGAGCATATCGTCGACGAGATCTTCACGTCCGGACTCCTGCAGCCCCAGCATCGTGAAATAGGTATCCCAGTAGTAGCCTTCGCGAAAGCGGCCGCCCGGCACGACGTATGGTTTGGGCAGCGGGATCAGCGAGCTGTAGTCGGGCGCGCTCGTCGTCGTGCGCGTGAGGCCGTCCCAGAGCCAGTCGATGTGCTCGCGCAGACTCTGGTTCGGCGGCGGCGTGATGCTCTGATCGGGCGGCGGCGTGAAGTACTGGCTGACGAATTTCTGCAGCGAAAAGCCGGGCTGGTTCTTCTGCGTTTCGTATAGCTGGACGATCGCGGCGGGATTGCCATTCGGCGTCGCGTCGACGAACGTCTTCTGGTCGGCGAAGATCTGCGCGGTTTGCACGGCGACGAACAGATCGCCGTACAGAATGTCGGGCGCCGGCGGCAGCGTGGCGCCCACCTGGGTATCGGCCAGACAGCTCGCGGATGAGAAGACGAGCGAGGCGATGCAGGCGACGCCGAGCGTGATCGGCGAACGCCGCGGCACGAAGTACTTACTTGAGCTGGGGAAGAGATGGGCGGTTGATGCGTTGCGGCTGCGAGACAGTGATTGAATGCTCATGATGCCTCCAAGGTTGTGGGCATTTCACTGGTCTCATCGCGTGCCATTCGCGGTCGTCTCCCGGCGACATGCGAGTCCGACACGAGGTGGCCGGATCAATGGCTCCGAAAGCATCGCACGCTTTCGAAGCATCAGGCAACTGCGGCGCAGCAGAGCGTGCATGCATTCAGCACGAAGAATGAAACGTGATGAACGAGGGAGAAGGTGCGCGTAATGGCGTATCCGCGCTTGCTTCGTGATTCGAAGCAATGGAAGCGTTGATCGCGAGCGATTGCGCGGCAGAAACCGCTCAGCGAGCAAGCGGCGTACCCGCGTCGACCATTCGGCAGGTCGGCGCGGGTACGCGAGAACAACGAGAAAATTACTGCGCGATAGGCTGAGTCACGTCCGTGCCGAACCAGTGCATCGAGATCTTCTTGAGCGTGCCGTCCTGCTTCATTTGGGTCAGCGCGTCGTCGAGTGCTTTCGCGAACTTCGGATTGTCCTTGCGGAACGGGATGCCCATTTCCTGCTCGGCGCCTTTCAGCACCGCGCCCGTACGCAACGGCAACTGCGAGTTCTTGATGATGTACGGCAGCATCAGCCGGTCGTCGATCGTCGCATCGATACGCCTGGCGGCGAGATCGCGCAGTTTCTCGGGCGCACCCGGATAAGTTTGCACGTTGATGCCAGGTACCGCTCGGGCCATCTGGTCGTAGTTGGTGCCGAGCGTCACGCCGATCTTCTTGTCGCCCTTGAATTCGTCGAGCGATTTGAACTCACGCTTGTCGTCCGCCCGTTGGATCAACTGCGCGGCCGAGTACGTGTACGGCTGGCTGAAATCAAGAACCTGTTTGCGTTGCGGGGTAATGGTGACCTGATTGACGATCACGTCGAATTTGCCGCTTTGCAGCGCCGCGATAATGCCGCTCCACTCGGTCGGAATGAATACCGGCTTTACGCCGAGCTTCGCCGCCACGGCTTTCGCGACATCGACGTCGAAGCCTTCGAGCTCGCCGTCCTTGTTGCGCGAGTCGAACGGCGGATAGGTGCCTTCGAGACCGATCTTCAGGACTCCGGCCTGTTTGACCGAGTCGAGCAGATCTTCGGCATGAGCCGCGACCGCGGTAAAGCTGAGAGCCGAGAGCGCCAACGCGTTTATAAGCAGCTTCGAAAGTTTCATTGAGTGTCTCCTCTGTACTTGAGTATCAGGCTGCACAACGCAACGATTTCACCATCGTGTCGGCAACCCGGCAGTGTCGCTTCGTGGAACAAGCCGGGTTGCGCGCGTCATCCTAGCACTTCAAAAGTCGCCTGTTTGATCTTTGTTCGGAAGCGGCCGCGCGCGGATGAAACTCCGGCTTCGAAAAATCGCAGCGGCGCGATCTCGTGGTGGATAGACTGAATGCGATCGATGGACTCTATTGTCCTCGTCCGACCGGCGCCTTCTATGTCTATCCGTCATGCGCGGATGTGATCGGGCGGCGTACGCCCGACGGACGCGTGATCCATGGCGCGCCACCCCTACGCTCTCACCACAGTCACCCCAGCCGCTTCGATCGGCTTCGTCAATTCCGCGCGGGTCTTCTTCTCGACCACGATGGTCTGCGCGAGTTTGATCTCGCCGATCACAAACCGCGATGCGGCGTTCAGTTTCGACGATGACGCGAGCACGACCGTTTCCGCCGCCCGCGCGGCGAGCGCGCGCTTGATCGCGGCTTCCTCGAAGTCACCGGTGCTCAGCCCAGCGCTGGGATGCACGCCTGTCACCCCCATGAAGTACAGGTCGGCATGGATGCGCGAAATGCCTTCCATCGCGGCGGCACCGACGGCCACGATCGAATGTTTGTAAAGCCGGCCGCCAATCAGGATCACCTCGACACAAGGATGCGCGGCAAGCGCCGTGGCGACGCTCGGACTATGCGTGACGATGGTCGCGTGCAAATCGGACGGCAGCGCCTGGACCAATAGCGCCGACGTGGTGCCGCCGTCGACGATCACGGTTTGCCCCGGCGCGATCAGTTCGACCGCTCGCCGAGCGATGCGCCGCTTGGCGAGCGTCTCGATGTCCTGACGCTGCTCGAATGACGCGAGCGCCGCCGACGCGGGCAACGCGCCGCCGTGGACGCGCTGCAAGCGCCCCTGCGCGGCCAGTTCGCGTAGATCGCGGCGGATCGTGTCTTCCGACACGCCAAACGCCGCGCTCAGCTCGCCTGCCAGGACCTGCCCGTTGCGCGCGAGTTCGTCGAGGATCGCTTTCTTGCGTTGGGTCGTCAACATTGCTTTGCACGAAATATCTTGAAACTGCACGAAGTTGCACGATACCATGAATCATTGTCCATGGTCGACAGGAGGCGCCATGACCGCAACGAAAGACCGGGTTCGCATCGTCGGAACGACCTTGCTATCCGACGACTGGTACACGCTGAAGAAGGTGACGTTCGACTTCCTGCGTCGCGATGGCACATGGCAGCGGCAGAACCGCGAGACCTACGATCGCGGCAACGGCGCGACGATCCTGCTGCACAGTCCGCGCACCGGCAACGTGATACTCACGCGACAATTCCGCATGCCCGCGTTCGTGAACGGTCACGACGGCATGATGATCGAAGCGCCGGGCGGGTTGCTCGACAACGCTTCGCCGGAAGAACGCATCCGGCTCGAAGTCGAGGAGGAAACGGGGTATCGCGTGGGTCAGGTCCACAAGATTTTCGAGGCCTACATGAGCCCGGGATCCGTAACCGAAAAGCTCTACTTCTATGTCGGCGAGTACGACGCGTCGATGCGGGTCAACGACGGCGGCGGCGTCGAGGATGAAGGGGAAGATCTCGAGGTGATCGAAATGCCGTTGCAAGCCGCGTTGCGAGCGGTCGACGCAGGGGAAATCGTCGACGGCAAGACGATCATGCTGTTGCAGTACGTCGCCTTGCGTGGGTTTGCATCAGCGCGCGCAGCCTAGTTGCGTCGCGAGTTCGTGCAGATCGTCGACGATGAAGTCCCACGCCTCGTCCGCTTTCAGATCGCTCGTCTGTTGAGGGCCATGCTCGGTGGGCCGCACGACGAACGCGGTGCTCAAGCCGACGCGCCGGGCAGCGGCGAGATCGTTGTTATGTGCGGCCACGAGGCATAATTCGCGTGGCGCAATGCCGAGGATTTCCGCCGTTTCGCTATAGACCAGCGGCGAGGGTTTATAAGCGCGGACGACTTCGGCACCGAGAATGGCATCCCAAGGCAGACCGGCACGCTTTGCGATGTCCACCATCAGGCGAATGTTGCCGTTGGATAGCGGTGCGATGATGAAGCGCGCCTTCAGGCGCCGCAATGCGTCGACGGCATCGGGCCAGGGGTCCAGCCGATGCCAGGCCAGGTTCAACTCATCGATTTCCGGTTCGGGAACGTTGGCGATGCCGAAACGCGCCAGCACTTTGACGAGGTTTTCCCGGTGCAGCACGTCGAGACGCACATACGGTCTGCGTCCGCTACGCACTTCTTCCATCGCGGGCGAATACTCGCGTCGCCATGCGTCCGCGAAGTCGGATGCGTCGAGATTCGGCGCGTGCCGCTGCAGAAACGGTTGCGCTTCGCGCGCGACGCCGCTTCGCCAGTCAACCACGGTTCCGAAGACATCGAACACGAAAGCTTTGATGGCGGTTTGATGTGTCGAGTCGATGCCCATGACCTTCCTTTGTGGCTCTGACGGGAACCACCCATCTTAGAGGCGTGTCAGGAACTTCGCGCCAGACCTGGTATCCTGGCGGCATGAAAAAACGCAGGCCCTACCCAACGGATGTATTGGATGAAGAGTGGTATTTCGCTGCTCCGTATCTGACCTTGATGAGCAAAGACGCCCCGCAGCGCCGCTACGAATTGCGCGAGATTGAATCTCTGCGGCTGCCTATCCCCGCCTTCTGACGATCATTCGAGGGTCGGCGACTTCGTGATTCGGACCGCGGGCGCCGGTACGAGATATCGCCCCCCCGGTACGGCGGCGGCAATATGCAACGCACCGGTTTCGATACGGTCCAGCAAGCCGCGCAGTTTCAGGGCACGCTTTTCGACGCCATGCCACGACATCATTGCAAAGAGAAGTGTGAGGGCGAGGGAAATCGGAAAATGAACGTACCAGGTGAGGGCGGCCGGGGCAAGCATCGCGGCCACAGTTTGCTGTATCGGGAAACCGTAAAGAAAGATGCCGTATGAGTAGTCACCGCTTGCGACAAAGCGGTGGCGTCTTGGTTGCGTGAGTCCGAGAAAGACGGTCAGATAGGCGGCGGGCAGCGCCGCGAAGTAATCCGCGCCGCGAACGGATAGGCAAATCACTGCGACGAGGCCAGATAGCACACAGAGCCATGAACTCCAGACGATCCGGTTGCGGAACTGGTACGCGCAAACGCCATAGAAGAAACAGAGAACGAGCATCGGTCCGTGTACGGTCATACCAGCCGAACCGGAACGGTGCGCAAGCGCAACGAGTAAGACGTTCGCACCAATCGATGCGGCGAGTAAAAGATGCGGTCGTTGTGCCATGCCGGCATACGACGCAATAGTCAATGCGACGTAACAGGCTAGTTCGAACGGTAACGTCCACAATTGCTGATTGATTGCATCCGGCCAAGGATTGTTGGCGAACATACCTGGCAGCGCGAAATGGACGTCTCCGAGAATGTTCAGGAAGTACGCCCGGAACTCGGGATCAGTGAAATATTGATGAAGTGGAAGCGTGGTAAAGAACGGCCCGATCAGCAATGCGGCGATCAGCGTGTCGACCGCCAATGCGGGTAGCAGCCGCAGTACCCGCAGCCCGCAGAAGGAAACGATCGTGCGGCAACGTTCGAAGCTGCCGGCAACCAGGAAACCGCTCAGAGCGAAGAACATTGGCAAGATTAGCGCGAGCGGTGCTCGTGCAGGCCCGGACCATACCGCTTGAGTGAACTTGTGACCATAACAGACGTTGATGGTGTGGCTCGCGACCACGAGGACGGCGAGCACGAGACGCATGTAGTCGAAACCCGATGGCCTGTTTTTCGCATCGGCAAGCCGCGATCCGAGTGTCGTTGCGAGTGGGGACATCACTCCGTCCTCCGTGGGGATGGGTCTTGCACGGCGGTGGCGGGTAGCCTGACGGTGAATGGCATCAGCAGATAATCAACCAGACCGTCAGGTTCATCAGTGTAGTCAAGACCGACATCGGGCCATTCGCCTTTCTTCGGGAAGTGTGCGGTCCCAAACAATACGTCCCATAAGGTCACGACTGCAGCGAAATTTCGGTTGTAATGGCGCAACTCGACTGAATGATGAATTCGATGAAATCGATTGTCTGGGAACAGATAGGAAATCGGGCCAAAGCTGATGCGTGTATCGGCGTGCTCGAAGGTGCCCTGAATGAGTATCATCATGCCAATCAACGACCATAGGAATGGAGGATGGAAGTCGATCAGTAGTGCCATTGGAAGCGTGACAACGAGGGGACGGAGCAACTCCTCCGATACATGCATATTGCAGTTCCACACATTCATCTCGCGAATCGAATGGTGGACCTGGTGGAACCGCCATAAGAAACCGAACGTATGCTGCGCGCGATGGAACCAGTAGTACAGCAAATCACCAATCAGTATCGCCCCAGCGATAGCAAGGGCGATGCTGGTGGCGCGCCAGACTGGCCGCGGCGAATCCAATACGCCGTCAAGCGATATCGAAAAAAGCGGTCGGATATGCAGTGCGACGATCACAGAATGATAAAGTTCGAAGAAAAGCCCACCTATAAACAAATAACAAATGTGAAACAGAATGCCGCGCGCGCGTGATGCAAACGACACCTTGCCATACGGCAGCATTATCTCGACGGCGACGCAGAGAATAGAGGCAACACCTACGCGCTCTCCCGCACGCAAGGTATGAGCAACATAAGTCAACACATCGAACGTTTGCATCTTTTTCCCCGATTCGAGATGTGGAGGTCTTCGAATGCTGTGCTGCACAACGCTGCCATGAGGATGAGGATAGTGGGACACGGGTGCTCTCGGGGGCGCATCACACCGTCAGTTTCGGCCATCATTCAGCGGGTATCGCCTATATGTAATACGAATTATGTTTTATGGCCGTACGTAAACGGCGGTTTCAAGGTCGAAGCGCAACGGCGGGTTTAATGTTTAGAGCCTTGATTGAGCTGCTGAAGCAAGTGTTGGGGCAAAGACCTCGAATGGCGAATGGAAGGCGCGTTTGATCGTTTCGTGACGGTCTACGCGGCGAAATATCCGAAGGCAACGGAAACGTTGAAGAAGGACCGGGAAAGCCTGCTGGCGTTTTACGACTTCCCGGCTGAGCACTGGCAGCATTTGCGGACCACGAATCCGATTGAGTCGACGTTCGCGACGGTGCGACACCGTACGACGCGCACGCGCAACTGTGTGTCGCGACCCACCTTCCTTGGTCTGGCATTCAAGCTGATCGAGGAAGCCGAGAAAGCCTGGCGCCGCGTCAAGGGCCCGAAAAGATCCAGCTGTTGCTGGAAGGCATTGCCTTCAGGGATGGCGAACCGGTGAAAGACGATCAACCGGTTCAGCAGAAACTCGCCGCCTGAAGTCCCTGCTCATCAAGTTGCCTATACACCATGCATGGACGCCCCCGGCTTGCCAAGTTCTCATTTGCAACGGATTGAAGGTAACGATTGCAGCCATGCATCCGGACTTCAATGGCCGGCGTAGGCCGGCGGTCCCTGATGCGTTGCAATCATCGATCATCTAAAAAGGACGGGGACGCTATGGCGACCGGGGACGCTTCGACCGCAACGCAGTCCGTATGGGGCGATGCATCTGCTAAACGAGTGTCAACCCGTCTACGGGTTTTGCCTGGTCTCGTGCGTGTCGATTCCCGCAACGCGGGCGCGTCGTGACAGTATATTCAACCCCTCCCGTGAAAGGCATACTCATCATGGCTACCGGAACCGTCAAATTCCACCGTGTTTTGCGCACGACGCCCGAGCGTATCTATCGCGCATTCCTCGAACCCGCCGCGATGGCGAAATGGCTACCGCCGTATGGCTTCACCTGCGACGTGCATCAGATGGATGCGCGCGTCGGCGGCACCTACAGGATGTCGTTTCATAACTTCGGCTCGGGCAAGGGGCACTCGTTCGGCGGCGAGTACATCGAACTGGTGCCGTTCGAAAAGATCCGCTATTCGGACCATTTCGACGACCCGAATCTGCCCGGTCAGATGCACACGACCGTTTCGTTGCGGCAGGTGTCGTGCGGGACCGAACTGAACATCGTGCAGGAAGGCATCCCCGAGATGATTCCGGTCGAGATGTGTTACCTCGGCTGGCAGGAGTCGCTCGCGCAACTGGCGAAGCTGGTCGAGCCGGAGATTGCGGACTGACATTCAATAACAGCCGCTTGCTCCGCCATCGAGCAAGTGGCCCGAGGACACTTTATTCTCCCCGCCAAACGACCGTCCAGTGTTCAACCGCTTCGCGACGGATTGAATGCTATTCCGCGAGGTTTTCCGATTGGGCGCCGCCGAATCTCCGTTGCGGCGAGGCGTTCTCATCGTTGGCATTGTTTAAGCTTGAATTAAGCCACGCTACGTACTCTTCGGACCGAAGCATGAGACGACAACGGCCCGACGGGGCGCATTCTTTCCGTCGAGGTATGAGCGCGACAACTCGGGGCATTCCCAGACAGAAAGAGGTTGAGATGATGTACTTGATTACCGACCTGAAAATGGTCGAAAGCTACGGTCGCATCAAAGCTGACAGCGGCGATGATGCGCTGCATGAGTTTGCGGTCAGCGAGGGCTTCCTCGACCTGATGGAGTTCGCCTCCGCCCGGCCCGCGTTCGCCAACGATTTGCTCGCTGTTCAACTGCAATAAGGGGACTGACGTGGCCATGACTTTGGGGCAGGCGCTGGTGCACGCCGAGCAGCTGGAAGTCTACGGTGTGATTTCCAGGGCGTCGCAGGCGCTCATCCGGCTGATGCAGGAGTACCGAGTCGTAGTCGGTGTGGAACAATACGAGCAGGTCGCAAATATTCGTCGCTTTTAAACCTATGCTTTTCTACGGGCATCGACTGGCCGGACGTCGTGCGAAATCGCCCCAACTGACGAATGGACCCTTTCACTCAACCATGCGCACGATGCGCTGACCTTGACGGCATCGCGCGCTGAACCTCCGCACCGGGACTCAAGCTCGGTACCCATCGAGCCGCTAAAAGATAAAACCGGTGTTCACGAACTTCGAGTGATGATTCGTGACCATCGTATCGAGCAGCGTCTTGTTCAGGTCGGTCTCTTTGGCCGCGACCATGGCGCGAATCGAGAACGCGCGCAACGCATCGGTGACCGATAGCGTACCTTCCGCAGAATCCTTGCGGCCGGCAAACGGAAAGACGTCTGGGCCTCGCTGGCACTGGCTGTTGAGATTGACGCGGCACACCTGATTGACGAGCGGGTCGACCAGCGAGCCAATTTGGGCAGCGTCGGTGCCGAAAATGCTGACCTGCTGACCGTGGTCCGAAGTGATGACATACTCGAGTGGTGTATCGATGTCATCGAACGGCACGACTGGGATGATCGGTCCGAACTGCTCCTCACGATAGAGCGGCGAATCTGGCCGATGGTGCCCTCGGCGATGACAAAGCGCGAGTTGCTATTGTCTAGCTCCTTGAGCGCCGAGATAGTGTCTTGCATATAGCTGATGGTGCGGTCGAACTCCTTCTGCGAATCGGCAAGGCTCTTGCCGATTTCCCATATGATCAGATTCACAATCTCATGGCGCGTGGCCGCCATGAGACGAATGAAGTCTTGCATGCAGCCGATGCGCTGCGCGACTGTCATCGTTGGCCACTCACCGCGGCCGTGATCGTAGGCTCGCACGGCCGCGTTCAGCGCAGCATCGCTCTCGACCTCGCCCATGACCGGATAACTGCCAATTACGACCTGTTCAGCGTCGCCGGAAACTTGTCGCACGCAGACTGGGGACTGCACGTTCTTGCAGGCGCCATCCCATGCCTTCAGTTCTCCATCGACGAGCGAGACGCGCTGATGAATCGGCTCCGCGAGGCGGGCGGAATCGGGAATATCGTCGGTGACTGGAAACAACTGCCGGAGGTTCTCGAAGTCAATATTTGCCACGTTTCGCTCCTATGTTCGTGCAGTACGCGGTGGTCCGCCAGGTGTTGGGCATTGCTCGAACGCAATCAATGCGACCGTGCCTACCCGCTGGTGACGTAACGGTACCTGTCGGACCGATCATTGGGTCGTGCGCAAGCGACTGTGCCGGTGTTTGGTGGCTGTGCTTCGCGGCGGGCGCAAGACACAGAGAGAAGCATAGCTAATGGCAGAGAACAGAGTTGAAGACGAACCGTGTTCAACACCTGATGAACGGTGAAGTCGGTTCCGACAGTGATATCACGTGGCGCGGCGCGGCACCGCCGAGCTTGCGGGCGAGCTTAGTCAGCAGCTGCGGAAATGTCCTCGTAACCGGATTCGATTAGATTCGTCATCGTGGTCTGCAGTTCGACCAACGGCGTAGCGGTCACTGCGGTCGCTACCCCGTCGGATTTCGGAAGCAGTCCGGCGAATGCCGCCATTCCCGTCCCGCATGCTGTTAGGAGTATGGTGGCAGCAAGTACGGCTGCACTGCCGCGCAGCGCTTGCTTGGGAGCGAAGTCCGCAAAACATCGCATCATGGCTATCTCCGGTTGACGCAGTTTCTGGACGCAAAGACCGTGCCGACGGAGGGGCTGTCAGGCAGGCGTGCCGCTAACGGGCTGCGTAGGCGTTGAATGCTCGCGTGACAGTGGCGACGTGGACTCGGTGGTGGGACTCGCCCTACACTTTGACCGGGCAGCGACGGTCCGAAACCAACATTTCGCTGCGGAGAATTGCGCCCGCATGTTCCTGAAATTGCCCGGCAAGCGTTCAGGGATTGTCCTGTGGCGCTCGCTTGACCAACCGTATGTGCGAGGCAGCGAGGAACCCGGCGATAGTTCACTTGTTGCGAAGTCCACGCGACACTTCTGCGGCCTACGCACCGATATACTGTTTCCTCCTACCGAACAGCTGTACTAACATCGAGTAACGGTTCGAGCATTGACGACCGGGCGGGCGGGGAGGCGAGTGTGTTTTCCCCTTGGAGAGCCAGGATGAAAGAAAACTCATCTCGTGAAATCGTCGAACTGCTGACAAAAGTGGTCGGGCGCAGCGCCACGCATGTACCCAGGGGGCAGAGCCGCCGCAGTGCCTCAAAAGCGATTGACCGGCTTGAAGAGATCAAACGGAACGCCGCGTTTGCTCGCCAATACGAATCAGCACCGGAACCACTACGCGAATTGGTGATGAGGCGGGCCGTAGAAGTCCACGACCTGGCGATTGCACGAGATTACGCGAGCGCCCTCAATGCCCTCGGTGCGGTTGTCGATTTCCTCTATCAACATCTTGTAGACGACTCCGGCTCAGCAACGCCGCCGAGCAAACTGGCAAGCATCGATTTGAATGCCGTTCACCGGGCTCTTCAATTCGGAGGTCTTCCGGGACAGTCGCAGCAGGACCCAGATGACGACAACCCACCGCCAGTGCGTCGCTGAACTTGCCAAGGGATAATCTCCGATGCTCTCGGGCCTATCGAAACTGCTGGACAAAGCATTTGTCCTCGGCTTCTTTTTGCCGGCCCTGCTTGGCTTTACAGGCTTTCTCGCGGCAAACGCCGATATCCCGGCATTTTGCGATTTGCTACACAAGGCGACCTCGGACAGCGACAAGGTTGGAAGCCTGTTCTCTTTCCTCATCATCGTATGGGTCCTATCGCTGATCCTGTTGGTATTGAACAACTGGTTTTATCAGGTCCTCGAAGGATACAAATGGCCATTCAATCGCGAGGCCTGGAAGCGCGATGAGCGAAATCGCCGCAATCGTCAGCTGGACCTCATAGAACGCCTCCGTACGGAACTCGCTACAGAGAACAGTACAATCGAGCGGCTTAAAGCCTCAAAGGAATCGTTGGAATACAGAAAGGCTGAATCGAACCGAGCCACCGTAAGGGCGAGGCTGTACCGCAACCAGGAGCGGAACGCCCGTGATTTCCCCCGGCATGAAAATCTCGTTCTTCCTACGGCCTTTGGGAACACGTTGCGTGCATTCGAGGGTTACTCGAGCGAAGTCTATAAGGTTGACAGCATATTCGTATGGCCGCGTCTTCTTGCAGTCATCCCAAAGGACTATCAGGCAATCATTGCGGATTCGAGAGCGCCAGTTGACTTTCTGGTCGGACTCGTCGTTCTGGGTACCTTTACGTCCATCTTTACCTTGGTGCGAGCGATTGACATCTGGCTTGCCGACGGACTGGCCGGTAATTACCTGTTGGCGGATCTTTTTCAGAACGCTGCGATTGCGGCCGCCATTGCGGCAATTGCGTATCGGCTTGCGATTCTTGAGGCAAGAAGCTGGGGCGACGTTGTCAAATCAGCGTTTGACCTTTATCTGCCGGCACTCGCTGAGAAGTTAGGTTTTGTTCTCCCGACGTCCCAGGCCGCACAGCGGGAGTTCTGGGCGGCATGGAGCACGCAGTTCCGCTTCCATGCACCGGCAAATACCGCGTGGTGGACACGTATCAAGCCGGTGACGCCAGCAGCAACGACGAAGGCGGATTGGGAGGCGACAGACTCGGCAGGCGAAACCGACGAGGTGCGCGGAGGTTGACTGTCGAATTCGCGATTCGTGTCGAGCAGAGCTTTTGCTTCCGGACTGACAGCGACAGCGATCAGAGGCAATTGCGCTGCGTCTTATCCGACCTGGAGTTACGTGCATCATGACGCCACAGTTCGATACCGATTTACGGACCAGACTGGTCAGGGTATATGGCCACGTGCAGGGGGTAGGTTACCGGCAGGCTTGCATCAACGAGGCCACGGCTCGAGGCATCACGGGTTGGGTGCGCAACCGGATGGACGGTTCGGTCGAGGCTGTGTTCCAAGGACACGCTGAAGAACTCGAGCGAATCTGCGATTGGCTGGTTGACGGTGCGCATGCAGCTCTGGTGGACCGTCTGGAAGTCCAGGAACTATCGCCACCAGTAGCCAGGTTCGATGAATTCAAGCTCGCCGCGACGGTCTAGTTGAGTTGAGTCAACCCGCTCGCCCTAAGGCTTGAGTGCGGAAGCCAGAACGCAGCTCATCGGAAGCCGCAGGTCCCCAGTATCGCTGCGATACGCCTCCGCCTCGTGTGCGACTGCCCGTTCAATAGACGCTAGCGCGGTCGGCGTCTGCGCGTGTAGCAACGCGGAAACCCGCACGCCACCACGCAGGAGTGCATGAAAAGGTGTATTGGGAGCACGAAGCACGAGCGTGAGGTCCAACTCCCGCACCTCCGGTTGGACGAACCCGGCATCGAGCAACAGGCGCTTCGATTCCTCCCAATCGCTGAATCGGAAGAAGGGCGGTCCCGGCGGGACGGGTACGTCGGTCGTCCCGTGCTCCTCGACCGCCTTCAACACCATGCCGAAGCCAACCGCCTTGTTCGGTGTCGCCCATACCGTGAAGGCGATTCTGCCGTTAGGTTGCAGTACACGAAACGCCTCCGCGAGTGCGCGCTCGGGGTGCGCAAAGTGCAACATTCCGAAGCTGATCCCCACTGCCGAGAAGCTTGCGTCGGGAAATGGCAAATCCTCCGCGTCGCCGACGCGGAACTCAAGTGCCGGAAAGACGCGTCTCGCCTTGTCGACCATCGCGACCGAAAAATCCACGCCGGCGACATCCGCGCCGCTGCGCGCGGCGGCCGCCGCGAGGTAGCCCGGGCCGCAGGCGACGTCGAGAAAACGGGCTCCGCGCCGAATGCAGAGGGTCTCGAGCATGGCCTGGTTCGACTGGGCGGTCAAATCACCAAAATACTCATGATAGGCCTGCGCGACCCGCTCCCAACCTTCGTGCTCGAAGGTACTGAAGTCGAGTTGTCCCATGCTTACCCCCACCGGTTTTACACGTTGGCAACCTTTAGCGCATACCTATGTTCCTCGTAATCCGTATGTCTGGCTATCGGGGAAACAATCCAGGCGGCGACAGAGAAAGCGAACGAATGTGTGGTGCGACGCACAACCATCGTCGTCTAAAGCCGCCAGACTTTCGCGCGTCGGCGCTGGCTGACGCACCCCCACGAACCGATACGCCTGCTTTCTCTCTGGCGCTTCGCATTTCAGCGCCAGGTCGCGAAACGCATCACTTGCGTTAGACTGGCTCGAGCAACCGGGAGGAGACCTGGATGATACGCAAGACGCTTAATGCCTCGCAGCTTCAGCAGGAGGTCAGTCGGCGACTCCATCGACTGCAGGAAATCGTCGAGGATGGCGTGAAGATTCGCGTGCCGCGGCCGCAATTGCAAGAGGCTGACAAGACAGGCTGCAACTGGAATATGGCCCACTTCGGTAACGCTATCGGCTTCGAGCGCGACATCGAGGGCGTACTCAAGGCCATGCGTGCGGAATACAACCTCAGTACCGAAGTGAAGGACACCAACAACCCGTTCGGGGACTAGTCGCGAAAGTTACAACCAGCGCGGGTCGCGCGTGGACGCCACCGTCAGCCAGCGGTCCGGGCCCGATTCGCCGATTGCGCGCGAGATCCTGTCGCGGATCTGGTCGAGATGGCGGACGCCGGCGTGCTCCATCGCCTCGGGCAACACGATATGCACCTCGACGAACAGGCCGCGGCCGACGCGCGTCGCGTAGTGCGAGTGCTTGACGAAGCCGCAGTCGGCGGTCAGCTGTTGCATCAGGTCGCGCAGCCCGCGCTCCAGATCCGGCGGCGTGATCAGCAACACTTCCTTGACCGCGCCGATCACGGTTCCGATCGGCATCGGGATCAGGACGAGCGTCAGTAGTGCGAGCACGCCGGGGTCGATGTACGGTGTCAGGTGGCCGTGCCCGATTCGTTCGAGCAGCCATGCAATCGAAAACGCCAGCAACAGCGCCGCGCTGACGCACGCCGACATCAGCCAGTTCTTGATGTCGAGCCCTATCAGTTCGGAGTCGATCGCGCGATTCACGCGCCGCTCGCGCAAGAACATGAGGAAGGCGAACGTGGCAACCACCACTGCGTAGAAGACGCCCCAGCCGAACTCGGGCTCCATCGAGGAGCCCGCGTGCTTCATGGATAGAGGAGCCGGCTCAGGTCTGGTTGCCCCACAGATCGTCAATCGCGCGGATTGCCAGCAAGTATCCGTTTGCGCCAGCCCCGCAAATTACCGCGGTAGCCGCCACCGAAATCGTCGAGTGACGATATTCCTCCGAGCGTCGGTGAATGTTGGTGATATGCAATTCCACTACTGGTCGGCGGATGAGCTTGACTGCGTCGAGCACCGGAATCCGACCGAATGAAAAGCCGGCTGGATTGATGATCAGCGCGGCGTCCTGCAAGAATGCTTCCTGGATCCAGTCGATCAACTCGCTTTCGCTGTTCGTCTGTCGGAATACGCAGTCGAACTCGAGGGCGTCGGCCAGCGCGAGGCAGTTCTGTTCGATGTCCTTCAGCGTAGTGCTGCCATAAAGATGAGGCTCCCGCGCGCCCAGCATGTTCAGGTTGGAGCCATTGAGGATGTAGAGTTTGCGAGTCATGGTGTCAGTGTGTAGAAGAGCGTTCCAGGGCCGTGTCTTTGGTTTCCCGGGATATTGCGATCATCAGGAAGGAGATCAGGTTCAGCGAGCCGCAGACCGCTACGATGGCCCAAGGGGAACCGTTAAAGGCATTGAGCAGCGCCACGGCGACGATTGGCATCGGGCCGCCGGTGAGCAGGTTGGCTCCCGAGTACGACAGTGCGGACCCCGTGTAGCGCGCATCGGTCGGAAATGACTCGGCGAACCACACCGGCTGGATGCCGCTCTGGAACTGTGTGAAGCCGAGGAAGGCGCCCATCACGGCCATCGTCATGGCGATCGAGTTCTGGTTGAGAATCGGAAAGTAGATCAGGCAGCAGATCAGCGTGCAGAACGAGCCGATCATCAGTGCACGTTTGCGTCCGATCCGATCGCTCAGATAACCGCCCGCCAGCGCTCCCGCGATGGCACAGACATTCGCAACCATCAGCAGCATGAAACCGGTCTGCTTTGGTACGCCGAGGTGTTTCGTCAGATAGCTGAGCGAGAAAACCACGATCAGATAAAACAGTGCGGCCGGGCCACAGAAGAACAGCGTCAGGCGAAGCGCGGTGCGCCAGTGATATTTGAAAACGGTGCCTAGCGGATTGGCAGCGCGTGTGGGCGAGCCACTCTTCCTGAGCGCCTCGAAGGCGGGTGTCTCGCTAACCTTCCTGCGGATGTAGATGCCCAGCAGCACCAGCACAAAGCTTGCGAGGAACGGGACTCGCCATCCCCAGGAGTCGAAGTCGTCCGATGAAAGCAACGCGGCCAGTGTAAAGAGCGAGAAGTTGGCGAGAATCTGGCTGAGTGGCGAGCAGATGCCAAGCAGGCCCGAATACCAACCGCGTCGGTTAGCAGACGCATGCTCGACCGCCATCAGTTGCGCGCCCGTCGACTCGCCGCCAAGCGCGAATCCCTGGATGATGCGCAGTGTCACCAGCAACGTCGGCGCGAAGATGCCAACCTGGTGGTAAGTGGGCAACAGCCCCATCAGGAACGATGAAGCTCCCATTACCGACACGGTGATAAGCATCAGTTTGCGGCGTCCCCAACGGTCCCCGAGCATCCCGCAGATCACCGCGCCTAGCGGGCGTGCGGCCAGCCCTGCCCAGAAACTAGCCAACGACGCGAGCAGCGAGGCGGTCGGGTCCAGCGATGGGAAAAACAGCTTTGGAAAGATCGTGGCCGCGACCACACCATACAGCGCGAAGTCGAACCATTCGAGCGCCGTTCCGACGGTTGCGCCTGCCACCGCCCGACGCGCCATCAAGTGAGCCTGCGCGGACTGTTGTTCCGCGGCAAGGCCTGAATCAGCAAAAAATGACATGTTGTCTCCTGAATTCCTCATATGTCGAACCGTTCGTTCTGGCGACGAACAAGTGCTATTGTTTGCGCTCGGAAAGCGAGGCGTTCCGCACCGGAACTGCATTGCACATAATGAAAATCACGCGAAATGTCGCTCAAAAACGGCCTGAGAATTCTTGATTTCCTGGCGACGCAAGCCGAAGGCGCGGGTCTTCTGGCGATTGCCGACGCTTTGTCCCTGCCCCGCAGCACGTGCCACCGCGTGCTCGCCGAGCTCATCGAAGGCGGCTATGTCAGGCAACTGGTCGATCACAGCCGCTACATTCTGACAATGCGTATGACGTCGAACGGGCTGGAATTCCTGAGCCTGACGGGCATCGCGGATATCGCCCAGCCGATCATCGAACGCGTCGCTGCGCAGACAGGTGAACTGGCGCGGCTGTCGTTGGTGGACGGCGAAGCAATCATCTGGGTGGGGAAGGCGGACGGACAGCGCATCGGCTTTCGCTACGATCCTGACATGGGCCAGGCAGCACGACTTTCATGCACGTCGACCGGACACGCATGGCTGATGACAATGACTGACGAACAGGCGGCGGCACTGGTTTTGAAGCAGGGTTTTGGACAGCCCAATGAGTTTGGACCCAATGCGCCGACGACGCTCAAGGCGCTGCTGGGCTTCCTGCACGCTGCGCGCGTGCGTGGCTACGCGATGATCGACGAGGTGTTTGCCCCGCGCATGTCAGCGGTGGCGGTGCCCGTGGTGAGCGGCTCGCGTTGCGTCGGCGTCATCAGTTTGGCCGGTCCGCGGGTGCGGCTGACGACCGAGAAGATTCACGAGTACTCGATGCTGCTGCGCGAGGCGGCGAATGAACTGGCCCAGCTAAGCAATATGGCGGGATTCCCGAGTCGGCCGCCGCTCGGCAAGGGATGACGAGACACAAGTGTAAAGCCATCCGACCGGCGAACTTCGTCCGCTTCGCGCCGAACTGCGGCCTCCGATACGTTGGCGCAGATGACCGAACGTCTTCCTGTCGGATGCGCAACTAACGGTCGGGCGCCATGCTGCCATCACACTCGGGCTTCGCCCCAAAACCCGCTGACAAAGGCGGCCACGACGACTTGCCGTCGCGGCGTTATGTCTGGTTGGCACCGGGATAGCACGCTTGCATCGAAGCGACTTCGCTTTCGTACAGCAAACACGTCGCTCATCTGCCGTGCCCGCTTTACTTCGTCACTGTGCAGATAGATCGACGTCGTCGATACGGACGCGTGCCGCAGATAGCCGAAGTCGAGCAGGAAGCGCAGCCGTTGCGCGGCCGGGGCTGACCAGCCAAACGACCACTCGAATCCATCGGCGATCGTGCGCACGCACGCCCCGCGGCCCCGCGTCGGGCCAACGAGTTTTTCGACCTCAGAACGCAGTGATCTGTTGCCCGCCATGATTTTCCCTTCGATAGACGATGAATCGATGCGATGGAGATCGGTGCGTGCGTCCAATCGGCGCCGGAGGAATGTCGTCTCAGGAAATGCTGGTTTCAGCCGTCAGGACTTCCGGAATCGGAACCAGCATGCAGAACGGCATTTAAGGATTTTTGCCCCTCGGCGGGGGCTTTTCTAATTGGGTGCGCTGGAGGCCTTCATGCGACGCGTTCGTACCCAGCCCGCGATGCTCAAAGATCGAGAACCAGCTCCGCGGATTTCGCACGCGACACGCAAACCATGATCTGCGTTTCTTTCTCGTCGTCGCGCAGCACGAGGTCCCGGTGATCCGCCTCCCCTGAGCACAACGCTGTCTTGCACGAGCCGCAGGTGCCGCTTTCGCACGAACTCGGCACGCGCACGTTGGCGTCGCGCAGCACCTCGAGGATCGAGCGATTGGCGGGAATGTCGAACGACGTGCCGCTGCGCGAAAGCCGCACGGTGAACGGCGTGCTTTCGCGCGCATCCGCATTGCTTGCACCGAAGCTCTCGAAGTGCACCGTGCCCGACGGCCAGTGGCCGGTCATGTCCCGCACGGTGTCCATCAGCGCTTGCGGGCCGCAGCAGTACACGTGTTGCGCCGACTTCGACCTCTCGAGCACAGGCCAGAAGTCGAATGCTTTCGACGCGTCGCCGTGATCGTGATGAATCTTCACGTCCGAACGCCATTCGTCGCTGGTCAGTTCATCGAAGAACGCCGTGCCTTCCTGATCGCGGGCGAGGTAATACAGCTTGAACGAGCGCAGGCCTTCCGCCCGCAACTGCCGTGCCATCGACAACATCGGCGTGATACCGATGCCGCCCGCGACGAGAACGAATGACTTTGCGCGCTCATCGAGGGGAAACTCGTTGCGGGGCAAAGAGACGTCCACGGTGTCGCCCTCGGCCGTATCGTCGATGAAGCTCATCGAACCGCCCCGTCCGTTGCCGTCACGCTTGACCGCGATGACGTAGCGATTGCGCTCCTGCGAGTCATTGCACAGCGAATAACTGCGTCGCGAACCGTTGGGCACCACGACGGTCAAGTTCGCGCCCGCCTCGAACGGCGGCAACGGCGCGCCTTGCGGGTCGGTCAGTTCAAAGCGCCAGATGTCACGGGCGATCTTCTCCTTGCCAGCAATGTTCAGACGACGAAAACCGTCTTCCGATGGGGGCGTCATGTCTGTCTTATATGGACGCCTCCCGGTTTGCCAGGTGATATTCGGTGTGTGACGGACAGGATGAGGTTGCAGACTTATATCCGGCCTGTGGTGCGGATGGTGATCCGCTGGCCCTGATGGAATCTGCCGGGGAAGTCCTCATCTCCTGCGAGTCCTCGAAGGACAAGACAGAATTCAGGTTTGCTTCCCCGCGGTCCGACCTGTTTCGCCATCACATGTATATCAACCTGCGCAACCTATTAGCGACCACGTCTCCATAGTTAGTTGATCTTCTACGCAGCGTGAGCCACGTAACCAGATTGGTACGTTCGAGCGTGGGCAAGCAGCGCCCAGATCGTGCGTGCCGTTTTGTTTGCGAGCGCGACGACCACTACATTGAACGGTCGTCGCGCGAGCAAACGTTGCAGCGCGTCGCTCAGGCGCTTCGGATGCGAGAGCACTGCGCGCGCGCCGTGAATCAGCAAGGTACGCAAGTACACGTCGCCTCTTTTGCTGATGCCCAGCAGCTTGACACGACCTCCCGTGCCGCTTTGCCGTGGCACCAGACCGAGGAACGCGGCGAACTCGCGCCCGGAGCGAAACGTACTCGCCTCGCCGATGGTGGCAATGGCGGCAGTCGCCGTGAGCAGGCCCACACCCGGAATGGCGGCGAGCCGCGTGGCCCCTTCGTCCTGGCGCAACCATGCTGCGAGCCGGTGTTCAATGGCACGGATGTCGCGCGTGAGCGCTTCGATACGCTGCAGTTGTTCGCGAAGCGTGTCGATGACCATGGCGGGCAAAGCGTCGGCCAGCTCGCCAAGCATGCGGGCCGCGTCGTTCATGCTGTGCGAGCCGCGATGCACTGCCGCGCCAAACTCGTACAGCAAGCCGTGCGTCTGGTTAATCTGCATGCGACGCATCTTGAGCAGTTGTGCGCGCACGCGGTGCAGCGTCAGCACCGCTTGCTGCGCTTCGCTCTTCACAGCGACGAAACGCATCTCCGGCCGTTGTGCAGCTTCCCAGATCGCCTGCGCGTCTGCCACATCGGTCTTGTTGCGCTTCACAAACGGTCGGACGAATGACGGCGCAATGAGCCGGACTTGATGACCGAAGCTCGCGAAGCGGCGTGCCCAGTAATGGGCGCTGCCGCACGCTTCCATCGCGATGAGCGCGGGCGCCTGCTTCGCGAAGAACGTCACGAGCTGTTCGCGCTTGAGCTGACGACGGTTGATCTCGCCTGTGTCCATGTCTACCCAGTGCACCTGAAAGACCCGCTTTGCCAGGTCCACGCCAAATGTCGTAGTCTTCATTTCGAGCCCTCCTTACCCTTCCTGGTCGTTTTGACACCACCACTTTGGCACTCTGATGCCGTCGGGTATAGCGAGGGCTCCGCCGTTCCTACTGCCTCTCCTATCCGACGCGGGAGGGAGGCGTCCATACCATCTCCTCCTTCTGACCAGTCCAGTCTTGCGTTGCATCAACATGGATTGCATATTATGGCTAGATCTCTAATTATGCAAGTCAAGGCGCGCGATTTTTCGCGATCTTGCTCTCGGTATAAACCCGTTCTTGCCAGCGACATAAAGCCGCCGTAAGCTGAATATTAGAGCTCTAATTAAACGGTGAGAGGGACGCTGTTCCGGCCGGTATCCAGAGTGAAATTCGGAGAGATTCAGTCATGGCACATTCAACGTTGCACTCAGGGGACCTATCCCTGTCTGCCATAGCCGACTCGGCGGCGGAGGAGGCGACATACCGCAAGATCACGTTAAGGCTAATGAGCTTTCTTTTCCTGTGCTGGGTCCTCAACTATCTCGATCGCGTCAACGTCAGCTTCGCGCAGCTGCAGCTGAAGCACGATCTCGGGCTGAGCGACGCGGCGTACGGACTCGGCGTGAGTCTGTTCTTTATCGGCTACATCCTGCTCGAAGTGCCGAGCACGCTGTTGCTGCGGCGCATTGGCGCCCGCAAGACCGTCACGCGGATCATGCTGCTGTGGGGCGCCATCTCGACTGCCATGGCGTTCATGACCGCTCCATGGCAGTTCTATCTCGCCCGGACGCTCCTCGGCGCGGCCGAAGCGGGCTTTTGGCCCGGCATCATCCTCTATCTCTCGTACTGGTACCCGTCGAAGCGCCGCGCTCGTATCACGTCGCGGTTCCTGCTGGCGATCGCGGTTGCGGGGATTGTCGGCGGCCCGCTTTCTGGTTTCATCCTGCAAAACTTCATGGACGTCTGGGGCTTTCGCAACTGGCAGTGGCTGTTCTTCCTTGAAGGCGTCCCCGCCGTGATTGCCGGTGTCGTTGCCTACTTCTACCTGATCGACCGGCCGCAAGATGCGAGGTGGCTGACCGAGGATCAAAAACGAATTGTCATCGGCGCGCTCGACGAGGAAGGTCGCAGCAAGCCGCATAACTCGCCGAGCACGCTCCTCGCGGCGCTGCGCGACCCGCGCGTGTACGTGATTGCCGCGGGCTGGGCCACGGTGCCCATTTGCGGAACCATCCTCAACTACTGGACGCCCACGATCATCAAACAGGCGGGCGTTTCCGACCTGTTGCAGATCGGCTTCCTGTCGGCGCTGCCTTATATCGTTGGCGCGGTTGCCATGCTGCTGATCGCACGCAGCTCCGACCTGCGGCTCGAGCGCCGCTGGCACTTCGTGCTGTCGACGACAGCGGGCGCCACGGGCGCGGTGCTCCTGACGGTTCTGACGCACAACTCGGTTGCCGCCATCGCGTGCCTGAGTCTCGTTTCGGTGAGCTATTTCGCGGCCGCAGCCATTATCTGGACCATTCCGCCGAACTACCTGAAGGGCGCGGCGGCCGCCGGCGGCATTGGCGTGATCAGTAGTCTCGGTCAGGTGGGCGCTTTCTTCGCACCAATCGTCCTCGGCTGGGTGAAGAGCGTGACCGGCAGCTTTTCGGCCGGCATCCTGCTGGTGGCGGCGCTCGTTTTCATCGGTGGCATCGCCGTCTTCTTCGGCGTGCCGCGCGAGCGGCAGGCACAGCAATCCGGCGCGTGACGATGCACGCGACGGCAAGCATTTTGACAGTCAGACAGGAGCAGGAATGAGCAAGCTTCAACTTTCCATCGCGGTGGGCAACTACGACCGGATGCGGCCGCTGATCGACGGCGACGTCCAGATCGACGGTGTCGATCCGGTGTTCATGCTGCAGGACCCGGAGGAAATCTTCTTTCGTGCGTTCCGGCACGCCGATTACGACATTTGCGAGCTTTCGCTCAGCAGCTATTCGGTGAAGACGGCCGCGGGCACGTCGCCCTACATCGCGGTGCCGGTCTTTCCGTCGCGCGCGTTCCGACACAGCTCGGTCTACGTGCGTTCCGACCGTGGGATCGACCGGCCCGAGGACCTGAAAGGCAAACGCATCGGCGTGCCGGAATACCAGCTCACGGCCAACGTATGGGTGCGGCTCTTTCTCGAAGAGGAATATGGCGTGAAGGCGTCGGATATCCGCTGGGTGCGGGGCGGCTACGAGGATCCGACGCGCGTGGAGAAAATTGCGCTCAAGCTGCCTGAAGGCGTCGTGCTGGAAAGCGCACCCGAAGGGCAGACGATCTCGAACCTGCTGGCCGACGGCGAGATTGACGGCGTGATCGGACCGCGCGCGCCGTCGTGCTTCGACCGTGGGCATCCGAAGGTCAAGTACCTTTTCGATGATCCGCAGAAAAGCGCCGCTGAATGGTACGAGCACAGGCAGCTCTTCCCGATCATGCACACGCTCGGCATTCGCAAGACGCTCGCGGTTCAGCACCCGTGGCTGCCCGGCGCGATCGCGAAGGCGTTCGAGCAATCGAAGGAAGTGGCGCTGGCCCGTTTGAGCGACACCTCGGCGACCAAGGTGACGCTGCCGTTCGTCGAGGACCAGTTGCGCAATGCACGGCGTCTGATGGGGCACGACTTCTGGTCGTACGGATTCGCGAACAACGAGCACGTGATCGACCGCTTCCTCGCGCAGCACCACGCCGAGGGATTGTCGAGCCGTCGCCTGCAGCCTGCCGAACTGTTCCACCCGGCCAGCCTGGAGCGATTCAAGATCTGACCTCTCGCGGCGGTTGTTCGAGCCGTCGCGCATCCGGCAGGCGCTGGGTGCGCGACGGATGCGCGGAAGGGGACAATACATCCAATATACTCAGTAATCCAGAAGACAGATGAACATGAAGAGACACACATTCCCGCTCGCCTGCGGCGGGTTGCTGACGCTCGCCTGCACGTCGGCCCATGCGCAGAGTTCGGTCACGCTCTACGGCATCGTTGATGCTGGCGTCGAGTACGTCAATCGGGTACCCCAGGGCAGTCAGACGGGCTCGGTGATCCGGGAACAGTCGGGCAATCTCGCCGGATCGCGCTGGGGGCTCAAGGGATCAGAAGACCTTGGCGGCGGCTACAAGGCCGTGTTTACGCTGGAGGGCGGGTTCAACGTGAACACCGGCGCGCTAGGTCAGAACGGACGGCTGTTCGGCCGCAAGGCATTCGTTGGCGTCTCAACGCCGTACGGCACGCTCACGCTCGGACGTCACCAGAACCTGCTCTACGAGCTGATGTACAAGTACGACGCGCTGACGTTCAACCCCAGCTATTCCGCGCAAAGCATGGACAGCCAGTTCGTGAACCGCGCGGACAATTCGGTGCGCTATGGCGTGCACCTCGGCGGCGTCACGTTCGCGGCACTGTACAGCACCGGGTTCGACGCGACGATTCCGAACGGTGGGAGCGTGCCCGGCGCAACGAAGGTGGGCCGCGAAATGAGCGCGGCGGTCCTGTACGATCGGGGGCCGTTCAGCATCGGTTTGACGTACGACCAGTTGCAGGGCACCTCGATCGCGACACAGAGCAATGCGCAGCAGCGCGCGCTGCTCGGCGTGTCGTACGACTTCGGGCCGGTCACGACGCTGGCCGGCCTGCGCTGGCTGAACACGCGCAATACGGATGTGCCGCCGAGCTCGCTGCTCTATTGGGGCGGCGTGACCTGGAGGGTGAATGCGCCGCTTGCCATTTCCGCCAGCGTCTATCACACGCAGTTTCGCAATCCGCACGGCGGCCCGACGATGGGGGTATTGCTCGTCGACTACTCGCTGTCCAGGCGCACCGACGTGTATGCGGAAGGGGCGTATGTCTCCAATCGTTCATTCTCCAATGTCGGTATTCGTGGCACAGGCGTGGACATTGCGCCAGGCATGGACCAGGCGGGCGTGACCGTGGGCATTCGCCACACCTTCTGAGCGGCCCAGGCGATGCGCTCCAGCGCCTCTCGCGCCGGCTAAAGCGCTATGATTGTCACCGGTCTGGTCACAATAACAGCGAGGAAGGTATGGCAGCAGCACGTACTTCGGGCAAGGGCGGGGGCGCGAGCGAGGACCCCATCCTGCGGCACTGGCGCGAGGCGGTTCCGGATGATCGTCTTGCTCACCTGGTGAAGGATGCAGGCCGCGCGATGATTCGCGGTCTGCAAATGCGCCTGGCGCAGCATGAAGTTTCGTTCGGCCACTGGGCTTATCTGCGTGTGCTATGGGTCACCGACGGGCTTACGCAGAAGGAGCTCAGCGACGAGACCGGCACCACCACGCCCACCACGTTCAGTGCGGTGTCGGCAATGGAAAAGCTCGGGTATGTCGAGCGCCGCTATGAACCCGGCAATCGCAAGAACACGCACGTCTACCTCACGCCGCGCGGCCGGAGCCTGAAAAACAAGCTCGTCCCGCTCGCGGAAGAAGTCAACGAAATTAGCGTCAGGGGCCTGAAAACCACCGAGATCAACGTCGCGCGGAAGGTTCTGCTGACGATCATCGAGAACATGGCACGCGACGAATCCGAGTCGGACAACCCGGCGCTGCGCATTCCGTCGACGCGGGAAGTGGGCAATCTGATCGCGGCACGCGGCGAAGAAATCGATCAGGATTGAGGCGCAGCTCGGCGTTTCAGGTCCTTCCCGAGTAGCATATTCATTATAGATCTAATAATATGGACGGGCGTGCCAAGTCCACGACAGGCACGACGGCAGACCACCGACGGCATTCTGATCAAGGAAAACCACATCGCGGCGGGCGGCGGCATTGCGTCGACGCTTCGCGCCACTCAAGCATTGGGTGCGGGTGTGCCCGTGCAGGTCGAGGCGGAGACGCTCGATGAGTTAAAGGAAGCGTTGGCTGGGGGCGCCGCGGCGATTCTGCTCGACAATTTCTCGATCGAGACGATGCGCGAGGCTGTGCGTGTCATCGGAGGGCGCGCCGAGCTGGAAGTCTCGGGCGGTGTGACCGAGCAGACGCTGCGAACCATTGCCGAGACCGGCGTGGACCGTATTTCGTTAGGTAAGCTGACGAAGAACGTCAGGGCGATTGATTTTTCGCGGCGCTTCGCGGTGTTCGCCGGGTAACGAGATCGGGGCGTATGTGTGCGCCCCGTAGAAGGAAGCGCTGACAAAAAATCCCTCGTTTTAACTGTACATAGCTCGGTTCAAACGAGGGCAATGAGGGCTTTTGCGCTTACCGCGAACTATCAAAGCGTTACATCTGCGCCGGTTTCGCTCGACTTCAGAATCGCGATACAGATTTCCAGCGTGCCCTTTGCCCATTCGCCATCGTGAAGGGGCGAGTGTTTGTCGACGACCGCGCCATACAACTCGTCGATGACTTCGGCGCGCGGCACGACGGGCGCAGGCAGTGGCAGCGTTTGGCGCTGCTCGTCGCCGTAGACGACGATTGAATCGGGCAGCGGGCGCAGGTCCGCGCGTTCGCACGAGACGATGATCGGACCGAAGTGCTGATGAAAGCGCGGCGGCTCGTCCGCGGTGGCCGTCGGCGGCTTGTATGCCGATCCGCCGTAGGTGCCGGCCGCCTTGAGTCTGGCTTCGTCGCCCGAGGACGCGAGCGTCTCCAGACGGCGGCGGGCGCTCCCGTACATGTCGGGGCTTGTTCGATCGCCCATTTCGCCGATCCAGCCGCTCCACTCTTCGGTATTGAAGTGGCCATAGCCGTTGTACGAGAGCGAGGCATAAGCACCGTTCTCGAACCAGATCAGCGCCGAATAAGCACCTTCGGTTGGGCGTGACGAATCCCACCGTCCCACACTCGCGCGCAGCCGCGTCGCGCGCGAGCCGGCGAGCATTCGCACGATGTCGACCTGGTGAGCCGCCTGGCTGAAGACGGCGCCGCCACCTTCAGCCGTGGCCAGCTCCTCGGGCCGGCGCGGGCGGTAAAGGTAGTCGGTGTAGTTCACGGCCTGGATCATTTTCACCGCGCCGAAATCGCCGCGCCTGATCAATTCGCGCGTACACAGGTACGGCGTGTCGAAACTGTGGCAATGCCCGACGATCAGATGCACGTTCGCTGCGCGGCATGCAGCGATCATGCGATCGCAGTCCGCAGCGGCGAGCGCCATCGGCTTTTCGACCAGCACGTGTTTGCCTTTTGCCGCAGCAATTTCAGTGTGCTGCGCGTGGAACTGGTGCGGACTCGCAACGTAGATGATCTCGACGTTGGGGTCATCCGCCAACTCCGCCACGTCCGCATAGGTGGGCGCAGCGAAGTCGGCGGCGAACTGCCGCCGCGCTTCGTCACGCGGATCGCACGCAGCGACGAGCTGGACTCTGGGGTCGCGCAGGAAGGTCGGCAACATCAGCGAGAATGCCCGTCCCAGTCCTGCGACCCCGATACGCAAACGGCGCTGCTCCATGGCCGTGTGTCTCCCGTTATTGCTTGACCTGATAGTCCGTTGCAAGCGCGGACGGTTGGTCGGCCGGTTCCGGATTCTTTTTGCTGACGTAGCGCGCAGCATACGTGCGCCAGTCGATTTCCTTCGGCACGACAGCCTGGTACGAACACACTTCCCGGGAAATCGCCTTTGCACCGGTGCCAATTGCTTCGCCATCCTTCTCGAATTCGGCGATCGCATCGATCATGCGGCGACGGAATTCGACGATGGCGAGATCGCTCGCGCCGAGGCGCTCGTCCGAGCGGTTCGCAATCGGGCCCATCGTGACCCACATGGCGATGTCCTGGTTCGGGAAGCCCGAAATGCCAGTGAAATTGCCAGCCTTCATCGCCTGGCGGTCCTGCCAGAAGCGGTTGTCGTGATTGCGCAGCGGACGATAGTACTGGTCGAGATCAACACCGACCTGCTGACGCAGGAACTTGCGCCACGTTTCGTTTTCCGGCGTCGTCTCCGGATCGCCCCAGGCGATGAAGTAGAACGCCGTGTTCGTGTCGTCCATCGGCACATTGATGTTCGCAACGTTGTAAAGATTGTTCGGCGGAATCAGCACCGTTCCCGGCGCCACGAACACCGTGGAGCGCACGTAGTCGTGCGTGTTGGCGTTGAAGATCGGGCGGCGCAGCGCGGCGTAACGGAAGCCGTAGTCGGTGCGCTCGACCTGCAGGCGCGGGGCCTTGTCGGTGGAGGGGCGCAACCAGTTCTTCCCGGTCGCTTCGGCGCCGCCGACGCGTGCCGGCACGAAGTCGGACGAATGCAGGCTGGAGCTGTGCGCGGAGTCGATCGCGCCTTCGAGGATTTGCGCCCAATTGCACGGCAGCAGCGCCTTGGCGATGCTCACGCGGGTGTCGGCAGTCGGCGCCCAGGCCGGCGGCACGAATTCGGGGATGGCGTCTTGCGGGCCCATATACGCCCACACCATGCCGCCCCATTCCTGCACTGGGTAGGCCTTGTGCTTGACCTTGTCGGTCATGCAGCTCGCTGCCGGCTCGGACACCATTTCAAGCACGTTGCCCGCGACGTCGAACTTCCAGCCGTGATACAGGCAGCGCAGGCCGGAGTCTTCGTTGCGGCCGTAGACGAGCGATGCGCGACGGTGCGGGCAGTACTCGTCCAGCACACCAACGCTGCCTTCCGAGTCCCGGAATACGACGAGGTCTTCGCCAAATACGCGCGCTTTGACCGGCGCACCATCCGGCTCGCTGACTTCTTCGATGAGGCAAACCGGCGTCCAGTGCCGTCGCATCAGTTGGCCCATCGGGGCATCGCCTTCGACGCGGCACAGCAATTCATTTTCTTGGTGGGTCAGCATGTAATGTCTCCCGGCGACAGGTCGCCTTCATCAACAGGTGTTACTCAACTATATTAGATATCTAGTGAAATTGGCAAGAACCTTTGGGGGCATCCGGGAAAGTACGTATGGTCGGAAGTGCCGCAGGACTAGGAATATTCGATCTCTAATATAAAGGGACGGGATTCATCGCCGATGGATCTAATTTGTGAGGCGCTGGCTGTGCTTCGGTCGGCAATTTTTTCGGTGACTACACCGGCGCGAAAGGGAGCGCAACGGCAAGCGGCGACCGGGTGCCGCAGATCGCGGTATCGACGAGCCTGAAGATTCGAAGGGCAAGCGCATCGGCGTGCCCGAATGCCGGCCGAATTGTTCCACCCGGCTAGCCTCGAAAGACTTAAGGATTTAAGCTGCGCTGACGGTGGAATGCTGGGAAATTCGCGGCGCTCTACATGTCGCGGCTATGATTTAGATCTTGATAAAGCCAGATTGATCGAACATGACAGACTCTGTATTGAAAGATGTCGAAGCCCCTGTGCGGGAAAGTGACAACAGCCTTGTGTGGTCGGACGCACGGCTACTCGGCTTCACGCCGATGGATGACGTGCATAAGGAATTCTATGAAGTTGCGCTACGGCTCGTGACCTGCACCGATGCGAGCGCCCTTGCCGCAATCGACGAATTCGAAAAACACGCCGTCAGCCATTTCGAGCAGGAAGACGAATGGATGCGCACGACAAACTTTCCCCCGCGCGACTGCCACATCGAAGAGCACGAAGCCGTGCTGAATTCAGTCCGAGACGTTAAAGCCGCGGTCGAAGCAGGGCAGGCCGGTTGCGCGTTGGTGCAAGACATCGGCATGCATCTGTACAACTGGTTTCCGGGACACGCAGACTACCTGGATTCGGCGCTTGCTGCATGGATGACGAAACAGACGATGGGTGGAAAGCCTGTTGTCTTAAGACGGACGATTTGAAGAAAAAGCTGCAGAGATTTCTCTCTGCAGCCCTTCAGCTCTCCAAGCGTTTATGCTTCGCGCGTTCGGAATTCTTGCTGACCTGTGGCTTCCGTCAACGCATCGTCGCTACCTTCCTCCAGCGAAATATTCCGGGTTTCGCGTCCCTTGACCCACCAGATCGCGGCGGCAACCGGACCGGGCAGCGCAAGCGCCAGCAGTACGAGCAATGGTGCGGAAGGTGCGCCCGTCGTGCTGAAGGCACTCGTCAGCAGCGGGCGATACGGAACGGGGGCTGCGCGATGCGCTCGCGAAGGCGCACGCCCACCCTGGCCTGAGTCTGATTCACGTGCCGGTCTATTACGGTGCGGATCCCGCAGGCGGGATGGGTGCGTATGGGCAGTGGAACGTCGGCCCGTGGTCCGACAGCGTTCAGGAAACTTATACGAAGACGCTTATCTGAAGGGGCGGGCATGTACGAATCTTGTGGCCCGCTGATTGATGACGCGTGGCGCGGTGCGTCCGACGGTGCATGTATCGTGGTCAGAAGTCCGGCGACAGCGTGCCCGCCGCGACCGAAGCGGACGAAGCGGACGAAGCGGACGAAGCGGACGAAGCGGACGAAGCGGACGAAGCGGACGAAGCGGCTGCGCTTGCGGCGGCCGAGCGCGGTTTCGCACTGTGGTCGAAGACGCCGGCGTGGGAGCGGGCCGCGGTGCTGCGCCGTGCTGCGGATCTTCTGAGAGCCCGGAATGAAACGTATGCCTTCCTGATGAGCGGCGAGACCGGCAAGCCGTTGCTCGAGGCGCGAGGCGAGGTCAATGCGAGCGCGCCGAAACAACGTTCCGGATGTGATTCCCGACTATGGCGGATTGCCTGGGCCCCAGTGTTTCGAGGCGTGTAACGCCCATTGGTATCGCGGCTCAATCTCGCAAGTGGCCGGACTAGACCGTCGATCCTGTTGGATATGACCAGGTGAGATGGTGCTGAACGGAGGCTAGCTTGTTATTCCTTGTCATAACGGCGCACTGGAACGCGGCTATCGGCGCGAGCTACGATGAAGCACAACGACGGCGTGTAAATTACGCCTTTTTCACGTAGGCGTTACACCACCCTTTTGCGTTGACCAGCTTGCCCCCGTAGGTCGGACACGGCCCATACGTGGAACCGGCTTTGCCTTGATACAGTTGGCAATTGGCGCAGGTCTGCCCTGTCTGGTACCGAGGGAATTTCGTCTTGTCGACCTTCGATGCGTCCATCTTGTATCCGAGGGCCAGTGCGGTCGGATCGTTTTCGGACAGCACAGGCGCGTCCGCGTTTGACTTTGTCGAGAGAACCGTCGTTGAGGCAACGGATGCGGCAAGTATCATGAAATGACGGCGAGAGAGCGACACGATCGAAACTCCTTTCGAGACACAATCAGACGGTGGCAAAGTGACGGTGAACCGGTCAATCGCAAACCACCTCGTCATAACATGAGCAATCAGCATACCTGTCGATTGTCGAACACCAGTTTCGCAGCCGGCCTGTTGGTTGAAATATCACGTGCGATATATTGAAAGCCGAGGCATGACCGAGTCACGGAGGATCGATCGTGGAACTGGATGTGACGCAGAAGCTGATCGGTACGAGGAGCACGATATGAAGATGACCTTGCGCGGCCCGCTATCGTTGTGAACCGGACCAAAGCGAAGTCCGGAGAACTCCAGAAGCGGCCCTGGGTCTCGCGCCGAGTTTTCGGCTGTGAGACCGCGCTCGCTTGAGTGCGCTGTGCCGCGTTACTCTCGTGTCATCCGTCTACCGGCGAACGCATGTCATTGCGGCTTGAGGTGCAGATCGTTGCTCACGGATTGCACCCCCGGCACGCCGTGGGTCACCGCAAGTGCTTCCAGAATCTGTGCCTCTGAATCCACGTATCCCGACAACTGCACGACGCCTCGATACGTTGCCACGCTCATCGGTAACGATCGTAGCGCGGGGTCCGCGACAAGCGCCTGCTTCACCCGGCGGGCGAGCGTAGCGTCGTCAGTGGCGATTGCCCCCGGCGCGGTCGCGGACGGTATCGCTGTCGCCGTCGACTTACAGCCGTTGGTGAACACGAACGCGGGCAACGCGAACATCGCGACGATCAGCAACCGGCCTTTGATGTATGGCGCGTTTCGCATGTCGGTTATGACATCCAAATCCGTTCATTCGTACATTCAAACGTCGACACAAAAACATCGCTGCCGTGGCGCTCGCGGCAAAGAATGCACGGACGGCATGGGCCATGCTGATACGAAACCAGGCCTTTCAGGCTAGCCATGTACCTGCACGATCCAGCGTGACGGATTGACAGATTCAGCGATTAGCAGCGAAACAGCATTCACTTCCCATCACAAGCTGTGTCATACGTTGGGCGGTACGTTTAACCTGCCGTATACGGCACACTACACCCACAGCGCCGCGCCCGATACGCTTGCGCGCGTCGCACGCGCGCTCGGCATTCCGATGGCGCTCGCGCAGATCGGCATGCCCGAGCAGGGACTCGACGAAGCGGCCGATCTCGCGTGCAAGAATCCGTATGCGAACCCGCGTCCCGTGGAGCGCGACGCGATCCGCGCGCTGCTGCAACGTGCGTGGCAGGGCGCTGAACCCGCCTGAGCAGTGGCCAACGCAGCGCCGCCAGAACAATCGATGGAGGAAGACATGTCGACAGACAGCAAAGAGGCCGAACAGGCCCTGACCGAGCAGGTGGTAGCAAGCTTCGCGGGCACGCCCGACGAACGGCTGCGCACGCTAATGCAAAGCCTCGTGCGGCACATGCATGCGTTCGTGCGTGAAGTCGAGCCGACCGAGGCCGAATGGATGTCGGCCATTCGCTTTCTGACCGACACCGGCAAGATGTGCGATGACCTCGTGCGTCAGGAATTCATCCTGTTGTCGGATACGCTCGGCGTATCGATGCTCGTCGACGCGATCAATCACCGTCTCGCGACGGGCGCGACCGACACCACCGTATTCGGTCCGTTCTATATTCGCGGCATGCCCGAGCGCGCGTACGGTGAGAACATCGCGTTCACGCCGGGCACGCCCGCACTCGTGCATGGGCGCGTGCTGTCGACGGACGGAGAGCCGCTTGCCAACGCGGTGCTCGACGTCTGGCAGACCGCCGATAACGGCATGTACTCGGGGCAGGACACCGAGCAGCCGCACGGCAATCTGCGTGGACGTTTTCGCACCGACGCCGAAGGCCGCTACGCGATTTCGACGATCGTGCCGGTCAGTTATCCGATTCCGACCGACGGCCCGGTCGGCCGCATGCTCGAAGCGACTGGACGGCATCCGTGGCGACCCGCGCATCTGCACTTCATGATAGATGCGCCTGGGCATCGGACACTGGTCACGCATGTGTTCGATCGCGAGGATCCGTATCTGGATTCGGACGCGGTGTTCGGCGTGAAGCCCTCGCTGATGGTCGACTATCGCGAGTGCTCCGCGGATCACGAACTCGCGCGCCGCTTCGGTTTCGATGGACCGTTCCGCGAAGCGCGCTACGACTTCATTCTCGATCGGAGTTGATGACGATGGCACGTTTTTTCGCGGTCTTCGCGACCGACAAGCCCGGCATGCGCGAAGTGCGCGAACGGGTGCGTCCGGTGCATCGGACGTGGTTGCGCGGCAATCCGCTTTGTGGCGTGTTTGTGCGCCTCGGCGGTCCGACGCTCGCGCCGCAATGCGATGCGATGAATGGCACGTTGCTGGTCGTCGAAGCGGAGCGTATCGACGATGTGATGGAGTTCGTCAGCAACGATCCGTATATGCAGGCGGGGCTATTCGATTGCGTCGAGATCCGTCCGTGGGACTGGAGCCTCGGCAATCCGGAACGGAGAGTCTGAGCGATGAACGAAACACCGCTGTGCCCGCTTGCCGACGTGCCCGATGGCGGCGCGCGGGTCGTCGATGCCACGGCCGCCGGCGTGCCCGTCGTGGTCGTGCGGCGTGGCGAGCAGGTGTGGGCTTACGCGAACCGTTGCCCGCATTTTTCGGTGCCGCTCGATTTCGAGCCCGGCGATGTGCTGTGCTATCGCGCGCAGGTGTTGATGTGCGCGCATCACAGCGCGCTGTTGTCAGGCGTGATCCTCGTGCTGCCGGAGGGCGAGAGCGAACACACGGTGTATCTGTGAACCGCGCGCAGACCAGTGCAATCTGGTGAGTGGCGCAGTCGTTCTGGAAATGATTCGGGGTAAGGCGCGAGGCTGAACGACGCGCCATACCCCGCCGCCGCTACTTCAACCGCCCCGCCAAAAACTGCTGTAACCGCTCGCTGCGCGGATTCGTCAGCACCTGATGCGGATGCCCTTGCTCCTCGATCTTGCCCTTGTGCAGGAATACGACATGATTCGACACGTTGCGCGCAAAGCCCATTTCGTGCGTGACGACGATCATTGTGCGGCCTTCTTCGGCGAGCGCCTGCATCACACGCAGCACTTCGCCGACGAGTTCGGGATCGAGCGCCGAAGTCGGTTCGTCGAACAGCATCACTTCCGGCTCCATCGCAAGCGCGCGAGCAATCGCGACGCGCTGCTGCTGACCACCGGACAGATGCGACGGATATTTTTTCTCCGTGCTGGCCGGCAAACCGACCTTGGTCAGATACTTCCGAGCGCGTTCCTCGGCTTGCGCGCGGCTCAATCCCAGCACGCTGATCGGCGCCTCGATGATGTTCTCGAGCACCGTCATATGCGCCCACAGATTGAAATGCTGGAACACCATCGACAGACCCGTGCGCATCGTTTGCAACTGCTTCGGATGGGTTACGCGTAGCGAGCCGTTGCGATCCCTGCTCGTGTTGATTTCCTCTGCGTTCAGCGTGATGCGCCCGGCGCACGGCGATTCGAGAAAGTTGATGCACCGCAGGAAGGTGCTTTTCCCGGAGCCGCTCGACCCGATGAGGCTAATCACGTCGCCCGCCTTCGCCTTCAGCGAGACGCCCTTCAATACCTCGTTGTCGCCGAACTTCTTGTGCAGATCGTCGACCGTCAGCTTGTACATGCTCGTATGCTCCATCATGACGCGAATGCGTCCGGGTTTAATGCGCTTGCGGTTGCAGATAAGCCAGCAATCGGATTTCCATCTTGCGGAAGCCCCAGATCAGCGCGAACACGATCGCCGCATACAGGATCGCCGCGATGCCGTACGCCTGGAACGTCGCGTAGGTCGCGGAGTTGACGTCGCGCGCCACTTTCAGAATGTCGGGGACGGTCGCCGTGAACGCGAGTGTCGTCGCGTGCAGCATCAGGATCACCTCGTTGCTGTACGAGGGCAGTGCCCGGCGCAGCGCCGAAGGCAGGATGATGCGCGTGTACAGCTTGAACTTCGACATGCCGTAAGCCTGGGCCGCCTCGATTTCACCGTGCGAGGTCTCCCGGATCGAGCCCGCGAAGATCTCGGTGGCATACGCGCATTCGTTCAGCGCGAACGCGAGCAGCGTGCAGTTCATCGCATTGCGAAAGAAGCTGTCGAGCATCTGGTGCGAATGGACGAAATGCAGACTGTAGAGGCCCGTGTAGATCAACAGCAACTGAACGTATAACGGCGTGCCCCTGAAGATGTAGGTGTAAAGCCAGACGGGTCCGGAGATGTAGCGGTTGCGCGATGCGCGCGCGATCGCGAGCGGCACGGCCAACACGAGACCCAGCACGATCGACGCAACCAGCAACCACAGCGTGATGACGAGGCCGGTGTAGTTGAAGCCGTCCGTGAACAGGTAGTTCTGCCAGTATTGACGAGTCAGTTCGATCACAGCGTGGCCCTCCGTACGCCGATCGAGTAGCGCTTCTCGAGGCGGTTCAACAGCAGATTCGAAATCGTGGTGATGGCGAGGTAGATGGCCCCGGTCGCCAGCGTGAAGAAGAAGAACGACTGCGTGCTCTTGCCGGCGTCCTGCGATGCCTTGACCACGTCCGCGAGACCGATGATCGACACGAGCGCGGTGGCCTTCACGAGCACCTGCCAGTTGTTGCCGATGCCGGGCAGCGCGAAGCGCATCATCTGCGGGAACAGGATGCGCGTGAACACGCGCCGCGCGCTCATGCCGTACGCGAAGCCCGCTTCGATCTGCCCGCGCGGCACGGAGAGAAACGCGCCGCGGAAGGTTTCGGTGAAGTACGCGCCGTAAATGAAGCCCAGCGTGATCACACCGGCGAGAAACGGATCGATGTCGATCTGCTCGATGCTGAACATGTCGGTCAGATCATTGAGCCAGATCTGGATGCTGTAGAACAGCAACAGCATCAGCACGAGATCGGGCACGGCGCGGATCAGCGTCGTGTACATCGTGCCGATGCGCGAGATCGCACGGTTGGTCGATAGCTTCGCGGCGGCGCCGAGAAGTCCCAGCGCAAACGACGCCGCGAGCGACAGCACCGCGAGCTTGATGGTTACCCACGTGCCCGCGAGGAGCAGCGGACCGAAGCCTTGAAACAGCATGGGAGTGTCCTTGATGGAGCGAGCCGCGCGCATGCGCGCGGGGCCTGGCGATCGGGTGGAGCGGGCTTGTGGGGGGCGGACTCAACTGCCGTACACGTCGAAGTTGAAGTACTTCTGCTCGATCTTCTTGTAGGTGCCGTCCTTGATCATGTCGGCGATCGCCTTGTCGACCTTCGTCTTCAGATCGGCGTCTTCCTTGCGCATGCCGATGCCCGCGCCGTTGCCGAGGATCTTCGGATCGTCGATGGTCTTGCCGACGAAGTCGAAGCCCGCGCCGCGCGGCGTCTTCAGGAAACCCTGGTCAGCCTGCACGGCGTCCTGCAGCGCTGCGTCCAGACGGCCCGACTGCAGGTCGGTATAGACCGCGTCCTGGTTCTGATACGGCACGACCTTCACGCCCTTGGGCTCCCAATAGGTCTTCGCGTAGGTTTCCTGGATCGTGCCCTGTTCGACGCCCACCGTCTTGCCCTTCAGCGAGTCGGCGGTCGGCAGGATGCCCGAACCCTGCTTCGCGACGAGACGTGTCGGCGTGTTGAACAGCTTCGACGAGAAGGCGATCTGTTCGGCGCGTTGCGGTGTCATCGACATCGACGACAGCACGCCGTCGAACTTCTTTGCCTTCAGTGCCGGAATCATGCTGTCGAAGTCCTGCTCGACCCACACGCACTTCGCGTTCAAACGGCGGCAGATTTCAGTGCCGAGGTCGACGTCGAAGCCGACCAGCTTGCCATCGGTCGCTTTCGATTCGAACGGCGCGTAGCTCGCATCCACGCCGAAGCGAACCGTGGACCAATCTTTGGCGAAGGCGCCGGTGGCAGCGAGCGCGAGGGCGAGGGACAAGGCGAGTTTCTTCATAAAGTCTCCGGGAGGGAATGCTGCGAGGTGCGATGTTGTATAGACAATTATCCCGTACGAGCGATGAGCGACAATCAGGGTTAGTGCTTACGGGCACCCGGGAAGGAGACAGGGAGTAGGCGTGAAAGCCTTTGTGGACAAGCTTGGAAGGCTAATTGAAGGGCTGCGGGCGCAGCCGGAATTTTCGCGTATACCCGCGGTCTATACCGTGGCGGATATCTTGTCCATACAACTTTGTTGCGGCGACGCCCGCCCGGGCGTCGGGCCGGGAACCGCGCAATCCGCTCTACGAATGCGCAGGCGGCAGATACGTCATGTGCTCTTCGTCGTACAGCGCATAGATCAGTTCGAGCATGCGCTTGATGTCGGCGGATTCGTCGAGCATGCGCATGCTCATGATGATCGGCGACACGAGGTTCTGGTCGTCGAGGTCCTTGTAGGCGACGTCGCCGCGCTGCAAGCCGTACACGCTCGCCGGCACGATCGAGATGCCTTCGCCCGCGCCGACGAGGCCGAGCGCGATCTGCAATTCGCGCGTCTCGTAGAGCCGCTGCGGCTTCAGACCGCGATCGTGAAACGCGGCGAGCACCTGGTCCGCGTAACTGGGCCGCGGCGCCTTCGGGAAAATGATCAGCGTTTCGCCGGTCAGGTCCTGCAGCGACAGCACCGGCTTCGCGGCGATCAGCGGATGGCCGAGCGGCAGCGCGACGATCATCCGTTCTTCGCGCAGCACGACGCGCCGGATGCTCGGGTCTTCATGACGGATGCGGCCGAAGCCCACGTCGATGCGGCCTTCCTTGAGCGCCCTGATCTGATCCATCGTCGACATCTCGTGCAGGCTCAGCTCGACGGTGCTGTTCTCGGTACGAAAGCGCCGGATGATTTTCGGCAGCATGCCGTACAGCGTCGAGCCGACGAAGCCCACCGACAAACTGCGCTCGATCTTGCCGACGCGCCGCGTCATCGCCTCGATTTCCGTCGTTTGCGCGAGCAGTTGCACGGCGTGCGAGTAGAAGAAGCGGCCAGCCTCGGTCAGCTTCAGCGGCCGCGAGTTGCGCTCGAACAGCTGCACGCCAAGGATGTCTTCGAGCTGCTGGATCTGCCGGCTCAGCGGCGGCTGCGCAATATGCAGACGTTTGGCGGCCTTGGTGACATTGCATTCCTCGGCGACGGCCACGAAGTAGCGCAGATGGCGCAGTTCCATAGAAATACCTTTTAAGTATCGTCGCGATACCAAATCAGTGTTGGACGATGCAAATGGCGTAGAACTATCCTTCAGTTACCGTAGACGCCCCACAAAATTATACCTCCCGAGCATCGATAACTCGGCCCGGTCTGAAGCGTCGGTCGGCCCCTGGAGACGGCGCAGGCAAATCCTCGCGCATGGGATCCAAGACCTAGAAAGAGTTCAGGAGCAGCAATGAGACATGCTGATATCGCA
Source organism: Paraburkholderia sp. 32 (assembly GCF_050435345.1). NCBI lineage: Bacteria > Pseudomonadati > Pseudomonadota > Betaproteobacteria > Burkholderiales > Burkholderiaceae > Paraburkholderia > Paraburkholderia sp. 32. The sequence continues at coordinate 1,533,963 of NZ_JBNDKD010000002.1, forward strand.
ACCCCGATGCAAGGGTTGTCCACCGATTCCACCGATTCCCTCAGGCACCAGGTCCTGCCTCCCGTGCCGAAGGTCGAGCGCTTGCGCGCCACGGCCTGACGCCATACGGAGGCGCACCGCCTCCGCTCCCCGACGTGAAAGACCAACCGGCCACCGGCCTCCCGGCAGGCAGGCCGCTCCCTATACGCGTGCGTCGCACGCATACCAACAGTCCGAACCAGGAGACAGGCATGATTCCGATCTACCCGGATCACACTCCGCAACTGAAGAACATCGACGACTTTCTCGTGGAAGACCGCGAGCGCGGCGATTACCGCCTGCATCGCAGCGCGTTCACCGACGAGCGTCTGTTCGAACTCGAAATGCAGCACATTTTCGAGGGCAACTGGATTTACCTGGCCCACGAAAGCCAGATTCCGAACAACAACGATTACTTCACGACCTACATGGGCCGTCAGCCGGTCGTGATCGCACGCAATCGTCAGGGCGAGCTGAACGCGTTCATCAACTCGTGCACGCATCGCGGCGCGATGCTGTGCCGCCACAAGCGCGGCAACAAAGCGACCTATACGTGCCCGTTTCACGGCTGGACCTTCAACAACAGCGGCAAGCTGCTGAAGGTCAAGGACCCCGCGGAGGCCGGCTATCCCGACTGCTTTAACAAGGAAGGCTCGCACGACCTGAAGAAGCTCGCGCGCTTCGGCAACTATCGCGGCTTCCTGTTCGGCAGCTTGAGCGATGACGTGCCGCCGCTCGAGACGTTTCTCGGCGAGGCCGCGCGCATTATCGACATGATCGTCGACCAGTCGGAAGACGGTCTCGAAGTGCTGCGCGGCTCGTCGACCTATACGTACGAAGGCAACTGGAAGCTGACCGCCGAAAACGGCGCGGACGGTTATCACGTGTCGGCCGTGCACTGGAACTATGCGGCAACGACCAATCATCGCAAGGAAGAGAACGCGCGCGAAGACAAGATCCGCGCGATGGATGCCGGCAGCTGGGGCCGTCAGGGCGGCGGCTTCTACGCGTTCGAGCACGGTCACATGCTGCTGTGGACGCGCTGGGCCAATCCCGAAGACCGTCCGAATTTCAGCCGCCGCGAGGAATTCGCCGCGCGCTGCGGCACCGAGCGCGCGGACTGGATGATCCAGAACTCGCGCAACCTGTGCCTCTACCCGAACGTGTATCTGATGGACCAGTTCGGCTCGCAGATTCGCGTGCTGCGGCCGCTGTCGGTCAACAGGACCGAGGTGACGATCTACTGCATCGCGCCGAAGGGCGAGTCCGACGAAGCGCGCTCGCGCCGCATCCGTCAATACGAGGACTTTTTCAACGTGAGCGGCATGGCCACCCCCGACGACCTCGAGGAATTCCGCGCCTGCCAGCTGGGCTACGCGGGCCGCGCGGTCGAATGGAACGACATGTGCCGCGGTTCGAAGCACTGGATCGACGGCGCGGACGAAGCCGCGCAAAAGATCGGCCTCAACCCGGTGATGAGCGGTGTGAAGACCGAGGACGAGGGCCTCTACACGGTGCAGCACCGCTACTGGATCGACACGATGAAAAAGGCGCTGAATGCGCCGGGGAGCCGCGCATGAGCAACATCGCCATCACCGATATTCAGGCTTTCCTGTTCCGCGAAAGCCGCCTGCTCGACGACGAGCAATGGGACGAGTGGCTCGCCTGCTATCACCCGGACGCGTCGTTCTGGATGCCGTCGTGGGACGACGAGGACAAGCTCGTCACCGATCCGCAGCGCGAGATTTCGCTGATCTACTATCCGAACCGCCAGGGCCTCGAAGACCGCGTGTTCCGCATCAAGACCGAGCGTTCGAGCGCGACGATGCCCGACACGCGCACGAGCCACAACGTGGCCAACGTCGAAGTGGAGAGCGCGGACAACGGCGTGTACACGGTGCGCTTCAACTGGCACACGCTGAGCCATCGCTACAAGACGAACTACAGCTACTTCGGCATGTCGCGCTACGTGATCGACTTCAACGGCGCGCAGCCGCAAATCCTGAGCAAGTACGTCGTGCTGAAGAACGACTACATCAATCAGGTCATCGACATCTACCACATCTAGCCGGTGCGGTTGCAGGAGACAGGTCATGGAACACACTATTGCACTTCAGTTCGAAGACGGCGTCACGCGCTTCATCAGCTGCCGTGAGAACGAAACGCTGTCGGATGCCGCTTACCGGCAGAAGATCAACATTCCGCTCGATTGCCGTGAAGGCGCGTGCGGAACCTGTCGGGGGCTGTGCGAATCGGGTGCGTACGACATGCCCGAGTCGAGCTACGTCGAAGATGCGTTGACCCCCGAGGAAGCGAGCCGGGGCTATATCCTCGCGTGCCAGACGCGGCCGCGCTCGGATCTGGTGATTCGCGTGCAGGCGTCGTCGGCGGCGTGCAAGACCGGGGTGTCGCGTTTCGAAGGCACGCTCGCGGCGGTCGAACGGCTGTCGGATTCGACGATCCATTTCTCGATCGATATCGACGGCGCGAGCGTGCCGAGCTTTCTAGCGGGTCAATACGTGAACGTCGAGATTCCGGGCGCGAGCGGCGAGAGCCGGTCGTACTCGTTCAGCTCGGCGCCGGGCGCGACGCGCGCGGCGTTCGTCGTGCGCAACGTGCCGGACGGCAAGATGAGCGGCTTTCTGAGCAACGATGCGCAGCCTGGTCAGCAGATCGGCTTCACGGGTCCGTATGGCAGCTTCTATCTGCGCGATCCGCAGCGTCCGGTGCTGTTCCTCGCGGGCGGCACCGGCATCGCACCGTTTCTGTCGATGCTCGACGTGCTGAAGGCGAGCGGCAACCTGCAGCCGGTGCGCCTCGTGTACGGCGTGACCAACGACATCGATCTGGTCGCGCTCGAACAGATCGAAGAGGCACAGCGCTCGCTGCCGAATTTCAGCTATCGCACCTGTGTCGTCGATTCCGCGAGCAGCCACGAGCGCAAGGGCTACGTGACGGCGCATGTGGATAGCGAATGGCTGAACGACGGCGACGTCGACGTCTACCTGTGCGGCCCGGTCGCGATGGTCGAAGCGGTGCAGGGCTGGCTGCGCGACAGCAGCGTCGAGCCCGCGAACTTCTACTACGAAAAATTCTCGGCGAGCAACGTAGCATGACTTCGACCTTTACCAATCGCTTCAAGGGCAAGGTGCTCGTCGTGACCGGCGCGGGCCAGGGCATCGGCCGTGGCGTCGCGTTGCGCGCGGCGCGCGAGGGCGCGGCTTTGGTGCTGGTCGACCGTTCGCCGATCGTGCACGAGGTGGCCGAAGAGATCGCACGCGAAGGCGGCGATGCGCGCGCGTTCATCGCCGACCTCGAAACCTATGCGGGCGCGGCCGCGATGACGGCCTTCGCGATCGAGGCGTTCGGCCGCATCGATGCGCTCGTCAACAACGTCGGCGGCACGATCTGGGCGAAGCCGTACGAGGAATATGAAGCAGAGCAGATCGAGGCCGAGGTGCGGCGTTCGCTGTTCCCGACGCTGTGGTGCTGCCACGCGGTGTTGCCCGCGATGCTGAAGCGCGCGAGCGGCGCGATCGTCAATGTGTCGTCGATTGCGACGCGCAGCATTTATCGCGTGCCGTATGCGGCTTCTAAGGGCGGCGTCAACGCGCTGACCGCGAGCCTCGCGTTCGAGCATGCCGAACACGGCATCCGCATCAACGCGGTCGCCACCGGCGGCACCGAAGCGCCGCCGCGCCGCGTGCCGCGCAATACGGCACCGCAAAGCGAGCAGGAAGCGACGTGGTATCAGGGCATCGTCGATCAGACGATCGCGTCGAGCCTGATGCATCGCTACGGCACGATCGACGAACAGGTCGGCGCGATCCTGTTCCTCGCTTCCGATGACGCGTCGTATATCACCGGCACCGTGCTGCCGGTCGGCGGCGGCGATCAGGGCTAGCGAGCGGCTGCGGCTGAACAATGCCGATAGGCCGCGCGGCGATCGTCCTTCATACTGCTGCCGAAGGAGTTTGTGGCGATTCTGGGTTTTGTCGCATTAACGCGGTCAAGTAAAATCCGTGGACCGCAACGCATGATAAGCATCATGGCAAAGACGCAAACGCCGCGCAAGACGCTGCCCGCTGGCATTGGCAAGGTACTGAAGCGGCTGCACTACCCGTTGGACGTGATCCTGCTGTGCGTGCGGTGGTACGTGGCGTACTCACTGAGCCTACGTAACCTCGAGGAAATGATGGCCGAGCGGGGTATCGAGGTGGATCATTCGAGCGTGCACCGGTGGGTTATTAAGCTGCTGCCGGTGCTTGAAAAAGCATTCCGCAAACGCAAACGGCCTGTGGGCAAGAGCTGGCGGGTCGATGAGACCTACGTCAAGGTCAAAGGCCAATGGAAATACTTGTACCGTGCCGTCGACAAGACAGGTAATACGGTGGATTTCCTGCTGCGCGCCCATCGGGACAAGGCCGCGGCGCGCCGCTACTTCGAGAAGGCGATTGAACAGAACGGCGAGCCCGAGACAATCACCGTGGACAGGAGTGGCGCGAATCTGGCTGCGCTTGAAGCGCTCAATGCCGAGCGTTTAACACCGATCAAGGTCCGTCAAAACAAATACCTGAACAACGTCGTCGAGCAGGATCACCGTGCCATCAAACGCATCATCAAACCGATGCTGGGGTTCAAGGATTTCCGCTGTGCGCGCATCATCCTGTCTGGCATAGAAATCGCACACATGATCCGCAAGGGGCAGATGTGTGACGATGGCGTCGCCCCGACTGCAGCCGAACAATTCTACTCGTTGGTAGCGTGAGTAGTACTACCGATATCACGCTTTGCTCAAGCTGTAATCGTTAGCGCGACAGAACCCGAACAGCCCCTTGCCCGACTCCCGCTTGAGTTGCTGGACTGCCTTGCCCAGATCCCCGCGCACGAGTTCTGCGTTCCAATCGACCCGCTCCAGGGTGCTTGACACGACGTACTTCTTTGCCGCGTCGATCGTCCGGGCGAAGCTTCATCCAATCGGCCATCCAATCAGGCATCACTCCCGTCTGCGCCGGTGGCCGCCACGCCGCCTCCATCATTTCGTAGGTCAACCGGCCAAAGAGGAGGGCATCGGCCTGCGCGAGGTTCTCGGCCGCGTGATGATGCAAGTCTTCGTCCGCGATCACTTCACGATGATCGCAGCAACCGTCCAATGTGACGTTGATGGAATACCGAAGGGGTCGCATTACGTGCTCCTGAAGCGGTCTAACTATTGAATATACGGACCCGTGGGTCCGGTTATACATCTTGCGCCACGTGCCACCATGGGTAGCGTAAGCCCCTGATTCCTGACCAACTTCGCCGCGCCCGGTCTGGCTATCACGAAGGAGTACAGCCGGACGCAGCGGACGCACGAATTTAGCTACCTTGGTGCTTTTCCCACCAACAGGAGTGACCGTCATGGGACGATGCCACCAAGAAAGCGTCCGTCAACGGCCGCTATCGAGCGACTCGTCCGCGCGGGCCAATGGCTGGTTGGGCGCTGTCAGGTTAGAGGACCTGCCGCGGTAAAATGAAGCAATGAAAAAGACGAAATCGCTTTATCACGGTCATCGGTTCCCCGCTGTCGTCATCAGCTGTGCTGTTCGCTGGTATTTCCGGTTCAGCCTGAGCCTGCGCGACATCGAGGAGTTGTTGCTCGAGCGTGGTGTCGTAGTCACATACGAAACGATCCGTTGCTGGTGCGACAAATTCGGCGCTGGATTTTCTCGGCGCGCCAGGGCGGTGCGGCGCAAGCCGGGCAGTACATGGCACCTCGACGAAATGTTCGTGACGCTGCAGGGGGAGCCGTATCTGTTGTGGCGTGCGGTCGACGAACATGGCGCCGAACTGGATGTGCTGGTGCAAAAGCGGCGCGACAAGGCTGCGGCAAAGCGCTTTTTCCTGCGGGTGCTGCGTTCGAACCCGGTGCCGCGCAGGATTGTTACGGACCAGTTGCGCAGTTACCCGGCAGCAAAGGCTGATATTCCCGAACTCGCTCAGGTGAAGCACGTATTCGTCAAAGCGGCTGCACGCGTGAACAATCGCGCCGAGAACAGCCATCAGCCGACCCGCAGGCGCGAACGGCACATGTGCGGCTTTCGCGATGCACGTCGCACCCAGGCATTTCTCTCATGCTTTGGCCCGATCCGGCAGCACTTCGCCTTGCCCAGACATCAGATGAACGCAGCGATGTCATCGCGCCATACTCAAGAAACGCCTCGCCGTCTGGCATGGTTGGACCGTGGATGCTGAAATCGAGCATGCTATCTGATCAGGATACCTACGTTTAGCCAAAAACATAGCCTGTGCTCGTCGAGTTGACAAAGCCGTCCTATTGGCCCACACCCTGATGTGCTGCCGCTATGGCAGCATCACGCTCTTTTTTGGCTGCTGCCTTTTTCTCATCGAAAACTTTTTGTGCAGCGGCTACGTGCTTGTTATAGACACGATTGGCTGCGGCCACCTGTTGGTGCATCCTCACGATTTCGTCGGGATGCTCTGCAGCCGCCGGCGCACCGGTTGCGGAATTGTCTTGAGCCCAAACGGACGTGTTTGAAAGCACTGCAACGAAAATGGCCGAAGCGGTAACCACAAGAAATTTCATGATGAACTCCCGGGGATATTGCGGATATGTCGCCGTCCAAACGCCGACGGAGTTTTCACCCTACTCGGCCAGGCGGGTGAGACCAATGAGACCAAAGTCCGATAGCGGCCCCGAAACTCCGTATTCCCACCGCGCTGGAGCCCAGCCCCATTGAAACCATATGCGCAGCGAGCGGCGGACAACGCTCACGTCAAAGGCGATGCGCAGCCACTCTCGCGGCATGGTCCTTGCGCGACTGTGCAAACGCTTGGTTTCGGCAGATTGAGCCGTGACTTGTCAGCCGGCGGACTGGCAGCGGGCTAACCTGCCATTAGCGACAGTTCAGAAGCAACAGGCGTGGAATATCGGTGGCGGTGAAAGATGACGCAAAGGAGAAAATCGGTGCCGACAAGAACGATTAGCAAGGGCAAACACACCTACCGTATTGAACCGATCCGACTGGCTGAAGGAGGGTACACATTTGAGATCGTCCATATTGACCATACTGGAGACGCGATCAAAGAGGTGCGGCACGAACCGGGGATCGCTTACGCGACAGAAGAGGCCGCCATGGACAATGGACTTCATGTGGCGGCAGAAATGGCTGAACAGCAGGACGACTGAACTCCGTAAGTTGTCGAGCCTGGCGGCCGGACGCCCGCCCGCCGCTCCACGGATGGAATTCAGGAATGCTTCCCCTCACCCTTGAAGTGACCGGGCCCTGCCGCTCGTTGAATACGATGTTCGGCTCGCCCGTATGCGTGGCCGCTCCCCATCCGGTAACGGACGACGACCAGCGTGCGAGCTGCTATGGCCGACTGGGGTCGCTTGCTGCCGATCGCAGCCTTCCGATCGCTGCAGATTGCATGAGGCAGTGACCGGCCATGAGCCGTCATTCGCACCCGCCGCGGTTCGGACATTCAGACGTCTGTTCCGGCGAGCAACCAGCCACTCGCCCAGCAACGCACGTGGAGATTGGGCATGGGCGGTTCATCGAAGCGGTACCGCAACAACCAGTTCGCGCGCGCGTGTGGCCTTGTCTGCGTGCGTCAGCGGCCGGGCACGGTCAATGGCGTGATGTTCATGACGCTGGAGGATGAAACCGGCCATGTGAGCGTGATCGTCTGGCCATCCGTGCTCGAGGCGCAGCGACGCGAGGTACGCGGCGAACCACTGCTTGCTGCGTACGGCGTCTGGCATCGCGAGGGTGAGTTCGCCATCTCGTGGCTCAGAAACTCATCGACGCTTCGTATCTGCTCGGTAAGTTGCCCACGGCGAGCCGCGACTCTCACTAAAGGGACGATCATGCTCGAAGCGTGGCACGATCCCGCGACTCCGCCGCCGCGTCCTTGAGTTGTCCTCGTGCATTCGGTAGCCTATAGATTCCGACACCCGTCCCGTTAGCCACGGTATCTCGCCACGCATCCTGGCATCGAACGTCGTGTTTGTGGCCTTAAAGCCAACGCTTACGAGATTACGAACATTTGTTAAGGCCCGGCATTGCATCGTGATCCTGCGTCGAAGCTAGCCCGTTTGACCGCTGCTATTGTTGTGGCAAGCACGGCCGTGGCCGTTGACGTGCACGCCGATGAGCAGCCGCTCAGCTTTTTCGATCCAGAAGATGGCCAACTGGACATGAGCGACTTCCTTCTCAAACACAAAGGCGCGTTACCAGTGCCGATCGTGATCACTGAGCCGGCCGTCGGTTATGGTCTTGGACTCGGACTGCTCTTCTTTTCAGGGCCGATTGCCGACGCCGCCACGGATACAACGGCCGATCATCCCGACCGCGTTCCTCCGAACGTCACCGCGCTGGGCGGTCTGTATACGGCAAACGGAACGTGGGCAGCGGCGGCCGCCCACTTTCACACCTGGGACGATGACCGGTACCGCTACCTCGGTGCGCTGGCAAAAGTCGATGCGCACCTGGACTACTTCGGCCTCTCGAGCCAGCCGAGGGCCTATACGCTGCAGGGCAACGCGTTGCTCCAGCAGTTTCTTGTGCGCATGGGCAACACCCGCTGGTATGGGGGCGTACGTTACGTTTTCTTCGATTCTTCCTCCACCTTCACGGGCGGGAGCGTTCCCGGTGAACTGGGCCATTTCCAGAAGGACCAGCGAATCGGCGCCGGAAGCCTTATCGTGGACTACGATTCGCGCGATAAGGCAGAGGATTTTTAGCGAAGCGCAGACGGCGCACGAGGCGCGCGTTGGCACAACGTGCGGGCCGTCTGTGCTTCGCTAAAAATTCTTTGAGCTAAACCGCTCCGCAGACGGTTGGGCTATGGGCATTGAATCGACGCGCGCTTGCGATGTTCACGACGACAGTATTCGCAGCGTCCGGGATGAACGGTTGGAGGTCCGGGTTGAGGAAGGAATGTCCGCGCAACGCAGACGATGAACAATCGACGCGGGGTGCGTGCGTGGACGGTCGGCGCCGTCTGGCCAAGCGTGTCCAACGGTGCCTGCGGGACGCGCTGGAACCGGTGTTGCAGGAGAAGGGGTCGAGATTCATCGGGAATTCGCCGGTGGTGCTCGCGGCGGCGCACAGGGTAACAGCCGGTCGATGCACAGCATGCGCCCGCGCGAGCACACCGGACAGTCGCGGAGCGAGCGGCCTGTGAGTTTCGCGTAGCGGTCGCGATAGTCAGGTTCGGGAACGCTGCAGGCCATGGCGGTGGGTTCGACGTTGAGCAGATGACGGCATACGGTCAGCCGGGGCTCACGCAGGCGATTGCTGAGCAACCCGTAGTGGCGGATGCGTTGTAGCCCACGCGGCAACACATGCAGCAGGAAGCGCCGGATGAATTCGTGGGCGTCCAGGTGCATCACGCGCGGCCGGCCCGGATGACGATAGTCCTTCCAGCGGAACGTGACGTGGTCGGCGCTCAGGCCGACGAGGCGGTTGTTGGAGATCGCGACGCGGTGTGTGTAGCGGCCGAGGTAGTCGAGGACCTGCTGCGGGCCGCCGAACGGCTCCTTTGCATAGACCACCCACTCGGTGTGCCGCGAACCGGCCAGGTAGCGGGCAAATTCGCGTCGTTCGGCCAGGTGCGCCAGCGAGGCGAAGAACCGCAGTTCGCCCACGTCGAAGGCGTGCTGCAACCGTTCGAGGAACAGTCGCCGGAACAGACGCGAAAGCACCCGCACGGGCAGGAAGAAACCAGGCTTGCAGGCTACCCAGCGGCTGCCGTCGGGTGCGAGGCCACCGCCCGGGACGACGCAGTGCAGGTGGGGATGATGCACAAGATTCTGCCCCCACGTGTGCAGGATCGCGATGAAGCCGATGGTCGCGCCGAGATGGCGTGGATCGGAAGCGATCGTCTGTAGCGTTTCGGCCGTGGCCTGAAACAGGATGTCGTAGACCACGCGCTTGTTCTGGAAGGCGACCGACGCGATCTCCTCGGGGATGGTGAAGACAACATGGAAGTACGGTACGGGCAGCAGGTCGGCCTGGCGGTCCTCGAGCCATTGCGCGCGGGCGAGCGACTGGCACTTCGGACAGTGCCGGTTACCGCAGGTAACGGAGTGCACTCCGTTACCTGCCTTATGGGAAGTTCTGTCTAACGGGGAGTTGCAGATCAGATTCGACACGAATGCGGCTGGCCGCGTCGGTTTGGTGTCTGGTTGGTCGTCGGTCAACTCCCCATAAAATCTCGGTTCTCCTTTGCTATGGTCGTCTGGCCTTCCCCGGCAACCCTCATAGGAGGACGTGATGCTAGACACCTACCTGGTAGCACCCAAAACCCTGAAACGCCTGCGCTCGGGGCCCAGCGGAGCCTTCATTGATGACTTTGCTGATGCGCTCGAACGGGACGGATACTCCGCGGCCAGCGCCGTACGTTATCTGCGAGCCGCCGACCATCTGGGCCGCTTCATGCTGGCGCACGGCGGCACCCTGGTCGATGCGGATCCACAGACTCCAGAAATCTTCTATCGTCATCTGCCTACCTGCACCTGTCCGGAAGCAAAAGGAGGTAAAGCCAACCACCATCTGTATTTCGGTGCCAAGCGCTTTCGCGAATACCTGATTGAGATCGGCGTCTGCCAGGACAACAAGCCCTCGATTGCCGAGATTCGAGAGCCGGCAATCGTGAGCGGTTTCCGGCGATGGTTGCACACGCACCGAGGCGCGAAAGCGTCGACCATTCGGCTCTACTGTCGCGATGCCGCAGTGATGGTGGAGGTGCTTGGTAGCGACGCGACCCAGTGGGACGCAAAGCACATGCGCACGTTCCTGTTGAACAGTGCCTGCAACTGTGGCATCGGTACCGCAGAAAAGCTGGTCACCAGCGCGCGGGCCTTCCTGCGTTATCTCGGTGTTGAGGGTTTATGTCGCGCCGGACTCGATCAAGCGGTTCCGGCGTTGGCGCACTGGCGCCTGGCGACACTGCCACGGTGTCTGAGCGCTGACGAAGTTGACCGTCTGATTGCCGCATGCGATGGCAATTTACACGGGCGCCTTCGCGATCGCGCGATTGTCCTGTTGCTGGTGCGACTCGGGGTTCGCGCTGGTGACCTGGCGAACCTTCGCATGAGCGATATCGAGTGGGAAACCGGGACACTGCGCGTCTCGGGAAAGGGGCGCTATGAAGTTCGTCTGCCGCTGCCGCAGGATGCCGGTGAGGCACTTCTGCGGTACATCGAGTCGCGACCTCGAGTTGCCTGCAGCGACCACGTCTTTGTTCGAAACATCGCCCCTTTCAAGCCGTTTATCTCAGGCGATTGCATATCGTCGGTAGTGAAGCGCGCACTAAAACGTGCCGGGGTGAGTTCGCCCGCCAAAGGCGCCCATCTGCTGCGCCACACAGCGGCGACCGAGATGTTACGTCATGGGCTTCCCCTCGACCAGATTGGCCAGGTCCTGAGGCATCGCGGCATCGACACCACGGCCTATTACGCCAAGGTCGACGTCGCGCTGCTCAGGCAAGTCGCGCAGCCATGGCCGGAGGTGACGAAATGATGCCGGCCGTGGAGTCCTATCTTGCCGCGCGGCGTGCGGCCGGCTTCAAACTACTGAACGCAGACTATCTGTTGCACAGCTTCGCGTGCTTTGCCGTCAAGCGCGGTGAAACGCACGTTCGCGCGCAAACCGCAATCAACTGGGCCGCTGAGGCTGCGTCGGTGGCCCAGCGTGACGCGAGGCTAAAGACCGTGTGTCGGTTCGCCCGGTATCTGCGTACCGAAGATCAAAGCCATGAGCTGCCGCCCGCCCGGTACTTTGGCTACCGAAAGACACGCCGCGTCCCGTTCATCTACTCGCGCGCCGACATCAAGCGCCTGGTCAACGCAGCCTTGCAATCGGGTCCTCGCGATATGTTGCAACCACAAACGTATGCGACATTAATCGCCCTGCTGTCAGTCACGGGCATGCGGATCTCTGAGGCCCTGAACCTGCGGCGTGCCGACATTACACCCGAAGGATTACTCATTCGAAAGAGTAAATTCCAGAAGACCCGTCTGGTTCCACTTCACGAGACGGCGGCGGAGGGTTTGCAGGGGTACTTGACCCTGCGGCTGCAGGCCCGTCCGGGTGACGACCATGTGTTCGTTGATGACGATGGTCGACCACTCAGATATACGGTCGCTTACTGGACGTTCCAGAAGCTGTTGAAGATTGCCGGCATCGGCACCACCCACAACGGCCACCGTCCCCGCCTGCATGAGCTCAGGCACACGTTCGCCGTCAGGGCACTGGAGGTGAGCCCGGAAGGCCGGGACCGCGTTGGGCGGCACATGTTGGCCCTTGCGACCTACATGGGTCACGTCAACATCAACGCCACCTATTGGTATCTGGAGGCCACTCCCGAGCTTCTGCATGACATTGCTGTCGCCGCAGAGGGGTTTCTCACTGGAGAACAGAAATGATCCCGATCGCACCGCACATTGTGGCATTTCTTCGTCAAAACCTTGCTCATGAGAGAGGCGCCAGCCAACACACCTGCGACTCCTATGCTTGCACCTTTCAGCTCCTGTTCGAGTTCGCCGCCGGGCGACTCAGGATGACGCCGTCGTCGCTAGCGCTGGAGCAGCTCGATGCGAGACTGATCAGCGACTTCCTGGAATATCTGGAAGATACGCGCCAGAACTCGCCTGGGACTCGCAATGTCCGGCTGGCTGCAATCAGGTCATTCTTCCACTTCCTTGAGTATCGCGAGCCCGCGATACTCGAGCAGGCGCGACGAATCCTGGGCATTCCCTACAAGAAAACTGATTCCCGGTTAGTGCCTTATCTGGTCGAGGAAGAGGTTCAGGCCCTGCTCGATGCGCCCGATCCATCAACGCGCGAGGGGATCCGGGACCGGGCGATGCTGCATCTGGCCATCTGCGCCGGACTGCGTGTATCGGAACTGACGGGTTTGCAAGTCGCCGATGTTGTGTTCCCGTCGATGAGCATTCGTGTTCACGGCAAGGGTCGGCGGGAGCGCGCGTTGCCCCTGTGGAAAACGACCACTAACGCGTTGCGTGCCTGGATGGCGGTACGGGGAACTGCTGCAGTACCGGAATTGTTCGTCAATGCTCGCGGTGAAGCAATGAGTCGCTGGGGTTTCGCGTATATCCTTAGATACCACGCTGAGACAGCTCGTCATACGTGTCCCTCGCTATCGAAGAAGCAGGTATCACCACACGTGTTGAGGCACACCTGCGCAATGATAGTACTACGAAGCACTCAGGATATTCGGAAAGTGTCCTTATGGCTCGGGCATAGCGATCTGGCGACCACTGAAATCTACACTCGCGCTGATCCAACTGAGAAGCTCGAAGCCCTCAACGCGATCGTCCCACCGCATCTGCGCAGGGGTTCGTTTCGGCCATCCGATAAGGTAATCGCGATGCTCAGGGCCAAGCTTTAATGGAGAGTCAATGGGGGTGGTGAGTCCGCTTCGCGCTAGCTCCGGGCCATCCTCTCCCCGTTAGACAGAACTTCCCATAACGCAGGAGTTATAGGCGATGCGCTGATGTCCGCATGTGTCGCACTGTTCGACGTGGCCACCGAGCGCTGCGGTACGACACTGCTCGATCGCGCTCATGACGCGACGCTGCTCCCGGCTGAGCGAGTCGACATGGACTTCCCGATACGTTGGCCCGTGGCGACGCAGAACGTCCGCCAACTCCAGCGCGGCGCGCATGATCGCGCTCAGCTTACGGACGGCGGCGCGGAGCAGATCGATGTAGGAGATTGTTGAGGCAGTCGGTCGAACGGACTGGTCGTCGCGCAGACGGTGCTGGTTGCGACCTTCAGATAGCGCGACGTGGTGGCGAGGCTGCGATGGCCGAGCAGTAACTGGATGGTCCGCACATCGGTACCTGATTCGAGCAGGTGCGTCGCAAACGCGTGACGCAAGGAGTGCGGAGTGATGGATTTGCTGATGCCGGCACGGCGACGCGCTTGCTGGCACGCCAGGCGTATCGTTGCTGGATCGATGGGCTGGTCAGGAAACCGCCCGGGGAACAGCCAGTACTGTGGCCGGCCGATACGCCAGTAGCTGCGCAGGATCTCCAGCAGTCGCGGCGAAAGCATGACGTAGCGGTCGGTGTCGCCCTTGCCCTGTTCGACACGCAGTACCATGCGTTGGCTGTCGATGTCGCTGACCTTCAGGCGGGTTGCTTCCGAGATGCGCAGGCCAGCCGCGTACGCCACCATTAGCAGGCTGCGATGCTTGACGCTTCTGATCGATTCGAGAAACCGCGTCACCTCGTCGGGGCTAAGAATCACCGGAAGTCTGCGCGGTACCTTCGACATGGGGATCTCGTCGATCGGCCAGTCGCGTTTGAGCGTGATGGTGTACAGGAAGCGCAGCGCCGCCGTGGCCACCACCAGCGTGCTCCGGGAACGCTGCTGGAATTCAGCGAGGTGCACCTGGTAAGCGCGAATCTCCTCCGGGCCCAGCAGCGCAGGCGAACGTCCGAAGTATTGGGCGAAGCCGCGGACCTGCTGCAGGTAGGCGCGCTGGGTATTGGCCGCGAGGTTGCGCACGCGCATATCCTCGATCATGCGTCGACGTAATGCCGTCATGGCGGACTCCTTCGAAATGGACAGGGCAGAAACTGCACTGCCATCGTCGCATTCGAAGAAATGCTCGCCGTCAACGATGCCGAAGCCGACTCCGTTGGCCAACCACCTGCTACCGCGTCAGCGGTTTAGTTCAACATTTTTATCCGGCCTCGGGCAGTTTTGCCGAGTTCGAGACACAATTCGCGCGCCCAGGGTTCGGGGGCACCGAGAATTACAACGTGTACGCTGCGCGGGGCTTCACGTGGATTCCACTCACGCATACGTTAATCCTTGGGCTACGGCTGGACACAAAGTTTTCGACCGGTGATATCCCGTTCTATGCGCAACCGTATGTTGATCTGCGTGGCGTCCAGAAGGGTCGATACCAGGACCGCAATGCGCTTGCGGCTGAAGCGGAGCTGCGCTGGGACGTGACGCCCAGGTGGTCGCTGCTGGGCTTCAGTGGCGTGGGTAAGGCCTATGGACGGTTGCAGAGCTTTTCTCAGGCGCAGAACGTCCAAAGTGTCGGGGCGGGTTTCCGTTACCTGATCGCACGCAAGCTGGGCGTCTCGATCGGGATCGACGTCGCCCATAGCAAGGACCAGAACGCGTTTTATATTCAGGTTGGCAGCGCGTGGCGTTGATATGCGTGACACTCACGTTCGAAAGGAGCGCGAGTCTGCGCCTGCACACAAGCCGCAAGCGGACCGGCAGGGGCTCGGCTCGCCACCGCTCGTCGGTGGCGCGGTGAGACTTTCGCCGCCTACGCGCTGCGTCCTTCATTTGAGAGGGCCGAAGGGGCATGGAAGGGGCGGGGCTTCGTGGTGATGTAAGCTTTTACCCGTTATCCGCACAAAGTACAGTTCGGGCGCCTCAGGGCCTTTCGCAAAGCGTTAGCCGGACGACCCAGCTCTCACAGGGGTGACCTTTCGGAAGGGGGCTCCATGCACGCATGCATGCGGGGAGAATTCAGCCATGCCATGGTCTTCGTCAGACGGCGGGCTCGCCCCGGCGTGTGGCGCGCCATAGAGTGCGCCTGCTTTCGGCTGGCCGCGACCTGCCTCCTCGTTCTGGCGACGGTGGCCTTCAATCCGGCGACCGCCGCCTTGCCCGCCGGGCTGCAAAACCTAATCAACAGTGCGACGGGAGGTCCCGCGCCGCCAGCCTCGGCGGCGCAGGCTGCATCGGCACCAACGCCCGCAAGTCAGGCCGAACTTGCGCGTTCGCTGGACAGCCTGATCGGCACGCTCGAGAGCGATCCGAAACGCAAAGAATTGGTCGCCCAGTTGAAGGGACTGCTTGCAGGTACCCAAAGTGCATCACCCACGGTACCTACGGCGCCGGTGTCGTCCGGACAGGGCAACAGCGACCTGCTCGGCACGATTGCGTCAAGCATTGCGTCTGTCGAGACGGATCTGAGTGAGGGCCGCACCCCCTTGCACTACTGGGCGGCCCGTTCGAGCGCAGCGGCTAACGAGTTGTGGACCATTCTTGGTGGCGGGAGCCGGGAGCCGTTCGGCCAGGTCCTGCTTGGCCTGATCGCGACGCTTGCGGGCTGGGGCGCGTGCGCTGGCCTGTTGGTCTATCTGCGCCGGCGCGTCAGTGCACGATATGGCTGGAAGGCCGCGCTCGAACCGAATCCAACGTCGTTCGAACTATTGAGCTTCGCATTTTGGCGTACGGCGCCATGGGTCATTGCATTCGTGACGGTGGCGCTGTTCATGCGGGGAATGCCCGACGCGCTCGGCAGCACGCTGGGGCTTGTGATCGTCTATGCCATAGTCGCGGGCTTGCTTTTCTCGGCGATCTGCCTAATCGTCTTCTCGGCGTTTAACACGGCACACCGGCGTGTCGCCGTTCACCAACTGCTCGCGCAAAGTCGTTGGCCGCTTTTCGCGATCGGTGCGTGTGGTGCGCTCGGTGACGCGACGGCCAATCCGGTCGTCACAGGCCTGCTCGGCGTGAATCTCGCCGGGCTCGTGTCCGCATCGGCAAACGTGGCGGCGGCGGTCCTGATCGGTTATTTCGCACTCGCTTACCGGCGGCCCGTCACGCATCTGATACGCAATCGCCCGTATAAACGAAGGCGTGATCACAAACTCGCAACGGAAGCGCTCGATATCCTCGCATCGCTATGGCACATCCCGATCCTTTTAATCGCGATCGCCTCGGTCGTGGCGATCATCGATGCGCGCGGTTCGGAAGAGAACGTATTACAGCCGTCGCTGCTCAGTGCGCTGTTACTCGTGCTCACGCTGTTCGTGTCAGCGCTGCTCATGCACGTGACGCGTAGAAGGGACACGCGCGCACACCGCCGCGCGCCGCACCTGATGCGACTGTTGCGCTTCGCGATCACGCTGCTCACTCTCCTGATGTGGCTCGCGTTCATTAAATTCGAACTGGACCTGTGGAGCGGCCCGATCGCTCGAATGATCAAGCACAGTGCGATGACACCCAGTTTCAAGCATGCGCTCGTAACAGTCATCGCGACGGTCTTCGGCGCCTGGTTCATATGGATACTGTGCGATACCGCGATTCTCAACGCGCTGGGCCCGAGCAGTTCGCGTAGCAAGGCACTCGATCCCGGTGTGCGCGCACGCACGATGTTGCCGCTCGTGCGCAACGCGGTTTTCACGACGGTGGCGACCCTCGCCGCGATCGTCGCGGCCGCCACGCTAGGCGTCAATCTGACGCCTCTCCTGGCCGGTGCGGGCGTAATCGGTCTTGCGGTCGGCTTCGGTGCGAAGGCGCTTGTCACCGACCTGATCACGGGGCTCTTCATCATTGTCGAGGAGACGATCTCGGCCGGCGACTGGATTGAGATTGACGGCAGTCATTCCGGCATCGTCATGGACCTGACGATCCGCACGGTTCGCTTACGTGACGGACAAGGCGCGGTTCACACTATCCCCTTCTCGCAGATCAAGATCGTGAAGAACCTGTCGCGCGATTTCGCCAATGCGGTATTCGAGGTGCGGGTGCCGTTCACCGTTGATCTCGACGAAGTGTCGCGCATGATTGTGCAAGTGGGCGCCGATCTGCAGGCAGATTATCGTCTGCGCAACGAAATACTCGCGCCTGTTGAAGTGTGGGGGCTCGACCGCTTTGAATCGAACTGGATGGTGGTGAAAGGGCAGATCAAGACGCGGCCGCTGCAACAGTGGAGCGTGGCGCGGGCGTTTAACGCACGGCTTAAGCGCAAGATGGACGAGGCGGGCATTGAGATGCCGGTACCGCACATGCGGCTTCACACCCCGCCGAGCGGACCCAACGCACGGTCGCAGCCTGACGATGGTGGCGAGGACGAGCGCGAACAGGCGATCGATGGGAACAGTGAGCCCCGACGCAGGCCGGCTGCCACCACCACGCCATTGGAACTGGGCGTGCTCAAAGAGCCGCCCGCGAGGCGGCCAACTGAGGATCAGAAAGGCTCAAAATCCTCGCCCAACTCCCCCGGAACCGATACTGACCGTCTCTGATCGCTTCAGTCGTCAGGACTTCTTTTGCGCGAATTTCCGCAAGCCTGAGCGAACGGCAGGCGGCTGGGTCGCTACCGCTTTTATCGGTGCCCAGCCGGACAAGCTGGCGGTGCGCATCGAGCGGCAATTGCGCGATCTGCGGCGCCGGGGGCCTGGGCATACGGCAATCCGGATTAGGCGAACACGACCGTATTTCTGCCCGCTTGCTTTGCGTCGTCGATCGCCGCGTCGGCGCGCTCGATGACCGATGCCAGCGGCTCTGCCTTGGTATTGGTGGCCACGCCCGTTGACAGCGTGACTCCATGCCGTTCCATCGTCTCAGCGGCGGTGCGTATGCGCTCCGCAAACGCGCATTCCGTCCTCCGGTTTCGTATGGGGGAGAAGCACAACGAATTCGTCACCGCCCCACCGGCACGCAAGATCCCATCCACGGACGCTGCCTCTGATCGCGGCGGCAACCCGTTGAAGGACAAGCTCCGCGGTGCAGTGCCCGAGCGTGCCGTTCACGCTTTTGAACCTGTCGCAATCGATGACCAGCAGTCTGTTGAGCCACCCATCCTGGAAGCGGCCGTACTCGGATTCAAAGGCGGCGCGGCGCATGAGTCCGGTGAGCTTGTCATTGCGGGCGTCTTCATACAGGACGCCAACCATGCTGTTACTAAGCCGAAACAAAGTAACCGGACATGGGTCAAGCCGCGTAGCGGACTGACGGATGTTGAAACATGGATCGGACCAAGGCTGGAATCTTCTGCAACGAGCGCAGAACCGCTCGAACTCGCTGCTTGAGATGCCCGGGACCTTTGATGGCAAGCTTGCCGATCCTGTGATGTTTGAGATAACCCCATACCAGCTCGTCCGGGTTCAGGTCTGGCAAGTAAGCAGGAAGGAAGAACAGACAAAGGCGCCCATTCGATTCCGCGGCAAGCTGCCGGATCGCTTTGCAACGATGTACCGGATGACCATCGGCAATCAGGAAGACAGGCGCATCGGCGGTGAGCATCAGCCGTTTGACGAAGTCGACGTACACGGAGATCTTGAAGCTGCCTTCGAAACACATGAATCGAAGTTGGCCACGCGGGCTGATCGCGGAGATCAGGTTCATCTTGAAGCGCGCGCCAGTGACTTCGACTACCGGGGTTTGACCGACCGGTGCCCAGGTCGTGCCGCTGTGATAGTCCGATCGCACCGTCGATTCGTCGACGAAGAAGATCTGTGCCCCGCAGCGTTTGGCCTGCCCGGCAATGGCCGGGTATTCGTCGCGCATCCACGACTCGACCAGTTCAGGGTCGCGTTGGTACGCACGCGCAAGCGGACGCTGGGGTGAAAGCCCGAGCTTGCGCAGCAGTCGACCGACCGACACCTCGGAGAGCCTGACGTTGAAATGTTCGCGAATCAACTCCCGCACCATGTCTCGCGTCCACAATGCAAACTCGAACTTCATCTGGATGGGGTTCTTCGTTGTGACCGTCTGATAGACGAAGCGGATAGCCTCGGACGACAGCTTCATCGGTCGACCAGGGATTGCCTTGGCTCGCAACGCCTCGATCCCCCCTTCACGCCATGCCGCCAGCCACTCGTAAATACGCGCCCTCGAGAATCCGAGCGTGCGGATCACGTCCTCCGGCGACTCGCCAGCTTCGACGCGCTTGACCGCCCGGATACGGATCTCTTCAAGCGTTGCATGTGAAAGCTGCCGGCCGTCGTCCTCGCGCATCTCGCCTCTCCCTAAGCCCTTTAAAGCTTAGACCATGGCGTCGATTTATGTTCGCTTATTTATGCACCGGTTAGTAAGTGCATTCAGCGAGAAAGCGTTGGACGCATCGGTCGCGTGCTGCCGGTCGTAGTTGTGCAAGACCAAAGCAATTCTGCCAATCGATGAGGCGGGACCCGGCCATAAGTGATCAATCGACGCGAGATTTCGGCAGGCCGCTTCGATCCGCAAAGCGGCCTTCGCGAGAGAAGGCGATGGCGCCTCCTATCGCTTCGAGTCCCTTCGCGCGGCCTTCCATCCCGGAGCAAGTATCTGATATCTATCATTGCATAATTGCGATGACAGTCATTCACTCGGACAGCCGGCGTCGACGGCGCTCGCGCATTACCGTGGCCATCGCCACGAGGGATCGGAGAGGTGTTGCGCGAAGTAATCGGACAGCGCGCTTACTTTCGCGGGCCGCGCTCGCGCAGACGGCGTGACGAAATAGAGGCCGCCCTTCGTGAGTGACCAGTCGGTGAGAATCGCTTCGAGGCGGCCATCGGCGAGATATTCGCCGGCGATGAACTCGGGCAATTCGGCGATTGCGAGGCCGTCGAGTAATGTGGGCAACAGCGCATCGGAGTTGGTCACGCGCAGCGGACCGGTCGGCATGACCGACTCTTCGTCACCGGCGTCGTTCGTGAAGCGCCACACATCGCTGCGCGCGCGATACGCGTATGACAGACACGGCTGGTCCATAAGTTCGCGTGGATGCGTGGGCCGCCCCTCGCGCTTCAGATAGTCCGGCGACGCAACCACGTATTGCGTCACCGCGCATAGCCGCCGCGCCACCAGCGACGAATCCGGCAGCGCCGCGATGCGAAGCGCCGCGTCGAAGCCATTGGCGACCAGATCGACCGAGGCATCCGACAGATGCAGATCGATCGACACCTCGGAATACGCGCGAAAGAAGCCCGGCAGCAGCGGCGCGACCCAGCGCAGGCCAAACGACATCGGCACGGCGAGGCGCACCAGCCCGCGCGGCTGCACTGACATTTCGCGAGCGGCGCTCTCCGCTTCCTCAGCCTGACGATAGATCTCGCCGGCTTTCTCGCAGATCGTCTGGCCGAACTCCGTGAGAGACAGCTGGCGCGAGGTGCGGTTGAAAAGCCGCGCGCCCAGCCGGTCTTCCAGGCGGGCAACGCCCCGCGACACCGTCGCCACCGACACCCCCATCGCGCGCGCCGCGGCCGCGAACGATCCTTCCTCCGCCACCTTGGCAAACATCGCTAGTCCTTCGAAATCGGGCAGCCTGGCCATATCTCCCATCTTTTCAATTTTGCAACGTTGGTTTGCGATTCATTCTATTTCGAAAAGATAAGCGCGTCGATATTCTCCTTACATCGCAGCACGCAACACGAAACGCCGCGACCCAACCATGTCATCCAACTACTGATCGAAGGAGCAACACCATGGCACGCAAACTCGACAACAAGATCGCACTCGTCACCGGCGCAACCAGCGGCATTGGTCTTGCGACCGCGCAACGCTTCGCCGCCGAAGGCGCGCATGTGTACATCACCGGCCGCCGTCAGGCCGAACTCGACGCCGCCGTGAAGGGGATTCGCGCAGCAGGCCACAATGCGACGGCCGTACGCGTCGACTCGACTAAGCTCGGCGAACTCGATGCGCTGTATGCGCAGATCAAGGAGGAGCAGGGCCGTCTGGACGTGCTGTTCGCGAACGCCGGCGGCGGTTCGATGCTGGCACTCGGCAACATCACGGAAGAACACTACGACGACACATTCAGCCGCAACGTGAAGGGTGTGCTGTTCACCGTGCAAAAGGCGCTGCCGCTGCTCGCTGAAGGCGCATCGGTGATTCTCACCGGCTCGACGGCAGGTAGCGCGGGCACGGCCGCATTCAGCGTGTATTCGGCTTCGAAGGCGGCAGTACGCTCCTTTGCACGCAGCTGGATTCTGGACCTGAAGGACCGCCGCATCCGCGTCAACACCATCAGCCCTGGCGCGACGCGCACGCCAGGCCTGCTCGACCTGGCAGGCCCGGACGCGTCGCAACGGCAAGGCCTCGCCGATTACCTTGCTGCCCAGATTCCAATGGCGCGCCTCGGTGAGCCTGAAGAAATCGCGAGTGCAGCGTTGTTCCTCGCATCGGACGACGCGAGTTTCGTGAACGGCGTCGAACTGTTCGTCGACGGTGGCCAGCAGCAGATTTGAACGTGCATTGAGCGCGCGTCAGGCGCGTGGACGCGGTCTTCGATGACCGCATCCACGCGTTGGAACGGAAGCAACATCATGGTTCAGGCGATGAGTGCTGGCGCATCCGTAAATCATGCCGAGCGCAATGAGGAAAGCGCGCCGTTGCAGCTGTATCAGATCTGGCTGCGTCGGCGGGCGCTTACCGCTCAACGCCGACGCGCGTGTTTGCATCGCGGCGCTGCGGGACGGCGTCACCGTGCATCAAAGGTTGCTGTCGCGGCATAAGGCCTATCTCGTCACCGATCACGGCCGGATCGACGTGGAAGATGGAGTGGCCGTCAGCGGCGAGCCATCCGTCTCGATACGCGCACGGGATGACACCGATGTCCTGTTGGTCGAACTTTTGCGGAAGCGCTGACGGGCTTGCATGACCGCTTTGAAAAGGGAAGCCGACTTCCGTACTGCTGGATCGAATGGCTGAACCGGGTCGCAAGGTGACGGTCCAAAAAAACGCGCAGACGTGCCATGAAACGCGAGGTTCGCCGCGAGATTGCGGTGCGCGTCCTTACGCGAACACTGCGCGGTGCTGCGCCGAAGCCGGCGCGAGCTGTGCACCGCCGTTAGCGTCAGCGTCGCCCACCTGAAACGCCGCGGCCGCGCGTTGCAGACTCATCGCCTGCTCCTTCAGCGACTGTGCCGCGGCCGCCGCCTGCTCGACGAGCGCCGCGTTCTGCTGCGTCATGCTGTCCATCTGCGTGACCGCGAGATTCACTTGGTCGATGCCGGCGCTCTGTTCCGCCGCGGCCGCGGCGATTTCCTGCACGACACCGGTCACACGCATGATCGCGTCGCGCGCTTCGTCAATCGTCGAGCCGGTGTTTTCGACCAGCGTTGCACCACTGCCGACGCTGCCCACCGCATGACTGATCAGCTCGCGAATTTCCTTCGCCGCGGTCGCGCTACGCTGCGCGAGGCTGCGCACCTCGCTCGCGACGACTGCGAAGCCGCGGCCTTGCTCGCCCGCGCGTGCTGCCTCAACCGCAGCATTCAGCGCGAGGATGTTGGTCTGGAATGCGATGCCCTCGATCGTCGCGATGATCTCGACCATGCGACCCGATTCGTTCGAGACCCCCTTCATCGCCGCGACGGCCTGCGTGACCATGTCGCCGCCGCGGTTCGCGATTTTCGCGGCGCCGGCCGCAAGCTCGCTGGCAGTGCGCGCGTTGTCTGCAGTCTGGCGGACCATCGCCGTCATCTGCTCCATGCTCGACGCCGTTTCCTGCAACGACGCCGCCTGGCTCTCGGTGCGCGACGACAGGTCCGCGTTGCCGTTCGCGATCTCGTTCGCGCCGCACGCGACGTTGTCGGACGCATGCTTGATCTGGCAGATGGTATCCGTCAACGCGTCGCGCATCCGCTGCATTACGTGTAGGAGGCTCGACGTGTCGCCGTTGCGCGTGCGGATCGCCACTGTCAGGTCGCCCGATGCGATCGCGTCCGCCACGTTCGCCGCGTAGGCCGGATCGCCGCCGACCATGCGCGCGATGCTGCGGTTCGTCACCGCGACGAGCGTCACGAGGACCGCGGACACGGCCACGAAGATCGCGCCGATCAGCCACAACGACGCCATGAACGCAGCGTCGATGTCGTCAACATAGGCGCCGGTTGCGATGATCCAATCCCACGGCGCATAGCGCACCACGTAGCCGATCTTGCCGACCGCCTGTGTCGACGCCGCGCCTGAATGCGGGAACACGTAGTCGACGAAGCCGCCGTCCGGCGCCTGTGCGGTCGACGCGAACGTCACGTAATGGTGACGGCCGTCGGCATCGGCGCTGCCCGCGAGATCCTTGCTTTCGAGTGCCGGCTTGATCGGATGCATTACCATCTGCGGCTTCGAATTGATCACGAGGAAGTAGCCGTCTTCGCCGTAGCGGACGCCGCGCAGGCGTTCGAGTGCCTCCTTGCGGGCATCCGCCTCCGGCAACGCGCCGCTTTGCGCCAGCGCCGCATACTCCGTCACGATGCTGAGTCCGACGTGCGCGATGTTCGTGAGGTCGTGCTTACGTTCTTCGATGCGCGTCTCGCGCGACTGCCACGCCGCCGATACGGAGACAGCGAGCAACGCGACGAGGCTGATGATCAACGGCAGCCAAAGCTTCTGCGTAAAACTGAGCTTGTGCATCCTGAGTCCTCGTGCAAATGAATGGAAACCGCGCAGGGCTGCCGTGCGAAGTGGCATGTGTATGGGCGCGCCGTGTGGCGCCGGCGGACTGTCCGGCGGCCATCCGGTGGTTCCTGCTCGAGTTATCGGCGGATACGAGCGAAAGTTTCATCCCGTGAAACCCTCGGTTACCACCTTGCCAAGGCGTATCGGAGGGCCCTTGTGCGTCGGCTCCCACGGAGCGTCATCAGGCACCAGCCGGCCAGAAGCGGGCACTCGACCGAGGCTGCCAGATCGCTGACGATGCTGCTTTGCAGACTAACTGCGAGTTCGGGGACATAGATATGGGATACGACGTCCACATCACCCGCAAGGAAAATTGGTTTGACGAAAGCGGACTCAAAATTGGTATCGACGAGTGGAAGGCACTCGTTCAGTCCGACCCAGATATGCGTCTCGACGGTTATGCGAGTGCGATCGTTGGCGACGCCAACGTCCTGCGGATAGATAGCGAGGGATTGGCCGTCTGGACAGCCCATGCCGGAACCGCTGTAAGTGGGAACATGGCATGGTTTGATTTCCGGCAAGGCAATGTAGTAGTCAAGAATCCTGACGTCGCGATTCTCGGCAAGATGTGGCAGTTAGCACGGAAGCTCGAAGCAAAGGTACAAGGCGACGAGTGTGAAGTCTACGGCGCAGATGGCCGCGTTATTGGTTAGTTAGTCGTCACCGCTCGGCCAGGAACGGCCATTCGAACTGGTAGCCGAAAGCGGTCAGTCGCCGTTACACTCGGAAAGGAAACAGCCGACCGAGGCGCTATCCCCTAGTTCGAGCGCCACCTGCGCTATCGACCCTGCGAGATCTTCAGCCCGGACCTCTACAATTGGGCGGGCGCATACGATCGTTGCGCTGCGGGCGACTGTCACGCCACGGAGGGAGCAATGCTCAAAGGTCGCTGTTTTTGCGGAGAAGTCCGTTATGAAGTGTTGGATACACCCTTCAACTCCACAGTTTGTCACTGCGCAGACTGTCGCCGCGCATCTGCGGCCCCGTTCGTCGCCTGGTTTAGCGTCAAGCGATCCGAGTTTCGGTTCGTCCATGGCGAACCAAGGAGCTTCGCATGCAGTAAAGCGGTTTTGCGAACTTTCTGCCCGGACTGTGGCACGCAATTGACCTATCAACACGACGATTTCCCCGACGAGATTGACATTACGACATGCAGTCTCGACGTGCCGGACCTGGTTCCTCCTGAGCATCACACTTGGACATCGAGCAAGTTACCGTGGGTTCATGTACCTGACGCCCTGCCGAAACACGAGGGCAGCTACTCCAAGGGCTGAATTCAAATGGCAGGGCTGCACCTTTGTGATGGTTACCGAAACGAGTTGCGCGCGGCCCGGGCCGCCACCTAGTGGTTGGCTCATGCTCAGACACACAAGGCTCGCAGGAAGACGGTTCTTCGTGGCTTTTATCCTCGAACGTTGAACGGCCGCTTTCGGCAATGGGTAACGTCAGCTCTGGGTCGAGGCTGTGTGGAAACACGTTGATCGCCTATGGTTAGTCAACACGTTTTCCAATGGTGGCCCATGAAGCGATACATCGAAAGCGCGGCGCGAGAGCAAGTCGCGTTGCTGCCTGAGTCTCTCGACGATTACGTCGACGCCGAGAACCCTGTCCGCGTGATTGACGTCTTTGTCGACGAGCTTGATCTGGTGAGTCTTGGCTTCGAACGTGCTGCACCAGCTTTAACCGGTCGACCTGCATATCACCCATCGACCTTGCTTAAGCTGTACATCTATGGGTACCTGAACCGGCTTCAATCGAGTCGTCGTCTTGAGCGCGAAACACAGCGCAATCTTGAACTGATCTGGCTGACGGGCCAGTTGACGCCGGACTTCAAAACCATCGCTGACTTCCGCAAAGACAACGGCAACGCGATCCGCAAAGTCTGCCGGGAGTTTGTGATGCTTTGCCGGCAACTGAAGCTGTTCTCAGATGCCACCGTTGCCATCGATGGAAGCAAGTTCAAAGCGGTCAACAACCGCGACAAGAACTTCACGGACCACAAGCTCAAGGCTCGCATGGAACAACTCGAGCAAAGTATCGGCCGTTACATGGATAAACTGGATCGGGCCGATCGTGAGCCAGCGAGCCTACCGGAGGGACGCGTCCCGCACCTGAAAGAAAAGATATTTAAGATCAAGGCGCAGATGCAGAAACGCGGCGAGATCGAAACGCGCATGCGTGCAGCTCCAGACGGCCAGATCTCGCTAACTGATCCGGATGCGCGCTCAATGGCAACCAGCGGTCGTGGCACAGGAATGGTCGGCTATAACGTGCAGACCGCTGTAGATCTCAAGAACCACATGATCGTTGCGCATGAGGTCGTCAATGTCGGCCACGATCGTTCCCAGCTAGCCGCGATGGCCAAACTGGCGCGAGATGCGATTGGTGAAAATCAGCTAACCGCATTTGCTGATCGTGGTTACTACAAGAGTGAGGAAATTCTGCGATGCGAGCAGGACGGAATCAAGACGCTGGTCCCGAAGCCGCTGACCTCAAACAGCAAGGCCGAGGGTCGCTTTGATAAACGGGACTTCGTCTATATCGAATCCGACGACGCGTATCGTTGCCCGGCGGGAGAGCGGGCCATTTGGCGCTTCACGACCGTTGAGGCCGGCCTGACGATCCATAAATACTGGCCGTCAGCGTGTCCGAAATGCCAACTGAAACCGCAGTGCACGCCGAGTCCGTACCGAAGAGTCACGCGGTGGGAACATGAGAACGTACTTGAAGAAATGCAGCGCCGACTCGATCAGACGCCGGACGCCGCGAGGCTGAGACGACAGACGGTCGAGCATCCGTTCGGAACGCTCAAGTTCTGGATGGGCTCTGTGCACTTTCTGACAAAGACGCTGTCACGTGTTCGAACCGAGATGAGCCTTCACGTATTAGCCTACAACCTCAAGCGAGCGATGAATATCCTGGGTACGAAGGCATTGATGGAGGCGATGAGGGCGTGAGAACGCCCATCGCCGCGCTACCAATTGAAAAGCTGCGAAGTTCTTTCCTTCGATCGCGTTTTACCCCAACTTCTCGCTGCTACCCGCGGAACGTTTTCACACAGCCTCGGTCGGGTCGTGCCGCTCGCAGACACGCTATGACCGGCCCGGCTCGGCGATTAACGTTTGCTCCCGACTCGGCAATCGCGACCGGCGCATTTCGTATCAAGCCATCTTAGCGACGGCCACTGCGGGCCCACACGTAGCGTACCCAACGTTGCCATCGACCCTGTTGCGCAGCGGTAGTATTACGCTTTACCTGCTCTTCGCGGTCGCGCTCGACGCTCTTCTGTACCTGTTCGTGGATCTGGCGCAACGTCAAGCCACCGGGTCCTTTCAGTTCGTCCGAATCGGATTTGTCTGTCATGGCAATGGCTCATTCCTGAGAAGATCGATTTGATCTTGATACATATGGGGAGTCGCGGCAAGCACGCGACCGCTGCCTTCGAATCTGTAGGACTGGCACAATCGAGATGAACTTCTACCCGCTCGGGAATCCTCATGCCAGACGCTGTCCCGCCTTCGCCGCCTTCGCGGACTATAGGCCCCCTGTTTGCCCTGTTTCCCTTCATGCGCCCGTATGCCGGGCGCTGGGCGCTCGCGTTCCTGGCGCTGGTGACGTCGGCGGCCGCCACACTGGCGTTGCCGGTGGCGTTCAAATACCTGATTGACCGTGGCTTTGCTGCGGGTGACCGTACGCATATCGATCGCTATTTCCTCGCGTTATTCGCCGTTTC
Source organism: Paraburkholderia sp. 32 (assembly GCF_050435345.1). NCBI lineage: Bacteria > Pseudomonadati > Pseudomonadota > Betaproteobacteria > Burkholderiales > Burkholderiaceae > Paraburkholderia > Paraburkholderia sp. 32. The sequence continues at coordinate 1,561,896 of NZ_JBNDKD010000002.1, forward strand.
GCTGGTACTGGCCGGCGCCACGGCACTGCGCTTCTACCTCGTGTCGTGGCTGGGCGAGCGGGTCACGGCCGATTTGCGAAGTGCGGTCTACGACCACGTGCTGGAGATGAGCCCGCAGTTCTTCGAAACCACGCAGACCGGAGAGGTGCTGTCGCGGCTCACCACCGACACCACCTTGATTCAGACGGTGGTGGGCACCAGCCTGTCGCTGGGGTTACGCAACTTCTTCCTGCTTACCGGTGGCGTGGCGATGCTGGCAGTGACCAGCCCTGTGCTGTCAGGCTACATCATCGCCACGCTGGCGGTGGTGGTCGCTCCCATCGTTGTCTTCGGTCGGCGCGTGCGCCGCCTCTCGCGCGCCAGCCAGGACAAGGTAGCGAACGCGAGCGCGCTGGCGGGCGAGGTCCTCAATGCCATGCCGACCGTCCAGTCGTACACGCAGGAGTCCTTTGAGGCGCGGCGGTTTGCCGGCGCGGTGGAGGTGGCCTTTGAGACCGCGCTCAAGCGCATTCGGGCGCGTGCCTGGTTGACCGCCGTGGTTATCGTGCTGGTATTCGCCGCCGTCGTGTTCGTCCTCTGGCTTGGGGCGCAGGCTGTGCTAGCCGGGCGGATGACGGCTGGCCAGTTGTCCCAGTTCATCCTCTATGCGGTGTTCACCGCCGGGGCCGTGGGCGCTGTCGCCGAAGTGTGGGGCGATCTGCAGCGGGCTGCCGGCGCTACCGAACGTTTATTGCAACTGCTGGCGGCACGCTCGCCGGTGGCGCAGGCCGAGGCCACGGTCACGCTGCCGGCGCGCGGGGACGGCATCCGCTTCGACAATGTTAGCTTTTCGTATCCGTCCCGCCCCGGCATCGCTGCACTCGCCGGGCTCTCGCTCGACGTCCGCGCGGGCGAACATGTCGCGCTGGTTGGACCGTCCGGCGCCGGCAAAACCACGCTGTTCCAACTGCTGCTGCGCTTTTACGACCCACAGGCCGGCAGCATTCTGATCAACGGTGTCCCGACGCGGCAGGTGCCGCTCGTCGAGTTGCGCAGGGGAATTGGGGTAGTGCTGCAGGAATCGGTGATCTTTTCGGGCAGCGTGCTCGACAACATCCGCTACGGCGCGCCCGACGCCACACTCCCGCAAGTACAGCGGGCTGCCGAAATGGCCGCTGCGGCCGGCTTTATCGAAGCACTGCCGCAAGGCTACGACACGTTTCTAGGCGAGCGCGGAGTACGGCTGTCTGGCGGACAGCGCCAACGCATTGCGATCGCCCGCGCGATCCTGAAGAATCCGCCCATCCTGCTGCTGGACGAGGCCACCAGCGCACTCGACGCTGCCAGCGAACGCCTCGTCCAAAAGGCGCTGGACAATGCCGCGCAGAACCGCACCACGCTGGTCATCGCGCACCGCCTCGCGACCGTACAGCAAGCGGATAGCATCGTCGTGCTGGAGCAAGGCCGCATCGTCGCGCAGGGCCGCCACGCCGACTTGCTTTTGAGTTCGCCGCTTTATGCCCAGCTTGCCGCCCTGCAGTTTGGCGAGCAGGTTGCGCATACGGGACAGCGCGACGCTGAGTGCGATCGGGTCGACTCGGCGTGAAGACACGATCCAGGTCGGCACGGGCAACCGCAGGGCTCCCAACGGATCGACATGACGCGGTAGCGTAACGCAATAAGCGGCCAACTGCGGCCGCTCGCTCGAGCTCTCATACGGACGTTCAAACGTCGGCTTCTATGGGGACTTGTATGTCAAGCCGTTTTTGATCACGTGAAGGGCTTGGATTTCATGGTGGCTCCTGTAGGTTGTTGAGCGCGTGATGCCTTGGCGCGACATGGCTGTGCCATCCTGGTCCGGGGTCGGGGTGTGATGAGCGTTCGAGCCAGTGCCCGAACGAACTTCTATCCGTGCAGGGCGCCAACACCCTGCACCTCATGCAGCATGCGCGCAAGGCGCGCTGGCAAACCCCGGTTATGGGCGCGCCCCATCTCTGCGAGACGGTCACGGGGTGCCGTGACCCGCCGACGTTCCGGGCGCGTCGACCCTGGATCATGATGACGTGTTGCGTGCGAAGGCGTTGCGTGGTACCCGTGCTGCCCGGAATTTCAGGCAGCTGCCGGCTTGAGCGAGGCTCCGGCCGGAATCTCGCCGTGCTCGAGGTAGTGCCACAGCGCGATAGCCAGGCGCCGCGCCAACGCCACGATGCCCACGCGCCGCATGCGCTTGCCGCCGCCGGCAAAGCGCCGGTTGAACCACTGGGTCAGGAGGCTGTCGGGCTGCAGCTGCAGCCAGCGCCAGGCGAGTTCGACCAGCATCGTGCGCGCTCGCTTGTTGCCCGCCTTGCTGATGCCTTGCTCGATCTGACTGCCGCCACTGTCGTAGGGTGTCGGCGTGAGCCCCAGGCTGCCGGCCAGCTCGCGCCGGTTGGCGAAACGTCGCCAGCCAAACACTTCCTTGACCAGCACCCAGGCGCCCTTGGGGCCGATCGCGCGCAGCCGTGCCATTTGCGCCACCAGCGGATGCTTGCCCTCGGCCAGTTCCTGGCGCCGCGCCGCTTCCAGCACCTTGAGCTGCTGCCTGACCAGCGCCAGCCGCGCGCTCTCGCGCTCGATCTCGCCGCGCAACACCGGCGGCACCTGCTCGCGATGGCGCTCCCACCACGCCGCCCAGTCGCGCCCGCCGACGATGACCGGCACACGCAGGTTGTGCAGCACCAGCAGGGAGCGGATGCGGTTCGTGTGGGCGGTACGCTCCTGGCTCAGCCGGGCCAGTTCACGGTGCGTGCGGCGCGCGTCTTCCTGCTCGGGCGTGGGCTCGTGCACCACCGACCAGATGCGCTCGCCAGCGTGGTGGCGCCTGAGCATCACCAGCAGCTTATCGCCGTCGAGCCGGTCGGTCTTGGCCCGTCTGGCGCGTCGGTTCACTTCGATGCTCGCCGGGTCGACCACGAGGTTGTCAATGCCTTGCCCGCTCAACCAGCGATGCAGCCACCAGCCATCGCGGCCGGCCTCATAGCACGAATGCACCGGGGCCTGCGGTTCGAGCTGGCAGCGCTCCTTGGCGCGGCGCACGCAGTCGAGCACCGCAGCCGTGTCGCCGGCGTGCACGCTGAAACGGCTCGGGCCGCGCCGGCCATCGCTGGCCGTCAACTTCCACGACTTGCCGCCGAGTTCGAAGCTCATGTAGAGCTGGACTTGGATCGCCGTATCATTGCCTTGTGGGACTGTCTGGGTCGCCGACATTTCCGTCTCCTTTGCACAGGGTTGGAAATTCCGTTTTAGCTAAACGGGTCTGGCTTGGGTAGTCCCACATAGCATCTCGGCCTCGACACCGGACCTTCATATGCAGAGCATGTCCGTCGCGTATCTCGCGGCAAGATTCATTGCGTGGTGCGGTATCAACGAGGTAACCCAAACCCAGGAGCCGGATTGGTCGCAACGGTTCATTTCATAACCGCACACCCCGTGGGCGCTTTTTTGTAGCCCCCTCGGGAGCCTTTTCGTTCTGGGCGGCTACGTTGGCACACCCTTATGAACGGGAAGACATACCTTGATCGTGGTGCCGTTTCCCGGTGAACTGACAAGATCGATTTGACCACCCAGCATCAGCACGCGCTCCTTCATCCCCGCCAGCCCGAACGATCTTTTTCTGGTCGCCAGAGGATCGAATCCTTTTCCGTCATCCCGTACTTCCAGCAGACAGGCATCGGGCGTTCGCTCGAGCGTGATGGTCACCTGCATGGCCGCAGCGTGACGGGCAACGTTGGTCAGCGCCTCCTGGGCGACGCGAAACAGCACGATAGCGCGGTCCTCGCCCAGCACGAGAGTCTCGTCCTGCAAGCGGAGGCGACACACCGTGCACGGATTGCGGTTGAATTCGGCAGCGAGCCACTCGAGCGCAGCCACAATGCCCGCGTCTAGTGCTGCAGGGCGTAGCGACGCGATGACGCCCCGGACCACCTGCATGGTGGTGTCTACCAGGGCGGTCAATGCCCGGGCCTGTTCGACGAGCTCAGAGTGACCGTCGCCAAGCTGCATAGCTAGTACCGATGCTCCCATACGAAGCGCGGTGAGGTGTTGTCCCAGTTCGTCGTGCATTTCCCGCGCAATGTGCTTGCGCTCTTCCTCCCGAGCCGTCTCTCGATGGGAAGTGAGTTCCCGCAGCATCTCGTAGGACTCGTGCAAGCGGTGCTCCGCTTCCTTGCGGTCCGTCAGATCGAGCACGAAAGCGACACCCTCGTTTCCGCCCTCCTCGAACGTGGCGACGCCGATCAGCACGGGCACGCGACTGCCGTCTTTCCGGACGTACTCCTTTTCGAACGGTTCCAGGCGCCCAGTCACTTTCTGTTGTGGTATCCATTGACTCAGGTCACGGGCTAGCCATTCCGGTGGCGTGAGGTCCATCCAGCGTAGCCGGCCCGCCATGAGGTCCTCGCGGTCGTAACCCACGATGCGCAGAAACGCGTCGTTGGCCTCGATGATTTTGCCATCGAGATCGTAGATCATGATCCCGATGATGTTGGCCTCTACAAGGCGCCGGATTTTGGCTTCGCGTTGTTCGAGGTCGCGGTACAAGCGGGTATTCTCAAGCGAAGTCGCCGCCTGAGAAGCGAGGAGCCGGAGCACCGTAATCCGGGCCGGCGCGAACACCCGCGTGGTCAGATTGTTTTCGAGGTAAAGCGCGCCTATGAGCCTGGCCTGATTCATCAGGGGCAGGCAGAGAACGGAACGAGCCCTCCGCTGACCGATGTAGGGGTCCCCGGCAAACGATGGCTCGAGCGCGGCATCGTCAAGAACGAGGCTCTCCCGGGTGCGCAGGACGTGATAGAGGACCGACTCCGGCAACACTGCGGTGCTCACTGGTACGTCGCACAGTTCCACATGAGTCGAGTCGACGCGGGTCGTGGCTTCTGCAGCAATGTGCTGCTCACCGCAGCGTGGCAGAATCAACAGGCCGCGCTCGGCGCCGGCCTGTTCAATCGCCGTGCGCATGAGCGTATCGATCAGCTTTTCAAGAACGATCTCACCCGAGACGGCCTGCGACACCTTGATCACGGTCGCGAGGTCGAGGCGGTCGACCGGTGTCCCGATCGTGCCCGTCCCGCTGGGCGCGGACGCTTCCGTCCCAAGGTGCGGATACTTCTCGTCGAGTTGCCGCACCTTCCCTTCGGCGCCCCATCGCTGGTAGCCGTAGCGGGCGTCCTGCCGATACAGGCGGGCAATCTTCTCAAGACCCCGCGCCGCATAAAAGCGGGACGCGAGTTCATTGGCGAGTGCCTCATTGTGAACAAAGCCGTTTGCCTGGGCCGAGCGGATGGCCTTCTCGTAGAGCAGCTCGGCATCGAGCCCGCGGCCCTCCAGGCGAGCGATTTCAGCACCGACCAGCGCAGCACGGTTCTCAAAGTTCTCCGGGCAATTCTTCGCCCAGACCTGCAGTTGCCTGTGATGCGCACGCAGCGCCTCCAGGTGCTGCGGCCGCTCACCCGCCGGTTCACAGTCGCACGAGGCGGCATGCGTCAGCGCGCCGTAAAAGTGATATTCGGCTTCCTCACTGAAAGAAACTGAGGTCCAGAGCAACCGTTGCGCCTTCGATGCGGCGTCCAAAGCCGCCGCATAGTCGCCAGCGATACAGCGTGCCTGCAATTTCCGGATCCAGTACCAACATGCAGCGATCGCCAGGGCCGGGTTGCTGGACAAATGGTCTTCGGTGCGAAGCTCATTGAGCTGTCCGTCGTCAAAGCAACCGAATTTCAGCGTCAGGCCGCGGAGCATCCGGATCAGCGCGAGTTGCGCAGTGATGATGTCAATGACAAGGCCGAACCGCGCCTTCCCGGCGAAAGCAAGGCCATGTTCGGCTTCGCCTTGCACTTCTGGCAGCGGCTCGCCGGCGAAGAGCAGGTCCGAGTTGAGGTTGTTGCACGCGTAGGCCCCGTACGTGAGGTCCCCGATCCGGTTCGCCGCTTCGAACGCGCGGCGCAGCAGGTCAGGGCAGGCTCGCACGTGTTTCTTCCAGCGCACCACGAAAATCGAGAAGGCAAGATATGTCCTCGCCTCGAAGCGCCCGTGTCGTTCGACGAGTTCGTAGCCGAGCTGGCCGAATCGAAATCCAGCCTCGTAGTCGCCGAAACGCGGTCCGGCGATCCTCGCGAGCAGGGCATACGGGACGCATGAAGCATCGCAATGGCCCCGCTCAAGGCTGAGACTGACGGCCTTGCAGATCGTCAGGCAAGCCAGGTTCTCATCCGTAAACAAGGCCGGCGTCCAGAGTTTAGTCAGAACATCGACGGTCGCGAGGGAAGCCGGGTTCTCCATCAGGGGCCCACCGATAAGTTCCTCGATTGTCCGGCTCCCAAGCCGTGACCAGATGCGCTCATATTCGCGTCGCACCTCGTCATCTTGCGGATGGGGCGACCACTCGATACCGACATGGCGGAGGTAGTCGAGACACACAGCGACCGCGCGCGCGCTTTGATCGAGCGTCGTGTAGACATCCATTTGCAGGCACGCGACGGTAGCTTGTTCGACCGTGGTCGTGGCGCGCTTTGACAGCCCAGCTAACCGCTCCTCTGCAACCGATAACTGGCTGGTCAAAAACTCGCATTCGTCCCGGTTCAGCTCCAGCGCAAAGATCAACTCATGCCTGCGCTCCCAGCAATCGTCGTTCAATAGTTCCGCACCGATGATGAGATAGGTGAGCGCCGAGGCGTAGGCTGTCGACCCCTTGGCGCGCTGGCCCGCGATCAGGTTGAGCCCGGCCAGTTGCTCCCGTTCCTCTTGTGCGGTAATCAGCTCGGCGCCCCGATTTAGCTGACCCACGATCTCGAAGATCGCCTCGTCCCGTTTCCCGGGGGGCGTCTGCGCGGCGAGCAGCCGTCCAATCCGCAGATGGACCTCGGCGCGCAGTGCTTGCGGGATCAGCGAATAGGCGGCCTCCTGCACCCGGTCGTGGATGAATTTGTACGAGCCCTCCGCCCGCTCAAGAAGTTCCTGACGCATCGCCTCCCACAGCGCCGCGTGGACATGCGCCTCTGAGATGCCGAGAACGATCGACAGCGATGCGATCTCCGCGACGTTCCCCAGGCAGGCGAGCTGCTGTAACGCCTGCTGCGTTTCAGCCGGCAGGGCGGGTCAGCTTGCCGACCATCAGATCGACCACATTGTCGGTGTAACCCTTCGCATGGATGCGATCGAGATCCCAGGACCAGCACCCAGCGTCATGATCGAAAGCGAGTAAATCCTCTTCGGCTAGCGCGTGCAGAAACTGAATCACGAAGAACGGGTTGCCGGCGGTCTTCTCCTGCACGAGCTGCGCCAGGCGGGCGGCGCGTCCCGGCTCGCCGTGAAGGGCCTCCGCAATCAACAGCTCTATGTGCTCACGGGCGAGCGGCGCAAGCCTGATGCCCTCGATCTTCGCGCCGGCGTCCTTAATCGCTTCAATTTTGCGCATCAGCGGATGCGCGGCATCGACCTCGTTGTCGCGATAGGCGCCGATCAGCATCAGGTGTTGCAGATCCGACCGGGTCAGGAGATCCTCCAGCAGGTCGAGCGTCGCCGCGTCGAGCCACTGCAGATCGTCGAGAAACAGTGCCAGCGGATGCACCGGCCGGGCAAAGACGCCGATGAAGCGCCGGAACACGAGCTGGAAACGGCTTTGCGCCTGCTGCGGCTCAAGTTCCAGGACCGGCGGCGGGTCCCCGATGATGAGCTTCAGTTCGGGGATGAGGTCGGTCATGAGCCGTGCATTCGGGCCCAGCGCCTCCAGCAATGCGCCGCGCCAGCTCGCCAGCTCGGTCTCGCGCTTGCCGAGAAGCGGCTGCACCAGGCCTTGAAAAGCCTGCACCAGCGTCGAATAGGGAATGTCGCGCTTGTACTGGTCGAACTTGCCCGAGGCGAATAACCCCCGCGATGGCACCAGCACCTTGTGCAGTTCGTTGACGACCGAGGATTTGCCGATGCCCGAATACCCGGAGACCAGCACCAGTTCTGGCGTGCCGCTCCTGACCACGCGGTCGAACGCGGCGACCAGGGTATCGACCTCGCGCTGCCGCCCGTACAGTTTCTCGGGGATCAGCAGCCGGTCGGGCGTGTCGTGTTCGCCCAGTGGGAACGCATCGATGAGGTGCTTACGCTCCCACCCGGCCAGGCAGCGCTGCAGGTCGCGCTCAACACCGGAGGCAGTCTGGTAGCGCTCTTCGGCGGTCTTGGCGAGCAACTTCATGACGATCTGGGAGACCGGAGCAGGGACCGTCTCCAGGCGCTCGCGTGGCGGCACCGGCTTTCGGGCGATATGGCAGTGCACCCATTCCATGGGGTCTGCGGCCGTAAACGGCAGCGTGCCGGTGAGCATCTGATAGAGCGTGACGCCGAACGAATAGAGGTCGCTGCGGGAGTCGACTGAGCGGTTCATCCGTCCGGTCTGCTCGGGTGCCATGTAGGCGAGGGTGCCTGCGATGGTTTCGGGCGGCGCGAGCGCCTGTCGCTCGCGCGGCAGCCGCGAGGCGATGCCAAAGCCGGTGAACCGCGCCTGTCCATCCGCGCAGTTCACGAGGATATTGGCGGGCTTGAGGTTCTTATGGACGAGGCCGCGCTGGTGGAGTTTGCCCAGCGCCGCGGCGATGCCGACGGCAAGGCGCAAGACACTGCCCACCTCCATGGGCGCGCCAAGCAGCCGCGCGAGCGGCTCACCGCCCGGATCGTCGAGCACCAGCAGAGTCCGGCCGCCTTCGCGCACCAGGTCCCGCGGCCGCACCGCCCACGCGCCGTCGAGGTCGTCCTTCAGTCCGAATTCGTGCGCGAGGCGAGCGAGGCTGGCGGGTGGCGGATGTTCGGCAGCGGGCCGCGCGATCAGTACGTTGTCGTCGCCGCCATCGCCCTGGCGCCGCCCTCGACAGAAGACGCACTCGCCATCGTCCCACAAGATCTGGAGGCTGTTACCCATCGGCGCCGCAACCATAGGTAGGGTTCATCTGCCGCACGCTGCCGTCAGGCTCCTGCCGGTCATGCGGTTAAGAAGGGGACGCCATCATTCGTCTGCCCCAACTGCGCCGGGTGCGCTGAAAAGACGGCATCGCCACGGCCAGCAACGCGTACAGCAGAAAGCTGTCTCGTCAGGATACACCTCGACGACCGCGGCGCCATTGGGATTCGGTCGGAATGCCGGCGGTGAAGCCCTGCACACGCTACTCGGACTGTACCGTCCAAATGGGATGACCAGGCGCCATCGACGTGGCTTCGCCGAAAGGATACGCGCATGAAGCCTGATGAAAAGGCGGAGGGTCACAGACACGGGCGCCTGTTTGGAGCGAACTTCCGCGGCACGGTCTTGGCCGACCTCGGCCAACGATCCGCGACCGTAAGCAAGGCCCGAGAGCGTACCGGGAGTCGCGGCACGGATGACCGTTGTGCTCGCGAAGCTGCCGTTAGCTTGACCAGGTGTCCGACGGCAGAAATGGGTCGTGTGCTGTCGATCGTTGGCTGGCGAGGTTGAACCTGCATATGCAAATTGCATGGGTCGGCACCCGGCCAAAAGCAGCCGCCGGAACCCAACCTGCGACCGTCCGTTCCCCATTCAACATACGACAGCCACTAGGGTTGACCTGTCTTGCGTAGCAATCGGAAAGGAGGATTGCAGGGCTCCGCGTCGCCGGAATCGTCGCTATTTCCATACGCAGAGAACCGACGGCTGCCATTGCTTCGATCTGGAGGCCCGCGTTACGCGACGCCGTACAATGAGGCGTTTCCCCACCCGTCGACAGATCGCATTCTGCGCCGCCCTACATCGCCATGAATCACGACACTGAACACGCTCTCGCTGCCGCGCAAAAGAACCTCATGGCCGGTCAATTCGACGATGCAACGCGTCTGCTGAGCGGTATTCTGGCAAGCGTCCCCGACCACGGTGAAGCTCTTGCGGGCCTCGGTTACATCGCGGCCAAACAGGGCGATCATGCACGTGCAGCGGCGTATCTGATACAGGCATCGGCGCACATGTCCATGTCGGCGGAACACCTGAATTTCGCCGCGCAGGTGTGTCAGTTGGCGCAACGTCACGATGATGCGATAGCGCTGTTCGAGCGCTGCCTGGCCCAGTTTCCAAACCATGCCGCTTCATTGCATGGCGTCGCAATGTCGCTGATACAGCTTGGCGAACCGCAGCGTGCACTCGAAATCCTGGTGCATCTGTGCAAAATCCAGGCACATTCAGCCGAAGCGCATTACAACCGGGGCGCGCTGCTCGGCAAGTTGGAGCGCTATGAGGACGAACTGGATGCCTACCGGCAGGCGATCGCGCTCAAGCCGCGTTTCGTGCGCGCATACGTCAATCTCGGTGTCGCGTTGCGAGATCTGCGACGCTTTGATGAGGCGTTGCTTCAATTCAAGAAGGCGCTTTCGCTCGATCCGAACGACGTCGGCGCCCGCACCAATCGGGCTCAGACGAATTTGCTGCTCGGCGAATTCGAACACGGCTGGCGCGAATATGAATGGCGTTGGCGCGATGGCACCGATAGCCACGGATTTCCGCAGAACACCCTATGGACCGGCACCCAACCGATACGTGACAAGACAATACTCGTTCATCACGAGCAGGGGTTCGGCGACACGCTGCAATTCGTGCGTTTCGTGGATCGACTCAGTGCAGTTGGAGCTCGGGTCGTGTTGCGTGTTCAGGATGCACTGCTGCCGCTTCTCAAGAATTATCAGGGTGCGGCCGAAGTCATCGGCGAGACAGGACAGGTGCCGCATTTCGATTATCACGTTCCGACCCTGAGTCTACCGTTTGCGCTCAAGGTTCGTGCACCCGATCTCGCGGTGACCGGTCCATATATTCACGCAGACGACGCGCTTGTACGTCAATGGGACGATCTGTTTGCAGGCTCTGCTCGACGGCCGAGAGTTGGGATCGTATGGTCGGGAAGCCTGACGCATGTAAATGACTGCAACCGGTCTATGTCACTCAAGCAACTGAAGCCGTTGTTAGATGCCGACGCGGACTTCTTCGCGCTGCAACAGGATGTACGCGACAGTGATCGTACGTGCCTCGCGCAGCTTGAGCAGCGCGCGGTGCTGCGCGATGTTTCCGCGCGGCTCACTACGTTCGCTGAGACGGCTGCGCTGATCGCTCGCCTCGACCTCGTCATCAGCGTCGACACGGCTGTAGCGCATCTGTCGGGGGCGCTCGGCAAGCCCGTATGGATTGCTTTGCCGTTCATGCCGGACTGGAGATGGCAATTCGACAGAAGCGATAGTCCATGGTACGCACAGGCGCACTTGTTTCGACAAACGACGCGAGGTGATTGGACTGGCGTAGTGGCTGCGCTTCGCGCAGAGCTGGACGCATTGCGGGGTGCCTGAGCGACGCCCTACGTACAGCGAGTGCCCGCTCATGTGCTCGCGGGAGTTTGAGCCGCAAATGTGATCGTGTCATCTCCGTCGGGTCGATTACCCGCTTTGAGCGAGCAAAGCGCGTCGAATGGCCGGGTGAAGACACCGGGAAAGATTGTCCGTCGTGTCGAGTGTCCGATCGCAGCTGGCGGATTCAACCGGTCGATGCAATAGTTTGCTGGAACCGTTCGGCAGGCGTTTCGTAGCCCAGTGTCTTTCTCGGACGCTCGTTCAATCGTCTTGCCACGGCATTGAGTTTAGCCTGCGAATACGCTGACAGGTCGGTGCCTTTCGGGAAGTACTGCCTTAACAGCCCGTTTGTATTTTCGTTCGATCCACGTTGCCATGGATGCTGGGGGTCGCAGAAGTAGACCTGGATATCAGTGGCGACGGTGAAGCGTTTGTGCCCGGCCATCTCTGTTCCCCGATCCCATGTCAGCGATCTATAGAGTTCCTGGGGCAACTTGCTGGCATGTTTGATGAGTGCATTGATGACCGTTTCGCTATCCTTGCAGGGGATCCTGACCAGCATGACATAGCGTGTCTGACGCTCGACAAGCGTTGCTATCTGGCTGCTTCCGCTGCCGCACAGCAGATCACCTTCCCAATGCCCGGGTACCGCGCGGTCTTTAACACTCGCGGGGCGTTCGCTGATTGATACGGTGTCCCGAATCCTGCCGTGATCGTCCGTCTTCTGTGTGTGGTGGCGCGACCGGCGCATGGCACGGGTACGCCGTAAATGCACCAGCAACTCCTTCTTCAGGGCACCACGGGCCTGGATGAAGAGACTGCGATAGATCGTCTCGTGAGACACGTGGTGGTCCTCGTCATCTGGATACGCCCGCCTGAGCCATCCGGCAATCTGCTGCGGTGACCACTGTAACTGGAGCTTGCCTGCAACCATCTGCGCCAGCATCCGGTGCTCAACCAGTTTACAGGCTTTGGGACGCTGTGCCCGATCCCATGCAAGCTGATCGGCGTAGGTCGCCCGATAACCGTCTGGTCCGCTGTTACGTTTGATCTCACGACAGATGGTGGAAGGCGCTCGCGAAAGTCGTTTTGCAATTGACTGGATCGAATCGTCAGCCACAAGCCCTCGCGAGATCTCTTCGCGCTCCTCCAGCGTCAACGCCAATCCCGAGCGGTGCCTTTGTGGCGGCTGGATCCCGCCTGTCTCAGCCAGAATCCCCTGAACCGACGAGTGGTTACGATCAAAGAGCTGGGCGATCTTCTGCAGAGATTCGCCGTTGCGCCAACGTTCCCACATCAGCGCTTTCTGCGTCTCACTGTAATAAATCCGGCGTCTCTGCTTCATTTGCAACACTCCTGCTGCTTGCGCAGTCTTCAGTGTGTTGCATCGACCGGTTGAATCCGCCGCTCTCTTACGGACATTCGCTATGGTGACTCGACAGGCGGCTCAGGGTCGCAAGTACTCGTTCGCTTTCCGTGGGACGAGTCATTCGCGACCACCGACCTGTGAATGACAGGAAAGCGCCCCATACCCGTCTGACCAGCACCGATCCTCGAATGACGGCATTGGCCGATGAAGGACCGTCCGTCTTTCACAATCGAACGTCCGGAAGCAGAGGCGGATTCAACGTCCGAATGGTCGCCCCCTTGGCCGCGGAAGCGAAAAAATTCGCATATTGACTGCTGGCCTGCCAAAGGCGCTCGCCATGACAAAGTCCTGGCACCATTGTACGACTGCCCAAAAAGGCACCCTCCTTCGAAATGTTCGCACCGTGTTGTCGCTTTTCTAGCACCGTTATGGGGCGTTTTAAGCAAAGACTAAAGAAGTTCTTCAACCGGTCGATAGCTTGATCAGGGGCTCTTCCCGCCGTGGGACCTGAACCAGAGGTCCGACGTTCCCTGCACGGAGAAACTCAGTGAAACGCCTGGCTTGCCGCACGTGGGACGAAAACTTTGCGATAGAGCGACCACGCCCATGAAACGCAACCTGTTCTTCCGGTTTCTCGGACGTCTCCGCGTCGGCCGAAAGCTGCTGCTGATTTATCTGCTCGACTTGAGCGCAGTCCTTTACATCAGCGGCATCCTGATCCGCGAAAAGTACATCGCAATTGACTTCTCCGACAAGGAGCTGATCGGGAATGCCTACGTCGCGGCCGTGCATGACGCGCTTATCGACTTCGCACTCGCGGGGGCTGGGCAGCCGCAGACTGCGGTCCAATTGAAGAGCACTGCTAGCAGACTCGACGACGCAGAGCGCCGCTTTGGCGCGAACATGCAAAGCGCAGTTATTAACGAACGGGTCCGCGATGCACTCGAAGCAAGTTCGGCGCCGCATGCGAGCGCATCGACGGTGGACCTCGGCCTCGACGCGACGCGCGCACTGGTGACACGGGTCGGTAACCAGTCGAACCTGATTCTGGATCCGGACCTGGACAGCTACTATTCAATGTCACTGTCGATTCTGCGCTACCCGGAGCTGCTCGGCGACGTCAACCGGATCGGCCGCCATCTGCACGATGCCGGCGCGAACCCTCACGCCGCATCGATGAGCCACGATGAGATGCGTACCCGCTACCTCGTGCTGGAGGGACAGCTCGACGCAGTATTGCAGGGGCTGCGCTCGGACTATGCGGAAGCTTCGGCCGCGAACGGCACACTGACCGGCACGATTGGACCGTCGGTCGAACGCATGCTCGCCGCCGTCGAAACGTATCGCCGCATGGCTGGAGCCGCAGTTGACGCTGGCGCGGATGCGGCCGCGCTGAACCGGCTCGATTCCGCACAGCAGCGCCTGGTAACGAGCGTAAGCGACGCGTGGAGTAACACCGGCAGCCAACTCGAAAGTCTTCTGCATAAGCGCGTGCGCGGCCTCTTTGAGCGAATGTGGCTGCACCTTGGAACGGCATTCTTTCTGCTATGCGCGATCCTGAGCATGGTGTACTTCGTCGCGCAGCAGATTTCCCGCCCCTTGCGCCAGCTGGCGCGCGTGATGGATACCGTGCGCCGCACAGGAGACCACTCGCTGCGCGCCAGGTGGCATAGTCAGGACGAGATCGGCCAGCTCGTGAGCGGCTTCAACGACATGCTCGCGCAGCTTGACCGCGAGCGCGTCGTGCAGAAGGAGCTTGCCGCGACAGCGCGTGCGTCGGCCGCGCAATACGCTCTTGTAGAGGCGACTCCAGTGCCGATGGTCGTCACGTCAATCCCGGGGCATGAGATCCTGCACGCAAACCGGCCAGCGCTTGCCTGGCTCAACGGCTGCACGGTAGACCCCTGGGGCTTCGGTCTCGACTCGGAGGTACGCGCGCGGTTTTTCCAGCAACTCTCGGACCGAGATGCCGTAGACGAATTCGAGGTGCGCTGGAAGGCCGGCAGCGAACCTACGTGGGCCATGCTGTCGGCGCGACGCCTCGACTTCCAGGGGCGCGACGCAGTATTGACTGCATTCACTCCAATCAACCAGATCAAGCTGATGGAGCAACGCCTCGAATTGTGGGGCAAGGTGTTCGAGGCATCCTCCGAGGCGATTCTGATTCTGGATGAGCAACGACGGCTCGTCACTGCCAATGCATCGTTCTATCGAGCGACTGGATATTGCGCTGACGACGTGGCGGGCAAGAAGCCTGCTTTCCTCTTTGGAACGCAGGAGCAAGATGACATTTTTCCGGCCGTTATCGATTCTGTCGATCGCCTCAGCGCGTGGCATGGCGAAGCGCAGGTGCGAAGGCGGGCCGGCAACGACTATCCGGCATGGCTAATGGTGAGCGCGGTGCGCGACCGGCGGGCGAACCTGTCGCACTATATCTGCACGTTGATCGACATCACGGACCGCAAGAAGAGCGAGGCGCGCATTCAGTTTCTCGCCGAACATGACGTGCTAACGGAACTGCCGAACCGCGAGCTGTTCATCAAGCGCCTTGGCGTCGCACTCGGCAATGCGCGCCACTCCGGCCAACGCGTCGGCGTGCTCTTCATTGATCTGGACCGGTTCAAGAACATCAATGATTCGCTTGGCCATCACATCGGCGACAACCTGTTGCGCTCGGTCGCGCGGCGCCTTCTGCAAGCCGTGCGCAGCAATGACACCGTCAGCCGCCTCGGTGGCGACGAGTTCACGGTAATCCTCAACGGTGTCAGCAATGTGGCGGATGTTACCCGTGCGATCGAGGATCGTCTGTTGCCGCTCGTTCGTCAGCCGCATGAACTAGGCGGCGCCGCATTGCCGGTGTCATGCAGTGTCGGCGTGGCACTTTTCCCGGACGATGGCGAGGACATCGATACCCTGATGCAGAACGCCGACGCCGCGATGTACCAGGCGAAGGCCGCGGGACGTAACCTCGTCAAGTTCTTCGCACCTGATATGGCCGAACGCGCGCGCTACCGGTTGACGCTCGAAGCGTGCCTGCGCACGGCGATCACCAGGCAGGAGTTCCGGCTTGCGTACCAGCCGTGTGTCGATGCCCGCACGGGCGAACCGGTTGCCGTTGAGGGGCTCTTGCGCTGGAACAGCCCGCAGATCGGCACGGTGTCGCCTGCGCAGTTTATTCCGGTCGCCGAAGACACACGACTCATCATTCCGATCGGTGCCTGGGTAATCGACGAAGCATGCCGACAGGTCGCCGCGTGGGACGCTGGCGGGCTGATGCATTTGCGCGTCTCGATCAACGTGTCTGCGATCCAGCTGCGCGATCCAGACTTGATAAGCTCGCTCGCAGACAGTCTCGAGCGGTACGGCGTGGCTCCCGATCGGCTCGAACTCGAGATCACTGAGACGGTGTTGATGGACAACGCGGAGAACTATCTCACCACGATCCAGGCGATCCGCAAGCTTGGAGTAAAGCTATCCCTCGACGATTTCGGTATCGGTTACTCAAGCCTCAGCTATCTGAACCGATTTCCGCTTGATCGCCTCAAGATCGACCGCGCGTTCGTGCAAGACATGCTCGATGCGCCGGCCGACCTCGCAATTATTCGGGCAATCATCGAGCTCGGCCACGAACTGGGCCTCCGAGTGGTCGCCGAAGGAGTCGAGAGCGAGCATCAGGCTCAGATCCTGCGAAACATTGGTTGCGACGAACTGCAAGGTTTCCTCTTCTCGAAAGCATTGTCGCCTACCGAATTGCGGTCCTGGAGTAGCGTACGCAAGGTGGCTTGAGCGCCGCAGTAGCTTTCTTTCGCGCGATAGTATTCTCCGGGGCTGGAGCGGCCGAGCATGATCACAACTGGCTGCACTCGGACCCTCAAGCGACCTCCGAAAAACCTCGACCAACGGCGGAAATTAACGGATGAACCGTCATTCATTGGATACCGTCGACCGTCCTTCTGTGGCCGGTTGCACTCACAAGGCTGCGACGCCGCTAAACTGCCTTAGGCGCAGCGAATGCTTCTGAACGTCGGCTTATGGTGCTGACGGGTGAACGCGTACAGTCGGCCAGGAAGAGACCTTCTTCCTAAGCGTCGCGAAGACATTCAGACGGCGGTTCCATTCAGATAACGGTCATTGACGAACACGACACGTAAGCTCAGCAGGCCTCCGAATTTCACGATAAACCCATCGGTGTCGTATCGGATTCCACGCGCGAAGATGCAGGAGACGTCCGCGGATCGCGGTGACTATGCAGCACGTCGTGCTCACCCGCGTATTCGAACCCGGCTGCGCCCGATGATCGACGATTACGTAATGGCCGCCCGGCATCAACACGCGAAAAACGGCGTCGTTGAATGCATGAACGTCGACGGGGACCATCTTTGGCGTGTGGAGATCGTGGTAGTTCCGCGCGATGCAAAACGCGTAGATCTGTTCCGTCGGGCGCCCGCTTTTTCGGCAATCCCTGTCAGCAGCACGGCATTGTGCCGCTACCGCGCGAACTGTTCGACCTCCGACTGTCCCGCCTCGATGCGCTCGATCTTTGTCAGCTCGGCGGGAATCGCGGCGAATACGCGTCCGTGGTCTCCGGCCAGTGACGCGAACAAGCGAGTGAAATATCCGCGATACGGCAGAAAGATCGCCTGGCCCGATGTCGATGAAGCGAAGCACATCGGCGACGCGATCTCGCCCGTCGCGGGCGCGATCGCGGTGAGGCCGTGTGTTATCGGTGAGTGCCGCTTCGATCTGTGCGTCGGTCGAGCGTGCCATGGTCGTGCGCAACACGGCTCAAACCGCTGCAATGCAATCTATCTCGATATCGAAACGTCCGGGCCATGCGGGCACGTTCACGAAGATCCGTGCCGGTGGCCGGGGGCCAAAGAATCGTGCATAGATTTCATTGACGATCGGGAACATCTCGACGGATGTGCAGTAGACGTTGCACTTGAGCACCTGGTCGAGCGACGATCCGCCGGTCTCGACGCAGAGCTTCAGTTGCTCCAGCACGCGTCGAGTTTGCTGTTCGATCGGCGCATCCAGCACTTCGCCGGTCTGCGGATCGAATGGCGGCAAGCCCGACACGTAAAGCGTGTCGCCGTGACGCGTGGCAACGGAGGTGGGTGCCTTCCAACGCTCGAGCCAGTTGGACAATGGTTCGACACGGATGATTTCGCGAGCCATGTGTTTCTCCTTGAGTGACGGGATCGATGTTAATGGCGCGCGTCAAGCGTCGCCAGCGAACAGTGCATTGAGATCCGAAGCCGGTGGGGCATCTGCGAAGCCGTCGAAGCGTCCGTCCGAAAGCGCCTGGGCGGAGCGCATGAGGCCGCCCCAGGCGCTCCGCGCGAGTGCGCCGCCCACGCTGACGCGCCGCACGCCCAGCGCTGCCAGTTCTGGCAATGTCAGGACCGGGTTCGCGCCAATCAGTACGTTCACCGGTTTGGGCGAGACCGCCGCGACGACGGCCTCGATCTCTTCGCGCGTCCGGATACCCGGCGCGTACAGGCAGTCCGCGCCGGCCGCTGCGTAAGCCTTCAGACGCTCGAGCGTGTCGTTCAGGTCGGGCACACCAACGAAAAAATTCTCCGCGCGGCCGATCAGCAGCGTATCGCCACCGCTATCGTCGATCGCTTGCCGCGCCGCTGCGAGCCGCGCCACGGCGATCTCTATCGGCAACAGAGGCGCGGCGGCATCGCCGGTCGCATCTTCGATCGACAGGCCAGCCACGCCGGTGGCGACCGCGAGTTTCACGCTCTCGGCAACGCCGGCCGCATCGTCGGCAAAGCCGCTTTCGAAATCTGCATTGACCGGCAGATCGGTGGCCTCGACCATCGCGCGCAAGTGCGCGAGGATGTCGTCGCGGCTCGCCTGGTTGTCGGCGCGGCCGGTCGACCACGCATAGCCGGAACTCGTGGTCGCGATAGCCTGGAAGCCGAGGCTCGTGAGATAACGTGCGCTGCCGGCGTCCCAAGGGTTCGGCAGCGTGAAACAACCGGATTCGTGTAGCGCCCGGAATGTGGCGCGCTTTTCGGCAGTGGTGCGTGGCATGGCAGAACTCCCGGAAGAGGGGGAAGCCCTTGCGGGCTTCCGAACGCGTTCAGGCGATTTCCGTTTCGACCACCGGGAAGTCGATCTCCGTGTCGAACACATTATTGACGAAATTCGTCAGCATGAACTGCGCACTCAGCGCGATGATCTCGACGATATTGGCATCGCTGTACCCGGCGGCTCGCATCACGTCGAGGTCCCCCGTCGCTACTTTGCCGCGCGTTTGCATCAGCTTGCGCGCGAACGCTACCGCGGCCGCCACGCGGGGCACGTCCGAGTCCCCGAGTCTGTTGCGGCGAATCTCATCGCTGGAAAGGCCGGCAAACT
This sequence comes from Paraburkholderia sp. 32, assembly GCF_050435345.1. Taxonomy (NCBI): domain Bacteria; kingdom Pseudomonadati; phylum Pseudomonadota; class Betaproteobacteria; order Burkholderiales; family Burkholderiaceae; genus Paraburkholderia; species Paraburkholderia sp. 32. Next base: position 1,580,971 of record NZ_JBNDKD010000002.1, read on the forward strand.
CGGTGGCTGCGTAGGTGTGGGCGCTGAGGCAGTACTGGCAGCCGTTGACCTGCGACACGGCCAGTGCAATGCCGTCGCGCGTCTTGATGTCGAGTGTTTTGGAGAGAGCGCCCTGCAGGCCGGCCCACCCGTTCAGCGCCTGGGGGCTTTGTGCCATGATGCGGAACAGGTTGGGCGTGAGCTTGAGTTGCCGCGACACGGCGTCGACGACGGCCTTGGACTCGGCGGGAATATTCTGCGGAATAGCGATGCGGCTCATAGTACTGCTCCTTGGGTTCGGTTCGAACTGCGGATGATGGCTGCGGGAACAGGTGTTCCTGCATTGAGAAGCAGTCTAGGAGCGATCACCGCGCACAGGATCCGGCAAATGTGCGCAAAAGTCCGGCTCGTGGGTCGCCACTCGGCGCTTCGGGCGTCGAGCGGGCGAGTCAATCCGCGCGGTGCGGATCAGGATGAGGATGGTGTTGCTCGATACTCGGCGGGCGCCGCGCCATAAATTTCGCGGAAGGCGCGTATGAAAGCTCCGCGGCTCGCGTAGCCGGCGTTGTGCGCCACCTGGTCGAGCGCGAGATCCCCGGCGCGCAACTGGGCGGCGGCCTGGCGCATTCGGATGTCGCGAAGCACCTGCATCGGCGCCTGGCCGAAGGCCGCCGAGAAGCGCGCCATGAACGCGGAGCGGCTCAGACAGGCGATCTGGGCAAGACTTTCGACGGTGTGCGGCGCGGAAGGCCTCGCGGTCATGTCGGCGAACGCGCGCGCGATCTGGGGATCACCGAGCAATGCGAAACGTTCCATCCACAGCGCGCTGGTTTTAAGCGAGCGGCGCACGAGCGCAACGATCACCTGCTTGAGCAGCGCGCCCGACATCGCACCGGCGCCGATTT